>CAZUDV010000004.1:0-326258 GCA_964619555.1 uncultured Bacteroidales bacterium | reverse complement strand
GGTCAGCCCCCTCCCCGGCCCTCCCCCAATAGGGGGAGGGAGGAGGAAACTGAGCATGGTCAGTTGTCGGTTTGGAGGCACCCCGTAGGGGTGCAGATATTGTAACCCGGGATGAAATCCCGGGGAGAAAGCGGGCAATTGAAAACGATCATCCCGTAGGGATAGAATGAAAGTAACTTTATAATGAACCGATACCTCATCCTGGCCTGCCTCATCCTGACATGCACCATGGCACCATCCTGCCGGCAGGATCCCGCTTCAGCACCTTTGAAATTCAAGGCCTATGAGGGCAACCCAATCTTATCCCCCGGTGAGCCCGGTTCATGGGATGAATTATTTCTCTGGGTCCCGCAAATTGTTTTCGATAATGGGATTTTCTACCTCTATTACCTCGGGGGAAACAGAACGGGCAACATAGCCATCGGTTTTGCCACATCCAAGGATGGATTGCATTTTACAAAAAGTCATGACAACCCCATCGTCTCCGCAGATAATGAAGGATTCGATGCAATCACCGTAGGGCCGGGGATAGTCCTGAAAACCGACTCATTGTGGCTGATGTACTATAATGCCCAGGATATTATGGCATTCGCCCCCGGTTCTGCTGCCGGGAGAGCCACGGCATAGTCGCCTGCCGGACCCTGGAAAAAAAGTGAGTTTCCTGTGCTTGTTTCCGGTTCAAAAGGAGAATGGGATGCCGGTTTTATCATACCCTCTTCAATACTAAGATCAGAAGACGGCGGGTTTATCATGTATTATTCGGGGGGAAGGGATATTGCAACTTTTAAAGAGTTTTATATCGGTCTGGCAACCTCTGAGGACGGTTTGAAATGGAAAAAATATAACGATCCGATGACCACTCAGCATCCATTCGCAGAAAGTGATCCAGTGGTGATGCCGGGAAATAACGGCGGATGGGACGATGGCTTTTTATGGCTTGCGAATGTATCCAAACATCCTGAAGGTTACAGAATGTACTATGGTGCCAGCAAGACACATAATCGGGAGGATTTAAAAGCGATCGGTTACGCCACCAGCCTGGATGGCATTCATTGGGAAAAATACACCGGCAACCCGATTTACTGTTCCGAAGATGATCCGTTCGTCAACAGCCAGGGCCGGATTGGAAACATGGAAAATCCATCGCTGTTATTCAGTGATACGATCCAATTCATGTATTACGAGTGTGGTCCCTACGACCTGGAATCAAATTTTATAGGACTTGCCATATCGCGATGATCAAGCATGATTGAGTTTATTGTCATTAGATAAAATCCCAGAAATTTATTTATTTGTCCAACAAACACCATTGAATTTCATATCTGAAAGTTTCGCATTACTGCTGATGATCATTCATCTCCTGCCTGCCAACTGGGAACTGCGAACTGGGAACTGTTAACTTTCCCTCAACCGCCCCCCGCGTTCCCTAGATGCTTCCCGGCGATCACTCATCGGAATCAATTCTGCCTGAGCCTGGGATTAAATTTAGATTTGATTAACCACACAGGCACAATAGAACACATAGGAAACACAATAGAATTCTGTGTGGTTTACAGAATATAACAATTGAACAATTGAACAATAGAACAATGTAACAATGTGACAGTTTAACAATTAACCTACCAGTCATGAAAAAATTTACCCTTCTATCAGCCTTTCTCTTTTGCACCATTTGCCTGTCGTTCGGGCAGTGGACGTACACCAACTTATCAGGGCCCAAGTCGTTCATGGGTTCTGCAACCCTTGGCAACAAAGCCTATTATGCCGGGGGATTCAATGGTACCAATTACCTGACCACCGTCGAAACCTATAACGTCACCACAAACACCTGTGAGGTTATCGGGGACCTCTCTGTCGCCAGAGAAATCATCGGTGGCGGTATCACCTGCGGATCCAAGGTCATTTTCCCGGGAGGATTTGACTTTACAGTGTCTTATAGCACGGTTGATATCTTCGACACCCTGACCGGGCAATGGACAGTGGAAGCGCTGTCACAGGCCAGGTTTTCCATCACTTCGGTCAGTTATCACGATACTGTCATGATTGCCGGTGGATTTATCTATCCGGCCAGCACCCGGACCTCACGGGTAGACATTTACAATGTTCAAACCGGTGAATGGAGCACAGCTGAGCTTTCCATGGCCAGGGAAGGCATCGCATCAGCTGTGGTGGGTGACATGGCCATTTTCGCCGGGGGGCTGAAAGGCGTAAGTAGTTCCACCGACAGGGTGGATATTTACAATTTCACTACCAAAACCTGGTCAACGGCTACATTGTCGCAGGCGAGGGGCATGGCCAATGCGGTCACGGTGGGGAAAAAGGTGATCATCGCCGGTGGTGTGACCTCCAATAATCATCCAACAGACGTGGTGGATATTTATGACTATGAGACCAATACCTGGTCAACCGCTACGATTTCAGATCCCCGGGCGGCACAGACCAACGGCGCCAATATCAGCGGTAAAGCGTTCTTTGCCGGCGGTGGCGAGTTCACCGGCAGCGGTTACCGCTTACCATCCGATGTGATCGATATTTATGATCCGGCCAGCAATACCTGGTCGGTGGACTACCTGACCCAGGGGCTCATCAACCATTCTGTTCTCGGGATCGACGGTTACCTGATCGTAGCCGGGGGAGAAAATGATGACAATGAATATCTTTCCCAGATCGAAATCTACCACGATCCGACTTTTTTCGATGTACCCGCAGATTATGCAACCATCCAGGAAGCCATCAACGCCGCATCCAACGGCGATACCGTCCTGGTGTCCGACGGGATCTACTATGAAAACATCAACCTGTTTGGCAGAAAGCCGTTCATGCTTGCCAGCAACTTCATGATGGACGGCGACACCAACCACATCAACAACACCATCATCAACGGCAGCCAGCCAAATAATCCGGATACTTGCTCAGTGGTGTTCATGTCCTCAGGAGAGGATACCACTTCAGTACTTCTCGGATTCACCATCACTGGCGGAACCGGGATATACCTGGGGGTTTTCAGGGGAGGAGGAGGTGTATTTATCCAATATTCAGGGGGCAAGTTGCTCAACAATCACATCGAATACAACGAAGTTCATAATGACTATTGGACCATGGGAGGAGGTGTTCTTGCCGGAGGCCCGATCGATCCAATACCCTGGGTAGTTCTAAGGGGCAACAGGATTAAGCAAAATAAAGCCATCAGTAGCCTGGATGAAGGTGACGGTGGCGGGGTTGACTGCTGGTACAATCTGATCATGGAAGACAACGAGGTTTCCTGGAACGAGGCAGAAGGCCCGTATCGTGGCGACGGAGGCGGGGTGCGATGCAGGAGCGACTTCGGCCATACTAATGTGCAGATCAGGAATAATGACATCACTCATAATAAAGCCAAAACTGTCAGTAGCAGCACCGATGTAGCCCTCACCGGTGGATTAAGCATTTTTTGGGACTGCTCTGCGATCATCTCCGGAAATAATATCTCATTCAATGAGATCGAAGTGGCTGCAGGTAAATGGGGATATGGAACAGGAGTCTTGATCGATAACAATGCCTCGAGTGATGTGTTGGTGGAAAACAACCTGATTGAAGCGAATACGTTTACCGGTGGTTACATGAATGGAGGCGGGATTGCGATCTACCAGAGCAGTTGCGTGATACAGAACAATATCCTGAAGAATAACACAGGCACCGATGGCGGTGGGACCTACGTGTATATCCCGAATGACACTGTCGTGCTGATCAATAATACAATCACTGAAAACGGTGGGGAGCACGGAGGTGGCATATATGCGGAAGATGCCAAAGTATTTGCGTTTAACAACATCATCTGGGGTAATACCGCATCTGCCGCAGGGCCTTCCATTTTTACTGCAGGATCCAGTGTAGTTCAATGTCAGTATTCTGATATTGAAGGCGAAACCGTCTGGACCGGCGAGGGTAACATCAATGCCGATCCCGGGTTTATCGATGAAGCTTTACATATTGACCAATACAGTCCCTGCACCGATTACGGAGCAGATTTCGTGACGATTGGCGGATTGATGTATTATGCCCCTCACTACGACCTGGAAGGTACTCCCCGCCCCTGGCGGAACCTTTTCGATATGGGAGCGTATGAATGTTCAATCTTCGTGGAAGTCCCGGAGCCGCCTGAAGAAGTCGGCAGTCAGCAGTCGACAGTCAGCATCTATCCCAATCCCACCACAGGGAAATTCCATATTACGTCTTCCAGATCTCAAATCCCAAATTACAAAATTGAAATAGTAGACTACCTGGGAAATGTGGTTGCCAAATTCAACCAGGAACCCGGAACCAGGAACCCGGAACTGGATATCAGCAATTTGCCTGCCGGAATTTACTTAATCCGGATCAATATTGACAATGAATTGAATACAAGTAAGATCATCAAATTATGATCAATAGCCACATGAGCACCTGAACACCTGAACACACCATGACACGAGTAGTCATCATCGACGACGAGCCCCACATCCGGGAAACCCTGGCAAAGCTGGTGGAACGGCATTGCCCGGAAGCCCTGGTAGTGGGGCAGGCCGGTGGGGTGAAGAGCGGCATGGAACTCATCCGGGACCTGGAGCCTGACCTTGTCTTACTCGATATATATATGGGCGACGGAACAGGATTCGACCTATTGCACGCCCTTGCGTCCATTCCCTTCCGGGTAATCTTCGTCTCTGCCATGGATAAAAACATGATCCGCGCTTTCAGGCTGAGCGGCATGGAATACCTTCTTAAGCCCTTGGACCCGGAGCAGCTCGAAAAAGCCTTTCAAAAGGCGATGAAGGCCGAAATCGTTCAGTTCGAACTTCAGTTGCAGGCACTGGAGGAGGACATTGGATAGAAAAGGGGACCGGGGGACCGGGGGACAAGGGGACCGGGGGTGAGGAAAGAACTGGCTGTTTCGATGTTATTAATACGTCAAAATCTCCAACAGGCCGGTTTTCAGGATCTGCAGCTGGCTTCTGGAGACTTCACCCATTTTAATTATCAGCCGCTCCTGTGAGATCGTCCTGACCTGGAAGGTGATCACTTCTGAATCTTGATCCAGGCCATTGATGCCATCCTTCTTCAAGACCAGGCAACCGGCATAGTTTTTTATCCTGGT
The DNA here is from genome assembly GCA_964619555.1 of uncultured Bacteroidales bacterium. GTDB lineage: Bacteria > Bacteroidota > Bacteroidia > Bacteroidales > JAGOPY01 > JAGOPY01. Next base: position 321,145 of record CAZUDV010000004.1, on the reverse strand, counting down.
GGATAACGGACAGATGATACAGATGCCAGTGTTGTCATTCATTGAATTGCCACTGATGATGACCACCGGCCGGATGCCTTTCTGCTCGCTGCCTTTGACCGGGTTCAGGTCTGCCAGCCAGATCTCCCTCTGTTTCATGGTTCATCCAGGATTTTCAGGTAATCTTCGAGACCTTCTTCAGACAGGGACTCCATCTCGGGATCGCCGGCCGCTTTTTTAAATGAACGGATATATTCCGCCTGCTTCAGTCTTTCGAAATAAGCCCTTAGCGCCTGTTCCATGATTCGGTTCCGGGGAACCCTGAATTTGACAGAATATGTCTCAAGTGTCTTCAAAATATCCTCAGGCAGCGTGCTGGTAAATGTCACCGGTTTCATTATAAATATTTTTCACAAATATAATTCATATTTATAAAACTTTGCTGGTCCAACCTGACAAGGGGACCGGGGGACAGGGGGACTGGGGGACCGGGGGACAAGGGGACAAGGGGACCGGGGGACAAGGGGACAAGGGGACCGGGGGACAAGGGGACAAGGGGACCGGGGGACAAGGGGAGTTTAGTGGTCGATGGACCATTTTTCGGCGTTGTTTCTCATAGTTACCAGTTTCTTTAGAATTTGGTCATAGGTTTCATAAAGCTTTGCAGATCGCTCTTTGTCGATATACTTGAATGCTTCGGCATATCTTATCCAAACCTGGGTTTCAGCGGCTTCTCCTTCGCATTCATTGATCTTGGAAGCAAAAGACTTCTGGAAGAATCGTTTCCTGAATCCTTCAGCAAGGTTTGCAGACACTGATCTTGATGATCTCCTGATCTGATTTGTTAATGAGTAAAGTTCTTCTTTTGGAAAGGACTTAGTCAGTTCAAAAATTTCAACCGAAACATTGAATGCTTCCTGGTAGACTTCCAGTTCTTCATGGTGATGGATTTTCATAAAATAAGATTAGAAGGTTAAACACTTTTTCTTATTGATCGGAAAATCCTTTAAATATACCCGTACTGTTAGTAACTTTCCCCCTGTCCCCTTGTCCCCAGGTCCCTCTGTCCTCCTGTCCCCTTGTCTACAAGTGCTCCAGCACCAGCGCCGTCCGGTTGGTGTTGTATATCTTCAGAAACGGAGTGTGCCCCACCGGGTCGGTGAACGCGTCGTAGATCATCGAATCGTCGACCCGGCCGTGCCCTCCGAACATTTTGCTGTCGGAATTCAGGATAATACGGTACTCTCCCCAGCGTGGCACCGGGAAGGCGTAATCAGGTACCGAATTGAAGGGATGGAAATTGAACACGAAGATGAGTCCCCGGCGCTCGAAGACGATGGTTTTATTCGTCTCGTCCATGTTGATCTGGTTGCCGAACAGCGAGGTCATCACCTGGTGTTCCTTGATGATGCGGATCATTTCCCGGTCGAAAGCGGCCAGGTACTGGTATTTTAGGTTAGGGTCATCCACCAGCGACCACTGCCGGCGGGCATATTTGTAGCTCCAGTTATTGCCCTCCCGCGGGAAGTCGATCCACTCGGGATGGCCGAACTCATTACCCATGAAGGTCATGTAAGCCTGTCCTCCCAAAGCGATGGTGAACAACCGGATCATTTTGTGCAACGCGATGCCTCGCTCGACGATTAGGTCCGGGTCATCCTTCTGCATGTGCCAGTACATCTCCTTATCCATCAGCCAGAAAGCCAGGGTTTTGTCGCCCACCAACGCCTGGTCGTGCGACTCTGCATAGGCCACGGTCTTCACATGAGGCAAGCGGTCGTTCAGCACGTGCCACATCTCATGGATGTTCCAGTCTTCATCACGGTATTCTTTCAACAACTTGATCCAGAAATCGGGGATCCCCATGCCGAGGCGGTAATCGAAGCCAAGCCCCCCCTCTTCCACCGGGAAGGTCAGTCCTGGCATCCCTGAGACATCCTCTGCAATAGTAATCGCCAAAGGACTCATGCCATGTATGAGGGTATTGGCCAATTGCAGGTAGGTAATGGCATCCCATTCCACGCCTTCACTGAAATATTTCTCTCGTGAATCGATGGTTTCCAATCCATGATGATGGTACATCATGGAGCCGACTCCGTCGAAACGAAAGCCGTCGAAGCGGAATTCCTTCTGCCAGTAACGCAGGTTCGAAAGTAAAAAACGCAGCACCTCAGTCTTTCCGTAGTCGAATAGTTTGGAATCCCATTGCGGGTGCTCCCCTCTCGGTCCGGGATGAAAATATTGTGAGTCGGAGCCATCGAATTCGTTCAGCCCTTCGACGATATTCTTGACCGTATGGGAGTGGACCACGTCAAGAATGACCGCAATACCCATCTGGTGTGCCGTTTTGATCAACATTTTCAATTCCTCGGGCGTGCCGAACCGGGATGAAGGTGCGAAGAAATTGGAAACATGGTAGCCAAAGGAACCATAATACGGGTGCTCCTGGATGGCCATCATTTGGATGGCGTTGTAACCGGTTTTTTTCACCCTTGGAAGGATATTTTCCGTAAATTCGGCATAAGTGCCCGGGCCTTCCTTCTCCTGTGCCATTCCGACGTGGCATTCGTAAATATAAAGTTCCCCGAGCGCTTCGGCGTTGAAATTATCCCCTGCCCAGTTGAATTTTGGCGGGAACCACAGCTGGCCGGTGAAATTCTTGGTATCTTCATCCTGCAGGGCGCGAGTGATATAGGCAGGTATACGGTAGTGCAGCCCTTTCTGTGAGTCCACCAGCACCTTGATCTTGCTGCCATGCACAAAAGTGTCTTTGTAAAGTTTTTCCTCCAGGAAGATCTCCCAAACGCCGAAGTCATTCTTCTTGAGAGGGTGTGAGAACGGCTCCCAGTTGTTAAAATCCCCGGTGAGATAAAGAGCCCTGGCCTGCGGAGCCCATTCCCGGTAGGTCCACCCTTTTTGCTTCCGATTGTAGTTGATACCGAAATACTTATAGCCCTCAGCGAATTCCATCAGGCTGCCAAAATCTTTCAGGATCTCCTTGACACGGTTTTTGTAGCGGTCATATCGGTCGATGATATCCTTTTCGCATGGCTGAAGCCAGGGATCGGTATCAATGAGTTTAAGGCGGCGGTTTGGTTTCATCTGTTCAGGTTATTGAATAAAAGTATTAAAAATATTGATTCGATTGTGAGGGGAGGGAGGGGAGGACCCTCCAAGGGTTTAAACCCTTGGAGGGTTGCAAAATATTCCCCACCTTTGCAATATGCTCAATCGTTTCCTCAAAAAACTCCGATGGTTCCTTTTCGGACCTTCAAAATACTCCGCAAAGAAAAAAAAGAAGCCATCTTTAAGCCGTGTCTATCCCCTTAGAGTCCCTCTGGGTCCGGATGAAGCGCATGGCTGGAAACGATATCCGCTTTTCAACAGGAAACTGAAAGAAAAATATACGCTTTCTTGTCATGCTTCCGTGCTAATGCCAGGTCATTGCCCGCATCCACCGCATAGCCATGACGACGAGGAAATACTGATCATGCTGGCAGGACAGGCAGATCTCCTCCTGCCGGAGGATTCAACCGCCGGAATGGACCGTAAAAGAAGGGTAAAAGCCGGGGATTTTGTTTATTACCCTGCTTATTTCCCCCATTCTCTCGAAGCCGTTGGATCAGTGCCAGCCAGTTATCTGATGTTCAAATGGTCAGGCCGACATATAAGCAGAATGGATTCCGTCGGATTTAAATTTTACTCCGGCCTGGCCGGTGCTTACAACGGCCTTTCAGGGGAAAAATTCTCCTTCGTCCGGCTGTTTGAAGGCCAGACGGTCACTCTGCCGAAGCTTCAGTGTCACCTCTCTCAGCTACCGCCAGCAGCTGGCTATCCTGCTCATTCCGACCCTTATGATGTCGCTATAATCGTCCTGGAAGGGGAGGTCGAAACACTGAATACCCGGGCAAAACCCAATGACGTCATCTTTTATGCCGCCGGAGAACCGCATGGGATGAACAACCCGGGTGCTGACACAGCCAGGTACCTGGTGTTCGAATTTCATCATGCCGTTAAAAAGAATTATTCCAGGCCGCTCAAGGTCGGGATCGAGGCTTCCACCATGTGCCAGCTCAGATGCCGGACCTGCCCGACTGCCAGGGGAATCATAGGTAAACACCTCGGTAATGTATTTTTATCTCCTGAAAAATTTGAGCAATTTATCAGGCAACACCCCTGGATCACGGAAGTGGAATTGTCAAACTGGGGAGAAGTATTTTTAAACCCGCAAATAAGCGATATCCTGAAAATTGCCTTCGATCACCGGGTAACGCTGACCATTGAGAATGGCACCAACCTGAACAAAGTCAGCGATACAGTGCTTGAAGACCTGGTGCGGTACAGGGTCAGGAATATTACGTGTTCCATCGACGGGGCCAGCCATGAAACCTATTCCGTTTACAGGGTGAATGGCAATTTTGATAAGATCATCGGTCATATAAAAAAAATTAACATCTATAAGGATAAATACCAGAGCCAATATCCTAACCTTTACTGGCAATTCGTGGCATTCGGGCATAATGAGCATGAGATCAGCCAAGCCCGGGAAATGGCAAAGGAACTCCGGATGAAATTCAGGCTGAAATTGTCCTGGGAAGATATGTACTTCGAGAATTTTTCTCCGGTCAACGACAAAGCAAAGCTGCGATCCCTGTTGAAGGAAAATGCCGCTGACCGGAATGAATACCGGGAGAAAACCGGGAAAGATTATGTGGATGATTGCTGCCTCCAGCTATGGAAAGGCCCGCGGATCAATGCAGACGGAAGATTAGTGGGATGCTGCATCAATTACTGGGACGATTATGGCAATGCCTTCGAAGAAGGACTGGAAGCCTGCCTTAATTCCGACAAGATGCAGGCGGCACGAAAACTTCTGATGGGTGGTCCAGCCGACAGAAAAGATATTCCCTGCCTCAAATGCCAGGTTTACTGGAACAGGGTAAAATATAAAAGTTTTGTTAAGTTATAGATGCTTCAGATTCACCGCTAATACACCACCATCTGCCTGGTTTCCATGAAATTCCCTGCCTGCAGGCGGTAGAAATAAACTCCGCGGGCAAGGATTGAAACATCTGATTGTATGAAATGAGTGCCCCGATCCCGGACTCCATCCACGAGTTGAATCATCTTCTTTCCGTTCAAATCGAAAACAGATAGGTTTACATTGGTCTTTTCGGGTATGGAATAAGAAATCCGGGTCGAACCGGTTGCCGGATTCGGATAATTCTGGTAAAGCCTGAACGGTTGGGTGCCAACTTCACTCTCATCAATCCCAACCACCAGTGTAGCCTGTTTCAGAACGATCTCATTGGTGAAATCGAAGAAGACATTGGTGGGCTGCTTTTCAAACGTGAAATTGAACACTTGCTGATTCACGTCGTTCATCACCCTGACAATGGTATCGGTACCACCCATAAAATAGATATAAACCTCAATGGGGATGGGGAAGAAGCCGGCATTGGTCTGCACCTGGTTGGCATAAAAATTCACGTTCCAGGTTCCGTCGCCATTGTTTTTTATATTGTATTCATTCTGATAGACGGGATGATTGGGCTGTTTTACCCAGTTTTCGAAGAACCAGTCGAGGTCCTGGCCGGTAGATTCTTCCAGGCTGGCCTGGAAATCTTCGGTGACTGCATTCTTGTATTTGAAGTCTGCAGTATCCGTAGCATAATCATAAATAGCGGGGAAGAACAGTTCATCTCCCAGCGAATACCTCAACAGGTGGAGAAGGCAGGCGCTTTTACAGTAGGTGATGGCATAATTGAAAAGGATATTGTTCGAGGGCGTATTGACGGCCCATTCGGGTTCATAAACAGCCCAGCCCGGATTGCTCTGCAGGTAATAGGTGGCATTGTTCTCCACATCATCTTTGTATGCACTGTAACCCGCATAACTCTCATACCAGAACGATTCCGACCAGGTTGCAAAACCTTCATTCAGCCAGATGTCGGCCCAGGTTCCCGGGCTGATCATATCCCCGAACCACTGATGTGCAAATTCATGGCAGATAAGGCTTTCGTACCAGCAACCCGGGCAGATGCTGGTAAGCGTCTGGTTTTCCATACCCCCCCATGCAAATTCATCATTCAATGAAGCGAACCCATCTTTCTCAAAAGGATGTTCCCCGTAGTGTTCTGAGAAATGATCGGCCATCTGGGGAACAAGCTGTTTCATATAGGTCGGATTTTCCCCCGGATTGTAATAAAACCGGATCGGCATCGGATCGTCGGGATTGGAAGGCCGGGGCCAGTATATGATATCCAGGTTCCAGTTGGCCCTGGCCGATATCACCATCAGATACGTGGCGATGGGGTCACGACTTACCCAGCGATACCAGGTGGTATCGGCAACGGTGGTGGAATCCTGCAACCGGCCGTTTGAACCGAGGAGGACATTGGCCGGCACCCTGGCCGTGAGATCCAGCTTTGCTTTATCCGACGGCCGGTCATAGCAGGGGAACCAGCACCTGGCGCCTTCCGGTTCGTTGTCGGTGAAAACAAAGCCATTATTGGAATAAAAATGACCGTCTTCTACATTGAAATGATTAAAACCGATGCTGACATCCACGATTTCACCTGGATTATAAGTCCGGTCAAGCGAAATAGTGAGTGTATCCTGGAGGTGCGTGAAGGTTGCACCGGCCAAACCGACTTGGTCAATTCCGATAGAGGTGCTGACAGCATTCAGTTTGATTTGGTTCAATGCCGTATCGACCCTGAAAGTAATGATCTCGTTTGCCGTAAAAGCCTGGGAATAAGGAGCAGTGAAATTATGGTACAAATCGAAATCCAGGGTATAATTCAACACGTCGAATTGATGCTTCGGCGAATTCAGACTGCGAATGGGCTGAATATGATGCGGGTTTGAGGATTTCCTTTGAGAACAGATGTAAGAACCTCTTTGCATAGCTGTCTCTTGTGATAACATACTGATGGACAAAGCTATAAGCACCAGAAAAAGAAAGTATTTTTTCATTTAATTTGTTTTAAAGATGGCGAATTTAATCAATAATCCTGGTGCTTTTTCTTTAATCTCATTCTAAATTTCATCATTTTGATGAAATATTTACTTCCTAAATATGAATTTCAAGTAATATATTTAGATTTGTACTTTTATTGATAACGTTCTTTTATTATAATGTCATTGAAATTATAATTATCTGATAATAATGATAATACTATCAATGAAGTGCAGAATTTTACATGGTTGATAACAGTTAAAAATTCAGAAACTTTACTCAGCCTGCTACTGATACGACTCTAAACCACACTCACTTAAAATTTCTACCTATGAAAAGAATGATCAAATTCACAGCTGCACTAATTGTCCTGGCTGGATTTTCGGCCAGTGTTTACGCTCAGACAGGTGTATCAGCATCTGCGGTTACAAATGCAACCATTGTAACTCCTATTGCCATTACGAAGACTTCGGACATGAATTTCGGGAATGTTGCGGTTAATGCAAATTCCGGAACGGTTATCCTGACCCCTGCCGGTGCGCGCACCCCAACCGGTGGCGTAACCCTGCCTGCCGTTACGGGTACGGTCTCAGCCGCAGCTTTTACCGTTACCGGACAGACAGGCTATGTCTACAACATCACCTTACCTACTTCGATCACGCTTACGGGGACCCCTTCCGGAACGATGACGGTTAACACCTTCACGAGCAATCCCACCCCAACCGGGACCCTTACCGGGGGCACTTCCAATCTTACGGTCGGCGCCACGTTGAATGTGGATGCAAGCCAGGCCGCAGGAAGTTATACCAATACGAGCGACCTTACTGTAACCGTAGATTACCAGTAGGAACTGTTTCATACTGCATCAGGCTCAAAATGGAGACCCTGCCATTTTGATGTATTTTGTATATGAAGGTCCAATTTATCCTTTATGCAGATGAAGATTACAGTTCCGGTCATTCTGTTTACAGTACTGATGTGCTTCCGTGCCGGCGCACAGGTCACTGCCACCGGCCAGGTTTTTGCCGAAGTGGTGGAAGTAATATCAGCCATCGAAACTTCGCAGCTTAACTTTGGCCGTTTCGCCCCGGGACCCCAGGGAGGGCAGATCATCATGTCGCCCCATGGCATTGTTTCAACTTCCGGGACGATTATCCTGAGCGGCGGCGCACGCAATCCGGCTACCTTCCAGGTAAATGGAGAAGAAAATGAGACCTTTTCCATCACCCTTCCCGACGAGCCCGTCATACTAAAACATTTGTCATCATCTAAAACCCTGAATGTGGAGAACTGGATATCAGATCCCCCGGCTGGCAAAGGAACAGGATTTTTACAAAACGGGGTCCAGACCGTAAGCCTGGGAGCTACCCTGAGCATCGGAATGATTATGGAAAACCCTCCCGGCCTCTATATGGGATCATATGAAATCACGTTCGACTACAATTAATAAATTTAAGTCAATGAAAGCGATAAACCTGATCCTGGTGGGAACCATGCTTTTGGTTGATCCGATCGTTGTTCTTTCACAGGGCAACTTACTGATCACCCCAAGACGTGTCGTTTTTGAAGGACCGAAAAAATCCCAGGAGCTTAACCTTGCTAATACCGGAAAGGATACTTCCACCTACAGCATTTCGGTCATTCAATACAGGATGAAAGAAGACGGCAGTTTTGAGCAGATCACCGAGCCGGATCCAGGCCAGAGATTCGCTTCTCCGTACATCCGGTTCTTCCCGAGAACCGTAACACTTGGCCCAAATGAATCGCAGGTGGTTAAAATGCAACTGAACAAAACCGGAGAACTTACCCCGGGGGAATACCGGTCGCATATTTATTTCAGGGCCGTACCGGACCAGGTTCCACTGGGGGAAGAAATGGAATCGATCGACACGGGCTCTATCTCCGTAAGGATCTCCCCGGTTTTCGGGATCACCATTCCCGTTATTATCCGGGTTGGGGACCGCGACGCCGGGGTATCCCTGGATGATTTATCTCTTATACCGGTCAATGATACGGTCCGGAAATTATCCATGACTTTCCACAGGACCGGAGAAATGTCGGTATATGGTGATATTGAGGTCAGTTTTATTCCGGAAAATGGAGAAAAGCTGTTGTTGGGGATGGTAAAAGGACTTGCGGTGTATACCCCAAACAGGGTCAGAAAATTCCAGATGGATCTGTTTGTACCCCAAGAAATCATATTGCACAAAGGAGTGCTGAAAGTCACTTACCTGGAAGCATCCGATGACCAACCTTCCAAACTGGCAGAGGCTACGCTTCCATTGCCCTAATGCATGATTGGCGACCCAACGGCAGGTCAGAAGTCCCACTCCAAAACACCCATGAAGCATACGACACATACATCCAGTATCTTCAAAACAATAACGGGATGCGTTGTTGCAGCTATCTCTTTTACCTGTTACGGTCAGGGTCATACAGGAGGAAGAGAACTGAATACCGCAACCGGAAACATCATAATAGGCAGTCAAACAAACGTAATCAACAAGGGACGGCTTATTGTCAGCACTGGCTGGATTAATCATGGGACCTATCTCGATACCACCGGGAAGGTTTGTTTTGCCGGTGAAAACAGCGAGTTGGGAGGGACATCGGCAACCAACTTTAATGATCTGACCATTTTGGCGTCCGGAAATGTGACCGCCACGCTCCCCGGGAATACCGTCAGGAGGATACTGAAAGCAGACGGCACCCTCCATGCAAACGGCAATATAACATTGCTTTCAGGTCCTTCAGGAACGGCGCTCATCAGCGGGGAGGGCACCGGGGACATATCGGGGGAGGTTATCCACCAACGGTTTATGGAAGATGGATTCGGTTATTCGTACTTCAGCTCTCCCTTTTCTGATGGCATAGTTTCCGATCTTGAAAACTTTATCGATCTGGATGAAGATTTTCCACCCGTTTACAGGTATGATGAAGACAGGGTTTCTTCCGGGTGGGTCAGTTATTCGGCCGGTTCCAACCCGCTTTTACCCTTATCAGGTTATGCCCTCAATTTCGGTGCATCGCACAACGCAGTCCTGGTATCTGTTTCCGGAAATGTAAATTCCGGATCTATCCAAACCTCGGTCTTCAATCATGGACATCCTTATACCCAGGGATTCTTCCTGGCCGGAAATCCGTATCCCTCCCCTATCGACTGGGATGCCGAAACCGGCTGGACACGGCAGAACATCGACGATGCCATCTATTTCTTCAATGCCAGTGATACCAACAGGTATACCGGGACCTACAGCTCCTATGTCAATGGTATTTCGAGCGACGGTATTGCCGGCAGGATCATTCCTGCCATGCAGGGATACTTTGTCCATGTATCGGACGGATCTTACCCCGTGACCGGAACATTTGGCTGCACCAATGCTGTCAGAACACTGGACCTAAATCCTATGTTTCACAAGAAAGAAAATGACCTATTCCCACAAATCAGGCTTTATGCGGCATACCCTGATCACCGGTCAAAAGCTGACCCATTGGTCATCTATTTCTGTGATAGCGCTACCGATGAATTCGATCCGGGCCACGATGCCCTGAAACTGTTGAATTCTGATTCGCTGTCTCCGAGCCTGTTCGCCCTGACCCAGTCCGGTAAAAAACTCTCGATCAGCGGTATGACGGGACCTGCTGGACAAAAAACAGTCCCGCTGGGCCTCCGGAATCTCGTGGGAGGTGATGTCCAATTCTTTATGCGCACAACAAATAATCTCCCTCCGGGACTTCGTATCTATCTATGGGATAAGAAATCGGGCATCCATCATCGTCTCGATTTAATTCATGACCAGGGTTTTAACCTGGAACAAGGAGGGAATGATGACCGGTTCTTCCTGGTATTCAGCTATGATGATCCGGTGGATGAAAAAGATCATCCGGATCCAATCCGGGTCTTCTGTTCGGATGGCCGTCTTCATGTGGAATCTTTTCTCGGGCCGGGCGAATCCGGAACCCTGGCGCTGTTCAGCCTTACGGGGCAGCAATTATGGGAAATGGATATCCGTGGAAGCGATGAATTTGATGCCGATCCCGGCGTACCGACAGGTTTGTACCTGCTCAGGTTTTCCTCTTCCGATGGCGTATTTGCTATTAAAATATTGATATCCCGGCTATAATGAGATTGATCAAATCATATGCAAAACTGTGCCCGGTTGTCATCGTGATGACGGTATTACTCTGCGGCAATTTTCCAAAATCCTCCGCACAGGAGAAACCACCGGTGCCTGTTTCAATATACACACTGCAAAACCTGAGTTTTGGGGCATTTTACCAGAGCATAAACGGGGGGACGGTAGAAGTGGATTACAATGGCCTCAGGGTGGCAACCGGTGATGTCATACTGGCCGGTATGGGATATGCCTTCTATCCCGCGATATTCGAAGTGGAATCGGAACCGGGGTGCATCATCCATATTGTTCACGGGACCTATGTGACTCTAACAGGAAGCAACGGCGGTTCCATGACCATGCAGATCGGGGAGGCCGATACCGGCAGTCCGTTCATTGCGACCAGCGGTTCCCCGGCGAGAACAGAAGTCAGAATTGGCGGAACACTGATCGTCGGTTCTCCAGGCGCCAATCCGCCTGGAAATTACAGTGGAAGCTTTGATATCACCTTTATCCAGGAATGAGATCCTGCACTGCGATCAGAGAATAGAAGATGGCTGAAGTGCTCAAATATTCCACAAGTTACAACAACCTGGCTTCAGCATTATATAAAAATATCGTCATCTCCCTGATTATCCTCTGTTCCAATATAAACGGGAATCTTGCATTATCCCAGGCTATCCCGGAATACGATGAAGTGAACCTGTTCCTTGATGTCAAAGGAATAGGAGGTGCCGAAATCGCTTCGTTGGTAAAAGGGGAAGATACTTACTTGTCTGTTTCCGATCTTTTTTCTTATCTTAAAATTAAAAATACGATCAGTCCGGCCCTGGACTCCATCAGTGGTTTCTTCATTAATCCCGAAGACACTTACCTAATTGACCGGAACTCTCATTCTATTCATTACCGGGGCAAGGCATTTTTAATTCAGCCCGGCGACCTGATCCGGACAACCTCAGCGCTTTACTTAAAGGCCGGTTATTTTGGGGAGGTGTTCGGGCTGGACTGCCGGTTTAGTTTCAGGAACCTGTCAGTCAGCCTGGTGACCGACCTGGAACTGCCGGCTATTAAAGAAATGCGACAGGAATTAATGAGACAGAACATACAGAACCTGCGTGGAGAAAGACCGGCTGACACTCTTATACCACGAAGATATCCGGGATTCCATTTCGGCATGGCGGATTGGTCATTGATTTCCACTCAACAACCCGGTGAAAAAACAGAGACCAGGGCTACCCTTTCCCTGGGATCGGTGATAGCAGGCGGGGAAGCCAATGTCACGCTGAATTATAGTACCATACAGCCATTCCGCGAAAGGGACCAGCAGTACCTGTGGAGGTTTGTCGACAATGAATTCAGGCCTCTCAGGCAGTTCGCCATCGGGAAGATCGATGCGCAGTCGACTTCGACGATTTACGATCCGGTGGTCGGGGTGCAGCTGACCAACACTCCTTCCTCGTTCAGGCGGGCATTCGGGACCTACACCCTGGCCGACCATACGGAACCGGGCTGGATTGTCGAACTGTATGTAAACAACGTCCTGGTTGATTATACTAAGGCTGATCCATCCGGTTTTTTCACCTTCGAGGTTCCGCTGGTGTATGGCAATACGGATGTTAAGCTCAGGTACTACGGTCCCTGGGGGGAAGAACGGTCAAAGGAGCAAAACATCAGCATTCCGTTCAATTTTCTTCCTCACAAAGAATTTGAATACACCCTGAGCGGAGGAATGGTTGAGGACAAACTCCATAGTATCTATTCCCGGGGCGATATCCATTACGGCCTGAGCAAAAGGATCACTTTAGGCGCCGGTGTGGAATACCTGTCGTCGGTTACATCCGGCAATACCATGCCCTTTGCGAATATTTCCATGCGGATGGCCAGGAATCTCCTGCTATCAGGGGAATACACCTATGGTGTGAGGGCCAGGGGGATCCTGAGTTACCGCCTGCCATCGGATCTGCAGTTCGAAGCCTATTATACCTGGTATGACCGCAACCAGAGCGCTATAAACTTCAACTACAGGGAGCAGAGAAAATTCATTGTATCATTTCCTTTCCGAGGTAACCGCACCATGATCTATTCCCGGCTTACGGTCGACCAGATCATTATGCCCGAATCGAAATACACTACCACTGAACTGATGTTTTCAGGTTCCGTTCTGGGGGTGATCACCAATTTTTCAACTTATGCCCTTTTCACCGGTCCCGATAATCCTTATGTGTACAGCCGGCTTTCACTGGGAATAAGGCTTCCTGCCAGATTTGTCTTCACGCCGCAGGCACAATTCGAGTACAACGATGCCCGGTTCGTATCGATGAAACTGGAACTTGAAAAACACCTGTTTGCACACGGATACCTGAATTTAGCTTATGAACAGGGATTCAGGAGCGGATACCGCAGCATTCAGCTCAGTATGCGTTACGATCTGCCTTTTGCGCAAACTACCTTAACGGCCAGGCAATCCAGCCTTGCCACCACATTCATAGAATCCGCCAGGGGCAGCCTGATGCTGGACGCAGCGACGGATTATGCCGGGGCAACGAACAGGGTAAGCGTCGGAAAAGGAGGTATTGTGATCCTGCCTTTCCTGGACCTTGACGGCGATGGAATTAATGATCCGGATGAACCACGGGCTGCAGGTCTTAGTCTAAGGGTAAACGGAGGACGGGTCCGGTACAATAATAAGGATACCTCGATCCGGATACTGGATCTGGAACCATACACCCATTACCTGGTTGAGCTCAATCAGAATAGTTTTGAAAATATCTCCTGGCAGCTGAAGATTAAATCGTTGAGTATTGCCGTCGATCCGAATTCGTTCAAAAAGGTCGAAATTCCGGTCAGCGTATATGGCGAAGTTGCCGGCATGGTTTACCTTGAAAACAACAGGGGAAAAGCTGGCCAGGGCAGGATAATAGTAAACATTTATGACGAAGAGGACGTCCCGGTGGCCAGGATCCTCAGTGAACCGGATGGATTTTTCAGCTTCATGGGATTGAGACCCGGTAATTATTTCATGAGAGTGGATTCCTTACAGCTTTCAAAACTCAATATGGTAGCAGATCCCGCCGTCGCCAGTTTTACCATTAAGCGATCCATATCCGGCGATTATTTCGATGGGATTGATTTTCTTCTCCATCATTCCAATCAAGAGACCGGTTCGGTATCCGTAGAAAATGGCGCGGCGAAAATCACCACCGGAATTCCGGGGAATGGCGCGGTCCAAAATTTCGCTGTGCAGGCCGGGGCCTTCAGCAGTCTATCGAACGCCGAAGCGCTTAAAAACAGGATCTCACAAATGATGGATATTAAGGTGAGCATCATTGAGGAGGATTCTTTTTATAAAGTACTGATTGAAGGATTCGGAAAGGAAGAAGACACCAACCGTTTTATCGGGCAGCTGAAGAAAAACGGCATTGAAGGTGCATTTCTCTATAAAAAATAGTGCAAATGAAGTAAATAGTATCAATCTCTCACATATTAATGAAACATATGAAAAGTCTGATTTTAACCATAATGACAGTGGTAATGCTAACCACATCCCACTTTGTTCGGGCGCAGATGAAGATAACAGACGGGGAAAACCAGGTGATTGATGGAAACGCGATACTGGACCTGGAGAGTGATTCCCTTGGATTTCTGCCACCCCGGGTGGCGATCGATGATCCAAATTCGGCTGTGCCGCTGGCAGGGCCTGTCACGGAAGGAATGACGGTATACAGCACCGGGGGTATAGTTCCTGATGGATACTATTGCTGGGATGGAAGCCGGTGGCAGAGACTATTGGATGAAACCTATTCCATAACTACAGTGACCAAACAAGTCAGTGACACGCTCCTCAAATCGGAAAAGGTAGTGCTGGCCGAAAACGATATCACGCTCACCCTACCCGCCATCAACAGTGAAGATAACGGGCTTACGATCACCGTGAAAAATACCGGGACTTATACGGACATGGTTTTTGTGAAAGGATATGACGGTGCAACTATAGATGGAACGACTGAAAGCTGGTTATCCCGATGGCGCTCCGAAACCTACACGGCTCATGAAGGCAACTGGATTATTAGGGAAAAGCTGCCACGGATTAATAAAAGACTGGATGTATGTCCTAAATCCAGCTGGACGACCCTGCAAGAGGTGGTGGCATTTCTGAATGAGCATATGATGGCACCCATGGTAGTTCAGTTATGTGGGGGTTCTTATGAGATCACGGAAACCATCGAGATTGATCTGCCTTACCCATTGACAATCATGGGTTTATCTTTTGGAGAAACGTATCTTGAAGCTGGTGAAGGGCTGACCGGACAGCCCATGTTCCGCTGCAAATCGGAATGTTACTTCAAAATGCTCGTGTTTGATGGGTCGACGCTGGAAAATTACGGAGGGGGTGCAAAGGAAGATGCTATTCATCTGACAGGGGAAGGCGTTTATTATGAGGTCAAAAATGCTTACTTTCTGAATTTTAATAAGGCGATCGTGGATTCAGCCAGTACGGAGGTCTGGATCCTGGATACAGACTTTGAAGATATTTTCAGCACTGCCATTGATATGACAGGAGGAGGGACAGGTCCGGTATTTAAAATTTCCGAATCAGACTTCATCAACTGTTCCAGGGGCATTGGAATGAATAATGCGGCCGAAGCCATCATTTCAATCATCAATTGTGGTTTTTATGGCGCGCAGAGTACCGATACGGCTATCATATACCGGCCTTCCACTTTTAATTTTACGACCATAGCCATTTCCAATAACACATGGAATAACACCGGAGAATTTATTGAAGGATTTGATTTTTCCAGACCCGATGGAAGGGATGCCGATGCGGAGATCATGAATAACATAGGCATAGAAAATAAGATCCCGCATTGTAAAATCAATGTGGTGAATAACAATTCCAACATTTACTGTCAGTATTCAAACAGCTGGTATAAATTACCCTGGACGAATACTTCGTATTACACCTGCAAATGGACCATAGATAACAACAGGATCACCTATCAGCCAAATTATATCAGAGACGTCATCGTATATATATCCGGGAATATCCAGGTCAATAGCTCCAACAGGGTACTTACAGTGGGGATAGTCAAGAATGGTCAGACCGGAATCCGTTACGGCGAGACCAGTTTAAGGATAACAACGGCCAATCAGCCTTTTCAATTTTCAACGGTGATCTATCTGGAAGAAGTGGATGCCGGGGATTATTTTGAGTTATACGTTTCTTCGCTCAATTCAAGTGATTATGTAAGGGTTCAGGATATTAACTGGTTCGTGAACACGCAGTGATGGGGGACCCTCCAGGGGTTATAACCCTTGGAGGGTTAGTGAAAGAACAAATACGCCACCAAAATCGCCGCTATCAAACCTGCCAGGTCTGCTATCAGGCCGCACGTAATGGCATAACGCGTCTTTTTAATGCCTACTGAACCAAAATAAACGGCAACAATATAAAACGTCGTATCAGCAGCCCCCTGGAAAATGCAGGAAAGACGGCCGGCAAAGGAATCGGCGCCATACTGTTTCATGGTATCCACCATCATGCCCCGGGCACCGGATCCGCTAAGGGGTTTCATAAAAGCGGTCGGAAGGGCGTCGACGAAATCAGTGTTTATGCCAAAGGCAGCAAAACCATAGCCAATGCCTTTCACCAGAAAATCCATGGCCCCGCAGGCCCTGAAGACGCCGATACCCACCAGTATGGCAATGAGATAAGGGATAATCCGAACGGCAATGCTGAAGCCATCCTTCGCACCTTCGATAAAGGATTCATAAACGTTGATCTTTTTTACCAAACCCAGTGTGATAAATGAAAAAATGATGGCGAACAGGATGAAATTCCCGGCCACTGTTGATATTCCGGAAACTTTCTCCTGTGGCAGGGTTGTGAAATACCAGATAATGACCGACACGATCAGGGTAAACCCGCCCAGGTAAAATAAAACGGTCCGGTTGAGGAGATTGATCCGCTGGAAAAGTGATACAGCTATTATACCTGTCAATGTCGAAGAAAATGTGGCAATCAGTATCGGGATGAAGATATCTGACGGATCAGCTGCGCCGAGCTGGGCACGGTACACCATGATGCTGATGGGGATAATGGTAAGGCCCGAAGCGTTCAGCACCAGGAACATGATCATGGCATTGGATGCCCTTTCCTTATCCGGGTTGATTTCCTGCAACTGGGTCATAGCCTTGAGACCCAGGGGAGTGGCAGCATTGTCCAGCCCGAGCATATTGGCGGCTATGTTCATCATGATCGAACCGCTGGCGGGATGATCCTTCGGGATCTCAGGGAACAGGCGCCGGAACAGGGGACCAACCGCCCTGGCCATCAGGTTCACAATCCCTCCTGCCTCTCCTACCCTCATCAGTCCCATCCAGAGCGTCATCACACCCGTGAGTCCCAGGGATAATTCGAAACCCGTTTTCGCCATATCAAACGTGCTGTTCATCATGGCAGGAAATATCTCCATGTCGCCGTAAAACAGCAACCGGATCAATCCTACAATGAAAGCAATAATAAAAAAGGCGACCCAGATATAATTCAGAACCATTTTACCTTTAATTTGTTGTAAAATCAAATGTATTCAAAATTCATCGGCAAATTTGCCTGTTTGATCGATTTTATTTTTTTAACCAGTAAACTATGATTTGCTTTGCGCATCGAATGATGAAAAATTCGATTTTGAAAAGGCTTCTCGTACTCTTCATAATGCTGGCAGCGACCTTGCTCTTAAAAGGACAACCTTCGAGGGAACATGTCGCTGCTTCAGCTTTTTTCAGCGGTACCATCAAAGGCAAGGTCGTTGAGGCATCCTCCTCCTCCCCGGTAGAATACGCCACTGTAACATTATACACCTCAGAGGATTCCGTTATGATCGACGGGGTCATTACCGATGGTCACGGCGGCTTTGAATTTAAAAAACTGGGTGAAGGGGTTTACAATGTCATTATCCGCTTTATGGGGTTCCGGAAAGTCCTGATCTCGGGAATCACCATCAATCAGGGTAATCCTGTCAAAGATGTCGGAATTGTCAACCTTCGCCCGGATGTGAACAACCTGGACGAAGTGGAAATTGTCGGTGAAAAACCTCTGGTGGAATACCAGGTCGACCGGAAAGTGGTCAATGTCGACCAGCAGATCAATGCCGCAGGAGGAACAGCTGTCGATGTCCTGGAAAATATCCCCTCTGTCACCACTGACCTAGAAGGTAATGTGGCTCTGCGCGGAAGCACGAACTTCACGGTGCTGATCGACGGGAAACCAAGCATCCTGACCGGCAGTGATGCCCTCAAGCAAATCCCTGCCTCATCTATCGACAAAATTGAGATCATTACCAATCCTTCCGCACGATATGACCCCGATGGCACGGCCGGTATCCTGAATATCGTCACGAAAAAGAACAGCCTGAACGGTTTGTCGGGAATTGCCAACCTGACTGCCGGCACCAGTCCGGAAGCAGCTGCTGATTTCACCCTGAACTACCGGACCAAAAAAAGCAGCATCACCTTCGGAGCCGACGCATCGAACCGGCAAATGAAAGGTTTCAGGGAAGGTTACAGGGAAACCTATTATGACGATTCGACCGGATACCTGGTGACAAATGCCAGCAACAAGGGAATCCGCCGGGGAATCAACCTGAAGGCAGGGATCGATTACAGCCTCACTGAAAAGAATACCGCTACCGTGGAAGCCAGCTACCGCATGTTTGAAATGGACCGGGAAAATAATTCCAAGAACCAGGAATGGAGTTCTTTGGATCCTTCCAGGTATTATTATCTGACGAACGATGACGATGAATCCTTCCATCCGACACTTCAGGTCACCATTAGGGATATACAGAAATTTAAAAACGATGGTAGTGAACTGAGCGCCCAGCTAACCTATAACCAGGGGAATGATGAAAGCCGGCAGACAACCGTCCAGTCACTGGTTGACGATACCTGGGAAAATATCGATCAGGTGATCCTGGATTACAAACGAAATACCACGGAATCAGAAAGAGAGTGGCGGGGAGATCTGGATTTCGAGCATAAATTCCAGGACGGCGGCAAACTGGAAACCGGTTTCCAGTTAAGAATGGACCAGGACCAGGAAGATTATAATTATTATAACTGGGATTCGGTCAGCCAGGGATGGATATATGACAGTATCCAAAGCAATGAGTACGATTTTACCCATAACATTTATGCGCTGTATGGGACATATTCCAGGGAATTCGGAAAAAAACTGGGTGTCAAGCTTGGCTTGAGAGGAGAATATACCCACCGGAACCTGGACCAGAAAACTGGAGGGGAGGATTATCTTTATGAAAAATTCGACCTTTATCCCAGCGCTTATTTAACCTATTATCTCCCTTATAACCAACAGGTTCAGCTTTCTTACAGCAAGCGGGTTAACCGGCCACGGGGCATGATGCTGAATCCATACCCGATGTTTTCCGATGCATTCTCGCAGTTTTCCGGAAATCCCGCGCTGGAACCGGAATTTTCTCATTCCCTTGAACTCAACTACCAGAAGCTTTTCGGATATTCTTACCTGAATATCGAATCCTACTACAAGATCACCAACAATAAAATGACCCGGGTTCAGAGCGTCAATGAGGAAGGTGTTCTTATCAGTACCATGCAGAATATTGACGACGACAGGTCTCTTGGGGTGGAAATTTCCGGTTTTCTTAAAGTCAATGACTGGTTCAACATTACGCCCAGCGCCACCATTTTTGATTACAGGCTAAAGAAACAGACGGACAGCATGGAGGTGGTACGACAGAGTACCAACTGGAACGCCCGCCTGGACCTGGGAGCGAACCTTAAGACCAAAACCCGCCTGAGGCTGAATGGTACTTATGACAGTCCCACCGTTACTACCGACGGTACCAGGAAGGGTTCTTTTTACGTTGGTTTTGCAGTCAGACAGGACTTTTTCGACAGCCAGCTTTCGATGACCCTGAATATCCGTGATGTTTTCGACACACGCCATATGAAGCTGACCAGCGAGGGTGAAAATTTCTATTCTGAATACGAGAATTGGCGCAATGCACCTGTTGTCAGCCTGACTATCAGTTATAAATGGAATAACTTCAGCCGGAAAAGATCTGCGGAAAACGGCTTCGACGGTGATTATGACGTCATTAACATGGGTGAATTCTGAGTTTACTTATTTTTATATCATGAAACAGCGTTTAACAGGTTGGCTTGCCACTTTGAGCCTGATCCTGGCCTTTTCCCTGCCGGCTTATTCTCAAAAAAGTGCCCCCTATGTTTGTTTCTGGCAGTCCGGCCAGTCATTCAGCGATGGGGAAGAGTTCATCAATAAAATGAGATATGATGACAAAAGCAAATTCCTGTATTACGTTTCGAACGATGAGAAAGACCTGTATATCACCCTGCTGGTAAGTGACCGGGCCGCTATCCAAAAGATCATGAGATATGGACTGACCACCTGGTTCAACCCGGATGCCAGGCATAAAAAAAGCCTGGGGATCCAGTTCCCCGTACCCGGAAATGGGATGTCCGGACCGCCTTCCGGAGCGGGAAAACCTGTTTCCGCGGATCGAAAAGAGATGATGAACAGGATGTTGGAGGGGAAAAACAATGAGGTGGTGCTGATCGGATTTTCGGGAAAGGGAGAAAAAGATACGGTAATGATGGAACCGGTTTATGGTGTCCGGGGCAAATTAAATATGCCTGACAGGGAAAAAATGATCCTCAGCCTTATAGTCCCCATTGAGAAAATAGAATCGTCGGTAAACGGTGAGGCTGACGGGCTTTTCAGCATGGGATTCGAAACCGGTTACCTGGACCTTAACCAGGCAGGGATAGGACAGGCCTCTGGAAGCCAGCCATATGATGGCGGTCATGGAGGCGGCATGTACGGAGGGCCTCCTTCGGGCGGCGGGGCCCCTGCCTCTGCCGGTAGCGGACAAGCCACACCAGCCCAGGAAAAGCACCAGGGCAGCCAAGCACAGGTCAGCATTTCGGAACTGTCAAAGCCCAATAAACTATGGATCAGTCAGGTGAAACTAGCGAAAAGATAATATCGGGATTTGGAAATCTGATATTTTGTGTATGCCGGGACTGTGGATTAATTGCCCTGTTCCTGGATATGGAAGAACCGGTTATAGAGTAACAACCCGATGATCGTCAGTACGCCGATCATGCTGAACACCAGCCAGAGGAGAGATGCCTGGTCATGCCTCTCAACCAGCCATACGTACAAATAGGCCCCCAGCACCCCGCCGACACCGCTGCCAATCACCCCGTACAGAAAGGAATAACCCTGGTAAACCGCTTTTTTATCCGGAGGGGCGATCAATCCTACATAAGAGATGAATTTCGGATGAGCAATCATCTCCCCGATGGTGAAAACAAACATGGAAATGAGAAACACCCAGGCATTCGGGGCAATGGCCAGCATCCCCATCCCGATTGAACCCATCGCAATGCCGAAGATCATCGTCGGCATTACCCTGGTATTTCGCACGATGCTTGAAACCAGCAGCTGAAGCAGGATAATGGCACCTGCATTCATGGCCGTCACATGCTCCGCATCGTACTTCCAGTCGGGATTCTCCATAAACAAAGCCAGGAAGTTATTGACGATCTTATTGAAAGGGGTCATATCCACCTTTTCGGTCAGATACCACAGGACCGAATCGTAGACCTGGAAATACATGATCCAGAAACCGGAATAAATCACGATCATCAGGATAAAGCGGTAGTCTTTCAGTACGCTGATCATCTCGGTAAAGACTTTCCCGAGGGATTTGGTCACTTTGTCGCGCTGAGGTTCCTTATAAACGAAAAGGTTGAGCAATATCAGCCACCCGGTCCCGATGGCAGCCATAAAGAATATATAGGTCCATGAAATGGATTTGAGATAGGGCACGAGGATGAGCGGGAATAAAAAAGCACCCAGGTTGATAGACCAGTAAAATATACCGAAACCGAGCGTGGAATTGGATTCGTCCGTTACCCGTGCAATGGTGCCTGCAATCATGGGCTTAAAAAATCCGGCCCCCAGTGCTACCAGGATAAGGCTGCTGAAAACAGCGATATAAGTAGTGGAAAGGCCTGTCATAAAATATCCCAGGCTCATGGTAAAAAATGCAAAGAAAAGCACTTTACGATAACCGTACCGGTCGCCGATAGCTCCTGAAATGATAGGCAGGAAGTAAAGCAGCGGTGTGATGACGCTCTTGATCACCCCGACACTCTCCTTGGAAAAACCCAACCCTCCTTCAGAGGTATTTAAAACCAGGTACACGGAAAGAACGGACATCATGCCGTAGTAAGACCCCCTCTCGAAAAACTCCATGGAGATGACCGTCCAGAAACTACGCGGAAATGAACGGAATCCCGCTTTTTTTGATATTTCCTTCATCTGATCAAGCAAGTGGTGACAATAAAATGCGAATGTATGCAAAAGTGGTGACAGAAAAAAAAACACATATGACCCTTTGAATTGTCTTTTTTTTCATTTTTATTTTAATTTTATGGAGAAATAAGTAATTCGCGACCTCAATCTTCCTCACCGTGAAAAGACACATTCTGCTTGTATCCCTGCTTCTGCTAATAACCGGTTTGTTTGCCCAGAAAGAAGCAAATTACTGGTACTTCGGCGACCATGCCGGTTTGAACTTCGGCCTTGGAGTGCCTGTCCCGCTGACCAACGGAGCCCTCAGCACCGGGGAAGGCTGTTCCTCCATTTCCAATTCTTCAGGCAATCTTCAATTATACACGGACGGGAGATTCGTTTATACCAGGGAGCATACACAAATGCCGAATGGATATGGGCTGCTGGGACATTCTTCCAGCACACAGTCGGGTATCATTGTTCCGAAACCTTTAAATTCCAACCAGTACTATATTTTCACCGTGGATGCCTGGGATAATAACCTCCTGAATGGGGTTTGTTATACCCGGGTCGATATGACGTTAAATAATGGATTGGGGGATGTGGTAGTATCGGAGAAAAATGTTCCGCTCGTTCCCCTTACCTGCGAAAAAGTAACCGCCGTCGGCCATGGGGATGGGGTATCATACTGGGTAATTACCCACAAATGGGGCAATGATGAATTTTATGCGTTTAAAGTGACTTCCTCCGGCGTTGTTACGACTCCGGTCATCAGCCACGCGGGTTCTCCCGTTGTAGGGGACCTGGAAGCTTCCAAGGGTTATCTGAAAGTTTCGCCTGACGGCACCAAGATAGCGATGGCCAATAATATCGCCTTTAATGTCGGGATCTTTAGTTTCAATAATATCACCGGAGAAGTTACGCACATTGTTACCGACAATAATTACGTCAATCCCGGGGGTTGGGATCCGGGCGGACCATATGGCGTGGAATTTTCCGCTAACAGCAAGGTTCTTTACATTGGCGAATGGAAAGGGAACCGGAGTATTCACCAGTACGATCTGTCCACTTCCAATCCCACCACTATCCTCAACTCCCGAACGGTGGTCGGAACTGTCGGACAGAGCCAGGCTCCGATCGGCGCGCTGCAGCTTGGCCCTGACAACCGATTGTACATCGCCAGGCAGGGCGCCGATTATTTGTCCCGGATCAACCAGCCAAATACGCTGGGAACAGGGTGCGGATTCATGGAAAATGCTGTGAATCTTGGGGGAAGGGAATCCAGGTACGGCCTGCCCCCGTTCGTCCAATCCTTCTTTTACCTGACAGCCGATTTTTACTGGGATGTCCCCCTGTGCTTCGGCACACCGGTGCAGTTTTATACCAGCGCCTCCGACAACCCCGACTCCGTGGTCTGGAATTTCGGGGATCCCGCTTCAGGGGAAAACAATGTTTCCAGGGAGCTTAACCCGTCGCACTTGTTCACCCCTTCAGCCAATGGCCTTTATGCCGTTACCCTGATCGTGTATTTATACGGTCAGGCTAAAAACGTCTTCCATATCATCATCGTCCGGCAACCTCCGAATGTTTATATCGGCAGCGACACCACGGTTTGTTCTACCACACCTTTCACATTGGATGCGGATACGGGGTTTGCCAGCTATTTATGGCAGAATGGGGATACCAGCCATTCGATCCAGGTGGACCAGACGGGATGGTACTGGTGTGAAGTGACCAATCAATGGGGATGTCCGGATATTGACTCCATGTACCTGGTTTTCAATTATGCGCCCGTTGCGCATGCCGGGCCGGATAAATTCATCCCGAGCGGAGCCAGCACCTTGCTGGAAGGTTCAGTAGAAGGCGGTTCGGGCAACTTCAATTATCACTGGGAACCCCAATCCCTGCTGGTCAATCCCAATGTGCTGCAACCCACAACGGTGAATCTGTCATCATCGGTGCTGTTTACCCTGATGGTTACCGATAATGTCGGGGGATGTATTTCGGAGGATAATGTAATGGTTAACATTACCGGTGGAGTCCTCACCTGTAATCCAACAGCGGACCCCGATGAGATCTGCATCGGAGAGCAAAGTCAGCTTTATTCCCTGGTTTCGGGAGGGACCGGAGCGTTCACTTACCTTTGGTCATCCACTCCTACCGGATTTTATTCCGACCTGCCCAATCCGGCGGTCGAACCTTCCGTCACGACCACCTATCACCTTACCGTCTCGGATCCCTATAGTACCGTCAACGGCAGCACCTCAATAACCGTAAATCCTTTGCCCGTTCCTGATGCAGGACCCGACCAGTCGGCCATCTACGGAACGCCAGCTACCCTTTACGGCGGTGCATCATCGGGCAGTGGCAATTACCTCTACCACTGGGAGCCAGCGAGCCTGCTGCTCGATCCGAATGTGCAGCAACCCACCACGGTCTACCTGACGGAGGAAACGCTGTTCTACCTTTTCGTCACTGACGCAGAGACCGGTTGCGCGAGCGACCATTCCGATGCGATGGTGGTAAATATAACCGGTTCCGCACTGGCAGTCAATCCATCGGTCCTGCCCGGGGTGATCTGCGCCGGCCAGCAGGCACAGTTGTTTGCCCTCGCCTCAGGCGGCACGGAAACCTACACCTATACCTGGACAGCCATGCCTCCCGGATTTACTTCGGGGTTGCAGGATCCCATCGTTTTTCCCAGCGTAACCACAACTTACACGGTGACTGTATCAGACGGTTATAACGAAGTTACCGGCTCGACGACGCTTCAGGTCAACCCCGGACCAACCATTCACCTTGGCGCCGATGAAACGGTCTGTGTTTTTGATACGGTCATACTGGATGCTGGAAATCCCGGATCTTCCTATTTATGGTCGAATGGGTCCACGGAACAGGTTGTTAAAGTGGGTACGACCGGAATCGGTTTCGACATCAAAACTTACAGTGTAACTGTTACCACCCCGCAGGGATGCGTCGGTACCGATGAGCGTACCATCATCTTTGACTTTGCAGCCTGCAGCGGCATTGGTGAATCGACCGACGGCACCCTCCGGGTTTATCCCAATCCCGGAAATGGGTTGGTGAAAGTGGAGAACTCAGGAGTAACCGGCGATTATACCATCTCAGTCACAGACGCATATGGTATTAAAGTAGTGGACGCCCTTCCGGTTCACTTCGATGAAACGAACCAGACCTTTGTAATGGACCTCTCGGCCGAGAAACCCGGGCTTTATCTGATCCGGATCACGAACGAAGGCAGGGAAGCCATTTCAGGGAAATACCTGCTCACCCGGTGACCGGTTTTTACCGGCATTCTTCAGGATGATGTAAAATTATTATTGCATTGCTGTTGACAATTCAATTAAATTAGTATTACTTTTGTGCTTCTTATGGGATTAAAAGCCTCATATGAGTGATAAATAAAGACCAACTTCCAATTAATATTAATCCACACACTTTTTAATCCTTTAATTTATTCATTTTTATTTTTTTCCACATGAACATTTTTGTAGCAAAGTTAAGTGCCAACACCACCAGTGATGACTTGAGAACGTTGTTTTCAGAGTATGGCGAAGTAGTATCAGCCAATGTCATTTTCGACAAGATGACTGGTCGTTCAAAGCGTTACGGATTCGTTGAAATGAAGAACGATGATGAAGCCAACAAGGCCATCAACGAACTGAATGAATGCGAATACGACAACAGCCAGATCGTAGTGAAGAAAGCCAGGCCGGCCAATGAAGGCCCACGGCCACCTCGTCGCGAATTCAAGAGGTACTGATCCCCCAGGAGATTTTCCCTCAGAAAATTTATTTCCTGAGGGAGGCAATTTCTGCCACTGCCTGCAGTGCCTGATCTATATGACCTGCCGTATTGAAAGGTCCTATACTCAGCCGGACAGTTCCGTGAATTTTATCAGTACCCAGACCCTGGTGTACGAGAGGCGCACATTGAAGCCCGGTCCTGCAGGCGATATTGTAATCGACATCCAGCATGGTGCCAACATCACCTGATTCAAACCCTTTAATATTGAAACTCAGAACAGGATTCTGATTGTCAGGGCCTTCGGCGCAATAAGTAATCACATTGCTTATGCTCCGGAGGCCCTTTCTCAATGTATCCCATAAATGTATCTCCTGCCGGTGCAGGTTTTCAATGCCCTTTTCCATAACCCATTTCACACCCGCATTCAAACCGGCAACACCCAGAATATTCAGAGTGCCGCATTCCAGGCGGTACGGGAATTCCTCCAGGTGAGTCCGCTGGGCAGACCTGACTCCGGTTCCGCCGAAACGGGTATATCTCACCGGTACATTTTCCATGACATAGGATCCGCCAATACCGGTAGGCCCCATCAGGCATTTATGACCGGTAAAAACGACCACATCCATTTTCATGGCTTTCATATCAATGGGTACAGCCCCTGCACTCTGGCTGGCGTCAACTATAAAATAGACCCCATATTCCCGGCAGATCTTCCCGATCTCGGCTACAGGCTGAATGGTCCCGATAACATTGGAGCTATGGTTGACAATGACCATTTTCGTATTCTTCCGGATGGCTTTCCGGATATCCTCCGGATCAACATAGCCATGGCCATCGAAGGGTACCCTGGTCACCTCCAGGATGCCTTCCATTTCGAGATGATACAAAGGTCTTAAGACCGAATTGTGTTCCAGCATGGTGGTCACCACATGGTCTCCATGCTCGGCCAGGCCCTGGATGATCATATTCAGGGAATCGCTGGCGTTATAACTGAATGTCAGCCGATTAGGGTCATCTCCATTGAACAGGGAGGTAAGCATTTTCCGGGTATCCTGCACCACTTCTTCTGTTTCAAGAGCGGCATCAAATCCCGAACGCCCCGGATTTACGCCATTTTTCCGGTAAAACCGGTCCATATACTGATAAACTTCCTCAGGCTTTGGGAAAGTAGTGGCAGAATTGTCTAAATAGATAATGTCCATATGGTTTGGTATGAGTAATATCCGATATTAAACTGTTAATTGTTAATGGTCAAACTGTTTATTGGGATTGGTTGTTATAAATGTCAGATTATCAATGCATCAGCGACAATTTCGGCAAGGGTCATGATCTTCACGCCCAGTTTGTAGGCAGAATTGGTCTGTGTGAGCTGATCAACGCAGTTATGGCATGGCGTGCACACGATGTCAGCCCCGGTTTTCCTGATCTGGTCAGCTTTCAACCCCGTGATCTTCATCCTTCTTTCGTTGTATTCACTCATGGCCAGTTGCCCGCCACCTCCACCGCAGCAAAGGTTATCGATGCCATATGGATCCATCTCTACAAAATCATCGACTATCTGCTTCAGGATAAATCGTTGCGCTTCAAAGACCCCGCCCGTCCGGACCAGGTTGCATGGATCGTGCAATGTGACCCTTGATTTTATCCGGGAAGGATCCAGTTTAATTCGCCCCTGGCGGATATATTCCGCGATCAGCTCGACAGAAGTGAGCACATCGAAGGAAAAAGGCTCCTGAAGGTAATTGGGAGCTTCCCAACGGAATGCCCTGGAACCATGACCGCATTCCGCCAGCACACATCGCGAGGCACCAAGTTTACTCATTTCATCCTTCATCCTTTTCGCAATGATCCGGGCTTCCTCCAGATTGCCTGAAAAATAGGCGTAATTGGTCACGTCGTACATCCTGGTGGATAAGGTCCAGCTCTCCCCGGCGGCATAAAATATCTTGGCCATGGCAGAAATAGAGAGGGGGAAGAATTTCGGTTCCCTCGGATTCAGGGTGTACATGACCTTTTTCCCCGGCTGATCCAGTGGAATGGCTGCCATTTCATCGTTTACCTCGAACCGGAGGTCGTCTTCCAGCCAGGTGATGGTATCGGCAAATTCACTGTCAGAAATGGACATATTATTTCCGGTAGTGACGGCGGCATCTACAGTTGACTGGAGTGTGGCGGGCGTATAACCCATATTGGCCAGCAGGGCGCGGCCGGTTTGTACCACGTAGGCAATATCCACCCCGACGGAACAGTGCAAATTACACCGTCCGCACATGGTACAGGCCCCGTACAGCAAATCGACCATCTCCCGGATATTGGCCTCATTCAATTCGCTTGCCCCGGTGAGCCAGGGAATGGTCCTGCCTGAGAAAGTACAGTACCGGCGGTAGACGGAAGCCACCAGGTCAACTTTCCGGGCCGGGATAAAACGTGAATCTTTAAAGGCCTGGTAATATATACAACTCTCGGCGCATAATCCACAGTGCACGCAACTGTTCAGATGGGTCAGCAACCGGCTTCCGTCAACGGGGTCAAATACCTTCAGCCCTTTAGATTTTATCTCTTCATTCAATATACCCATCGTTATCATTCCTTTAGTTTAGGAGCGGGCCAAACGCCTCTTCTTCCAAAAAAATAACCCAGGTGAAAACGGGCAGCAAAGAAATAGACCATATGTTTCAGTTTACTGAGAGGCGTATACAGGACCAGGACAGAAAAAACGAGGTAATACGCCAGGAGGGCAGGATCAAAGGACGTTAAGACGTCCGGACGGTAGGCTGGTAAGATATTGAGAATGAACAGAATGGCCATTGTCATAAGTTGAAAAAGGGTTACCAGGATATTCGAAAGGTAATCATCCGGATTGGAAAGGGACCTGAGTTCCTTTTTCAAAATTCGTTTGATCAGTATGGCAAATCCGCTCAGAGTCGATAGGGCCAGGAAACCAGTTACCAGGTATGCCAGCCATCCCGTGGGCAAAACGTCCGGCAGGATGAAAAAAAACAGAATAAAAGAGAGAAAGGTACCCAGGTGGTAGATTATGCCCGCCGTGTAGGTAGGCAGGTGGAGATAGGCTGACTCCTTTCTGGCAGGACTCATTGCGTTCGTGAATGCATAGAGAACAGCCGGGGGTATCTTACCGGCAGGCCTGGAAAAGTCGGTCCCTTTCCCCAATCTGACAAGCCTGACGAAATGACGCGCACAAGCGATCAAACACACAGCAAGTGAGGCAAGGGCCAGTATTTTATACCACTGAAATTCCATGACGACCCGTTAAACGCATCCATCCGGTTTGGGCAGACCGGCCACCCTGCAGGCTCCCCTGGCAGGGCCTAGCGGGAAAAGCTCATAGATCTCCCTCAATCTTAAACCGGTTTCCTGGCAGATCACCCGGATCATAGGAGCATTCCCCTTTTCGATGAAGTTTTTCCGGATAATATGGATGATGGCCCAGTGTTTATCGGTCAATTCCAGGATCCCGTCATAACGGGCAAAAAGAGAAGCTACTTCTTCATTCCATAAATCAGGGTTGGTAAGGAATCCGTCGCCGTCAACCTCGAATGCCCTTCCTTCAAATTCCATAGTTGCCATATTGATAAGATATTGTTATCCAGTTATTATAAGGTTGTTACACAATATTTAAGAGTTATTATGCCGGTTTGGTCAGGTCGTTCAGATTTTCCGTCAGGGTGTTTTTTCAAGCTTTTCATACAGATCAATGATTTCGTCTTCGGTGAGATCTGAATCCGGCAGGACGAAATCAGGGCAGATCCACAGGGCTTTCTTTGTCTGGTAACGCCTGCATTGCCGCCAGGTTTCCTCCTTCCGGCAATAGTCATTAATGTATGCGGTTCTCAGAAGAGGATCAGCCACCACCAGCTCGGTCTTGACCAGCCTGCATCCGTTCATGTTCGGACAATCTTTTTCCATCGTTTATAAAATGAAGCCGAAATTATAAAAATTTGATGTTTGATGAATTGACATGACCCGGGTAGTCGGCAATATATATTGATTATAAATAGAAAAGCCGACTTGAGGAATGACAGGCGGAGCAACACAAATCCTTCAGTCTCACTTTAATATGTGCCTGTACGTCGAAGCCATTACCCGGTTCACGATGCTTACCGATAAACTCCGGCTTAACATCCTGGTGAGGATGAAATAGTTGATTTTATTTGAAAAGCCGGGAATAATCACAGGCTTTTTCCCTAAGTTTTTCAATGCTATAAAAGCCACCTTCTCGGGTTTCATCACAACAGGACCAAAAATGCCTCTTGCCGGGCGGGTCCCAATATATCCGGGTGTTGCCGTAGCACCGGCACAGCAGGCGCTGATTTCGATATGGTAAGGTTTGAGCTCATGATGCAAAGCTTCGGCCAGCAGCATATTGAACGCTTTTGTGCCAGAATAGGCGGCCACCAGTCTCGTTCCCCATATGCCTGCCAGGGATGACATCAGTAGGATGCCACCCGGCTGGTTGCCTGATTTCAGCATCCCGGCAAAGCCATGTACCAGGTGCAGCGGCGTACGGACATTGACATTCAGGTACCGGTCCAGTTCATCTTCCGATGAGGAGAGGAAAGGTTTTACCCTGCTGTAAGCTGCATTGTATACCAGCAAATGACAATCGTGATTCTTTATGATTCTCAGGCATTTATCAGCAGATTCAACCAAATTAAGATCTATGGATTCCACCATGACCTTAATCCCGTGATCCCGTTGCAGGATCCCCGATAGTTTCCTTATTTCCTCTTCTTTCACATCTATCATGATCAGGTTTATTCCCATCCGGGCAAGTGCCTGACAATATGCGGCGCCCAGGCCTTCAGCCGCTCCGGCAACCATGGCCCACTGACCATATCGGCTTATAAAGTCATTCATGGAATTTTATACCTTTACGCGTTTTTTCAGCTAACGTGCAATAATAAAGATTTCTTTCAAGAATGAATCAGCTCTTATTTGCATTCCTGAAGATTTTAAAGGGGTTCCGAAAACTCAGATTAAAAGTTTCCGGTAAAACGGAAGCGGACATACACGTTCAGAGGGTGGTGAGTGGCAAGGCCTGGGAGGATTTCTGCGATCAATTGAAGCTGGCAGGGACCAATCTGATGTATCCCGGCACTCCGCGTGATGCGTTTCAGCAGGCAGAAGGGATCCGTTACCTTTCCAGGCTGACCCGGGCCGGCCTGGAAGCCTTCCTGGAGTATAATGATCCTGCTTTTCCCGTACTGCGAAGGATGGTCCATGAAACCGTCAAACTGGGCGCCGATAATCCCGATAATGTTTACCTGAATGCCCAAATCAGCGGTAGCTATGAATACCGTATCACCGGGAGGAGAAACTCGATTGATTATATAGGATTTTATACCCAGAACGGCAACTATGGTACTACCGGAGGGCTGGCGCCATGCGGAAAGCTGGAAGACCGGGATTTGGTATATGAGCCGGACGGTAGATTTGAAATAATCCTGAGTCAATCACCCAAAGGAAAAAACTGGTTGAAGATCGAAGATCAGACTTCACTGGTCATGGTAAGGCAAACCTTTCTGGACCGGTCAAAAGAAATTCCGGCTGAGGTATATATTGAAAACCTGGATGGCAGGAAAGCACCCGATGTCCTTTCACCGGAAAAGGTGGATGAAGGATTGAAAGCGGCTTCCCTTTTTGTCGCTGGAGCTCCGCTGCTATTTGCAAGATGGGCGCAGGGATTCCGGAAGCATACCAACAAACTGCCCCTTTTTGATGCCGATATTTCGAATGCTGCCGGGGGCGATGCTTCCATCATATACTACCACAGCCACTGGGCGCTGGCGGATGACGAGATACTGGTCATCCGTGTCACCCCACCTGAATGCGATACCTGGAATTTCCAGTTGAATAACTACTGGATGGAATCGCTGGATTACCGGTATCACAACATTTGCATCAATAAGGCAAGCGCCAGGCCGGAGCCGGACGGCAGCGTCAAGATCCTGGTATCGCACCATGATCCGGGACATCCGAACTGGATAGAGACCTGCGGGCACCAGGAAGGGACGATGTGTTGGCGCTGGTACAGGCTGAAAGAGGGGGCCGAGCCAGTGGAGCCGGATTGCCAGATTGTCAGATTCAATGAACTTTCAAACCAGTGAGTGAAGAACAATATATCATTAAATCATCCAATTACGGACACAAGCCATGGTGGTTCAAGGCCCTGAACAAAGCCTGGAGGCTGTCGTATCCGGCAGGTACGAAATCTGAACTGGATAAGGACAGCCTGATTAAAGCCGCCAGAAGGTCCACTGGCCTTCATGACCTCGGAAGCGATTTCTGGGATGGACCCCTTGACCGGTTGTTATATTCGATGAGAGAGGAAGCCCGGTTGCATCCCATCGGTTATTTTATTTCCCGCCAGCGGATGATCAATCTGCTCAGTGTGAGGCTCCGGGCTGAGGAAATGTTCAAGCGCTATCCCGAGATACTCCGACAGCCTTTGTACCCGGCCTGGGTGATCCTTGGTTTGCAGCGCACCGGTACCACCAAGTTGCACCGGCTCCTGGCCTCAGATTCCAATCACAGGGTGCTCCTGAGCTGGGAAGCCCTGAATCCTGTACCGCTTTCAGAAGATCGGGGAAGGAATGATAAGCGGATAAACATAGCCAGGACCAGCGAGCGGGCACTGAAATTAATGGCGCCGGGATTTTTCGCCATCCATCCCGTAGAGCACCATGCCCCGGAAGAAGATATTCTCCTGCTCGATGCCACTTTTCTTAGCACCACCCCCGAGGCCACCATGAATGTGCCCTCCTACTCCTCGTGGCTGGAGAAGACCGATCAGTCAATGGCTTACGCTTATATGGTGAAGTTGCTGAAACTTTTACAATGGCAACGGCCTGCCAGGCGGTGGATTCTCAAATCACCGCACCACCTGGAGTTCCCGGATTTGATCGACAAGCATTTTGAAGATGTCCATTTTCTATGGACACACCGGGAGGTTACGGAGTGTATTCCTTCATTCATCAGTATGGTGGCTCACAGCAGGGTAATTTTCAGCGATGAGGTGGATGGCAGTGAGGTAGCCCGGCATTGGATCAGAAAAACCGGTTACATGTTGCAAAAAGGATTGGAATACCGGTTAAAAGTACCAGGGAAGAGTCAATTCACGGATGTTTTCTACGAGGGTCTGAGGGACAAGGCCCAGGAAGCGTTAACGGAAATCTATATCCACGACGGAGGAATTACACCCGAATTGCTATCCACATTCCGGAGGGTTGAGAAGGAGAATCCGATGGGGAAATATGGCATCCATGAATATCACCTGGAGGATTTCGGGGTAACGAAAGAAGATATTCTGAACGAGACCCGGAATTACAGGGAATTTGTGTCGAAATTGCCAGTAAAAAGTTGAGCGGTTATGGGTTTTGGCAGAGATGGATAGTGTTGATATTGTTTGTTTTATAAAAAACTCGTACTACGACTATAGTGGTAGTACCATTTCTAAAAAAAATGTCGGCAAAAAAAACACCCAACTACAAAAATCCTTTTGCTGCTACCCTGGAAGGTATCAGCGCCATATTTAAAAAACAGGTCAAAGCTGGCTGCTTGTCAGAAAGTGAAAGACTTGACGGTAAAACGGTTTTTATTGACGGTGCCAGTTCAGGTCTTGGATTTGCTGTAGCCAGGCAGGTTGCTGCCAGGGGTGCTAAAGTGATCATGGCCTGTCGGAGTGGAATACCTGATAAAGGTGAAGCAGTCAAGAGAAAAACCGGAAACCAGAATGTGGAAATGGTCCGGGTCGACTACAGCGATATGGAATCGGTGGAACAACTGATCAGGACAGTCAAAGCACAATTTGCCCCGCTGGATATCGTGATCGTCAATGCGGCCATGGTCCCCCGGCAAAGCAGGAAAACCAAACAGGGTCTCGAGGAAATGTTCGTGGTGAATTATCTTTCTAAGTTCATCCTGCTGAATGGGTTGATCGAAGGGAATTGTTTCCGGCAGGATGGAAGTTCAATTTCCCGGATAGTGGTGGTATCTTCGGAAAGCCATCGGCATCCGCAAAAGTACGACTGGGAAGGATTTGGGGTGTTCAAGGAATATGGAATGCAAAAAACCGTGGAATATTACGGATATTACAAATTGCTGCTCACCACATATATCCGTGAACTGTCACGCAGGATCCAAGTCAATGGGAAATCGCCGTTATCGGTTTTTGCTCTCTGCCCGGGGCCTGTTAATTCTGGTATTGCACGGGAGGCACCCGGGATTTTTCAACCATTGATGAAGCTAGTTTTTGCAATCTTCTTCAAATCCCCTGAAAAAGCTGCTGAACCTGTTTTATATCTTGCCTGCTCCAGGGATATGGAAGGAAAACCATTTGATTACCTATTCCGTATGACCCGCAAATCTATCGACGAAAAGGCCGCTGCTGAGGAAAATGGTAAAAAGCTTTGGGAAATGTCCGAAGAGTTGATAAGAAGAATCGGTCCTGTCGAACCTCACAGGTGACCTCACAGGTGACCTCACAGGTCCTTCCATCGCCTTATGACAATATGGACCGTCTCCCCTTGCTCTCCCCTGAATATCCTGTTATCCGTTTCATTACCGTCAGGACGGACCTCCACCTTCCACCAGTTTCCACGGGTAACTTTATACTCTATCACGTCATGATCAGGGCGGGGAATTTCAATATAATACCTTCCATCCGCCCCTTTATCGAACATCCAGTGACGATTGCCCGGATCCCAGCCATTGAAATTACCGGCAATGTAAAGAGCCGCCTCTTCAGGTGTATTGGATGGCAATGAATCTATGACGATGGTGAACTTTGGGCATTGTAGCTTGGGCAAATCATTCCAGCTCAGGATATGTTCATATACTATTTTGTCTCTTCCATAAACCGATAACCGGTTATTGGTCTCATAGCCGCAGATATCTTTTTCGACCGTACTCCAGTCACCCCGGGTGAATTTGTACTCCACTTCACCGACCCCCCTGGGAAGCTTAACCTCATATACCGAATCCTCGTTCAGGCGCATGATGTAGGCCGGATCGCCGGGATCCCAATTGTTGAAATTCCCGGAAATATAAATCTGGTCGCTTGGCGGGGTATTAGCCGGCAACGTCTTTATCCGGACAGTCATATCGTAACAGCCTGACAGTAACAGAACCATTAGTAAAGTGGAAATATACAGGAAGATATTTAATTGAATTCTCATCGGTCAAGCCATTTAAGAAAATCAGGCACATTAACCCGGCTGACCAGGAGCTTTTCCTCAAGGGGAGGGTCCAATTCCACGGCCAGGCGGCTGTTGAAATATTTGCCAACTTTTCTGACCGAAGAGAACTGTGTAATGCAACCCCTGGTAATTCTGAAAAAATAAGCGGGATCAAGCTGGGTTTCAAGTTGATTTAGAGTATAATCAACAATATACCTTTTCTTATCTTTCACTATCGCAAAAACCACATCATCCTCCGCAAGGAAATAAGCCACATCCTGCATCTCAACAGACCGTAACTGATCCCCCACTTTCAACAGGATCCTGGTTTTATAGTCCCGGTTGATCAGTTTCAGGAGGTTTTCCAGTCTGGAATTATCGATAACCGGCTGACCGGAAGAATGATCAGACTTGAAAGCCTTCTTCATCTGCTCCAGCTTACCCAGCGCATGCGCCAGGGACTCCGGCTTGATTGGTTTCAGGAGATAATCGATGCTATTTAATTCAAATGCCCTGATGGCATATTCATCAAAGGCAGTTGTAAAAATAACCGGGGTAGTGATGGATACCTGGCGGAAGATCTCGAAACTCAACCCATCGGCCAGTTGGATATCAAGGAATATCAATTCGGGAGACGGGTGGTTTCGCAGCCATTTCACACTTTCCTCCACTGAATCCAGTTGATCCAGTATTTCAAAGTCCATGCCGGTGCTTTTAAGAAGCCTGATGAGTTCCGCCCGGGCGAATGGTTCATCCTCAATGATCAAAATTTTCATAACATCATATTAAAGGTATCCTGACCTCGAAAGTATCACTATTATCCGTTATTTCTACTTTCCTTGTCGTCAGGAACGCATAACGACTGCTTATGTTTTTTAAACCCATTCCACTCCCTGTGGGTGGATTAGGTTTGAGTTGAAGATTATTGGTAACGGCGATTTCACGGTTTTGCGAATGAATCCGGATCAGAAGAGGCTTCTGGCTGGATGCAATATTATGTTTGACCGCATTTTCTACCAGCAATTGCAAGGTCATGGGTGCAATCTTCTTATCCAGGTCCTTTTCCATGATATCGAATTGAAACTCGATCATGCCCTGAAACCTTATCTCAAGAAGAAAGCAGAATGACCGGATGAACTCCATTTCGTCGGAAAGACTGATCAGTTCCCTGTTCCGGTTATCCAGGACATATCGGTATACTTCTGATAATCTTCGGATAAAATCGGATGCTTTGCCGGCATCATCATGAACAAGGGATGAAAGAGTATTCAAACTGTTGAACAGAAAATGCGGATTCAGTTGAAGCTTGAGCATTTCATACTGGTTCTCCGCTATTTCTTTCCGGAAGCGTTCCATTTCGGCAAGCGATTTCCGGTATCTTTCATTCAGAAATGACCCGAAATCTGCCAGGTTGAAGAAGACGATGAATATAAAGGTGACCACAAGAATGGTCACCTCATCCGAGAAGATGATCAGCCCTGATGGAAAAAAGATCAGGTTCACAAGCATTCTGAGTGCAAAAACCGCGAGGAAGGCGATCATCAACCCGGACAAAGTTTGAAACAACAACCTTCTTCCGGGATCCAGATCCCACGAAATCCACCTTTCAAGCCACCGGTTCATCCTCACTATCAATTCCATCAGGATAATGCCATAAACAGCGGATTTAAGGTAATTATACGGATTTGTGAAGAGATCGAAATACCGGTACTGGATATTCAGGAGCACCTCCACAAGCAGCCATACCAGCAGGCCGGCCATAAAACCGGTCAGCACACGGTACGGCCATTTGTTGTAAATGAATGAAATCATTTTTTGTATGGAGATTCAGCAGGCATATTCCGTTCCCTACATTCAAAAGTAGGCAAATTTTCAACATGAGAAAGAACGTGCGAGAAGCTGTTTCACGGTTATTTTACTTAAGAGTGATAGCTTTGCGGAGCACTTCCACGCCATTCCTTTCGATAACGGCAGTGTAATTGCCTTTGCCGTATTTGGTCATGTCGCAGTTCAGTTCAAGACCTGCCTCTTTGCGTAATTTTCTCTGATAAATCTTGTTGTTGTGCTCGCCATAGATTTTCAGTATGACCACATCCCCGGCAGGTTTGGCAACCCGGAACTCGATGATGTTGTCAACCTGGAGGTTAACAGTGGCTTCGAAAGCAAGATCTTTGGAAATTCTGGTGCTGGTCGTGTCAGGAGCAGCAGTTAAACTTGCGGCGGTCATCAGGACCATCAGGGCGGCGGTTGCGATTGTTGTTTTCATTTTCGTAAGTTTTATAGGTTCGTTAATGAAACAAAGGTATATCGCCCTGTAGAGGCAGGAAACCAGATTCTGGTGAAGTGAAGAATGCGGAGGGTGAACTGAAGTAATGGACCTGTGAGGTCACCTGTGAGGTTACCTGTGAGGTCACCTGATCATTTGACCAGCGTCACCACTCCCTCATAGACTTTCTTGGCTCCCCGGAAGTCTTTGCCGAAGATCCTGAAGATATAACTGTCGTCTGAAACATAATTGCCGCTCATATCCCGCCCATCCCATACACAGTAAGGATCCGTCACGGGGGCATCATAGACCTGCTGGCCCCATCGACTGTAAATGATCACCCTGAATGCATCGATGATATCTCCCGTGGTTCCCCCGACGGAGAAACAATCGTTCATTCCATCCCCGTTTGGAGAAAAAGCATTCGGCACGTAGATCTTGATATCCTCCAGGATACCCACTTCAAGGGTGTCCCTGTCCCAGCAGCCATGCTCTGTTTCGGTATACATCACCACATAGTATGATCCCGGAGCCCCGTATGTATGCCGCGGATTGGCATCCCCCGAATTGGTCGCCCCGTCGCCAAAATCCCAGTTGATGATAGCATATGGAATATCGATCTCCTCGGTGAACCGTATCGTAGGGTTGTCGATGGTAGCTGCCTGAGGTTCAGCACTGAAATCTGCCACAGGCACAGCATACACTTCCACGAGATCATTTATGGTCATGGTATTGGTGCATCCGGTCTGATTCGTTACCGTCAAAGTGACACTATAATCTCCCGGAACTTCGTAAAGATGCGTAGGATTGGTTTCCGTGGATGTCGTGCCATCGCCAAAATCCCAGGTATAAGAAGGGCTTTGGAGGTTCTGAGAATTATTGGTAAAACTCACTTCAATCGGCTGGCAACCGGTATTGTCAGATGCACTGAACAGGGCCATGGGATCGGGATGCACGGTATACTGCAGTTCGAATGTTTCCTCGCAACCGGTTTCGCTGATGGTAAGCTGGATATTCTTTTGCCCGGCTGTGGACCACATCACGGTCGGGGTTTTCGAAGTGCTGAAATTCGGGGTGGCGCCGTCAAAGGTCCAATAATAGGTAGCTCCGGACTGAGGGGAAATAATCTCTGCAAAGCTGAGTTGTACCTGCTTGTCGGTACAGGCTGAGGAAGGAGCCCCGACAATGATGCCTGCCGGCCGTGGCCTGACAATGACTGTCACCGATGTGGAGTCATAACAGCCGTGATTATCAAGGATCCTGCACTGGTATGTCGTAGTTTCCTGTGGCCTCACCACCGGGTTTTGTATATTCGGACTGACCAAAGTGGGATCAGGAGGTGTTGCCGTCCAGAAATAGGATGCGGGAGTTACCGGGCCGTTAGGAACGCAATTCAGTTCAGTCGGATAATCCACGCATACCGAGGAATATTCAGTGGTTGCCACAAGTTGTGCATAAGGGAATACCGTGATATTGAAAGAAAGGGTATCATAGCAACCATGTATATTATACGCGATCACCTGTACCGGGTGAACTCCGGCATCGCTCAGTGACAAAGAAATGGTCTGCCCGATAGCATTATGGTTCGTGCCATCATCAAACCAACTCCAGGTCCAGCCATCATAGGCATTGATCTCCGAAAGGGTGAACGGTACATTCGGGCAAACGCTGAAGTCAGTGCCGTTATCCAGCATGACGGCGCAGGTAAGCTGTGAAACCTCAAACTGATAGCAGGTATTGACAGTCTCCCCGCAATTATTCAATATCTCCACGCAAATGTTGTGCATTCCTGGTGCAGGCGGGGTATAATGCAGTATCTGATTGTTTCCCAGGGTCAGGGAAGGATTATCCTGCCGGTACCAGCGGTAAGTCTGCGCATCGGTACAGGTAAGCTCAATCTCGTCGCCGATACAGATCAGGGATGGTCCGGTGATTTCCGCGATTGCGTAAAAAGTGACCAGGATTTCGTCGGTAGCTGTATTGCCGCAAAAATCGGTCACATGGCAGGAGAAATGCAGATCCCCGGGAGCCAGGTAACCGTACTCGTCCCAGGTAACGGTATATGTCGGCCCGGTGGCTGCCGGTACAACAGGGTTGCCTTCAAAATACCAGACATTGGTGTAATCGCTGCCCACATTGGTGCTCTGCACACTTATGACCAGTTCACCTTCTTCGCATAGCTGCTGGCTCGGGCTTCCCTGAACCTCCAGCTGACTGTATATGATCACCGTATCTTTTCCGGCAATGTAACCGGGTTTCCCTGAACATCGGTCAGTCACCGTAACATAAACATAGTCGGGACTGTCTGAGATCGGTGTCGTGAAATTATCGCCCACACCCAGCTGGGGAACGACCGGATGCGACCAGACGTAGGTATGCGGGGGAATACCTCCTGTAGAGACATCCGTGACAGTCACAGTAATATCGTTTCCACAATGAAAGATGTTGGCCGGAGTGGGGCCATAGGTCTTGGTCGGGTTATTGTAAGGATTATAATCCATTACATTGATCCTGATCTCCCCTGAATACCCCTGGGTAGATGTTCCGAATCCGCTGGTATCGGGTGTCGGGACATCGCAGGGGTCCATCTGGTAACGGATGCTCCACTTTTCCTTACCGCCGGTCCCTTCGTTTATATCATCATCAATGGCCGAAATGGTATAATGCACTTCCGTCACAGATTCCGGGATAACCATCAGGGAGTCGAGATAAAGAGGAGGGTTAATCGTATATTCGGCCAAATCGGCATTACTCACCCTTAACCTGACATAAACCGTATCAATCGGAACAACATTGGTCCGAAGGGTCAGGACGATATTGGAACATCCCCCCTCAACAATAGCGGTATCGGCTACAAAATCCGGGTTATCGAATGAGTGTTCCAACGACCATTCCAGTCCGTAGCCACTCATAAGGCTCATAGCCTCCAGGAAGAGGGCTGAATTAGCCAGGTAAGACAGGTTGTAGCCCTGCTGGCTCAATCCATTCGGAAAATCGGCCACGCCGGCTTTGATCCAGTATGTCTGGCATGGATTCACCGGTACCTGCATGGAGGTAACATCAATGGTCAGCGGAACGGTGAGTCCGTCGAAGATAAAACTCTTATCCTTATTGGTTATATAGGCAAATTCCAGGGATTCGTGATTGACATACTTGACACAGACGGGTGCTTTATTAGGCATGCCCGGGCCCCAGTCGGTGCCGATTATCGATACGACCATGTGGCTGGTCTGCTCACTGGGGGTGCGTTTTACGAAGATCCCCATGAAATCGCCCATAGGTTCACCGGTAAGGTCAATATCGTTCGGATCGCCTCCGCCGCCTCCGCCTCCGCCTCCGCCACCACCCGGATCCGTATCGTACAGGTATTCTTCCGAGGCGAAAACATAATCCATCTTAATAGTATTGTAATAGGGCTTGAACTTGAACATAATGGTGGTAGGGTCAACAGCCGTATCGGCCTTCCCCAGTTGCTGAAGATAACCTGACATCCAATCCATATCGGCATCCCGGAGCGGTTCAATATGGTTATATGGTCCGAGGCTGTCCCGTTCGGGATTGGTCTGATGACCGCTTTTATTATCCCCCCCATCGATATTGATGGTACTCATGACCCAGCCGTTTGAAAGGATGATCCCCCTGGAAAAGCCGATATCATTTCCTGACCTGAACAAATCCCGTCCATCCATCCTCCCAAAAAATTGAGGCTGTGTAAGTTGGCCTCCGCCAAAGAGCAACGAATCCCGGATATATTCCAGGAACTGTTCATCGGGAACATGATAGATTTCCATCTCAGGCGTGGTTTGTCCGTATGAGCGGAACGGTACTATAAAGGACAGGCTAGTTAAAATGTAAAGGAGCGATACATTCAGTTTATATCCCTTTAAAATAATCGGGTTCATTTCCGTAACTGCGTATGAGTATAAAATAGAGCGATTTTAAGAATCTGTAAAGTTATATAAAGTTGACTTATATGGATTGAAATTTCAAAAATAAAAGAGATGGATAAGCAGTTAACTGGCAATCAGAACCTGACAAGGTACACATTTTCCTGCAGGGGT
The DNA here is from genome assembly GCA_964619555.1 of uncultured Bacteroidales bacterium. Taxonomy (GTDB): domain Bacteria; phylum Bacteroidota; class Bacteroidia; order Bacteroidales; family JAGOPY01; genus JAGOPY01. Next base: position 279,436 of record CAZUDV010000004.1, on the reverse strand, counting down.
GGTTCGAGTTTCCTGATCAGAGTATATTCCTTATCCTTCAGATGGGCAGGTTTAGCCAGGTAATAAATCCCATGGTCCGGCACTTTATCAACCTCAATCATCCGGTCAAGTTTCACCGACAAATACCAGGTAAAGATCTCATTATTATACCGATACTGAAAATAAGGATCAGGATTGAAGGCAGGATCCCAGTAAATTTTCAGGGGTTCTCCCTTAAGCTTTTCCGCTACAGCAAAAGCGGTTGATTTTATTTCAACCGCAGGATGGTTCGTTTTCCAGGAAGGAATGATCGAGAAATCAAATGCAATCCTGACAACCAGCATAGCAATGCTCAACCAGAGTAACCGAAAATTTTTCTGCTTCCAGAAAAAATAACTTATGGTTGACATAACCAGGAAAAGCATGACGCTGACCCACATAATGCCTGGCAGGTCCCTGGTGGCAGGGTGCAGCAGGAACGCTATACCGGCGATGGATGTCAGGGAAATGGCAATCCCGAAGATAGAATCAATCCATCCTGTTACCTTCCTGCCTTCCATTTGGTGTTTCAGGTAGAGGTATATCAGCATAGTCATTGCCAGAGGGACCAGCATCAGGATATACCGTGGATAACCCTCAGGCGAGGTCCAGTAAGGAATGATATTAATGACAAAAATCAGCAGGCAATACCAGAGAAATGGATTCCGGCGGATTTCCCGAAAGCTGCCTTGAGGCAGCAATGCCAGCACCAGCACTGACCAGGGCAGAAAATGGTATATGTTTTCGAACGGATAGGTAATGAAGTTGACGACCGTTTTCCAGAAGCCCTTTTCCACAATAGTGCGACGCGTGACCTCTCCCGTCAGGACTTCCCACACCTGGCCGGGTGGTATTGAATTACTCGTAAAAAATAGCCAATAATAGCTTCCGATAATAAGGATGAAAATCAATATACCCGTCAGGTGACGCCAGTTGAACAAAAGCTTGAATTTCTTTCCCAGGATAAACAGCACGAGCAGGGATGCTGCAGTAAAATAAAGGCTGGGCAGGCCTTTCAGCAGGAATGCCAGCGCTGCCAGCAAATAGGCAATTAAAAACAACCGGAGGTATTTCTCTTTCAGGAACAATCTCCAGGAAATCATGAAAAAATAGAAGATCAGCCACGAGAATGTGATGTCGATCAGTCCATGAACCGATTCATAGAAGATGATCCTGCCATAGGTCACAAAAGCGAGGGCGCTGATAAGGCCGGTCATGTTGCCGAACTCTTTCCTGATAAAATAATATATGGTAGCGGCAAACCCTATGATCGAAAAGATAACAGGCAGTCGCATCACGACTTCGGAATAATGGCCAGTAGCGCCGAAAAACGCTGCCAGTATCCAGTTAAAAAGGGGAGGTTTTTTAAGGTAAGGCACTCCGGAGATAGTAGGAGTCAGGAAATCTCCGCTTTGGATCATTTCGAAAGATACCAGTGCCCGGATTGCTTCATCGCGGATGAGTTGCACCAGCCCGAGGTTTATCAGGTAAGCCGGCAAAAAAAGCACGGTTGCCAGGGTAATAATCAAAGTGAGCGTTCGTTTCGGATTGGCAGAGTCCTTCATGAGGCAAATTTAAGGAATAGATAGAGACAACCTCACAGGTGACCTGTGAGGTCACCTGTGAGGTTGTTATAAATAAATTATATTTGCTCATAAATCAAGTAACCATGCCAAAACTCTCCCTGGTCATTGCGGTGTATAATGAAGAAGAAAACGTGATACCGCTCACTCAGAAGGTTGCAGCATCACTGGAAGGTTATGATTATGAACTGATCTATGTAGATGATGGCTCAAAAGACTGCACAGTTGCCAATGTCTTGTCCCTGAAGGATCCAAATGTCGTACTGGTAAAATTCAAGCAGAATTACGGGCAAAGCAATGCACTGGCTGCAGGAATCGATTATGCCACCGGAGATTACATTATTACACTGGATGGAGATATGCAGAATGACCCTGCCGATATTCCAATGATGGTTAGGAAAGCTGAGGAAGAAGGCTGGGATCTGGTCGCCGGGATCAGGAAAAACCGCAAAGACGATTTTTTCCTCCGGAAAATCCCGTCACGAATTGCTAACCGGATCATCCGCCGGGCAACCGGCGTTAAAATGAAAGATAACGGATGCGCCCTTAAGGTTTTCCGTAGCGACATCGCGAAAAACATCAGCCTTTATGGCGAATTGCACCGGTTTATTGCCGTGCTGGCCGCCCTGGAAGGTGCAACCATCGCCCAGGTCGATGTCAACCACTACCCCAGGGTGCATGGTAAATCGAAATACGGCCTGAACCGGACCTTCAAGGTCATCAGTGACCTGATGCTCCTGCTGTTCTTTAAACGCTATCTTTCCCGTCCAATGCATTTCTTCGGCACCTGGGGCCTGGTAATCCTGATCCCCGGTATTCTGATCAACTTATACATGCTCATTTTGAAGATAATGGGGCATGACATCTGGGGCCGGCCGCTCCTGATCCTTGGAATACTTTTGCTGGTTGCCGGATTCCAGATGATCACCAGCGGTATCATTGCCGAACTGCTCATGCGGACGTATTACGAATCGCAGAAAAAGAAGCCCTACCGTATCCAAAATATCTTCAAAGGTGGGAGAGAAACTTAAAAGATGGATTAAAACCCTGCTGAAGTTCGGCATCACTGCCGCAGCACTCTATCTTGTCATCCGGAAAATCGATGTTTATCAGATTCTTACACTCTATGGAAAAGCCAACTTTCTGCTGCTGTTCCTCGCACTGATCGCCTTTGCCCTCTCCAAACTCGTTTCTGCTTACAGGCTGAACTTTTATTTCACCGCTATCGGAATCTTCCTGAAAGAAAAAACGAATATTCAGCTCTACCTGCTGGGTATGTTCTATAATCTTTTCCTTCCGGGCGGAATAGGGGGAGATGGATATAAAATCTACCTTCTTCAGAAAAAATACCAGACCGGTACCGGGAGAATCCTCGGCGCCGTGCTGGCTGACAGGATCTCCGGAATGGTCGCATTGGTGGTCTTGGCTTTGGTTGGAATATCGCTAATTAATCCAGAAGAAGGTTCGCCATTCGCAGTCCGCCATCTTCAATGGACAATTGCCAATTTTCAACTGTCCATTGTCAATTTTATGTTCCTGCTCATCCCCCTCATCTTCCTGGCTTATTACCTGTTCATTAAGTATCTCTATCCCTATTTCCTGAAGATCAACCTGGTCACGTTCGGATATGGCTTTGTTGTTCAACTGTTGCAGGTGATTTGCGCCTGGCTGTTACTGCTGGCCTTGGGAGAACGGGAGCATCACCTGGAGTACCTGGTGATCTTCCTGATATCCTCGGTAGTGGCTGTTCTGCCTGTATCGGTTGGCGGAGTCGGGATAAGAGAGCTGACTTTTCTGTATGGTTCACAACTGCTTCAGGTGGATATGAATGTGGCCGTGGGGATCAGTTTCCTGTTCTATATCATCACAGCAATAGTCTCATTGTCTGGTTTTTATTTCGTATTCAGGAAGATAAGGCTGCAGGATTGATCGGATTGTCCCCCCGATTGTCCGGTTGTTGAGGATACCCTGTTGCATCTGCCAATAATCTCTGTAATTTTAACCATTGAACAATTGATCAATCGGTTGCTTGAACATCGAATTCTTCCATAAAGCAACCCGGTTCCTGCCGGTTTTCACCTGGCTCCCGGCATACAGGCCCGCTGATCTGAAGTGGGACCTGCTGGCCGGCGGTACACTGGCTTTCTATGTGATACCCGTAAGCATGGCATATGCTTCCCTTGCCGGGTTGCCACCGCAAATCGGGATCTACTGCTACCTTTTCGCAGGATTAATGTATTTCCTCTTCGGTTCCTCCCGGCAGCTTGCCATTGGCCCAACCTCCGCCATTTCCATGATGATCGCTTCATCGCTGGCAGTGATGGCCGGCGGGGATCCCGCGGAAGCGTTGATTCTGGCTGCGGGTACCGCACTCCTCGTCTCATTCCTGTTCTTCCTGGCATGGATCGTCAGGCTTTCGTCGCTGGTCAACTTCATCAGTGAAACCATCCTGACAGGATTTAAAGCAGGCGCGGCCCTGGTCATCGCATCCACCCAGCTGCCAAAACTGTTTGGCCTGCATATTGAAGCCAATAATTTTTACGGGAGTCTTTGGGCACTCCTGGAAAACCTGGGCAATTCCCATATTCCGACGCTCCTTTTCGGAGCTATCGCATTGATCTTACTGATCACCGGTCAACGATTCCTGCCAGGCAAACCTGTTTCCCTCATCATTGTCATCTTTTCAATCGTTATAATCTATTTTACGGGAGATAAGGATGTAAACCTGGCAATGGTCGGGGAACTGCCTGAAGGCATTCCGTCGTTAACCATTCCATTGATGAAATACAGGGAGATCGACGGGATCTTCACATTAGGGATCGCCTGTTTTGTTTTGTCTTATGTCGAAAGCATCTCGGCTGCCAGAACGATAGCGGCGAAGAACGGATACGAAGTGGATGCCCGCCAGGAATTGCTGGCCCTTGGAGCCGGAAACCTGGCATCGGCACTGGGAAGCGGTTTTCCTGTGGCCGGCGGGCTTTCCCAATCGACCGTAAACGACAGGTCCGGGGCCAAAAGCCTTCTCTCACTTGTGGTTACTTCCATCATCCTGGGTTTGAGCCTTATTTTCCTCACCGGGCTTTTCAGGTACCTGCCACAAGTCATCCTGGCCGTAATCGTCCTTGACGCCATTCTTGGCCTGATCAAAATCCATGAATTCCAACATTTATATAAGGTCAACCGGCCGGAATTCTGGGTCTCCATCATTACCGTAATAGCCGTCCTTTCATTCGGGGTCTTGAACGGGGTGCTTATTTCGGTCATATTATCACTGGTATTCCTGCTTAAAATGGCCGCTTCCCCGCATATTGCCACCCTCGGGCAGATCCCGGGAACCACCAATTACTCCGATATGCAACGGCACCCGGACAATATTCCCGTGCCGGGAGTGCTGATCCTCAGGGTAGAAGCTTCGATCCTGTATTTTAACATCAACAACATTCACGACCGGATCCATGAACTGGTGGATAATTACGAGGGTGAACTGAAACTGGTAATCATGGATCTTTCTTCAGCCAATTATGTCGATATCCCGGGTGCAAGGTTTTTTCTGCACCTGGAGGATGATCTGGAGAAAAGAGGCATCGGCCTTCAGATTGTAGACGCCCTGGGCCAGGTCAGGGATATTTTAAGGGCCGAAGGCATGGAGAAGGAGATCGGGCATATCAGCCGGAAAGTCACGATAAATGATGTTGTCAATACATTCCGCAAAATCCCCGTCGAATAAAATCCAAATTCATAACAACAGGGGATGACATCATTCCCTGGCTCCATTGAAACTTACCGGACCCAGGGAAAACTCAAAACTCAAATAATGCCAACGATTTCCGGTAGATCACCCAGATTCGTCCGGCGGCATCCTCTGTGAACGCCCGGGCCGCTTCCTGGGGCAGGCCATCCTGGATGCTGTACTGATCTGTTTTTGAAGAACTTATCTGGTAAATCACAGGATCTGTAGTTGCGATCCAGATCCTGTCCTGACGATCATACAGAATATCGGTCACTTCCCATGTACCGGAAACAGGTTTTAAAAGTGGTGCAAATGACCTTCCATCTCCCTGGAAAAGGCCCTTTTCAGTTGCTAAATAAATATTTCCGGCAGTATCGGTTTCAAGCGCGTAGTAACGGTCACCTTCAATGCCTCCTTCCATTCCGGGCCGAATAAAATTATTTCCATCAAAAAATGCAAAACCGTCACGGGTCATCCAACAGCCCGATTCAAGGAAATCATCCGGTGAATTGATTATTTCGCCTTCAGGGATATCTTTCCCCCCTTTAAACCATCTCCAACCCTTCTGCTGGTAACAACTGACCCCTTGAAACGAAATGCCCCCATAAATGAACGCCCAGATATTGCCATCGACATCACAGGCTATCTTCCTGACATTATTACCGCCCAATCCATCGGATTTTTTGTAGACTTCCCAGCCTTTGCCGTCAAATCTTGCCACACCACCGGCCGTGCTAATCCATACATTACCTGTTTTATCCAGAGTCAGGTCTGTAATATAGCAACCGGGCAAAGTCTCTTCTTTTACCTGGATCCATTCCGTCTTTGCAAAAACATTCAGCCCCGTCACTGACCCGATCCAAATATAACCCCGCCGGTCCTCCAGCAAGCCCGTATAAAATTCTTCCGGATTCCCGGGCTGAACATAGACTTCGTCACCGATCTCCCCGCCGAAATTGAACCACTGAACGCCATCAAACCGGACAACGGTGCCATAGATATGGGGTTTTGATTGTACCCCCGCATATTTATTGAATTCCCTGAACTCCGAGCATATCCACGTGCTCCCCTGGCTGTCTACCAGCAGATATTTCACTGTATACCCCTCATAGTCCTGGTCATTGACCCTAATCCAAATCTCGCCATTAAAAATAAAAAGCTTGCCCGTGCTCACGATCCAGATATTCCCGCTTTTATCCTCCCATATCTTTTCAACATGGCCGATGGACTCTGCATTTTTTTGAGCTGCATCTTCAATCCGGTTGACATTTACCCGCTCTTTTTCACTGAAAACGGCAATACCACCTGTGGTACCCACCCAGAAATTCCCGGACTTATCGGACAGCCAGGTAGTTACAGCCTGTGAATTCATGTCAGGCCCTGAATACACCCTCCACTGGGAATGAGCATCCGGTATCAACCCTGCCGCCATTGCAAACAATAATAAAATCCTTGAAATCATTGACTTATAAATAGACAGAGTGAATTCACCGGTAAAGGTAAAGTTAAATCCGTGATAAGCGTTTCCCTATCTTGAAATCAAAGCTTCTGATTCACTTTTTTATCCGGTTCTTTTCTCTTATTTGCATTGAACCTGTTCGGGGACCTTATCTTACCATCAAAAATGTAATTCGGTCTTTTGACTATATGGTTCCGGGATACGGTTAATGGCAGAAAATTTGAAAATTCCGCAGGACCGGACTGGCTCTTATTCCTTTCCCCAGACTTTATGGAAAGAGACTATTTTTTTCTGCGAGGAAACCGGAAAGAAATTATCTGCGGATCCACGGCAAAAAAAAAAACGGGAACCCGTTTTGGGTCCCCGCATGGTTGCACAGACTTTAACCGGATCAGAATTTCCCAAATTTCAGTCCCACTGTTGCCGTGAAATTATTCATCATATCCCCGGGGGTATTGATCATTTGAAGCTCATTGATATAACGATAGCTGATCCCGGCATTCAACCTCATGAAACTGAGCAGGCTGATCTCAGCCCTTATGCCGGGCTGAATGACAAAAAATGTGTCGAAATCAAGCATTTCATAGTCGGTATCCCATTCGTCATCATCCCATTCATAGGTTTCAACACCTGAAATGTAATTGGCTCCGCCTCCGCCGATCAGAACAGGAAAGGTAAGGTGAACGGCAGAACCGGGGAATAGGGTATATTCCAGCAGTAGTCCGCCATAGCCACCTTCCAGGTATGCGCCGACGGTATCTTCAATGTTTTCGTAGTACATGCCTTGCCGGTTTACCCAACCCTGTCCGGCCAATCCTATCGTGAAACTGTGATCGATCACCATCCCGACACCGATCCCTCCCAGCCATACATCTCTCTTGTCGAACTGCGTATACCCCGACTCCACCCCGATCATCCAGCCAAGACTGTTTTTCCCGTTCTTACCGAACAAGGTATTCATATTACCGTTCGTTTGAGCTTCCTGCTGTCCTTGTGCCATAGCACCGAATAAAAAAATTACCAGTAATAAAGCAAGTTGTTTCATAGCACTAATTTTTAAAGTGGTTTTTTCTTGTGAATTCATTAACAACGGCAAAATTATTACCGCTCCCGGGCCCCCGAAACCGATTTCCGGCAAACTTCATTTTTTACCTTTTGGATTTAAGAAAATGACCAACGAACTGAATATTTTATCAACTTTGTGTACAGAAAAACCGTCAGGAACCTATTTTCTTCTCATCATATCTGCGAATCGGCTACAATAAATCCAATGCAATGAAAAAACTGAATGTACTTGGCATCGGACCGAAGATCGGGATGATAACCATTCCATGGTTCATTACCACGCTCTTGCTGACTATCTATAAAAAAGAACTCTTTTATGTCGGCGAGAAACTTGACAGGCCTCTATTCATACTGGGGATTGTCCTGGTATCGATAGGGGTAATATTTTATGCCATCACTGCACGATACCTGTTAAGAGGAGTTAAAACCACAACCCTTCAAACTGGTGGCACCTATTACCTTTGTCAGAATCCTTTGTATGCGGGAATAATATTGTTCCTTCTCCCGGGTATTTCTTTCCTGCTTCATTCCTGGTTAATCCTGACAACCAGCGTAGCAGGCTATATCATGTTCAGGATCAATATCCACTCGGAATACAGGGAGATGGAGGAATTTTTCGGGGATCCTTACCTGGAATACAGGAAAAAAACTCCTGAATTCTGGCCAATTCCCTGGAGGAAAAGGTAATAAATATTTAAAAAATATCTATATTTACAGCTGTTCCAAAACCGGGCCTGTATGAAACCATGGTATGAATCTCTGTTTGAGAATTATGGCAGGAAATATGATCATGAATGTTTCACCCGGGGGACGATGGGTGAATGTGATTTCCTGGAACAGGAGGCGAACTACGATAAAAAAATCAAAATACTTGATATCGGGTGTGGAACGGGTCGTCATTCCATCGAAATGACGCGGAGAGGTTACGATATTACAGGGATTGACCTTTCGGAGTCTATGCTTGGAAGGGCAAAAGAAAAAGCTGCTGAACAGGGGATTAAGGTCAATTTCATCAGGCATGATGCACGTAACCTGCCGTTCAATCAGGAATTCGACCTGGCCATTATGCTTTGCGAAGGAGCATTTCCCCTGATGGAGACGGATGAGATGAATTATCAGATCCTGGAAAGCGCGGCCAGGGCATTAAAAGACTACGGTAAACTCATCTTTACCACGCTTAACGGTCTTTTCCCGCTTTTTCATTCGGTCAGGGAATTCATCGGGAAGAATACCATGGAAGGGGATGCTTCATATGAAGGCAATTCGTTCGACCTGATGACTTTCCGTGACAGAAATATCACTGTATTTACAGATGATGACGGCCATGAAAAAAAACTGGATTGCAGCGAAAGGTATTATGTCCCGTCGGAGATTACCTGGCTTTTAAAAAGTTTGGGATTCGGAAAAACAGATATTTATGGGGCAAAGCTAGGGGCGTTCAGCCGGAATGACAGGTTAACGACAGAAGACTTTGAGATGTTGGTGTTGGCTGAGAAAAAATGAGGGACCTCACAGGTGACCTCACAGGTGACCTCACAGGTCCTCTTAAATACAACACACTATGAAAACAACATTGATTTTCATTGCGCTGATTTTTAGTTCAATCAGCTTTTCACAGCAATTTCCATGGCAGCAAACCAACGGGCCAAATGGCGGGGATGTCCGGTGCTTCGCTGCAAACTCACAGCAGCAGGTTTTTGCAGGTACAAGAAACGGCGGGATCTTCCGGTCTGCCGATGGTGGTGAAACCTGGATCCAAAAGAGCAACGGTTTGACTTCTATGGATGTCTACGGACTTGACGTCAACCCGAATGATCATGTGTTTGCCGTGACCATGTGGGGAGGGGTTTTCCGATCCGTCGACCAGGGTGATAACTGGGTACAGATCAACAACGGCCTGGAATATCCCCTGACCATCTCAATCGCCATCAATTCGAACGGCCACATTTTTGTCGGAACCTTTGAAGGTGGCGGTGTTTACCGTTCGACAGACAATGGCGAAAACTGGGTGCCGGTTATTAATGGCCTGACCAATAACTATGTCCTGGCACTGGCTGTCAATTCTGCCGACCAGATCTTTGCCGCAACCTATGGCGGTATCTTCCGGTCGGATGATAATGGTGATACCTGGCTGGAAAAAAGCAATGGCCTGGGAATACCGTATGTGCTCTCGCTCGGTATCAATTCCGAAGATGATGTCTTTGCCGGCATGGATCTCGGGGGTGGCGTCTACCGGTCGACCGACAACGGTGAAAACTGGGTGCCGGTCATGGAAGGGTTCAGCAGCACGAACGGGGTCTATGCCTTTACTTTCAACTCAAATGAGGATGTTTTTGCCGGAACTTACGGGGATGGCATATTCCGCTCCCTTAGCAACGGCGAATTCTGGTCACAGGTGAATAACGGGCTGACCAACCCGCACGTCATATCGTTATGCACCCTATCCAATGACGGGATCCTGGCTGGCGGTTACCTGGCAGGCGGCATTCATAAATCCGTTGATAATGGTGAAAACTGGACCAGGGAGATCAACGGCCTGTCCGCCACTGATGTCAGGGCCCTCATCACACCGGGCGGCTCCGGTTTCTATGCCGGGACTTATGGTAATGGTATTTATTATTCTCCCGGGATGGGCGAAGAGTGGTTCCTCATCGATGAAGGCCTGACAGGGTCTTACGTCACCGGGCTGGCTACCAATTCCTCCGGGCATATCTTTGCGACAACCGACTGGATCTATGGCTACGGCGGCGTATTCCGCTCGACCGATTACGGAACTACCTGGGAAGAGGTTTTCGAAGGCATTACTGAATTTGATGCCCGGGCCTTAACCGTTACAAATGAAGATAATATATTTGTTGCCACCTATGGTGACGGTGTTTTCCGCTCGACCGACAACGGCGACTCCTGGCAACAGGTGAACAACGGTCTGACCTGTCCTCACCTCTGGAGCATCGCGGCTAATGAATACGGGGACATATTCGCGGGAAGCGCAGGATGCAATGAAGGGGTATTCCGTTCAACCGACGATGGGGAAAGCTGGACACTGGCCAACTATGGCCTGACGACCTTTGAGATCACTTCCCTGTTAGTGGATCAATCCGGGTTCGTTTATGCCGGAACAGCTCCCTACTTTGGCCCTGGCGGCGGAGTGTTCAGGTCGATGGATAACGGCGATACATGGACAGAGGCCAATAACGGTCTGACCGATCCTTTTATCAACTGCCTGGGCTACGATAGCTTTTCGGATATCCTTTTTGCCGGTACTACGACCGGCATCTTTCAATCGAACGATATAGGCAACACCTGGGCGGATATCAATGAAGGCCTGGCCATACGAGACGTACATGCCCTGGCCGCCCATCCTTCCGGATACCTTTTTGCCGGCACGCTTGGTGGCGGGGTGTGGAAGAATCCGGTTGCAGTGGGGGTCGATGAATTGAACAATCAGGACGACGTCTCGGTTTTTCCCAATCCTGCCGCGGATTATATAACGGTTACCCTCAGCCGGTACAACACGGGGAAGCCCAGAGAGATTCGCATATTAAGTCTGGATGGAAAGCTGGTAGTGAAGCAGCAGTTCGTTGAAAATGAAGTGAAAATCAACCTGTCGGATTTTAATAAGGGGATGTATTTTATCATGATTGATGAAGGGCAGAACAGAGAAACAAGGAAAATACTGATCATTGATAACTAACATGTGAACGGATCAGTTTACCGAACGGTGATTCACATTCCCTGACGGGTGAACCTGCCGTTTAAAAAACGGCCTCCCCGGCCGAAGCCGGGGGGCCTGAAAAGAGTACGAAATCAGCTGCTCTATTTAGTTATGAGAAGCTTTCCCGGATAAACATGCCCGCCGGTTGTCGTTACGCGGACAAAGTAGTAACCTGCACTGATCGTCGTACAGTCCAACAGATAGTCATTGGTTTGTAATGCATCGAATTGAAATACCTTCATCCCGTTGCTGCTGAATACACTGATGTCAGCTATATGTTCGCCGGCACTGATATGGATGAAACCATTGCCTGGATTCGGATAGATCCGTACCATAGAATTTCCAGGCTCGGCAATACCTACCGTCCCATTCTGCTCAAAGAGGACATTATCCATAAAAATCGGCGTTGTTCCGCTTGTATTGGCATGTTTCAGCACGATATAAGTGTCCTGGGGATTGGGGAATTCTACGGAATATTCCGCAAAATCATAAGTTATTGCCACTTCCTGGACAAGGGTGAAGGTTTCAGGATTGGATGGATCAGACATGGTCCCGACCTGCAATGCGTTGCCTCCGTTAGCTTTAAAGGTAAGTGTGGCGCCACTTTCGGAAATCCTGGCATAGGGCGAGATCAACGCTACGAAAGCATTGGGATCCAGTTGGCCGTTACTTCCATCCAATCCGTTCATAATGAAGGTAGTGTTGGGCAAGGAAGGCGCTCCCCCATGCTGGGTTGTCTTCACTTCAGCAAAAGTGTTGGAAATCATCACATCGATCATATAAGACCATGATGATGGCAGATCAGGCGGATTGACCATATCGAATTCTTCATAGAAATATGTCAGGGGATCCGGCTGCTCCACATCCATCCGCACCAGCCAGTAATCGCCATAATCCGGCTGGCTGTTATGTTTCCCGGCCAGTATGAATCCGTTATCCGCGGTCCTACTCATCGACAGGAACATATCATCCATCTTGCTTCCATTTATCATGTCTTCCCAGACAATATTCCCTTTCGAGTCAACCTTGATCAACCATCCTTCGAACGCGGAAACATCATCGAGGATGATCCCGGCTCCGATGAAATTTCCGTCATCGGCCTGGCACACTGCCATCAAAGCCCCCAGGGAAAAGTCGGAATTCCAGGATTCATTGCCAAGGGAATCGGTTTTTACCATCCAGCCATAAAAAGGGCCATCCACTTCGTGCTGACGTTCCCCTGCGATGATATAACCACCGTCGGCGGTCAGGTTGACGGCCCTGAAAATGTCGTGCGGATCAGCCCCGAAATGCCTGGTCCATACCGTATCGCCTTCAGCGTTGAATTTGATGAGCCAGCCATCATGCCGGTAATACGTACTATCGTAAGTCACATGGGTATCGCCGACACCGACGAAACCGCCATCTTCCGTCATTTTTGCAGCAAATATCCGGTCCCAGAATTCACCCCCGAACACTTTTTCCCATATCACATCCCCATCGGGATCCGCCTTGAAGATCCAGGCCTGCAAAATGCCCATCTCGGTAGCTGCATAACCGAAAGCCACCACTTCCCCATCGGGGGTTACGAGAACATCGTACAGGTAATCCCAGCCTGATTGGACTGCTCCCTGTGCCGGATGATAGCCACGGCTCCACAACATATTGCCTTCGTTGTCGGTCCGGATCAGCCATCCTTCACCGGCCCACCCGAAAGCAGTAGACATGCCGGAAATAATATAACCGCCATCCGTCATCTGTTTAACGGAATAGGCCTCATCGATGTAGGTGTCACCAAAGGTCCGGAACCACTCCATTTCGCCGTTGGCATCGGTTTTAACCATCCAGGCGTCGAAATCCCCGGCTCCAAATGAGTTTGCACGTCCTACCATCACAAATCCACCATCCAGTGTCTGGCAGACTGAATAACAATCTTCCTTCTGCTCACCGCCATAGTTTTTTGTCCAGAGCGTGTCCGTAAAACGGGGTCCGTCATGCAACCGTTCAACGACCGGGCGATTTTGAAAACCATAACCGAATGTATGCCCGTCGGGCAGAATTTGATTCTTTCCTGTAACAGCCAGGGCCAGCTGGTAAGAGTGTGCCGCACCCGGTGTTTGAGGAACAAATGCTGGTTGCGCATCCTGGGACCAGATGTGGGCTGTCGGTAAAATGGCCAATACTGCCATCATCATGCGCTTGTAAAAATCAGATTTCATCTCTTTCTTAATTTGTATAGTTAACATTAAATATCTGTCGCCTTTCACAGGCGACGAAAAATTCATCGCAAAGGAATAAAGATGAATTTCACCGGCAAAATTTCGGCTATAGACAAATAATGGACAAGGTCGATTTTCTGATATAGATCAGATCGACCGGACAAAGTCTTCCAGGCTGGTCTTATTGTCCAAATCCAGCTTTTTACGAACGCGATAACGGCTTGTATTGACGGTAGCCGGGCTCACATTGAGCATGCGGGCAATTTCTTTGTTCCGGAGATTTATCCGGATATAAGCACACAGTCTCATTTCGTGCTCCGTGAGGTCGGGAAAATTTGTTTTCAGGATCACAAAGAAATTTTCATGCACTTTTTCAAACACTTCCTTGAACTGCTCCCAATCTTTGTCGAGATTCAGGTTTTCCCTGATCAATCTCTGCAGTCCATGGTAAGATGGTTTATCTATTTGTCCGGAGGAATAAAAAGATCCGGTCATTTCGCCTATGTCAGCCAGCAATTTATTCTTGGTGATCAACTGGAGGGAAGTAGAGGTAAGCTCCCTGTTTTTCGAGTCGATTTCCGTTTGAAGACGGAGCTTTTCCAGTTGATTGATGCGTTCGTCGGCATCGATTTTTTCCTGGAGGCGGGCATTTTCTGAAGCTTTCAGCTTGAACGAGTTCCGCAAGTTCTTATAGGCCAGCCAGATGAGTACCCCTGTCAGGATGGCTACCAGAATAAATGAACCGAAAATGATCCGGAGGTTGTTGTTCTGGCGTTGTTTGATCTCAATTTTTTTGCTGAGCAATTCATTTTCGTACTCTTTTTTCTGAAGGTCATATTTCCATTGAATTTCTTCCACACTTCTCCTGGTTTCATCGTTCATCACGCTGTCTTTGATCATGGTGAACCGCTTGAAATATTCCAGTGAAAGCTTCGGGTTTCCATTTTTTTCTTCCAGCTCCGACAATCTTGCGAGGGCCTCCATGGAGTTGCTTTTGGCCAGGGTCCCCGATGAAAACTGAAGGCTTTCCAATAACAACTTCCTTGCTTTCTCACCATTTCCCGCAACCAGGTGTGTAGTTCCAAGTTCCAGCAAGGTGGTACTTTCCAGGCTCTGGTTAGGATAATTCTGCAAAAAAGTCCGGGCCTTGCCTAGTTGCTGTAATGAAACATTCAAATTCCCCATAGTCCGGCTGATGATCCCAAGATTGATATGTGCCAGGACAATCTGAGCCGTATCATTCAATTTGAGCTGGGCATCCAGGTTGTCCAGGTAGAACTGGTAGGCCATTGAATATTCACCCAGTTCGGCGTAGCATCCGGCAATATTCATGTTAATTCCGGCTTCATTAGGCAGGTCGCCGGTTTCCCGGCATATAATTTTTGCATTGCTAAAGTAATCGATGGCTTTATCATATTCTTTCATGGATATGCACACCAATCCCAATCCATTATAGACTAATCCCATGACATGTTTGTAGCCAACGCGTTCAGAAATAGTAAGGGCATCCGTGAGGTATTTCATAGCCTCGGGATAATCTTCCCGACGAAGATAAAAATTGGCAATTCCGTTCTTGATTTTGGCAACCAGCGAATCCTTCCTGATCGATTCAGCCACTTTCAGGCCCTGTTTAAAAAAAATGAGTGCGCTATCGCTCACGTCCTGGGTCTGGAAACAGCCTGCTTTTTTAAGCAAAGCCTGTGCCAGCCGTAAACTGTCGTTAGTCATGACGGCAATTTGAATAGCTTCCGAGGCATACCGGTGACCGGTTTCCGGGTTTTGCCAGGAGAGCGTATCCAGTGCTTCTAACAAGTAATCCAGCCTGGCTATTTCAATCTGTTTCCCGGTATCATAGGGCAAGTTGCAATGTTGAACCAGAATAAACAGAAAGAGCCAGAACAAAATAGGTTTCATTCCCTGGAACAATTTCATTTTGCTATCCTATTCAATCTGTTGAGGCAGTGATCGGTGAAATACTTCGTTGTTGGGTGGAAGCGAAGTTATATTATGTGGATCCGACCTGGGATTCTGTGCGGTGATCATTGAGAATGGAAGGATCATCAAAATAGTGCAGGGGGGCATTGTTTTCATACATTCAACTTTTATGCAAGTGATAAAGAGAGCGCAAGTTAAAAAAATTAACCTCACAGGTGACCTCACAGGTGACCTGTGAGGTCACCTGTGAGGTCACCTTTGCGATTTATCATCCAAATTCACTAATTGTAACAATCATTCATATGACCTGTCTATACAGATGTCTTTAATCTGATGGCGATGAAATATCCCCTGCTACCGAAACTGCCATATCCCTGCCGGCTCATTGTCCTGACCATATTATCCGGGCTCGTCTTGCTGAACCGGTCGAATGACATATTTGCCCAATCTCCCCCCTTCCAAATCCCTTTCCTGGAATTTCATCCTGTCATCGACGGCAAACCTGATCCGGAACTCAGGGAGGATTGCTGGAAAGAATTCAATGAAGTTCTGAAATCGCATGAAGAGAATAAGGACCTGAATGTGTTTTACGAGGTTCGGTATGATTATTATCACCTCTATTTAATCTTTAAGGTGAATGTCGATAGTATCGTGCATCGCGACCGGGCTTATCAGAACGGGGATGGATTTCATTTGGTGATTGCTAAGCCCGGTCCGTCTGAATTTGCTGCGGAATTCCATGTGCTGCGATTTTCTCCGGCCGATCCGTCAAGAGGGAAACCCGCATTGAAAAGCCGATGGTATTACAACATTGATCTTTCCGGGAAAAGCCTGGGACCTGAAACTTTTTTTGATTGCAGGTCTCTGAACGGCTGGAGCTATTTTGAACTGCTCCTCTCATGGGATGACGTTTATCCTTATCATCCACTGTTCTCGGACAATGTTGGGTTCAACCTCTGTTTTGTGAAGGCGGTCGGGCAAAAGGGAAAGAATTATTACTTCCTGATGCCGGATGACCGGATTCAATCGGAACTAAGTCCTAGAAAATACCTTACGGTGGAATTCATGGATCCCCCCCGGTCCGATGAAGCTATTTCCCTTGTAAGACCTTTAAGAAACAATGTTCAGGCAGGGCAGGATATCAGTATAAGAGTCGCTTCAGTAATGCCGGAGGATGGAAAGCCGGGCTGTTCGGTCAGCCTGGCATCTGCCGACAATTATATCTTTTCAAACTTAAGGATCGATACAACCCTCAGAAAGGGGACGCACATCCTGAAAGCAAATCTGCCTGCAGGAATTGCTAAACCGGACGGTTATAAATTGATATGGAAATGCTCTGACGGGTCGCAGGGAGAAATTCCGTTCACCATCCTGCCGGAAATAGATTTTGGCAAGGAAAGGGCCGTCCTTACCAGCCTTTCCGGTAAAATACCGGAAAGTGATCTCCATACCTTACTTTTTCAACTTGAAAAAATAGAGACCGATATTTTGAAACTCAAGTCATATGAAACAGCCGGAGAAATCCGTGAACGGTTCACGGAATACCGGGCTGCGCTTAACCGGGCTCTATCCGGCGATAATCCATATGAGAATAAGACCGGTATGTTCCGAAGGGCCTTCCTGTCGGGCATCGACAGCACTTTACAGCCCTATACGATCAGGGTTCCGGCTGCATTCGACCGCACTAAAAAATATCCCTTATTGGTAATGCTTCATGGCAGTGGTACCGATGACCAGGACATCCTTAATTTTAACCTGGGAAATGACTATTTCATTGAAGTGGCTCCATTTGGAAGAGGGACTTCGAATTGTTTCACCTCCGGTTTTGGGGAGATTGATGTGAAAGAAGCGATAGATGACGTCATCCGGAATTATCCTATCGATACTTCAAGGATAATAATTGCGGGATTTTCCATGGGCGGTTATGGCGCCTACCGGATCTTTTACGAATACCCGGGTCTGTTCCGGGGTGTAGCCGTATTTTCAGGGCACCCCAATCTTGCCGGCCAATGGATGGGGCCTGGCTATCCCGATTTTCTCGATGAAAATACCCTGGCCTGTTTTAAAAATGTCCCGGTTTTCATCTACCATAGCCAGGACGATTTGAATTGTCCGTATGACCTGACAGTAGAACTGGTGAATAAATTACGAAAGTCCGGAGCCGTGGTAGAATTTGTGACAACAACGGCTTCCGGGCACGGGATCATTGACAGCAGCCAAAAGGAAGAGTACGATAATTGGCTGGAGAACTTAAGAAATTAAAATATCCCCTGTCAAACTGCTGGAAAAGGGTCTTATCACCGCGATAATTTATAAATTTGTGGTAAATACAACAATTATGAGAGAAAAAAGCATAGAACTCCTGAATAAGGCAATTGCTGACGAAATGAGCGCAGTTCATCAGTATATGTATTTCCACTTCCATTGCGACGATCAGGGATATGATCTGTTGGCCGGGCTATTTAAGAGGACCGCCATTGAAGAAATGCTTCATGTTGAAAAGCTTGCGGAACGGATCCTTTTCCTTAAGGGTGAAGTGGTGATCAAGGCTGCCGGGGACGTCAATCCGATAAAGAACGTTAAATCCATGCTGGAGCTTGCTGCCGGAATGGAAACCAGCAGTATCAAGGACTACAACGAATGGGCCAATGAATGCTCCAGGAATGCCGATTCAGCATCAAAAAAGCTGTTTGAACTGCTGGTTGAAGATGAAGAGCGTCATTTTGACCAGTATGATACAGAGTTAGACAACCTTCAGAAATTCGGGGATAATTATCTCGCCCTGCAATCGATCGAAAGAAGTAAAAATATTTCATCCGGCACTCCGGCCGATTGAAGTCTTTGACCTTCTGCAAGTTAAACTCTGATTTTCCGATTCCGTTTTTTACGTTTCTAACGTAAAAGAGTAAACAGGATGTACCCTCATTATTCCCAGGGTAGAGATTTATTTTAGACTTGCATAATCTAATCCAATATGTACCGATCTAACCGGACCTTTGTAACGGCAGAATCGAAGGTGGCTTCTCTCATCTTCGAAAATCCTTCCCTTTTACTCCTCCTCGAGCATTTCAAAATAGAACTGTCGGTGCATGGCATGTCCATCAGGGATATTTGCCTGGAGAATAAGGTCAGTGAAAGGGTTTTCATAACATTCACCAATCTCTACAACGGCTTTTATCCCTCCGGCAATGAAGGGTTTACCAGAGAAGATGTACCTTCCATAATCCTTTTTTTGAAAAACAGCCATGACTATTATAAACAGGAAAAATACCCGGAGATGCGGCAGGTGATTGAAAAGATCAACCAGTCAGGATCTTCCCCTGAAATCAATCTGGTAGAAAGATTTTTCGATGAATATTTCCAGGAGGTCAGGGAACATCTGGATTACGAGGATAATATAGCATTTCCTTACATCCACCGTCTGTTACAGGGTTTATCCGATCTTGAAAAGGCACGGGAGAAATTTTCGATCAATGATTACCGTGAACATCATACTGACATCGAATCCAAACTGGCCGACCTAAAGAACCTCCTGGTGAAACACATTTCACTCCGGGATAACAGGATCCTGCACAGGAAACTGCTATTCAGCCTGTTCGAACTGGAAAACGACCTGTTCATTCATTCTCTGATCGAGGAATCCATCCTGATCCCTCTCGTCATCGAAATCGAAGGCAATTTGAAAAATGGATGACCGCCATTGTCATATTGCTGTCGTAGAACCTTCATCCATCATTTTCGAAGGCCTGTCGAATGTCCTCTATCGTGGACTTCCTGCTATAGGACTTTACCGTTTGGGCGATATCCATGAACTGGAACTGGTATTGAACCGGCACAGGTTGAATATTGTTATTATCAATCCATTGTATATCCAGTCCGATAAAAAGCACTTTCTGAGTTTAAGACAGTCGAAAGCCGGACTACAATGGATCGGGCTGGTATATTCCTTCTTTGATAAAGATCTGCTGGGATTATTTGATAATACGATCCAGATAACAGATTCTCCGGAAGTAATCATAAGCAAATTACGCAGCACCAAGAAACCGGATCACCAGTTCCCGGAAGAGGATAAAACCGAACCGCTTTCCGAAAGGGAGCTGGACGTGCTCGGTCAACTTGCCCGGGGCTTATCCAACAAAGAAATCGCCGATAAGCTGAATATCAGCATTCATACCGTGATCAGCCACCGAAAGAACATAACCCACAAAACCGGGATCAGGAGCCAGGCTGGTTTGACGATTTTTGCGATTTCGAATAAAATCATCTCCCTGGAGGATTTTCCGGGCTGATCCTGAACAGAATATTGAATTTCGGGTAGATTTCCTGTCAGAATTCAAAGCCGAAGCGCAAAATGCCTGCGATTGCATCACTCAACCCTGATTCTGCCCCTGAAGGATTCATAATGTATTGTAAATCTGGTTGGATATAGAACTTTTCATTCAGCCTACAATGGTAGGTGCATTCCAATACGGTTTCGTGAAAGTCATGACCGTCAAATCCGGCATGTGCCAGTGCCAATCCAAGCTGATCATGGCATCGTTTCAATGAAATTCCAGAACAATTCAGCCCCGCGCCAAGGTAATATAAGTTTTCGCACCCGGGATTCATCCCAGCCTGAATGAAAACCCCAAATATCCTGCCTTGCTGATTATTATAAAAAGCCTGGTCTATTACAGCATAGAATCCATGCCTGATATTCTCCTGTCGCACAGAAATCCCGTTTTCCTGGTCTTCGTGAACATCCATGCCATTGTGAAAATGATATCCCATTTTATACGAACCTGGCAATATAGCCTCTTCATTATTAAGTGACATTTCGGCAAAGACCTGTACTCCATCACTTTTTGAGATCTTCCACCCAAGGTTGTAGGGATTTGAATCAAAATCGTCGGGGAGGCCGTCAAAAACGGCAATCCTCGTCGTAAATGTCTCAGTAAACCGGTAATGCATCTGGGCGCCAATTGCGGTTACGGGAAAGATTGGGACAGGAGAATTGGAGGAGATCGTTGATGGAACCCCGAAAGAGCTGTTCAGGAATATGGAGGCATTACTGCTGGAAATAAACTCCCGACACAGGTCCTGCAGACCGATGATGATGGATGCATTACCAATAGCCTGACTGTACCATAATTCCTGAAAATAGGTGTGGTTTCCGGCTTCAATATTGGAAGCGACATGAAAATCCCCTATCAATTCAGCCGACGGCGTGGCACCATGAGTATTGACCAGATTAACAAACAGGGTTCCCCCCTTATAGAGACCCGATTTATCTGAATTAACTTCCAGCATTAAGCTCGCCATACCTAAATACACGGTACCCTGCCTGATGCCACCTGTGAGGTTGCTGACCAGATCCCCGGTATAGGCAGCCTGAAATGTCACAGGCCGAGGGGATGATTTTTGGTTGGTATCCTGTCCATACAGCTTGGTATGAAAGGGTGTCAGGATGAGAATTATAGCCATCAGGCGACGATGCATGATCAGTCACAGGATCTAAATTATCAGCCACAAAAATATCCCTGGTCATTCACTCCTGCAATCGCCATAAATAATGAAAAATCAGTCATGACTCATTATTATTCAGGATATGGGTAAGAACAGCATAAGATAGGGCTTCACCGTAACTCCACGCAATTATTTTATACATTTGCCTTAACCAATAATTCCATTCCCATGAACAACAAGGAAAAAATGGACAGGCTACGGAAATTTGTCAGGCCTTACCGTATTAATGACGGAAAAGATTTCAGGTTAAAGGATTTCGATCCCGGCGATACCGGTGATTTCGACAAAGATGACAAAGACAGGATCAAAGCATCACTGGAAGAGGGTATTGAACTGCTCAGGGAACTCCAGGAAAAGCTTTATGCTGATGACAAGTGGGCTGTATTATTAATTTTTCAGGCGATGGATGCCGCAGGAAAGGACGGTGCCATCAAGCATGTTTTCTCGGGCATCAATCCTCAGGGTTGCCAGGTAACATCTTTTAAAAGTCCGTCAAGCGAGGAACTCGATCATGATTTTTTATGGCGGTGCCATAAGAATATGCCTGAGAGAGGCCGTTTTGGCATTTTCAACCGATCGTATTACGAAGAAGTACTGGTGGTAAAGGTCCATCCCGAGTTCCTCGCCGGTCAGAAGCTTCCCGCGGAGGTGGCTGATGGGAATATCTGGAAAAAGCGGTATGCGGATATCTGTCAGTATGAAAAGTATCTTCATAACAACGGGATTCTCGTTCGCAAATTCTTCCTGAATGTGTCAAAAAAGGAGCAGAAGGAAAGGTTTATGGAAAGGCTGGACAATCCGGATAAAAACTGGAAATTTTCCAGCGCTGATGTAAAGGAACGCCAATCCTGGGACAAATACATGGAGGCTTATGAAGACATGATCCGCAATACCTCGTCGGAAGACGCACCATGGTATGTTGTACCGGCCGATAAAAAGTGGTATGCACGGGCAGTTGTCGCAGCAGCTGTGATTGAAGCGATTGATTCGCTCTCCCCCAGGTTCCCGAAGCTGGACGAGAAAAAGCTGGCAGATCTGGCCGCAGCCAGGAAGGCGCTGGAAAATGAATAGCAAGCAAGGGACCTGTGAGGTAACCTCACAGGTCCTCCGGCTTTTGATAGAATATCATATGCGAAAACCATCCGTTCATTGCATCTTGGCCGCTCATCTTCTGCTTTTCTATCTTCTTCCCTTGTTGATCTTCAGCCAGAGCGAAACAACAACCTACAGAAAATTATTTGCTCACAAATCCGGCATATCCGATGTGATCCGGTCCAAGCTTGAAATCCTTTCAGTAAATCCCGATTATAAAATTGCCGGGGAGAAATTTCACAATATAGAATACGTCACCCATCTTTACCAGCAAACCAATTATCATCCTTTCTGGTCCACGCTCCAATCCGCGGATGATGCCGTGGCAGCCATCCTTCTGTCGACAGCCGATGGCCTCATCCCGCCGGACTATCATCTGGAAGCTATTCTGGTTACTAAAAATGCCCTACTTAGGACGAACGTCATCGATCCTGTCAAGATCGAGAAGGCGGCGGAGATGGAATTACTGATGACCGATGGCATCCTGTTCTATGCCTATCACTTGCTTTATGGCAAATGCGACCCTGTAACCCTCATACCGACATGGAACTTTGAATTTGCGCCAATTCCTGATCTTCAATCCGATGATCTCCTGGAATATATTAAAAGCCGGCAAATTATCAACCGATTGGTGGAACTGAGGCCTGATTTGCCACTCTACGACACCTTGCTTATCTATCTGTCAAAATACCGGGAATTAGCGCACGAAGGAGGTTGGGGCACGATCTCAGCCGTAGGCAAAATTGAACCCGGTTACCCGGATCCCCGGATCGTACAGATCCGTCACCGTCTGAAAATAACCGGAGAATTAACGGATACGGATTCGCTAAACAGTATTCGCTATGATGAAATTCTAGAGAAGGACATCCGGCGTTTCCAGGCTTCCCATGGCCTGGATGCCGACGGCATCATCGGTGCAGGCACTATCAGGGAGCTGAATATACCTGTAGCTCAGAGGATTGAGACCATCCGGGTGAACCTGGAAAGATTACGCTGGGTAACCCGCGATTTACCCGACCGGTATATCCTGGTCAATATTGCCGGATTCTGGCTGGTCATGTATGAAAACAGCCAGATCGTACACAAAGCTAATGTGGTAGTTGGCAGGTCATTGAGTGAGACGCCGGTTTTCCGGGATAAACTGCGGTACATCGATTTCAACCCGACATGGACCGTCCCGAGATCGATCATCAGGGACGAGATCATCCCTGGTTTAAAGAAAGATTCACTTTACCTGAGAAAGCAAAACATGATCCTGCTCGACAGCAAAGGCAATGAGGTACACATGAACCGGTTGGATCTGGCAAACCTTTCGGCTAACCGCCTTCCTTACCTGGTGCGACAGCAACCCGGTCCCAATAATTCCCTGGGGGTGGTGAAATTCATGTTCCCTAATGAATATGATATTTACCTACACGACACTCCTTCCAAATACCTGTTCAGCAAAGCCAAACGAGCTTACAGCCATGGCTGCATCCGGGTAGAGAAGCCGCTGGACCTGGCCGGAAAACTACTGGAAGGCACCGAATGGACGAGGGACAAGATGGAGCAGACGGTCCGGACCAGGGAAACCACCCGTGTTTTGCTTCCCGGACCTGTGGATATCATGATCCTCTACTGGACATGCGGTCTGAATCCGGAAGGTCAATTTTTCTTTGCCCAGGATATTTATGACCGTGACGGAGAAGTGCTGAAAAAATTGGATCAGTTGCTGCGATAACCAGGCAGGATAGAATGGCTGAGGTATGACTCATTATCGGTATGAATGTAAAGACAACTGCCATCTTTAATCGCATCAATGACACCCCTGGTAACACCGGCAGGCAAAGCGGGGCAACCGAAACTCTGGCCGATGTACCCGAAATCATCCACATATTGCTGGCAAACGTAGAATGCACCATGTATCACAATAGCACGGGACCGTGCCATATCGTTTATACCTGGTTCCAGCCCGTCCAGTCGCAGCGAGTAGCCGTATTTTCCGGAATAAGACTCGGCAGTCAGGTAGAAACCCGGGCTGCTTTGCAGGGACCGTGGTTTATTGGAGAAACGGGTGCAATAGATTTCTCCGGAATTTTTTCCGTGAGCAACCAGCGTCTGGTAAAGTAACTTCCTGTTCTTGAGGTCAATGACAAAGAAACGTTTTTCACCGGAGGGTTTTGTAAAGTCGATGATCGTAAGGACATCCTTTTTACTGGTCATCAGCATGGAGGCGCCGGTCAGGGCCCTGTGAAAAATACCATAATCCAGCTTTCCCGTCAGACCGCAATCGGTATAAACCTGCCGGTAGGCACTGTCAAGGGTAACCAGGGTTGTGAGAGGAAGCACAACCAATTTTCTTTGAATTTCTACGGAAGCGACAGGCCCCAGGAGAAGTGTAAGGAACAGACTGATGGAGGCGAGGTTGAACATGCGGGGATTTTCTGTGGACAAAAATAATATTTTTTGAACCTCACAGGTGACCTCACAGGTGACCTCACAGGTCCCTGTTGAAATAGGCCTCAAATGCTTCAGAAATCATCCGGGTGCATTTTCCCGGACGGCCATTCCCGATCATACGCCCTTCAACCTCAACCACTGGCATTACATGTTTGGAAGTACCGGTAATGAAAACTTCATCGGCCTCCCAGACCTCCTCCAGACGCACCTCGCGCTCCTCGATGGATAATATTCCCTTTGCTGCCATCAGAACATGTTTCCGGATGATCCCTCTCAGCACTCCGGGTGATGGAGTGATTAGAACCTGGTCCTTGACAAGGAAAAAGTTGGCCCGGGTCGTTTCCGAAATAAGGCCGTTGTGATGATAAAGAACTTCGATCGCTCCCGCCGCCTTCATTTTTGGGAACAAGACGATGGATGGAAGATAAAAAGTTGTCTTCACCTCCGGGATGTGGCGCTGGAAATCCAGCAGGATCAGCTTAACCCCTCCCCCAAATTCACCAGGTTGATGGTGCAATGGCAGGTTCAGGATCATGAAGTTGGGATCCGACGGGGAATAGAGATCCTCTGAATAACCACCGGTGAGCAGCAACTTAATGCCGGATGTGGCATGGCCATTCTTCCGGAGCAGTTCTGCAATCGTGTCCTTCAGGTCCTTCCGACACAGTGGCACCTTCATGTTCAACCGATCGGCCGAGGTATAGAACCGGTCCAGGTAATCGTCATAAAACGGTATCCTTCCCAATGCAGCCAGGAAATAGTCGAAGATGCCGTACCCGCGCTGCACGCCCAGGTCGGAGATATGGAGGCTGGCCTGCCCGTAAGGGATGAAACGGTCATTTAAAAAGCATAAGGTGTCCAGGTGTTCAGGTGTTCGGGTAGTCATAAAATCTGTGTTTCTCTGTGCAAATCTGTGTCATCTGTAGTGAATAATTCATTCCTTGATTTCTCGTTTCATTAGGAAGAACAGGGGGATGGCGAGTATCTCTATTGCGATCATCACCACGATCAGCATATTAATTGAATAATCATAAAGAAATCCTGACGCGGCACTTCCCAGGAAAATCGCTATTCCATAAAGCATGCTGAAAATACCGTAACCGGTCCCTCTTTTACGAATATTGGTGATGTCGGCAATCCCGGCTTTCATGATGGTTTCGTGGGTACCCATCACAATGCCCCAGAGAATGGTACCTGCCACGATGAAGCCAATGTGATAAGACAGGGTGAAAAGGGGCAGAACGACGGTGAAAAACGGCAAGAGGATCAGCAGCAGCAATCCGGAATGCTCATTATCATGTTTCCTTTTCAATCGATCGTACCATTTGCCGATGACCAGCCCGATGACGGCATCCACTGCCATGGCCAGGGAATAAAGCAAGGGAATCTGCGAATCTGTGGCCAAATTATTGGTTTTAAGATGGTACCCAACGAGGGCAAAATTCAGGAACCCCAGGGTGGTTACGAAGGTGAAAAGGCAATACAGCCAGAAGGTCCGTGAGATCTTGTCCGGAAGCGGCTTTCCTGCCGACTTCTTTTCAAGTTCCTCCGGATTCCGGACCAGGAAGAAAGCAGTGAACAAGGTCATCATCAGCACAACGAACGGGAACCACATCAGGCTGTAGCCTTTCTGATAATCGCCCATGATCCTATCCCCCGGGCCGAGACTCATGAAAAAGAAGGTGAAGATAAGGGGTCCGATGGTAGCACCGACCTGGTCGACGAACTCCACGATGGCAAAGCCGAATCCGGTGCCAATTTGCCTGGTGGCCGATGAGAGGATCGTATCCTTCGCCGGGCTTCGGATCCCTTTGCCGATGCGTTCGAGCACCATGAAAACCGCGGCGAACTGCCACACTCCGGTGAGCGATAGCAATGGGATGACCATCAGGAAGCTGTAACCGAAAATGGTAAAGAACCAGTGAGCACGGGTTTTATCCGAGAAATACCCGGAAGCCAGGCGGATTAAGTACCCCAGCAGTTCACCGAGCCCTGCTACCAGGCCAACAATGGCAGCACTGGCGCCGAGTGTCTCCAGGTACGGACCATTCACCCCCCTCGCCCCTTCGTAAATAATATCCCCGAGCAGACTGATCAGCCCGAACAGCAAAATCAGGCGAATAGCTTTCTTTTTGAGGTTCATTTCACGGCAATACACGAGATCTCCACATGCGCCCCTTTCGGCAGCGCCACTACCTGCACGGCCTCCCGAGCCGGCGGTTTCTGGGTGAAATACTCGCCATATATGGTGTTGATGACTTTGTAATTCCTGAGATCAGTCATAAAGACGGTGGCTTTTACAATGTTATTATACGACATTCCCGCTTCATTCAGAACGGCGCCAAGGTTCGACATCACGCGCCTGATCTCGGTTTCAAGGTTCAGCGTGTCCATCTCGCCCGTTACCGGGTCGATGGCAATGTTCCCGGATACATAAAGCGTGTTTCCGGCCTGAATAGCCTGGCTGTATGGCCCAATAGCTTGCGGAGCCTCCGGGGACCGTACGGCCACTGTCTCCACTTCCTGCGCATTCAGGCAAAGTGAGGTTGATACTATTCCTATAATCAGAATTATCTTTCTCATAATCAATGATTTTTTAATGACAATCAATTCTTCCTTGCTGCCAGTTCAGCAATAGCGGAAACCAGTTTGTCCAGATCCTTCAATGTTGTGTAAACATTCGGGGTTACCCTGACGCCCGAAATATTTTCCCAGACGATACCGACCGTATGGATCTTGTATTTGTCAAACA
Organism: uncultured Bacteroidales bacterium; assembly: GCA_964619555.1. Classification (GTDB taxonomy): domain Bacteria; phylum Bacteroidota; class Bacteroidia; order Bacteroidales; family JAGOPY01; genus JAGOPY01. Next base: position 251,945 of record CAZUDV010000004.1, on the reverse strand, counting down.
GATAAGAATCGATTTCCCCGGGCGTGTAACCATGGATGGAAAAGAGACCGATCACGCACGCGAATCCAGGTTTGAAGGAAGTATGAACCCGTACACCGGGGATATCCTTCACCTGGCTGGTCCAGTAATCCTTCAGGAACCGGAGCCGGCTTTCCTTGCGTTTCGGGCCAATGGCATTATGGAAATCCAAAGCGCTTCCAATTGCCATCTCACTGGCAAAATTCCTGGTGCCCAGCCTTTCAAACTTGACGATCTGGTCGCTGAGCATGCCTTCATCCGGACAGATCGGCCATATCTTCGAAATCTTATCTTTCCTGACATAGAGCAGTCCAGAGCCAAATGGCGCTCCCATCCATTTATGCAGGCTCGTGGCAAAGTATTCGCAGTCCAGTTCCGGAATTTTAAAATCCAGCAAAGCGAAACTATGGGCCCCATCCACCAGTACCTCGATACCTCTTTTATGCGCCGCTTCAGCAATCTTTTTCACCGGGATGATCTGTCCTATCCAGTTGATGATATGGGTGACATTCACGATCCGGGTCCTATCCGTGAAGGCTTCCATGTACTGCCTTGCGATAGCATCCTCATCTTCCATGGGAAGTTCCAGGTTAACCCATTTCAATACCACGCCATTCCGCTTTTCCAGCAATCTGAACGTATTGATGACATTCGGATAATCTTGCCTGGCAAGCACCACCTCGTCGCCCGGTTGCAGGTTCAGCCCATAAATGATGGTATTCATAGCTTCGGTTGTGTTGCGGTCGATGGCTATTTCGCCCGGCTCACATCCGGCGAGATCGGCCAGGTCGGCCCGGAGCGCTTCCCTTCCCTGATCCAAAATCCGCCACATGTAATAGGATGGCGCTTCATTGCAATAGCGGTTGTAACGCTCAAAAGTGTCCTGAACCACCTTCGGCGACGGGCTCACTCCCCCGTTGTTCAGGTTGATGATGTTGGGTGAAACCGTGTAACACTGCTGCATATAGCTCCAGAAGTCGTCGTCAGGGGTATCAGCAGGCGGAAAACCGGCCGGGATGGCGTTGGCCCATTCTTCGGCTATCGCAATGCCGGGGAAAAAAGAAGCAGCGCCAACCGTGGTGGCCAACTGCCTGACAAAATTTCTTCGGTTGAGGGACATAGGAGGGGGATTTCCCTCAAAGATAAAAAATTTGAGGTTTCAAATCTTCTATCTGTTCTCTCTCTGTACCTGTTGATAAAACCATCTCCAGAACTTACCCAAAACCAAAATACGGTAACCGGGAATGCCCCGCCAATAATTGAGGGCATGATCTAAACTGATACCTGACAGTAAAAAGTGACAATCGCTTTATGAGATTTCTATTGAGAAATGTCACTGTGAAATGTCACTGTGAAATGTCAATGCGAAATGTCTACGTTCCGCAACAAACGCAACCCTTGGCCGGTTTTTCACCGGAGATGGTGATGCTGAAAATTCCTGTACCGGAAGTACGGAAGGCCGCAATTTCATCCGCCGATAAATAATCAGCGAGTATATTGTCCGGGATAAAGATCGCCTTTTCTTTATGGATGGTGATATTGATGAACCCCATTTTAGCGATAAGCTCCATGTATTTCTCCCTCTCCAGGGCACCGGCCACGCAACCCGCATACATCTCGGCGGCATTGCGGATAGCGTCAGGTAACTCGCCTTTGATGATCACGTCGGAGATACAGAAATGCCCTCCGACTTTTAATATGCGGCAGATCTCTTCCACTGCCATATCCTTATCCGGCACCAGGTTCAGCACGCAATTGCTGATCACCACATCGGCCTTTTTAGATGTTACCGGCATGTTTTCGATATCCCCGTAGCGGAACTGGACATTGGTATAGCCCAATTTGGCTGCATTGGCCCTGGCCAGTTCGATCATCTCCTTCGTGAAATCGATGCCGATGACCTTGCCTTCCTCACCCACCAGTGAGCGGGCCACGAAGCAGTCGTTTCCTGCCCCGGAGCCCAGGTCAATGACCGTATCCCCCTGGCGGATCTGGATGAAATCGGTCGGTATGCCGCAGCCGAGTCCAAGATCTGCTTCCGGATCATAGCCCTGCTTGCCGGAATAATCCTCGCTGAAGATCGTATACGTGTCATCACACCCGCAACCACAACCGCAGCCCGACTTTTTTTCAACCACAGCGCTCTCCCTGGCGATCTGGCCGTACTTTTCCTGAACAATTTTCTTTAAGTCTTCCATGATAATTGGTCTTTCTTCGTGGACCTCCGTGTCTTATCTCCGTGGACCTCCGTGAAACTTATTAATTACACAGAGTCCCGCGGAGTTCACACTGAGCTACACGGAGATTATTGTTTGATAAAATTGATAAAATCCATCTTTAATTTCGTCCCTCACACGACGGTAAACCCCCATCACCTCCTCTTCACTGCCAACGGCATCCGCCGGGTCGTCAAACCCGATGTGCAGCCTTTGCTTCACTTTGCCAATGAATGCCGGGCAAACCTCTTTCGCCCCGCCGCATACGGTGACTACGTAATCCCATTCCTCTCCAATGTATTGATCCACCAATTCCGGGACATGATGGCTGATATCGATACCGAGCTCTTTCATCACTTTCACCGCGTTCGGATTCACTTTATCCGCCGGGTGAGTCCCCGCCGAATGAACCACCAGCGTTTTATCGAAGGATTTCAGGAACCCTTCCGCCATCTGGCTGCGGCAACTGTTCCCGGTGCAAATAACTAATATTTTCTTTCCCATAAAGTAATTTGATACACTCCGTAAAAATACTCAATGTTAACGTACCCATTCGGATTTGGTTTGAATATAAGTGTTGGATGATGTTATTAAACTGTTTTGAAATAAAGCTTTTTAAACCAGAATGCCACATTCACCAGGGCAATCATCACCGGCACCTCAACCAGCGGTCCGATGACCGCTGCAAACGCCTCACCGGAGTTTATTCCAAATACCGCGATGGCCACGGCGATGGCCAATTCAAAATTGTTACTCGCAGCTGTAAACGAAAGCGTTGTGGATTGCTCGTAGTTTGCCCCGACTTTCTTACTCATCACAAACGAAACCAGGAACATGACCACGAAATAAATGACCAGCGGAATGGCGATTCGTACCACATCCAACGGTATCTTAACGATGTATTCGCCTTTGAGGGAGAACATCACCAGGATCGTGAACAACAGGGCAATCAAGGTGAAAGGGCTGATCTTCGGGACAAATTTGGTTTCGTACCAGGTTTTGTCTTTCACCCGGATCAGAATGAAACGGGTAAGGAATCCGGCCAGGAACGGGATGCCGAGGTAGATGAACACGCTTTCAGCAATCTGCCCGATGGTGATCTGCGCCACGGAATCATTGACGGGCAAACCGAACCAGCCCGGGAGGATGGCAATAAAGAAATAAGCGTAAACCGAAAAGAACAACACCTGGAAGATGGAATTGAAGGCTACCAGCCCGGCTGCATACTGCCTGTCGCCCTTGGCCAGGTCGTTCCAGACGATCACCATGGCAATGCAGCGTGCAAGGCCGATCAGGATCAGGCCGTACATGTATTCGATGTTGAACTGCAGGAAGATGATCGCCAGCAGGAACATGAGCACCGGGCCGATGATCCAGTTTTGCACCAGCGAAAGTCCAAGCACTTTCACATTCCGGAAGACATCCCCCAGTTCTTCATACTTTACTTTGGCAAGCGGTGGATACATCATCACAATCAGTCCTATGGCAATCGGAATGTTGGTGGTGCCGCTCGACATATTGTTCCAGAATTCGGCAACGCCAGGCGATGCCCAGCCCATGAAAACACCAATAAACATTGCGAGGAAGATCCAGAGGGTCAGGTAACGGTCCAGGAATTTTAATCGTTGTTTTGATGGCATAAAAAAATCGTCTTAGGATTTTATAATTGAATGATTTTTCAATACTGATTCTTTATAAAGCAGGTGGAAATTTATTCACACTTAAAGGGAACTGATATATCCAGGTCATCCAGGTAAGTCGAAATAACTGATTTCATTTCAGCCACGCGATCCTGGTCAATACAATAACTGGTTTTGTTCCCGGTAATATGTCCTACGATCAGTCCCGCTTTTTTGAGTTCTTCCAGATGCTGGTTGATGGTTGTTCTGCCCAGCGGCAGTTCGGATGTAACATCTCCGGTGTAACAACTTTTGCAATCCGCAAGGAATTTGATGATCATCATCCTGGCGGGATGGCTTAATGCTTTAAAAAATAATGAGGCTGTCTGCAATTCCGATTCGAATAACTCTGTTTTAGCTTGAGGCATGGGATCAATTTTGACGTAAAAATACATCAATTTTTAATTTGACGTATAAATACGTTATTTTTTCTTTAGTCTCTTATACATTGAGCATTGAATAGCAAAGTAATTTGATAGTTGTTCGCCTGGCAACCCTTATAGTAATAATCTATGGATTGTAGATGAATTGAGGGTAACCTTACAGCCATGGTTTGTGTACTATCTTGCAGCCAATCATGAGCAGTATGAACAATGAAATAAAGGCGATACAGATTTCCAAACTTAGGCTGTCTACACTTACTAAGATTATAACCTGAACTCAAAACTTAATGCAAAGGTATTGGCAAAATTCAGTGAAATGTCATCTGGTTTCCAACCTTGATAACTCAGTGATACAGCTATATTCTTTACCGGAACATAATGAACACCAGCGATATATGCCTGACCATCTTTTGAATAATGCCATGGATCAGTAGCACCGTTTAACGTGTTGGATTTCAGTCCATCATACCTCACAAAGATCTCAAAACCTTCGGTCATCTCCCAGGTGCCATATACCGATATTCCATATAAATCATTATTATTCACATTAGCGTAATTCCAGTAGTAATTGTACTCTGCCCCAATCCTGAACTTAAGTGGCAGACGATACCCTGTAAAGAAAGACACCATCTGCCTCGTTGCAGGGTTTGCCGGATTATCGGAAGGGGCAGCATCAAAATAGAGCCGGCCAGTCCATCCTTTCAGAGGTTTAAAATCCACTCCGGCAGTGTACTTGACGTTTCCGAATGATTCCTGGTTAAACCGGATACCTTCCCCGTTGGTGATGGCTGCATCGAATGACAACCATTCCAAAGGTGAAAAATAGGCAATGAAACCCAGGTCACTGCTAGGAGTCCTGTAGTACCTGTCCTGAAACGTTTCGAGAACATAACGATAGCCCCAGAATTTCTCCTGCGTGATGTAATGGTTTTGTAAGATACCTCCGGCCTGTAGCTTGATCTTAGGCCCCGGATTGAATTCCAGGTAGGCGAACTTGAGCATTATGGAATAATAACTACCTTCATTATAATCGTAAGAAACAGGAAGGCTTTTACCGGATGTATCACTGACTTTCAGATCGCTGAAAACCGTAGGTCTTCCGGCATCGATCACTACAGCCCCTGACCATTTTGGATGAAAAAAATAGCGATAACCAAAAAATGCACGGTTAATATACATCCCATATTTCGTTGTATTCCCATCCGTCTCAACCAAAGTGCGATCAATGACCTGTACAATGACTTTTCCTGATGCTTTGAAAGTGGTGTCATCCTGCGACTGAAGATTTTCCATTATAAAGAATGAAAAGAAGAGAATAAAAACCTGTTTCATCATATTTCTTCTGCTCCTGGATTGGTGGTGATATTACTTTTTGATTTCCCTTCTTCTGAGCTGGCACATGCAGGAACCCGTTAGTCGCCGGCTTTTATCCAATGTGACAGGCAATCCGTCCCGTTCCCATTCCACTACTCCTCCGGCCAGGTGAAGGATCTTTGTAAATCCCTGCTCCAGTAGAAAAAAGGCTGTTTCCTTTGACCGGAGTCCGACCGCATCGGCCAGGATGAGCCAGGTATCGGTGGGCAATTCCTGGTAATGCGCTTTGATCTCATCGTAAGGGTAATACAGAATATGTTCGACATTCATGAGTTTCGTCAGTTCGAAATCCGGCCTGAGGTCGAGCATGTATCCTTCATCTTTCAGTATCTCCACACTTTCCTTTCTGGAAACATGCCGGAGGCCGTTAATGACAAAACCGTATTTTTCAACCTGAAGACTCATATTCAACTGTCCGTTGGAATCGCTTTTTTCATTTCCTTGATGATCATGCTCTTTTCCGGGACATAACCGCGGGCAAACATTTTCCCGTTGATGACCAGTGCCGGCAGGACGTAGGTGTTGTATTTCAGCAGGTCTTCCAGTTTATCCCTGATCAGAATTTCCGTTTCAAGCCCCGATTCCTGGACCGCTTCTTCAACCTGGCGTATCATCCGTCGGCATTTTTTGCATTTGGAACCGGGGCATAATATAGTTATTTGGACGGCCATCAGACAAAGCGTTTATATTGCACCAAAGATCAACCCGCTTAAAGTAGCCATGATAACCACCAGCAGCACGTACACCAATGTTTTCTGGGTTCCCATGACCCCGCGGATCACCAGCATATTTGGCAAAGACAGCGACGGGCCGGCCAGCAATAAAGCCAGCGCCGGGCCTTTCCCCATACCCGAAGCGATCAGTCCCTGAAGGATTGGCACTTCGGTGAGCGTGGCAAAGTACATGAAGGCGCCGACAACGGAAGCGAAGAAATTCGAGAAGACAGAATTTCCTCCCACCAGCCACACGATCCATTCATTGGGAATGATGCCGGCGATGGTTTTCCCATCGTGGGTTGAACCCAGCAGGAAACCAGCCGTGACCACGCCAATGGCCAGCAGCGGCATGATCTGCTTGGCAAATCCCCAGGAAGAAATCGTCCATTCCCTGTTTTCCTCGTCCTGCCTGTCCAAAAGCGTAATAACACTTAACGCGCCAATTCCGACCAGCATCGGCACCAGGGGGCTGAATTTGGCATCGGGGATGAGGAAAGTTGAAAGGACAGCGGATAGCGCCGTAACCAATACGGCAAGCAAAACCCATTGCCACTTTATTTTAAGGATGTAAACCAGGGAATAACCCAGTAAAAGTGAAAAGAAACCTGTGATATACCACTTGTAGGCCCAGATGTAATACCAGAGGCTTGAAGTGTCGGTCGATGAAGGGCTTCCCCAGTTGGCGAAGACCAGGATCAGTATCAGGACAAAGAAATGGAATGAGGTCTGCCAGATGGGCCTTTTTTCGGGCGGCAGAACGATATTCATCTGTTCCTCCCTTTTAACCGCTTCCTCCTTGCGGTAGATGAGTGACATGATCACCCCGATGATGACGCTGAAGGAGACGGCGCCGATCACCCGTGCTACGCCCATTTCAAAGCCAAGGATACGAGCGGTAAGGATGATGGCAAGGATGTTGATGGCAGGTCCGGAGTATAAAAAGGCGATGGCCGGTCCAAGCCCTGCACCCCGCTTGTGTATGCTGGAAAATAAGGGTAGTATCGTACAGGAGCAAACAGCCAGGATAGTTCCTGATACTGATGCCACCGAGTAAGCCAGCCATTTTTTCGCGTTGGCGCCGAAATAGCGCAGCACGGATCCCTGGCTGACAAATACCGATATAACTCCTGCAATAAAGAAAGCGGGAAGCAGGCAAAGCACCACATGTTCCCTGGCATACCATTTTACTAGGTCGAACGTGGCATCGACCGCCGTATTGAACCGGACGCTTTCAACGGGGAGAAAGAACGCCACCCCGAAAAGCAACAGGATCCAGAAAAGGATTTTTAATTCTTTATTTCTTTCCATAAGGTCTGATAAAATGAATCATTTCGACAAATCCCGAAATAAAAACGTAAAATTTTTAGAAGAACAACAATACCACATAATAAATGCCGACTCCGATGAAGAGGACGGCAACGATACGCCTGAACCAGAGTTCGAAGATTTTGATCCTGTTGTATAGTTTGCCGACATTTCCCACTGCAAAAGCCAGTAACCAGGCAAAAATGATCACTGGCAAACCGGTCGCAATGGCAAAGACCGCCGGCAGGTAAAGCCCGCCGGCACTGGCGATGCTGATCGGGATGAGCATGACAAAATAGAGGACCCCGCTGTAGGGGCAAAATGCAAGGGCGAAGACCATTCCCAGTAGCAGGGAACTCCAGTAGCTCCCTTTGCCCTTTTCACCGATCTTTTCCGTTAGGTTTGAAAAACCGGGGAATTTGATTTTAATAACATCAAGCATGAACAGCCCGATCAGGATCAGCATGGGCCCAAGCAGTTTCTCGCCCCAGCCCTGGAAAAGGCTTGCCACATCCATTCTGCTGGCCCCGAAATAAATGATGACGGCCAGTCCGGTATAAGAGATGACCCTGCCTAGGGTGTAAATCAACCCGTTCAGGAATACCTTGCGCCGGTCTTCCAGATTTCTGCTGATAAATCCGATAGCCGAAATATTTGTGGCTAACGGGCAGGGGCTTATGGCCGTCATCAACCCCAGGATGAACGCGGTTAAGGCGGCATACTGCGAATTATCGAGGATATTTTGCAGGTACTCCATGAAATTATTCGTTCAGCGCCTTTTCGACCGCTTTCTTCACTTCCGATTTCAGCCTTTCATAATTGTCGACATACATAAACCCTTCCCCGGTAATATCCACCTTTTTGTCGCCGTGCACCACCACAAGGGCCTGCATTCCGATCCCCAGCTCATCCCCGGTTTCCTTGCCGCTTTTTTCGTCCAGGTTGACCGACTGGAAAAAATACTCTCCGGATTTAACCTGTTCCGGGTATAATTCCTCAACCGCTTTTTTCGAGTTGGTTTCCACATTGATACAGGTGTTGCACCGTCTTTCAAAATGAAAATAATAAACCCCAAGTTCAGCGGTTTTCATCTCCTGGTTGCCCGATTGGACCTGACTGTCCTGGGCATTGCAGGGATACTGCATTGCGACCAGCGACAGGATAAAAATGGTCAGAATAAACTTTTTCATCTTTTTAAATTTTTACTGGTATTTCTTTAAAACATTGATAATCTCATCTGCAGAAGGGATACGGCCTTTAATTTCGACCTTTTCATTCACCACCAGAGCGGGGGTTGACATCACGCCATAATTCATGATATCCATAATATCCTCCACTTTTGTAATGGTTGCGTTAATATTATTTTGTTCAACCACCTCGCGTGCAAGTTTCTCGAGTGATTTACATTTGGGACATCCGGTCCCTAAAATTTTGATTTCCATATTCAATCTTTTTTACAGGTTTTAGGAATGATCTCGCTTCTCTCACGAGTGAAAAAATCGCTGAGCAGGAGGCGTGCTTCTTCCCAGTTCTCTTTGTTGATGCAATATTTAATGAATGGCGGATTGATCTCTCCCTGGATCAATCCTGCTTTTTTAAGTTCTTTCAGGTGTTCTGACAAGGTTGACCGGGCGATGGGCAATTCTTCGGCCATATCGCCGGAGTAGCAGCATTTATCCAAGTTTGCGGCGAGGAAATTCAAAACAAACACCCGAACAGGATGCGATAGCGCTTTGGCATACCTGGCGATTTTTTCCTGCTCCGGTGTAAGATAGGTTATTGTACGACTCATATCATTTCGTATTTCGCAAAAATACGAAATGTTTTTTATCGGCAAAGAAATTGTAAAAAAATTTATCCTAATGTTTTACCCGCCTCGCTTGTAAACGATTGCAATCACCGTACCATCGTCGCCGCCCATATTGATCGACATGCCGTAGGGTTTTTCGGGGGAGATGGTGATCTGTGCCGCTCCTGCTTTTCCGGTAAGCTGCTCCCAGATGGTCACGGCCATATGCACGCCGGTTCCTCCGGTCGGATGGCCCCAGCCGATCAGGCCGCCGGTGGTGTTCATCGGGATCATGCCATTGCGGGCCGTATTACCGTCGGCTACGAACTGTGCGCCTTTGCCTTTTTCGGCAAAGCCCAGCGCTTCGGTGGCCAGCACTCCTGCGATGGAGAAGCAGTCGTGCGTTTCGATCGTTGCAAGGTCGTTGATGGTGATGCCGGCGTCTTCTAGGGCAGCATGGGCCGCTTTTTTGATGCAGGTCATCTCCGTCAGGTCCGGCGGATCTTCTGTTATGTTGCGTACCTTGTGGCCCCATGCGATGACTTCCACCGCTTCGCTCTCCGGAATGCCGCAGCGTTTCAGACCTTCTTCGCTGCATACCACGATGGCGGAGGCGCCATCCGATACCTTGGAACAGTCGAGCACGTTCAGGTGGTCAACGAAACTGGCGCCATTGGGCTTCATCTTGTGGTAAAGACCTTCCAGGTCCTCCACCTTATTCTCATATTCCTGGGCTGTCGGACAGAGCCGGGCATTTTCGATGGCATTGCGGAACCACCGCCCCATTCCCTTCCGGGCATAATCAAAGCCGTACTTTTCATAATAGGCCCCTGCGCGGTCGCTGAACTGGCCCGGGAAAAAATAGGCATGCCCGTTCTTCCGTTTCTGGAACCAACCTGCCCCTGCCAGGATATCGGCGCCGTAGATTGCTTTCACGGTATTCTGAACTTCAATGCCCAGGCTCATGGAAACCTCTGCCGTGCCGGCCAGGACGTTCTTGATGCTTGTGACCAGGGCCAGGCTGCCGGAAGCGCATGCCCCTTCGACGCGGATCGCGGGTTTATACTGCAAATCGGGATCGGCCATCGGGAAGAAACCCCCGAGATGGGCTTGCTTGTTAAACCGCGCCGCCATGAAATTCCCCACTGCACATTCATCTATCTTCTTCGCCCCCCCGATTTGTTTCAGCGTACCCTGGGCTGCTTCCTTAAAGTAATATTCAAGACCCGGACGGGCTTTCTTCGGGTTGAACTCACTGCGGCCGGTTCCCATTGAAGTGGTGTTGTACCCCGCAGCCATGAAAATTCTTTTATGTGGTTTGCTCATACGTTATGAGTTTCGAGTTTCTTGTTTCTTGTTTCTAGTTTCTGGTTTCTGGTTTCTGGTTTCTTGTTAAAAGTACTCATTCACAGGGCCATAGGCATGGAAGAAACCGGTAAGGAGAACGGTATTGACATCGGTTTCATTGTGAGCCACATGGTCGGCCACCAGTTTACGGCCGATTTCGTTGCTCCGCCGCCCATATTCCACCGCAAGCCTGGCGCCGCGTGTATCCATAGCCTTCATATCAGCGAATATCTTGCCAAAAACCAGGTCTTTATCCTTTGTCTTAACGGCGGCTTTCCATGGAATGAGCGATGCCGGCGGTGCCCCAAGCCATTTGTCGCATTTGTCTTTTAAAGCTGAAATTCCGATATAGGTCTGGGTGGCCGGGTCATAGATTGCCACAGGTTTGCTTTTTTCATATTTCAGGAAGCCATCTTTCTGGGAACCGTCGGAAAACTGCCCGCCTTTCACCCCCAGAGCGATCATTTTGTCCAGCAGGTCACTGTGCAGGTCTTCGTCGGGCAGGAAGGGATTCATAACACCCATGATGAATGAAACGACATCAATCCCTACATAATCGATCAACTGGAATATCCCCATCGGACGGATAAGAAAATCCTGGGTAATTCGGTTAACGGTATAAATGGCTTCCACGAATGGCATTTCCTGACCCAGTTTCCCGGCCGTTTGTATGCCGTGGAGGGCGTCGCGCATGAAATGTCCGTTGCCGATAAAACCGGCGAAATCATTGGCGGGGACCACCACTTTGCCAAGATTCTTGGCATATTCTTTTGCAAATCCGGTCATTTCGGCATCTGTACCGGAAGTCACGATGAGTTCGACCAGTTTCTGCACTGCCGGGGGATTATAAAAATGAAACCCCAGCACCCGGCCGTGCAGCTTGGCTTCCTCATCAATCAGATGAATAGGCACCGAAGAGGTGTTGGTAAAGAACCAGGGTTTTTCAGGATTGTTCTCATCAATTTGAGATAAAAGTTTGACTTTCAATGCCCGGTTTTCGCTGACCGCTTCGAAGACGAGCGTGGAATCGTAGGCTGCTTCCACCCGGGTTGTAGGCCGTACGATATTCATAACATCGAAGATGTACTGGTTGATGATCTCTTCGTTTTCGATGAGGTCGGGTCGGCCGGCATAAAGTTTGCGCAGTGCAACCGTTTTTTTCTCTGCAATTTTCTGAACCTGTGCCCGGAGGTAAAGCATAAGGCCGGCCAGTCCTTCCTTGCTGACATCCATGGCATTCAACACGAACGCCTTTCCTTTATTCTCCGGCTTCAGGCTCAGGTCGGCCATTTCCACAGCCGTCAGCAGCAATATCCCGCTGCCCATCTTGCCAGCAGCACCGAGTACGGTTACATTTTGTAGTTTTTGATTGTAGTCCATAACTTGAAGTTAATTCCGGGTTAAACTGTTATATTTTTAAATTGCTGACCGCTGACCTAGAAATTCGCTTTCCTTTTCTCCAGGAAAGCCCGCATACCTTCCTCGCCCTCAGCTTTGAACTGAGTTCCGAAAAATTCCGCTTCCAATTTGCAGCCCTCGTCGAAGTGCATTTGGCGGCCGGTCCTGGTCACGTATTTCACCTTCTTCACGGCCATCGGGCCTTTCGAAGCGATGATCCTAGCTATCTTAAGCGTTTCGTCCATGAGTTGCTCCGGTTCCACCACTTTCTGGACCAGTCCGATGCGAAGGGCATCCTCCGCGCCGATCATCTCCCCGCTCATCAGCAGGAATAATGCATCGCCAAGGCCTACCAGGCGCGATAACCGCTGAGTGCCGCCATAGCCGGGGATCATGCCCAGGTTCACCTCGGGCTGCCCGAATTTAGCTTTGTTACTGGCGATACGAATGTCACATCCCATGGCCAGTTCCAGTCCGCCTCCGAGCGCAAATCCGTTGATAGCAGCAATAACCGGTATTTCCATCCGTTCCAGGCTGCGGAAAGTATTCTGCCCTGTCCGGGAAAACGCGATTCCCTGTTCCGGTGTCATATCTACCATTTCGGCTATATCGGCCCCGGCCACAAAGGCTTTTCCTTCGCCGGTGATGACCATTACCCGGATCCCGGGCATTCCGGAAACTTCGGCAACCATCGCATCCATTTCCCTGAAAAATCTGGTATTGAGGGCATTCAGTGCTTGCGGACGGTTAATGGTTACAATGGCAATAGAATCATCTACCGTTAATCCGAGAATTTCGTAATTCATATGCGGGCAGGTTATGAAATTAAGGTTGCCCAAATTTAGAAAAAGAATTGGAATTTAAGAATATTTAACAACACATTGCTGTTTTTGTATATATCTTTGTACCCGTACTATGGGGAAGTTATTGCAAAGATCGGCATTGATATTACTGGCAGCCAGCATGATTCTGGTTACCGGGGGCTTTTCCATATACCATCATTTCTGCCAGTGCGAAGGCGAATCCACGGCTTCGGTGTTTATCGAAGCGGATTGCGATCATGTTTGCTCAGCAGATGACAGGGCGAGTTCATGTTGTTCCGTCAGCCGGGAAAAATCCTGCTGTGATTCCGAAACTCCTAACCAATGCGGGAGCGATGAGCAGAGGAACGATTGCTGCAACTCTTCCTCGGAATACCTGAAAATATCCGACACTTTCACTGTTTCACTGGAAAAGGTCTCCCTGAAATTCATAGCTGGATTCATTCAGGTCCTTTACGGGACCTATTTTATTGCTGAACCAACCGCACACTTCATCATTTCACCGGAAGCAAGCGACATTTCGCCTCCCTTGTACGGGACAAAATTGTTATACAACATCCATCAACTCAAGATCGGCCATCCCCTGGTTTAATTCAATCCAGTTTTTTATAGAGGACCTGCGACCTCACAGGTGACCTCACAGGTGACCTCACAGGTCAATGAGATCATTGAAATTTAATTCCAGGGAATATGAAAACAATCATCACCATAATAATTATTTTAATTATCCTCCCGGCTTTCGGTTATGCCCAGCAAATCAAGGGTTTTGTCTTCGAAATGGACGAAAGCCGGAATAAGATTCCTTTGCCCGGCGTCAATGTCTATTGGTCAGGCACTACTTCCGGTACTGCTACAGATCAGGCCGGAGCTTTCACCATTAAAAACGAAGGACCCAGGTACCATCTCCTGGTCGTAAGTTATGTGGGTTATGAAAATGATACGATCCATATACATGATGGAAGCGCTAAAACAATCGAAGTTATCCTGCTGCAAAACAAGACGTTATCGGAGGTAGAGGTGCTGGAGCGTGCCCCCGGGGCCCACATTTCCCGTACAGATCCTATCGCTACCCAGCAAATTACCCTCGGAGAGCTCAAAAAAGCAGCCTGCTGCAACCTCTCAGAAAGCTTTGAAACCAATGCCTCCGTAGATGTCAATTACAGTGACGCCATAACGGGAGCCAAACAGATCAAACTGCTCGGACTGGCCGGAAAATACAGCCAGTTGCAAACCGAAAACATCCCCAACCTCAGGGGACTGGCCTCTTCCTTTGGACTGGGCTATATCCCGGGCTCATGGATGGAATCCATCCAGGTGTCGAAAGGGACTTCCTCGGTAAAAAACGGGTACGAATCCATTACAGGACAGATCAATACCGAGTACAAAAAACCGGAAAACGACGAAAAACTCTTTGTCAACCTATATGCCAACCAGGCGGGGAGAGTGGAAGGGAATATCAACAGTTCCATCCGGGTTAATCCTCGCTGGAATACTGCGGTATTCGGACACGTCTCCAACCAATCCACGAAGCTGGATCACAACCACGACGGATTCCTGGACGACCCGGTGTTCACCCAGGTCAATCTTTTCAACCGCTGGAGCTACCGATCGGAAAAAATGGAAGGCATGTTCGGGGCCAAGTTCCTGACTGAAGATCGTAAAGGCGGCCAGATGGATTATTACACCACCCAGGAGCCGCATACCGACAGTTTATATGGCACTGAGGTGAAGACCAACCGGTTCGAAGCATTTTCCAAGACGGGTTTTTTCCTGAACCGGCCGGAAAGCAGTATCGGCTGGATCAACTCCTATATCTACCACGACATGAACGCCTTTTTCGGTCATAATAAATACGATGCAACGGAACACAACTTCTACAGCAACCTGATGCTTCAGACCTACATTAAGAATACGGCCCACGTTATAACCACAGGGATCAGTTACATAATGGATTCCTTCGACGAAACCCTGAACGATTCGGCTTTTCAAAAGACAGATCATGTTCCCGGACTGTTTGCCGAATACTCCTGGATAATCCCGGAAAAGTTCACCCTTCTGGGTGGCATAAGAGCCGATTACAGCAGTTTGTACGGATTCTTTCTTACCCCGAGAATCCACCTTAAGTATGCCTTTTCTGAACACCTGGTTGTCCGGGCTTCGGCAGGGAAAGGATCGAGGACTGCCAACGTGGTTGCCGAAAACCTCTCCTACCTGACCACTTCGAGGAGATTTGTCTTCACCGAAAAGTTGAAAATGGAAAAAGCCTGGAACTACGGGATCAATTTGACTCAATACATCGATATCCTGGGTAGGGAGATGTCGGTCAATGCTGAATATTACCGCACCGATTTTATGAATCAGGTGATAGTGGACAAGGAGCAGAACACCAGCCAGATATTGGTATACAACCTGGATGGGCGGTCATTTGCCAATACGTACCAGGTGGAGATGAAATATGAGCTGATCCAGCGGTTTGACCTGACACTGGCCTTCCGCTACAACGACGTGAAGATGACCATATCGGAGGAACTGATGAGGGAATCCCTGGTGAATAAGTACAAGGGCCTGGTTTCAGCATCTTATGCCACAAACCTGCACAAATGGCAATTCGATGTAACGGCGCAGTTCAACGGGCCTTCGCGTATTCCTTCCACCTCGATGCTGCCGGAAGAATACCGGATGGACAGCCACTCTCCTTTCTATACTATCCTGAATGCACAGGTGACGAAGTTCTACAAGCGGTGGGAGATTTATGTCGGCGGGGAGAACCTGACCAATTATCGCCAGGAGCACCCGATCATTTCGCCGGACGAACCGTTCGGCCCGTATTTCGATGCTTCCAACATCTGGGGGCCGGTATCGGGGATCAAAGTGTACGCGGGGGTGAGGTTTTTATTGAAACACGACCAACTATAAATTTTGAATTTTAAGTTTTGAATTTTGAATTCCGGAAATCTGTGTCTAATCTGTATAAATCAGTGTAATCTGAGGTGAATAATATCAAAGAAAATCAAATAAAATGAAAAAGATCATCTTAATCACATTAATGTCAATCATGGCTGCCTTGATAATCAATCCGGCCATTGCACAACAGAAAAAGAAGAATTACGAAGAAGTTCAGATCCAGACCACGGCTGTATGCGGGATGTGCGAAGAGCGGATCGAGGGCAATATTGCTTACGAAAAGGGGGTGAAGAAAGTGGAGCTGGACGACGACACCAAGATCGTCACCATCGGCTTCGATCCCAGGAAGACCGATGCCGATAAGCTGCGTACGGCTATTTCAAAGCTCGGTTATGATGCTGACCAGGTGCCTGCCGACCAGGAGGCACACGACAAACTGCCGGCATGTTGCCAGAAAGGCAGCGAACCGCACTGACTTCGAGTGTTGAGTGGTTAGTGGTTGGTGGTTAGTGTTGAATCCTGAATACGGGATTCTTTGTGTTATTTGTACCTTCTTCGTATATCTTCGTGATATAAATAAATAGCACGCGGATAAACGCGGATTTTACCGATCTTCACAGATCTTTACGGATTACTTGGATTCAGGGAATATCCGGTAATTTGCATAATAATGACCGATGGCGACTTCATGGGATAAAGCCAGGGCCCTGGCCCTGTTCACCATATTCTTCAACATTGTTGAGGGCCTTGTCTCGGTAATTTTTGGAATAACCGATGATGCCCTGACACTTTTTGGTTTTGGGATGGACAGTTTCATTGAGACCATTTCAGCGGTCGGCGTGCTTGCGATGATCCGGAGGATAAGCCGGAATCCGGATATTGAACGGTCGAAGTTCGAGGTGAAGGCCCTGAAGGTCACCGGTTGGTGTTTTTATGCTTTATCCTTGATCCTGGCTGCAGGAGCCGTGATAAACCTGGTCAATGGCACCAGGCCGGAGTCTACTCTTCCCGGGGTGATCATCTCGCTGGTATCCATTGCTTCCATGTTGTTCCTGATCTATAGCAAGAAAAAGACAGGTATGGAACTGAGCTGCGACCCCATCATCGCCGATGCCAACTGTAACCTGGTCTGTGTCTACATGTCGGTTGTTCTGTTGATCTCAAGTGTGGCCTATGAGGCCTTCGGATTCGGATGGATTGACACGATCGGAACGGCAGGGATCGTCTATTTTTCAGTAAAAGAAGGGATAGAAGCTTTTGAAAAGGCCAGAAATCTTCGTGTTGACTGCACTTGTCATTCGTGAAAAACAACCCTCCGGACACTCAGTTACAAAGCTATCCCAATTCACTGGTAAATGCTCGTCTCGTGAGCGTTTTTTCGCATGCTATTAAATGCTGTTTCACGAAATTCCTCGATTGACACACGAAAATTCCCGGAGAATTGCAAACCCTGGACTTAATCCTTAATCCTTAAACCTTTCACTTTAGGAATTCCAGGGATAAAGTCCTTCAGGTAGAAAGGCTCGAAATAAGCCACATCTTCAAATTCCTCCCGAATGAATTTTTCTTCGGCCAGTTTCACCATATTGACGGCAGAAGGAATGAAACCCGGCAGAAAACGGGCATTTGGACGGTTTCCGAGCACCTCCCGGCATTTCTCCGCTCCATCGCCGGCAAAGACGATGATTTGCTCGTTGAGCAGTTCCCTGAACGATTCCCCGGAAATGATCTCCGCCTGGATACTGCGGACAATGTTCAGATCTTCATCGAAAAGTTCAGAATAAACTTCCATCCTCCGGGCATCGATCATAGGGCACAGCAGGATCTTTTCCCGGGGGAGTTCCTGTCTGATGTGAGCAATCGCGCCGAGCATTCCCACTGCCATGGATTCCAGAGTCCCAACTGCGATCAACGGTTTTCCAGTCCCGTAGCAAATGCCTTTGGCCGTCGATACACCAATCCTCAGGCCCGTGTAAGAGCCGGGGCCCTTACTGACCGTCACCGCATCGAGGGCGGAATAATCAATCCCAGCGGCTTTCATCATCTCATCAATGAATACCGTTATGATCGAAGAATGAATGTTCTTCTCGCGGCTTTCCCTGACCTGGACCGGCCGGCCACGGTCGGACAATGCCAAAGAGCAGACCTGCGTAGCAGTTTCTATATGGAGAAGGAGAGCCATTCGTTTAATGGAAAATCCTGGGGGAAAACTACTTATCTTCTTCGGCGTAAAGTTCCTTTTTATCGACGACCTTGACTAAATCCCCGTCTTTCAGGCGTTTGGAAATGGCTCTGTACGGCCCGGTGATCACCTCCTGGTTTTCCTCCACCCCGCCTGTTATTTCGATGTAAGTATTATCCTGAATTCCGGTCTTCACTTCCTTCATTTCCGCTTTGCCTTCATTCACCAGGAAGACGTATTCCTTAACGTCGTCAGACGAAGCGGCAACCTCGATATTGGCATCTTCTTTCTCCACAACACCGGTCGTATCGCTCCGGGTTGTGACCGACTGGATCGGTACGGCCAGCACATTATACACCGTTTCGGTCTGGATATCAACAGTCGCTGACATACCGGGCCGGAATGGGGAACGGATGTTCATCGAGGTATCGACCATATCGGCATAAGATTCAGGCAGGATCCGGATCTTAACGTTGAAATTCGTGATTTGGTCGGCGCTGACCCCAACCGTATTGGCGGAGGTGGATATCTCCGTTACAAGGCCTTTGAACTTTTTATCGAGATAGGCATCCACTTCGATCAGGCAGGTGTCCCACATTGAAACGCGGACGATATCGTTCTCATTGACTTCCACATTGACTTCCATGCTTTCCAGGTTGGCAATTCGCATGATTTCCGTACCGGCGGAGAACTGGGAAGCGCCGGTCACCCGTTCCCCGATTTCCACGCTGAGCTTGGAAACGGTTCCGTCGTTCGGGCTGCGGATGGTAGTTTTCACCAGGTTTTCCTCTGCTTCGTCGAGGGAGGCTTTGGCACTTTCAACACCGAATTGCGCACTTCTGATACTTTGAACGGCGGCGTCTTTTTCTGCCTTTGCCACTTCATAAGCCGATTGGGCTGCATCGTAGTCGGCATCAGAAATAACTTTCTGCTCCCACAGCGTTTTATTGCGGTTGAAGGTCAGTTCGGCATTACGGAACTGCGATTCGGCCTGGGCGAGACGCGCCTGGGCATTGGCCTCTGCGGCTTTCTGGGAATTCAGCATGGCATTCATCCGGTCGTAATTGGCCCGGTAAATTTCCGGATCGATCTTGGCCAGGAGATCGCCCTTCTTGACCTGGTCGCCCTCCTTAACATAGAGTTCGATGACTTCCCCCGAAATATAAGGGCTTATCTTTATATCCTTTTCCGGCTGGATCTTACCATTCGCTGAAACCACTTCAATAATATTCTTGCGGGCAATGTTCTCCGCGGTCACTTTGATGCCTTTTCTATCCTCGCCTTTATTGACGGCAAGAATCACCAGAGCGATGACGACGACCGCACCGATGGCAATGAAAAGAAGATTACGCTTGCTTTTAAAGATCTTCATGGGGATGAGCTTACAAAAATTCTTGAAAGTTCAAAGGTAGGGTTTTTTGAAAGACTTTGATGAAGAGGGCAGGTATATTTCAGGTTTTTGGTGATAGAGGGCACTAATATTGACTTACATGAAAATAGGCCATTTCAAAACAGGATTATTAATAAATTTCAATGTAACTTCACTTCGTAATGGATGAATAATGAGATTTGTATTATCAAAAATTAACCGTTTGAAAACTCTTATACTATTATTGGTATTACTGGTACCATCCAGTAAATGGATTTGCGCTGTACCAAGCGCTGCCGACAGCCTCGATGCCATCCGATACGAGATCCGCATCCATGAGATCGATTTTGCCGCGCACACGATCGGTGCCTCGACCACGGTTTGGCTGACACCGCTCAGCAATGCCTTAGCGGAGATCAGCCTGGAACTCATCGAGCTTACCGTCACATCCGTGTGGCTGAACGATGCCCCGGTGACTAATTTCACCCAGGGCGACAGTCTGGTTACCATTCCTCTTGAAAATCCGCTGCAGACCGGTGACACGGCAAAGGTCAGGATCGACTACCAGGGGGTGCCTTTCCACGAGAGCTGGGGAGGATTTCACTTCTCGGGTGAATATGCTTTTAACCTGGGGGTAGGGATCAGCACCATTCCGCATAACCTGGGAAAGAGCTGGTACCCGTGTGTGGATAATTTCACGGACCGCGCTACGTACGACATTTATTGCACCCTGCCGGAAGGAAAAATGGCTGTGTGCGGTGGCCAGCTGGTGGAGGAAATTGATAACGGCAATGGAACCATTACTTATCACTGGAATCTCAGTCGCCCGATACCCACTTATCTTTCTTCACTGGCAGTTGGCCACTATTTTCCTGTTTCGGACACGTTCTTTGGAGTCAATGGTGCGGTTCCGGTCGATATTTATGTCAGGCCCCAGGATACCAACAAAGTGGAAGGTACTTTTATACATCTTAAGGAGATATTGGAGATCTTTGAAAACTCCATGGGCCCATATTCATGGGAACGGGTAGGTTATACCGGTACGGCAATCGGGGCAATGGAGCATGCCGCCAACATTTTCGTTCCCCATAACACCATCTCCGGAAATACTTCGAACGAAGAACTGATGGCCCACGAACTCACTCACATGTGGATGGGCGACAAGGTGACCTGTTCATCCGCCGGGGAGATGTGGATCAACGAAGGGTGGGCCACTTTTTTCGGGATGTATTATGCCCTGGCGCTTTATAGTGACGAGATTGCCTATAAAAATGCCATCCGATCGAAGCATGGCAGTGTATTGCAGTTCTGCCATACCAACAGTGGTGATGGAAGCTATTTCCCGCTTAACCAGATCCCCCAGGAATACACTTATGGTATGAGCGCTTATGACCGTGGTTCGACGGTTTGCCAGGCTTTACGGTTCTACCTGGGCGACAGCCTGTTTTTCGGTACCCTCAGGGCTTTCATAGACGAATTTGCTTTTCAGCCGGCATCATCCTATGATATGCGTGATTTCATGACCAGTCACACCGGCATTGATATGAACGGGTTCTTCGACAATTTCGTGTTGAATTCCGGCACTCCTCATTATTCCGTCGATTCTTTCGTGGTAGGCCAGAACCGGCAGGATTTGTACGACGTTACCGTGTACGCCAGGCAGAAGCGAAAAGGGCCTGCATTTACCGGGATGGGCAACCGGGTGGAGATCATGTTCATGGACGATAACTGGAACCGTTACACGGAAACGGTCTATTTCGACGGGGGGACCGGAACATCGGTGCTGATGGTGCCATTTATCCCTTCTGTGGCGCTCGTCGATCCTGATGAAAAGATGTGCGATGCCACGACGGACAACTATAAAACGATCAATTTGCCGGGCAATTATTCATTCGATAAGACCTTTTTCAGCATGGAAGTCCTGAGTGTTGCTGATTCAGCTTTCATACAGGTTACTCATAACTGGGTGCCGCCGGATAGTTTGCGGGAAGCTGTGCCTGGATTAAGAATTTCGGATTACCGTTACTGGCGGGTTGAAGGAATTGTGCCGGATGGTTTTGATGCAACCGGCAAGTTTTTTTATTCGACAAACGGGTATCTTGACAATACCCTGATCACTTCGTCGGCCGATACGGTTGTCATCCTTTACCGCAGGGGGACCGGGGAGGATTGGCAGGAGGTAACTTTTGAAAAGATCGGGCCGTGGAATGTAGGGAACATTCTGGTTCAGCATTTGCAGGAGGGGGAGTACACGCTGGCGGTGAAGGAATCGACTGTAGGAACAACGGGGCAGGTCATACCGGAGGAAAGACGGCTTGAGGTTTTTCCGAATCCTTCTTCCAGCCGGTTTATGATCAGTTTGAACAGCGAATCTGGCGGGGAGTTGAAGATCCTGAGTGAGACGGGGCAGTTGGTGAGTTCTTTTTTCATTGAAGCCGGTCGCCAGGAGGTCACCTGGGTGCCAGGCAGGTTGGCCGGCGGAAGTTACGTGGCAGTCTTTCATGACCGCAGCGGTCAGGTGTCAGAAATGAGGAAGGTGGTTTACAATCCTTGAAAAAATTGTAGGACAAGTTGAAAATCGGGCTTTTATTAAGGATAAAGTGGTGGACTTGTGTTGATTACAAAGTCGTACTACCACTATAGTGATCGGACATAAAAATCCACAATAGCTTCCGCATGGATCTCCGACGTATCATAAAGCTTGATACTGGTCTGTTCCTGCTTTACAATCAATGGGATTTCTGTACAGCCCAGCACTACTCCCTGGGAGCCGTTATCATGTAACCGGCCTATGATCTCAAGATATCTGGAATTGTTCTCCGGTTTGAAGATTCCCCTGACCATCTCCTGCCGGATAGAGTATTCCACAAAATCACGGTCTGGTTCTTCAGGCACGAGGGTTTCAATCCCGTGTCGTTTTAGACGGGACCTGTAAAAATCGTTCATCATGGTACGTTTTGTACCTAGCAGTCCAACCTTTGTAAAAGAGTCCTGCCTGATCTTAAGCGCTGTGGCTTCAGCAATGTGGATCAATGGCAAAGGGACATCCTTTTCCAGCTGGTCCGCAAAAAGATGTAAAGTGTTGGCACATAAAACAATGCAATTTACTCCTGCATTCTGCAATATTTTAGCTGCTTCCAGAATGATCAAATAGATAGCAGGCAGATCATCCTGATCATTTAGTTTATTAATCTCCCCGTAGTTGAGGGAATATACCAGGCAACCGGCGTACTCAAAACCACCCAGTCTGGCATTGACTTTCTCATTGATCATGGTATAATACTCCACTGTCGAAGCGTACCCTGTCCCTCCGATCAATCCAATAAGATTTTTCATATCTCTAAGATTTTGCTGATTTCTTTTTACTGGCCTTTGCCCTTGGATTATATTCCAGGCAAAGACCCACCCAATATTCCAGGTCTTTGTCCATATCGGTGCCTTCCGGTTCCACATAAATGAATCCTCGCATGGACTTCCCCGTGGAATCAAGCATGGAGCAATGTTCATTTTCCAGGACTTCTTGTTCCAGAACCGGGTCTATCCGTGCCATCAACCTTGTTTTAAATACTCCGGCCAGCATTTTATCATGTACCATGAAACAAATGCCCCCCATCATTTTTTTTAAAACGAAAGGGATATGCTTTTCTTCCAGTAGTTTAGCAATTCGATCAGTGAGATATTCATCATAAGGCATGGCGCAATTTATTTAAAAAATTGTACTACCACTATAGTGGTCCGACGAGTTTTTGAACACAAAAAAAAATGTCATCCTACAATCCAAGTAAATCTTTATATATCAAATAATTCTCCTCATCAAAACAAACAAATATCAAATTCTCAATCCCAACATATTCTGAAGAATGGTCTTTCACTGCTTTCACGGCTATTGCAGCAGCCCGTTTCTTCGGGAACCGATACACCCCAGTGCTGATACTAGGAAAGGCTATGGATTTAACTCCCAGTCCTTCTGCGATTTGCAATGAATTGAGATAACAGTTCCTGAGTAGGGCATCCTCACTTGAAGCGCCACCGTACCAGACAGGACCTACGGTATGGATGACGTAGCGGGCCGGAAGATTGCCAGCAGAAGTGACCACAGCCTGACCTGTCTCGCATTCCCCCTGCTCTTCCCTTATTCTCATGCAATCAGCCAGGATAGCAGGGCCACCTTTCCGGTGTATCGCGCCATCCACACCGCCTCCACCTAGCAGAGAGCTGTTTGCTGCATTGACAATGACATCGGCTTTAACCTCTGTGATGTCACCCTGCAAGAGTTCAATCTTCATATCGGATCATTTATTCTTGATAGGATATCTGTTTCTATCTGCAAAGAAATCAATTGCATAGGTCTTTCTTTTAAATTCTGCAGAATGTACAACACCAGATGGAATATAATAATGATCGCCTTTATGGTAGGTCTGCGTAACACCAGCAATGGTCAATGACATTTCACCATCCACCACAATACCCCACTGTGCTCCGTGGGCATGGTCGGGTATCTTACCAATGGGTTGAATTTCCATGAAAACAACCTGGTGGCCTTCACCCTGGGAAAGCCATCCACGCACGCCACTGAATTTGATTTCAGCTTCAGGCAGATTAGTTACAATTTCAGGGTATATCTTTTCCATAATGTGTGATTAAATATTTAACAAAGATAAGATTGTATTTTTCGTACTACGACTATAGTGGTAGGACGAAAATTAAAAACTATTTTTGCCCCCATTCAACTATGGCATCGAAACGATTCTTCAGAAACTTCTTCCGCTACCTGATCCTCCCGGTTGGATTTGCATTCGGCATTACCCTCGCAATAGTCTGGTCAGCCGGTAAAATACAGGAAGCACCCCGGTTTCGACAGTACCACCTATTTCCTGCAGACAGCATTTTTACCGACCTCGATCAAACAATCATCTCCGCTAAAGCCAATATCATTGACAGTATCTTCTCCCGATTGCAGCAAAAAACCGGCTTCAATGGCACAGTTCTCTACTCCGAAAAAGGCAGGTTGGTCTTTAAAAAAGCATATGGGTACGATAATTTCAGGACCAAAAAGAAACTCACCACCCAATCGGCTTTTCAACTGGCATCCGTTTCCAAGATGTTCACCGCGATGGCTGTGATGATCCTGAAGGAAGATGGCCTTTTGCAATTCGATGATTCGGTCAGAAAATTCATTCCTGAACTGCCGTACCATGGGGTCACAATCCGTCACTTGCTGAATCACCGGTCTGGTATTCCGGATTATATGCACTTCTCCGATGAGTACTGGGGACAGGAAAGACCGCTGTCCAATGAGGATATGATACGGATCATGGAGCAAAATGATATCAAACAGGCTTTCCCGCCTGACGGCAGCTTCGATTACTGCAACACCAACTATGCCCTGCTGGCTTCCGTCGTTGAACGGATCAGCGACAAACCTTTCGAGGTCTTCGTGCAGGAAAATATCTTCGACCCGCTCAAAATGAACAACTCGTTCATTTACCGCCTGAAACCCGGGGACACTATAACTGACCTCGTTCCGGTCGGAGTTTGCGGACACCGCGGATCCCGCGGCTTGCCGCGGCCCGAACAAAATTTCTACCAGAATGGCGTGGTGGGCGACAAAGGGGTATACTCTACCGTAGAGGATCTCTTCAGGTGGGACCAGGCATTGTACACGGATATCCTCGTCAGTCAGGCTACTATTGAGGAAGCATTTAAAGAAGGAAGTCCCAAATTCAAGGACTGGCGCGACAATTACGGTTTCGGCTGGCGCCTGAAAGCCGACCGGCCGAAAACAGTCTTTCACTATGGCTGGTGGAAAGGTTTCCGGACTTATTTCATCCGGGATATATACCAGGAGAAGTCTATCATCGTCCTGACCAATACGTCCCGTTCCATTTCCTCGAACCTGCTCTTTGAGATTCTGGATGACCCCCGCTACGAACTCGGGCCGGTTTGCCGGTTTGATCCGTATCCGCCGAAAACCAGGAAAAAATAGGGCCGGGTCACTAATTGGGCAACCTTCACTCAATGTCGCGAGCGAAGCGGCCTAATGTCCTTTAATGTCGCGAGCGAAGCGAGCTAATGTCCTTCAATGTCGCGAGCGAAGCGAGCTAATGACCTCTCACGGCAGCACCAGCTTGAACCCTATCCCATGGACATTCAGCAACTCCACGGAAGGTTCATCTTTCAGATACTTTCTCAACTTTGTGATATACACATCCATGCTGCGGGCATTGAAGTAGCTGTCGTCCTGCCAGATCCGGTTCAGCGCCACGCTGCGGTCCAGCACATCATTGGCATTCTCGCAGAGCAGCCGCAGCAGTTCGGCTTCCTTGCTGGTCAGCTTAGTCTCCCCGGAGGGAGATGTCAGCACCTGACGGGTATGGTCGAAAGTCAGCCGGCCGATACGGTAAACCGATGACCTTCCCTCGCTCCCCCCTTCTTTCACCCGCCGGAGAATGGCCTTCATCCTCATCAGCAATTCTTCCATGCTGAACGGCTTGGTCATGTAGTCGTCGCCTCCCATCTCGAAACCTTTCAGTTTGTCTTCCTGCAACGACTTGGCCGTCAAAAAAAGAATAGGGATCCTCTTGTCCAGCTTGCGGATCTCCTGCGCCAGCGTGAAGCCGTCCTTGACGGGCATCATCACGTCGACGATGCAGAAATCGTACTTTTTCTTGTTGTACATATCGTACGCTTCCTTGCCATTCACGCAAAGGGTGGTCTGGTAGCCCTTCGCTTCGAGATAGGCCTTCAGCACCGCTCCCAGGTTCTTATCATCTTCAGCCAGTAATACTTTCAGTTCATTGACTTCCATGTGCCATTATTTTTGATGGTTCTGCGGCAGGAAAATATCGAATTTCGTGCCTTTTTTCAGTTCGCTCTCCAGCCTGATCGTGCCGCCATGCTGCTCCACCACGAATTTAACATAACTCAACCCAAGTCCGAATCCCTTGAAATTGTGTATATTCCCCTCGGGTACGCGGTAAAGCTTTTCAAAAATCTTCTTCTGGTCGGCTTTGCTGATCCCAATCCCGTTGTCCTGTATGGAGAAGATGACCCCGTCGTTTGCGTCCCTCGTCGATACAATGATCTGCGGTTTTACAGGGGTGTACAGGTTCGCGTTGTCCATCAGGTTCTGCACCACGTTCACCAGGTGCATACGGTCCACTTCCACCATGCTGTTCCTGGCATTGAAATCCTTGATGATCTGGCCATCCTTGATCTCGATCTGGATGCCGATGTTCCGGATCACTTCCGACAGGATCTCGTGCAAATCCGTCAACTCCCTGTTTAGCTGCATCTCCCCCTTTTCCATCCTGGCCGACTGCAGGATCCTTTCCGCCATTACCCCCAGCCGGCGGTTTTCTTCGCTGATGATGTTGATATACGAACGGTAGAGCTCTTCGGATTTCTGTATATCCTTGTCATTCAATGCTTCACAGGCCAGTGAAATCGTCGAGACAGGAGTCTTGAACTCATGCGTCATGTTGTTGATGAAATCATTTTTCAGCGCGCTCAGCTTCTTCTGCCGGTAGAATATGATGATGGTATAGGTAAAGGAGAGAATGATGATGATGATGAGAATGAAGGAAACCGTTACCAGCGGCCAGACCTGCCCGATCAGGTAATTTCTTTCATTGGGAAAATAGAGCAACAGGAAATCCGGGTGGGCATGCATATCGTCGGGGAAAAGCTCGAAATGAAAGCTGACCTTCGAATCCTGGAGTTCGGTTTCATAATCCCGGCCATTAAGTGTGATAAGCTCCTTATGGTAAGGATTATAGATGGCCGAAACCCAGCCTGCTTTCATGCTCCTGTCTTCTAATTCCAGCCGGAGAAGGGAATCCAGTTCCGCAGCATCCACCCTGGTCCTTTGCATCTTGTCGTCCAGGTAAATCATCCTGTCTTCCATCAACTCCCTGGCCATGAAGAACTTATTATAAAAGATTTCAAGGTCTTTCCGGGTGGAAATGGATCGCATTTCCTTTAGCAATATCTGGTTTATGGAGTCCATCTTTACAACGGTTATTTCGTCAGGAGCCTCCAGTTCCAGGGTCTGACCGATCTTCCTCGCCAGATCCAGTTTTTCCAGGGTCAGGATCACATCCAGGGCCGCTTCGTTCACTATCCTGACAAAATTAGACTGATTTACCCGGTAAGCGCTCCGGATCCAATAACCCTGTATCACCATCAGACCGGTCAGGGCGATGGATAAAACGATTACCGCGGGCAGGATCATCTGGCGCTTCATACGGGCAAAAATACTGAATTATAGAGGTATAGCAGGGGGTTTAACATATTTTAACGTATCTTAATGTTCGTTAACAGTTGGCAGGATTTTTGCACTATATTTTTGTAACTGTAATCTGACCATATGAATCGTCAGGTTATATCTGCGCAACAGAAGTCTGATTCATAATTTTGGTTTTTGGTTTATTGGGGGTACGGTCTGCGGAAAGTGGACCGTACTTTTTTTTGCTAATTTCGCACTTCATTTAATTTCATAAAGATGAACAATATAAAGATCGATTTGACCAATATCTACCGTTTTGTTCCTGAGTCGGATGTGATGGCGATGCAGGGGGAGATGGACCGGTATTATCCCGGCTTGCTGAACAAGACCGGCCTGGGAAGTAATTTTCTGGGATGGGTGGATCTTCCTTCCAAGACGGAAACGGAACTTTTGAGCCGAGTAGAAGCAGATGCCGCCAGGCTCCGGGGAAAGTCTGAAATCTTCGTGGTAGTGGGAATTGGAGGCTCCTACCTGGGTGCACGGGCGGTGATCGAAGCGCTGGGACATCATTTCTACGATATCCTCGAAAACAAGCCCTTTCCCTACATCATCTATGCCGGTCATCAGCTATCGGAAGATTACCATGCCGAACTGCTCGAAATCCTCGACAAAACAGACTACTCCCTGGTGGTCATCTCCAAATCCGGCACCACCACTGAGCCCGCCATCGCTTTCCGCATCCTGAAGAACCACCTGGAAGCCAAATACGGCAAGGAGGAGGCGAGGCAGCGCATCATCGCCGTTACCGACAAGCAGAAAGGAGCATTGAAAGGCCTGGCCGATAAGGAAGGTTACCCGACCTATGTGGTCCCGGACGATGTCGGCGGAAGGTATTCTGTGCTGACCCCGGTGGGACTGCTGCCCATCGCCATGGCCGGTTTCAACATCCGGGAACTGGTCCGCGGCGCGGCCGATATGGAAGCCTTTGCCCGGAAAGCCGGGACGGTCGCCGACAACCCGGTGATGGCCTATGTGGCGGGGCGGAATGCACTCTACCGCAACGGCAAGATCACCGAGATCCTGGTGAACTACCTGCCCAATCTTTTCTACCTCACCGAATGGTGGAAGCAGCTTTACGGCGAGAGCGAGGGCAAGCACGGCAAAGGGCTCTTCCCCTCCGGCGTGAGTTTCACCACC
The DNA here is from genome assembly GCA_964619555.1 of uncultured Bacteroidales bacterium. Taxonomy (GTDB): domain Bacteria; phylum Bacteroidota; class Bacteroidia; order Bacteroidales; family JAGOPY01; genus JAGOPY01. The sequence continues at coordinate 223,020 of CAZUDV010000004.1, read as the reverse complement.
GACCTGCACTCTATGGGCCAGTACATCCAGGACGGCATGCGGAACATCTTCGAAACGGTCCTGTCTGTGGAAAAGAGCCGGCACACCCTCACGATCCCAAAGGCCGACGACGATGCCGACGGGCTGAACTACCTGGCCGGCAAACGCATCGGCTATGTGAACCAGATGGCGGAACTGGGCACGCTCCAGGCACATGTCGACGGCGGCGTGCCGAACATCCACATCCAGGTGCCGGAGATCAATGAGTATACGCTCGGTCAGCTCATTTACTTCTTCGAGCTGGCCTGCGGCCTCAGCGGCTACATGCTCGGCGTGAACCCGTTCGACCAGCCGGGCGTGGAGGCGTATAAAAAGAATATGTTTGCGCTTTTAGGGAAGAAATAGTCATTAAATCGCTGCACTCCTGACATAAATGGACATGAGTTCGCTGCGCTCGCGACATTAACAGACATTCTTCGTGGAACTTCGTGTCTCCTCTGTGGATTTTCGTGTAATAAAATAATATGATACCTCACTCTTTTCTTGAATTGATCAAAAAACGTCAATCCGTGCGGAAATACACCAGCCGCCCTGTTGAACCCGAAAAGCTGCACCGCTGCCTCGAGGCGGCCCGCCTGGCGCCATCCGCCAGCAACAGCCAGCCCTGGCGGGTAGTGGTGGTGGATGACCCGGAGCTAGTGAAAAAGGTCGCACAGGCCACTATCGGCCCCTTGTCGACCTTCAATAACTTTGTCTCACAGGCACCTGTGATCATCGCCCTCATCATCGAAAAGATGACGGCCACGGCCCAGATCGGCGCTTACCTGAAAAACCGCGAATACCCGCTGATCGACATCGGCATCGCCGCGGAGCATTTCTGTCTCCAGGCCGCCGAGGATGGCCTCGGCACCTGCATGCTCGGCTGGTTCGACGAGAAAGAAGTCAAAAAGCTGCTCCAGATCCCCAGAGGCAAGCGCATCGGGCTGCTGATCACGCTGGGGTATGCGCCGGAGAATTATCCCTTGAGGAAAAAGAACAGGAAAGGAATGGAGGAGGTCGTGAGGTATAATTCCTATTAATAATGGGACAAGCAAGCTGGTGAACACGGTCATATGGGCTCATGTTCATATGGGCGACGGGCGATTTGCACAGAATTACGCCGTAGGGGTTTGTTTATTGTAGGAAAGGGTGGACATTATGCAATATCTCTCCTCCCATGACATTGCGTCGCATTGCAGAAAGTTTTCTCGGGAGGGGATCATGGCTAGGGCAATGCGTTAGTTTTAAAGTTTATGTTTTGAGTGTTTAGTGTTGAATATTTTTCATTTGATCAGTTAATAATTATTTATCCAAAACATGATTACATTTCCCATATCTAACTGATTAATATTCGTCCCCAATCAACCCAACTAAAATGCAGATCAATTTTAATCATATTGATCCTGTTGAGAGAGAGAGTATACTTTACTTTTTTACAGTCATTCTTTTCCTGGATTTTCCCTCCTTCCATCCCTATTTTCATTCCTTTTATTGACCAAAAACCAAATGATCATGAAAAAGATTGTAATTTCGTTAGGCTTGTTGCTCATGAGTTCATATCTTATAGAACAGACTTATGGCCAGGAAATCAGGTTGGATACGATGATTTTTTCTTCCTGTGAAATATTTCCTTTTGATCAAGTGGAAAGGATTACCCGTTTGAGCTGGGAAGACTGGTATCACTTTAAACAGTGATACCAGTCTTGTCAGATTGATCCTGACTTCCCAGGAGAGCCCGGAATACATGATCTATGAAGTTTATCATTTAATCACCCAAATTGATTTCGTCAGCATCCAGAACGGCTGCGACGAAACGTGCTTCCTGGACCAACTAAACCCGGTGTCAGTGAAAATTCAAATCATCGATGCAACATTGAACCTGAAGTCATTATTCTATGATTCCGAATACCAGGATAACCTGCCTCAGCTTCAGTTTGGTGTGAAGAGAGCACGTGATAAGGAGAAAATAGAATTAATGAATGAGAGAATCTCGGAATATGGCATGAAATGGGTTGCGGCAGATAATGATATTGTTGCGAAATATTATTATCAGAAAAAAGAGATGTTTGGAGAAGCCTATCATCTATTTGGATTTGAATACTATCACTCAGGATTTTTTGAATATAACAGATATGTTCCGAATCCAAAAGTTGATCCCGACTTAGTAAGAAGCTTTGACTGGCGGGATCGTCATGGAGCAAATGATCCTGGTTCTCCTTATTGGGACGGAGATTCTCTCGGGACGGGATGGTTTACTTCGGTTAAAGATCAGAAGATGGGAACTTGTTGGGCCTTCAGCGCTACCAGTCTGACGGAAGTAATATCGAATTTATATGCCAATGATTCACTGGATTTTGATCTTTCCGAACAACAATTAGTATCATGCGCCTCATCTGGTGATTGCGAAAGTGGACATGATGATCAGGCTTTGAAATATATCCGTGATACCGGCATTGTGGATGATTCGTGTTTCCTAATGGAATGTCCCATCTTAGAATGTAATCATATGTGTTTTTCTCCAGAATACAGGATAAAGATCAAAGACTCGATCAGAGTAGATTACAAAAACTTTGACAGTTTAAGAACAGCGCTTATCAAAAATGGCCCGATCACATTGGACTATATTCATACAAAAGATGCAATGGGCAGGCATTCGGCAAACCTGGCTGGGTATTTATTTGATTGTTCTGATAGCACAGTTTGGTGGCTGATTAAAAATAGCTGGGGAACCGGATGGGGTATGAAGGGTTTTGGGTATATAAGAATCGATACAACCTTCCATGCCACAAGTATTGAAACCCCAGTGTATCAAGGAAATGAGGAATTAGAGACTCATTGTTTGGATCTTGATGGAGATGGTTATTTTTTTTGGGGGATAGGCCCAAAACCGGAAAACTGCAATAGTCCGGATACGGCAGACTGCAATGACAATGACCCATTTGTGGGAGGTTATGATGAAAATTACAATTGCAGTTGCTTATTGACATATGATCCGGAAATTCATCACATACAATCAGACACGACCTGGTCAGATACGGCTATTGTAAACTATACCATAATGATTGATTCAGGCGTTTGCCTGACCATTACATCCTATGTTGCATTTTCACCTGAGGCAAAGATTGTGGTTAAACAAGGCGGAGAACTCATCATAGACGGAGGGCATCTAACTAAAGCGTGCCCTGAATTATGGAGAGGAATCGAGGTTCTTGGCAGTGATACGGTTCAGTATTTCGATGAATATTTTGGAAAAATAATCGTTGAAAACGCAGCCGTAATTGAATATGCAAAAAATGGCATTGCCAACCATTGCGTCTTATGCGATCCTAACTATACGGGCAGCGGCGGAATCATTCATGCTGAAAATTCAATCTTCCGAAATAATGAAACTGACATCCTTTTAGCCCCATTTAAGAACGAGTGGGACGGTCATGAGCTGCCCTATTCAGGTGTTTTCGAGAAATGTCAGTTTGTAACCACTAATGAGCTGTATGAAGTTACCACCCCGAAAGCCCATATTGAAATCAAGGATATTTATGGTGTTCAGTTTTTAGGTTGTTTATTTATAAATGAAAGTGATATTAATTTTTTTCCACATGTGGTCCGAGGCACTGGAATATCCGGAATCGATGCTCAGTTCTATCTTGGAAAATACTGCAATACACCTCAGACCATTCCCTGCGTTGATCTGGATACATGCAAATTTATAGGATTGGAATACGGTATCAAAGCGTTGAATTGCCATTCTGTGAGGACATTGAATATTCAGGAAATAATATTCGAAAATAACTTGCTTGGGGTTTCCTTATCCGGCATCCATAATCTTTCCATTTTATCGAACAATATTTTATGCCCATCTAAAATCACCGGCATTAGCGCTGAAAGGTTCACCGGAGGATTATTCCTGGAAGGATGCAACGATTATCATATTGAAGACAATTATATCTATAGTGACCCGGATACAAACTTATTTACTTCCACACCCTCCTGTTATGGATTAGGGGTCAAAAATTCCGGGCCGCGAAATAATGAAATATACAATAACAGATTTTTAAAACTCACCGTTGGGATTTATTGCATTGGGGAGAACAGGGACCGGGATACGCTCGGACTTTGTTTGAAATGCAACGATATGTATTACAACTTAAATGATTTTGTCGTTGTTGCCGAAGAAGATCCTCCAACAGGTTCACACCAGGGGATAAACAAATACCAGGGCAATCCCAACGATTCCATATCAGACAATGCCCCGGCAGGGAACATCTTCTCATATTTTTCCTCGTCGGCTGACCATGAGAATCTTAGAAATTATAACTATCTTAATGAGGGGGAAAATCTTTGGTATGTGCATCATCGTCGACAATTAAATCCACTAACACATCCGCTTGATAGTAATTATACAAAGGAAACTATTGAGCTGAAAGGTTGGACATTATTAGGGTATGAAAAAGAAACCGCATGCCCAACGGGTCTGTTGGAAGATAGCCTTAAAAGTTATACCGATCCAAGATTGAGTATCTTGAACGCCGATTATCACATAACTTTTTTGTCCGACGAGTTACATGCCCTCATTGATGGCGGTAACACTGAAGAATTGAATTTCGAAGTGATGACCAGCATGCCTAATGAAGGACTTGAATTACAGCAAGAATTATTGGATAACTCTCCTTATTTGTCTGATACAGTGATGAGGCAAGCAATATATAAGGAAGATGTCTTGCCTAACGCCATGATCCGTGATATCCTGCAGGCTAATCCGCATTCGGCAAAATCCAATGAAGTTATTAGCACCCTTGATGAGCGTTTCGAACCGATGCCAGAATATATGATGGCTCAGATCATGGAAAGGAAAAAGATACTTGGGGCCAAAGAGTTACTGGAAGCTGAAATCCAGCATTGGAAACAAATCCGGTCCAAAGCGAAAGCGGACTTGTTTCGTGAATTTTTGCTCGATACGAATGTCATCCATCCTCTCGATTCGGTCATCGCATTTCTTGAGAACGAACATGGTTTGCAATCAAAGTATGATTTAGCTTTTGCATATTGGTATGATCAGGATACGACACATGCATTCACAATTCTCCACAATATTCCCCTTCAATATGATTTAAATAGCCATCAAGCTGTGATTCACGATCAATACGAATCATATTTAGGGATTTTGAAAATTATGGAAGATAGCAATTGGTTTGCTTCAGGTCTTGATTCAAGTTCCGTTCAGAATCTTTTTGACCTGATGGGCGAAGGAAATCCAGACATTGCAGCACATGCAAGAGGATTGCTGGTCAATGGAGGTTATTATAATTATATTGAAACAATTGTTATACCGTATGCATCCAAGTCCTTAGGTCCAATATATCGCTTGCCAAACGAAATTGTAACTGATCCCCAAAATTACTACCTGAATTTATTCCCGAATCCCTCCGGAGATTATCTTATTGTTTCTTATGATCTTGGAATAAATAATCGTGGAAACATTGTAATCTATGATATTAAAGGCAACTTGATTAAAAGCTATATTGCTCAAGCAGGGAAAAATCAAATAGTTCTAAATATAACAGACCTTTCAAATGGAATTTATATAGTTGGTTTATATACTAGCAAGGGCTTGCTTGAGACGAGGAAATTCACAAAAGCCAATTATTAAGCCAAGTAATTAACAAATATTGAATATCATGTTACCATTCTATTATAAATCTTCACTTATTACTGTTATTATTATATATTGTCTGCATCAAAATATATTAGCCCAGAATTGGCCTAAAATATACGGAGATAATTTTCATGCTACAATTGCCAGAATCGAAGAAACATATGACAATGGATTTTTATTATCAGCATATACTTATACCAATACAGGCTGGCCATTGAATGACTGGATCATAAAAATTGATATTAACGGAAATATCCTTTGGAATAAACAAATCGGCAATGGAATTTACTCGAATGGAGTCACAGATTCAAAAATAACTATTGATAATGGAATGATCCTTGCTGCTAGTACCAGTAAATATTCCGGCAATTATGATCCGACATTCATTAAGCTAGACGTTTGTGGAGAAATTGAATGGTGCCAGGTTTTTAAATCTCCGGATCAAAACTATGGAACCGGTGTAATCCAACTTGCAGATGAGTCTTATATTGGAATGCTCCAGTACTATGGTGAAGGACAAACCTATGCGCGAATATGTCTGGTCAAAATGGATCCATACGGTGAACCCATTTGGATACAGCGTCTTGCGCAGGAAGATACATTGATCTACAATGAAGAAGGTGATCATTTGTACTTGGCTAATGATAACACATATTTAATAACGGGTCAATGCTTTCACCCTGGATTAAAACCCTTCTGGATAAAAACCGACACACTTGGAATCCAAATTTGGGATCTGATGTGGGAAGGTGGAACTGGTGGTGTATATCAAGTTGAACAATCTTCGAACAGTTACTTTTATAGCGCTGGAGCCTTCCTAACGACAGGATTGCCTTTTACTCCTGCAATTTTTAAATTCGATAATCAGGGGACTCCCTATTATATGGAGTACCTCATGGGAGATACAATTTATGCCGGTGAGGCCAGGTCAATTTGTGCTTTCAACGACTCCGTATTATTGATCGGACTGTCCTGGCACTCTCTAATCATCCCTTCAGGTGTTGATTACAGTGAAATATTTAAAATCGATACTTTGGGACAAGTATTTAATAGAAGACTCTTATTGAATTCATCACAAGAACCACAGGATATTTGCAAAACTCAGGATAACAAAATCTTAGTGACAGGAAACTATGTCGTCGACGGCAACTGGGATATCTACCTCTGGAAAATGAATTCCGAATTGGAAGATGATACCCTCTACACCCAACCGATGACTTATGACAGCTTATGCCCATACCAGATCACCTTGGATACAATAGATCTGGAGTGCGATATCTTTGTGAATATTGATGAAATCCCGACCAAAGAAGTATACGAATCCACCATAAAAATCTCTCCAAACCCTGCCAGGGATTGGATCTTACTGACTTTTCCGGATAATATTCATGATGGAATGATGGATTTGGCCTTTTATAATTTGTTTGGCCAGAAGGTTTTACAAAAGGTAGCAGTTTCTGCGAACGGTATGGTCACGCTGGATATTTCCAGTTTGTCATCGGGTTTGTACGTGGTAGTTGAGAAAGACCAGAAAAATGGGTTGGTAAAAGGGAAGTTCGTTGTTGTTAGATAGTCAGCGGTCAGCAGTCAACAGTCAGCGGTTAGCGGCCCGGAACCCGGAACCCGGAACCCGGAACTAAATAGTATCTTTGCAAAAATTTCTGACCCCATGCAAAACCACCTGCGGCATCTTTATTACGACGAACTGCTGGAATTACTGCGCCAATACGACACGGAATCCATCTTCGAAAAAGTCAACATTATCCCCGATAGCGAAGATTTGAAAGAAGCCGTCTCCGATTATATCGACCTCCGGTCATTCGGCAAACGGTCCGTGCTTGGCATCGATATTTACCGCTATGGCCTCTATAAGCATCTCGAACAGGTCCTGATCCCGCCGCTGTTCAAAATACTCTTCGAGAAAGCCATCCGCCTTTGCCTGGAGAACAACCAGTTCATCTTCCAGAAATACACCAAGGACAGGATCAACAATGCCTTTATCAGCACCGGCGACGGCGGTTTTGTGATCTTCGAAACCCCGATGCACGCGCTGTTCTTTGCCATCAACTTCGAAATGGTGATCCGGGCCTACAATTCCTATCACCTCTTCCCTAAGCTCCGGAATATCATTGGCAGCCTCAGCCTGCGCTATGCCATCAGCTACGACACCCTCTTCCGCTTCGATCACAATTACTACGGCAGCGCCATCATCAACAACGCCCGCATCCTCGACAAAGACACGCTGAACCGCTGCCTCATCGACCAGCAAGCTTACGACTGGTTCCTGATCAGTATCGACGGGCTGGAAAACCTCCAGGTGCTCACCATCAGCGACATTGCCAACATCTACGACTTCCTCGACTACGACCGCAAATGGCTCACCGAAGGAAAAAACGAGATCCTCGACAGCAATGCCTCCAACCGCCGCACCGGCATCATCAATTCCGATATCCTGAAAGTCGGCCAGATCCAGTCGAAAGAAACGCTTATCAACATTTTCAACCTGCACCTGCAGATCTCCATGCAAATCTATTCCGACAGCAATGTGGACAGCAAACGCACGATCACAGTAAGCCTGGGGAATCTTAACACTTCTGGGATATAGGGTTTAATCAATGTGGTATGTAGTATGGGGTATGGGGTAATTATTAAGGAAAGAAAAGCTAAAAAATCCCTTACTACATAACACATAACACATACCACATACCACATTGCTTAATCTTTTTATCAACACCACCGGGTATATTTTGCTTGTTTTCTGATAAACAAGGAAAAGAAGATATGAAACCCTTGTTACAAAAGAGACTTGTAAAGTTTTCCGCCGGGATCGTGGAAAGTGAACGGGCATTGAAGCCATGTTTTGCAGCAAAACACATGTATTCCCAAATTGTAAGGTCGGCAACATCGGCGGCATTGAATTATGGCGAGGCCCAAATGGCCGAAACCAGGAAGGATTTTATCCATAAGATCGGCCTCGTTGTTAAGGAATTAAAGGAAACGGAAGTCAATCTGGAGGTTATTACTGAATCAAAGTTATTTAAAGATGAGGAAACGATTATCCATGACCTGAAAGAGTGCAAAGAACTTATTGCAATCTTCATGGCAACAAGGAAAACAGCTAAGTCGAATCTGGAAAGTGAGTAAATGTGGTATGTAGTATGGGGTATGGGGTAATTATTAAGGAAAGAAAAGCTAAAAAATCCCTTACTACATAACACATAACACATACCACATACCACATTGCTTAATCTTTTTATCAACACCACCGGGTATATTTTGCTTGTTTTCTGATAAACAAGGAAAAGAAGATATGAAACCCTTGTTACAAAAGAGACTTGTAAAGTTTTCCGCCGGGATCGTGGAAAGTGAACGGGCATTGAAGCCATGTTTTGCAGCAAAACACATGTATTCCCAAATTGTAAGGTCGGCAACATCGGCGGCATTGAATTATGGCGAGGCCCAAATGGCCGAAACCAGGAAGGATTTTATCCATAAGATCGGCCTCGTTGTTAAGGAATTAAAGGAAACGGAAGTCAATCTGGAGGTTATTACTGAATCAAAGTTATTTAAAGATGAGGAAACGATTATCCATGACCTGAAAGAGTGCAAAGAACTTATTGCAATCTTCATGGCAACAAGGAAAACAGCTAAGTCGAATCTGGAAAGTGAGTAAATGTGGTATGTAGTATGGGGTATGGGGTAATTATTAAGGAAAGAAAAGCTAAAAAATCCCTTACTACATAACACATAACACATACCACATACCACATTGCTTAATCTTTTTATCAACACCACCGGGTATATTTTGCTTGTTTTCTGATAAACAAGGAAAAGAAGATATGAAACCCTTGTTACAAAAGAGACTTGTAAAGTTTTCCGCCGGGATCGTGGAAAGTGAACGGGCATTGAAGCCATGTTTTGCAGCAAAACACATGTATTCCCAAATTGTAAGGTCGGCAACATCGGCGGCATTGAATTATGGCGAGGCCCAAATGGCCGAAACCAGGAAGGATTTTATCCATAAGATCGGCCTCGTTGTTAAGGAATTAAAGGAAACGGAAGTCAATCTGGAGGTTATTACTGAATCAAAGTTATTTAAAGATGAGGAAACGATTATCCATGACCTGAAAGAGTGCAAAGAACTTATTGCAATCTTCATGGCAACAAGGAAAACAGCTAAGTCGAATCTGGAAAGTGAGTAAATGTGGTATGTAGTATGTGGTATGGGGTAATTATTAAGGAAGGAAAAGCTAAAAAATCCCTTACTACATACCACATACCACATACCACATATTACATGACCTTTGAAATTGCCTATTGTGTTGAAGAAGCTTTCAGCACGATCTTCCTCCAGTTCGGGTTCTCCCACGCCTTGATCATCTCCCGGAAATCATCCAGGTTGTCGCTGGTAATCACATCGTGCGAGTGTTCCCAGGACCGTTTGATGGTGATGACGTTCCCCTTCTGCGAAATGCTGATGTGCAGGTCCCCCAGGATATTTTTGAACGTGAGGTCCATTGGCGGAGTAACCATTAAAAACCCCGTAGGGGTTTCTATCCTGTAGGTGTAGTTTTCCCACAGGTGGTGGTCCAGTTTCACAGGCGTATTGCCCGATCCCATGAATTGGGAAAGGTTCCACGAATCGAATCCGGTTTTGTACCGGGGCAGTTCAATGACGAGGTAGCCGCTGAAGTCGGATTTGACGGCGGCCGGCTGGATATTTACGGTTGCCGTGGTCTTAAGCCCGGTCAGGCTGGTGATCACCGGCTTGTCCATCTGCGAAGCAGGAATATCGCCGGTCAGCATGTTCTTCACATAGGAAGAATCCTTGTAAAGCCTGAAATACGGGTTCACCATGCCCTCCGTCCTGATCCCTAAGCTGCCGGAAAGTTTCTTATCATCTGCCAGCTTCAGGTAAGCATCCATCTGCAGCAGGTTGGTCTCCGGTTTTTCGGAGAATGTCCGCATGGATTCGATGGCCGGATCGAGCTGGATAATAGTCTTGTCCAGCAGGTCGTAGATGTAGTTCTGCGATTGTTTCTGTGTGACGGACAGATAGAGCCGGCCCGATTTCTTCGGGTTCACCTGCACCAGGAAACCGTCGAATGCTGCTGGATTGCCCATATCGGCGTTGAACCAGCCGTGGGGCACTGTCGCCACCGGGGAGGCATTGATGCCAGCGGTCACCAGCAGTTTCGACAGCAGGATGGCCTTTTCCAGCTGGGTGGCATTGGCGCTCTGCCACACCTGTTGCGGCGTGCGGACCTTGTAACCGGTATAGGCCAGCGGGATGTCGACAAGCTTCAGCTCATCAATGACAAGCCCCTGAAGGGCCAGGATCTTGTCCAATTCATCGGCCTTGCCTTCTGTCACCGCCGCTGCCCTTTTCTGCGCATCGGCCCCGGCGTCTTCCTTGAAAGACGGCTGGTTCACGAATGAGAAAAACGCGAAGGTCATGTCCCTGGCGATACTGAACTGCAGCATGGCTTTTCGGTCCGGGTCCTGGTTGGAGGTGCGCGGCAATGCTGGCAGGTTCCGGAACAACCAGATATAGGATCTCTGGCCGGCCAGTTCGGTGATCTCCGGTGCCGTGCGGTTGTTTGGCAACCTGTAGTGCAGGGGGACCTCCGCGGGGGTGCGGACGATGATCTCCAGGTTCTTCACCGGCGAGGCCTCCCCAATTTCTTCCATCCCGAAGAGGAAAGGCAGGAAACCGCTTTGGGTATGGATCGTGTAATCCAGGGTAATTACCGCTCCTACCTCCGTGCCGGTGTGGGTGACCACCATCTCCCGAAGGTGGTTATATGCCGCCACGTCACGGGCAAAGCCGGGAAGCACCTCGTTGAAGGCATTCTCCGGCGTCACCACCTTTTTCCCGTCGGCCATGACCGTAAAGGCTTCGTTAATCTTCAGCGTTTGATACTGCGGGTTGTAAACGATGAACGTTTCTCCGTACAGCCGGTGGAAGGAAAAATGCGTGAGCAGCCTGATCTCTTTTCGATAGTGAAAATCGTAGCTCCCGTCCTTGTTCAGGGTGTATTCCTTGATGAGCTTGATGTACTCGGCGTCCTGGTCGGAGGGCTGGGCGACTAATGAAGGTTGATGGATAAAAAACAAAGAGACAATAATCAGGGTGTAAATGCGGCTTTTCATAAAAATAAAAATGATGTTCTGAATAAGTTAAGTTATTTCGTTCGAACCACTCTGGCATGGTCACATTTCGCTTCGTTGGCAGATAATGTGATCAAATACATCCCTTCCGGGAAGCCAGCCAAAGATAATGATTTCGAGTATGCCCCTAATGACAGGTCCCCTAGATTGACATTAAGCAATTGCAGACCAGTGATGGAATAGAGACTAAGTTCAACTGTCCCTTGTTTAAATACTTCAAATGAAATGTTCACTTGCTTCGCTGCTGGATTTGGATAAACAGCACGGAATTGAACCGGTAGATGTTCTGGCTCACTCTGCAAGGAATAGATGTCATCATCTGAATGGGCTGTGTTTTCTTTAAAAAGCAATTCAATCCAGTCTTTGCGCTTTATATGATAGGTCTCAGCTGTATTAGCAAGTATACTTTCATTTTTTATGGTGCAGCCTGATTTTAGAGTTGAATTGTTCAGAGTTTGAAGGTAAACATAGTTCAGGTCAATCAGGGCAAATACTGAGTCTGCCAGGCTCCCTGCATTTGAAATGACGGAATCCAATGCGTTAATTGCTTGTTGATATTGCTTATTCTTTATTTTACAATGGATGGAGATCCAATTCGCTGTAGTGCCCAGCAAACTGTCTGCGGGATTATTAGACAGACTATCACTATAGGTTCCAAGCAATGAAAAATTTGTATCATAAAGAGCCGGATTCAATGCGAACAATCCTTTCAGGGATGCCTGCGCGTATTTATGATCGGGATAATCGGCGATGATTTGCTTAAATCCGTACTCAGCAACAGAATAATTATCATTTTCTATTTCAGATAAAGCAGTGTAATACATCAATTCTGGCTCATTTTGCAGCCGGAGATGGCCAGAACCCGGGCACCAGGCCGGTCTCCAGATATAAGCTCCAACTGGCACCAGCCGATCTTCAGGATTTGTATCATTGACCCAGCAGTTGTATTCCACATGAAATGTCGAATCACCAAACCAATCTTTCACTTCGCTTGTATCTTCTATCATTTCATCGAATTCGACCACTTTTATAAATGGCTTATCTCCCATAGAAATATCTCGAATGACATTCCAGTGAAATTCTGTGGGAAATGTGGATATATTAAACAGGCACTGGCTCTTTGTATTATCTCCTATAAGCTGTGTGCTATCTATATCCAGTGCCAAAGAATCTCCTTTTACAGTCAGCTCACTCCGGTGAAAGCCTGTGATTCCATAGTCATTATATTGGATCTTGTTATTATGAATATCAACGTTACTATAATAGGCATGAATGCCTAATTCAGCGACTGAAACGGAAGGGGTTCCTGTAAATTGAATGGTATTGTCATTGATGGCATGTTCGCTTGAAGCATCCCATCCGGCATAGAATAACTCGACACCTCGGTTTGCATCATAAAATATTTCATTGTCCTCGATAAGGAAATTGCAATAATCCTCTAGTGTTATTACGGCTTGTTCTGCGACTGTTGTATCATTTTCAAAAGAATTCCCGATGATAGTGCAAGATGAGGAATGCGTTCCTGGATCTGTTAATGTTATCGTACTATTGATAAATTCATTCCGGTCGTCAACAACCAGGTCCCCTCTGATAAAATTTATAGAAGAATTGGAAAATGTGCTTTCATCGAATGAAAGGGATTTGGCGGCTCCGGATACCAGACAATTATTGAAATCAAAGTATGACAAATCATAGTCATTATTCATATTATCAAAATGAATAGTCAGAAATGCGCCAGGATTTGCACTAAAATCCATAACACTTGATCTCAGGCTTCCTTTTACGTTAATAATGCTTTGACCCGAACAACCTAAAATATTGGTCCAATAACCGTATGGATTGAAACAGGCGTTTTCACTCACGTATATTTCTGAAGAATCGTTGAGATAAAAATTAGCGTTAAGATTATTCGATAACGTCACATTTGGTGCAATGGTAAGCTTTCGGCCGATCAGATATGAACCGCTAACATTCTGGCTCGTATCCACCCGGCCTTCGATGCCATTCAGGGTTAGAAGATCACCCCGGAAGCCATCATCAATATAGTTCTGACCGTTCCTAATTCTGATATCTGAGGCGTATCTGGAAGCGAAGTTAAATACTTCCTGAAATTGAATAAAACCATCATTATTACCTCCCAATGTATCGTCCGGATTATAATCTGTCGAGTCAATACTGGAAAAAATATAAAGGCTATCATGTTCACCTATTTTCGGACCATTATCATATGGATATTCTAAACTATATGGATAATAACCCCTTAGTGCTGTCCCCCACCAGAAAGTCATATCATGAAATCCAAGTCCCTGGCTAATCACCGACTCAATATTACCTCTTACACATGTTTGTACGATAGTATGATTTCCTTGGAGGTCATCGACAAATCCACCTGAGAAACACGCATCTATTCCAAATATTTTTTGGGAACAATGAATATCATCAACTAGTGCTGCAAGTTCGAAATCAATGATTGAATCTTGACCATTGAGTCTAAGTAATGAAGTATTATTTTCAATCGTATCTCCATGTGTAGTGGCATAAACAAATAGAAGATCCTCATCGGTCATTACCTGGCTTAAATGAGTAAATACATCCACAAGGCTGTCTTTTGTGCAAGGTCCGTCAAAATCCTGTTCATCTCCGAAATTATCCAAATTATAGCTCAGCAAAGAATCATAATTACCATTCCCGGATAAGACGAAGATATTTTCATCTATGAATCCAAAATTTCGTTTGATTCCACAATAAATATGACTGAGATTATTCCACCTGCATGCTTCATTTTCGTTCCAACAAATAAACACAGCATATTTGTGCGGATCAGGGCTAGCTATATTGCTGTCCCCCTGGTTATTGCCATCAATAGGATTATTGACAGGATAAGGATATGGGGAGTTGATATATTCCCACCCGTACCAATAATCCTGTGGCGGGATTCTGTAATTTATCGAGGTATAATTTCCGGTTTGCTCATCCAGGAAAATATACTTGCAAATATGATCCCATTGAGTAAGAGGATACATATCTATAAAAAACAACCATGACGTATCATATTCTGAATGTAAAACATGATAGGGTGAAAGATAGAATTCCTGACTGTGAATCAGATGGGGATATATCAGTACATTGTAATTTTGAAGTTCTTCATTGTTCAGGTTCGACTTGATAATGTTAATAGCTTGATCTTTGTTGACTTGAGCTGCAATTTTTAATTGTGTGCTAAACAGTAGGATTGGCAGAATCATTAAAAAATATTTAATTTTCATATGGTTTGGTTTTGAGCTTCAATATTTTATCACTTTTTTTAAAACCTGATCTGAATTTGATTTTAAGGTAATTAAATAAATTCCTGGCGAACAGGCACTTTTATTATCATCTTTTCCATCCCATATTATCTTATTATTGCTTTTTAATTCACTGCATTTTATATAAAAAGATTTTAATATTTTACCATAGATGTTGCTAATAAATATCGAATAATCTTCTAGTAGATTTGTGTTTAATTTGATAGTAAGATTATCGATAAAAGGATTTGGGAAAACATCAAGTTCACAATATAACGGTGAGATCTCCGCAATCTTCACTGGATTTTCAAAACTGAAATTTCCATTTCCATCATTCCATAGAAGGGTCAATATATTATTGCCATTATACCCCTTCATAATAATATCCGGAAAGAAATCACCATTCAGATCCTCAGTAAGTGCCTTGTACCAATTCCATTCACCTATATAAAGAGTCTGATTAAGATTGAATGACCAATTATGATCATTAAAATAAATATAAATGGAATCTGTACATTCGTACCAATTACATCTTCTAATGGCAAAGTCATCATAGCCATCCTGGTTAAAATCATCAGCTATAAAGGAATCTATTCCATATGTACCTGAGGCATAAAAATTTGATTGTAACTCAAACTGGTTATTCTCTAGATATTTATATAGAGCTACCTTATTGGTAGCATAATTAACAAATGCAAAATCATCAGTTCCCTGGTTATCAAGATTCATGACAGGCGTTTCATAATTAAAATTATCTTCTAGGACAATTTCAGAAAAGTTAAGATTTCCATTGTTTACATGTACTGAAGTTCTGTCGAATGCCGAATAACTCAGCACTATATCCGGTAAAGAATCATCCGTTATAAATCCCACACCCGGTTCAGTAGTGGAGCTACCTGATTGAATAATTACCTTGACAAATTGTAAGCCGTCGATATTTTTATAAACTCCCCAATTTTCATAATCCGTAACACTAAAAATCAAATCATTCCAATTATCCATATTAACATCTGAAATTATTGATAAATTTCCTCCCATATTATCGTCAATTGTTACCATCTCTCCAAATCCTTCTAATCCATTATTGGGTGCATAAAAGACGTTAAAAGATAACCTTGTGATTAAATCCGGAAAATCATTTCCATCCATGCAACCACATAAAATAAAGCCACTATTCGGATAATGATAACCTTTTCTTTGAAAACCACCTACACCATTGTTATAAAAAATAAATATGGAATCTTTTTCGTAATTTAATATCTGACATATGCATATAATGTCTATATCTTCATCTAAATCGATATCACAGGATGTTATGTCATCAATGAAAGCAGGTAAAGTAAATTCTTGGGAGAATAATTGGTTCCCCAGAAAAAATGATAACAATACAGTAGCTATAATGCGTTCAAGTCTTAACATATTAAAAGAATGAAATTCAACATATCAGTATTTTACAAAAGAGGTAGAATATATTTCTTTATCTTTTGCTACAATTACCGTGTAAAATCCACTATTCAGATCTTGAATTGAACAAATCACTTTACCTGCGATATCCGAATGTCCTTTTTCATCATATACTGTAATCCCCAAAGCATCGACAATCCTAACATGCCAGTCTACTATGGAATGTATCTTTTCATTCAATTTTATATTTAAAAATGCATGTGCCGGATTTGGATAAACAATAATTGCTTTCTCAATTGGTCTTTCCTCTTTAATTTGAACTATCGGGTTAACGCTTCGGTACAATATGGAAGGATCTTCCGTTACTGTATAGATAAATCCATCCGGGGATATGACCAGCGAAGTTATTGAAGCATTATCATGTAGTCCATTATTTAGGGACGACCATGTTAATCCATTATCGGAAGAGAACTGAATACCCTCCGGACCGAAATTACTATCACAACCGGCATATATTCCGCCGTTGATATCCATTGCCAATGAAGTTACTATATGACCGGGCAAAATATTGTTCCAAGTAAATCCATTATCAGTAGATCGGAAAACTCCATAAGCAAGATAATTGTATTGGAAATTCACACCACATAGCAAATTGCTGTCCTTGTCTAGAGCAAAGGAGGAAACTCCATATCCAGGCAGGCTGATTTGCGTGAAAGACGCACCCTGATCATGGGATTGATATATTCCTCCCCCGGTTGGATCTAAAAAACTTACAGAACCCGTAAATATAGTATCATTTTTTGCAATAATGTCCCTGAAGACTTCGCTATTTACAGTTGAAACCACCTTGATCCAATTAATACCATCATCATTGGATTTATAAATTGAACCCCAATCCAAGCTGAAAAATAAGCTATCCTGAATTAATTTCAACCATATTCCTTGAATACCCGTAATTATTGTATCCCAAGCTAGTCCATCGTCAAGAGAATGAAATAAATTTCCTTGTGGATCTATTCCTACAAGAATTTCATCCTCGCCTTTGTTAATTGTACTCAGTCCGGCAGGATAACTAAGTAGTAAATTCCAGGACGAACCTCCATCGTTTGACTTGTATAATCCATCACTTGAGGAAAGATATATTTCAGAATCATTATTAAAACTTACATGCGCAGGATATATTGAATCAGGAAGAATCACCTCCTCCCAGAAATCCTGACTAAAACAAAATGACGATTTAAAAAGTACAATCAATAAGATAAGTGCAAAGAAATTCTTCATCATCCATTCGCTATGCCACTAAAATTAAAAAAATTTTTAAATTCAGATTAACTGAATGCGAATTAAATAACGATCCTATGAATTTAAAAGACAGGGTCAATAAAATTATTCCTTGGGAATTACTGCCCCTGAGTGCTCTCAGTGCTTCAGTGGTTATTCAAAATACCTAATTGCCCGTCTTCTTCAGAACGACCGGTTCATCGATAAATTTGGTCTCCGCCAGGGTGGCTTTGCGGAAAGAAGGCCATTCTGACGGCTCGTAGATGCGCTTGTGGAAATTCAGCGCCTGGCTCATCCGCAGGTTCTTGTTGTCAGGGCTCAGGGCATAGCTGCCTTCGAAAGATGCCGTGGCATCGGCAAATGCCTCCGCTTCGGGCTTGTAGACGATGCTGTAGCTGCCGGGCAGACTGATGGTCTCGTTCAGCACCACCTGCCGGGAGCAGCGGTCGCGGAACGGGTAGGTCCTGGTTTCGGAGCGCGTGTCCACGTATAAATGCCCGAGGGCGCGCTTCATGAAGCCGGCGGCAATGAACGACTTCAGGATGATCTCGTCGCCGTTCACCAGGGCATAGCCCGGGATGCGGTACTTCATCGTGATGTTGATGGGCCCTTCGAGGTATTTGTAGGGATCGCCGTACTCCACCGAAAGCAGCTCAGCGGCTACGTTTACGCGGATCAGTTCCTGTTCCAAGGCATGGTGCCACTGGTCCTTGTAATAACCGGTGAACATACGGCGGATCGCGCCGTCGCTCTGCCCTTCGGCACGGATGGTCAGTTCGCCTTCGAGAGTCCCCTCCTCAGATAATTTTGATGTGCCAAAGATCTGAACATAATGGTTTTCGGGTGGGGAAACAGGCGTAATGCCCAGGTCAGCGCCTTCGGGCAGGCCCATCAGGTAGTTCTGCTGCTGCTCCGCGCTCGACCACAGCTCCCGGATGAACGGTACCCAGGTGGGGTCGAGCAGCTCATACTGCCCGTTCTTCCGCTTCACCACGGTCACGCTGTGGTTGAACTGATCGGCGGGGATGTAGTCGATGCGAGAGCCGGCCATGGTCATGGCGGCGTACGACTCGAACCCCGCGGCCCGGAGCATGGTCACCAGCATCCCGGCCTTGTCCTTGCAAACCCCGCAGCGGTCGGTAAAGGTCATTTCCCCCTTGTGGAGGGTATAGCCTTCACCGCAGCCCATCGAAATGCCTGAGTAGCGCACTTCGTCGGCCACCCAGTGGGTCAGCAGGGAGATGGAGTCCATTTCTGATTTCGCATTGCGCAATATTTCATCCACTTTTTCTTTGATCTCCGGGGTATAGTCAAAGCTGCCAAAGTCTTCGTTCACGCCGTAGAACCAGATGGATTTGGCGTACCAGTCGGGACTGGTGGACAATAGCACCTTGGGGGCCACATCTGAAAAATCGACCATTCCCGGTTCGCGTTTCATAGGCTTAATATCTTTTCTGGAGAACGTGTACACCATCTTTTCTCCTTTTCTGTTGGCGGATGACCGGATCTCGCCGTTGTACACCTCGTACTGCACCGGCTTATCCAGCGGTACCGCCACCTGGTATACCTTTTCCACGATCGGGTCGTCGGAATAGAAGGGCACGATATCATAGAAATGCCCCTTCATCGGCGGGATGTACTTGCTGTCGTCGTCCGGTCCTTCGCCGGCCAGCAGCGCGTATGTAAAACCCTTGCGGAAGAACCACACCTCCACGGCGTCGCCCGGTTCCAGGCGGCCCACTTCAATCATTTTCTCCCGGGCACCCCAGTATATGGCACGGGCGGGCGCGGGGTAATCGAGGACCTCACAGGTGACCTGTGAGGTGACCTGTGAGGTCCCCCCGGCCCCTCCCTTATGCACCACCACCTTCTCAATCTCCACCCACGCCGACAGCGGATCGTAATCGATCTTAACCGCCGACAGCTGCAGTGCGCCGGCCGGCGTCATCACTTTGTAGAGGCGGTGCATGTTCACATAGGTCAGGCCGGTTTCCTGCACATCCGCCCTGGTACTGTCGAACACGGCCACCACGTTGGCGTTCGGGTAATCCGAGGCATTGACGGCGGCGAGGCGATCGGTGACAGATTGCGAAAAGCCCGGCAGGAAAGCCAGGCAGAGGAACAGGAATGAAGGTATAATGCGAAGCATACAATAAATATTTATAGCAGCAATATTAGGAAATTTTTGTGATTTAAATTCTCGCTGATTTCGCCGTGAATATTCCGTGTAATCTTCGCGATCTGCGAAAAAATAAATTTATATGCAACCAATTTGTATTTACGAATGTCTTCTATACATCCCCGTCACCCATCGGATAATTCTTCATCTTCTCTGATAAACCAAACCATGAAGAAGATATTTTACTCCCTAGACATCCTACTGGTTTTCCTCCTGCATGGATTTATATTGCCTGCGCAAAACCAGGATCCCCGGCCCTTTTCCGATCCTGATTCCCTGAATAATGTGTCTGCCCGGGTCATGGACAACGATACCTGGTGCAAGGTCAACTGGAACTGGAATACCTTTTTCTGGGAGTTTGACTTTGATGATGGCGAGGCGGATGATTATTTCGTATTCGCCCAGCCCGGCGGCATGAGCGCCGTCAGGTTTCCGGCCGCCACCTATGCCAGGAAGGTCGTCGGAGGGGAGATCTATGTGGGAGATGGCTCTTTTCCCGGCCCATTCCTTGGAACGAGCTTCAGGGTGATCGTATTTGACGATGATGGAGGATACGGATTGCCCGGCACTGCCCTGGATTCCATCACTGTCACGGTAAACCATTACCATACCATAGCTTTCGAAGGACTGAACGCTATTGTTACGTTCGGTAGTTTTTACATTGCCATCCGACAACTGGAATCCCCACCGGGTGCCGCCCCGGTCGGAGTGGACACAGATAGTCCGACCCACGGCCTCAGTTATATGAAATTCGGTGACAATCCATGGGTCCATTCAGATATCCAGGATTTTATGATCCGGGCCTGGATCACAGGAATTGAACCGGACAGCAGCACCTACCAGGTCGACCGGTTCTCCAATTTTGACCCGAATGGCTCACCGTTGCTCGGAGATACCCTGCAGCTCGATACGACCAATTTACATTTTTACGCGGATTTCGAATGGGATAGCCTGGCTTATGGCTGGTACGCTTATGGCATCAAAGAACATTACTATGGCGGTGGTTGTTCGGAGTACGTTGTATCGAATGTTGCCGGGCACTTCGACACCAATATCAATTATCCTCCATCCTGCTTCTACCAGGCTGATACGGGATCAATGCCCCTCATTATTTGTCCTCCGCTTGATATCAACGGAAACATCCCCTTTAATTTTCTGGGTTATTATGTGTATCTGAATGGGGAAGAAATTGATGTGCTGACTCAGCAAACAACTTATTATATCCCGGATTGCGAACCACCGTGCATAAAGACATTCGGATTAACAGCGGTTTATGATATGACGCCATTCGGTTTTCCCGGGGAGTATGGCGAAAGCCAGGTCATTCTGTCTGAATATACGATCCGATATGGCTTGCCGTTGGATTTCCAAGAAAACTGGAACTCCGGCAGTTTTGAGACCAATTACTGGACGATCGACACCGTGAATTGGATAATCGACGACCAGGAAGGCAATCCGTCCCCTTCAGCGGCCTTCGGCTTCTATCCTACCCAGGTTAACTACAGTATCAGCCTTGAAAGTTATCCAATTCTTGGCGATAGTTTATTTTCAAGGAAGATCTACCTCGATTTTGATATGAAACTTGATTCCTACAATTCGACCGGGGCTGAAAAAATGCTGGTTCAGAGTTGGAACTGGAATTTCCAGGATTGGATCACATTGATGGATGTTTCAAATGCTGACGGTAGTTTTGACTGGGATCATTTTCACCTTGACCTGACAGAACATGCGCTAAGCCAGGTATTCAAGATCAGATTCCAGGCTCTGGGATCCAATTCGCTGGATATTGTTAGCTGGTATATAGACAATGTTCATGTTTACAGGGAATGTGATGCGCCGGGTGATCTTGAAGTCTATGCGAATGCCGCATTAGAGGCCTTTGAGCTGACATGGGCCGATCCCGCCGGGATAGGTCCTTACTGGATTCATTGGGATGACAGTGAAAATTATTACGAAATCGGCACGGGAGCGGCCGCTGAATTCGATGTGGCAGCCAGGTGGACCCCAGATGAACTGTCCCAGTTTGAAAACAGCATCCTGACAGCCATTGCTTTTTTCCCGAAAGTAACCGAGGCTTCTTACCGTATAAGGGTTTGGACAGGTGAGGAAGCAGACACTATGATCATAGATCAACCGGTCTTAGATCCTTATATTGAGCAATGGAACAATATTGATCTGGATAGTCCCGTAACCATTGACATTACCCGGGAATTGTGGGTGGGATACCATGTCAGCACCACAACGGGTTTACCTGCCGGATGCGATGACGGCCCTGCTATAGACGGATATGGAAACATGATCAATTTTGGCGGCTGGCACACCCTGTTAGAACTCAATTCCTCGCTCGACTATAACTGGAATATCCAGGCCTATATCCAGCCACCCGATACGGCTGAAAATCCTTACCTTTACAAGATCTACAGGAAAGATACCTGGTCCGGAGATGATTACTTCTTTAGAGGATATTCGGAAGACAATTACTATTTCGATGATTCTGTTTTAATTCCAACCAATACTTATTGTTACCAGGTTTCTGCCCTATACTTCTATGGGGGCGATACCTGTGAGTCCGGGTACTCCAATGAGGTGTGCGAGGAATATGTGAAAATCCGGGAAGACAAGGGTGATCTGCCATTCATTGTTTATCCCAATCCCGCATCCGATCTCTTAATGATCGAGGCAAATGAAAAGATGGGTCTGATAAGCCTTTACAGCTATAATGGAAGATTGATGTTCCGGATTGAGATGGCAGACCGGAAATATGCCATGCCCCTTGCGGATTACCCGGAAGGGGTGTATCTGCTCCGGGTGGAAACAGGAGCAGGACTAGTTTCGAAGAAGGTTGTCATTATGAGATGAAACTTAATGTTTCTCACAGAGGTTCACAAAGTATGCACAAAGGGCACAGAGAGGATTTCTCGCAGATAACCGCTGATTCCAGCGCAGATCAACGCGGATATTGCATTGCCATAATCTGCGTAATCAGCGATTCAATCTGCGGTAATCTGCGAGAAATATCCTTTGAGGAACCTTTGTGGACTTTGTGAGAAAATAAATAACAATATATGAAATGGCTCAGCATACTGTTAGTTTTTAACTGGATTGCCCCGGTCTTCAGTCAAACCTCCTATCCTCCTCCTTTCAAATTCCGGGTCGATTCCGTATCCCTGCTCGCCACATGGCAATCCCCAAAAACTGTGATCCTGGCAGAAGATTTCGAAGGTGAAGCCTTCCCCCCTGCCGGATGGACAGTCTCAAGCCTTGGCGTGGGCTGGCAACGGGTCACCACCCCGGATTTCTGGTACTGGGCCTGCCCTCAGCATGCCGGCCATTACGGCCTGGCCAATGACGATGTAGCAGGATGGTCAAACAATGGCAGCATGGACTACATGGTCACACCTATCCTGGATCTCACCATTGCAGAAAGCTTTAAGATATGCTTTGATTCCTACTTCGACGGTGCATACGGTCAGAGGGCGTTTGTGGAATTCAGCACCGACAGCGGCCAGACGTGGCAGATGTTGAAACAACTCGATGCCAGCCTGGAATGGGAGGAACAGGTTGTCGACCTGTCCGGATTCTCAGGCCCTGTAGGGGATAGCACTATTCAATTTGCCTTCCACGCAGATGACTTCGGTTATTTTTCTTCCGGCTGGGCTGTGGACAATATTTATTTTTATTCGGATGAAATTGCTCAGCAGCCGCTGGATTACAAGATCTTCCTGGATGACGAATCCATCGGACAGACAAGTGACCATTCCTTCCAGTATGCTTTCCCCTATAATAGTGATCACAATTGCGGGATGATAGCCGAATACACGGAAGGAATTTCCGATACAGTGTGGGAACCTGTCCATTCCTGGTATCTTCCTAAACCCGCAAACCTGGTGGGTATTGTTCCGGGTGATGAAGTCATACTTCAATGGAATCCGCCATCCGACACGAATTTCCTGCTCGGCTTCATCGTTTATAAAAATGGGGACTCATTAGATTTTACGGAATTCAACGGGGAGGAAATATGCGAGTTTGTGGAATACCTGGAACTATGTAATTGGTTTGGCTATGCGGAATACGAAGTATCATCGGTCTACGACCTTTCCGGATATGGCTTCCCGGGAACGACCGGCGAATCCGGAAAGGAAGGGCCGGTGATGATTTTCAGTGCCTGGTATCTTGAAATGGATTTTTATGAAGACTGGTCCTCAGGTAGTTTTAGCGATAATTTCTGGTGTACGACCGATAATAATTGGCAGGTCAGTGGTGAAATTGGTCATGTTGCCCCTGCGGCGGTCCTATACACCGATGCGATCACATCATCCTACGAGTCATCCCTTCAAAGCTTCCAGTTCCTGGTGCCCATGCCTGAATTCCCTGAAAAAACATTTCTATCCTTTGATTTGCTTCTTTCTTCAAATCAATCGACGGGATCTGAAGAACTTATTTTGGAGGTTTATGATCCCGGTACCGACAATTGGAAAATGGTCAAAGCATATTCCAATGCGGAAGGTAGTTTTGGCTGGCTGAGCGATACCCTGGAGATCACCAATGATTACAACGGGGAAATTTTTAGTTTTCGTTTCAGGGCTACTGGAGAAAATCCCTCCGATATCGAATACTGGGCCATTGACAACATTTCCCTCCGATTATCCTGCAAAACACCGGAAAATGTAGAAGCGGTCCTGGATCCTGATTCGATTGATCATGTTAAGGTTACCTGGGATGTGCCTTCACCCGCCGTGGCTGAATGGTGGCAATGGGACGACGGGGTGCATTACAGCAGCCTTAGTGGGGTGACTGGGAAAGAAAATTGGTCGGCTGTGGCCCAAAGATGGACCCCGGCGGAACTTACCGGGCTGAAGGGAGCCTGGTTGACGGCCATCGGATTCGTCCCCGGTGAAGGTCCGGCATCTTATAATATCGCTGTTTGGACGGGGGAGGAAAGGGATACCGTCTGCTGCCAGGCTACAGGCAACCTGGTGCTGGATGAATGGAACATCTTCCAGCTCGATCCTCCCATCAAAGTGGACATCACCAAGGAACTGCTGGTGGGTTACCAATTGGCCACGATAACCGGATATCCGATGTCGGTGGATGATGGGCCTGCCATCGACAGCTTCGGTAACCTCATACAAATGGGGCCTTCCTGGCGAACTCTTCTCGAGATAAATCCAGACCTGGACTACAATTGGAACATCAAAGCTTTCTTTGAGCGCGACAGCCTTCCTGTGGAAAGCTATGAGGTTTATCGCAGCATCGACGGAAGCAGCTTTGAAATGCTTGCTGAAGTGAATGCACCGGAATACCTGGATACTTATCTTATCGCTCCTTCGATTACCTGCTATGCGGTGAATGCCGAGTATCCATATGAGGTCTGCATTTCCGGTTTATCCGAAGAAGATTGTATTCTTTTGACAGAAGTTCCGGAAGAGGTGGAAGGTGGCTATAGGTTGTTGGTTTTCCCGAACCCTGCGAGTGATTTTATTCAAATTGAGATACGAGATGACATCTCATTGAATAATTCTAAAGGAGATGACATCTCAACCCGGTTTTTAGATGGAGATGTCATCTCAATCGTTAAGTTACTGAATTCCAATGGTAAGATTTTTTTGGAGAAAGAAATAAATGCAAACTCGTTCACACTGCCGGTTGCTGATTACCCGCCAGGGATCTATCTCCTGAGAATCGAAACGGGAAATGGAGTGGTTTCGAAGAAGGTTGTCATTATGAGATGAATTTTTAATGTTTCTCACAGAGGTTCACAAAGTATGCACAAAGGGCACAGAGAGGATTTCTCGCAGATAACCGCTGATTCCAGCGCAGATCAACGCGGATATTGCATTGCCATAATCTGCGTAATCAGCGATTCAATCTGCGTTGATCTGCGAGAAATATCCTTTGAGGAACCTTTGTGGACTTTGTGAGAAAATAAACTAACTTGGACCGTCCAAAATCCAACCACAAATGCACCATAAAAACATCCTCTACCTCCTCGCCTTATCACTCTTCGCCATTTCCTGCTGCGAACCGAAGAACCCGCAGAAACCCGCCAATGAGTTCACTTTCGCCTTTCTTACCGACATCCATGTCCAGCCCGAACTGAACGCCATCGAAGGTTTCCGGACGGCCATCGCCAAAGTAAACGAACTCAACCCCGACTTCGTCATCACCGGCGGCGACCTGGTCATGGATGCCCTTGGAACCCCTTACAGCCGTGTGGATACCCTGTACAATATCTACACCGGCATGCTGAAAGAGTTTAAAATGCCCGTTTATAATACCATCGGCAACCATGAGCACTTCGGTTGGTACAAACGCAGTGGTGCGGATCCGTCGCACCCTGAGTACGGCGACAAAATGTTCGAAAAGCGTATCGGGCCACGTTACCAGCGGGTTGATAAGCATGGTTGGATCTTCTTCCTGCTCGACTCGGTGGTGAAGGACACCTTAGGTGGCGGCTATTATGGAGAGATCGACGCGGAACAGATGGCCTGGCTCAAAGAGCAACTGGCCAGTATCCCTGATACAGTCCCAATCGTGATCAGCACCCACATCCCGCTAATGACACTAGCCTCCCAGGTTTATGAAAGCCCGACCGTAGCCAACGATTCCGGGTTGATCATCGTTAACGCCAAACAGGTGGAAGAACTCCTCAAGGATCACAACCTAAAGCTTGTCCTCCAGGGCCACCTTCATTACTTTGAAGACCTGTATGTCTTCGGCACCAGTTATGTCACAGCCGGTGCTGTTTCAGCTTCCTGGTGGGAAGGGCCTTACATGGACACCGAAGAAGGGTTCCTGCTGGTGAAGGTGAAGGCAGATGATTTGAGCTGGGAATATATTGATTACGGTTGGAACGTATCTCCATAGGTTGAAGATTAAGCACTCCAAGCTCCCAGCGGCGAAACCGCGTAATAGCTATAACAGCAAGCCGCAGCCTTTACCACGAACCCCTAGCGGCGAAGCCGCGAAATCCTTATAACAGCAAGCCTCAGCCTTTATTATAAACCCATAGCGGCGAAGCCGCGAAATCTTTATAGCACCGGCAAATACCTTCAGCACCCAAGGTGCGAAGCACCGTAATATTTATTCCATATCCATTGCGCCATCAATAAAATCAAACAAATATTTTTCATCGAATTTGATTTTATTTTTTAAGAGAAATTCGATGTATTCATTCTTGAATGTTTTTTTTCGGTGATGCTCCTCCTGGTTGACAATGTAATGCACAACAGTTTCCAATTGAGCGTGAGAATGAGTAAACGCTCCATACCCTTTTTGCCAGTTGAATTTGGATTTTGTTAATTTTTTCTCCTTGATCCAGGCATTACTCGAAGTCTTGATATCCTCAACCAAATCCGGAATGGGATGGTTTAAATTATATCCCAGGAAAATGTGAATGTGGTCAGGCATTGCGAAGATTGCCAATAACTTATGCCCCTGGTTCTGGACAATACCTGTAATGTACTTTTCCAATTCATCTCTCCATTCTCTTTTAATTAAGGCCTCCCGGTTTTTAACCGCAAAAACCAAATGAAAATAACATTGTTTGTATGTTCCTGCCATAAAATAAATATTTCGGTGCTTCGCACCTGGTTATTACTCTGTGAATGGTCTGTGCTAAAAATATAGCGGTGCTTCGCACCTTTCTATTGATCGGGAAATTCGGGAAATATACCCTGTCTGTTTAAAAATATTTTTGATATGAATATTCCGGTGCTTCGCACCTTGGGTGATGAGGGTATTTGCCTGTGCTATAAAGATTTCGCGGCTTCGCCGCTGAGGGTTCGTGGTAAAGGCTGAGGCTTGCTGGTATAAAAATTTCGCGGTTTCGCCGCTGGGGATCTTTGATAGTCCGGGTAAACTTACCTTTTTGCGTTCCGGTGAAAAACCTTTATCGTCTTCGTGGTTAAAAAATACCCGGACTTAAACCTTAAACCTCAACACTTCCAGGTATATTCTGGCCGCTTTCGCCAGTACATCGATCCGGTCAAATGCATCGTGCACATCCTTTCCGATTGCCATGCAGCCGTGCTTTTCCCAGATCACCACGGTGTGGTCCTTGAGCGCTTTAAGGTTGGCCCTGGCAAGTTCGGCGGAACCGGGCGCCACCAGTGGCACGTAGCCGATGCCTTCCGGCAGGAAAAAAGCCGTTTCGGTATGCATCGTCATCAGGACATCGTTTAGTTTTTTAGCGTTCCGAAGCGCCGGATCGTGGGTGAGAACCACCAATTCCTGCACATGCGCATGGACAATGGAGGTATTGCCGTTGCCGGCTTTTACCATTTTGTCATGGATGGTGAGATGGGTGAGGATCTCCGAAGAGGGTTCCAGGGGAGCCTCCGGGTCTTCGAATAAAACCTGGTAACTATCTCCTTTCTTCGACAGCTTGATCAGGCATAGTCCGTTAGAAGGATCTTTCGCCAGGTTCCGCATACGGGAGCCCTTGGAAGTGATGAAGATATAGTTATGCGCCAGGGCTGATAACCGGCTCTCCAGCGGTATCATCGGGAATGAACGGAAATCGAGGTGAATCCCGGGATAAGAAGCTGTTACATTTACGGAGATATTGCCGCTGGTGGCCTCGCCCCATCCTTTCTCCCACAGCAATCCGGCAACCTCAGCGATCTCAGCCGCCCTGGCCCGAGCTTTTTCATTGGTCTTGTTCAGTTGCATGTTATCGCTTTGCTTTGAAAAATGTCTTCAATAACTGGGAGCATTCCGTTTCAAGGATACCGGGAACCACAACCGTCTGGGGATGCAAAAGTCCGGTTCCGGCCAGGGTGTATCCCCGTTTTTCATCCGGTGCGCCGTATACGAGCCTCCCGATCTGGGTCCAGAAACAGGCTCCGGCACACATCACACACGGTTCCAACGTGACATAAAGAGTGCATTCATCCAGGTATTTCCCTCCCAGGTAATTGGCGGCAGCTGTATAGGCCTGCATTTCAGCATGTGCTGTCACATCATTCAACCGTTCAGTGAGATTATGGGCCCGCGCAATGATCCTGTCATGGCATACTACCACCGCCCCTACCGGAACTTCATCCATGTCAAACGCCTTCCTCGCCTCCTTCAGAGCCTCCCGCATAAAAAACTCATCTTTGTCGAAAGAAGTCATCTCCAAATATTATCTGTATAAAATTAAAAAAAAGATTACCTTTGCCACGTTCAAAATTATATCGATTCGCACTTCCTACTAAGATTTGCCATCCTTACAGTTTTCGACATTAAATTTTTTACAAACTATTATTTTTTTTAACATGAACATTTTTGTTGCAAAATTAAGTCCTTCCACGACCAGCGAAGACTTGAGAACTTTATTCGAAGAGTATGGCGAAGTATCTTCCGCCAATGTGATTTTTGACCGGATGACCGGCAATTCCAAGAGATTCGGATTCGTTGAGATGAAGAATGAAACTGAAGCCAGCAAGGCTATTAAAGAACTGGACAACTGCAATTACGACAATGCGGATATCGTAGTGAAAGAAGCCAGGCCAAGGGAAGAAATGCCGAGAAAAGAGCGCAATTTCCGCAGCCGCTATTAATCTGAAAGATATTCTTCAAACATAAGTAAGGGTGCTGAAACAATTCGGCACCCTTTTCATTTTCTTCCCGCCGAATTTAGCCACAACAGTCCAATAACAGCCGACAGGATGGAAGCCGTGAATATTCCGACTTTTGAGATCTGTTCGATTTCAGCATTGGTGAATGCCAGGCTGGAAATGAAAATGGACATTGTAAAGCCGATTCCTGCCATCATACCGGCGCCATAGATATGTTTCCAGTTGACCCCATCCGGCAACTGCGCTATTTTCAACGATACCATCAATTTTGAGAACAGGGAAATCCCAAGGAACTTACCCAGAACCAGCCCTGCAATGATCCCCAGGGATACCGGATGGACAATCATGCTTAGCAGATTGCCCTGGATCGGCACCCCCGCATTGGCCAGGGCGAATACAGGCAGGATGAAATAAGCGGTCATCGGGTGAAGGGTGTGCTCCAGTTTTTGAAGCGGGGTATTGGCGTGATCGCTGAGTTTTTCGATCTCCGTTACCAGGTGCGATTGTTCGCTCGTCAGCAGGGATACATCATTGGGGGGTTCATTCCGGAATTTGTCAACCAGGACACACACCTCATCGATGTACTTTTCTTCGGTGATCTTGGTCCTGCCGGGAATTGTCAGGGCAATCAGCACACCCGCGATGGTGGCATGCACGCCACTGAACAGGAAAGCCATCCAGACTCCCAGGAAACCGATAACGGCATAAAAAGAGGTCCTCCTGACCCCCAGCCGGTTTGCCACGATTAATACTGCCAGGAAACTGCCACCCATCACCAGGCTCATGATATCGATGCTTTCCGTGTAAAAAACAGCTATTACCAGTATGGCACCCAGGTCATCGGCAATGGCGAGCGCGGTTAAAAAGATCTTCAGACTAATCGGGACACGGTTGCCCAGAAGGGAAAGCAAACCCAGCGCGAACGCAATGTCGGTGGCCATCGGTACTCCCCATCCCCGTAAGGTCTCGGGATTATTGATATGGATCAGGGCATAGATCATTGCCGGCAGCAGCATACCGCCCAGGGCTGCACCGATCGGTAAGGCGGCTTTTTTCATCGTCGATAATTCTCCGGCAATGACCTCGCGCTTGATCTCCAGTCCGACCATGAAGAAAAAAATAGCCATCAGCCCATCGTTGATCCAGTGATGCAGCGATTTATCCAACCTGAAACTGCCAACGGAAAATCCCAGGTTTATATCGTGGAAAAAACGATGATAGGCATCGGAGTATGATGTATTGGCAAGGATCATGGCGATTATGACCATGACTATCAGCAGTATGCCTCCC
This sequence comes from uncultured Bacteroidales bacterium, assembly GCA_964619555.1. Classification (GTDB taxonomy): domain Bacteria; phylum Bacteroidota; class Bacteroidia; order Bacteroidales; family JAGOPY01; genus JAGOPY01. The sequence goes on along the minus strand of CAZUDV010000004.1, from coordinate 192,177 downwards.
AATGATTCCTCCCGTATAAAATTGCCAATGTTGAAACTGTTTTCTGTCTTGTTTTCGTGTATCTGCATAAAACCCGGCTTGTTTTTACAAATTTAATGATTGAAGATCATTATTGTTCATTCAGGTATCTTCTCAGGAAAATTTAACTTTGCAGGATGCCGTTGGCCCTTCCGGGGTAAAAACAATCAGGAGCCATCGAAAGCATGGCCGTTCCTTTTAACCCTGACTTAAACACTAAACACTAAACATTAAACACTAAACATTAAACATTAAACCTTGACCTATGCTTCCCGATCCAACCTATCTGCTTTCCAAACTCGACCTCACGGACACACTGGTAGGGGTTTATGATGCGCCAGATCCGCTGCTGTTCGAACCCCTCGTTCACTTTCCACCGCAACAGAGGGCCTGTCTTTTCGAATTCTACCCCGAATGGATGGAAGGCAAAACATTGGTTCTCAAAGCCGACGATCATGGTTGCGGGGGATGCGGCACCTGGTGGTTCGATCATCAGACCCGGACCCGGGAAGGCTATCTGGATTTTTTGGCCGGCAAGGAAGGCCTGAAAGCGAGTAAAGAGTTGATGGCTACGTGGTTCGACTCAGCCACGCGTTATGTGCCGCAGCATAGTTACATATTGGTCGGGCCTCTGAAGGATTCTGCCTACAGCTATCTGAAAACCATTACTTTCTATGTGAATCCCGACCAGTTGAGCGTTCTGCTGACCGGCGCACAATATTTTCAGCCTTATACGGGGGAGACAAGGGTTACGGTCGATTTTGGCTCAGGGTGCATGGAGATTCTCACCCTCCTGGAAGGAAAATCCGGTCCCCGTGGTATCGTTGGTGCCACCGATATGGCCATGAGGAATAACCTGCCAGCTGAAAAGCTGGCGTTTACGGTAAATAAAGCCATGTATGAGGACCTGTGCCGGTTAGATGATATGAGCTTTCTGGCAAAACCATTCCTGAAGCTTCTAAGGAATTCGAGGGGTGGAAAACTACAGGGGTAATAAATCAAACATTCTGACTTATTCTGTTTTTTAGTCAGATTCACTTATCAATATATTTTCATTTTATCTTTGTTTGGGGGATATCTATTTCCCAAGTCCTTTGACCAGTATATCGATCAATTCGACAATGGTCTGTTCGTATTCGGTAATTTTATGCTGATGATAAAAAGGTATTTCGATCGCCTTCATAGCCATGATGATGACCTGGGCGGTAGCCGTGGTATCCTTGATCTGGAAAGTATTTTCCCTGACCCCTCTGTCCAGTACGGCCTTCATCAGCTCGATCTCAAACCGGGTAAAGTTTTCGCGGACCTGGCTAAGGAACTCATACTCTTCCAAAAATTCGGCCTTAAGCGTTTCATGGTAATTCATGGCACTTTTCATCAGTATCATCCTGTTCATCATATAATTACGGATCATACTGGTTGCATCGGTACTATCCACGATTACCCGGGTAAGTCCAAGTTTTAAAACGCCGATCTCCTGTTCCACTACTGCCTTGAACAAATCTTCCTTACTGGAGAAATAATAGTACACCGACCCCTTGGCCTTGTGTGCCGTCTTTGCTATTTCATCTACGGTTGTTTTCTGGAATCCATATCTGGCAAACATTTTCGATGCCACGGACAGGATCTTGTCTTTTGTTTGATCTTTGGCCATAGAACTTAAACGACTTGACTAATTAAGTGCAATGGTTTAAAAGTAAAATATTCATTAATATTTTCCAAATATTTTCACATAATTTTCATTACATTTGAAAACAAACAAAAACCGATTTTATGAAACTGACGAACATTATTTACTGGCTCGGATGGGTCAGCGGTATATTCGGTGCCCTGCTCATGCTGGCAGGCATAATAGGTTTCCTTACCGGAAGCGAATTCCTTAATGTCAGATATTTTATCAATTATTTTTTTATCGCCAACAGCTTTCTTTTCCTCGGGATCTTCTGCATGGTTGCTGCAAGGTCTTTCTGCTGCTGTAAAGACGGCCGACACGACGAAGGTGAAAAGACCGGGAAAGGGTAGGAACATTCATTTCTTAATTTAAATTTTATGAGAACATTTTTATGGTGTTCCCTGTTCTTTGCAGGGATGATGACGTCTTGCACAACCACAGAAACAAAGATGAAAACTGAGGAAAATCCATTTTTTACAGCGTATGGCACTCCCTTTGAAACGCCGGCATTCGAAAAGATCCGGAACGAACATTTCCTTCCTGCTTTTCAGGAAGGTATTAAAAAACATGATGAAGAAATTGCCTTTATTGCGAACAACACGGAAACCCCGACCTTTGATAACACAATCGTGGCCATGGATCGCAGCGGGGATCTGCTGGCCGGTGTGAGTGGCGTATTTTTCAACCTGACCAGCGCCAATACCAACGAAGAATTACAGGCAATTGCCAAGGAAGTATCTCCACTTCTGACCAGCCATTACGACAATATCCTGCTGAATGAAAAACTATTCGCCAGGGTAAAAGCTGTCTGGGATTTAAAAGATCAGCTAAGCCTCACCGCGGAGCAGGCTATGCTGCTCGAAAAAACCTACAAGCAATTTGAACGCGGGGGAGCCAATCTCCCTCCGGAAAAACAGGATGAGCTGCGGGAAATCAACAAGGAATTAAGCCTGCTGAACCTGCAATTCGGAGATAATGTCCTGGCTGAAACCAATAACTATAAACTGGTTATTGAAAATCCCGAAGACCTGGCCGGCCTGCCACAGTTCGTCATCGATGCAGCCGCCGATGCAGCCAGGCAAGACAGCCTGGAAGGTAAATGGCTGTTTACGTTGCATGCGCCATCCCGGTATCCTTTTCTGCAATTTTCTGCTAAGCGTGAACTTCGGGAACAAATCTTCAAGGCTTATATCAACCGAGGCAATCATAACGATCAGTACGACAACAAGGCCATTGCCTCCCGCATGGCTTCACTTCGGGTGAAGAAAGCACAGATGCTTGGTTATCAGACACATGCGGACTATATTCTGGAAGAGAACATGGCGAAAGCCCCCGGCAATGTCTATGCATTTCTGGATCAGGTATGGAATGCCGCATTGCCCATAGCAAAGGAGGAAAGGCAAGCCATGCAGGCGATGATCGACGAGGAAGGCGGCAATTTTAAACTGGAGGCATGGGACTGGTGGTACTATGCCGAGAAGGTACGCAAGCAGAAGTACGATCTGGATGAGGAATCACTGAAGCCCTATTTCGAATTGAATAACGTCAAGAACACCATGTTTGATGTGGCTACCAGGCTTTGGGGCATTAGTTTCACTGAAAGGAATGACATTTCCAAATATCATCCCGAGGTGATCCCTTACGAAGTCAAAGATGCCGGCGGATCCCACCTGGGTATCCTTTATATGGATTTCTTTCCCAGGGCCAGCAAGGAAGGAGGTGCATGGATGAACAATTACCGCGATCAGTATATGAAAGGCGATTCGTCTGTAAGACCGATCATCACAATGGTTTGCAACTTCACCAAACCCTCGGGCGACGCTCCTTCGCTGCTCACTTTCGAAGAGGTCAGCACCCTTTTCCATGAGTTTGGCCATGCTCTTCACGGGATGCTGACCCAATGCACCTACCGCAGGCTTTCAGGGACTTCCGTCGCAAGGGATTTCGTGGAACTTCCCTCCCAGATCATGGAAAACTGGGCAGCCGAACCGGAAGTGATGAAAATGTACGGTAAACATTATCAGACCGGTGAGCAGATCCCCCAGGCCCTGATTGATAAAATAGAAGCGAGCAGGCATTTTAACCAGGGATTCACGACAGTGGAATACATGTCGGCCTGCTACCTGGATATGGATTGGCACACCTTGAAGGATACTCTCCAGAGGGATGCCCTTGCTTTTGAAATGGCATCCATGGATAAGATAGGCCTTATACCGGAGATAGTTATACGTTATCGTTCACCATACTTCTCCCATATTTTTGCCGGAGGTTATTCCTCAGGATACTACAGCTACCTCTGGGCTGAAGTGCTGGATGCCGACGCTTTCCAGGCCTTCAGGGAGACCAGCCTCTTCGATCCCGCCACCGCAAAGGCTTACCGCGACAACATCCTGGAGCGTGGCGGAACGGAAGATCCGATGAAACTATACGTTCAATTCCGCGGTAAAGAGCCGGATGTCAAGGCAATGCTGAAGCGGAAGGGGCTGATCAGGGAATAACCTCAACCTCACAGGTGACCTCACAGGTGACCTGTGAGGTCAGTCCAGCTTCAAATACTCAAATCCATTCCCCGACCAGGAAAGGAACTTCTCGAAACCTTCCCTCGGAATCACCAGGCTGGCAGTATTATCATTGGGGTGAAAACTCATCCGTTCGGCTGTCTTGAGTACCTCGTCAAGAAAGACATAAACATGGTCCGTTTCGTCGTTGATCAGGCCAAAAATAGAAACTGATCCCGGTGTGACACCTAAATATTTCATCAGCCGTTCCGGTGACGCAAAAGTTAATTTTCCCTGTTTGAGCTTCTTCTCCAGGTCATGTATGGCCAATGGCCTGGAATATTCCATGATGACCAGGTAGTGCCGGTTGCCCTTGTGATTCCGGAAAAAAATATTCTTGCAATGGGTCGAATCGATGTTCTTCCAGTTTTTCAGGGCTTCTTCAATGGTTGGAGCCGGGGGATGCTCATAATAATCGAAGGGTATGCCGAGCTCCCGTAAAATCTGGTAAAGCCTGGGATCGCCACGCATATCGGATAAATTTGGTGGCATAAAGTTAACGATTATAGCTATGGTATCAGCGGAGCATTTTCAGGCGGATTACTTCCTGCTCGGTGAGAAATCTCCATTTACCCCGGGAAATGCCTTTTTTGGTCAGCCCCGCATAAGCGACACGGTCGAGTTTCGTCACCTTGTAGCCCAAAGATTCGAATATCCGCCGAACTACCCTGTTCTGACCTGAGTGAAGCTCCAATCCTACCTCACGCCGGTCTTTCGCATCCTCGACATAGGCAATGCCATCAATCTGGATCCGCTCGTCGTCCAGGACGATGCCATCGGCAATCTTAAGTATGTCACCTTTGCTTACCGGTTGGTCCAGCACGACATGATAGAGTTTCCTGATCCTCGAAGAAGGATGCATGAGTTTTTTGGCCAGCTCCCCATCGTTGGTAAAAAGCAGCAATCCGGTAGTGTTACGGTCTAAACGTCCGACCGGGTATATTCGCTCCCTGCATGCCCCTTCGATGAGTTCCATCACCGTATTTTTAGCATGCGGGTCCTTCGTAGTGGTCACATAGCCCTTTTGTTTATTCAGCAGCAGATACCGTTTTTTTTCGTTGGAGATGGTCTGATCCTCATACTGTACTTTATCTTCCGGCATTACTTTCGTGCCAAGTTCAGTAACGACTACTCCGTTTACTTTTATCACACCTGCCCTGATCAGCTCATCTGCTTCGCGCCGGGAACAGATCCCCGCATTGGCGATGTACTTGTTGAGCCGGATACCATCCTTTTCCGCGTTAGGCTTGAACCTGACTCCTCTCCGGGAAGGATATTTCCCCGGGGCAAGCGGCTTTACAGGTTTGGAACCCTCTTCCATCTTCCGGCCTCTTCGCTTTGGTACTGATTCCCCTTCAACTTTTCTTTCTCCACGTTTTGGCCTGGGCTCGTCATCAATTCTTCTTCTGAGGACTTTTTTTCCAGTACCAGCCTCTTCGCGGGTAAACTTTTTCCTTGCCATCTTTTTAGCAGGATGATCGCTATCCGTACCTGATTTTAGTGACCGGGACCTGCGATAACCTTCGGATTGCTCCTCCTGCCCACGTTTTGGTAAAAATTTCTTCGACATTCGGCCATCCCCTTCCGGCCGCCGTCTGCCGGCTCCTGAGTCCTGGTCCCTCGTCGTTCCTCCTCTGGCCATGCTTCCGGCTGATGACTTCTTAACAATCCTCCTTCCAGTATTCTGAAAGGGTTTCCTGGGTTGACGGGGCGATTTTTCGGGCATGAATGTTAGTTTCTGGTTTCTGGTTTCTGGTTTCTGGTTTCTGGTTCCTACAGACAAATTAACAAGAAACAAGTAACCAGAAACCAGAAACCAGAAACCGTCCCGGCAAAGGTACTCACAAATCCCCTAACTTGTCCTCAGCCGTGGATAAAACGCGTCTTTGATGTGGTTGATCCGGGTTTCCTTGTTGTTGTGAACGATGGAAATAATGTCGAATCGGGTCTCCAGGTTAATATTATGCTTGAAGATATAAGCATTGGCGGCCCGGATGAGGGCCTGCTGTTTATCCCGGCCCACTGCCTCTTCCGGCTCCTGGAGGCTCGAATTTTGCCTGGATTTCACCTCAACGATGACCAGGAATTCTTGGTCCCGTGCAATGATATCCAGTTCATTGCGTCCCGCCCTCCAGTTTTTTTCGAGGATAGTATATCCCAGCTTATGGAGGTATCCCAGGGCGATCTCTTCGCCCTTTTTGCCAAGTTCGTTGTGTTCAGCCATAGTTTGCTGCCCCCACCCCCGGCCCCTCTCCGCCAGCTGACGGAAGGGGTTTGGGGAGGGACTATCTATTAATCCGGAAAAAAGAAAAATATACCCGGTGGTTGATAATTTTTTTTACCACAAAGGCACAATAGGGCACATAGGAGGCACAATTGAACTATGTGTTAACTATTGTGTTCTATGTGTCTATGTGTTAAAAGATCAGAAATGAATACGAACTGAATCCGATACCTCCAGGGTCACCTCCCTCCCCAGTATAAGGGCCCGGTTATCTTCCTGATGGCCGGCGGGGAAATTGTAACAGACCGGATACTCGTATTCCCTGACCGAATCGGCGATGATCTCATAGGGTGTTTTGCCAAAGGGAATATCATTATCGCGCATTTTGGACATGCTGCCCACAATAAGGCCGGCCAGTTGGTCCAGCTTACCGGTACGTTTCAGGTTCCTCATCATCCGGTCGAGGTGGTATAAATATTCATCCACATCTTCCAGGAAAAGGACCTTTCCCCTGGTATCGATATCGGAAACCGTACCGGCCAGGCTGTAAAGTATGGACAGGTTCCCTCCGGTAAGCAGCCCCGTGCAGGATCCTTTGCGATTCAGTGGTTCATGGGGTATTTCATATTCCAGCCCGATTCCCATCAGCGCTCTTTTCATCGTATATACCGGGGGAGTGGAATCACACAGGTCGCGGAAATTCACCGGCATCATGGCATGGAGCGTTTCGATCCCGAAATTCCGGTGTATGTGGGAATGCAGCACGGTGACATCGCTGTAGCCCACGATCCATTTGGGATTTTGCAGGAAACGGGTAAAATCAAGCCGGTCGATGATCCTGACGGTCCCATAGCCCCCGCGGGAACAGATCACAGCCCGGATATTTTCATCATCCAGTGCATGTTGCAGGTCAGCCAGGCGCTCTTCGTCACTGCCGGCAAACTGGTTATGAACGGCATAAAGGTGCTTCCCTTCCAAGACTTCCAGCCCCCAGCCCCTGAAAATACGGATGGCAGGCAAAACGTCTGCCGGGGAGATTTTGCGGGCAGTTGACACGATGGCGACTTTATCGCCTTGGGTGAGGAATGGAGGAGTTATCATTTAGTTTTGTTTCACGCAAAGAAATGCAAAGATCGGTATTAAATTACACTTTTTTTGAAACACAATAGGCACAATAGGGCACAGTAGAGTTCACAATAGTATCTTTAGTATCCTTTGGGAAGTTTTGCGTAAAGATCCGTGACGATTGTTTTCTGGCCTTCCTTATATATGTGTGTAACATTAAAATTTATCAATAATCCTTTAGGTTTTTCCAATAGCCTGAGATAAGTCAATAATTGGGCACTGTGAATGGGTTGAAGGCAATCGACGGCTTTAATTTCAACGATTATGGAATCTTCGACCAAAATATCGAACCGAAGATCACAGTCAAGATACAAACCATTGAAAACTAACGGGACCTTCTGTTGAGAGATAACTTTAAGCCCTTTTTGTTTTAATAAATGCACCATGCATTTTTCATATATGCTTTCTAATAACCCGGGCCCCAGCTCCTGATGAATATGAATCGCTGCACCAATGATGGTATAAGTCAATTCATTCAAATATTTCTGTGTCATTATAATGCGGTTTAATAATTAATAATTCTATTGTGCCTCCTATGTGCCCTATTGTGCCTATTGTGTTTAATAAAGAAAACCTCACGCGCCCTTTGCGTGAAACAAAACACACCCCAACCTGTTAATCCGGTTTTTCGGAAATTATACCCGATAATTCCTACTTTTGTTGATCAAATTTTCATTTCATGGCAAACAAATCCTGGAAACGCACCACCATCACTTCCGCCCTGCCCTATGCCAACGGCCCGATCCATATCGGCCACCTGGCGGGAGTTTATGTACCTGCCGATATTTATGCGAGATACCTCCGTTCTAAGGGCGAAGATGTCCTGTTCATCGGAGGTTCTGATGAGCATGGCGTGCCCATCACCATCAAGGCGAGAAAGGAAGGCGTCACTCCGCAGGAAGTAGTGGACCGTTACCATGAAATGATCAAGGAATCCTTCCATGAATTCGGTATCTCATTCGATATTTATTCCCGCACCTCCAACCCCATCCATCACGAAACGGCGTCGGAATTTTTCACCACGCTTTACAATAAGGGCGAATTCATCGAACAAACCTCGCTGCAGTACTTTGACGAAGAACATCAGCAGTTCCTGGCCGACCGCTACATCACCGGTACATGTCCCCGTTGCGGCAACGAAAAAGCATACGGCGACCAGTGCGAGAATTGCGGCACCTCCCTCAGTCCCGATGACCTCATCAATCCGAAATCTGCCCTAAGCGGCGCCATCCCGGTAAAGAAAGAGACCAAACACTGGTACCTCCCGCTCGACAAATATCAAAAATGGCTGCACGAATGGATCATCGAAGGCCATAAGGACGACTGGAAACCCAATGTTTACGGCCAGTGCAAATCGTGGCTCGATCACGGCCTGCAGCCCCGGGCCGTCACCCGCGACCTCGACTGGGGCGTAAAAGTACCCCTGCCGGATACGGACGGAAAAGTGCTGTATGTCTGGTTCGACGCCCCCATCGGCTATATCAGCGCCACCCGCGAATGGGGGCAGGTCCGCGGCAGGGATTGGAAGCCGTGGTGGAAGGACGCCGATACCCGCCTGATCCATTTCATCGGCAAGGACAATATCGTGTTCCATTGCATCATCTTCCCCTCCATGCTGAAGGAAGAAGGCAGTTTCATCCTACCCGACAATGTCCCCGCCTTCGAGTTCATGAACCTGGAGAACGACAAGATCTCCACTTCACGCAATTGGGCGGTATGGCTTCACGAATACCTGGAAGAGTTTCCCGGAAAGCAGGATGTGTTGCGTTACGCCCTCACCACCAACGCCCCGGAAACCAAGGACAACGACTTCACCTGGAAAGATTTCCAGGCCCGCAACAACAGTGAACTGCTGAACATCTTCGGAAATTTCGTGAACCGCACGCTGGTGCTGACCCACAAATATTTCGGAGGAAAAATTCCGGAGAAGGGGCCTATGACTGACACGGACAAGGCTACCACCGACGAGATCAGGACCTTTCCGGGACGTATCGGCGGCAGCCTGGACCAGTTCCGCTTCCGCGAGGCCCTTGGGGAGATGATGAACCTGGCCCGCCTTGGCAATAAGTACCTCACCGACGCCGAACCCTGGAAGCTATATAAGACCGACCCCGGGCGGGTGCAGACAATCCTGCATATTTCCCTGGAGATTTGCGCCAACCTGGCCATCCTTTGCGAGCCTTTCCTGCCCTTTACCGCTGAAAAACTCAGTAAAATGATGGGCCTGCCCACGCGCAAATGGGACCAGGCAGGTAACCCGGAGCTGCTCGAAACGGGTCACCAACTCGGCCAGCCCGAATACCTGTTCGAAAAGATAGAAGACAGCGCCATCGAAGCCCAGGTGCAGAAACTGTTAAACACGAAGAAAATGAACGAAGCCGCATCATCCGCAGTCGAAGGACCTAAAGTTGAACTGAAGCCACAAAAAGAGACCATCACCTACGATGATTTCTCAAAGCTCGACATCCGGGTTTGCACCGTTGAAGAAGCGGTGAAGGTAGAAGGCGCTGACAAACTCCTGAAACTCACTGTAAATACCGGCCTGGACAAACGTACCATCATTTCCGGCATCGCCCAGTATTACAAACCCCAGGAATTAATCGGCAAACAATTCTGCTTCATCATCAACCTGGCTCCGAGAAAGCTGCGCGGGATAGAGTCGCAGGGAATGATCCTCTCGGCCGAAAACCCAGACGGCACCCTGAGCCTGATCCGTCCCGGGGACTTGCTGGAGAACGGAAGTGAGGTGAAATAGTAATTTTGAATTTTAAGTTTTAAATTTTAAATTCGGGCATCGATCAAGCGGCGAAGCCGCGTTATAATTGTAGCACAAAAATTGCAAATTCGATCAAATAAGGTGCGAAGCATCGAAATAATTATATTGGGTAAATTAATCGAATAAATATTGCGGTGCTCCGCACCTTGGGTACCGGGGTTATATGTCAGTGCAATATGTATCTCGCAGCTTCGCTGCTTGAGCTTGATAAAATTATGAATGGGATTTCTTTATAGGCCTTAGTGAAGACATTTACCCCCCTACCTGATTACAAAACCAGAAACAAGAAACCAGAAACTAAAAACTCGAAACAAGAAACAATGGCAAGCAAACTTCTGATTTTGCTCATCATATTACCGACTGTGCTCTTTTCCCAATCTTTTCCCGCTCCTCCGAACACCCCTGCAAATGTCCTGTGGGACGGGCAGGACCTCATGATGACCTACAACGGTTCCGTCCTGTTGCAAGGCCGCCTGGAGAACCCGGAGAGCGTGGAATACTTTAATGTCCTGGAAGATTCCTCTGGAATAGCCGTTAGCCAGGTGATCCAGATTGTTTCCAGGAAAGAGCCGCTGATGCTGACCTGCACGGTGTATGGCAGCTATGAGTCGTTCCCCTGCGAGGCCGAACGGAAGGAAGACGCGCCTCTGATGGTACGCAACAGCATTGGCCTGAGCCACAGCCTGCTGAACCGGGCCATTTACGACCGGCGGTTCGACTGGCTGCTGTCAGCCGATTTTCCGACGGATATCCAGATCATCCCAGAGAGGTTCGACGACGGTCGGAATGCCTACCTGCTGGAAATCTCCGGTAACACCATCATCCTGCGGTTCCGCCCCTATTTCTACCAGTGCCACAAGGGACTCGTGCATTACGAGCCCTGGACCTATCCCATCAAGGAGGAATCCGTTGCCGGCTGGTGCTCCTGGTTCGCCTTTTTCAATAAGGTTACGGAAGATGATATTCACAGGACAGCCGATATCCTGGCGGAGGAACTGGTGCCATTCGGACTGGAGTATCTTCAGATCGACGACGGCTACCAGCAGGCGCCCATCGGTGAACCGGAGCGGTGGCTGGTGGCCAATGAAAAGTTCCCCAACGGGATGGAATCCCTGGCGAAGTATATCCATGACAAAGGGATGAAACCCGGCATCTGGACCAACGTCAGCTTTGCCAATAAGGATTTTGTGATGAAAAATCCCGATTACTTTGTTAAGAATGATAAAGGCGAACCGGCCTGCGGCAACTGGGTCGGATATGTGATGGACGCCAGTAACAATCGAACAATAGAACAATTGATCATCCCGGTATATAAAGGCTTTTACGAAACAGGCTGGCAATATTTCAAAGTTGATGCCCTGCGGCACCTGCGATATGAAGGCTATAACAGCTATGCCGGCTATTTCAACGAAAAGGGCCTTGACCGAATGGAAATATTCCGCGACGTGGTTCAATCCATACGGGATATCATCTCATGGGACAGCTACATGATGGGCTGCTGGGGAATCCGGCCGGAACTCATCGGCATCATCGACGCCTGCCGGATCGGGGACGACGGCTTTGGCTATGGAGGCCTGGCGGAATACAATTCCTTCAACAATGTCGTCTGGCGCAACGATCCCGATCACATCGAACTTACCCCATCGGATGCTTACAAATCCTGCATGGTCACCAGCCTCACCGGTTCGCTTTTCATGATCACCGATAAGCCGGAGGTGTACCGGACCCATATAGCTGAGGCTGCCAAACGCACGCTGCCGGTGCTGTTCACCAGGCCCGGGCAGGTCTGTGAAGTGGATCCGACCAGGATCTCCAACCTGGGCAAGGTGGATACGGAAGTCAGCGGCGGCGGGCCGAGGTCGTTCGACGCCGACCAGCTGGAATACTGCCATCTTTACCTCACTGAAGTCAACAAGGATTTTGAGAATTGGATGGTGCTGGGCCGTACCGGCCCAATTCAGGTTGAAGATTTAAAATTGAAGGTTGAAGATTTAGGGCTGAGGAAGGAGAAAGATTACCTGGTGTTTGAATTCTGGACGAAGCAGTTCATCGGTGTATTTCGCGAAACGCTTATCTTTCCTGCCAACGACAGAACTTACGACTGCCAGGCACTGTGCATCCGGGAGAAGCAGGGCCATCCACAGGTGATGGCCACGAACCGGCACATCAGTTGCGGAGGCTTTGACCTGGATAAAGTGAATTGGGACGATAATATCCTTTCAGGAAAAAGCCTGCTGGTAGGCAATGACCGGTATGATCTTTACATATATGAGCCGGAAGGTTATACTTTTAGCAACATTGTATGCAATGGGGCTGAGGTCGTGGAAAATAAGAAAGAAGGCGGAATTCGCATCATCTCATTGTCAAGGGAAGAAAATGGGGATGCAGAATGGAAATTGATTTATTGACCGGCGAAACACCTCATCGCCTGCGGCGAAGCCACGCAATCAGTTTCCGGTTTGCGCCGGAATGACGTCGGGAAGAAAGAAAATGAATTTTGAGCGGTGAAGCCGCGAAATATTATAGCGCTTGCATTTCACCCCGGTACCCAAGGTGCGAAGCACCGAAATGTTAATTCCTGGGCTTCTTAAACCGTAAACCTATTTGACGACTTCCCAGTCGCCGAAGTGCTCGAAATTCACCAGCGTTTTCGGCTCGGTGGTAAAAAAGCGGTTGGAATTATAGGTCCATTCCATGGTTTCCGATCCCCCTCCGCTTTCGGTCGTTATCAGGAACCGTCGGCTGAGATGCCCGATAGCCATGGCCTGGTTGCGTGGCCAGTCGCTGTCGCCCCCACTCGGGTCAACCGGGATCCAGCCATAGTTCGGCAGGTAAACTTCCACCCAGCGGTGGAAAACATCGTCCATACTGGCTGCCTCGCCACGTTCTGCCACCGAACCGACATACCGCGCCGGGACACCTGCCGCGCGGCACATGGAGATGAACACAAAAGTGTACTCCGAGCAGGAGCCATTGCCCCTGGCCAGCACCGTAGGGGCTGTATTCCATCCTCCAGTCATCTCGTAATACATTTTGGAGATTATGTAGTTAAAGATCCTGCGGGATATCCAGAACGGATTTTTTTCCTCTCCCACGGCAGTTTTGACAGCATCCTGGATCACCGGGTGAGTCATCTGGAATTTCTCATTGTCTTCCAGGTATTTCGATTTGATATCTTCCGGAATATCGTCCAATGTTCCCACTTCCTCCGGGAAAATAAAATAGGTCACATCATAGGTATTGGCCCGGGTTATCATTTCGAGGATCCTCGTTTCACCCGGTTTGATACCGGTTTCATGATAATGGGCCGTGACCTGCCCCCAGCGGTCTGTGACCATTTCGTCCGGCCGGATATTATAGGAAATGTCCAGCACATACTGGTTGTCGCGGTTGACCGGTACGGCCAGGTGGACGTCAGCGATAAGGAGATTGCCGGGGCCGAAATTCTTGATCTGGTGGGTATACACCAGCCTGGATTTTCGTTCATTTTTACGGACGAACTTCTCCTCGTCCCTGACGGTCAGCTGGTACAGCAGATCGTCCTGGTAGTCTGCGTTCCAGAGGCATTTCCCGTCGAAACAAAGGCCGGCGGCCACCGGTCCGGGCGAGGCCATTACGAGCAACACGGTGCCGTCGTCAGGCATTACCATGTAAATCTCATTGAGAGAACTGCTGGAAACCCACAGGTACAGGCCGTCGAATTCCAGGCCCTGGCATTCCCAGGCAGGGGATTTGAATGAACGGATCGTGGTGCCGTCGTTCGGACTGAACTGGATGAGTTCGTCGGAGCTATTATCGACACACCAGAGGTAATGACCGTCCCAGGCCAGGTCCACCGGGTATTTGGAAGGTGCGGGCATGGTTTGCAGGACTGTCCCGTCTTTCGGGTCCAGCTTATAGATCACCCCTTCGTAGAGCTCTTCCACGTCCTGGCCACCCTTGATATCGGAACACCATAGGTAAGTGCCGTCCCATGCCAGGCCCGACGGCCAGTAGCCTGGAGAAGGGATGGAGCGGATGACCTTTCCGTCGGCAGGACTGACCAGGTAGAGGAGGTCCGTTTTCCGGTCGGCGATCCAGATATTCTGGCCATCAAAGGCCATACCTGTGGGATATTGCCCGGGGGTGGAATATGATTGGATGATTTCGCCGGTAAAGGCAAAAGCTGCGAAGTTCCAGGCAACAAGTACCGGAACCATGATGATGAGATAAAATTTCATCGCGATTAAGATTGAATTTAACGGTTGAAAGGTAATAAAATTAGTGTTTAGTGTTTAATGAAACAGTGGACGCACGGGTATAGATAGCGTTTTGAACTGATTTAATCCAAAAATTTATTACTTTTGCCCACTGTTTTCCGGACTGCTAAAAACTAAGCACTAAACACTAACCACTAACAACTCGAAGCCAGGCCCTATAGTTCAACGGATAGAATAGAGGTTTCCTAAACCTTAGATCCAGGTTCGATTCCTGGTGGGGCTACGAAAAAAGCAACATAAACCGGTGTAGATCAATCAACTGCACCGGTTTATTTTTTGACTGGGGACGGTAGAGGGGACGGTAAAAGCTGTTTTAAGGCCATTGCAAGCCCTCAGACGAGCGATCGCCTCTACACCAGGCAAAGATATTCATTTTTGGTCCTTGATTCGTCTACGGTCATTAAAATGACTTTCGGCCCTTCAAAGGATTTTTGAGTAGCTCTCCTGTATGTTGAATTGAAAGGTCTGTCACTTTGGACGTTCAAAACAACAATTCTAAACTTTTATTTAGGGAGAGAAATAGTAATAATGGGAGTTGTCTTGAATGGAATCGGAGTGATCAGTTCCCCGGTCTCTGCATCAGCCATCGGTGACGTCAGATACTTCAGAAGCTCCTCCCTTTGCTTTAGGGATCTGTTGATCTGGCTCCAGGTATCATCGATAGAATAGTCAAAGGTTCGTCTTTGCGATAACTGAATCTTCGCTCCCATATATTCGAAACTCTTGCCATACTTCTCAGCTTCCATAATGACCGGTTCGGCAATGCCCTCCTTGATCTTTTTGATCAAGTCTTCCATTGCTTTTAAGCATAGCTGGATGGAAAGCGGATTATACAAACCGGTATCAATTTCATTAAGTGCCTTTTGGGCAAAGAAGTCAATCTGACTCCTGGTCAAATTGAACTCTGTAATGAATGACAAGGCATTATCCATTTTGACCTCCCTTCAGCTTTAGAAGTTCTTCGCGCAATACTCTTTTCATTTTGAAAGTTTTTATAACCTTATCGATGATGTCCTTTTCACCGGCACGAAACCGCTCAATGGTCTTTTCAAACTGTGCTTGGGTCAACCATTCACGGTCATCATCAAAGGATGGCTTGGGTTGCTCTGGCGTCTCTTCATGCTGAGTCATTGCATTGGCAACCTCCTCATAGGAAGCCAGGCTGGTGTCGATCCCAATTCCCAGAAGCCCGAGCGCACGGCCTATGGCTGAGGTTTCGCAGTTTTCAACATAACTGCTCTTGTTGATGAAAGTAGAGTTTTCCTTCTCTTCACCATGGCCGGTGGCCCGGAGTAGCCCGTTCTCGTCAAAAACGCATGCCCGGAAGCGAACCTTACCTTGCGGTGATTCGATTATCTCGGTCCTGATGGACCACGATGGATTGTTCTTCCAGAATTCCATCAATCGTTCATTAACAGGGATATAAGGTTTTCCCTGGATGTCAATTTTTCTCATGACGTAATTGTATTAAAGGTTATTGAATGTTTTGAATGATTAGTGATTGAATTTTCAGGAAATAAAAAAGGGGCTTGTAATGCCCCTGCCGGAAAGAATTAAGCTCTTTTTTCATATCAGCCCTTCATCAGCAAACGAATAATATCCTTCTGAGGAGATGATCAAATGATCCAGTACCGGCAGGTCAAGCATCAATCCGGCTTCTTTCAGTTTCCTGGTGAGCTGGATATCCGCCTCGCTTGGAGTAAGGTTCCCGGATGGATGATTGTGGGCAATGATGATCGAGCAAGCATTAGACTTGAGGGCGATCTGGAAGATGATCTTCGGATCAGCAACGGTACCGGACAAACCGCCCTGGCTGACCTTCGCCCATCCCAGGACACGATTGGCCCGGTTCAGACATAAGATCAGGAACTCTTCGACGTGATCGATCTTCGGGCTCCAGATTCGACTAAGGACATCATAGACATCCCTGGAACCAGCTACTTTCTCCATATCTGATATTCTTACTTTGTTGCGGTAATGGATCTCGATCTCGGCCAGGTTAGAGGTAAACAGGTTAATAGATTCTTTTGCTTTCATACCCTGGTCTCCTCTTCTTTCAGGGATTTATCCTGCCGGCTGGCAATGATGTCGGACCCGTACTTTGACCTGATATAAACCATGTCTTTGGGTTTGGAATTGGCTGATTTATAGTCCTTTGGACGCCAGTACCACATTCCCTTCTTGGGTGCATAGTAAAAACCTATTTCTTTGAGCTCTTCCTTGTAGGTTCTGGTGTTACCCGAAAGCCAGATCCAGTTCCCGCAGACTTCGATGGTCAAATCAAATCTGATGATCTGTTCGATGATCTCGGGGAACCTGCAATAGTCCTCCCTGGCTTCCTCCTTGGCATGGCTGAAACCATAGTAAGGATTCTTCATAATCTCCCTGTACTGCTTGTTGATTTCCTGCATCGTGGCAGTGTCGCCGCCCCGATCAGGATGGTGAAGCAAGGCCAACCGTTTATACTCCTTTTTAGCCTCATCAAGGGTCCGGCATGATTTGAAAAATTGAGTTATCATAATGTAAATGATTAAGGTTTATAGCTTGATTAAAGTTTTGGATTGTAAATCTTCTGAGACTGGAAATCTCAGGATAGGGATCTGGAAAAAGAAAAGTCTTTTCTTCGTAAATGAATTGGACTTGATCAGATCTGGATCTGTCCACTCATCCCATACTTATATAGAAGGAACTGCACATGGAAAGGAACAGAAAACAGCCATAAATAGGGTGAGAAACACCCATGTGCCCCGGTTCTTTCTTTTCGATCAAAGCGCATCGATCTAACTTTGAATCGTTTGAGCAGCTTTCCAATAGATCAACTTGATCTCAGCAATAGAAAAGATGGCCTGAAGCTGAATATTGTTTTGCGTCGTTATGAGGCCAGGAATTGTCATTCCGTCCCGATCCAAGACACAAAGTATCCGCAATAGATTTCGGGTATCGAAAAAAAGGGGGCATAGCCCCCTCTTCGGTCTTTTCGATGCTCCCGATCAAGCGTTCACGGCCAGGTAACGGCCATTGCACGTAAATTCGATAGACTTGTCTATCGCAATGTTGCCGCCAAGCTCAGTGAAAACCTGGAATCCGGTTCCGGCCTTATCGAGCCGTTCCTGCTCCATTTGCAGGTTGCCTTGGAACGAGTCGAGCCACATCAAAAATCGCTCCGCTCCTAAGGCCAAATTGACCATTTCACGGCCCGGATTGGCATTGGTTCGGGACATGACAACTGCAGGTTTACCGGCCTGATCGACAGCGAAAGTCAGGGCTGTGGGCACTTCGACCACTGGCAACCGGAATCCATGTTCCTTGCGTGGTTCGCGTTTTGGCAATACCCAAACCTGGTCACTTGAAAATGCGGTTGGCACCAACGCTTGCAACTGAGCCAGCGTCATCGACTCATCGAAAGCAACTCCCTTTTCCTGAAGTATGACTTTCAGTTCATTCTTTTTCATTTTGCTATGTTTTTAGTTAGTAATGAATTGAAATTACTTTGCAGTAATTTAAGCACACGGGGTGTTGGCGGTGGTACATGGAGCGGGTAGCGTTCACCACAAATTGATCGATGTCAAAGAGGGGGGAGGGGACCTAAGGGAGAGGGGGATATAGGGGGAGTGGGATAAGGGGGATGGGAAGAGATGATCTTTGTATCCTTCGGATACAGGTCCCGGTACGAGAACATTACCAGTACATAGAACTAAAGCTCCTAAGGCATCCTTCGGATGCCCTCTGCACTAATTATTGGCCCCTGATCTTTTTCTTTTTCAGGGATCGTTAAGGACGCTTTTTCTTTTTTGCATGAGTTCGGTCCGGTGACGACTGGTCGCCGTTGGTCAAATTTGCTGAACCTTTCCACAGTATATCAGAGATCGGGATGCAAGACTGATGAATATACATTCCGAGGGCACATGGCCTGATAGTAAAAAAAGGGTTTGGTTAAAACAAGTGAAAGGATTAGTTGATAATTCACAGAACAGCAACGATATTCAAATGTAATAGATAGGCATCCATGCGTGAACTTTAATTATATTTGAAATAGATATTGCCTCAACTTTCAAATTCTATCGAATTATGAAATCAAAGTATTTACTTCAGGTTATATTGATGATCTTGCTTTTGAGCTGTTCAAGTGGACAGGAGGTTAATATTGTGAGACAATCGAGCGCACTTGATGGGATGTCTATAACTTCCGCTGTTAAAGATCCTGTAAACAATATTTGGGTAGGTACAGATGGAAGTGGCCTTTTCAAATATGATGGTCATGACTGGTCACAAATTACGAAAGAGACGTCTGATATAATTTCCAACAGCATAAATTATATTGATATTGATAAAAAGGGAAATTTATATATATTTTATCCGCAACGGCAAGACCTATCGATACCGTTCTCGCTAATCAAAAACGGAATAGTCAATAATTTTGATTTTTTACAAGTAGATCGTTATATCAGTGCGATAAATGTTAGGGGAAATTACCCATTAATTGGAACATGGGGATCAGGACTTTATTTGTTAGATCATAATGGACATTTGATCAATCTAAATAAAAGTAATAACAATTTATTCGGTGATTTAGTAATAGATATTGTTTACTTTGATACTGGCATTGGAGGTTATTATTATGTACTGTGCAGTAATAACGGCACCTATGGCATTTCAGAGATTGATATCAATAATGCCCTCGATAAAGTTGTCGATAATTTCTATTTATCAGATAATAGTGTCACTCCTGATAAGCTATTCGTGGATTATGAGGGTAAATTATTTTTCGATATCTCTCCATTACACAGGCTTGCCTCTATCAACACTTCAACTAAAGAAATTCTTGTTACAAGTGATCTCCCTGAACCCCTTGTAAGAAGAAATAATTGGAAAATAACGAAGGAATATAATAGCATCATTGGCATCGATAATGCAGGCTGTATTTGGAGAAGTGAAGGAAATAAATTTAAGAGGGATTGCGGTTCAACCCTAACAATTTACAAACCGGCGACATTTGAATATTCTGTAAAAAATATAATAGTCGCAGATAATATTGCCTTTATTGTGAACTATCGTGAAGGCGGTGTCATAATACTCAATTTCTAATCATTATAACGGGAAATATATCCTAAAAGCTGTCTGGCCATGTCTTGGCCATGGACATCTTGTATATTCTCGTTCAGATAAGATAATTCGGATCATAGCCGCCATCAGTTTGTTCAGTCGGTATGATCTTGATCCTGTCGCTGATGGACACGCTGACCTTCCATTGGAGCTGTCATGTTTTCGAAGAAGTGATATTGCGTTCCGAATGAAGGAGATTCTGATACGAACCATTGGAACCATTTCACGGCAGACAATTAGATCTTAGGCATCTTCAACGACCTTCCGTGCAATCTGAGATTGGGCTGCATGGAAAAGGCCATTAAAAAGATTATAACGACACTTTAGTTATCCTTGGACCTAAATCACTTGATTTCCCGAGTTCTTCCGGCATAAACTCAATGATCTGAATTTGTCCACGTTCGTCAATCCATCTACAAGAAACTTCATTCATGTCCGTATTGATCTGGATTACTACCATTATCAATTTTTTATTGCTTAAATGGTAAACCGCCTCACCAATCTTAAAATCTTTGAGTGTATATCTACCCATGTTTCTATTAATTTACGCCATTATTATCTTTAATTCCCGCAATAGAGCTCCAAATGTTGCTTCGACTGTATCATTTGGGAATGGAATATAAACCAATCCATGAATATTGCTTGGTATATTAACACCTTCTTCATGTAATAGGATAACTTTATCAAGTCCAAGTTTACCCTGAAAAAAGCCAATTTCATGAAGCACGTTTTCTCTCGCCCTAAGTTCCCCATCTTCTGATTTATCATCCCCTGTCATTACAATAATTGCAGCATGACACCTTTCTGCTTCTTCATTTAATTTTTGCAGAATTGTTCGCCCAATGATGGGTTGCTGTGCTAATTCAATGGTTTTATGACCTAAATCCTTCTCAAGATAGGTTTGAACCTTATACCATTCCTTACTTGCCCCATGGCTAATGAAAATGAACTCTCTTCTTTCTTTCACTGAATCTTTTTCTCCAATTCTTGAATTAGCCCTGACTTCCATGATATAGTCAAGGTTTTTCACCAGGGGTTCAATCTCATATTGTTCATATATGCTTCCAGCTGAACCGGATCCTCTCGGTGATGGTATTTTGAGGTCTGGCAGGTCGGAATAAAGTTCTGGAAGTAATTGTTTAATTTCATCAGTCAAGGCTTGATATCTGGGAAATAAAGGCTCAACCTCAGAGCCAAGGGCTCTTCCCATCCTTCCATAATTGATGGTTGAGAAACTCTTATGAAGTGATGCAATTTTTGCATACAATATCGCGATCGTATCCATTTTATAATTTTTGCAGGTTTCGGTTAATGGTATTTCACAAAGAATTTCTATAAAATTCGAATTGATGCAAATCGATAATTTATTTTGAAAAGGAACTTAAAATCGGAAGGACTCTAAATAGTACCTCTAATTTCTCTGGCTCTTAATATTCCATTATCAGTCAGCTGAGTGTAATTCTCATTACCATGAATAAGTCCTTCTTGTCCAAGTTCATTAAACGCACTTTCCAAAAGGCTCATTTCTAAGTCATCTAACTCAAATTTCTCCTTATAATTCGGTCGGCGTGCTACATAAGAATGATTGGGCATATCGTAATAACCTATAAGGAGTTTTTCTTTTAGATTATTGATAATTCCTCTTTCTGCCGCAGTCAGATTATTTCCATATTTTAACTGTGCATAATCTGCAAGAGTTTGGATGAGGTCTTCCTGATCAATGCCCGTTGATTCGGATAACTGCTCTAAAATTTGTTCGAGTTCTTCAAGTGTCATAATGTTTCTTTTTATTGTTAATAATGAATTTGATTATTGAATTGAAGTAATTTCAAAGAGAGCAATAGGCAGCTCTTCAATATTTACTTTCAAGTACTAAATATCAGTAATATCCTTTGATTTCATTATCGGCTTCCATTGATTAAAATTGCATCCACTTATTAAATTATCATCCAATTCTCATAGCAAACTTCTAAACTCTTTCTCAAACTCCGCCTTTGTTTCAACTTCATTATAAAATGGCATACCCCAGATAATATACTCTTTCCCTGACCAGAGTTGTTCTAATTTATGTTCTTGCTTTATGACAGTAAGAAAGTCTTCTTTCCATTTATCGGTTTTGAGCAGGTGGCTTCCCTTTGGCTCAATAAAGATTTGGTAATGAAGTTCTGTTTGTGATGGATTGTTTACGAGAAATATTACGAAATCTGGTTCAATAGGGCTACCATCATGAAAGGTGTATATTTTGAAATGTCGTTCATTCCTGACGAGATAGATCTGATCATACTTAGCTTTCAGATGGTCATGAACTTTATTGATGTATTTTACGAGAAACTTTTCTTCTGAAGTTCCATAGTTTTCATTGAACACATACCAATCCTTATTGCTTAGATCAAGATACAGGTTTTGGTTGGTAGTTTCACCTTGTCCAACTCCATATTCCTTATCCCCACCGTCCTCATTAACAATGTTTAAGGTTTTATCGTTTATCCTATCTTTGAGCATATAAGGTTTGAATTCTTTCGTTCCCTTGTATTCAACTTTTTCTGATTGTAATACGGATGAAAGTTTTTCTAATAATTTTATGGACACCTCAAGTTTATGATCAACAGTTAAATTCTCGAGGACCTCTTCTGTGCTGTCAATTTCAACTTTAATCTTACCCAAATGATTTTCATCTTCTATGAATTCTGTGATTGACTCCAAGTGTGGTAAGTATACTTTAAGAGTTGAGAATTGATAGAATTGAAGTTTGTTAATTGCTTTGCGTATAATCACTTTACCAAATGAAATCAGCTCAAAGTCTTTCTGTTTTCTTTTAATTGAAGGAGCCTTCTGCTCGTCAAAGGCAATGGACGCACTTGTAAAACCTGTTAATAGAGGAATTTTATGAATAGTATCAATAAAGGTCTTGGGGATTCCATAAACATCCTCCCGGTTATATTTCTGGCGGTCATTTATGAATAACAATCCGGACTTGTAAAAAGAAGTCTCCTTAAAATCCAATTTCAATTTTAATTGCCTCTGGCGCACATCCTTTGCTTTAATTCCGATTTCTTCGAGAGCTTTATGCAATTCATCAATATATCTTGGATTATAGGCGCTATGGTAATAAAGCTCTTCGCAAATCTTCAACTCATGTTCTTCTTCATCATCTCTTACATCGTACTTGCGCTGGTAAAGAGGCTGATCTGGCGTAATTTGGAAAGGACAGTACCTTGCACCTCGCCCAATTAATTGAGCTTCCGACATTGTCGTTTTTCCAGGTTTCCCGGCCTTCGCATCCCGAGTATCATATAAACGGACTATATCGAATAAATTTAGAACATCCCAGCCCTCATTCAATTTATCCACTGCGAAGACTGCTCTATAAGCATTGTCTTTATCTTCCAAGGTATTGACTGCGATCTGTTTTTCTTCGCTTTCGCTTTGGCTATTGACACTAATATACTTTTCTTCGGTAAAATCTTCAATGAGCTCTGAAGCCAGATTCAATAAAGTGATTCCTTTTCCCTCAAAATAGTTAAAAACACTTTGAAGGACCGCATCAAGGTTTGGATTGCTTTTAATCTTCTCAAGATCCTTATCAGTCAAACGCTTCATTCGTAAAGTGAAATCCGCTAAGAATGCCTCACTTTCCTTAATAGTTCGAGACTTAAAAAGAATTACAGGCTTAATTAATTTTCCATACTTAGAAAAAATTTTTAATCGGAACTGGCTAAGGACGACTGCTTGAATTGCCCTCTCAAAATCAGGTAAATCCGCTTGTAAAACCTTAACTTCCTTTGAGTAACCATCTTTGCGAAACTCCTTTAGAGGATAATCAAAAATGATTTTATCCCTATATTTTCTTTCAATTTCAGGATTGTCTATATCAGCGGTTGCAGTGAACTCCAATAATAAGTTAGCAGGATTAGCATTGAAAATCTTAGTTACTGTATATTCCCAACTTGTAACATCAATAAGTTCTTCTTTAGTCAAATCCCGACCTCTCTTCGTTTCGGCATTTATATGGTGTGCTTCATCAGATATTAATACAACCTTTTTATCTTCAAAATCTTCATAAGTTATAGCGTTTTCCATTGGAGTATTCAATCGGACATGTAATCCCTGGATCGTCGAAAATACGATGTTTAGGTCATCTTGATTGGCAGCCGAGAAATTTTCGACTTCTTTGATCCGTATTTGCTTTTCACCAAGTTGAACATTTGAAGCAAAAAGAAATTTACTTGAATTTGGATTTAGAAAATTTTCTCTTGTCTTTTCAATAATATTGATGCTATTAACGAAGAATAGAAAATTACGGTATCCTTTCTGATAGAGATATATCATCAAACCGGCCATGATGAGCGTCTTTCCACTACCAGTAGCCATGTGAAATAATAATTGGAGGGGCATTCCTTTTGGACGGCCTGGATAATCTTCACAGTAATATGCGAATCTTCCAAATGCTTCTCTTTGATATGCACGTTGGCCGAAGTCATTCCTTAGGTTTTGATATATAGTTTCCGGAACTTTCTGTTGATAATAATCTTCACCCCCAAGGAAAGTTGCACCGGTTGTAAGTTTTTTATGTAATAATTCCTCTGACATCACTTCAAATTATAGAATTGACGGTTCAGTTCTTTATCCTCGTCACTAACATTATAGTCTTTATCCTCAATTTCAGAATAGTTGACGTAGAGCTGATTTTTGTCCAGTGTCTCAACTAAGAATTGTTTTTGTTCTTCAAGTGTAAGTTCCTTAAATGTTGAAATACTTTCATTGATAGACTGAGGACTGAGTCTATAGCTAATGAAACCAGTTTTTTGTATTTGGTCCCAGATTCTTATCAAATCACCAGGTTCACTGGCCGTTTCTATCAAGTCAGAAAATTCCGCATTGGCCTTATGAAGCTCAGCATAAACAAAAGAACCGCCACCCATCCAATTATATGCTTTGGAAATTCCTGACTGCTCACCTTGAATTGTATTTATTAATCTTTGTAAAGGAAGTGTTTCAGTATACTCTAATTGTTCACAAATAATAAACCTTCGATTCATTTTTAATGCAACAGTCCCTGTTGTTCCACTCCCAGAAAAGAAATCCATGACAAGGTCATTTTCTTTTGTACATAATTCAACGAGCCTTGCAATGAGCTTTTCAGGCTTTTTCCCTTTCCTTAACCTTACACCTCCTTCATTATGTAAATCATTAGGAAGGACGTCATCCCAAATGTCCGTGGCAGGTTGAGAAAAAGTATCATTACCATCCACATTGGACATTCGGTCACTAACGAATAATATTAATTTTCCATTATAAATATAATATGGTCTCCCGTTATCTCTCTCAAGCACAAATACTTGTCCTGTATTTTCTTCGGACTTCTTTTTTAGATCAACGGCTGCTTGACTTATGCTATTTTCATCGAGGGTTGCTAATTGTATGACCTTCTCGGCATTCTTGTACACAAATTCCTCCAATTTCTTTTCATACTCCTCTCCAAAATGCTTTTTTAATTTTGATTTAGCGATACCATTGTTTGCCGCGAAGGCTTGCAAGACTGTTGTAAAGATCCAGTTTTCATAACCATCTTCATAATTTGAAATAAAACCGTTATACCTTTTATCCCATCCTTTTGTCATAAAGATCCTATTAGGTCTCCATTGTTCAGATTTTTTTGAATAAAGAATAACATACTCAGAAATATTTACTACCCCTGGGTTGATTACTTTTGCTCCAGTTACCGATCCTCTTTTAATTGTTATAATGTTTTTTCTATTTATTTTCCCGAATATTTCATCAAGCAAAATAAGCATGTATGCTAACTCATTCTGATCTATTGAAATGGCAATGGTTCCTTCCGGACATAAAAGGTCCTGAGCCACTCTTAGACGGTTGTTCATAAAAGTAAGCCAAGTGGAATGATTAAAACTATCATTATAATCAAAACCATCATTACCAGTATTATAAGGGGGATCAATGTAAATTAATTTAACTTTTCTATCAAACACCTTTTTCAGTGAATGGAGGGTGAGTAAATTATTGCCTTTTATTAAGAAGTTTTCAGTGAGCGAAAGTTTCTCAACAATCATTTCACCGTTTTTATCATATTTCTTAAAATGAGTCAATGCTTTTGGAAATAGCAATCGATCTATATCTTCAGGTGCAAGTGTAGTATTCCAAAAAATTTCTTTTCTTTTCTCATCTTCTTTTGTTTGCCCGCCTTCCAGTAAACAATCTTTATAAGGCCAAACCAACACTACCTCCTTGGTCTCAGTAATATATCGTCCAGCGGCTGTTAGTCCTATTTTATTCTTGAAGGAAGTGTAACTATCGGGTAGAAACTGTTTATTTGAAACGAACCTAATAAACTCGATTTTATCAAACACCAGAACGCCAGCCACCTCCCGGAAGAAAAATTTTCGGATCAAATTATTACTGAGCAACAATTTAAGTAAGCTCTCATCCAGGGCCAGGGAAAGTTCGATAACCTTGTTTTTAACCAGGATTCCGTCAACAACTAATCGATCATCTTGTCGAAGCACTGCAACAAGCTCTTCTAAAAGGTTTTTCATGAAAATGAATGAATTATAAAGTATAAAACTGCTTTAATTCGGTAAATTTAACGATTAATAAGTTATTCTTGCCAGGGATCATTTGTATTTAGGGCCTTTATTTGAATTTTGATGACGACGATATTTTTATATTCAATACTCTCTTAGTCTAATCCAATAGCCAATAGCGGATGGCTTCGCCCCGAAAGCGTCTTTGTTCCATCAGAGACGGACGATCCCCTTGGGCCATTTCCGTTTCGAAATCGCTCCCGTGCCTCCTGGACGGGCCGCCGCAAACCAGTTTGCGGAAACGAACTTTTCTGATCTGCAGGACGCAGCGGATCCGGTTCTTGATCGGCCGGAACTGGGGCTTCGGCCTATTCCTTAGAACAATGAAAAGGAAAGATCGATATGGCCGTGGCCGTTAGTGAGCCCACTCGGTAAGTATAAGGCTTAATCTGGGCGAAACCTTTTCAAAGAGAAGTCACGGTCCAATGCTTTCTCTCCCCCTCCAATCCACCCTCTTTTAGTATCAAATTCTGTCCAGGCATCCACCTGGTTTAGATGTTTGGTGGACGTAAACTTCGTTTCTTTCTGAGCTGAACCGTTGAGCAGATGGAATCCGGTTGCTGGATGACGATCATCTCGTTTCGAATCCTGGTCCTATGGCTTAGTTTTTCGTTCGCGGCCATGAAGTTTGAGCGCTGGGAGGCCGGAAAACCAGTGGCCTCAAATTGATGAGTTACTCGTAAGTATCCAGCGCTTTGGGCCAGAGCTTTTAAGTTCTTTGCGCTCGATTGGCTGATCTTCAGTACCTTTGCCAGATAACCATTAGGACAAGTCAGGAAATGGGAAGGAGCTGGATCGCTCGTCCTGGTGCACCACCCTTTCGATTGCACCGGTAATCCACTCCCCCCGTTCCTGGTTAGTTGTAATGCGATCCTCGTTATGACCGTTGCCGCTGCAAAGGCTTTGAACTGATTAATGTCGGCCGGTTTCAGTACAGCTGCTCGTCCTGAACTTCCACCGGAACGCCTATGTATTTTTTGGAAAGAAACCAGCCTATAGCTGCCGGAATTACCGTTCAATGTCAGGTATTTCGCGCAAAGCAATGATGTAATATATCTCCTGATTGTCCTTTCGGAAATTGAAAGGTCCTGCTGGATATCATTCCTAAGTTGATTGGTCAATTTGAAATGCCCTGAGGTCACAAATTTCAAGTACAGAAGGAGTGCGCCTGGCCCTGCCATCCTCTTCGTCAATAACTGGCTGCAGAGATCGACCGGTATCAATAGATGATTCAACTTTATATTCCTCGGATCCATGGTGATGAGTTATTGCGTCCTTCCACATTCCCCATATTACTATCTCGAATGCCTGTATTTGTGCGTCTGGATCTCATGGACAGCTTGTTCGATTTCATCCGATCGGTACAAAACACGTCCCCCAATTCGATATCCCTTGAGGGTGCCATCTTTGGTATAGGAGTGCAAGGTTGCAAGTGATATCTTGAGACGGTTGCAAACGACCTTCCGTGTTATAAATTCGCCAGGTCCCTGGGGGATCGGCTGTTCCTGTGCGAATTGCCTGAGCTTTATCTCGACAACCTCAGCAATCATATCCTGAAAGTCCTTCAGGGGAGTGCTGTGCAAAATGATTGGGTCCATGTTTAGCCTGAATTTTTTGCTAATATATGCCTGGCTAAATGGCGTTTACAATCCGTTTACAGTCGGGACCGTTCTTAAAGTGAATAGAATTAGGCTAAATCAGATAAATTCGGAATTGTGAACTTTTCCCGTTTATATGGTGAAAGGGTTTGTTTGGCGGGATCCGGATTAAATTCCTTTTCTAAGTTTTGAATAGTTGTCAATTCCCCCTTTTTATTATAGACGTTGAAATGATTGAAAAATAACTTTGCTGTTCCCTGGTAACTACGCTCCGTTCCGTGTTTTTCAAATTCAATATAACCTTTATCAATTAATTCAGTGAACAACCATCCAAATAAAGAGGGGGAGCCTTTCCATTCAATCTTCTTTGAAACTGGTGCATTTGGTTGTAATTCAAGTAGGGTCCCAAAGTTCTTTTGATCCTTCTTTCTTTCAATCCATTCAATGATTGTGAGTTTTCTCTTTTCACTCAGTTCTGTCAGGTCATCTAATACCTCCTTCAAAAACGCTAAGAAAGGATAGCCGTCCCCATGCTTTTCATAGTACCGTTGATAATGATAATTCAAAAAATCACTCGTAATTTTTAGATCTTTATTTATCAGGGCGTTGGTAATAATTCCCGAAAAAATCATTTCTTTTATTAACCCATAATGGTCTTGATCGTCAATATCTTGCGATTTATTAAATAAATCTGGTAATATGATCTCATATATCTTAAAGTCAAGCTGATAAGCAGGTCCTAATAGCATATTCATGTTTTCCTGATCTCCGAAAAAAGAAAACGAAAAATAATCGTCATAAGGAATCTTCATAATGCTGATAATTAAACGTTAGCCTCAATTTTAATTAGATTATTTCACAACCTTCAAAGGCGCTTTGTTGAAGTAGGGATGCTTGCTCAGCAGATCAGCATTCTGTTCCTGGCTGACCTTGATGTATTTCATAAAAGCCCGTTCCGTTCGGTGACCGGTAATCTTCATGATCGAGATCGTCGGTACACCGGCCAGAAACATGTTCGTCGCAAATGACCGGCGAGCAGTGTGCACCGTGATCAGTTCCCATTTGAGATGTTTGCTTTCAACTGTCATTCCACCCTTGGTCTGAGAAGTGATGACCGTTTCTTTGATTTCAGCCTCCCGTCCGATGTCTTTCAGGTATTCGTTGAACTTCTGGTTGCTTATCACTCTTGGAAGGTGACCTTTGTATTTCTTCATTATGGCCCTTATAGTCACATGAAGCGGTATCTCCACGAATTCTCCTGTCTTGACCGTTTTCAGCTTGAGCCTGGTGCCGTTCTTTGTGATCTTATCAGGAGTGATCTGCGACAGATCTGAGAACCTCAGGCCGGTGTAACAACCAATCATAAACAGGTCCCGGACCCTTTCAAGTTTTTTGTTTGATGAGAAGTCATGGTTGTACAGGATCGATAATTCTTTATCGTTCAAGTAGATTGTCTCCGCTTCCTCCGCAATCTTTTTGAACTTCAAATGCCGGTGCCCCTGGTTCTGAGTGTACCCTTTGTCATTGGCATAGTTCATGAACACTTTTACATTCTTGATCCTCGATCCGATTGAGTTGGTTGCAAGTTTCTTTACAGTGGTCAGGTACTTCACAAAGCCATCGTAAAAGTCCATGTTGATGCTATCAAAAGTCAAAGGAGCCTTCAGAGTCTTATTATAGCTTTTCAGGTCGTTGAAGGCAGTACCATATCCTAACTTGGTCCGGGGTGTCTTGTTTGAGCTGTCTATGAACTCCTGGATCGCCTTGAACAACGTCATTGGTTCTACTTCTTCCTTGACGGGTGGCTTGATAACAGCTTTCAATTCAGCTCTGAGTTTGGAGGGAACGATTTCCCCGTTGTCTTGCAGATGTTCGCGAACTGCGTTGAGGACGTTGACTGTGTGGCTTTCCAGTCTTGTATTCAGATTCTGTCCTTGCGGATTGTCTTTCGTATCCCGGGCCTTGTGGATCTTCTTGTTCCAGTGTTTGGGATGAACGCTCTCCCCGGTGGACAACTTGATCCGAAACTGGTCGTACCAAAAGACCAGGTAGATCGGCGTTGCTTCTGTTGCCTGGGGATCTTTCAAAACGTATGTTACAGTTCCTGCCATACGAATATCCTTTCGAAAATTTAGATTTAACAAATTTAATTAATATCAATCGGGGGGACGGTAGAGGGGACGGTAAAATTAGTTTTAACTGTATTTCATTGAACTTAGCTGAATATGTGCATATTTGGAAACCCTTGATAAAAGATGGGTTCCAAAACAATGCAATTCAGTTCGATATAAATGGTGTGGGTCCTGGTGGGGCTACCACAACAGGCGAAAAAACGAACAGGCGATATTCGATATTCAAAGTGATTTGGAATCGTATATCGCCTGTTGTCTGTTCAGGATTTAACCTGAACTTCAGATCGCCCTGCGGAACCGGATAACTGCAAAGGCTAAAATAAGCCCGATACCGATGAAGATGGCATAATCTGACAACGGTACTTCCTGGCCACCAAAGGCAATATTATCAGCACCTTCAGCCCCACCACCCTGGTCAATGATCCTGATCTCGCCTATCAGGCCTGGTCCGGAAACTCCCCAGAACACACCTGTTGCATTGGCCGCCGAGACATCTGTCCCCAGAAGTGCCCCGACATTGTCATAAACTTCAACCGTACACCAGCCGGCACCCAGAAATGACTGGAGATCCATCCCGGCCGCATAAACCGGCGGATTGAAAAGGATCCTGTAATAATCGCTAAAAAAGTTTGCTACGGCAGTCTTGCTTGGAGCACCTGAAAAGGTGGCCCCCAGAACTGCTATCTCATCGCCTGTATGCGTATTGCTTGCCATGAACCGGATTCCCGGGAGAATGTCGCCAGGTGAAAAGTACAAATTGTTGCTGAATTCGTCCAAAGGGTGAGGTATGGCATCAACACTGGCATTTGGCATTGATCCATTTTCAAATCCCTCCACCGGCAATCCCGGAAATGCCGCATCGAAACCAGCCCTGTTGTAATAAAAGGTCAACCCGTTCCTGGTACCTTCTGGTTGATACAGAGGTGCGGAAAGGACTTCGGGTGCCTGCTGGCCCGACTCGATGAATTCAATCAGTGTCCGGAACTTTTCCGGGCCGGCTTTTTGCCGATCCTGAGCATTGATTGACATCAAAGCTAGACTTAGCGTAATAGTTAAAATAGTTTTCATATTGATAGATTTGGTCAATAATTTATAATGAAATGATCTGTCCGATCAGTTAAGTCATCTGGCACGGAGAATTGGTTATAATCGGCTTTAAATATAGCGATTATATTTCCTTTTGTCAATCTTCCGGAAATAAATCTTTGGATTCCAGGTAAAAATCACCCGGTTACTTCCCTAAGATCGGGGTACATAATACCCGAATGACCTTTGCCTGCGAATGGACTGATAAGTCCCGCCATCAGGGGTATATCACTCGTACCTAAGTGATAGCACCGGGTTCATCCGGGCAGTCTTAATGGCCCTGTAGCTGATGGTCAGCAACGCAATGACGATGGCGACCAGGAATCCGGCAAGAAAATCAAACGCCTGCAGCCGGATCCGGTATTCATAGTTTTCCAGCCAGTTTCCGGCAATCCACCAGGCAAACGGAATGGCTATAATGACCGAAATGGTGATAAGGATCAGGATCTCTTTTGCGATCAGGTACCAGATGTCATAGACAGATGCCCCGAATGTCTTCCGGACCCCGATCTCCTTGGTGCGCTGCTGGACCGTGAAGGAGGTGAGACCGAAAAGCCCGAGGGACGCGACCAGGATACCGAGTATGGTGAACATGACGGCCAGTTTCGAATTCTGTCTTTCTTCCTTATAAAGCCGCTCCAGATCCTTATCCATGAAAAAATACTGGAGCGGATCATTGGAGGTGAAAGATGCCCATACTTTTTCAATCTCAGCCAGTGTCTCCGGCCCCGTTTCCGGAGCCAGCCGGATGCTCACATAGCCCCAGTTGTTCTCCTCATTCTTGAAGTGCATGATATATGGCCCTATTCGCGTGCGCATCGATTCATAATGAAAATCATTCACTACCCCGACCACAGGCTTTATCACGATCTCTTCCGGGGAATTCCCGATAGGCACAATGAACCTGATCTCAAACGGATCGGCAAACTGGTAATGGTTCACAGCGCAATCATTGATGATGCAGGCATCTTTATCGGTTGCAAAGCTTTTATCGAAAAACCTGCCCGAGGCCAGCCTGATCCCGTAGACGTCCAGGTAATCGTAATCTACCCAGTTGGATTGCAGCAGATAGGATTCCTCCGGGCGGCCCTGCACCCGGTAGCCATTGTTGTTGTTGTTGTGCCCCGGTACGGCCGTGGAGGCGGATACGGAGATCACACCGGGTATTTTCTTCAGCTCATCTTTAAAGCTTAAAATATGATTGCCAATGGCATCCGCCCGCTGGATCACCATCACATTTTCCTTGTCAAACCCGAGCTCTTTGTGTTGCATATATTGCAATTGCCTGAACATAATAGTCGTCCCAATGATCAGGATGATGGAAATGGCAAATTGCAGGATCACCAGCAAATTCCTCAGCCTGCTGCTGTTCCTGCCTTTCACCACGCCTCCCTTCAGCACCATGTAAGGACTGAATGAGGAAAGGTAGAAAGCCGGGTAACTTCCGGCCAGGGCACCGATTAGAATGGCGGCCAGGAAGAGCAGCGGTATCTTGTACCAGCCGCCGGTCAGATCTGCTTTCATTTCAATACCCAGCAAGTCATTGAAATAAGGTAGGACAAGGGCGGTGACCAGGATGGCCAGGATCATAGCCATGAGAGACAGGATGATGCTTTCGGTCAGGAACTGGCCGGTAAGCTGTTCCCGGGTTGAACCGCTCACTTTCTTGATTCCCACTTCCTTTGCCCTTCCGGCTGCCTGGGCTGTGGCCAGGTTCATGAAATTGAATGCGGCAATGATGATGATCAGTACACCGATACTCCCGAAGATCAGCAGGTACTTCGGATCATTGGCCGGTTTCATGGCCTGCTCAATGGTCGGGTCGAGGTGCACCCTGGAAAGAGGCTGAAAATACATGCTGTATTTATTTCCCAGCGACAGGAATTCATCGATGGTGAGGCCCAGAAATGACTGCAGGATCGGCCCGACGTATTTCACGATCATCCCGGGGATCCGGGCTTCCGCCGACTGGATGGAGGCACCGGGATAAAGCAGGACATAAGTGCTGAAGCTGTTGGAGAGCCATTGATCGTCATTCGCCCTGGGATTGGTCATGAATGAACCGATGATGTCTGCAGTGAAATGAGCATTATCCGGAATTTCCTCCATGATGCCTGTCACCCGGTAATAGGCTGTATCCGTCCCGATCCTGAGCATTTTATCGATGGGGTCTTCTTCGCCGAATATCCTTTCCGCAGCCGATTCGGATAGCACCAGCGTACGGGGCTCGTTCAGCACTTTCCCGGGATTCCCCCGGATCAGGGCGATGGAGAAGAAATTGAAAAAGGAGGAATCGGCTTCTAAAAAATGTTCCTCGGTAAAGCTTCGTTCGCCATAACGAACAATGGTTTCATCCCAGTTATTCATCCGCAGGAAATCTTCCACTTCCGGGAATTCATTCTTCATAGTGGGCCCGATCGGGGCCGCGGTGTAAGTCACCTTCACTTCCTGTCCGCCCAGCTTACCATTGAGGATAACCCGGTAGATCCGGTCTTTTTTCTCATTGAACTTGTCGTAACTCAGCTCATGTATGATAAACAGCGCGATGATCATGCTGCAGACCATCCCGACCATCAATCCCACAACATTGATGATCATATGGGCTTTTTGCCGGCTCAGTGCGCGGATACTGTATTTTAAGAGGTTCTTGAACATGGCGACCGGTTTTGAACAGTAAGACGAAAAAGAAATGGAATGGTTACACGGACAAGGAAGCCGGCTACCGGTAAAAGTATAAAAAGTCAAGGGGAAAAGTTATTTATATTTGAAGAAATTATTCGGGGCAGCAAATAATCCGTAAATAAACAGAAAACTTTCAGAGCGATGCCGAAAAGAACCGTTTCACAGCTTCCGCGCCAGGCCGTCCAGGTGAAATCCACCTTTAACTATAAATATCTTTACCTGATTGCATTCATAGAAGGTGGTACGGTCATGGCGATCGAACTGGCAGGAGCGCGGATCATAGCTCCGTTTTTCGGGACATCGTTGTTTGTCTGGGCTTCCGTGCTGGCGGTAACCCTGGGAGGTCTTGCTGCCGGTTACTTTGCAGGCGGCTGGGCAACATACCGTTACCCGCCACTGAAAGTGCTGTTCTGGGAATTATTGGCCGGTACGTTGCTCATCGCTCTGATGCCTTTCCTGGCAGTAAAATTCATGTCGGTCACCGGTAACCTGGGACTGCGCCTCGGGTCCCTTTTTTCATCGCTTTCCTTCATGTTCCTGCCATTGTTCTGCATGGGGATGGTGTCGCCCACCATCATCCACCTTCAAAATAAAGAACTGAAAGGAACCGGTAAAACAGCCGGAACGATCTATGCCATCTCGACTGTCGGAGGGATCGCCATGACCCTTTTGATGGGTTTCTATTTTCTGCCGGAGTGGGGAATACGGAAATCCGTCCTGCTCTCTGCTGTCCTGCTGGCCGCCATGGCCATCCTGGTGGTCATCCTGGCACGGAAGTTCAAAACCGAATCGGCCATTGGCATTACAGCACTGGTGATCATTTTTCTGGCATCGGTAAAATCATTTACGTTCGCCAATGTGCCAGCGGTGAAATATCTCTACTGGAGCGAAGGAATCTTAGGGCAACTGACCGTAGTGGATTCCAAAACCGAAAATACGCGGACACTCTATATCAATCAAATCCCGCAGACCTATGTAAATCCGGGCAAATTGCCGGTCTCCCTCTGGAAATACCCGCACCGCCTGGCTATGATCGCCAGCATGAAACCGGCCAACTCGGATGCGCTGCTGATTGGGCTGGGAGGTGGCAGTATTGCCATGGAGCTGAAAAAGATGGGATTCAAAGTGGATGCTGTGGAACTGGACAGGCGGGTGCCGGAAGTGGCTGAAAAATTTTTCGGATTTAAACCGGATGGGATGAATGTTATCATCGATGATGGCAGGCACTTTATCCGGAATGCTGAAAAGAAGTATGACCTGGTGATTATCGATGTCCTTAATGGCGAAATCCAGCCTTATCACATGTTCACCATGGAATCCTTCGCTGAGCTGAAGCGGATCATGGAACCGGACGGGCTGCTCATTATCAATAACCAGGGATTTTTGCTGGACGAAAGGGGGCTGGGTGCAAGGTCTGTTTACAGGACCCTCCTGGAATCCGGCTTCAGAGTAAAACACTATTTTGCCGGTGATTTAAATAACTCCGCAGATATTCATTTTGTCGCATCTCCGTCGGATTTCCATATGCCTTTCAATCCTCCGGAACATATCAATTCCTGCTGCATCGATTTCCCCGTCGATTATCCTTCACTGGTCCTGAGCCTTGAAGTACTGGCGACCGAACATAAACCGGATTTAAGCAACACCGAGATACTGACGGATGACAAACCTGCCTTTGTGACAATGTATAATTACTCTTTCGAGGAATGGCGGTCAAAGACCATGATCAATCTTCTGACAAACCAGAATACGCCACCGGTCAATTATTTTCATTGAGTATGAACAGTGGCCTGGGCGGCCGTACCATTCCTTTGATCAGACCAATAGAGCCAAATTAAGCAAGCCGCTGACAGGAGGAAGATGAACATCCAGGAACTGGTCCACAGGCCGGTGCCCTGTAAAAAGTAACCGAAAAGGATGGGCCCGAAGAAACCGCCCAGGGCGCCGAGCATCCCGACCATGCCTCCGACCAGGCCTACTTTATCCGGGTAATGCAAGGGTATGAGCTTGTACACCGTTGCACTGCCAATTCCCCAGATGGAACCGATAATGATTACCAGAATGGAGAAAATGATGATATTGGCCTGGAAATAAATCCGCGAAACCCCCTTGGCAATCAGGTGCTTTTTCGAAACCTGGTCTCCCGGTTTCACCACTGGCTCCTGCCACAATTCTTTCTTAGGCCAGACGATAACCTGGTTATCAGAAAAATTATGTTCCGGTCCCCTGGCCACGAGTGAATATTCCTTTGTTCCAATACGGATAAAATCCGGTCCTGCATCCATCACAATACCTGCCTCGGCAGCCATGATGCCGGGCCCAGGAGTTAAAACCTCCATTTTTGGCACCAGCAGCAACAGGGATAGGAATAGGGAAGAACCTAAAACATAATAGAGCAGTTTCCCGGGGTTGATCTTATCGGCCAGCCATCCTCCCAGGGCACGCACACCCCCCGACGGGAGGCTGAACATGGCCGCCAGAAAGCCGGCTGCAACAAGGGGTTTTGAATAGACATTCACATAATACGGAACCAGCCATTGGGAAAAAGCCACAAAAAAACCGAACACCAGGAAATAAAACAGCCCGAAACGCCATACGCTGGTCATTTTCAGTGGTTTTAAGGATTCGGACAAAGTCCTGGCGGGATTATCAGGCCTGCGGTTCACCGTCAAAATTATAAAGATGATCCCCATGACAATCAATCCGCCGGCATAGATCATGGGCAGCGTTCTCCAGCCTTCGGGATTGGCGCCATTGTCGGAAAGGTTCCGTAGCAAAGTGGGTGCCAGGAATGTGGTGATGGCCGCCCCGGAATTGCCGGCTCCGAAAAGCCCCAGCGTGGTCCCCTGCCATTTCTTGGGGAACCAAACGGATGTATAAGCTATCCCGACGGCAAAACTGGCTCCGGTAAGCCCGAAACCAATGCTGCACAACGCAAAGCCCCAGAAACCGTCCACCCGGCTTAAGAGAAACATGGGAACGGCGCTCAGCAGGAGCAAGCCTCCAAACACCCATTTACCACCGACTTTATCCGTAATGATCCCGAGCGGTAGCCGGAGCACCGCTCCGGTCAAAACGGGCAGGCCGATCAACCATCCGGTCTCTACCGGGCCCCAATCAAAAACATGATTGTCGGCCAGGAAAGTGACCAGGACTCCATTCAGCATCCAGGCAGCAAAGCAAACCGTGAATGCAATGGTGTTCAAGATCAAAACCCTGATTCCCGTGGATGTGACGTGCTCTTGCATACATTTTGGGGGTTAATGGTTTCTCGGCTTCACGCCATTGATCAGCTTACTTGTTATCCTGATCTGTTTCCTGTCCCAGTTCCAGATGACATACTGGTAGCTTCTCCATAGGTAACCGAAGGGATAGACCAGGAAGTGCATGAACCGGGTAAACGGGATCATACCGATAAAAATAAAGGCTGATACCACATGGATCTTGACGGAAAGTGGCATCGCCGCCACGGCTGTCAGGTCGGGAGAAAGTAAAAACACGGATTTCAGGTAAGGGGCCAGGACAGAAGCAAACCACACCGATCCCCACCGGGCAAAAAACGCTATCCACAAACCGGACGATATCTGAACGGCAAGCAGGATATAGACCACGATGTCCATCCGGGTGGTTACTGCCTGAAGACGGCTATGCTGAAACCTTCTGACCACAAGCATGAAAAGTCCGTAAAGGGCCAATATTCCAAAACCGAAAGCGGCGGCTTCAATGATGAACAGCCGTACAGGGATCCTGCCCAGCAGGATAACACTCTTCGGGAATAAAAACCCGAAAAGGTGACCGAAGAACAGGATGAGGATGCCCCAGTGAAAGGGCCGGATCCCCCTGAACAATTCCCTGCTTTCAAGAAACTGCGAAGAGAGGGACGATACTTTGAAGCCAAATAACCTGTAACGCATGATGGAGCCGGCCAGCAAACTGACCAGGGCGGCATACGGCAGCCCGATAAATAAAAAATTATTCCACATGATTCCTGATTTTAGGGTGACATCCTCGATCGCATAAAATATCCCCTGGAGACGGGAAGAGAAATTCATTCTTTTCACTGATCAGATCCTCCGGTATGGCGTATTTTTCAAGGCCTTCTCCTTTGAAATCCCTTTGCAGGAATTCCAGTAGTATTTCCAGGAAGGACTTATAATAATTGCTGATATGTTTCATTTTCAACAACATGAACTTCAATGCAGGGATAAGCAGAATATATCCCAGTTCTTCAGCCAGGGCCTGGTCGCGGGTTTTGGACAACAGTACCAGGATATTAGGCAGGTGATCGGCCAGTTCGCCATTGCAATCCACACCGGCAGCCTTGTGGTCATGGCTCAGGTTAACCAGCAACTGTGCACGTTTGTAATCTTCGCCGAATAACAGGTACCCGATGTACAGGCAACAAACGGCCTGAACGTCAAAGGTCTTGAGATAATATTCCTGCTGGTCACCAAGGGAGATCTGCTGCAGCGATTTTATAGCATTCTCCACCAGCGGGCATTTTTGGGGCATCTTCCCGCGTACCACCGGCACCAGCTGGTCCAGCGCAGGTTCGATTCTGGTTTCCGGATATCGGAAGATATCGGCAAACAGCGCATAATGATTCAATTCTGTTCCGGATCTCATTGGGTTCATTTAAAGTCCTCTTTCCGGTTTGATCTTTATCCCGAAACCGGTATTTCCTTTGACATCAGCCGTACTTTCAAGCATTTCCATGGCCTCCTCCCGGTGAGCCGGAGGGATAACAAATCTTTCATCAAACAGGGGCAAAGAAGTCAACCTGAAGATGGCATCGGCCGTTTTTTCATCCATGACCACTTCATTCATCGGGCCATAGACTTCCTCTTCCGGCAGGTCGCCAACCGTTACTCTCCGCCGGTGCAACCGGACGGCCATGAGTTTTTTCAGAACCGTTTCCACCGTTTTTTCCTCGCCGGCAGTAAATAGATTAGCCAGGTATTTGATAGGCAGCCTGGATTTCCCGACCGCAGCCCAGAACGTTTCGCTGGTGGTTTCATAGACACCGTTTTCGACAAAGGCCATGGTCGGAAGCAGGGGTGGCACGTAAAACAAATTCGGCAGGGTCCGGAATTCAGGATGCAGTGGCAAAGCAAGGCCCCACAATTTCACAAACTTATATACCGGTGATTTCTGAGCTGCCTCGATGGTCGAATCTGCGATCCCGTTAAGTTTAGCCTGCCGGATCGTTTCAGGATCATGCGGATCCAGGTAGATGTCGAGCTGTTTTTCAACCAGTTCCGATTCTTCACAGGAAGCTGCGCCGTGGATCCTGTCAGCGTCATACAGCAAAACACCCAGGTATCTTATCCTGCCGACGCAGGAGTGCATGCAGGCAGGGATTTGTCCCGTCTCCAGCCTTGGAAAACACAGGATGCACTTCTCTGATTTTCCGGTATTCCAGTTGTAGTAGCTTTTTTTGTAAGGACAAGCCGTAACGCACATGCGCCATCCCCTGCACTTGTTCTGGTTGATCAGGACGATCCCATCCTCGCCGCGTTTGTAGATTGCCCCTGAAGGACAGGCAGCCACACAGGCCGGGTTGAGACAATGGTTACAGATCCTGGGAAGATAGTGAAAGGTCATGCGTTCGAGCTGGAACATGGCTTCCTGTTCGGCAGGTGTCAGATTCTCCAGGTTGATATCTTTCCGGGCATATTCCTTCGACCCTCCAAGGTCATCGTCCCAGTTCGGGCCTGCCTTCGGGGTGATATATTCCCCGGTGATCAGCGAAACCGGCCGTGCCACCGGCTGATCGTCCGACTCCGGAGCATCAAACAAATGTTCGTACTGGTATGTCCAGGGCTCATAGTAATCGTCGATCACAGGCAGGTTCGGATTATGGAAAAGGGTCCGGAGTCCTTTGCTTTTCCCTGCTCCCCGGAGCCGGATCTTCTTCCCATCCCTGATCCACCCTCCTTTATAGATTCCCTGGTCTTCCCACCGGCTGGGATACCCGGTCCCTGGTTTGGTTTCGACATTGTTCCACCACATATACTCGGCTCCTTTGCGGTCCGTCCAGATGTTTTTACAGGCGATCGAGCAGGTGTGGCAGCCGATGCACTTGTCGAGGTGAAACACCATGGATATTTGTG
This sequence comes from uncultured Bacteroidales bacterium, assembly GCA_964619555.1. Lineage (GTDB taxonomy): Bacteria > Bacteroidota > Bacteroidia > Bacteroidales > JAGOPY01 > JAGOPY01. The sequence goes on along the minus strand of CAZUDV010000004.1, from coordinate 152,229 downwards.
ATCTTACATCCATATGGGTAAATTGTTAAAATTCCACTTTTTCCATTTTTTGTACCAGCACATGGGTATCCCGGTTTACGCCCACCGGGCCCCAATAATTGAAATGAAAGGTGAACTGGCCGTAACCTCCGGCCAGGAGGTTGGGTTTCAGGTGTATCCTGGTGAAACTGTTATGGCCTCCCGCCCTTTTTCTGCCCCGGACCTGTGATTTGGGAACGGAATAAGTCCTTTCCGGGGAATGGTAAACGATACACACCCCTTTGGGGATCCTGGCACTGACGCAGGCACGGGTGCAATAAACACCATTGTCATTGAAAACTTCCACCCAATCGTTATCCTTTATCCCCATTTCAGCGGCGTCTTCTTCGCTGAGCCAGCATGGTTCCATGCCTCTCGACAGGGTCAGCATCCGGAGGGTATCCCCGTAAGTTGAGTGGATGTGCCATTTCCCATGAGGGGTAAGGACATTCAGCATCCTGGCTTTGCCCGTTGCAACCGACTTCCGGAGTTCGCCATAGACTTCCGGTCGTGGAGATGGCTTATACGTCGGAAGATTTTCACCGAAGAGGATATAGGCTTCATGGTCCAGGTAGAAATGCTGCCGACCGGTCAGAGTGCGCCAGGGAACAAGCCTTTCCACGTTGTAGGTATAGGCCGAATAGGCCCTTCCGTTCTCCAATAGACCGGACCAGACAGGAGAATTATGGTAACGATGCGGTTTGGTGAGGAGGTCCTTGAAACTCATCCTGACATTCCTGTTCCCTTCCGACAGGTCGCACAGGCTTAAACCAGTCTTTCCCTCGGCATTCCGATAAGCCCGGTTACTGAGTTCGCCATTGGTAACGCTGGAAAGATGCAGAACCGCATTGGCAGCCTCTTCATCTTCGTACAACGAAGGATAGACTATCCCGTCCAGTTCCCTGACATGGCTGGCATCGTTCAGCATTTGCTCATAGAAGTCGGCGCACTGGTAACTGCTGCCATGTGCTCCCAGGCCCTTGCGAACATTCGGTCCGAGGCACACAAACTTATCAAAGATCCGGGTGTAATCCCGCTCGACAATGACCATATTGTGCATGGTCCTGCCCGGGACCGGTTCACATTCTCCCTTACTCCAGTCCAGTATGGACGGTTGTGTGATCTCTCCGGAACTGTCGTGTGCAATGGGCACATTCACGATGTCCTTCACCGGTTCAGGCAGGTGGTTCCGGGCCATTTGACTGGTCCATCGGGCAATCTCCCGGAAAATGGCCCAGTCGCTCCTGGATTCCCATACCGGGGCAATTGCCGCTGACAGAGGATGAATGAACGAATGCATGTCCGTACTGTTCAGGTCATTCTTCTCGTACCAGCTTGCTGCGGGAAGGACAATGTCGGAATACAGCGCGGAGGTATCCATCCTGAAATTCAGGTTGACGATCAGGTCCATCTTCCCCTTCGGGCTTTCTTGTTCCCATTTGATATCCCTTACAAAAGTATCAGCCACTTCATCGGCAATACTGTTGTGATGGGTGCCTAGGTAATGGTTCAGGAAAAATTCGTGGCCTTTGGCGCTTGACATCAGTGCATTGCCTCTCCAGATATACCAGACCCGCGGAAAATTGACCTCGTCGTCGGGCTCTGCCACGGAGTGATTCAGCTCTTTGTTCTTCAATTTTTCCACCACATATTTCAGGACTTCCTCATCACTTTTTGCACCCTTTTCCAATGCATCCTTCACAATCTCGAAATTATGACGGTTGAACTGAGGATAGAAAGGCATCCAGCCATTCCTGACAGATTGCACCACCAGGTCAGCGGAATGCATGGAAGACATTTCATTTTTCGGGACCGTATTGTAATCGGACTGGTTGCCGTCATAACGCCACTGATCGGAATGGATGTAATGCCAGATAGGGGTTTGCTGTAGCCTGGCTGCAGATTGCCAGTCTTTTGCCGACATGATGGCCCCCCAGGAATCACTGGGCGCCAGTTTTTCCTGCCCGACGTAATGATTCATCCCTCCGCCGTTCACCCCTACGCAACCTGTCAGCATCAAAGCCATTGTACCTGCCCTGTATATCAGGTTATTATGATACCAGTGGTTGATGCCTGCTCCAATGATGATGCTGCATTTGCCCCCGGTGGCTTCGGCAGTCCGGGCCCATTCCCGGGCAAACTGGATCACCGTTCTGGGGCCGATGCCGGTAAATATCTCCTGCCAGGCCGGTGTATAAGTTCCTTCAGCGTCATCATATCCCTTCGGATAGTCTCCTCCAAAACCCCTGTCCACTCCGTATTGTGCCATGATCAGGTCATAGATCGTGGCCACTTTGACCTTTCCGTGCAGCGTCTGAATCGTCCTGACCGGTACTCCCCTTTGGAAACTCCTTGTTTTACCGAAGTCCGTGAATTCCACCATAAGGATTTCATCATGTTTTTCATCGAACGACAGGACCGGATCGTATTCTTTTCCTGTTTCCCCGTCCTGATATTTGAGGTTCCAGCGGCCTGACTGGGTTCCCCACCGGTGCCCCGAACTGCCTCCGGGGCAGACCGGATCCCCCGTTTTACTATCCACGTTCAGAAACTTCCAGTCACCGTTCTCACAATCCTTATACTTCCTGATGCTTCCGGCTCTCAAAAGCCTACCGGGAAATGACGTACCGTCCTTCTGGTCGATAATAACCAGGAAAGGGCTGTCGGTGTATTTTTTGACATAGTCGATAAAATACGGTGCCTTTCGTGAATAATGGTATTCTTTCAGGATCACATGAGTGACGGCCATCCAGAAGGCGCCATCCTGTCCGGCATGGACCGGTACCCACTTGTCGGCATATTTTGCCACCATATTGAAATCAGGTGAAAAAACCACCGTTTTGGTTCCGTTATGCCTCGATTCAGAGAAAAAATGAACATCCGGGGTCCGTGTCATACCCAGGTTTGCTCCCATAACGGCTACGAATTTTGAGTTGTACCAATCGGCGCTTTCGGCCACATCGGTCTGTTCGCCCCATATTTCCGGAAATGAATTGGGGAGGTCACAATACCAGTCATAGAAGCTAAGGTTCACCCCTCCCATCAGTTGGAGAAACCTGGCGCCGGCCGCATAGCTCATCATCGACATGGCCGGAATGGGCGAAAAGCCCACCAGGCGGTCAGGGCCGTATTTTTTCACGGTATAAATATTGGATGCAGCGATCATTTCCAGTGCCTGTTCCCAGGAAATTCTCCTGAACCCGCCCTTTCCCCTTGCTTTCTGATAGCGTCTCCTCCTTTCCGGGTCTTCCTGGATCCGTGTCCAGGCCAGCAAGGGATCACCGGTCCTGCCTTTTTCCTCCAGGTACTTATCCAGGAGGGCGCCTCTGATCATCGGATATTTGACCCTGATCGGGCTGTACAGGTACCAGGAAAACGAAATGCCACGCTGGCATCCCCTGGGCTCATAGGGGGGCAGTGATTTCTCCAGCAGCGGATAGTCCAGGGCCTGGGTTTCCCAAACGACGATCCCGTCCTTGACATGGATGTTCCAGCTGCAACCGCCGGTGCAATTGACCCCGTGGGTGCTTCTCACTACTTTATCGTGCTGATGACGGTTCCGGTAGAACTCTTCCCATTCACGGGTCTTAGGCGAAATCAGGTCTTTGATCCAACTCATAGCTTAGACGACTTTAATGAATGTTGTTTGACTGACGTTGAAAGATCTCCTGGTTCACGGCCCATTTCTTTCGCCTGAAATAAAGGGCCTGAATGACAGCCAGTGCAAGGATAAAAACAATGGTCCCCGATAGCCCGAACAGGGTGCTGTAATCCCTCGGGTGCTGATAAATCCTTTGATCGCTCACGGATTTCAGATAGGCGGTCAGATCCGTAATTTCAGCATACGTCAGAGGGCTATTTTCATAGGCTTTGGCCATGACGGGAAACGGGGGGTTCTTAAGGATGGCGGATACTCCGGCGCTGCCCATCAGTTCAAAGGACCGGGTCAGATCTTTAGCCAGGGTGCCGCTGGTGAAGACCCGGTCATCCATGACCAGGTGGCAGGCTATGCATGATGGCCCCTTGCTGCCAAACCGGCTTTTCCCGGTAAAATAAAGCTGGCCCTGCCGGATATTGGCAGCCGTAGTGCCGGCCAGCAGATCAGGGGGAACCTGTGATGTCACATCTCCTGCAGCGCTTTCCCCGGATGCCTGCCCTTTCATGTCGATGTATTCAATGACTGCCCTGGCTTGCTGATCATTCAAAGGCTGGTCGGGCATCGGTATTTTGTTATACTCCTCGAAGACTGCCACCGCCTGGGGATCCCCAGCCTTGATCATCCTGGCCGACGATTGGATGAAGGAAATGACCCAGGCGGCATCCCTCCTTTCGGAAATTTTCATCAGGTCCGGCCCCACCCTTCTTCCTCCACCGATGGTATGGCATGCAGAACAATGGGTCTGGAAAAGGTTTTCCCCTTCCTGCGACCGGGCCGGAAAAACGGCCATTAAAGCGCATATCAATGGGATCAGTCTGTTCATATTTTAATTTTTCGCGGTGTTGTGGATGTGATCTCGTGTTGCATTTATCACGGATCGCTTTTTGTAATCAGATGAAGAGTTTTCGGAAATAAGATATTATTCTCCAGGTGAACGTGAATATGCAGGTCATCTTCAAATTGTTCCAGCATTTTAAGGGTGACCAGGTAGGTATTGCAGGCATCTTCCGGCACCTCGTAATGGTGGGTGATCTGCCTGATCCTGTCCATGGATATTCCCGCGAATTCGTGCTCGGCGGTTAAACTGGCCAGTTCAGAGTCAAGAACACCCCGGAGGTTTTCATCCACGGCAATCATGGCCTTCCTGACTGCCGGGAAAAGAACTTCCTCCTCTTTTTTCATGTGCTGCTCAAGTTCATCCGCGACCTGTTCAAAAAGATGATGTACATCGATTAGCTCAGGATGTGAAAAGCCGTGCACATCTGCAATTTTACCTGTATAAAACCGCAGTTCAGGGATAGTTTTGATTATATACTTATGATGTTTGTGGATGATGTAATCACACAGGAAATCAAGATCCCAGTCGTTGAAATTAAGTGCAGGTCCGGAGGGGGATTTTCGGAGAGTGTCCAGTTCCTGCCCGATGCTTTCCGGATCAATCCCCTTTTCTGCGCAGGCTTCAGCCACACTAATATTTCCCCCGCAACAGAAATCGATTCCGGCATTCTTAAAGATTTCCGCAGCCCTGAAGTCTTCTGCTACGATGCTGCCAATGGTTTTAGTAGCTATGTTATTAAATTTCATATATAAAGCTATTAAATATAGTTAATTTTTTTAAATGGATTTCATTTTTTTCGATTTTTGTCAAGGTTAACAAGTTGCCATCTTGTCAACAAATATACAAATTCTTATTAAAAGATAATATTGTCTTTTAATATTTTATTTTAATTATTAAACTGACATCGTTTGTTTTATAAAGAAACTGAATATGCTTTACGGGGGCTGATCTACATTCAAATGCAGAATGACAGGATGCGGAGGCCCGGCAAGACAGAGATCGCCTCCCAGATAGGCGCCCCGGAGGCTTACATAGCCAAGATCCTGCAAAATCTTGTCAAAAAGGGCATGATCGAATCACAGAAAGGAAAAAACGGCGGATTCTATTTTGATCCCGGCAAACCGGAATTAAAACTAATAGATGTCATTCATTTTACTGAGGGTTCCCATCTTTTCAATGGCTGTGGGCTTGGACTTGAAGTGTGCAGTAAAAGTAATCCATGTCCTTTACATGACCGGTATGTAGCGATAAGGGAATCGATCCATTCATTATTAAGCCGGGAAACTATACAAAACCTGGCGCGTAAAATTAATCCGAACGACCAGCCAGTGACAGGGTCGATATTGTAACTTTTCCATCTGGAAAAGCTTTCCTTAAGTTGATTATAACCTGGTTTAATCTGATAGGAAATCGGATTAGTTAAATTTTTTGTTTAACTTTTTTAAGTTTTTATTGAACAAAATATTTAACTGATGGTTTCTTCTTCAATCAAATTTCAATATTAATTTTTAAAATCATGACCATTATGAAAAGATCCATTTTTAAATCCGGTTTATTCATTGCGATTATGTCAGCTACGGTATTAATGACATCCTGTGACAAGGAGGACGACTCCCCCCAGGTTGAGGCCAGGAACGTCGTTGAAACCGCTTCTTCCGACAATCAGTTTTCGATTCTGACCGAGGCCATAACCAAAGCCGGGCTCGTTTCTGCCCTGGAAGGCCCGGGACCTTTCACGGTATTTGCACCGACAAACGAAGCTTTCAACGATTTGTTCGACCAGTTGGGGGTTTCCGGTATTGAAGACCTGAGTTCCGAGACGCTTACTCCGATCCTGCTGAACCATGTGGTGAGCGGAAAAGTAAAATCCACCGATCTCGCGACGGGTTACATAGCTACGCTCAATAATACCGCACCCGGGCAGAACATGGTAAACCTCTTTGTAACTGCATCGGGGAATGTGACGGTTGATGGCAGCAAGGTGATCGCAGCGGATGTGGAAGCATCCAATGGTATCATCCATGCATTAGATAAGGTGATCCTTCCTGCCAATGTGGTGACGCACGCTATCAACAATCCGAATTTCAGTATATTGGTACAGGCAGTGGTGAAAGCCAACCTGGTGGATGCCCTGAATGGAACCGGCCCATTCACCATATTTGCGCCGACCAATGAAGCATTCAATTCCCTGTTCGCCACATTAGGCATCAGTGGCATTGATGCACTGACAGCCGACCAGCTAACCCCGATCCTTTTGTATCATGTTGTTCCTGGAAATATTCGGGCTTCTCAGGTCAGTTCGGGGAATGTACCCACGCTGAATGAAGGGAGCACCATCGATGTGACAGTTAATGGGATGGGGGTCAAGCTGAACGGAAATTCCACCGTGATTGCCACCGATGTGCAGGGCACCAACGGGGTGATCCATGCTATAGATTCAGTTATTCTGCCTTAATGGGCCGAAGGATTCGGAAGTTGGGGGAATGATAAAAAAATCGTACTACGACTATAGTGGTAGTACGATTTTTTTTAATTTGCCCTGAATTATCTGAAATTGAAGGAATCATGAAATCATCCATTATTTTTTCAGGTTTTCTCCTGTGGGCACACTTTCTTACCGCGCAATTCGAAAGTGACATCAACTTGCTTCCTCCCGATACTTCAAGGGGATTACCTGTAATGAAAGCTCTGGCGCTGAGGGCATCCACGAACGACTACAACACGGCCGAACTCTCCGACCGGGATTTGTCAGACCTGTTGTGGGCAGCCAATGGGATCAACCGCCCGGAGAATGGCAAGCGTACAGCACCATCTGCTTTGAATTCGCAGGATATTGATATCTATGCCGTCATGTCCTCAGGCATATATCTATACAATCCAAAAGAACACTCGCTGCAATTCCTTTACGGCGGAGATTACCGGTCAATGGTCGCCAGCCAACAGGAGAATTTTGCTCACGCACCCGTTTTTCTCCTACTGGTATCAGATATCTCAAGATTTGCAAGAGGTAGTGAAGAACAAAAAATGACCTGGGCTGCAGAAGATGCCGGGATTGTGTCGCAAAATATCTCTTTATACTGCGCCGGTGTCAACCTGGCCACCAGGCCCCGTGCTTCGATGGACAGGGAGAAGCTCCAGGAAATTTTACAGCTGAACGGTTCGAGGCATTTGATGCTGAACCATCCTGTGGGCTATAAAAAGTAATTCCCTTGCTCAGGATCTGTATTGAACCACATTTCTGTTCGACAATGTTAAAGTAAACGTGAAAGTCGGTTAATTTATACGAAATTTCGGGATTCTTCCGGCCCCCAGTACCCATTCATCTAGTCCTTTTTTCTCCTTGTCTCCTTGACTGTTTCCTTCTCCTTCCAATAACCCGACCTTGAAAGCAGGTAATCCAGGTCGGCAATTCCATAGACCACAACAGCGGTAACGATTGCGGTCTGTTCCTGGTATTCCCTGATACTTTTATCATAAGTGTCCCGCTCGGTGTGCCAGATCTCCATATAACTGAAATCATACCCTTTTGGATCGCCGGTATTGAAAGTCAGTGTCGGGACTCCGGCTACAGCAAACGGGCCGCTGTCAGTTCCCCATGCCTTAACGGGCCGTTCACCAGGCTGCCTTTCTTCTATTTTAAACGGAAATTCGGGATTGATACTGTCCAAAGAGGCGCAGATCCTGTTAAAATCTTCCATCATGGCAGGCGGAACAGTGATACCTGTCGGAACAGTGGGTCCCCCGTCACGGTTGAACATGTTAGAAATCCTGTCCAGTTTGTCGGTATTACGGTCCACCCAGCTTTGAGAACCCAGAAGGCCGAACTCCTCTCCGGCCCAGAGGGTCACAAGGATTGTCCGCCGGGGCTTTCCTCCTGCTGCCATAATCAACCTGGCTGCTTCCATAGAGGGTGTTGCTCCGGATCCATCATCAACCCCACCGGTGGCAACATCATAAGAATCCAGGTGACCACCCAGGATTACATACTCGTCAGGAAACTCCGTTCCCGGGATTACCCCTATGACATTGTGGTAAGGTATTGGGCCCGGTCTGAAATGGTTGCGTATGTCGAACTCCAGTAAAAAGTATCGCCTCTCCTCCGTCATTTGCTTAATATTATTATACTGGTGTTCGTCCAGCTTAATATCAGGAATGGGGGGCAGATTGTCGAAAGTCATGTTCATCACGTTCTTTCTGTCATACATGACCCTGATTGGAGTTTTGGAAGATTGAATGATGCCGAGTATTCCGGCTTCGACCATTTCTTTATAAAAAAGAGCCGGCTCTTCATTTAAATCCAATAGCTCTTTGTCAGGGAGCCCTTTCTCTTTATTTTCGCGGTTTTCACGCCGAATTCTGTTATTTTCGGCTTCGATATTTGCATTCACCACTTTTATGGAATCCCTTAAACTGTCAGCTCTTGGGGAGAAATCGATCGGCCAGCCGTCATTTTCGCCATAGATCAGTACCCAGGCACCTTTCAGTTTACCTTTCATGCGGTCGAATTCCGCCTTGGTCCTGGGCTCAAGTAATACGTGGCCCCGCTGCACTCCTTTTGTCCCTGCGGTATAGGAGGGAGTAGCAAAATGCAGGACCATCCCCTCATCTGAGAGCATCCGGCCAAACCAGGGGCCGCGGTTGAAACCAACAGGCATTACTCCCACTTCATCCAGGATAACTTCCATTCCCCATTCCTGGAATTTTTGAGCTGCCCAAATGGTGGCGCTCTCATAGGCACTGGACCCTATAGGACGACCTCCGATCCGGTTGCAAAGCACATCTAGGTGATCCATAACCTGGTTATCTGTCTTGCCGATGTGGATGATCTTTTCAATGACAGAGTCGGTCTGGGCAAATGTGGTATGGAAAAGTAACAGGAAAATTGATCCGAGAACGAGTGTAAAAAATTGGCGAGTCATGGTGTTTTTAATAAGTGGCGTAAATGTATGAAATTGCCTAAAAAAGGGGGCAGTATAGTTTTTAATTTCAAAAATCGTACTACCATTATAGTGGTAGTACGATTTTTGAACTATTTTTACATCCTGAACGTTCAGTACGCATCATGGCCGATACCCGGGAATATATCATCGACAAAGCATACAGGCTTTTTTTAAATAAAAGCTACGAAGCCGTTTCAATCAGTGATATCAGCCATTCGATCGGCCTGACCAAGGGAGCGCTCTATCACCATTTCGTGAATAAAGAAGACCTTTTCAAAGCCGTTTGCGATAAATACCTCAGCGTTATAGGCCTGGTGGATCTGCAAGAAAATACCTCCGTGGCCGAGTTGATCCAGATGACAGTCGAACACGTCAGAAAAATCGTTCTTACTATCTGTATCGACGATACTCCGTTCATACCCGCAAACTACCTTTCCTTGCTGATTGACGCACTCCGGCATTACCCCGGATACGCGGAAGAAGGCGGAAAGTTCTTCACCCTGGTCATTGATAAACTGAAACTTATTCTTGACAATGCCGTCAAAAACGGTGAGGTCAGAAATGATATCGATACGTATACCACTGCCTTGAACTTTTTCTCCCTCTCAGTCGGAATCGCAGCTAATATCTTCCGGCAAAATTCTCCTGATGAAGCGGTAGAAACACTTCATTCTCAATTAATTGAACTATATAAAATAGTCCGGAAATAAAATAAGACATGACATCCTTTTCGTAAAAAATTTTTATATTATAACATACCAATCGTTCAGTATGTCACAGAATTTAAAAAATTAAAGGCATGAAAAGATTTATCGCCATTATGATTACAACGCTTGTTGCAGCATGCAGCCAAAGCGGAAAAGAAGAAATGAAACCGTCAGGGGGGATCAAAGTGATAACCGCCCCCGTACGCCCGGTAACCCTTGGGAATAGCCTCGATTACAGCGGTACAGTGGAAGCCGCACAAGTCATCCCGCTATCGTTCAGAACCGTCGGCACAATCGAAAAAATCTACGTTGATGTGGGCGATATGGTCACCAAAGGCCAGGTCCTGGCCATGCTCGACAAATCGGAACTGCAGAATATCTACGATGCTGCTTTGTCGAAATACCGACAGGCGGAGGATGCTTATAACCGGTTAAAACAGGTTTACGAACAGGGTAGCCTGCCGGAGATCAGGTGGGTAGAGATGCAAACTGATCTGGAACAAGCCCGTTCCACCCTTGAACTGTCGAAAAATAACCTGGAGAAATGTTCGCTGATCTCGCCCGTGAATGGAATTGTTGGCCGCCGAAACATAGAACCGGGTATGTCATCCATAAGCCTGACCTCAGCATCCATCGAACTGGTCCGGATCGAAACGGTCCTGGTGAAAATATCGGTCCCCGAAAACGAAATCAACCGCTTAAAGGAAGGATTAAAAGCCAACATCAAAGTGGCTGCCCTGGAAGGCAGAACCTTTGAGGGTGAGATCACTAAAATCAGCCCAGTCGCAGAGATAATGTCACGTACCTATACCGTTAAGATTTCCGTTACGAACCCCGGCCGGGAGCTGAAGCCCGGAATGGTTTGCGATGTCAGTCTTAATCCGGGATCTGCCGGAAAAATCCTGGTTGTACCCAAAAAAGCTGTGACAAAAGACAGCTTCGGAAATATTTATGTCTTCCTGGTGTCACCTGATAAAAAAACCGTCAAAAAGCAGTACATCACCATTGGCCGCTATACCAGCAGCGGGATTGAAGTACTCGAAGGCCTGACGGAAGGACAGGTCATCGTGACCGAAGGGGGTGAAAAACTATCGGATAACAGTAAAATTTCCCTGTAATATGTCACGCAAAAGAACAGATATCATCGGAAGTGTCATGCGCAACCGTAACATCGTAATGCTCATCGTTTTCGTGATGATGATTACGGGTATAGCAGCACTGATCCGGATGCCCCGGAACGAATATCCCCAGTTCACCATCCGCCAGGGAGTTATCGTAGGTATTTACCCCGGGGCAACATCGGAGGAAGTGGAAGCTCAACTCACCCGGGTTGTAGAGAACTATATCTTCGGTTACCAGGAAGTTGACAAGGCTAAAACCTATTCTTACTCCAGGGAAGGAGTGATGTATATCTTCGTCGAACTGACCGGCAAGGTGAAAAATGCCGATCAATTCTGGTCGAAAATGAAGCATGGCCTGAATGAACTGAAAATGACCCTTCCGGCAGGTGTGATCGCTCTGGTTGCCAATTCAGATTTTGGAGACACTTCCGCCCTGTTGATCACTTTGTCATCGAAGACAAAAAGCTATAAAGAACTGGAAACCTCACTTACAAAACTGGAGGCCGCTTGCCGGAAGATACCCAATGCTTCTAAAATCAAGCATTATGGATTGCAGAAGGATAAGATCTTCGTTAATGTAAGGCCGGAATCACTGAACGAGTATAATATCAAGACCCTTTCCCTGCTGGGATCCTATCAACTGAACGGCATGGTGAACTACGCCGGGGTTCTGAAAGACGATGAATACAGCCTGGCGGTGCATCTTCCACCAGTTTTCGAATCGGAACGGGACCTGGCTGAACAGATCGTCTATTCCGATCCTACAGGCAATGTAGTCAGGCTGAAGGATATTGCCACCATCGAACGACGAAATGAAGACCCGGACAGTTACATACGGCAAAACGGAGCCAAAACCATCCTGTTATCGCTTGAAATGCAACCCGGCAACAACATTGTGCAGTTTGGAAAGGATGTTGACAAAGCACTGGCAGGGTTTCAGAAGAACTGTCCGCGAGACATTACGGTGACCAAAATATCGGAGCTTCCGAAATATGTGAATGATTCTATAACTAATTTCCTGAAGGAATTTCTTATAGCCATCGTGGCGGTTATTTTAGTAACGATGCTCCTGCTGCCTCTCAGGATTGCCTCCGTAGCCGCTGTGACCGTGCCAATCGCAGTACTGATCACTTTAGGCATACTGTATTTCCTAGGAGTGGAACTTCATACTGTTTCACTGGCAACCCTAATCGTAGTGCTTGGAATGATCGTGGATAATTCTATTGTGATTATCGACAACCATGTCGAAAAGGTGGACCATGGCGGATCTCCCTGGCACGCGGCGATCATCAGCGCCAGGGAACTTTTCGTGCCTATCCTGACCGCAACGCTCGCCATTTATTCCGCCTATTTTCCCCTTAACCTCTTTCTGACAGGAACTGCCAGGGAATTCATCGGAACGATCCCGGTAGTGGTCGGTGTATCCCTGTCCATATCAATACTCGTGGCGATTTTTGTCGTTCCCTATCTGAATTTCCTCTTTATTAAAAAAGGATTGATCAGGCCTGTCAGGGAAAACCGAAGGAAAACATTCCTGGAGATCCTTCAGAATTTTTACAACCGGACCCTTGAGAAGGCATTCAGGTATCCAAAAACAGTGATGAGCCTGGCCTTGCTGGCTATTTTACTATCCATTTTCCTGCTGATCTCGCTGGAACGCCAGTTATTCCCGGAAGTTGAACGCAACCAGTTTGCCGTAGAGATATATCTTCCTACCGGATCATCCCTCAACAGCACGGAAAGAGTGGTAGACAGCGTGGCCGCCATACTGAGGAAGGATGAAAGAGTCACTACTGTGACCAGTTTCATCGGGACCAGTTCCCCAAGGTTTCATACGGTCTATTCACCCGTCATGCCCGCTCCCAATTTCGGCCAATTGCTGGTCAATACCGTTTCCAATGAAGCAACCATCGAGCTGGTGAATGAATACGGCGGACCGTATGCCAATCACTTTCCCAATGCCCATGTATTAATGCGCATTCTTGCCCTTCAGCCCAATAAAGGGGCAATCGAGCTTCGGGTCACTTCTGATTCGGTCCAAAATATCCGTTACACCCAGGCCAGGATCATGGACATTTTAAAGGATACCCGGGACATCACATGGATCCATGACGACTGGGACCAGATGCAGCAGAGTATCCGGGTTGAACTGGAGCGGGACAGAGCCAACCGGATGGGATATTCCAGAAGTTATCTGGCCACATCCATAATGGCCGGGCTCGACGGGCTTCCGCTGACCACCATCTGGGAAAACGATTACCCGGTGGAAGTCAGGCTGGTGCAGCAAAAGGAAGGAGACCCGAATATCAGCTTGCTGGAGGACCAGTATATCACTTCACCTCTGAGTTTCAAGGCGGTACCGCTTCGTTCCGTTGCCACATTCAGTCCCCAATGGACGGAGGGTACCATTGCGCACCGGAACGGTACAAGGACCCTGACGATTCAGGTGGACCATGACAGGGCAACAAAAGCCAGTGTCATTTTTAACGAAATCAGACCGAGAATTGAGTCTTTATCGTTGCCTGAAGGCACGACTATCAGCTACGGAGGGGAGTACGAAGGGCAGAAGGAGGTGTTCACGCCGATGAGTTATGCTTTGTTAATGAGTGTGATGATCATCTTTTTCATCATTCTTCTGCAATTTAAAAAAGTCAAACTGACGATCCTGATCATGTCGACTATGCTGCTGGTATTACCCGGGGCGGCCATAGGGCTGAAACTGATGGGATATCCTTTCAGCCTGACCTCTTTCCTGGGTATTACCAGTCTTTGCGGGCTCGTGGTGAGGAATGGGATCATCCTGATCGATTATCTGGTTAAAATGAGAAAAGAGCATAAAATGTCGGTATATGAATCGGCCCTGGCGGCAGGGAAACGTCGTATGCGGCCCATTTTCCTTACCTCGGCCGCTGCAGCCGTAGGGGTCATCCCGATGATCCTGAGCAGGTCGTTGCTCTGGGGCCCGCTTGGGACAGTTATATGCTTCGGACTTATTTTTGGGATGATCCTGACGTTGTATGTGCTGCCTTTGATGTATTGGATGCTGCACCGGGGAGAAGACAGAAGCGGGAAGCTTGTAACCAGGAGCCAGGAATCCGGGGGATGGCATAGCGAGAATGGAAGGACCGGTATGTTTTTCATAAACAAACCGGTGATCATGCTTATAGTCATTCTTTCCGGATTAGGTATCCCAGCCCATTCTCAAACGGTTCTATCGCTGGATTCCTGTAAAAAGATCACCCTGGAGAACAATCTCCAGATCCGGAACAGCGAAATTGACGTCGAGGCTTCAGAAAGAGTGCGTCAGGCGGCCTTTACGAAATATTTCCCGAATATAAGCGCCATCGGGCTGGGGGTACAATTTACCGACCCATTGATGAAGATCGATATGCCCGGGGGGAACTTGCCGGTGTATAACGGGGACCCGGCCACCCTGCCGTTTGCCACAGAATTCGCCTATTTTCCCGGGACCTCTATTTCAATGCTGGAGCATCTTTATACGGGAGCGGTAACTGCTATGCAGCCGATCTTCACCGGAGGCCGCATCATCAACGGGAACCAGCTGGCCCGGCTGGGATCTGAAGTCAGTGTCAACAAGAAATCGCTGGCGGTCGGCGAGGCCATTTTCAGAACTGAAGAACAATACTGGCAGCTTGTAGCGCTGGAAGAAAAGAGAAACACAATCACTGCCTACCAAAATTTGCTGGACACCCTTTTCAGGGATGTAAACGTTGCCTATCAGGCAGGGCTGATCAGTTACAATGATGTACTTCGGGTATCCCTGAAGCAGAGTGAGCTGAAGATGAACCGGTTGAAGCTGGAAAACGGGATCAATCTGGCCAGGATGGCGCTTTGCCAGCATTTGGGCATCGATTATGACACTGCTTTGGTTCTCACGGATTCTGTGACATTACTAACCGAACCTGCGGGCATTTACACCGATCCGCGGCAGGCAATGGTCAACCGGGCGGAATACAACCTGGTTCAGCAGAATGTGGAAGCAGAGCGGTTGAAGATGAAGATGAAGCTTGGGGAGTATCTGCCACAGGTGGGTGTTGGCGTGGGAGCTTTTACGTTTGACATACAGGATGAGTGGAACAATAACCTGATGGCTTTCGGGACAGTGACTATTCCTTTAACGGACTGGTGGGGAGGCACATATACATTGAAAGAGCACAGGCTGAAAGGAGAGATTGCCCAAAACAACGCGGATTATACTTCACAGATGCTGAAGTTACAGATAGAGAAGGCCTGGTTGGAAATGGTGGAAACCTGGCAGCAGATTGCGATTTCCATTGAGTCGATTGCGCAGGCAAAAGAAAACCTGAAAATAATCACGGACAATTACACTACCGGTGTCACAGGGATTTCTGATTTACTCGAAGCCCAGGCGATATACCAGTCGTCGATTGACGGACTGACCGAATCGAAGTGCCAATACAGGGTGAAGTTGGCGGAATACATGAAAGTGACGGGGAGATAGGGATTTTGAGGGGGCAATTAAAAAATCGTACTACGACTATAGTGGTAGTACGATTTTTTAATTTCCAAACAACAGTTTACCTGAAAACATCAAATAACTGTCATCCGTCATTAATCGGTAAAAGTAAAGACCCGCGGTAAAGCCAACAGGATCCCAACTGACCGAATGCTTTCCTGCTGAAACCATTTCGTCCATGACAACCTCCATCAAATGTCCCTGCAAGTCAAAAATCTCAAGGGAAACATGCGCTGAATGTTTCAATTCAAAAACGAATGTTACTTCATCGTAAAAAGGATTGGGATAAATCAATGGGCCAATATCATCGTCAGGTTGATCATACACGTCCACAATGATATTCCCTTGAGAATCAGCTTTGATCACCCGGTGCAGATAGGCTGTATCGTAATCACTGTAACCGCATGCCACAAAACCATCATCGGATGTGGAAATGATCGAGACAAAATCTGCGACCAATTGTGTGAATCCGTTCGGATACAACTTCCACCAAACAGTCTGGCCATAGCAATCGACACGGGCAACCAAATTTTTCCGGGCATAAGATCCAATATTTCTGGAACCTGAAACTATAAATCCGTCATCCGACTGCACATCTACAGCAAACAAGCGTCCCGCTAAAAAGTCCCGCTTCCAAATCGTATCACCTTCCAGGTCAAACTTGACCATAAGGCTCTGTCCGACAACTATCAAGCATGTATCATGAGTCAGAGCGATGGAGTAACCTCCCCAGCCAAAAGGATAAGTCTTCTGCCAGATCAGGTCACCGCTGCTACTAAGTTTGATCAATGTCTGGTAATAGATGTAATCAGGATCCTCATACCGCCCAGTAATATAGTAATACCCTTCATACTCAACCAGATCGCTTGCCACTCCAAACTCATATGAAAACAACGATTTAGTCCATAAAGTATCCCCGTTTAAATCGGTTTTCATGATAAAAATCCTTCGGTGAGGATCTGTGCTGGCTCTCCCACAGGCCACGATACACGAATCGGATGTGAGAATAACTGCTCTGATATGAAGCGTACTGATGCCCCAGTATGTGTTTTCCCATAAAAGGTTTCCAGACTCATCAATCTTTTTTAAAAAACCAACGTTATAATCATGATTACCAGCAACAATGTAACCATCATAGGCCTGAGCTAATGCGAAACCTCCGTGCGGTGCCGCCCAGATCATCTCTCCTTGATTGTCAATTTTAAAAGTGACCCCCTCATCGTAATCACTGTTCGTGCCCGTGGAAACATATCCTGCATCATTTGCAGGAACAACCCAACGCCCCATCGATGGTTCAGGTTCATATAAAAATTCCCAGACCTGGCCAGGACTATTAAGAGACAGAAGCAGCATGATTCCCGAAAATAATCTGAAATATTGGGGTAATGTGGTCATGATAATCAGGCCAGTTTGGTAAATCGGTGATTGAAACACGCTGTGATTTAAACTTTTAAAGATAAGGAATTAATTAATCAGAAATATGATGTAAAAATCGTACTACGACTATAGTGGTAGTACGATTTTTTATTTCCTATCCCAAAATCCCTTACCTTTAAATTGAAAAAGAAAGCCTCATCCCACATGAAAAACCCTATCAAATTCAGCCAATTAATCCTGATTGTCACGCTGACCCTTTACGCCTGTGATCAACCTGATCAAAATCAAACTTACAGATCTAATGGTAAAATCAACTACCCCCTCAGCCAGAAGCAGGAAACGATGCTCGATTCTATCCAATACAAAACATTCCTGTTCTTCCTGAATGAACATCATCCCGATTGGGGAATCGTGAAGGACCGGACTGCACAATGGGCCCCGGCCAGCATTGCCTCCACCGGATTCGGATTACCCTGCTTTGCTATCGGCGCGGAGAGAAATTACTTATCTCGTGAACAGGCTGCCCGAATTACCCTCAACACCCTTAAATTCTTTATAAATGCAGACCAAACCGGGGCTAAGGATGGCATCGGCTATAAAGGTTTCTTCTACCATTTCCTTGCCATGGATACCGGAAAACGAGCCTGGAACTGTGAGCTCTCCTCTGTCGATACAGGCTTGCTGATGATGGGCATCCTCTTTGCCAGAAATTATTACAACCAGGACAACGCCACAGAAAAGGAGATCCGTTCACTGGCCGGGCAGTTGCTGGACCAGGTGGAGTGGGATTTCATGGAAATGACCGACACCGGCCGGTTTAACGGTACGCTGTCCATGGGCTGGAAGCCTGAGAAGGGACAGCACGACTGGGGTTGGGCCGGTTATAATGAAGCCTTGTTCCTCTACATTCTCGCAGCAGGCAGCGGCATGACCAACGCGGCGCAAAGTTACCAGGCCTGGCTGCGGTCGTACGACTGGAGGACGCCGTACGAAGGACTTTCCCATGTCGCCTTCCCTCCCCTCTTCGGCCACCAGTTCTCCCAGGCTTTCATCGATTTCAGGGGACTGGCCGATCCGTATATGAAAGCAAAAGGCATCGACTATTTCGAAAATTCCCGCCGGGCAACCTATGTGCAACGGCAATATGCCATCGATAACCCGCACGGCTGGGTGGGTTATGATTCCCTTTGCTGGGGCGTGACAGCCAGCGACGGCCCTACCGAAAAATACAATTTCGACGATAAGAAGTTCCTGGGCTATGCCGGAAGGGGAACCAGCGGCCCGGATTACAACTATTTCGACGATGGTACGGTTGCGCCTTACGGACCGGCGTCCTCCCTGCCCTTTGCGCCGGAAATCGTATTGCCCACCCTGGAATCGATGCTCGAGAAATACGGGGACAATCTCTGGGGTAAATATGGATTTTATGACTCGTTCAACCTTACCGCAGGCTGGTTCGACAACGATTTCATCGGCATTGACCAGGGACCGATGCTCATCATGATCGAGAACTTCCGGACCGGTTTGGTGTGGGATTATGTGATGAAAGACGAGATCATCCAAAAAGGATTGAACCGGCTGGGATTTAGTTATTTGGAAAATTAACAACCACAATCAAAGTGATGCATAGAATATTATTTTCATTGACATTCCCGCTGGTCCTGGCATATTTCTCCACTTCCGCACAGGTCCGGGAACTCGACGGCTTCGAATCCAAAGAAGGCTGGTCTTTCAATGTCTCCGACGGGGTCAGCGTGAACATGTCGATGGAAGAAGGCATCACCGGCAACGCGATCCGGTTTGACTATGAATTTACTAAAGGCACCGGTTATGGCGGGATACAGAAGTGGTTTCCCATCGATCTGCCGGAGAATTTCGAATTTTCTTTTTACCTGAAGGCCGATTCTCCGGGAAACAACTTCGAGATCAAGTTCATCGACAGCACCGGCAACAACGTCTGGTGGGTGAATAACCGGAATTATGATTTCCCGGAAGATTGGAAAAAGATCCGCATCAAGAAACGGCATATCGGTTTCGCCTGGGGCCCCACACCGGACCAAAGCCTTAAGCGTTTCGACCGGATCGAGATCACGATCGCTTCTTATGTCGGAGGGAAAGGTACCATCTGGCTTGACGATTTGAAATTCGAGGCTTTACCCCCCGAAGCAGACATGTATCCTGACCCCGTCATCTCCGCGTCATCATCAACTAAAGAACATCAGGCTGAAAATATGACGGACCATGACCCGGAGACCTCATGGAAAAGTAAGGGATCCAGGACACAGCAAATCCTGGTGGATTTCAGGACACGGAGAGAATTTGGCGGAGTTCAGATCGCCTGGAACAAGGATCACCATGCATTGAGTTTTGATGTGGTCATATCAGAAGATGGGAAAAGCTGGGAAAAAGTTTATTCCGTTGCCCGAAACCAGGGTGAAACCAGCTTCATCCGGCTGCCCGAAACAGAAGCAAAATATCTCAGGCTAAACCTCAACGAATGCAGTTCGGAAGAAGGCTTTGGAATATCGGAACTGAAATTCCTCGATATCAGGAATTCCATGACACCGAATGATTTCCTCATATATGCCGCAAAGAATTCTCCTCATGGTAACTATCCGCGATATTTTCTGGAGCAGGCTTCCTTCTGGACTGTTTCGGGGGTGAATAATGACGTAAAGGAGGCGATGATCAATGAAGATGGCATGGTGGAAGTTGATAAAGGCCTCTTTTCGATCGAACCGGTGATCCGGATCGGTGATTCCGTTTACAACTGGGCCAATGCATCCCCCGGGCAATCGCTTGGCTTCGATGAGAACACCGGGGAGTTTGCTTTCATCCCCACCGTGACCTTGAACCTGGACGAAATAAAATTTGCCGTATCCATCGAATCCAGCGGGGAAGCCAACGCCAGCTCAATGCTGGATATCCGTTATGCTTTTGAAAACACCTCCGGCCATTCGCTGGACTTCGGGTTTTACCTGCTCATCAGGCCATTCCAGGTAAATCCTTATTATCAGTGGCTGAACCTCACAGGTGGCGTTGGCAGGATCAATTCCATAAAAGAAGATGCGGAGAGGCCCGGACAGATTATCTGCGTGGATGAAAAAGTCGTGGTCAGCACTGTGCCGTGGGACGGTTTCGGCGCCATGAGCTTCGACGAAGGGAATCCGATGGAATTCCTGCAGAAAGGAATGATGCCGTCGGCGAAAACGGCCAGCGACAGGCATGGCCTTGCGGGTGGAATAGTGAAGTATGACCTGCACCTGGGGCCCGGTAGTCAGGATCAAATTCTTGTCAGTGTTCCGTTTTATGGCAGGGAAGGTACCGACAGGCTGTTCAGCGGGGAGGTCTATACTGGTTTTGCCAATGCGGCCGAATTCTGGAAAGAGAAGACAGATCATGTGAAATTCAACCTCCCTCCATCGGCCAACCGGATCATCTATGCCTATAAAGCGAACCTGGCCTATATCCTGATCAACCGCGACAGGGTGGGCATCCAGCCCGGTTCCCGCTCCTATGAACGAAGCTGGATCCGGGACGGGGCTTTGACTTCTTCCGCCCTGTTGAAGAACGGCATCGTGGATGAAGTGAAGGATTTTATCGACTGGTATGCCGCCCATCAGTACGAAAACGGCAAGGTGCCATGCGTGGTGGATTTCCGCGGTCCTGATCCGGTGCCGGAGCACGACAGCCATGGGGAAATGATCTACCTGATCCGGGAATATTTCAATTTTACGCGAGATACGGCATTCCTGAAATCGAAGAACCAGAATGTGATAAAGGCGGTAAATTACATCGAATCGCTGATAGCAGAGAGGTCCACAGATCATTACAAATATGGCAACGATAGCGTCAGGGCCTACTTCGGCCTCGTTCCGGAATCCATCAGCCATGAGGGATATTCCGCCAAACCGATGCATTCCTACTGGGATAATTTCTTCATTATGAAAGGATTGAAGGATGCTGCCGACATCCAGCAAATCCTCGGGGAACAGGCGAATTATGACAGAATTTGCCTGATCAGGGATACATTCCGTGAAAACCTGTATAACTCGCTGGATCTTGCCATCAAATACAAGAAAATCGACTATATCCCCGGCTGCGTGGAACTGGGCGATTTCGATGCCACTTCCACGACCATCGCGCTGACCCCCTGCAACGAGCTGAAAAATCTTCCTAAACCACAGGTTTACCGAACGTTCGATAAATATTACGAATTTTTCAGGAACCGCCGTGACAGTAAACTCGACTGGGTGAATTATACTCCCTACGAAAACCGTCTGATCGGTTCATTCATCATCCTGGACCAGCCGGAAAGGGCGCATGAGCTCATTGAATTTTTCCTGGATGATCAGCGTCCGGGGGGATTCCACCACTGGGCCGAAGTGGTCTGGAAGGAATACTGGAAGCCCGGTTTTATCGGCGACATGCCACATACCTGGTGCGGCAGCGATTTTCTGAATGCCGTACGGTCGATGTTCGTGTATGAGAATGAATACGATCAGTCGCTGGTACTGGCTGCCGCGCTTTACCAGGATTGGATCGATGCACCGGGAGGTATGTCGGTGGAAAATCTCCCGACCTATTACGGCGAGATCTCTTATACGGTTGAAAAGGAAGGTGATCATTACCGGTTTTCGATCAGGGGAGAGCTTGATCTGCCCTCCAACGGGATCAGGATCAAGAACTTCAACGGCTCTCAATTGCCGTCGAAAGTCCTTGTTGACGGATTGGAAATAAACGACTATAATGAAAGGGAGATTAATATAGAACAGTCGCCGGTTGAAGTATTGATCTTTTACTGAGGAAGATACTGGATGCATTTTAATCGGTTGATATTAAGGCAGGCTTGTTTTTCAGCGTAGCCTGCGAAAATTGCGGGAACTTAAACCAAAAAATTAATGATATGACAGACCAGGCAGCAAATCAGGTTCAAAGTAAAAAACCGGTCGACCGGATCAGTTTCTCCCAGATGGCGGCTTATGGATCCGGAGGGATCATCCCCATTGCTTTATACAATATCGCCGGTATCCTGATTGGTCTTATGGGTAACATCAGCCTGGGGCTCAGCGCCTTCTGGCTCGGAGTCATCATGATCATCCCCCGGTTATGGGAAGCCTTGTCCGATCCCATCATCGGCCATCTCTCCGATAATACCCGAAGCCGGTTCGGCCGCCGCCGTCCATTTCTTCTGATCGGAGGGATATTGGTAGCCGTCTTCTTCGTGGTATTGTGGTGGATCCCAAAAGGTGAAATGGTCAGTACCTGGTTTCCAACCGAATCGGGCTTCCAGGCATTTCAACTGGCCTATATCCTGGTCTCCCTGCTGTTGTTCTATACTGCTGTGAATATCTTCGAAATCCCTCATGGGGCCCTGGGAATGGAGCTGACCACCGATTACCACGACCGTACCCGCCTGTTCAGCGCGAAGAGCTTTGTCGGGAACCTCTTTGCCATGAGCACCCCCTGGCTCTTTGCACTTGCCAATATGCAGATCTTCAAAGGGACGGGCGGCAATGAAGCGGACGGCATGCGGTATGTTTCGCTGATGATTGCCGCGCTGATCATTCCCCTCTCATTCTGGATGTTTCTGAAACTGCGTGAACCCGGATTCGTCAAAGCGGCCAAACACGAAAAGACCCCCTTCTGGAAAGACATGAAGATGGTGGTCCGGAACCGGAATTTCGTGTTCCTGACACTGACGATCTTCACCCTGGCAATGGGCTTTAATTTCGTCCAGCTTCTCGGCTCCTACATCCCAATCTTTTATGTTTTTGGCGGAGATAAGGTTGCCGGATCGCACCTCCTCGGGATCAACGGTACCGTTTGGGCCATTACCGGCGTTCTGGCCGTTTTCCCGTTGAATATCATCAGCCCGAAACTGGGGAAGCGGAATACCCTCATCATAGCGATCGCCCTGATGTGCCTGGCCCAGCTCTCCAAGATTGTCTGTTATAATCCCGATTACCCTTACCTCATCATCATTCCTACTGTCCTGCTGTCCGCAGGTATGCTGTTCTTTTTCACGCTTGGCTCTTCCATGGTCGGGGATATCTGTGATGAGGATGAACTTCATACCGGATACCGTTCTGAAGGAAGCTATTACTCTGTATTCTGGTGGTTCATCAAGATGGGCTCCGCCTTTGCCAGCTTTGTCGCCGGAGCTTTGATCGTTTTCACCATGTTTGACGAGACCCAGGTGACCCGGGTGGACAGCATCCAGGGGAGTATCCGGGAATTGCGGGCGGAAGCGGAAGATTGGAAAGGCGATGAAGGCACATTGCTTACCAGTACGGCTTTGATAGATATTGCCCGCAAACAAATCGCCGAGGCCCGGGAAGAAACCGGCGATTATGTCACTTACCTGGAAAAGGAGTCAGCCAGGGAATTCGACGATGAAAATGCTGCAATGGCCGATTATCATTCCAGGAGGAAGGAAAGGCTGGCGGAAGTGCTGACCTCTTCCAGGTCAACCCTGCGACGTATCGACAGCGTTCTGCTGAAACTCCCCGGACTGGATGCTCATTCTTCGGATTCGCTTGTGAAATCAGTTATTTCAGAAGCCATCCCGCTGACATTGCAGACACGGCTCGAAAAATCCCGGATACATTCTTTCGAACTGCTGTCACACCTTCAAATTAAAGCCTCTGAGACGAAGAACAGCCAGGAGCATTACGAAGAGATCATGAAGAATATCGAAGGAGTTAATGACCGTCTGATGAAGCTCAGCGCAAACCTTTCACCCGAAACCCTGGAAAAAGAGCTGACCGGAATCGAAGCCGATATTGTTCCCCTGACCATCCAGACACCGTATACGCTGCTCATGATGCGGATCGTGGAGATCGGCCTCCCGGTATTGCTCAGTCTCTTCTCCGTCATCTTCATCCTCCGGTATTCACTGACTGAAAAACGATCGCATGAAATCAAGGAATTGCTGAAAAGCAGATCGAATTAGTTCAGAGACGGATTAATTTTATTGGTAAAAATGCTTTAAAGATCATGTTCAATATTAAAGGGAAAAACTTTCTTCTCCATAATAAAAAAGTCTTCCTCAATTCCGGGGAGATCCATTATTTCAGAATTAAGCGCGAATTGTGGGACAGTCACCTGGACGCCGCTGTGGAAGCCGGGTTGACGACGGTAAGCACTTACATCCCCTGGGCCTGGCACGAATTCGAGGAAGGTCTTTTTGATTTCGATGGCAGCAGTAATCCCGAAAGAGACCTGATCGGCTGGATGCACCGTTGTCAGGCACATGGATTGCACTGCATCGTCAAGCCGGGACCTTTCATTCTGGCCGAAACCCGTGGTGCCGGGCTCCCCGCCTGGTTCCTTGAAAAGCACGGCAATGAAGTGAAAATGCATAACAGCAAAGGGGAATTGGTCCGGAGCGATGGCGTCAGCCTGTTTCACCCGGTTTATCTCGAAAAAGTATACCTCTGGTACGACCAGATCATGCCAATCATATGCGATTGGGAGATCTCACAGGGTGGACCTGTTATCATGATGCAGATTTGCAACGAGATTGGCGTATTCTCATGGCTGGCGCACCAGGGCGACTATGGGGAAGAGGTGAAACGGAGATTTATTTCATTTCTCAATGACAAGTTCAATGACATTGCACATCTGAACCGGATATGGGGAACGGATTATATTGATTTTGAATACATTGAATTACCACCGGATGGCTGGATGCCTTACCGGTCGAAGCAGGACCGGGGGCGTGATTACTACTGGCATTGTTTCTGGAGGACTTATTATGGTGATTACCTGAGAATGCTTACGGGCATGGCCAGGGAAAGAGGGGTCAAGGTTCCATTTTATCATAACCTGCCCGGCTGGATCTACGGCAGCGGTTATGAATTCCCGCTGAATATCACCATGTACGAGGATCTGTTCAGAGACAAGAGCGAAATACTCTTCGGTGTGGACCATATCCCGGAATACCTCTCGCACAGGAACATGCACGATGACCGGATCATAAACGACATCACCGCCGCCATGCAGGGGGACAAACCATTGTTTGCGGCGGAATTCCAGTGCGGATCGCGGGAATACCATGTGGTGACCAATCCGCGGGAGATGGAATTGTTTTACAAGGCCAGCATCGCTCACGGGTTGACCGGATGGAATTTCTATATGTTCTCCCAGGGAAGAAATCAAAGACAAATGGGTTATTCGGGAGATACTTTTTACTGGTTCACCCCGCTCACACCGGAAGCGGAACGGACCAGCGCCTTTCCACTGGTTAAAAGAATGAGCCGGCTGGTCCGGAATCATGAACAACTTATCCTCGAATCCAGGCGGAAAGCAGAAATCTGCGTCCTGTTCTATCCGCCATATTATACGACGGAACTGGCACGACCTGAAACCGGCGCCAGCGGAATACAGTTCAATGCCACTTCCATCCGTAGGTCCGCCTACTTCGACGGCCTGCTGAAAGTCCTCCAGGTGCTTAATATCGACTATGATATGGCCGACCTTAGCCAGGAGCCGGTGGAAACACTTGGCCAGTACAGGCAGGTGTGGGCTTTCAGCACGGACGAAATGAATGCAGAAGATCAGCAAACCCTGGTAGATTACACCCGGAACGGAGGCAATCTGGTCCTTTTCCCAAGCCTGCCTGACCGGGAGATGAACCAGGAACCTTGTCATATCCTCCGCAATGCCATCTCCGTTCAACCTTCCGGATACGAAGTCATCGATTCACCGTTGATCGACCTCTTAAATCAAAAAGATATTAAATGTGCCAATCCGCAGGTGGTTTATACCGAAGAAACGCTCCAGGAAGCAGAGATCATTGCCTGGACGGTCACAGGAAAAGCTTGTGGCTTCAGGAAAAATTACGGCAAGGGCACCCTTATCCATCTGGGAA
Organism: uncultured Bacteroidales bacterium; assembly: GCA_964619555.1. Taxonomy (GTDB): domain Bacteria; phylum Bacteroidota; class Bacteroidia; order Bacteroidales; family JAGOPY01; genus JAGOPY01. The sequence goes on along the minus strand of CAZUDV010000004.1, from coordinate 126,197 downwards.
CCTGGATGGGATTCGATACCGAAGGACATAAGGCGGCATATGAAGCCCTTCTGGCAACATCAGGGGCAAGGTTGCGGCAGGCTTCCTCCGGGAATGAAAATATTACTGTCAGGGAGCGGTTCTCCAGTAATGGATCCGGACTGTTGTTTATCGGAAATTATTATAATGAGGAGCAGACCGGAAGGGTGGCATATACTCATCCTTATAACGGAGAGACCATTACCATCCCATATGCAAAAAGTGGAATGAACTGGCCGTCCCTGTATGCTGTCCTAAGCCCGATCTGCTTTGAGATTGCAGAAGGCATCCGGGTTGTGCACTGTACTTCCGACCTTCTGGAGGTGACCGGGATGAATGGAATACTGGAGCTAACTCTTTACGGAGACAGGGACCTGGAAGGGGAGATTCTTTTGGAAGGATCGAGGATTGAAGGAATCGTTTCCGGGGAATTGGACGGGAGAACTATCCCTGCGACATGGGTGGGTGACCGGATCATTTTCAATTACCTTCATAAACACAAAGCGGAAGTTATCCTGACCCTGAAATTGAAATATTAACCTCATTGACAGGAGATCAGCCAATTGGTCACCTTTTCGCCAAAGTAAAGATTTTACAATAATGAAAATCAAGAATTCACAAGGCCTCTGTATCGAGTTCCTGGAAAATGGTTCCATAAAAAGCATTGAGGCCGATCCGATCCGAATCAGCCTCAGACCAGCATCCGGACATTCAAAACCAGGTACAAACCTTTTCCTCAGGAAGCGGGGTAATCCGATTGAATCTACTGACCTGACAGGTCCGGGAAGCAACAGCCAATACGGGATCTTTGAAAATGTCTTCCTGGCCCGGGGCTCCTGGTCTGGTCTCGAATTTGAATGCTCGATCCGACTGTCGGAAACCGGTTTTGAATGGTTTTGGAGTGTCGGGATCAGGAACACATTGTCCGATCTGGTGGAACTGGACCTGGTCCTTTCCCAGGATGTCGGGTTGAAGCCCGTCAACGCCGGGCTTCTGAACGAATACTACGTCAGCCAGTACCTTGAGAGAAGGATTCTGGAGGATCAGGAGTATGGCCATGTAATTGGTTGCCGTCAAAACATGAAGGAATCGACCGGCTATCCATGGCTGATGATAGCTTGCAAAAACGGGGCTGTGGCGGGCCTGACCGATGGCATGCAGTTTTACGGCAAAACGTACCGGGCGACAGGGTTCGCGGAGGGTCTAATGAGCCCCCTCCTTCCCGGCGAATATGCGGGGGAATCGCCGCTGGTGGCTCTACAGGGAAAGCCGTTCAGTCTCAGACCGGGTGAGATCCATCATTCGGTGTTTGCCTGTAAATATCTGCCGGATCATCCCCAGGCGACGTCAGAGGAGGATATGGGAATGCTGAAAAAGTTATTTTCTCAGTTTGAAAAATTATCCGCATTCCATTTCCCCGCTGAGCAATTGAAATCTACGGCCCTGAGTTTATTCGACACTTCTCCTCTCCTGCCGGCGGATGATCTGGATGATAAGGAGATAACGCGGTTTTTTGGCACGACCAGGCGGCACGGGGAAACTCATAATGGTCAATTGCTATCTTTTTTCAGTGAGAACAACCACCATGTAGTTCTCAGGTCAAAGGAGCTGCTGGTTGACCGGCCTCACGCGCACATCCTGCAGGCAAGGGCCGGACTGGTTCCGGATGAAAGCATTATGTCGACCACCTGTTGGGCGTTCGGGGTGTTCAACTCCCACCTTACTCAAGGCAACACCAACTTCAACACCCTTTTATCCGTTTGCACCAGTCAATTCAACCAGGTACTCGAATCCGGCCAGCGGATCTTAGCAGAGATTGACGGTAAAATTTTCCTGCTGGGGGTTCCATCCGCCTTCGAAATGGGGCTGAACCATTGCCGATGGATATACAAGTACGGTGAGTATTGCATCCAGGTTCGCACATGGACCTCACAGGTCACCTCACAGGTCACCTCACAGGTTAATCTCGATATTGAAATTCTTGCCGGGAATCCGGTGAAACTTTACATTACACACGATTTCGATCCGCTCAATGGCTGGACGGTTTACTTGGGCCCCACTGCCAGAGAATTTGTTGTTTTACCATCCAGTGGTAGCATGATCCATAAAAAATTCGAGTATGCACGATTTCGAATCTTGATCCAGGGGGATAACGACTTTAAGGACTTTTATGACGAAAGTAAGCTGACTATCAGGGAGCCCCATGATGGAGGCCTGTTCGTTCTGGAAACGATTAAAACGACTGGTATTTGCATCAGCTTTATCGGAGAGGTGGTCTCCGGCATGGAGGATATCCGTTTCATTGATCCGGATGAGCAGTTTATTTCCGACAGCAAGGCAGCCTGGAAAAGCTGGAAAGAACTGAGTCTCGATCTGGATTTGGAAGGAGAGCAACCAGATATCGCTGCGATCCGCGAGATCCTCCCGTGGTATGGCATGAATGCCCTCATTCACTTCCTGACGCCTTACGGGCTGGAGCAATTCAGCGGTGCCGCCTGGGGAACCAGGGATGTATCCCAGGGTCCGGTCGACCTGCTGCTATCCATGGAAAAGCATGAGGCTGCCCGTAGCGTATTGTGCACCATTTTCTCGAATCAGAATCCTGACGGTGGCTGGCCGCAGTGGTGGATGTTCGACCGTTATCACAACATTCGGGCCGGGGATTCGCATGGTGATGTTTTCTACTGGTGTATTATCGCATTGAGCAACTATATCCGTATAACCGGTGATCTGAAAATTCTCGATGAGATACTCCCCTATTACCATGAACAAGGGCCGGAACATGCCGAAAAAACCAATTTGTATGAGCATGTCGAAAGGCTCCTCAATATGATCACCGGTTCATTCATTCCCGGGACAGCGCTGGTTCCTTTCGGGGGCGGCGACTGGAACGATTCCCTTCAGCCGGTAAGCCATGATCTGGCCAATCGCATGATCTCAAGCTGGACAGTGGAAATGAATTATGAAGCTTTTTCACGATATGTACCTGTCCTGAATGCCTTCGGTCAGGATGATAAGGCCAAGATGCTGAGTAACATTTGCAAAAGGATACAGGATGACTTCAATAGGTACCTGGTCAAAGATGGAATAGTGGCGGGTTATGGGATGTTTGAAGATGACGGTAATATCACCGTTATGCTGCATCCGTCCGATAGCCGGACCAATATTCATTACAGTATTTTGCCTATGGAACGCGGCATATTGAGCGGGATCTTCTCGAAAGAACAAGCCGCCCGTCACCAGGATCTCATCGAGAAGCACCTGAAAGGTCCCGATGGCGCCCGATTGATGGACCGTCCTCTGAAGTACAAAGGCGGCATCCAGGAAATATTTCAGCGGGCCGAAAGCAGTACTTTTTTTGGCCGTGAAATCGGCCTGATGTATAACCACGAACATATCCGTTATGCAGAATCGCTTGCCAGGACAGGAAAAGCAGGGGCATTTGTTAAAGCCCTGCGACAGGCGATCCCTGTTGCTTATGGCAAAGTAGTGCCATGCGCTGATATCCGTCAGTCAAATTGCTATTACAGCAGCTCCGACGTGGTTTTTAAAAACCGATATGAGGCCGATGAGTGTTATGATGAAGTGATTGCGGGCAAATTTACATTAAGGGGCGGCTGGCGGGTCTATTCCAGTGGTCCTGGAATCTACATCAGCCTGATCGTATCAAAACTTCTGGGAATAAGGGTTGAAGCGGATCAGATAATCTTTGACCCGGTCATGCCCGGTTCTTTCGATGGATTGACCGCAAAAATGAATTTAAAAGGGCATCCTGTAACAATCAAATATTCGGTTAGTCAGGGTAATTTCAGCCCCAAGTCTGTATCAGTAAACGGCAAAGTGGTTCCATATAAATATGAGGAGAATAAATACCGGGATGGAGGGGCTGTTATTTCGATGAACGAGTTTTTGCAATTATTGCAAGCGGGGGAAAATATTATAGAAATTTTGCTGTAATTCAAGATATGTTAATTGATTGATTATGAATGTATAATAAAATTTCCGTACTACCACTATAGTGGTAGTACCAGTTTTGAAATAAAAAACTACTTCCGTATGAAAACATTCCCCAAATATGCCCTTGCAATCCTGCTGGCAATCATCCTCTGGCTTCCTGTCATTTCACAAAATAAATATTCCCCCGTTCCCGAAGCGTCTGACTCAATACCCCCCGTCGGAATCATCCGCGATATACCCGACTCAACCCTGCTGGAAATTGTCCAGCGCCAGACATTCCGGTTCTTCTGGCACTATGCCCATCCGGTCAGCGGATTGGCAAGGGAAAGAAGCAATACTGTTATGGCAGTCCATTATTGGGATTATATCAATGAAGCCTGGGACGAACCAAACTTCGGAAAAGTGCCTTTTGGCCCTGAAGCCTGCGCCATCGGCGGAACAGGCTTTGGAATTCTCAGCACTATCGTCGCTGTGGAAAGAGGATGGATCGCCAGAGATACTGCCGTCAGAAGACTCGTGCAAATAGCCGACTTCCTCGCCAATGCCGATTGCTTCCATGGCATCTACCCGCACTTCATGGATGGCTCAACAGGCAAAACCATCCAATTCGACCGCCTTGACGATGCGGCCGATCTGGTGGAAACTTCCTACCTGCTGATGGGCTTCCTCTGTGCACGGGAATACTTCAGCACCGACACTCCTATCGAAGTCTACCTGCGAAACCGGATCACCAAAATGTGGAATGCCGCCAACTGGAACTGGCATACCAACGGCGAGAAAAAGCTCTACTGGCACTGGAGCCCGAACAACGGATTCGATATGAATTTCCCGATTTGGGGCTACAATGAATGCCTCATCACTTATATAATGGCTGCCGCTTCCCCGTTTCATCCAATCTCACAAGATGTCTACAACGGATCGTGGGTTGGAAGTGCAGGTTTTAAAAATGGGAAATCGTACTACGATTTTGAACTTCCACTGGGAAATTTCGAGGGAGGAGGCCCATTGTTCTTCGAACATTATACCTACATGGGAATAGATCCCCGCGGACTGACGGATTCGCTTGGAAATGACTATTTCACTCAAGGGAAGAACCACTCTCTCATCCACAGGGCCTATTGCATCGATAATCCGAAGAAATACAAAGGCTATGGCGAAAACTGCTGGGGGCTCACGGCAGGCGACAGCTTCAAAGGTTATGTCGCCCACTGCCCCGATACCGATCTTGGCGTTATCCAACCCACCGCGGCCCTCTCTTCCTTTCCCTACACGCCCGAGTACTCCATGCAGGCTCTGAAGCATTATTATTACGATCTGGGCGATAAGATCTGGAGCGATTTTGGCTTTGTGGACGGCTTCAGTGAAGCTCATAACTGGTACGCCCAAAGCCATCTTGCCATCGATCAGGGCCCAATTGTGGTGATGATCGAAAATTACCGTACCGGCCTGATCTGGGATTTGTTCATGAATATCCCTGATATTCAGCGCGGACTGCAAAGATTGGGATTTGAAAGCCCCTGGATTTCCAAATAAACAATCTCCGGATAATGTTAACCGAGTTAAATCCTGTCTGACTTAAATCAATGATTAAGAAAATCATCCTCCCGATTATACTGCTCGCCTCCCTCTGTTCCTCCGCACAGGAATATGAGTACAATTATACTTTTTTCACCAACAGCATGATGCCGGATAATTATTTCTACAGCAAAGCCATGTCTTCAGGCCATGCTGAGATCTCCAACCTTAACGGAAAACTCCCGATTAATGACGATCTGTTTCATACTCCCGGAAATTGCCTGGAATTAGACTTTACCAATGATCCGGGCGGTGAGTGGAAAGCAATCATCTTTCATCATGAGATAAGAGGACGGGATCATTTTAAAAAAGCGGCCAAATTGTCGTTTTGGCTTTATGCTCCCGTCGAAAATGCCAGCGGCGGCAGATACCTTCCAAAAGTTCAGCTTATGAAAAGGGACAGCAGCCTGACCTCCCCGGTCCATTTAGACCCATTTGATCCGGGGAAGTGGAAACAGCAAACTATAGACCTGGGCGATTTCGGTAATGTCGACATGACCCATCCCGAAAGCGTGATCGGGGTGTTATTCGCTCAGGGGGATACCACCTCCGGCAACTTCGTCCTCTTTGTGGATGATATGGAATTCCTGCCGGATCAGCCGGCTGGTGCCCTCTACCAGTCGCCTGTCATTAAATCGGCCGAAGGCTATGCCGTACACGTGGATATCCAATGGGAAAAGGTCCTGGATCCCGGAGTACACATGGTCAAGATTTACCGGTCGGAAAATGGGAAAATGCTTGAGCCGGTTGGAATTCAGATGCCGTATATGGACCGGTATGCCGACTTCACCGGTGAGTCCGGGAAAAACTATTCCTACCGGATATCTTTCTTAAACAGTGATTATGAAGAAAGTGAGATGTCAGAACCTTCAGGCGCTTCAACCCGATCATTGACCGATGACGAGTTGCTGTCTATGGTGCAGCAAGCCTGTTTCCGCTATTACTGGGAAGGGGTTGAACAGGTGAGCGGAATGGCCAGGGAGAACATCCCAGGCCGGCATAACATGGTCGCCACAGGAGCCTCGGGATTCGGGATCATGGCACTCATTGCCGGTACAGAACGCCATTTCATCACCCGTGAAGAATCCGTCAGCCGCTTCACTCAAATCCTGGATTTCCTGGAAAAAGCAGACCGGTTCCACGGTGTGTACGGGCATTTCATGGATGGGCCTACAGGAAGGGTAGAGCCTTTCTTTGGCCGGAGGGACAACGGGGCGGACCTCGTGGAAACCGCATTCCTGATGCAGGGCCTGTTGGCTGCCCGGCAATATTTTTCGGGGGATAACACGGAGGAAAAAATGATCCGGGAGAAGATCACCCGGTTATGGGAGGATGTTGAATGGGACTGGTTCCGGAAAGATCCCGGCGGGGATTTCCTCTATTGGCACTGGTCGCCCGACCAGGCATGGGTGATCGACCACCGGCTGATCGGCTGGAACGAGACCATGGTCGTGTACCTGCTGGCCATTGCCTCTCCCACTCATCCGGTGCCTGCCTCCATATATTACAGCGGATGGGCCAGCCAGGATAAGATCGCTCAAAAATACCGTTCCAGCTGGGGACAGTCGGATGATGGCTCGATGTATACAAACGGCCGGAGCTATTACGGGATCAACCTGGATGTAGGGGTGAACAACGGCGGGCCGCTGTTCTTTACCCATTATTCCTACATGGGCTACGATCCTCATTTCATTACCGATATTTACACGAATTACTTCCACAATAACCGGAATATTGCCCGGATCAATCACGAGTATTGTGTAGCCAATCCGAAAGGTTACCAGGGATATGGGGAGAATGGCTGGGGGCTCACCGCCAGCGATGGGCCGTTTGATTATTCAGCCGATGAGCCGGTGGAATGGCAGGACCATGGCAAGCTCACTCCCACCGGAGCTATTGCCTCCTTCCCTTATACTCCCGAAGAGTCCATGAAAGCCCTGAAAAACTACTACTATCATTGCGGTCAATTTTTATGGGGCGAATATGGGTTCAGGGATGCCTTTAACCTCACGGATAACTGGTGCTCGGAAATCTATATGGGACTGAACCAGGCACCCATGGTCGTGATGATCGAGAATTACCGTACGGGCCTCATCTGGAAGCTGTTCATGCAGGATCCGGAAATAATCGAAGGGTTGAGGAAGCTTTGAGTCCTTCGTTCTGAACTGAGAGTTGGATAATGGTCCGTTTCAGTCAATTGATCCCATGGCAGGAAAGCCAGGGCAATGACTGGAAAAACAGATGGCAGGAAGACCAGGTCAATGCAACGACTTAAGGTTTTCGAGGGCTATCGGGGAGAACTGATGGATCTGGCTGACAATCTTGCAGCTATCCAGTTGAGCACAATCGGCGCAGGTCTTGTAACCTCTGGAGATCACGCAATTCCTGACCTGGCACTCATAACAGTGCCCGATCTTGACGCCTTCTTCCATGCAGCCGGTGCAGTTGATCATTTCAGGCACGATGCCCGGCACGTTGTATTGTACCCTCCAGGTTTCAGCAATTTGCGCCCGCAGGGCATTATCGTCGGCAAGGGTGGCTATCCGGGCTTCGCAGGCAGAGCAATCCAGGCCACAGCAGGCAATGAGCTTATCCATTGTTTATCTTTTGAAGGTTAATAATGTCTTCCAGGATTTGATCCTGAAATGATTATCCAGAATGTAAATTTACCACTTTTCTTATCCCTGTTTAAAAATATAATGCCGATCCGCCATTTTCTGTCGTCTTATCGTTCTTCCCTGATCAGCATATCTATGGCCATAACCTTTCCACAGGAATAAATCTCCGCCAGGAGATTCATGGTGAAGGCCGGGACATCCAGTTTCGAATATTATCACACCCTCAGCAAGCCGCGGAAAGCCCTGCTACTATAATAGGAGGGCGCACTATTATGATACACGAAAACCCTGCCATAACGGAAGTCGCCAAACAGGGCCCCGCCGAGGTTCCTGATCTCAGGCGGTGTCTTTAGCCAGCTCGAAGTCTTTGAATCGAAAGGGCCACACTTCTGCAGCTCCCGGTACTGCTCCTCATTCAGAAGTTCAATGCCCATCGCGGCTGCCATGTCGATGGCATTATTCTCCGGCCTGTGCTCTTTCCTGGTTTCCTGCCCATCTCGGTCATAACAGATACTCCTTCGGCCCGACGGACTTTCCGCTGAACAATCACAGAAAATGTGTCTGCCTGTTTTTTCATCATACCCTGTTATATCCGGCTCACCTCCTGTCCTTTCCATTTCATAAAGCATCAGGAGTTTTCCCGGAAGGGCTTCCAGCTTCTGTTGAACTTCAGCCCATACCATATCGCGGTGTCGGTTCATGTTGGTCTCGAACCGGGTTTTTAATACATGAATAAGCGAGTTTTTCTGTTCAGGGGTCCATTCGCTTTTATTTGCTGGTTTCATAAAATATCAATTTAGATTGAATTCAAAATTAACATGAAAAATGCGGACTCATTAACTATCTGCAAAACGACACTTTCCCACCCTGGTAGGATACTTGCCCGGAATGCATTATTTCCCGACGGTCCTGCTTCCTTGCATTATCAATAAAATCCAATAATGAGTATATTTGAAATGCATTACTTCATTTAAAACACCCAGATAATGAGAAGCAGGTATCTTCTAATATTGACAGCCTTTATGATGCTGATGGCCACTCAGGCAAGATCCCAGCAGAAAACCTACTGCAACCCGGTCGATATCGACTACGGTTACACACCGATCCCCAACTTCAGCAAATGGGGTAATCACCGGGCCACTGCCGATCCGGTCATCGTCAATTACAAGGGTGATTATTTCCTGTTTTCCACCAACCAGTGGGGCTATTGGTGGAGTCCGGATATGGTGGAATGGAACTTCGTGCCGCGAAAATTCCTCCGCCCCTGGAATGAAGGTTACGATGAGCTTTGCGCACCTGCCGTTGGCATCATCGGCGATACCATGCTGGTCTTCGGCTCGACCTACACCAGCGAATTCACCATCTGGATGAGCACCAATCCTAAAGCAGACGACTGGAAGCCTCTCGTGGAACGGTTTACCATCGGCGGATGGGATCCGGCGTTCTTTACCGACGACGACGGAAGGTTTTACATGTACAACGGAAGCAGCAACGAATACCCTGTTTATGGAGTGGAACTCGACCGCAGGACCATGGAGCCGAAGTCGGCCCGCCGCGAGATGTACATCCTGGAACCCTGGCGTTACGGATGGCAACGCTTTGGCGAACATATGGACAATACCTTCCTGGACCCGTTCATTGAGGGTGCATGGATGACCAAACACAATGGCAAATATTATTTCCAGTACGGCGCCCCCGGAACGGAATTCAGCGGTTATGCCGATGGAGTGGTCGTCGGTACCGATCCTCTTTTCCGGAAAGAAAATATACCTCAGTCGATGCCCCTGAGCTACAAGGCCGGAGGTTTTGCCAACGGGGCAGGTCATGGGGCCACTTTTCAGGACAACTGGGGCAATTACTGGCACGTTTCCACGATAGGCGTATGCGTGAAAAATAATTTCGAGCGGCGGATCGGAATCTGGCCAGCCGGTTTTGATAAGGATGACGTGATGTATTGCAATACCGCCTTCGGCGATTATCCGACTTATCTGCCGACCGGTGAAGCGGATCACCTGCAGAGCCGGTTTACCGGATGGATGCTGCTGAATTACATGAAGCCGGTAACCGTCTCCAGCACCCTCGGGGGATATCAGGCGAATTTCGCGGTGGACGAGAACATCAGGACCTATTGGTCGGCCGAAACGGCTAGTGAAGGGGAATGGATCCAATCCGATCTTGGCAACATTTCCACAGTCTATGCCATCCAGGTCAATTATGCCGACCAGGACGCCGAATTCCTGGGGAAATCGCAGGGGGTTTATCACCAGTATAAAATCCTCGAATCGTCCGACGGGATGAAATGGACCGTACTGGTGGACAAGAGCCGGAACAGGACCGACGTGCCGCACGACTACATCGAACTGGAAAAACCGGTGAAAACCCGCTACATCAAACTGGTGAACCTCCGTATGCCAACGGGTAAGTTTGCCATCAGCGGTTTGCGGGTATTCGGACTCGGAGCAGGGGAAAAACCGGATAAGGTGGATGATTTCATTGTCCTGAGGACAAATAAGGATAAGCGCAGTGCCTGGCTGAAATGGAGCCCGGTTGATCAGGCCTATGCCTACAATATTTATATGGGCACCGAACCCGGTAAACTTTATAATTGCATCATGGTATACCATGCCAATGAATACTGGCTGAAGGCAATGGACAGGGAAGTGCCGTATTATTTCGCGATCGAAGCGATCAATGAAAATGGTGTTGGGGAGATCAGCCAGGTTGTGAGAGCGGATTAGAGCCGGAAAGCGAGATTGATTAATTCATCTGATAGTATTTATTATGAAGATCAGGAGTCTGCTTTTTATTTTGGTAATGTCGATGGTTATTCCTGCCGGCTTCTGCCAGGAGTACCCTTTTGAGTCTGATATCAGGAAATTCATTGAAAGCGACCGGGTCGATCCGCCTCCAAAAGGCGCCATTCTGTTCGCAGGCAGCTCGTCCTTTACCATGTGGACCGATGTGCAGGAATATTTCCCGGGACGTACTATCCTTAACCGGGGATTCGGAGGTTCGACCCTTTTGGACCAGATCCGCTACGCGGATCAGATCATCCTGCCATACAAACCGAAGCAAATCGTAATTTATTGCGGGGAGAACGACCTGGCATCCAGCGATACCGTGACCTCCGACAAGGTCATCGAACGGTTCGAAACGCTTTTTCACATGATCCGGTCGGAACTGCCTGATGTCACAATCACATACGTTTCCATGAAACCCAGCCCCAGCCGCTGGCACCTGGCTGAGAAAATGAGAGCCGGCAATGAGGGTATCCGTGATTTTCTCAGGCTGCAAAACAATACAAGCTTTGTGGATGTCTGGGAGAAGATGCTTGACCACCATCAGTACCCTGACGGCAGTTTATTCCTGGACGATAGTCTCCACATGAATTCCAACGGCTACAAGATCTGGCAATCACTGATCGGACCGGAACTGATCAGGTGACGGGCATCAGTTACCTATCATGACAACTTCCCAATCGGCATCAAACGTAATCGCGGAACTGGCCACATTCGTCAACTTAAACCGGCAACGGTCATTCGTTTCATCCACCTCGAACGGCATGATCAGAACCTTCGCATAATCACCCGTACCATTGTAGGCCTGACCCATAAAGACTGTAACATTGGAAAAATCTTCCCCAAAATTCATATAACCACTTTCAAGGGTTGCCCCTGCCCCTAAATTGATGGCTCCGAAGCCTACTGCAGTTCTTTTGATTTTCATTTGAGTTGAGCTAACGCTGCGAACAATGCCTTTTCCGTTCTGAACGGTCAGGGTGCCTTCAATGGTGGTATTGTTGCCGATAGTTAGCGTATTGTTTGGATTAAGGATCCCATCCACCCTAACGTCATCATAATACCGTGCCGGTCCGTTGACGGCCAGGGAATAGCTGGAAGAGGGAGCTGCCTGTATACCTACATAGGTGCTGAAGTAAGAACTTCCATTGACAGCCAGGGCATAGCTGGAAATGGGAGTTGTCTGTATACCGACATTTGTGCTGAAATAAGAACTTCCGTTCACTGAAAGGTCATAAAGGGGGTTGGTATTGTTAATCCCCACGTTACCATTATCGAGAATGGTCATCCTTTCAAGAAGTCCTGCGGGACTGCTGCTGGCAAATGTAAAAAATCCCATCCTGGCTTCAGCGGGTCCGCCTCCAATAGTACGGATGGCTCCGGTATATTTGTAAGTGCTGGCCGAGTTAATGCCTGCCCCGAAATTTAAGCCGGTAATGACCCCGCTGTTCAATGAATTGGTGTTTTCCAGGGTCATGATATGGCTTTCATTACTGGCAGAATGCAACGCACTGACAGGATTGGAGGTTCCCATCCCGATATTTTGGGCCGACAGGATCTCTGCAATGCCGAAAATCATCCATAACGTAATTATGTACTTCATAATACTGAGGATAAATAAAATTTAAAAAATCTTGCTTGGCGAGCGGTACAAAAGTATGAATCCAATTAAAATCTAAATGTCTTATTAACAATTATTTAACAAAATGGTCAGCAGGCTGTTCCTGCTTCTTTTTATTTCGATCATTTTACTAAATTTGACCACATAATAGTATATCATATGAATTTCAGACTGGTTCCATTGACTGTTATTACAGTCCTTAGTTTTTTATTAGGATGCACACCCCGAACAGAAAGATCCGGTGATGCGGAGATGAGTGAATTTATCGACGACCTGATGGGGAAAATGACCTTACAGGAGAAGATAGGCCAGTTGAACCTTCCGGGATCCGGGGATATTGTCACCGGACAGACATCTAACTCGGATATCGGCAGGAAAATCAAGGAAGGAAAGGTGGGGGGCCTTCTAAATATCAAATCGGTGGAGAAGATCCGCGATGTCCAGAAAGTGGCGGTTGAGGAAAGCCGGCTGGGGATTCCACTCATTTTCGGAATGGACGTGATCCACGGCTATCAGACTACTTTCCCCATACCCCTTGGTCTTGCCAGCAGTTTCGATATGGCGCTGATCGAAAAGAGCGCGCGGATCGCCGCGACAGAAGCCAGTGCCGACGGTATTTGCTGGACATACTCGCCTATGGTCGATATTTCCCGCGATCCCCGCTGGGGAAGAATTGCCGAAAGTTCAGGCGAAGATCCTTACCTGGGCTCCCGGGTGGCTGAAGCTTTTATACGCGGCTACCAGGGCGATGATCTTTCAAAAAACAATACGATCATGTCGTGCGTGAAACATTATGCCCTTTATGGCGCTGCTGAAGGAGGCAGGGATTACAATACAACAGACATGAGCCGGATACGGATGTATAACGAATATTTTCCTCCCTTTCTGGCTGCCGTCAAAGCCGGAGTGGGTAGCGTGATGACCTCCTTCAATGAGGTCGATGGTATTCCCGCTTCAGGCAACAAATGGTTGATGACCGAAGTTTTGCGAAATCAATGGGGTTTTAATGGATTTGTAGTAACCGACTATACTGCCATTAACGAAATGGAGGCTCATGGAATGGGAGATCTCCAGGCTGTTTCAGCATTGGCACTGAATGCCGGAGTGGATTTCGACATGGTCGGGGAAGGGTTTCTGACAACCCTGGAAAAGTCCCTGAATGAAGGTAAGGTGACACAGGGCCAGATAGACCAGGCATGCCGCAGAATGCTGGAGGCCAAGTATAAGCTTGGCCTGTTCGAGGATCCCTACCGGTACTGTGATCCTGACCGGGCAAAAAACGAGGTGGGTACGGCAGATCATAACAAAATAGCCCGGGAGGTAGCAGCCCAGACTTTTGTACTTCTTAAAAACGAGAACAATCTCCTGCCGTTGCAGAAAAAAGGGAAAATAGCTCTTATCGGCCCCCTGGCCGACAGTCAGGACAATATGGCCGGGATGTGGAGCGTCGCGGTCGATCATTCCGAATCCGTTCCGGTTCTCCAGGGCTTCCGTGATGCCGTTGGGGACCAGGCTGAAATCATGTATGCCAAAGGCAGCAACATTGTAGACGACCCCGAGCTGGACCTGTGGGTCAGTACCTGGGGCCGGCCAACTATAGATACTCAAAAAACCCCGGAGGAATTGAGACAGGAAGCGGTGAATGTGGCGTCCAGGTGTGATGTAATTGTTGCCGTGGTAGGCGAAGCGGCAGAGATGAGCGGGGAAAGCTCCAGCCGTTCTGAAATTTCCCTCCCCGGCAGCCAGAAGGTACTTCTGGAGGCCTTGCTAAAGACGGGAAAACCGGTGGTGATGGTCCTCTTCACCGGCCGGCCGCTGACCCTTAAATGGGAGCAGGAGCATATTCCGGCTATTCTGAATGTCTGGTTTGGCGGTACACAGGCCGGTAATGCCGTTGCGGATGTCATTTTTGGGAACGTCAACCCATCCGGGAAACTGCCTGTGACATTTCCGCAATCCGTAGGCCAGATCCCGATCTATTACAATCATAAAAATACCGGCCGGCCGTTGCCCGAAGGCGAATGGTACCAGAAGTACCGTTCCAATTATATTGATATTACCAATGACCCGCTTTTCCCCTTTGGTTTTGGACTGAGCTATTCCACTTTTACCTACGGCGACATGGTACTGGATAAATCGCAGCTTTCCAGTAACAATGTAGTGACTGCCAGCATCGAAGTGACCAATGGTGGTGAATATGACGGCGCTGAGGTCGTTCAGCTTTATATCCGCGATGTGGTCGGAAGTGTGACCAGGCCGGTTAAAGAATTGAAAGGTTTTCAAAAGGTATTTCTGAAAGCGGGTGAGACCAAAACGGTTTCTTTTACCATAACCCCGGAAGATCTGAAATTTTACAATTCTGACCTGGTGTATGACTGGGAACAGGGAGATTTCATTATTATGGCCGGTGGTAACAGCAGGGACCTGAAAACCGGGACGGTACACTGGATGAAATGAGAAAACCGACCTCACAGGTCACCTCACAGGTCACCTCACAGGTCACCTCACAGGTCGTCCGGCCTTCATAAAACTATTTTTCAGTATTGAAAAACCATACCCGGAGATGATGAAAGCAGGAATCAGGTTCATTATTATGCAGGCTATCATCCTAGTCCCTCTGTTGATTTTTGCTCAGCAACACGCACTGGAACAAAAGGTGGACTCGGTACTCGCCCTCATGACCCTGGAGGAAAAAGCAGGTCAATTGTCGCTTTTTACCAACGATTGGAATGCCGACGGGACTTTTATCAGGGATGAATATGCGGAATATATCGGTCAAGGGCTGGCTGGAGGGATCTTCAACGCTTATGGTGCTGAATATACCAGGAAATTGCAGGAATTAGCCGTGGAGAAGACACGCCTGGGCATTCCCCTTATCTTCGGTTATGATGTGATCCATGGACAGGAAACTATTTTTCCGGTACCCCTGGCCGAAGCCGCCAGCTGGGATTTGACAGCCATTGAACGAAGTGCTCGGATTGCCGCTATTGAAGCCAGTGCCAGCGGGTTGCACTGGACTTTTGCCCCCATGTGCGATATTACCCGCGATCCCCGCTGGGGCAGGGTGATGGAAGGTGCCGGTGAGGACCATTTTCTCGGAGCTGCTATCGCAGCGGCCAGGGTCAGGGGCTTCCAGGGAAATGGCTTTGAAAATGCTGATGCGGTCGCAGCCTGTGTCAAGCATTTCGCAGCCTACGGCGGAGCGCAGGCAGGAAGGGAATATCATACGGTGGATATTTCAGAAAGGACTCTGATGGAAGTTTATCTTCCGCCATATAAAGCCGCCGTGGATGCAGGGGCTCTCACGGTAATGTCGGCGTTCAATGAATTGAATGGCGTACCGGCTACCTGTAACAGGTTCCTGCTCCATGAGGTCCTTAGGGAAAGTTGGGATTTCCAGGGATTCGTAGTTTCCGATTATACCTCCGTTATGGAACTGATCAATCATGGGGTTGCCGATGATCCTGCAACAGCCGCTGAAATTTCCATTGAAGCCGGCCTGGATATGGATATGCAGGCTGCTTTCTTCCAGACGACACTACTGGAGCTTGTTCGCAGCGGACGTGTATCGGAAGATGTCCTGGATGAAGCCGTTCGCCGTTTGCTTCGTGTCAAGTTCCAGTTGGGCTTATTTGACGATCCTTTTCGGTTCTGTTCTGAAGAAAGAGAGCAAAACGAGATCATGAAACCGGAATTCCTGGAAGCTGCCTATGATTTGGCATGTAAATCAATGGTATTGCTGAAGAATGAAAATAATTTCCTGCCTCTTGATAAAAACCTGATGAAAATAGCTGTGATCGGTCCGCTTGCAGACAGCCGCCAGGACATGATCGGCGGCTGGTCGGCAGCCGGCAACGGTGACAAGGCAGAAAGTCTTCTGGACGGGATAAGGGCAAAGGTTCCCGAAGCTGATATCCGTTTTGCCAAAGGCTGTGATGCAGTAAGCCTGGATCGGTCAGGATTCGAAGAAGCAATGCAAATAGCGCACAATGCGGATGTGGTGATCCTTGCATTAGGGGAACCGGCCTGGATGACGGGCGAAGCCACCAGCCGGACTGACATTGGTCTGCCGGGGATTCAGCAGCAGCTTGCAGAAGCGGTGTATAATACGGGCAAGCCGGTTGTAGTGGTTTTGTTCAATGGCAGACCCCTGACCATAACCTGGATTGACGAGAAAATTCCCGCGGTCCTGGAAGCCTGGTTTCCAGGGACAAAAGCCGGCTCAGCATTAGCTGATGTGATTTTCGGCGATTACAATCCATCCGGGAAATTGCCTATGACCTTTCCTCGTTCTGTCGGACAGATACCTATCCACTACAACATGAAAAATACCGGTCGTCCTTTCGATCCAAATCTGAACACCTCGTCCAGGTATCTCGATTCCCCCAATGATCCACTATATCCATTTGGATATGGACTCAGCTATTCAAAATTCGTTTATGGGGAAATTCAGCTGAGCAAGGTTTCAATCAGTGAAAATGAAACCTTAACAATATCTGTCGATGTGCAGAATACAAGTGCCCGTGCGGGCGAAGAGGTTGTGCAGTTGTACATACATGATCATGTGGCTAGTGTGACCAGGCCGGTAAAGGAGTTGAAGGGGTTTCAGAAAATTAATTTCCAGCCAGGTGAGACAAGGACCGTTAATTTTCAGATTACCCCGCAGGATCTGGCCTTTTACCGGATTGATATGAGCTATGGCTGGGAAAAGGGGACGTTTACCGTATTTATCGGCGGAAACTCAAGGGAGACAAGGTCTGTTGAGTTTGAATTGAAATAGGATGATAAAAATCGTACTACGACTATAGTGGTAGTACCATTTTAAAATTCAATTTTTTTCTTATCTTTGCCCTTCATATTAAAAAACCGACCTATGAAAATCAAATTATTCATTTTAATCATTCTTTTTCTTGGAATTGGCGCTGTTTGTCTGGCTCAGTCACAACCAGCTTCTGCTTCGGAGAAAAAAGAAACCCCTAAAGCACAGGTGGTGACCACAGAAAAGTCCGTTCCTGCTGCTGCAACCGTCGATCATACCAAAGGACAATGCAAATGGGTGGATGCCAATGGCGATGGTAAATGTGACACCTGTGGAAAAACCGAAAAGGAATGTAAGGAAAATTGCACCCCCGCACCGAAAAAATCAGGATGCTCCTCAGCATGCCCGATGCATAAGGAGTGTGGCGAAGCACCCGGCACAACACCCTCCAAGGACGGGAAAAAATAATTATAACGTCTTAGCGAAGACGTTTGGATAGCCCAGATTTAATATCGATACCTTGCCTGATCGCAAACCGATATTCAGATTTGGGCTTTTTTTTACCTTTAAGTTCTGAAAACCCTTTACATATATGTTAAAACCAGGGAGACTGATCGCCGCTTTTTTAATATCCCTCACCCTGGTTATTATTACCCATCTCTCAGACCGATTCTTCAATTTAAACATCCCCTTTGGTATTCTTCTCACCATCCGGTGGATTCCGCTTATCCTATATTTTCTGTATGCTGTAAAGAAAAATAAGCTCACCACGTGGATATTCGTAAGTATGCTGATGGGAGTCGAATTTGGCCACGACGTGCCCATTCTCGCAAAGGAATTGAATATCGTCAGTCAGATATTTATCCGGTTGGTGAAGACAATAATTGCGCCTCTGCTGTTTGGGACCCTCGTGGTTGGAATCGCCGGTCATGCTAACCTGCGCCAGGTCGGCAGGATGGGATGGAAATCATTGGTTTACTTCGAAGTCGTTTCAACGATTGCTTTATTCATCGGCCTGGCTGCCATCAATCTTACCGATGCTGGAGTCGGAGTGGAGGTCCCACCGGAAATGGCCCAGGGAGAGCTACCACAGGTCCAGCCTCAGAGCGCTCACGATGTGATCCTGCATATCTTTCCGGAAAATATAGCCAAATCAATAGCTGAGGGACAGGTTCTCCAAATAGTGATATTCAGTATACTTTTTGGAATTGCTGTTGCGATGGTTAGCGAAAAATTCAGGAATCCGATAATCCGGTTTTCCGAATCGCTTTCAGTAGTGATGTTCAAATTCACGAATATCGTCATGATGTTTGCCCCATTTGCCGTTTTTGCTGCAATAGCCTATAGTGTCGGGCATATGGGACTAGAGATCCTGATCAACCTCTTCGAATTGCTGGCCTCTTTATACGTGGCTTTGCTAGTGTTTCTGCTGTTGGTTTTGTTACCCATAATGCTTATCCTGAAAATCCCTATCCGTAAATTCATCAAAGCGGTTGCCGAGCCCGCTACCATTGCCTTTGCAACAACGAGCAGTGAATCAGCCCTTCCGCGGGCCATGGAAAATATGGAAGAATTCGGCGTGCCCCGGAAAATAGTCTCATTCGTTATCCCGACAGGTTATAGCTTTAATCTGGATGGGACTACGCTTTACCTGGCAATGGCTTCCATTTTTGTTGCCAACCTGGCCGGTATACACCTTTCGTTTCAAACCCAGATAGTCATGATGCTCACCCTGATGTTAACCAGCAAGGGTGTCGCAGCTGTGCCAAGGGCTTCACTGGTTATACTTCTTGGAACTGCCACCAATTTCGGATTGCCCGTATGGCCTATTTTCATAATTCTGGGTATTGATGAACTGATGGATATGGCCCGAACGGCTGTGAATGTCATCGGAAATTGCCTGGCTACTGTCGTCATCGCCAAATGGGAAGGGGAATGGAATAATTAAAGTTGTATATGCATTCTTTCTAATTTTGAATATACCTTTTGAAAAGAGTTGTGACAACCTTTCGATTATCCAATTGGCTCATCGTGCTAATCTTCATAGCATTAGCAATTTTTCTCCGAATTTTCAGCTTTTTCCCGAGTGTTATTGACCATGATGAATCGACTTACCTTGAAATTTCCAGGCAAATGCTGAATGGTAAGACACTATATGTGGATATGATCGATATCAAGCCTCCGGGTATCTTTTTGATCATAGCAGGTTTTCAGGCTGTATTCGGTTATTCCATATTTGTGATAAGGTTGCTGGTGGCGATCTGGATAGGTTTTACAGCTTTTATGATCTTTCTGACCGGAAAGGCTTTACTGAAAGATAATAAAGCGGCATTTTCTGCTGGAATTATTTATGTGTTTTTCATTTCGACCTGGTCATTCTATGGAATATCCATAACTCCGGAGATCTTTTTTAACCTGTTTACCATAACTTCTTTATATCTGCTATTAAAACTGAAATCTATCTGGAAATATATGCTGGCAGGTCTGATCGCCGGGATCGGTTTTATTGTCAAGTACTTTGTCCTCCTGGATTTCTCCGTTTTCATTTTATTCTTTCTGCTTTGGGAAATAAAAGATGGCATTGATATTCGGAAATCCTTCCGGGTAGCTTTTTCCATGATCCTTTCAGGAGTCGGTTTAATTCTGCCATTTGCGCTCATCAATCTTTATTATTACACAGGAGACCATTTCGATTCTTTCGTCAACATCATCTATCAGGCACCCCGGCGATACCCGACACCCATTCACCCGGTTAAAATGCCTCTTTTCATCCTCGACTTGCAGTTAAGGTTTTTCCCCATCTTCTTTTTTTACTACTACTCATTGTTCAGCAAGGTTTTCCGGATCGACGAGACCAGGCAGCTTAAGTTATTCCTGGTCATCTGGTCTCTGGCTTCCCTGGTTGGGGTCATTATATCGGGTAATCATTACGGCCATTATACCATCCAGTTGATGCTGCCGGTAAGCCTTACAGCTGGTTTGTTCTTCCATTCAGAAAGGGCATTTCCAGGATATCTGAACTGGATAAATAATCAAAAGGTAGGAGTGATTATCCTGGCAGGACTGCTTCTGCTGATATCCTCCTTAAAACTTGAGTATGTCATACGACGGGATATGCCCCGGGAGATAGCAAACTATATGAAGCCAATTCTAAAGCAGGAAGACGTAATTTATACCGGGAATTATCATCATATTTTGTATTATTTATTAAAGAAAGACAGTCCGACGCCTTACATACATCGTTCTTTACTTCAGGAAGACAAGCATATGGAAGCGCTAAATATTGATCAGCAGGCGGAATTTGAGTCGATTATCAAAAAAGGGCCTGCCTATATCCTGACTCAAAAAGAATATCCTGAAGGACAGATCAAGGAATACATCACTTCAGATTTTGAATTAGAGAAAGACTTTGGGAATACGATCAGGCTTTACAGGAGGATTAAATAAAAAATCGTACTACCATTATAGTGGTACTACACTTTTTAATTTATCAAGATTAACAAGTTCAAATTGAGGATTTTGAGTATATATTTCATGAAAAGAACTCCACTTCCAGTTTGCTGTTTCAATGACAAGTCCAGCATTTACAGGATTCTGATGGATATAGCTCAGACATAGAAAAGGATATTCCATTTTTTCATCTTTGTGATAAATCCGCGTAGTCCCAAATGACTTGTACCATGAGGGTTTGATTTTTTTATGGTTATTCAAACAAATTGATTTAGAATGTTGCTGAAATAGTGACCCGGTCCTGTTTTCCTGGATATTAATGGCTCTGGCATATGAACTCAGCATTTTTCCAATAGACTGGTTTAGCGTAATGGAGAAAATGCTTTCCCTGTTTACATGTATCATCAAATGGAAGTGATTTGGCATCAGACACCATCCGAGCACATCCGCAAACGGTACAATATAATAATCAATTTTTTCAAGAAAGAATTGATAATTTGAAGCTGTGTAAAAAATTCGCTCCTTGTTATTACCCCTGTTATAGACATGATACAGGTATCCCCTTTCGAATTCCATAAGTCCTCCTTTTATTTGGTTTATCCGGAAATTTCTAAAATATACCCGGTCTGTTAAAAAATTTATGTACTACCACTATAATGATAGTACGATTTTGAATTATTTTGTACCAAATCCTCCAACATGAATTCAGCAAATATCATATTTAGCATTGTTTTAATTTTTCTGTTTATTTCATGCGACCGCTCAGGTAAAAAAATTCATCTCCATGAAACCGAACAGGCAAAATATATTAATCAAGGAAATAGCATTATGCAGCAAAGTTTCCAGGCATTATCCGCCGAATTATCTTCAGCATTACAGGAAGGTGGTATCAGATACGCCGCAGGTTATTGCCACCTGAATGCGAGTCCATTAATCGACTCACTTTCAATACTTCAAAATGCCAAGATCAGCAGGACTTCCATGAAATTCCGCAATCCGACCAATAGGCCCGACCGACTCGATATAATCGTCCTTGAGCAATACCGAATCCAATTGGCTGACAGCATTACGCTTCAACCCCACCTGGAAATAGAAGGTGAAAATATCGTCTTTTATGCACCGATTGTAATTAAAAATCCGATGTGCCTTCTTTGCCACGGTGAACCTGGTAAAACAATGGATCCGGAAGATTATAATTTCATCAAATCAAGATACCCTGAAGATATGGCTACCGGTTATCAACTTGGAGATTTGCGCGGTGTCTGGAAAATCGAATTTGAACTAAATGATGACTGATAAGTCTTAATTTATGCTATATTAATGACAGGTTTTGACTATAAAGTAATTCACAACGAATTAAATCACCGGTTTGAGGTGGAATTGCCTGGTGATAAAGCTGTACTTATTTATACTCTTAAATCAGATCTTTTTCTTATTATACATACAGAAGTGCCACCGGCTTATGAAGGCAGGGGGATTGCTGGTACAATGGCAAAGACAGCACTGGAATTTGCCCTGGAAAAAGGATATTTAGTGAGATCTTACTGCTCATATACCACCCATTACATAGATAGTCATCCTGAATACCAGGCAATGCTCGGTTAAAGGTACAATAATATTAAAATCTGAACAACAGTCTCGAAATCTGGTTATTATCTAGAAAGGTAAGAGTAATGATATACATACCGC
Organism: uncultured Bacteroidales bacterium; assembly: GCA_964619555.1. Taxonomy (GTDB): domain Bacteria; phylum Bacteroidota; class Bacteroidia; order Bacteroidales; family JAGOPY01; genus JAGOPY01. The sequence continues at coordinate 103,712 of CAZUDV010000004.1, read as the reverse complement.
TTTCCAGATCTGTTAATGAGATTGTTTGATTCTGAGAATTCCTGGACTGAATTTCGAATAAAGGTCTGCCAGCCAGGTCAGTTAAGGTTATGTACTTGAATTCGTCAGGAGCTTTGATATTTGTAAAATCCTTGGCGGGATTGGGATAGATGATGAAAGTATGCTCAATTGTATTTAAATCTGAGGTTCCTACCACCCAGTCTTCGAATCCTCCATTCGTGACAAGATTATTTCCCTCACCTTCCAGGAATTGAATATTATCAAGCCATATATCGGCTGGATCAGTAAAAGTATAGAGTTCCGGCTGGCAGTAAAACTTTATCAAAATATACCCGACCACGGCCTGGGCCGGAATTGTCCCCTTCCATGCAATTGTTTGCCAGATATTTGTATCAACTGAAAAGACGGGCGGCTCTCCAAAAACATTAAATCCATAAGCATCGTAGAAATCAGCATAAACTTTCACCTGGCCGGCGGAGTCGTTATCCATGACATCGATTGAAAACCGGTAATCAAAACCTGGCAGTACAAAAAAAATATCCGAAATAAGATAAGGAGTGAATCCGTCGGTCAATTGTATATGGCAGGATTTGGATCCTTCCGTAAATAATGCGCCATCCGACTGGATTATAACATCTTCACCAGGATTCACTTCATCGATAGTCCAATTCGCAGGGATCTGGCAATGTGTAATCATTAAATGACCAAAGAACCCGGTGCATAGGAGAAAATACTTCAAGGACAGCAGCATATAGGATAAGATTAATAATTTGTAAAAGTAGAAAAAATCAAAATATTGGATTTTTCAAAAATCGTACTATGACTATAGTGGTAGTACGACTTTTAAACCATTTTCCCTAACTTCGCACAAAATCAGCTGTATGCTTGTCATTGGAATCGCCGGAGGTTCTGGATCCGGAAAAACAACTGTCGTTAATAAAATTATCCAGGGTCTTCCTCAAAAGGCTGTTTCTATTATGTACCAAGATGCCTATTACTGGGATAACAGCCATCTGACTCCCTCCGAAAAGAAACAGATCAATTTCGACCACCCGGACTCTATCGAATGGGATCTCCTGATCAGGGATCTGGATACCCTGATCAGCGGACAACCTGTTCATATGCCTACTTATTCATATGTCGAATGTGCAAGGAAACCGGAAACCATCCGCGTCGAACCGAAACGGGTCATCCTGGTGGAAGGAATCCTGATCCTCACTCAGCCGGAACTAAGAAACCGTTTCAATGTAAAGGTCTTTGTGGATGCCGATGCAGATGACCGGTTGATGCGAATCATCCAGCGCGACATCCTGGAACGCGGCCGTTCGGTCAATACGGTACTAACCCATTACGACAACTTTGTCAAACCCATGCACCTCCAGTTTATTGAACCTTCAAAACGATATGCCGATCTGATCATCCCCCAGGGAGGAGAGAATGAGGTTGCCATAGATCTGCTGGTTTCAAGGATAAACTGGAAGATTCAGCAGGACCTGTGAGGTCACCTGTGAGGTCACCTGTGAGGTGGGGTCACTTAACAAAATGCCAGCAGGCCGAAAGAGATAAAGTTTGAAAATCAGAATTCTCAATTCTTGGGAGAATATTCGGCGAAGAAATATATATCTCCAGAAATTTTAACTCGTATCCGATGCCAACCGACCAGGCCACTCCTCCCTGTAAACCATTCGTCAATCCTGTAAGCAGTACCGGCCATTTTCTCCCCGGTTTCCAGTCAATTCCCATGGCTAACCGTGGCTGCTCCGGATTTTCCAATGATTTGGCAAAACCCTGGTGCAATTCCACAGCTATGTTCATTGCACCAGGAAAATTCCTGACGAATCTCTCTATCATGAATGAAAATCCAACATGTAAAGCACCGGCAGGACTGGTTCGAAAATCATCATAGGTCTCTTTTTCAATTCTGATCTGTTTTGACAGGCTATCTATATCTTCTATCGAAATATTGCTGTCCAGTCTGATAACCCCGCTTACCAGGGTCTTTTTTGTTCTCCCTTCCCAGTTAATAATCCCCGCATCGGTAATGGAAACCGCCGCCTTGACTCCCGGATCGAGCAATACCATTATCCCGGCATCCATCGAAAATCCCCTCCCAACAGGAGCCATGAACGGTACATGGCTGATCACTTCCTGCCCTTCGAACGAATTACTGATATCAATATCTTCCGAATAAGCACTCAATGAACTGGCCGTATAGGTTCCTGAAAAGATCCCCTGTTCATCGGCATAACCGACCCCCCCGGAAAATTCAATATCATGGTATATAAATCCTACCAGGTATTTCACCCCGACTCCTGCATAAACAGCCTGTATCCCTGAATTTTTCCCGATGGTGAATGCCTTACCCCAGGATAGTTCATATGCCCTTGTCCAGGAACTCCTGAATCGAAAATCCTGAAAATATATACCGGAATAGTTAATGTCCCCGCTGGAATACTCCATAATGCTTTTTGGCAATTGAATCAGCCCATTGATGTAATCTTTCATAGCAAAGGAAAAGGAACCTGCTTTCGCACCAGGTGTGTATCCAACGGATATAAAGCCAATCTGTAAGCCCAGGTATAATCTCCCATTGTTTTCAAACGCTCTTTTGATCATCGATCCATCAATTCCTGATATCAAATCCAGCGGTTCTTGTGAAAAGAAGTCGTTGAAGAAATCCGATACCCTGTTTATATTGTAGGCCCTGGCCGACAAATTGGGAAAAAGCAGGTCGACCTTGCGGTCATAGGCAGAAAAGGCAAGGAGTGAAGGATTCTTACCGGCAGCATACAACTCCCTGGAATTGGACACATACGTATTGCCAAGCCCCAGTTGCCGGGCATCTGTCAGCCCGAATGACCCGTACTGGGCCCTTGACGTCATGGCCAGTATCAGAAATAATACAGCAAAATAAAATAATCCCCGGCAATCCATTTACAGTAATTATAATCAAACAAAAATAGGATAATATCACTCTTTATCACCATCCTCCGTTTAAAAACCAGATTGCTGATCAATGGGAGGCGATTAATTTTATTTAATTTTATCGACTGTTGCCGGATGTGACTATATCCGGATAAATAATTTGAAATCATTTATCTACGTTCTTCTAACCTAACGAAAAATGGAAAAGAGATTTTTTCTGTCACTTATAATTGCCCTGGCCTTATCCGTTCAGTACCCGGGATGGTCGCAGAAAAGAGATATTTCAGAAAAGAATACGCCAGTTGAATATCTGTTTCCAACGGGAGAATTTCCCATCAACCAGCAAAACATCCTCAATTTAGCCCCATTCGAACAGGTTTCCCCTTCCATTGCCTTCAACGGCAGTGTGTTCCTGGCCGTATGGGCAGATACCAGGTCGACTTTCGATATAGATATATATGGAGCACGTCTGGATGCATCCGGAAATCTCCTCGATCCCGCCGGAATCCTGATATGCGGTACGGCAGCCATCCAGCGTAGGCCCGTTGTTTCAAGCAATGGCGATATCTTCATGGTTGCCTGGGAAGATGAGCGGAATGGCAGTGAATCAGGAACCGATATCTATGCTTCAATAGTCCGTTCGGACGGTGAAGTGCTCGATCCCGGAGGATTTGCTGTCAGTACGGCAAATGATCTGCAGACTTTGCCTGCCATAGGTTCTGCGGAAGGCAATTTTTTTGTTGCCTGGGCCGACAGACGGTCGGGTACCAATTACGACATTTATGGTACTTTCGTCTCCGGTTCCGGGACTGTTGGCACCCCCGATGGGCTGGCTTTGTGCACCCAGTCAGGCTGGCAAAATAATCCGGCAATCGGCTTTGACGGCTCGCGCTATTTTATTGTCTGGGCTGACCAGCGTGGATTAAGTAAGGATATATATGGAACGTTCCTGAAAACCAACGGCTCCTTGTCTCACACCAATGGTATCGGTATTGTTACGCTCTTCAATAACCAGGAAAATCCGCGAATAACCTGGGGAGGAACTCAGTATTTCATGGTTTGGGAGGAGTATCAGTCTGGTTCGCCTACCAGGATCCATGGCGCAAGGGTGAACAACAATGGCGCACTCATGGATATCAACGGGATCCCGATCGCAGCAGATCCCGAAGCAGCGTGTTATCAACCTGATGTCACTGCCATGGATGCTGATTTTTTCGTAACATACACCAGGAGCAATAATGATACTTATGACGGACTTGCTAAAAGAGTGGCAGGCAACGGCACTGTTCTCGACGACGAAGGGATTGCTTTTTCTGCCGGAAATCCCCATTCTCCTGAATCCGCCGTGGCATTCAGCGGCACAAATGCCCTGGTTACATGGATAAATGAAAGTCAGACAAGCGATATCTATGGTACCAGGTTTAATCCTTCCGGCCTAATCCTCGATCCTGACGGCATGATCATTTCCAAAGGGTATAATGCCCAATACGATATCGATCTGGCATTCGACGGGACAAACTATCTTGCCGTTTGGTGCGATACAAGATACAATAATATCGGAAGTATTTTCAGCGCAAGGATCAATGACGGAGGCACAGTTTTGGATCCGGAGGCGATAGAAGTTGCCTCTGGGGACGAAAACGGATGGTGCGGCGAGCCATCTGCGGCCTTCAATGGCACGAATTATTTATTGGTCTGGATATATGGGCGGACTCTCAAAGGAGCCCGAATGAGCCCGGAAGGCACTCTCCTGGATGAACCTTTTATGATATGCGATGACCTGGGTATGAAGGTAGCTCCTGTCGTTGCCACGGATTCCCTCAACTGGTTGGTAACCTGGACTGATGGCCGGTCAGGCCAGCTGGATATTTATGGTGCAATCATTCATGCTGATGGATCGGTCGTTCAGCAAAACGGCTTTCCGATTTGTACAGTGGATAATGATCAGGCTTATTCTGATGTGGTATTTGCCGGAAACCAGTATGTGGTGATCTGGGGGGATTTTCGCTCCGGCAGCAGGACGAATATTTATGCCGGCCGGGTTGCAACCGACGGCAATGTGCTGGATGGCGACGGCGTTGCTATTGCTGTCAGCAGTGAATTGACTATGTTGGATCCGACCGTAGCCTTCGATGGGACCAATTTAATGGCCTGCTGGCATGCAGGGGTTCCACGGGCCTATGATATCTATGGAATTCGCTTCGATCCGGCAATGACGGTTCTGGATCCACAGCCCCTGGTGGTGAGCAATGCCCTGCGTGACCAGTTTAATGTCAGCCTCTCATTCACGGGCGAACATTATTTGGCAGCCTGGATGGATCAAACTATACTCAATTCCTTCCGGATTTCGATGGCAAAGATCAATACGGACGGAACCATTGCTGAAATTGGTGTGCTTTCTGAATTTGAAAGCAATCTGCTGAACCCGGTCGTGGTTCACGGGCCTCTGAAACAAGTATTGCTTGCATTTTCTGCATTAATATCATCCTTGGAAGAAAGCACTGCCTATAATACGTTGAGAAATCTGGGATTGTTGATCGGACAGGGGCAGGGACCCGGGATAAAGGAGAATGACTCAGGGATAATTCTTCGATTTGACATCTATCCGAATCCCGTAACCGAATTGGTCACAGTGGAATATGAACTGGCGGAGAGAACAACAGCAGAATTGACTTTGCAAACACTGGACGGCAGGAGACTTTTGGTTACCCTCATCAATAGGCCAGATACGACAACCTTTTCTGAATCGTTGAATCTTAAGGGATTACCAGAGGGCATGTACATTTTAACGCTGACGACTGAAAATTCAATGGTTTCGAGGAAGATATCAGTGGTGAGAGATTAAAGAGTGTTATATTTGCCAACCAACCTCACAGGTGACCTGTGAGGTGACCTGTGAGGTCCCCCCCCCCTCCCAACGAATGATCTTATGATCCTGATTGACCATACCTCCGTCTCCGATGACCTCTACCTGGTCCATTTCTGCTGCAACCTGCCCAAATGCCTCGGCTCCTGTTGCGTTGGAGGCGATGCCGGGGCCCCGCTGGAAGAATACGAAATCTCAATCCTCGAGGATGACCTTTATAAAATAAAACCCTTCATGACGGAAAGCGGTATCCGGACGGTGGAAACATCCGGGGTCTTTGATTACGATATTCTCGGGAAATTTGTCACACCACTGATTAATGACGGTGAGTGCGCCTTCACTAACTTCGACAACGGTATTGCTTATTGTGCCATCGAAAAAGCATTCCTCCACCAGAAGACCCGGTTCCGTAAACCGGTTTCCTGTCATCTTTACCCTGTCAGAATAACGGAATATGAAGAATTCACCGCAGTGAACTACCATAAGTGGAACATCTGCAAACCGGCCCTTAAAAAGGGAAGCCGCGAAGGCATCCCGTTGTATAAATTCCTGAAATCAGCGCTGGTACGGAAATTCGGAGAGGAATGGTACCGCCAGCTGGAACTGGAAATTCAAAGCATGGTTAAGGATAAATAACTCTCTTTGGAGTGCCGTGATGAACTCCGTGTGAAATAATGTGCTTTTCACCGTAATACAAGAAGATCTTCCCTGTGTAACGCAAGATGAAGGATGGCTATGCAGCACCCCCTTCGGAAGCTGCTGCCGGTCCTGCTTTACCGCCCAGTTCCTTGTCAATATGGAATAACCCGGCCTTATCGGTCCCTACCAGGTTCATCTGATCAAGTATCCCATTCACCAGGTTCTCTTCTTCCAGTTGCTCGGTAATGAACCACTGCAGGAAATTGGCGGTAGTATAATCCTTTTCAGTTATGCTCAGATGATAGAGTTGGTTGATGGAAGCCGTGATGAATTCTTCGTGCTTAAGGATATCCCTGAACATTTCCTGCAGTGTTTTGAACTTGAACGGGGGCTGTTCAATCGGTTCCAGGACTGCATAACCATTCCGGTCGTTCAGGTAATGGAAGAACTTGAGCTGGTGCATCCGCTCTTCGTCGGAATGCTTATACAGGAACGCTGCAGCGCCCGGGTATCCGTTGGCATGGCACCATGAGGCCATGGCCAGGTATAGCCGTGAGGAGTATTCTTCTTTCTTGATCTGTTCGTTGATCGATTTTTCGATTTTCTTGGATATCATATTGGTTGTGATTAATAGTTATTTTTCAAAGATACTTATAAGTCTCTCAGGGATGAAATGTTTAACTGTTAAACTGTTATAATGTTAAAATGTTCAATTGTTTTTTTGAGATCGCCAAGAAAATCGTAGGACCACTATAGTCGTAGTACGATTTTTATATTCCGCGTCTATGTAGGAACAGATACGAAAAAAACAGTAAAAACAGACTTGTACTACAATTTTATTCGGAAACAGAAATCAGCACATTAGAATTTCAGCTTGGTTGCTGTTGGAGGTTAATCACTGAAATTTCATTCCAGGAATTCAAATCATTTTAACCATCAATATTAAAACGGCCTCTTATGCATGTCCCCTGTTAGATGGTTGATTTTATAGCACAATAAGCACATAGAGCACAAAGGTTCACATTGAAAGCCTTGAAGTTAAAAAAGACCTGAATGTAAACCTTAAACCTTAATCCTTAATCCTGATGCCTACCCTTTCAGCGCTTCCGCACCGCTCACAATCTCCAGCAGTTCCTTTGTGATCGCTGCCTGGCGGGCTTTATTGTATGAGAGTTGCAGTTGCTTGAGCAGCTCCCGTGCGTTGTCAGTGGCCTGTGACATGGCCGTCATCCTGGCCCCGTGCTCGGCCGCAAAGGAATCCAGCACGGTTTTGTAAAGCTGCATCTTCAGTATCCTGGGGATAAGTTCCCTTACCAGCACATTCTTTTCGGGTTCGAAGATATAATCAGCCTGTTTTTTTGATTTTGATCCGGCCGGCCCCACTGCCGTCTTGCTACCTGCGGATCCCTTGGCAGGCACAGGGGCAATGGGCAGGTATTGCTCAGTCGTGACAACCTGCTGAGCGGCATTCTTAAAATGGTTGTAGATGATGTCAATCCGGTCATACTTCTTCGTGGCATAGGCTGACATCAATTCTTCTGCAATAACCGTCGTGTTGGCAAAGGTAAGGGCGTCGAATATGGCGATGTTGCTGTTTACAACATTGTATTTGTTCTTCCTGAAGAAATCGTTTCCCTTTTTACCGATCGAATAAATCTCCAGATTGCCTTTTCCCTGGATTTCCTTGTAGTTGTCGTCTATATACTGGCGGGTCATCTTCAGGACATTGCTGTTGAACGGTCCGCACAGCCCGCGGTTCGATGTAATGACCACCAGAAGGACTTTTTCGAGCGGTCGGCTAGTGGAATAAATGGCCTCTTCCGTATCTTCCAGGCTGGAACTCAGATTGCCAAGTATCTCCCTGAGCTTGGCCGCATAGGGCGCCAGCGCCTGCACAGCGGTCTGCGTCCGGCGCAATTTGCTCGCTGCCACCAGCTTCATCGCACTGGTGATCTGCTGCGTCGACTTGATCGATTCGATCCGGATCCGTACTTCTTTTAAGCTAGGCACAATAAACTTCGTTTTAGTTCAAAGTTCAAAGTTCAAAGTTCAAAGTTCAATTTTACAAGTTGTCAGTTAATAGTCTGGAAAGTAATTATTCCTGATTTCACTTTCTTACTCACTAATAGCAATCAACTCATTTTTGCCCTTTGAACTTTGCCCTTTGCACTATTTTTCATACTTCTTCGCTACGTCCTTCGCGGCGGTTTCCATCAGCTTGATATCATCATCGCTGAGTTTGCCTTCTTTCAGTTCTTTAAGCACCTTTGGATAGTTTTCTTCCATATGGTGCAAAAATTCTGATTCGAAATCTTTCACGCTCTCCACCGGCACATTCTTGATCAGGTTGCGGGTACCGCAGAAAATGATCGCGATCTGTTTTTCCACCGGCATGGTGTCGTGCAGGGCCTGTTTCAGGATCTCCACATTGCGCTTTCCTTTGTCGATCACCGCTTTGGTTGCTGGATCGAGATCCGAGCCAAACTTGGAGAAGGCCTCCAGCTCACGGTACTGAGCCTGGTCGAGTTTCAGCGTGCCGGCGACCTTCTTCATGGATTTGATCTGAGCCGAACCACCGACACGTGATACGGAGATACCCACGTTGATGGCAGGCCGGATACCGGCGTTGAAAAGGCTTGTTTCCAGGAAGATCTGACCGTCGGTGATAGAGATCACGTTGGTCGGAATGTAGGCTGATACGTCGCCGGCCTGGGTTTCTATGATCGGCAGTGCTGTTAGTGATCCGCCGCCTTTGACTTTATCTTTCAGGGAAGCCGGGAGGTCATTCATGTTTTTGGCTACCTCATCGGCAGAGATGACACGTGCCGCGCGTTCCAGCAAACGGCTGTGCAGATAGAACACGTCGCCCGGATAAGCTTCGCGTCCTGGCGGACGGCGCAGCAGCAGGGACACTTCGCGGTAAGCCACGGCCTGTTTCGAAAGGTCATCGTAAATCACCAGGGCCGGACGACCGGTATCCCTGAAGAATTCACCAATGGCCGCTCCTGCAAAGGGAGCATAGAACTGCATGGCTGCGGGATCGGATGCCGTTGCCGAGATGACGATAGTGTAAGGCATGGCGCCGAAGTCCTCCAGCGTCTTGACCGTCTGGGCAACCGATGACCCCTTCTGGCCTACTGCCACATAGATGCAATAAACCGGCTTTCCGGCATCATAAAATTCTTTCTGGTTAATGATGGTATCAATTGCAATAGCTGTCTTGCCGGTCTGGCGGTCGCCGATGATCAGTTCGCGCTGGCCGCGGCCGATCGGGATCATGGCATCGATGGGCTTGATCCCGGTCTGTAGCGGTTCATTCACCGGTTGACGATAGATAACGCCCGGGGCTTTCCGCTCCAGTGGCATCTCGAATTTCTCCCCCTTGATTTCACCCTTTCCGTCAATCGGCTCGCCAATGGTATTGATAACTCTCCCGAGCATGCCTTCTCCGACATCGATCGAAGCGATACGTCCGGTACGGGTCACTTTGTCACCTTCGTTCAGGTTAGTGGAAGGCCCTAAAAGGACTACCCCAACGTTATCGACCTCCAGGTTCAACACGATGCCCTTGACACCGGTCTTTTCAAAATTCACCAGCTCACCGGCCTGCGCATTGCTGAGACCATAAACGAGCGAAATACCGTCACCGACGGTCAATATGGTGCCAATTTCTTCAAGTGCTTTTTCATCCTTGAATCCGGCAAGCTGTTGCCTAAGAATGGCCGATACTTCAGCAGGTTTTATCTGTGCCATGAGTGTTCTTCTTTTCTAAAATTCTCTTATATAGAGGTTTTCCTCAAATTCTTTCTTCAGTTTCTTTATTGATGCCGCCAGGCTGGAGTCATAACGTACATTTCCCGTCGATACAATGAATCCACCGATCAATCGGGGATCGAGTACTTCTGCCAGCTCGACCGTTATATTCCGCCTTTTTTCCAGAAGGCTGATGATCTTCTTCCGCATTTCTTCCGTCAGGGGTTCGACGGTACGGATCTCGATCGTAACGATATTGTGGTGTTGCTTGAACTTTTCTATAAACGCATTCGCGATGCCTTCCAAAAACTTCTCCCGCCTTTTTAGTGCCAGGGTATGATAGAATTTCTTTGTCAGGTCATCTATTTTACCTTCCAGTATAACATCCAGTACTTTGATCTTCTTATCAGGTTTAACGACCGGGTTGACCAGGAGATGCCTGAAATCCCTGCTGTCACGGATGATTTCCAGGAGCAGGTCCATATCTTTCTTAACACGGTCGAGACGGTTTATCTCGACAGCAAGCTCAAAAAGGGCTTTGGCGTAACGTTCCGATATGATGGTATCAAGCATATCTCGGGTGATTAATTGGACTTGATATCGTCGAGCATTTTCCGGATCAGGGCTTCCTGTTTTTTATCCTTTGAAAGCTCTTCCCTGATCAGTTTTTCTGCGATTTCAATGGAAAGCAGGGCGATCTGGTTTTTCAGTTCGGTGATCGCCGCCATCTTCTCGTTCTCGATGCGTTCCTTGGCATTCTCCACAATCCGGTTCGCCTCTTCGTTGGCCTTGATCCGTGCGTCCTCGATCATTTTTTCGCGGACCTTGCGGGCCTCGTTCAGGATGGCATCCCGTTCATTCTTGGCCTCCCGAAGAAGCTTTTCGTTATCGAACTGAAGCTGCTTCATTTCTTCCCTTGCCTTGTCTGCTGCATGCAGGGCCTGGTCGATCGACTCTTCGCGGTCTTTGAGGCTTTTCATGATCGGTTTCCAGGCGTATTTGCCAAGGATGAAAAGCACGATGGCGAAGGTGATCGTCATCCAGAATATCAGTCCCAATCCGGGTTGAATCAATTCCATGCTATGTCGTTTTTAATTGGATCATTAAAACCGGAGGCATCCCGGCCAACCGCCGGGACGCTTTCCGGTCGGAATTCATTATACAAACAGGATAAGCAGGCTGATAACGATAGCGAAGAAGGCCACCCCTTCGATCAAAGCCGCTGCAATGATCATGTTGGAACGGATGTCGCCCACTGCTTCCGGCTGCCGTGCAATCGATTCCACGGCACCGCGGCCGATCTGGCCGATGCCGATGCCGGCGCCGATAGCTGCAATCCCTGCCCCGATTCCTGCTCCCAGTTTTGCGAGAGGGACCAGGTCGGCTGCTGCTTGTAGTAATACTGCTAAGATTTCCATATTATATTGATTTAAAGATGAATAAATCCGTAATTAATGATGATGTTCCTCTGTGGCCATACCGAAATAGAGGGCCGAAAGGAGCGTGAACACATACGCCTGAATGAAGGCTACCAGCAATTCCAGGAAACTCATAAAAATCCCGAAAGCGATGGAAACCGGTGCGACAATCACACCGAGGTAGCCTTGTATATTCGCAAAGATGAATATCAAACTCATGAATCCCAGGATGATGATATGTCCTGCGGTTATGTTGGCGAAGAGACGAACCATGAGGACGAAGGGTTTCGTGAAAACACCCATGAATTCTACGATCGGCATCAGCGGCAGAGGTATTTTCAGCCACCACGGTACCCCGGGGGTGTTGAAAATGTGGTTCCAGTATGCTTTATTGCCGCTGAAACTGGTTATAATGAAGGTAATCAGCGCCATGATCCCGGTTACGGCAAGGTTTCCGGTGATATTGGCACCGAAAGGGAAGATGGGGATGAGTCCCATCAGGTTATTGAAGAATATAAAGAAGAAGAGAGTAAGGAGATAGGGCAGGTATCGGTCAGCTTTATGACCGATGGCAGCCCGGGCCACGTCGTCACGTACAAAAAGGATGATCGGTTCCAGCATGGATTGCAGGCCTTTGGGAGCCTGGCCCGCCCTTCGCTTATAAGCTCTGGCCACCGAGGTAAAGATCAGAATAATGACAGTGGCGCTGATAAAGATCGCAAAGACATTTTTCGTGATGGAGAAATCGTAGATCTTCCCGGCATTTTCATCCGTTTCCATCGTCCCTTCCCTGACCCTGACGATCTTCCCTTTCTTAGGTCCCGCTTCCTCAATCTTAAATCCTGAATACGATGAATGCCCATGGTGGAACTTTGACGACATGAACATGTGCAGCTTGCCCTCGTAAAACAGGATGACCGGCAAGGGCACCGAAATGTGCGTATGGCCGATCGTCATAATGTGCCATTCGTAAGAATCCACAATGTGTTCGATGATCATCCGGCCGGCGTTGAACTCCTCTCCGCTATGCTCATCATGACCGCTGACCGAATGTTCTTCTTCCGCAAAAGAGAATGAAATTCCCAATGAAAACAGGAGAAAAGCGGATATAATGAGTCGTAAAACGGCTGATTTTACAATACGTTCCTGCATTCTGATCAAAAGGCTAAACCGGTTTAACTGAAATCGGCTGCAATTTTACGAAGAAATCCTGAGATAACCATGAAAAAAGTCGGGAGTCAGGAGCATGTCGCGAGCACAGCGAATCAATGACCTCCTGTGTGCTCCAGGATCACTGCCGATATGGCGATGAAAAATCCCAGGACTGTGAAAATGCCGGCCAGTTTTCCCCCGTGTTCATATGCTTCGGGTATCATCGAATTGGCGATCATGACCAGTATGGCGCCTCCGGCGAAGGCATTGATGAACGACAACCAATGGTCGGATGCCTGGCTGAAAAGGCTGAACCCGGCCACGGTGGATGCTGCGCACAGGAGTGCAATGACCATCCACAGGAACTGTATCCGCCAGCGGCTCCAACCGCTCACCTTCATACCCGTGGAACCCGCTATTGACTCCGGTAGATTGGAAATGAACACCGCTACCAGCATCGCCACACTGACCGTCCCGCCTTCCGAGATACCGAGGCCAATCACGATAGATTCCGGGATGCCGTCGAGGATGATGCCCAGCACCATCGGAACCGCCAGGCCCGAATGTTTTGCTGCATCGATGGCTTTCCGGTTGGCTGATCCCATTTTAGCGATGAGCCGGTCGGCCAGGAAAAAGACAAAAGCCCCCGCAAAGAGGCCAAAAGCAGGGAAGCCCGTCCCCCTACCCAGTTTCATGGCATCGAAGATCAGTTCATAGGAAATGGCACAGATCAATGTTCCCGCTCCAAAGGCCATGATCACCCCAAGCATCCTGTTGCTTAGATTTAACCGCGTTGCGATCATCCCGCCGATAGCCAGTGAAGATGTGGCCAGCAGACCCCATAGAAATGCATTCAGCATAAAGAATGTTTTTGCAGGTGATAATTAGGTGTAAAAATATAAAGAAATTTTAAGTCCTCCACCGGAATCAGGCATGAAAATACCTATAATTGAGTATATTAATACTAAAGTACTATTTACTCTGGCTCCGGATTTTTGTAATTTTACATACCATTCTGCCTCATCAACAATAACCATAAAATTACAAGCAAATGAGAACAATATTTTCACTTTTCTTCATTTTCATCCTGGTACACTCATCCGGTTTTCTGAAAGCACAAGAGGACACTTCCCAGGTCTCTAAACCGGATACTGCCATTATTCAACCGGTTCAAATTGCCCAGGCTGATACGGTTGGTCAGGGTAAGGATAATAAAGAACAAAAAAGCGATAAGAGAAAAGATGAATTCATTCCCTACGCCGGAGTTAATTTCAACCAAATCAGCGACCTGGATACGAAAATGGGGATCGGCTATCATATTGGATTCAATTATAAACGGGGTAAGTTTTTCTACTGGCAGGTCGGAGCCAGGTTTAATAGTGCCGGATATAACTTCAGTGAATATAATGGAAACGATACGACCATCTATGTGGGGATCAGGAGCATAGATATACCGGTCACAGGCGGGATGAATTTCCTGGCTTTTGTCAATCGCGTCGTGGCTCTTCGGTTATTTGTCAGTGCAGTTCCCGGTTTTGCCCTGGGTATCGGGGAGAATGATCTGGGGCTTGAAAAAGATGACCTGGAAACATTCTGTTTGTACGGACAAGGTGGAATCGGCATTAATGTGGCTTTCCTGGTCATCGAGGCAGGCTATAATTACGGATTTACCAATGTATTTACCAATGCCGATTCACAGCCCGGCCAGGTGTTTGTAAATCTGGGATTCCGGTTCTAGGCAAATTATTTCGGACCGTTTTATTAATTTTCACTTTTTTACCGCTGATGGTGCGGTGTCAGGCCATGCCACAAACCGATCATCCCTCAGTGATATCAAGATGTCACCAAGAAGAATTCAAATTTTTAATACTTTCGGCAAAAAATACCTGAATCTGGCATGCCTCTTCAGTACTTTCATTCGGCTCCCCCATTCTATCTCATGGCCAAGCCCATCGGGGCTGTGTGCAACCTGAACTGCCAATACTGCTATTACCTTGAGAAAGAAAAACTCTATCCCAAAGATCCCCAGAAGTGGTTCATGAGTGACAAAGTGCTGGAGACCTTCATTGCGCAGTATATTTATTCCAGCACCGATCCGGCCGTGCTGTTCACCTGGCACGGCGGAGAGCCCATCATGAGAGGTATTGAGTTCTTTCAGAAAGTTATCGCACTGCAGAGGAAATATGCAGGAGGTAGGGCCATCGACAACTCCCTGCAAACCAACGGGACCACCCTGACCGATGACTGGTGCAAATTTTTCCGAGACCACCAGTTCCTGATCGGCCTGTCGATCGATGGCCCCGAACACTGCCACGATCATTACAGAGTTTACAAGAATGGCCAGACAAGCTATGCAAAGGTGATGAAGGGACTTGAACTGCTTAAGAAATACCATGTTGAGTTCAATACCCTTTCAGTGGTCAACGATTACAACTCGAAATATCCGCTCGAGGTTTACCGCTTCCTGAAGGGCATCGGGAGCCGTTATATGCAATTCATCCCCATCGTGGAATGGATCGATCCGAATGCAAGGCCGGATGAACTCGCCATCCTCCCTGCCGGTACAAATAAAAATGCCGAAGTGACCGACTGGAGCGTAGATCCCGACGATTACGGGAACTTCCTGATCAAGATCTTCGATGAATGGGTAAGGAAGGATGTGGGCGACTATTACGTGGTGACCTTCGATTGCGTCCTGGCCAACTGGATGCGCGTCCCTCCCCCGATATGTGTTTACGCAGAAACCTGCGGGCATGCAGGGGTGGTGGAATACAATGGCGACGTCTATTCGTGCGACCATTATGTGTTCCCGGAATATAAGCTCGGGAATATTAAGGATAAGACGCTCCTCACCTACATGCACTCAGAATTCCAGCGGCAGTTTGGCCGAAATAAGCGGGATACCCTCCCCGGCTATTGCAAGAGGTGCGAGTTCCTGGACCTGTGCACCGGTGAATGCCCAAAAAACCGGATCATCAATACTCCTAATGGGGAGCCGGGGCTGAACTATCTCTGTGCAGGCTTTAAGAAATTCTACAAACACACGGAGCCATACTTCGGATTCATGGCCAATGAGCTCATGAACAACCGTTCTCCTGCCAATGTGAAGAAGTGGGCGATAAATCATTGAACCACCATGGAATCGTGGATATCAATGCATAAGGGGTTGTATCTAAAGATAAAAGCAAATCAAATACATTTAATAAACATATTAAATGCCGCTGATTCACAGATTATATTGTACTAATCGCGAATAGTAATCTGTGAATCTGTGGCCATTTTAAGACTTTTGATACATCCTCCTGAACTTACTTCGGAAAAGTCTCAACCGTTACTTTCATGATTTTTCCGGTAAACTTTTCTTTCCCTTTGTAAGCGAGGTAAACAGGGGTATTTTCATCCGTGCCAACATCGGCCGATTCATCTATGCCGAAGGTGTTGGCATTGGTATGTGTGATCTCCCCTTCAGCGATCTTGCTGCCGTCCAGGTAGATGGTCCCGGTTCCGCCGCCGCCTCTGCCGCCCTCATAAGCGAAATCGAACTTGAGGGTATGCTTGCCCGGTGCGACTTCCCGGGTAGCCGAGATGGTATAAATTTCAAGCCCCACCCAGTTATACGTGTAGGCAGGCTTGCCATCGAGGAGATAAAAAGTCCAGCCGCCAAAGTCGCCTCCCTGACATACCAACACGCCGGAAGCATTAGATTCAACTTCGACCTCGGCAGTAATGGTTAAGGATGTGTTTTTAATGTTGATGAAAGCATTTTCAGGAATGCCCCTGGCTCCTTTATAAAGCACCAGTCTGGTCTTGCCGTTCATCAGATCAGGGCGGCCGGCTATTGCGGGATCAAGCCTCTCAATGGAGCGATCGTCAATCGGCAGCACATTGTACTTGACCGCTTCATCCAAGAAAAGCTGCTTCAACTCTGCAAGTTTGGCGGGGTTTTGCTCAGAAAGGTCGTTGGCCTGGCTGAAATCCTCGTTCACATTGTAAAGTTCCCAGATATCTTCTGCCAGCGGGCGTCTGGGCTCAAGTTCCCATGGCGCTTTATGAATGGTACCGGCAAACCAGCCATCATGATAGATGGCCCGGTTGCCGATCATCTCAAAATACTGGGTCTTGCGGGCGTCGGCGGCGGATGCATTATCAAAGGAATACACCATGCTTACGCCTTCGATGGGCCTTTGTTCAATACCGTTGACCATTTTCGGTGCGGGAATTTCCGCTGCCTCATAGATGGTCGGTGCAATATCGATCACATGATGGAACTGCGAGCGGACTTCGTTCTTGGATTGAATGCCCGCCGGCCAGTGGACAACCATTCCGTTTCTGGTCCCCCCAAAATTGGAAGCAACCTGCTTTGACCAGGTGAACGGGGTATTTCCCGCAATAGCCCAGCCAGCGGCGAAATGATTATAGGTATGTTCCGATCCCAGCTCGTCGATCTTGTTCAGTTGCATTTCCAGTGTTTCCTGAACGGCGTTGAAGTAGGTATTTTCATTGTAAACGCCAATCATCCCGCCTTCGGCGCTGGCGCCGTTATCGCCGACAATGTAAAAGATCAGGGTATTGTCCAGCTCTCCCCTCTCCTCCAGGGCAGCGATCAATCTGCCCACCTCGTGATCGGTATGCTCGGCAAACCCGGCGAACACTTCCATCTGCCTTTCAAAAAGACGTTTCTCGTCCGGGGTCAGCTGATCCCAATCCTTGATATCGGCCGGTTTTGGAGCCAGTTCCGTGTTGGGGGGAACAACACCCAGTTGCTTCTGCCTCTCCAGGGTTTCTTCGCGCAGCTTGTCCCAGCCCTGAGAGAATTTGCCCTTGTATTTCTCAATGTATTCTTTTGGCGCATGGTGCGGGGCATGGGTGGCACCAGTGGCAAAGTACAGATAGAAAGGCTTGTCGGGCGTCAGCGACTGCTGGGTGTTCATCCATGCTAGGGCCTGGTCGGTCATGTCCGTGGTGAAGTGATAATTCGGATCATCCACATTCGGATAGACCCGGGTTGTCCCGTCATAAACCATCGGATGCCACTGGTTGGTCTCCCCGCCGATAAATCCATAGAATTTATCGAAGCCGGAGCCGGTTGGCCAGCGGTCGTATGGACCGGATACCGAGGCCTCCCAGGGCGGGGTTTCGTGGTATTTTCCAAATGCCGCTGTGCTGAAGCCGTTCATACGAAGCACCTGAGCAGCCGGGGTGATGGTTTGCGGGCGCAATCCTGTATTTCCCGGGAAAGCGGTAGCTGTTTCCATGATGGCACCGGCATTGTTGGAATGGTGGTTATATCCGGTAAGCAAGGCTGTGCGTGTGGGGGAGCACAACGCAGTGGTATGAAAGCGGTTGTATTTTACCCCGTTACTCGCCAGCTTTTCCAGCGTAGGCATATTGATGGGTCCGCCGAAAACGCTGGAATGCCCGAACCCTATGTCATCGATCAGTATGACCAGGACATTGGGGGCATTTTCCGGTGCTTTTACCTCGAAACGTGACGGGGCTTTGGCATTGCGCGCGTCCAACTCCCGGATAGGAGGGTAAGTCGGTTCCTTGATAGGCAGAACCGAACGGTCAATGCCTCCTGCAACGGTTATAGGGGTACCCTTTTCAGTTCCCTGATGTTGGGTGCAACTTACTGCCAGCGCAACTGACGAAAGCAGCAAAATGCTTGATTTTGATTGGTGATTCATAAATATGGTTTTAGGGATTACAGGTTTGAAAGAAAGCGTTGCAAAGTTAAACTAATATCGTAGTGATCCGCAAAGAATTTCAGGCAAGGCTAATTTCAAGCTATATGCCTTTGCAATGAAAGCATGGAATCGATGAATATCCTACGGATCAACCCGTCGGTAAGAAAGTTATTTTTCTTTCACGCAGCGGAATCCCAGGTGTTCCATCCCCGAATCGGGCGTGGTTTTCATCCGCCGGGAACAGCGGTACCCGGAACAATAGGCGTCATTGCAAAGAAATGACCCTCCGCGGATGACCCGTTTGTGCGCATAGGGCTCATCTGGATCATAGCTGTCGGACGGGCCTTTTGGATTGATGATACCTTCCCGATGGTTTACCATCTCATAATAATCGGCCCGGTACCAGTCGGAGCACCATTCCCAGGCATTCCCCGACATGTCGTACAGGCCGTATCCGTTCGGGGAAAAGGATTTTACCGGTGCAGTAAAGAAATATCCGTCTTTTTCGGTGTTATCATAAGGAAATGTCCCTTCCCACGAGTTGGTTTTCGGTTGCCCTGCATTAACTGGCTCATTACCCCATGGGTAGACGTTATCGACCAGCCCACCCCGGGCAGCCCACTCCCACTCCGCTTCGGTGGGGAGCCTCTTGCCAGCCCATTGGCAATAGGCCAGAGCATCGTAATAAGAGATATGCACCACCGGGTAATCATCCATCCCATTGATATCTGATCCCGGTCCGTGCGGGTGTTTCCAGTTCGCTCCCTTCTTCCATTCCCACCACTGTCCGTAATCGTTCAGGCTGACCGGGCCGCTGGCCGGGCGGAATACCATAGAGGCCGGCACCAGCAAGCTTTCGTCGGGCTTAGGGGTGCCCGGGGGAAGCTCTTTTTTCAGCTCTTCCCAGTCCGGTGTCTGTTCGGCCGTTGTGATGTAACCAGTTGCCTCGACAAATTCAGCGAACTGCCGGTTGGTCACCTCGGTCACATCCATCCAGAATCCATCTACCTTAACCTTGTGCCTCGGGTATTCATCGGGAGAGGCTTGTTCATTGTTCCCTCCCATAATGAAAGTGCCGCCGGGGATTTGCACCATGCCTTCATACCCTTCATCCTGATCGCCGGATGGAATCCGATCACTCTTCTCCTTTGTCCCGGTAAAACGCTCTGTGGAAGAAGGCATGCAGCAGCCTGCTGTATCTTTTCCCGCCATGGAATCAGAATTTGCCGTTTGGCCCTGTCCGGAAGGTGAGTTGCAGGACACACTTGCCAGGACACCCATCAGAAGCGTAACTGTCAAACCGGGCAGTGACTGGAATTTCATGCGGTAAAAGTAGTGATGTTTATTGCATTACCGACAGGTCATTTTCACCGGAGCCGTTTCATGTAAACCACAGATCATCATAAAAAATTCCATCAATTTATCGATACCTTGATTTCACGTGGATTCGGTGGCATCGGTAAGAATACCTAGAATTAAGTAATTTATAAATGTTTATGGGATAATATTTAAATCCTATGAGGATAGATTATATTTGCCAATGCATTCCCTAGTCCTATGAAGCAGATCTATTTTTTAACTTTTATCTTATCACTGGCAGCACTTAATTTGTATTCCCAGAACCAGGACGGCGCTGTGAACCTGCCCGATTCGCTGCCCTCGGATTATGTGATCATATCTGAATACAAATGCATTGGAAACAAGCTGACGAAAGACTGGTACATCGTCCGGGAACTGGATTTTAAGATGGGCGACAGCCTGAAGACTTATCACAAAGACAAACAGATCGATTTTTCGAAGAAGCGGTTCTCCGCAGCCGATTCCAGCGAAATGCGCCTGCGGATGCAATACAGCCGGGAGAATATCATCAATACCAAATTATTCCTTACCGTTAACCTTTCCGTGGAACAGATTGAAGGAAAGCGTTACCGCATGCTGATAGACGTAACCGAAAGGCATTTCTGGTGGCTTTTCCCGGTGGTCAAGCTAAATGCACCCAACTTCAATGAATGGCTTAGGGATCCGGATATGAGCGATGTCAGCATGGGTCTTTTCTTCAGTCATAATAATCTTTTCGGGACAAGTCACCAGACTTCCCTGATGGGATATGCCGGAAAATCCTGGGCGGTTTTCTGGGGCTACCGGATCCCATGGATTGGAAGCGGGAGGAAGACAGGCCTGACATTTGGCGCCGGATACCAGAATCTCTACACGGTGGAATACGGATCGGTTGAAAATAAGCGGCAGATGCTCTATCAATCCAACAGTCTGCAAACAGCCAACTTCTTCGTGAATTTTAACATGAGACCGGGACTTTACAATTATGGAACAATCAGGCTGACCGGAGAATGGGCGAAAATATCCGACTCTCTGTACATGTTGGAACCAGATTTCCTGGCAAAGGAAAAACAGACCAATGTCTACCTGACCCTTTATGCCGATTATGCTTATGACTCGCGGAACAGCAAGTCGTACCCGCTCCAGGGGAGTTATCTCAGCGCATTCATTCAAAAAACAGGCCTGGGGTTGCTGTCTAAGGATGTGGATTATTTCTTCTATGGCGTCGATATGCATTTTTACCAGAAGTTCGCTCGGAAATGGTATGTGGCGGAAATGTTCAAATTGCAGAATAATTCCGGGGAGAACCTGCCCTATCATTACCAGGTGAATATGATGTATAAAAAGAATTTCATAAGGGGCTATGATTTATATACCCTGAAAGGGGATGAGATGTACTTTTTCAGGAGTAACCTGAAATATGAACTGGTAAAACCAAGTACAAAAAAAGTCAAGGAGGGTCAGGAAAAGAACAAGTTCAAGTCCCTACAATATGCTTTTTATCTGAATGCATTTGCCGATGCAGGTTACGTGGTCAATGATTTCACCGAAAACAATCCGTACAACAATAAAATGCTTTACAGCTGGGGGCTTGGGCTGGACTTCGTGACCTATTATGATATGGTGCTCCGGTTTGAGTATGCGTTTACATCCGTCGGGACCAACGGGTTCTTTATCGGATTCGGGATGCCCATTTAATCAGGTGAAATTGCCATGTAACAATATAATTATGTAAATAAACAACAAACCATCAATTTAATGCCTTTATGAAACGACTTCTGCTATTAATGACCGCAATCTGTATTTTCGGGCTTAATGCCTTTTCACAAACAGAAGAGGAATCCCAGAATGTTCAAATCGGCGGGGGATGGGCTTTGTGCAAACTCGAGGGAAGCGATACCAGTTATAACGGTTTTGCCATAAACTTCTCCTATGAAAAATTCCTCATCAGCAATCTGTCTATCGGAGCATCCTGCAATGTGATCCGGGTAAAAACGGATACCCGCAATGAAGGCATTTTCAAAGAGGTGCCGTTTAATTTCCTGGCGAAATACTATGTCGGAAAGAATAAATTCAAGGGATTTGTAAAAGGTGCTGCAGGCTGTCATATAACGCGGCTGACGATTAAAGTAGACGATGAATTGTCCACTGCGACCGATGCTGGTTTTACTGCGGGGGGAGGAGCAGGAATGATCTATGCCGTCAGTGAGCATGTTCTGCTGAACCTTGACTATTCAATATTCTGGCTGGGCAACACTGATTTTAACAACGGATTGATCCACACCGTGAATTTCAATATCGGATATGTGTTTTGAATCTAACCATCCCCAATTTCAAATCGAATGAAAAAGACTGTACTTATTTTTTCCGTAATAATATTTCTGTCACAATGTATGGCTGCTCAGGAATCCTTCATTCCGGAACAGGATGATAGTATACCTGGTGACACTGTAAACGCAAAAAAACCGGAATGGAACCCGGATTGTGATCCTCAGGGTCTGGGAGATTGGGTAAAACATATCATGAATAAACCATCGAAATCCAAACCCGTTAAAGATTTCAATGCACTAATCCTGCCAAACATCAGTTCGAATCCTACCAATGGATTCATTTTAGGGGTTGGAGGTGCGATCAGCTGGTACATGGGTCCAAAAGAGACCACGCGGGTATCAAGCGGCGGATTTACAGTAGCCTATACATCGAAAAAACAGTTCATGTCATTTGCCAAACCCAATGTCTATACTAAGGACAACAGGTTTTTCCTGCAGGGCGACTGGAGGTTTTATCTTTACAGCCAGCCGACCTACGGACTGGGCACCAACTCCCCGGACGTCCCGGATTCGCTGCAGGATTTCAATTTTTCATGGGCCGGTGAAGGCGGACCGAACGATTCCATTTATTTCCCGATGAAATTCAACTTTGTCAAATTTCATGAGATCGTAAATTATCAATTGAAACCCAATTTTTATGCCGGGATTGGATATCATCTGGACTATTATTACGATATTCAGGATGAATATTATCACCCCGCCACCGATTCAACCCTGGAGCTGAATACTCCACATCATTACTGGTCTGATAAGTGGGATTTTGACTCCTCGAGATATACATTATCCGGACTCAGCGTCAACTTACTTTACGACTCGAGGGATAATATGATCAATGCCTACAAGGGCATATATGCCAATATCAATTACCGGTACAATTTCGCAGCTTTGGGAAGCAGCCAGAATGCCTCAAACCTTTGGGTTGAGTTCCGGACATATAAGAGCCTGTCAAAGAAATTACCCAGGAATGTTCTGGCTTTCTGGGTATTCGGAGATTTCAACCTGACGGGAGAAATGCCGTACCTCACACTGCCGGCCCTGGGTGAAGACCAACGGGCCCGCTCCGGCCGGGGTTATACGAATGGCCGCTTCAGGGGCAAGCACATTGTTTATGGAGAAGTGGAATGGAGGTTCCCGATATCCCGTTGCTCCCAGATCCTCGGCGGCGTCCTGTTCCTGAATGCCACCACCACCGACAATCCCAATACCGGCCTGGCGCTGTTTGAGTCTATCGCCCCCGGCGCCGGAGTTGGCATCCGGGTTATGGTGAACAAGTATTTCAGGACCAATATCAACCTGGATATTGCCTTCGGTAAAAAAACCAGCGGATTTTATTTCTCCGGACAGGAAACCTTTTAGATTGGGAGATTTGATGATCGGTTGTCCCTGGAGAGGATCCATTGAATTGTTTAACTGCCGGCGGGAAATCTAGTGTCTTTACGTTGTTTCTGCTGCTAATCAATCCCCATTTCCATGAAAATCAAGAAGATCCTAATTTCAATGGCCATAGCCATAATGGTTTTCATTCAGCCAGAAGGCCACTTCCCAGGTGCTGATATCCCTGCTGCTGGAGGATAAGCTCAATTCCGAAAAATTGAAATTCGGGCTCGATGGCGGGCGTCGGGTTCAAAGTACTTAAAGGGACCGGGTATAATTTCGGCATGCGATATTATTATGGTTTGACCGAAATTCGCAAGGACAATCCCGGTGATCCCCAGCGAAACTCGACCTTTTACCTTTATGTAATCCCCGGTCGGTGCAGGAGAAAAAGCTAAAGCCAGAACAGAAGCCAAAGCAAAGAAAAGGAGGCAAAGAAAGCGGAAAAAGAGCAAAAATAAGTAGGCCAAGAACATAAAAATTACTTACTATTAAGTATGTATGATTATTGCTCAGGGTAGTATCTTTGACCCCCTTAAGAAAAATAATCCCCCACGATTCATTCTCTGGAAAATTTATTACAACTGTCTAATTTAAAACGATATGAAAAAAAATGCTATTTATCTTCTAGGAATCATATTCCTTATGGTTTCCTGCTACCCGGAAGGGATAGAGTATTACGAGGAAACTGACCTGGTCTATACCAATTACGACGATGCTTACGACTTTGCAAGCAAAGGCACATATTCAATCCCCGACAAGATCGTTAAGGTCACTGGTAATCTAACAGAAGGGGAAAATCCGGAATTTGTGGATGAACCCTACAACACCCAGGTCCTGGAATTGATCGAGAATAACATGTCAGCCCTGGGTTGGACAAAGGTCAGTGATCCGGAAGACGCAGACCTGGTATTGTTTCCTGCTGTCTGGTCAAATACCACGGTTGTCTACTGGTACGATTACTGGTGCTGGTACTACTATTATTATTGTGGCTGGGGCTGGTATTACCCGACCTATTCTACCTATACGACCGGCACGTTGGTCATGACCCTGGTCCCCACTGAAGAGTCTGTCGAACCATACATTGCCTGGACTGGAGCTATCAATGGGCTGATGTCCGGATCATACGATTTGTCACGTGTCACCAAAGGCATTGACCAGGCATTCCAGCAGTCACCCTACCTGAATACAAAGTAAGTCGAACCTTTTAAATGTTTTTTAAAATGAAAAAAATAATTGCCTTAGTTATATTCAGCACCCTGGTCAGCATGACCGGCGTATTCAGCCAGGCAGAAAACCATTTGTCGATCCAGTACGATATGAGTTTTGCCACAGGGGACATGGGAAGCTACATTTCTGCTCCTAGCTTCCGTGGAGCCTCCGCCCAATACAGGTATGCCGTCACAGATAATGTTTTATTCGGCATCGATGCCGCCTGGAATGTTTTCTACGAACGGAAGGATTATGACTCCTATACTTCCGGCACACAAACCCTGACCGGGGTCCAGTACCGGTATCAAAACCAGGTCCCGCTACTGGTAGCCGCGGATTATGTTTTCACACCGGATAACAATTTCCAGCCTTACATTGGTTTAGGCATTGGAACGATGTATTCAGAGCGGAATACTCAGATGAGCATCTGGTACGTGGAGGAAAATCCCTGGCAATTCGCTGTAAAACCGGAGGTCGGCATGATGTACAAAGTATCCGGTGGAAGTGCCCTGAAACTGGGTCTGAAATACTATGCCGGCATGGGTGGCGATCTGGACACCCAGGGATATTTTACAGTCAGCCTGGGCTTCGCATTCGGATTTTAGTTCTTAATTGTAAATATGCCACTGATTCACAGATTATTATAATAAATTAACATCTCTGCGGGTCAGTGGCTCTCTTTTATCTTTAGATTGAGATCCTGCGTCCGGCAGGAATAATTAGGTGCCCAAAAAAAATGAACAAAATGATAACGGACTTATTCTGCAAAGCAATTGCCAGGCTCTCCTTCCCGGTGATGCTTATTGCTTTTGCACACACTATTTTCGCCCAGAATGCCACAACGCCGGCATTGCCAGATACGTCAAAAATGACCTATAATCAGATCTCTCAGGAGATGAAATTATTTGTTTACCCTTCGAAAGGCCAGGGCAAACAGCAGCAGAAGGCGGATGAATTTGAATGCTACAAGTGGGCAGTGGAACAATCGGGGATCGATCCGCTGAACCTTCCGAAAGTGGAAGCACAGGTGAAGTCTGGTCCAACCGGCGGAGCTGTGGTGGGTGCGGCAAAAGGTGCGGCGGCAGGTGCAGCCATCGGGGCCATAGCAGGTGATGCTGGCGAGGGGGCAGCCATTGGTGCTATAGCAGGCGGCCTGGCCGGCAGACGCCAGGGACAGCAGGCCCAGGCCAAGCAAAATCAACAGGCCCAGGCAAATGCCAGTGCGGCAGAACAGGAAATGAAAGACACTTTCAAAAAAGCCTTTTCCGTGTGTATGGAAGGAAAAGGATACACCATCAAATAATTCAACGAAATATAAAAGATATGAAAAACCTGGGCTTACTTTTTGGATTAAGTATTTTCCTTGCCGCCTGCACGTCCAGCATCGAAAAAATACAGGACGAAAATATCAACCTCGTGAAGAGCTACGTAAAAGCCGTCGAAGATCTTGATTTTAAAGCCATGGAAGATTTCCTGGCGGATGACTACCTTGGAGTGGGACCCTCACATGGCGATTCCATACGTAAGGACGAGGCGGTGGAAAACTGGAAATCGCATGTTGAAAATCTATATGAAAAAATCCAGTATACCCGTTCAAAATTTGCTTCAATTTCAATACCCGAAGGGGAAAATAAAGGGGAATGGGTAGCTAATTGGGCCGAACTGAATATCGTTTATAAAAACGGCAGGGGATCGGTCACTATCCTGGCCAATACGAATTACCTCATTAAGAACGGAAAGATTTCAAAAAGCTTAACTTTTTACAATGAAGCCGATGCCCTCCGGCAACTGGGCTATAAAATAGTGCCTCCCGGATATGGCGAATAAAATAGCTCTTCGCTTAATTATAAAAATATGTTTTCATCATTCTGTTTGCTTTCAGTATCCAAACCTAAAGCCAGGAAGCTCCATCTGACAGCATAAAAAATCGGGTAATCCAGCCGCCTTCTTATCGGAATGCCATCAAACTAAATCCTGCCCCGATGTTGCTGTTCAGCAACATCAACAACAATAAGTACGTACGACCTCCTGTACGGCCTTATCCCCGGCCGCCGTATTATTATGGCGGATTTCATTATTATGCTTACCACCCCTGTTATTATCATCCCTGTACCCCATACTATTACGGGCCGTATTACAATCCATGGGGTGTATTTGCGGTAACCATTGCCGTCACAGCCATAATTGTAAGTGTAACAGATGAAATGGAGGAAAAAGAGGAATATTAATATGATAACGGGACATATTATGTTAAGACTGATGACGGTTACATTGTGGTGCCCCCGAAAGCAGGCACCCTCGTCCCAAGCCTGCCGGAAGGCGGGGAAGAGGTTAAGAAAGGCGATGTGACCTATGTGAAACTGGGAATTACCTGCTATCAGCCAGTGAAAGTGGAAGGGAAAGACATGTGCGAAGTGGTGAATGTGGAACCCGCAGAAGAGGATAAATAATCTTAACTTGCCTGACCGATACAGGAGGGTGCCCCGCCTGTAGCGACCATGCAAAAAAATAATACCTTTGCACCCGTATTTAAATACCCGGTGCATGAAATCTTTCTTTCAGATTTTAATCCTGACCACTTTTCTTTTTTCAGGTTGCCAATCCAATCAATCGCCTGAAACCAATTCAAAATCAAGTACACAGGCCGAACAGTCCACCTCCGGTGATCTTCAGACCGCAGATAACGACGCGATTCCAAAGGCGAAAAAAAACATCCCGCCGGAAGACCGGACCACATCAACCTTGTTCCGTCGGGGACTGGAACTGGTCCAGGCTGAAAAATACCAGGAAGGCATCGACTATTTTAACAGGGCGCTGGAAACGGACCCGGACAATTCCCGGATTTTTTTCAACCGCGGTTATGCCTATTATAACCTGCAAAATTATGACCTTGCCCTGAGTGATTTCACTTCCACCCTGAAGATCAACAATGCCGATACCATGGCCTGGTTGTATATGGGGATGACCAAATATGCCCAGCAGGATTTCCAGGGAGCATTCCAGGATTACTCGAATGCGATATTAAAAAGCAAGGGCTTTGCCAAAGCATATTACAACAGGGGAACCGCGCGGGGGCAACTCCGGGATTATAAAGGTGCTGTTGAAGACTTCAATAAATCGATCGCGATCGATCCCAATTTTCCTGAAGTGTTCTTTAACCGTGGGATGGCTAATTTTTATCTGAGGGACACGGTTCAGGCATGCCAGGACTGGCGCCAGGCCAGGTCCCTGGGTTCTTTCAAGGCGCAGGAAGCATTGAATATATACTGCGGAGGCCGGTAATAATTTAAAATCAGGATCATGGACACGCTTAAAGCCATCCTCTCCCGAAGAAGTATCCGTAAATACTCCGGCAAAGACATTCCCGCGGAATTTTATGAGATCATCCTGAAAGCAGCCATGCAAGCCCCATCAGCCCGCAACCGGCAACCCTGGCATTTCATCGTGGTCAGCGATAAGATCATCCTGAACCGCCTGGCCGATTCATCCCCTTCCTGGAAAATGCTGGCCCAGGCTGATAAAGCGATAATCGTTTGCGGCGATAAGGAAACGGAAGATGCCGAAAGCTTCCTGATCCAGGATTGTTCGGCCGCAACCCAGAACATCCTGCTGGCCGCCCACGAACTGGGCCTGGGAGCGGTCTGGCTGGGAGTGCATCCCCGGGAAGACCGACTGCAGGCTATCCAGAAACATGTCAGCCTGCCTGCCAGGATCGTGCCCGTTTCCATGATCTCTGTGGGATTCCCTGACGAAGAAAGACAGTCTGAGGACCGTTTTATGGCAGAGCGGGTGCACTTTGACAGGTGGTAGTGTTTGTATAACCGGTTACGGATTTCCGGTTTCAATTTCCCGATGATCATTTTCAACTGACATTTGACAGGGACACCGAATGGTTAATTATTTACCTTTGAGCAAACCAATCCAATGAAACAGCAGGTCAATGTGATCCTGTTAATTCTGTTGTTTCTTGATGGCATTCAGTCACAGGAGCTTACATCCGGGCCAGGTACTGTTTTCGGCCCAGATCCCCTTCTCTACAATGGAGAGAAGTATGTTTTCTATGTCCCTTCCGGAACCGACGGCCACCAGTTCTTATCCACCCGGGATTTTTTATTCGGATCAATCGTGATCAAAGGGGTCACCTTCGATTCTGAGTTGATCAATTATGATATATACAACCAGGAAATACTGCTCGAGTACACAAGCGCCTCAGGCGGTGAAAATATCATCGCATTATCGAAATCCTGGCTAGAATCCTTTGATATCGGAGATAAACACTTCGAATTGATCAGCTTCGATGGTAAGGAACATGCGATTTACCAGGTCCTGCAATCCGGAAATATCCGGCTGCTGATCCGGTGGAAGAAGTCACTCGATCTGGAAATGGGCTACGGATCAAGGAATTATACTTTTTCCAAAGCTTCAAAAGACCTATTCATAGATTTCAATGAACAGCTTGTTCAGGTAAAAAATAACAAGGAATTTACATGGATATTTGGCCCGCAGCTCCAGGCCGATATCCGTAAATATATGAAACAAAACCACCTGAACATCAGAAAATCAACCGATACTGCTATTTCCGACTTGCTCCGGTATTGTAACGAAAAATTGAATTGATGGTTTTGCCGGTAATCATCGGGGTCCTTTTCCAGGGATTGACCGCAGGTCAACCGGTCCCGGATTCGCTGATATCCTATCATCATGATAAGATCCCGTTGGTCCGGCTTTGTGAGAAGATCAGCATGGAAACGGATGTACAACTGTTCTATAAAGATGAGTGGCTCGAAGGCATCGAGGTTTCGGTCCATGCCGATCAGGTCACTGTTGTCAGTGTCATAGAGCAGGTACTGAAGGGAACTCCGCTGGAGTACTCCCGCTGGCATGACGACATCATCATTTATCCCCGGGGCAGGCTGCCAAAAGGTATCCCGGCGCTGGAAGAAGCTCAGGTCATCAGTCCGGCAGGGCCTGAAACAACTGAAGTTAAGACCCGAAGTGAGGAAAGATATCTCACCGGCCGAAAAGCGGATGTCACGCAAACCATAATTATCGGAGAGAAAAAACCAGGCACGGGTTCTGCCAGTATACCCATTCTGGGGCGAATTACTGACCAAAGCAGCGGGGAACCGGTGATCGGAGCGACCATGTACCTGGAAGAAACCGGGAACGGAACCGCCACCGACCAGAACGGGTACCTGAACATGATGCTCAAACCGGGCCTTTATACAGCCGTGTTCGAATTCATGGGAATGGAGAAAACCAAGTATTTGCTGGATGTGAGGAGCGAGGGCAGATTCAGCGTGGAGATGAAAAAGTCGGTGATACAGATGAAGGAAATAGTGATTTATGGCGACAGGCAAATGGATATCCAGATGAAAGAGCCGGGATTGGAAAAGATCACCACAAAAACGATCCGGGAGATCCCCATGCTGATCGGTGAGCGGGATATCCTTCGGGTATCGGAGATGCTTCCCGGAATAGTGACGGTGGGCGAAGGCTCTGCGGGCCTCAATGTGAGGGGAGGAAATTTCGACCAGAATGCCTTCTATATCAATCATGTGCCTGTCTACAGCACCTCCCACATGTTCGGTTTCTTCCCGGCATTCAATGCGGATATCATAAAGGATTTTGCGATTTATAAAGGCTATGTGCCTGCCAGGTACGGGGGCCGGCTATCCTCCGTGTTCAATATCATTGCCCGCCAGGGAAACCGGAAGAGATTCACGGCAAGGGGCAGCCTGAGCCCTTTTGCAGCCAATCTCACCGTGGAAGGCCCGTTGAAAAAGAACACCAGTTCCTTTATCCTCAGCGGCCGGTATCTATATTCCGACTGGATACTCGGTCAAATTGACGATCCGGTTATCCGTAAAAGTTCAGCAGGTTTTATGGATTTCTCCGCCTCCCTGAACTACGATTTCAAAAAAGGACAGCTTTCCCTGTTTGGATATTACAGCCATGATAATTTCGACTTGTCGGACCTGAATAGTTATACCTATTCCAACAGCGGCGCTTCATTATTATACAGCCATAATTTCAGCACGTCTTTTCGGGGTGAATTCGGGCTGACGGCTTCCCAATATGCCTTCAGCACGATCGACAAGCAGGAGATCTCCTCTGCCTACCGGCAAGCCTTTAAAATAGGGGATTACGAGTTAAATGCCGACTTCAAAAAGGAACTGAACGCGAAGAATTCGCTGGAGTTCGGTGCAGGATTGATCCTTTACCGCCTTGACCGGGGGACCGTGGAACCTTACGGAAATGGCTCGCTCAGGCTTCCGGTAATCCTGGGAACGGAGCAGGGAATTGAAAGCGCATTGTACCTCTCGGATGAATATGCAATCCTCCCCTGGCTTACATTGTCGGCCGGGATCAGGGTGATGCTCTTCAATCCGCTCGGGCCGTCGTCGGTATATACTTATGCGGACAATGGCCCCATGGACCTGCGCTATGTGGAGGATACCCTGGATTATTCCGCCGGTCAGGCGATCCGGTGGTATTTTGAACCGGAAATCAGGGCCTCGGTGAATATAAAGACCGATGATAACGGGTCAGTCAAGCTGGCATTCAACCAGATGCACCAGAATCTTTTCATGCTGAACAACACCATAGCCCTTTCTCCCAACACCCAGTGGAAACTGGCCGATTATCACATCCGGCCGGCCAGGAGCAACCAGTTCTCGGCAGGAATATTCAGGACCTTTCCCGGACTCGGTTGGGAAGCCTCGGTGGAAATGTATTATAAAAAGACGGATAATATCACGGAATTCAAAGACGGTGCCGACTTCCTGAATTCCCCGCACGTCGAGACTTCTGTTCTGCAAGGCGAACAGGATGCTTACGGACTGGAATTCCTGTTCCGCCGGAATGGCCGGCGACTGGAAGGCTGGTTTGCCTATACCTGGTCGCGGTCACTTATCCGGATCAACGGGGATCAATCATGGGAACAAATCAATTCGGGCGAAACCTATCCTTCCAATTATGATATCCCGCATGTCATCAATTCAGTCATTATTTACCATTTCAGCAGAAGAGTCTCCGCCTCCACCCTGATCACGTATCAGACCGGCAAGCCGGTGACCTGCCCCGAATCGGTGTACTATGTCAATGGCGTGCCATATGTCGATTATTCCGAAAGAAATAACTACCGGATTCCGGATTATTTCAGGATGGACCTTTCCCTGACGATCGAAGGTAACCTCAGGAAAAATAAATTCCTCCACAATTCACTGACATTCAGCCTTTATAATGTAACTGGCAGGGATAATCCCTATTCTGTTTATTTCAAGGCAGAAAACGGCAGCATCAAAGGTTACCAGTATTCTGTCATTGCAGTACCTGTATTCACGATCACCTGGCTGTTCAAACTCGGTAACTATGCGTCGGATTAAATACATATCGTACCTGTTAATCCTGGTGTTTTCGGCGGTAACGTGCATAAAGCCTTTCGATCCGGAACTCTCGACCTCAGTCCAGATGAAATATGTGGTATCGGGAGGGATTACCGGCGAAGAAGGATACCAGACGGTTCATATTTCGGTCTCATCTCCCGTTGAATACCCGGATTATTTGCCTCTGAGCGGCTGCCAGGCAATCATTTTCAGTAACAATGACCGGGAATATGTCCTCGAAGAGACAAAACCCGGTCAGTACCAAACCTGGATGACCAGCCAGGACCTTGCCCCCGGAACTGCTTATTATTTGCAGGTAAATACCCCTTCGGGAGATGTCCTGGTTTCCGGTTATGACACCCTTCCCTCCGGGCCGCCTGTGGATTCGGTCTACTACCTGCTCGAACAGCATCTTACCTCCGACCCGTCGGCCCCTGATATAGGAATACAATTTTACACCGACCTGAATGCCGGCGAAAACCAAAGCCGGTATTACCGCTGGGAAGTGGAGGAAACCTGGGAATATCACGTCTCCCATGCCAAAGAATTTTACTATGACGGGAGCTGGCACCAGATCTATCCACCCGATTCCTCCGAAATGGTTTGTTATTCCCGGAACATGGTCAAGAATATCTATACTCTTACCACCCGGAACCTGGCACAAAATAATTACTTCCGGTATCCACTGCATTTTGTCACCGGCAAAACGCCACGGCTCGGCATTCTCTATTCCGTTCTGGTCCATCAGTATGCCCTGAGCGAAGCGGCATTCACCTACTATGACCAGTTGAGGGCAAATACATACGAACTGGGCGGACTATATGAAAAACAGCCCTCTGATATCAAAGGGAATATGCAGGTATCTTCGGGTAACGGGCAGGAAGTGCTGGGATTCTTCTTCGCCTCCCATCATACTGCGAAAAGACTGTTCGTAAAAGATGTCGCGGGACTGGTCATGGATTTCCCGGAATATTGCAATGAGGAACCACTGGGGAGGTTTGGATGGAGAGAGTTTGGGCCAAAGGATTACCCGGTCTATTATTTTTATAATACCTTCGGCGGCTTGCGTATCCTGGGCAAGGAATGCGTGGAATGCGAGCGGATGGGCGGTAGCCTCGTGAAACCTGATTTCTGGCCTGAATGATATGAGAAGATCTGGTATATATTTCCGGCTGATCCTGGTGATGCTGATAGCATACTCCAATTCCCGGGGACAGGAAACTCAACCTGCACAGGGCAATCATAATGAAAAAGTTTGGTTATTTGCCGACAGGAGCTTTTATGTTGCCGGTGAGACTCTTGATTTTTACTCCGGTTTGCAGAATTTCTCATATCCCGGCGGTCCATTCAGCAAAGTACTTTATGTTGAACTGATCACTCCGAACGGATTCCGGATCGCCGGCGGAAAGTTTTCCCTTGCCAATTCCATTGCTGAAGGAAGCTTATGGATACCATCATCAGCCATCAGCGGGACATATTATATCAAAGCCTACACCAGATCTATGAGGAATGAAGGGCCCGGGTCCTACCATTTCACCGCAGTCAGGATAATAAATCCCGATACGAAGGAAGTACTTCCTGCGACTGAAGCCGACACATCTCTCAATATCCTTTTCGAACCTGAAAGTATAAGAAAAACGATGGATACGGAAATCATTCCGGATAAACCTTCGTATTCTTCCAGGGAAAAAATATCCCTCGGAATAAAGAATTACACGGATTCGGGTGACCCTATAAAAGCAAGCGTTTTGTCAGTGGCACGGTGGGGGGCCCTTGCAGTCCCTGATAAAATCGTCCCTGATGTCACAAAAGAGCCTGAACCAGTCCTGTACTATCCGGAAAACGACGGCCTGACACTCACCGGTAAGCTGATGGATAAGATAAGCGGTCGGCCGCTGCCAAATGCCCGGGTCAATTTATCCATTATCGGGGAGCGGGATTTTATGTCGGTGATGACCGATTCCGCCGGCCATTTTTATTTCAATCTTCCTCCCCAGGCAGGCCAAAGGGATATCTTTCTCAGCAGCGGGAAAATAGATAAAACATCTCCTGAAATACTGGTTGACAACGATTTTTGCACCTGGTCCCTGACCCTTCCGTCGCCTCCGTTCAGATTGAACCCGGAAGAAAGGTCCCTGGCAGAAGATCTTATCATGAATTCCAGGATCGACGGTTTATTCGATGATTCCATCTCCTCTGAAATCAACCACCAGGATCCGGATGCCCCGTCGTTTTACGGCCATCCCACCGAAGTGATACAGCTTGACAAATATATTGAACTCCCGACGATTGAGGAATATTTCAATGAATTGCCCACCCGGGTTAAAGTGAGAACCAGTCAGAATACCAAATTTTTCCGCTTTTCCTCATCCCAGCCCGAAATGAGCATTTATGAACCCCTTGTGCTGATCGATTGGGTAGCTGTGGACGATATCGGCAAAATACTTGGCATCTCCCCAAGGGACATAGAGCGGATCGAACTCGTGGATGCGCCTTATATCAAAGGTCAGATGACCTATGGAGGGATCATTAATTTCATTTCGAAAGACCTTGATTTCGCCGGAATTGACCTGCCTGAATCAGGCACCTTTATCAATTATTCATTCTTCCAGGAAAATAAAAGGGAGGTGCGTGACAACCCGGCGTTGACCAACCTTCCCGACACGCGGAACACGGTTTTTTGGGAAACAGGATTACTCACCGGTCTGCAGAAAGGAACATCCGTCACATTTACCGCACCGGATACACCTGGAAAGTATTTGGTCGTTTTTCGTGGCATACTGGGAGACGGAACGGAACGGACCACTTTTACCGAATTTGAAGTAAAATAATGGGACAGGTCAAAAATAAGTTGAGACCCCTGGTAATCCTTAAAATTATTGTTGTTTTTGTCATCATCACTATTGTAGTTTCCATTTCTCCGGCAGATAAAAAACCCTATTTCAAGAGTGATTATTACCAGAAAAGCCTTACCGGTATCGATAGCCTGAAGAGCATTCTTAAACCGGTCAAAGGCCCTGTGAAAGCCGGATTTTCCAGGATAAGCATCACCCCGGTCCTGGGTGCACCCGCCGATGATCCTGCCAATGGGGAATTCAGGCAAATGCCCCTGGCCGGTTTCGGCTGGAGGAAAGGAAAACCGGCGACAGGCATCCATGACAGCATCTTTGTCAAAGCTGCTGCCATACAAGTACAGGAACAACTCATTATACTCGTCAGCGCCGACCTGCTCCTGATGCCTCCATACCTTACGGAACCGGTAATGAGGGAAATATCGTCACACGGCATCCGCCGGGACCAGGTTTTCTTTTCAGCGACCCATACCCATTCCAGCCTGGGGGCCTGGGGACGTGGTCTTCTAGGAAAGCAAATTGCGGGGAAAAGGAATGCGGATCTGGAAGAATGGCTCAGCAGACAAATTTCAGATGCCATCATGCAGGCTATTGCTGACCTTAAACCCGCCCGTATTGCCACGGGAGAGTTCGATGCCGAAAAATACCTGCGGAATAAGATCCTGGGCGACCGTGGTTTGAAAAACAGTGCCTTCAGCCTGATCTGCCTGGATCAAAAGGATGGCAGAATGGCTTTGATCGGTTCTTTTTCGGCTCATTCCACCTCAATGGGCAGGAGAAACATGGAAATAAGCGGGGATTATCCGGGTTACTGGCAGAGAAATATGGAAAACCAGGGCTTTGATGTTGCCCTCTTCATGGCAGGAAGCATGGGCAACCAGACGCACAACGGCAAAGGCAAGGGTTTCGACAGTCCGAAATATCTTGGGGATTCGCTGGCGGAAAAGACGCTTCAATATCTGCCGCAACTGATCTTTGAAGATACCCTGGAATTCCTGGCAGCGACGGCGCCATTATATCTGCCTGATTATCATTTACGCATCACAAACCGGTTGGATCTATCGAAAGCATGGAGCGAACTGCTGTTGCCCCTGCCTGAAACATCCTTCATTCAGGCTGTGAAACTTGGAAAAATGATGTGGATAACCACACCGGGAGATTTTGGAGGAGAGTTTGCCGTAGAACTTAAGAATTCCCTGTATGTTCAGGGTTACCGGGCAAATATTACCAGTTTCAATGGAAGTTACGCCGGGTATTTAATTCCGGGCCGGTATTATTACAACGGTGATGCCGAATCCAGGAACATGATCTTTTATGGTCCTTATATCGGGGAATATACGGTGGATATGCTGCACCGACTTACGCAAACACTCACCGGGAATCCAAATCCTGATCCGGACTGATTTTTAATGAAATCTGCTAACTTTGCACATGCAAAACCAAATTAAGCTCGTATTATGAAATCCAGGCATCTGCCCCTCGCAGTCTTCATGATGGCTGCCCTTGCCCTTCTCGCCAGTTTTCTTATCCTGAGAGACAAACAGCAAGACCGGTCTGAATATGAAAAATACCTTTTGGAAACAGGAAAAGAAATGGGAGATGGCAATACACAACCCAGAACTCATAACTCAGAACCCAAAACTCAAGACTCAAAACCCGGTAAGTCATTCGACGAGCCCCAGATGGCGGCATTCCAGGATTTTCTGCAAACTATGGATCCGAAGGAAAAGCGGGTGCCTGTCGAACGGCTTGTTTCTGCTTACAATTCATTAAAGGCGGAAGAAAAGGATCCTGCCTTGAAAACAGGGAATCCGCTGCAATGGGAGATCATACCGTCCAATATGGGAGGAAGGACCCGGTGCATCATGTGGGATCCCAACAGTACCGGCGGTTATAAAGTCTGGGCCGGGGCAGTGACGGGAGGGTTGTGGTACAACAACAATATTTCCAGCCAGCTTTCCCCCTGGCAACCGGTTGACGACCTGTGGCCTTCTTTAGCCATCAGTGACATTACTTTCGATCCCGTCGATCCCCAGGTCTTTTATGTGGGAACCGGCGAAGCGTTCACCTCCCGGGTCATCTACCGCGAATCCAGCGGGATAGGGGCGGGGATCTTCAAATCAGTCGACGGTGGCCTGACCTGGCAACAGCTGTCATCTACCCTGAATTTCAAATATATTACGGATGTCGAAGTAAGGGTTGAAAACGGCAACAGCGTAGTCTATGCCGGAGTGGCGTCCGGCACATACCATGGCACTCAGCAAAGTACACCGAATGATGGGCTATATCGTTCCACTGACGGCGGCGGCACCTGGATTCAGGTACTCCCTCTGATTCCCGGGACAAACAAACCGTTTACCGTGGCAGATATCGAAATCACTGCCGGAAACAGGATACTGGTTGGTTCCATGGCCAATCTCGACGGTGAAGGCGGTGCCACCATCCTATATTCCGACCAGGGATTGATCGGCACCTGGACTATTTACGATGATTATATCGATATCATCCAGGGTCAGTCGCAATACAATATTCCGAACCGGGTGATGATCGGCAGCGCACCTTCTGATCCGGATGTGGCATATGCCCTGTTCGATGCGGGTTATGTGAACAGCGAGAACGGATTCATTTATACCCAGGGCCGGCACATTGCACGGACTTCAGATGCCGGGGCATCCTGGAACGCCCGAAATATCCCGTCCGGCGGCAATTACTTCTGGGCTACTATCGGATGGCATGCCCTAACAGTGGGAGTTGATCCCAATGATCCGGATGCCCTGTATATAGGTGGCCTGGACGTTTACAAATCTGTCAACGGCGGCCTAAGCTGGAACCAGGTTTCCGAATGGGCCCTGATGTATTATGGAGGAGGAGATGAATATGTGCATGCTGATATCCATGATATTGCATATAAACCCGGTTCATCCGATGAATTGCTCATTACTTCCGACGGTGGGGTATTTTATACCGATAATGCCGGATCGTCCAGCCCGGATTTCCAGGAAAAGAATCTGGGATACGGCACCCTCCAGTTCTATACCTGTGCCTTGCATCCTGCGGCCGGAAATGCCAGGTGCGTGGGCGGTCTGCAGGATAACGGGACACTTTATTACACCGGGCAGGCCCTGACGATTAACCAGATGATCGACGGGGGCGACGGTTCGGGTTGTTTCATCGACCAGGACCAGTCGCAATACATGATCACTTCGGTATATTATAACCAGTATACCCTATGGAACAATGGTAACTGGTATGCTTCCATGAGCGACTGGTCGAGCGGCACATTCGTATCTCCTGCCGATTACGATAACGCGAATAATATCCTTTATGCCAATGCCTGTGAATTCGGCGGACAGCTGGCCAACCGGATCCTCCGGATCAGCGGCATCCCCAGCAACATCACCGGGAATTTCATCAACCTGAATACAGGCCTCAGTGTTTATTATTCCGCCGTCGAATGCAGTCCCCATTCGCCTGACGGAACCACCACCCTCTTTGCCGGTTCTCTATCCGGCAGGCTGTTCAGGGTGCAGAATGCCCAGGCCACGCCGCAGGTCACCGAGATCACCGGCGACGATTTCCCGGAAGGGGCTATTTCATGTGTGGCCATTGGAGGATCGGACGATACTTTACTGGCAGTTTTTTCAAATTATGGTGTCGAATCGGTCTGGCAGACTTACGACGGTGGCACTACCTGGGAAAACAAGGAAGCCAACCTGCCCGATATGCCGGTCCGGTGGGCCCTTTACCATCCCACCAGCACACAGCATGCCATGCTGGCTACCGAGCTGGGAATCTGGACCACTTCAAACCTGGATGAAACCAACACGGTTTGGGTCCAGGATATTGAAGGTCTGGCAAATGTCAGGGTAGATATGCTTCAAATCAGGCAAAGTGATTTCACTGTTCTGGCAGCAACTCATGGCCGTGGTATGGCAACAGCTGTCTGGGACATCACCACGGGTTTGGAGGAGGATAAAAGCATGGAATCATGGATCGCAGGTGATGTGGATATTGTGCCTAATCCAACCACCGGTAAGTTCAAAGTTCAAAGTTCAAAGGGCAAGATTGAATTTCAAAGTTTAGAGTTGGTGGATATTAATGGAAACGTGCTGATACCCAATAACAATAGAACAATTGAACAATTGAACAAGCGTGCTCTTGATTTCGACATCAGCTCCCTGCCGCCTGGTATCTATTTCATCCGAATATCGCTCGTAAATCAAACGATCGTGAAGAAAATCATCAAATTATAAATAAAGACAGAGTTATCATTGATAGAAATCGGCTGGCTTTAAAAAAATCGTACTACGACTATAGTGGTAGTACGATTTTTATTTATCTCCGTCTTTTTTCTATCTTTATTGCCTCATCGTCAACAGTTTTTATTTATTCGGCGTATGATTTATTTAACCGAATCTAAAAAATCTGTCCTAATAACTTTTGCTTTAACAATGTTATGGAATGTGGTATCTGCGAATATCACAGACCATGATACTGCTTTTGTTAATGCCTTGCTGAGGAAAGGGAGGGCGCTGCATAATGAAAATCCCGACTCAGCTATTTATTACTACCGCCTGATCTTCGGAAGCCCCGAAGCTGAGCTAACCACAAATCAGGTGGAGATATCAGGAAAACAATTGTCATACCTTGAAACCGTGATCAAAGCCCTGAATTACACCGGGAATATCCATTATTACAACGACGAATATGCAAGGGCTGAATCCTATTACCGGCGCTCACTGGAACTGTCGGAGGCAGCCGGGTTAAGATCCCTCCATGCCCAGGCACTATATGATATCGGGTACATCCGTTATATGAGCAACCTCTACCCGGAAGCCGTCAGGATGCTGGAACAATCCTATGAGTTATATGCTGAAGATAACTATAAAATGGGCATGTTCAACGTCAGGCACGCAGCCGGCAATGCTTTCAGGCGCCTGGGCAATTATACCCGGGCTGACTCGAGTTACATGGAATGTATGCAAATCGCAACGGAACTGAACGATAGCAGCCTGATCGCGGATGTCAGGCTGCATGCGGGCATTCTCCTTTGTGAACAGGGAAATATGGACCAGGGAATTGTGTCGTTCGAGGAAGCACTCAGTCATTATGAGAAATCGGGCGACGAGAAAGCGGTTTCTACCGCATTGCTGAATATTGGCGTAGTTTTGAAAATGGTGAATGAATATGACAAGGCCCTGTCGTACATCCTCCGGTCGACTTCCATTGAAGAGCTCCTGCAACAGAAATCTGCTCTGGTTGTAAGGTACTACAACCTGGCAGGTCTCTACCTGGATATGGGCCAAAATGACAAGGCACTCGAATATTGCAATCGTATTCATACCGTAGCTCAGGAGATCGGTTCGCGGCCATTTGAGGCGGAATGCGATTACATCTTCGGAAAATATTATTATTCCGAAAAAAAATACGGCCTGGCGGATGAATATCTTACAAAGGCCTCGGCCAAAGCATCCGAAACCAATAACAGGCCATTGATCGCCAATATTTGCCTTTTGCACGCAAAGACATTGATGCATCAGCAGAATTATCCGGGTGCCGTTACCCATGGGAAAAAGGCTTACTCGATTGCGGAAGAACTGAACCTTGTCCCTGCCCAGAGAGACGCTTCATCATTGTTGTCGGAAGCATACGAAAAAAGCGGAAATGCCCTGGCTGCGCTGCGATGGTACAAAACCACCATGGCCCATACCGATAGCCTTAGCTTTTATAACCAGCGTCAGGAAATCAGCCGTATCGAAGCACGGTATAATTACGAGAAAAAAGAGAAGGAGAATGAACTCCTCAGGAATAAAGCTTACCTGCAGGAACAGAAACTTCGGATCCGGAATATCATCACCCTGACCCTGGTAACGATCACAGGCCTGAGCCTGGTGATCATTCTGCTGCTCTTCAGGAGGAACCGGGATGCGAAACTGCTTTACCAGCAGCAGGAATTGATCAACCTTCAGCATCTGCAGGAATTAGAAGGTGAACTGGACGGAAAGAAACGGGAACTGGCCTCCAAAATGTTATTCCTGAACCAGAAAAATGAACTGATATCGCGGCTGATCAAAAGGCTCCAGGAAATTCAGCAATCCCCGGATAACAACAATGATGAACTGCTTTCAATCGTCAATGAGCTCAGGATCGATGCCCCGCAAAGCAACTGGAGGGAATTTGAGACCCAGTTCACGCAGGTGCATCCGGGATTTTACCAGAGGTTGTATGATAAACATCCGGAGCTGACTTCCTATGAGCAACGAATCTGTGCCTTCCTGAGGATGAACCTCAACACCAGGGAAATCTCCGCGATCACCGGCAGGTCGCCTAAAAGCATCGAAGTGACACGCAGCCGGATCCGTCAAAAGCTGAACCTGAAGCGGGACGATAATCTCAGCAGTTTCCTGGCGGCGGTATAGGTCATAACCAACGGGTTAATCCGTAAGTCTGGAATTGTATCCCATCAAGTTTCCGCACAGTTGATTAATAGGCTGTATCAGTAGGAAAGTTAATTGTTGGATTATTTTTATAGGAATATTATATGCCACTGATGCACAGATGACTATTTACAAGTAGCTCACATTAATCTGTGAATCAGTGGCTATTAAAAGACTTTTAATACACCCTTTTGATCTCTCCCATGAGTGTTTTTGTAGGGTGCTCCGAGTGCAAATGTAGCCCTGGAAATTTGCAACCCCCTTTTCCCCCTTTGTAACTTTAAGCTGATAAAGTTAACCAAACCACTTTTTATGACCTCCCATACAGAGGATATCCGAACCGAAAGCCTGATCCATAAAAAATGGAATACGGTTGTCTCCCATAATTCAAAATATCCGGGCGGCATCCTGGTGACCGGCGCAAACTCATTTATCGGAGTCCATGTCGTGAAAAAACTCCGGGAAACCCAACCCGGCAAAATCCACTTATTGCTCCGGGCGCCCTCCATCGGCGAAGCCATCGGCAAGATGATCCAGGCCTATTCCCAATGGGGCCTCGAAGATTTTAATCCGGTTGATTTCTGCATCCACCTGGGGGATGTGACCATGAACCGCATGAACCTCAACGCCAAGGAGTTCAAAATGGTTAAAAGTGAAACCGGCACGGTGATCCATCTCGCCATGACCCCCCTGTACCATCTGCCCTATCATCATTTCCAGCGGGTATGGATCCCCGAGCTGGAGAGGATGATCTCCTTTTGCGCGGACCCGGAATCCCCCAAATCACTGCATTATGCTTCTTCGTTCAATGCCAGTTTCTTTCAAACTGATCAGGATTTCAAGGCATTGAATACCAATGCATGGCAGTCGGGCTACGCGGGGTTCAAGTGGGTGGCCGGCCAGGCTATCCGGAATGCCATGGACCAGGGCCTCAAAGGATGTATTTATGACATCCCGCTGGTACTCGGTTCAGAGAAAAACGGCCTATGTCCGAATCACTATTCTATCTGGCATATCCTCGATATTTTCCTGAAAACAGGGTATTACTTTCCCTTCAGTTTCAGGGTCATTCCGGTGGATATCCTGGCGGAAATCATCGTCCTCAAAATTCTGAAAGAAAACCATGAAGGACTTATCCGACCCTTGCTTGATGAGCCGGTT
Source organism: uncultured Bacteroidales bacterium (assembly GCA_964619555.1). Taxonomy (GTDB): domain Bacteria; phylum Bacteroidota; class Bacteroidia; order Bacteroidales; family JAGOPY01; genus JAGOPY01. The sequence goes on along the minus strand of CAZUDV010000004.1, from coordinate 61,180 downwards.
ACCGATAGTCTTCTTTCCAGAACTGCCGCTCATTTGCTCGGATTGAAAGAAGCAGATATACAGACGGTTAAAGATGCCTGTGTCAACAAACTGCGGTTCGATTTCATGATACCGGTGAATTTCTATGAGTTGCTCGAAAAAGTCAACCACCTGCCGGCGAAGTTCCCGGCTGGCTTCAATCCCGCTAATCTGCCCACAACGCTCTCCGTGTTCATGAGCAACCTGAACCGGGTCATCAGCCGTAAACATGAAACAGTGATCTAAAAATTGCAATAATGAAAAAATCAATCACTCTGTTCACTCTTTGCCTTTCCTTTATAGGAAGCCTGTCTGCCCAGGGATTTGGAAAATGTGTGAACCTCGACGGAATCGATGATTACGCATTTGTCCCCCATCACGAAAGCTTAAATCCTGCGGATGGTAGCTGGTCGGTTGCATTATGGATTAAGGCCGCCGACAAAAACCAGGTCGCCCCATTCGTTATGAAAAGGCTGACCTCCGATCCGTATACGCAGTATTCCTATGGCTTTGCGATGGACGACCCGCACAATCCGGTACCGGGCAAAAGGATCCGGGTTAACTACATAGAAAACTCGGGCCTGTCGGAGAGGAGCGGAAATACAACAAACGAGTTTATCGACGGTAACTGGCATCACATCGTCATTGTTGCCGACAAGGATGAAAATGGTATCGTGGTGTTTGTCGATGGTGTGGAAGTGGATTTTATCCACTCCTATTTCTATGGATCCTGGCCCAGTGTCAGCAATACCAGCGACCTGATCATAGCCCGCAGGAGCGCGTCGCAACTGATAGAGGGCCCCATGGATGAATTGAGCATCTGGAACCGGGCGCTGAAAGAAGTTCATGTGGCACACATCATGAACAATCCTCTCGCTGCCGAATATTACACTACAACCGATAGCGGCCTGGTAGCATATTACCGGTTTGATGAGTTTGAGGACCTGGGGAATGAAGGGGACGGGGCGGATGATTTCAGGGACCTTTCCGTCTGGCAAAACCATGCCGATTCGGAAGGAAATCCCGAATTGATCCCGTCTGGTGTGCCGGTTGGTATCCGTAAGGCATCCATTGATGGCGGACTTTACGTGTGGCCGAACCCAACGACAGGGGAGTTCAAAGTTCAAAGGGCAAAGGGCAGAGTTGAGTGTCAAAGTTCAGAGTTGATTGATCTTTATGGAAATGTCATGAAGATCAATAACAATAGAACAATTGAACAATTGAACAATTCAGCACTTGAAATCGACATCAGCAATTTACCATCCGGCATCTATTTCATCCGAATAAACTTTGAAAATCAGACGATCGTGAAGAAGATCATTAAGTTATGAATATTAACCACATAGACACAATAGGGCACATAGGAGGCACAATAGATTTCTATCCCGCCCATGGCGGGACAAGTTGTGTAATCTATGTGATTTATGTGCCTAATGTGGTGAAAACAATATCAGCCATGAAAAAAATCATTATCAAAATCAGTCTGGTCTTTATGCTGGTAAATGTCTTTATCACCCGGACCAATGCGATCATTATTCATTCAACCTCAAGTGGCGGCTGCTGGGATTCCACGAGCACCTGGATGCAGGGTTTGATCCCTGGAGAAGGGGATACTGTGGTGATCTCCCAATTAGCCACGGTAACCATCGGTCATGTTGATTGGTATAACATCTATCACAGTTGGTGTGCACAGATTACCATTGATCCCGGCGCCATGCTGACCGCCCAGGATTACGGCGGAGGCCTGGCCACCTTTCAGCTTTTCGTTTCAGGACACCTGATCAATTACGGAAACGTGGCCAATGGCAACGAATATGTCGATATCTCGATATCCGGGGACCTTTCAAATTTTAGCAACTATCGTCCGCATGCTACCCATTTCACCGGATCAGGTATTCAAAAGCTGGTGCTTGGCCCCGGAAACATATTCGGAGGATGGATCACAGCCATGTCAGGCACTTCCCTGGTTTCGGAAACGGATTTCACATACGACGGAGTATATTATCATAGCGGTGAAAGTTACCTGGGAGATTTTAACCTTGGGGGCGCCACCCTGGATATGGGAAATCACAGGATCAAAGCAATTGGTACGATCATCTACGGGGGAACTATCGCGGGAGATTTCGAAATTGCAGGGACTTTCCGGGTCAGCCATCATTCAACAGACACCCTTTTCTTCGCAGGCAATATTACTGTCACCGATACCCTGCAGGCAAATTATTTTGGCGGAGGCACAGGCATGATGAAACTAAAGATTAACGGAAATCTAACCAATAACGGCTGGGTAAGGGATCATGAAGAAGAGGGCGATTATCTGCATATTCTTATCACAGGGAACATTATCAATAACGGTAGCTGGACCTGTGGATTCGTGGCCTTCATCGGGAACAATGACCAATATATGGAGGGAAACCCTTTCGAGAGCAATTTCACCGACCTGGATCCTGAAAGCAAAATCTGCATGAATTCTGATATTCAATGCCTGGGAAACTTCGAGCTCAAAGGATCTGCGCTTGAAGGCCTGGGACACACGCTGTACCTGACCGGTCGGCTCTTTGACGGATATATCAATAATATCAAATTAAACAGGGCAATACTGCAGAATATAGAAAGCATCGATAACCTTATTATCAATGGTAAAGTGACGGTCGACGATAACAATGTATTCCGCAACAAGGTGACTGTTGATGACACCCTTCAGGCCAATTCATTTGGGGGTGGGACTAAATATTACGATCTTCAGGTTGAAGGCGATTTAATCAATAACGGATGGATAATCAACGACATTGATGATCGCCTCAGGTTGAAAATCACTGGTGACATTAATAACCATGGAATGTGGGAACCTGCTGAAACAATCCTGAACGGAACGGGGCATCAAACGATCACATTATTGGAAGGAAAAACATTCGGTGGTGAATTCATAGATTCGGAAATCATGAGTACGAATTTTGCCGGTTCCGACCTGGCCTTTACCGGAAATTTCAACTTGAACGGAAACAGCCTGGTGATGGGAAATAAAGAACTGAAAATGGATGGTACTTTATGGAACGGCACACTGGATGAAGCAAAGCTGAAGGGAGGCTGTTTGAATAACGTATCATCCACGACACAGCTTACCCTGGAGGGAACCGTTAGTATTGATGATCTCAATACAATCCTTTGCCCGGTCATCATCAATGACACGATGCAATCCAATACCTTTGGAGGAGGTTCTAAATACTTTGATCTTCCCATATATGGTAACGTGACGAATTTCGGACTGATTCGGGATTTTGGATCCGGGATGTTAAGGTTGTATGTCACCGGGAATATCGTCAATGATGGAGAATGGATGAATAGACTCCTGCAGGTTGAGACCGGCGGCAATCTGCTTATAGAACTGATCGGGAGTAAACCCATCGAAAGCACGGTGGTTTTTAAAGCTCCTGACGGCTGGTCATCCTATCAATGGTATTTTAACGATACTATTTTGGATTCATCGGCTTTTGAAGGGGAAACATCGCAATACCTGACCTGGAACGTTCCGGTAAGCCAGGAATGGTACGGTGTTTTCACTTGTGAAACCGATGGGAGAGAATCAGTTGGGGTTACCATCAAAGAGGGATATACGGGGATACAGGCACCAGATCCCAATGTTTCAGGGGGACCCGGGCTTACAAGTGTGGAGGTGTTTCCCAATCCGGGAAGAGGGATTTACAATTTACAGTTTACAATTTACAATCTTGGATCTGGAGTTATTGAGTTGGTGGATATAAATGGAAGAGTGCTGGAAATCTATAACAAAAGAACAATAGAACAATTGAACAATGAAATCCTGCAGTTGGATATTAGTAATTTGCCCTCAGGTATCTATTTTATCCGGATATCTATTGAAGACCAAACGATCGTGAAAAAGATAATTAAACAATGACAATTAAACAAATAGGCACAATAGAACACAAAGATTACACAACTTGTCCCACCATGGGCGGGATAGAACTCTATTGTGCTTCCTATGTGCCCTATGTGTCTATGTGTTGAAAAAATAACTCAGCCATGAAACCAATAATTCAGCATCCCGCCTCCCACTTCACCCTTCACACTTCATTGCTAATCCTCGCTTCACTGCTCACCCTTCACTGTTCACTATTTGCGCAGCAGTACGGCTGGACCAACATTACCGCCAACCTGCCCGATTTCAACAACGACACTGTCATCATCAACAACGGAGCCGATACAATCATCGCCAACATCAGCGGGTTAACGTTCATCGACGACAACCACGGCTGGATCTGTACCAATCATCCTTTCGACGGAGAGCAGTCAGCAGTGCTGGAAACAATTGACGGCGGGCAGACCTGGACCGCTCATGATGCTCCCCTGGCTTCGGCGGATATTTACATGGTCGATGAAAACACCGGCTATCTCGGTGCCACCAACGGTATGATTTACCGGACTGAAGACGGTTGCCAGACCTGGAATTACCACGGGCACCTGGGTGCTTATCTTTACGACCTGGGATTTCCGCCCCGACCGGCACAAAACGGGTATGCAGGCGGCAAGAATGGGAAAATGGCGCAAATCACGCCGGAAGGCGTCTTCCCGTTCGACCTGGGGCTGGCCGGGAATGTTTACTGTATCGATTTCCCTTCCGTCGAAAGAGGCTACGCCATACTTGATTATCAAATGATCATCTATTTCATGGATGGGGAATGGCATGTGGAGGCAAGTTACCCTTATGCGGGAAAGGGCTGGCTTTTCTTTCTGACGGATGACCTTGGCTGGTGCGTCGGTGACCGGTTCCTAAAAACAGAAGTAGGGATTGACTGGTACACCACCTCGGTGAATACCGTCCTTGAAGGTGCGCTGACGGGGGTCTTTTTCAATGATGAGAACAATGGCTGGGCCGTGGGCTCGGTTGCGCAGATATTCCACACCGGCAACGGCGGCACGGACTGGATCAGGCTGGAGCATACCCTGACCAACGGGTTCCTCAATGGCGTCCGTTTCACCTCTCCAAACAATGGATTTATTTACGGAGGAGAAAAGATCCTGCTGAAATACGGGGCGGTGAGCGGGGAAGAGGAGACCGGGGGACCGGGAGAATGGGAGAATGAGAGCGTGAAATTATGGCCGAACCCCACCACCGGGGAGTTCAAAGTCCAAAGGGTAAAGGGCAAAGTTGAGTTTCAAAGTTTGGAGTTGATAGATATTTATGGAAAGGTGCTGATATCAAATAACAATCGAACAATTGAACAATTGAACAATTCAGCACTTGAAATCGACATAAGCAATTTACATTCCGGCATCTATTTCATCCGAATAAACTTTGAAAATCAGACGATCGTAAAGAAAATCATTAAGTTATGAATATTAACCACATAGTCACATAGAACACATAGAAAACACATAGAATAATTCTAAATTTAAAATTCTATTGTGCCTCCCATGTGCCCTATTGTGCCTATTGTGGTAAAGAAAAACTCAATAATGAAACACAAAAGCCTCAAGCTGCAAGCCGCAATGCTGCTCTTAGCCCTATGCCCTACGCCTTATGTCCTGGGCCAGCAGGGCACAATCCAGCTCCCCGCCACCGGCCAAACCACCAGCTATTACCCCGGTGATGACGGCGACCTGCAAAAGGGCGTTCCCATCCCAACCAACCGATTCACAGACAACGGCGACGGCTCCATCACGGATGCCTTCACCGGCCTGATGTGGGTGAAAGATGGCAACCTGATCGCCACCCGAAACCCGGATTTTGACCAGGACCGCACCCCGGGCGACGGCGACATCGACTGGAAGACTGCCCTGGATTACGTGGTACTGCTTAATAATGACAATTACCTCGGGCACAACGATTGGCGCATGCCGAATATGGTGGAAATGAAATCGCTCGTTAACCTGCGGTACCCCGAAATTGCACTTCCACCGGATCATCCTTTTATCAACCTGAAAGACGTATACTGGAGTTCGACCACCTCAGAGCAAATGCGCAGTCTGGCTATCACTATCATGCTCCGGGAGCACTACGCCCATTCCAACATCACCAATCCTGCCGGGGAAACGGAGGATTTTGCAAAAGATCCTGACATGACCGGAAGCACCAATTGGAAGTACTACCTTCTTCCCGTTCGTGACAGCGGAAATCCGGGGCCGCTTCAAAACCCAAAAACAGGCCAGCAATACACCTTTTATCCGGGCGATGATGGGTTCCTGGCGGAAGGGACAGCCTGGCCCACGCCTCGGCTCGTCGACAACAACAACGGTACCGTCACCGACCGCCTCACCGGGCTGATGTGGACAAAGGACGCCAACCTGATGCTCACCCGCGACCCGGATTTCGACACCAACCAGTGGGTCGACGGCGCCATTAACTGGCAGCATGCGCTGGATTATATTGCCCTGTTGAACTCGGAGAACTACCTGGGCCACAACGACTGGCGCATGCCCAACCGCAACGAGATGACCAGCCTGGTGGACATCAGCCGGAGCAATCCTGCGATGCCGGAAAAATATCCTTTTGTCAATGTTACTGGTTTCAACTTTGACCAGGCATACTGGACCTCCACCACCCGTGCTGACGAAACGGACCAGGCCTGGATGGTCTGGTTCTCCGACGGGATGATGGGCGGCGGCAACAGGCTGCAGTATCTGAAAACGGCCGACTGGCATGTCTGGCCCGTGCGGACCGACAACACCCTGCTGCCCACTTCTTCCATCAATGGAACCATCACCCTTGACGGCAATCCCTATCCCAGGGCAGAGGTTCACCTGAGCGGCCCCATCAGCGGCTTCATCCGCACCAACCTCAACGGGGAGTATGAATTCAACCATCTGCCGAACGGGAATTACTCTGTAACTCCAACTCATAAATACGCTCATTTCGATCCCAGGAGTTGCAACGTCAGCCTGAACTACAGCAACTCTACCTGTAACTTCGATGCCACCTATACCCGTGCCTACGGTTGGGTGGATATCAGCGAGAACCTGTTCCCGGTCGGTGGTGCTGCCGGCGGCTGCCTCTCCGGCCTCTGGTTTATCGGCAACGAGGGATGGATCACCAACAGCTGCTTTTACAAGGAAATCTACCACACTACGGATGGCGGAGAAACCTGGGATGTGCAGACCACATTGGGGGAAAACCATGCCATTTACATGTTGTCTTCCGAAACCGGCTATGCCGGCGGTGAAAGCGGATTGCTCTGTAAAACCACTGACGGCGGTCAAAACTGGAACTTCTTTGGTGTGGTGCCTTCCCAGATCCTTAGCATCGGATTTTCACCTGATGATAATTTGGGCTGGTGCGGATGCGCTGAAGGCTGGCTGGCCCAAATAACGGGAACAGGCCTGGCTCCCCAGAATACCGGCACCTACACCGACTGGGACGCCATCTCCTTTGGCTCCGGTGACTACGGTTGGGCCACCGGCTGCTTTGGCCGGAAAATGATCTTTGACAGCGGAACCTGGACCTTTTACGGCGGGGCGCAGTATTTCCCATGCTTCGGGGATGTGCAATTCAACGCCCCCGAACAGGCCTGGCTGAGTTATGGAGGGGAGCTTCTCCGACTGAGAAATGGGCTGTTCCAGCACTTGTATGAAGATACCTTACAAAGTATCCAGGGCGTTTTTACCCTGGACATGGACTCTGTCTGGGCAGTAACTAACGGAGGGGATATCCTGATGTCTTCAAGCGCCAATGCGGACACGGTGCATTTCCATGCCGACCACCTCGCCGATGCCTGGCTGACGGATATTTTCGCCGTCGACGGGCACCATGCCTGGGCGATTGGAAACAACGGCTCGCTCTACCGCTACGGCCTCCTCGAGGGTTTCCCGGCCGGTGGCGCCGACATCCTTGACTTTGTACTGGACCAACAGGTGCAACCGGCGGAAATCAATATCCCCGCGCAGACTGTCCATGCCATCGTGGCTGAAGGCACGGACCTGACCCAGCTCATCCCGGACGTGTTTATATCCGCCGCTGCCAGCATCGATCCCCCCGGCGGGACCATGCAAAACTTCTCCAGCCCATTCACCTACACGGTCACCTCGGAAAACGGACAGACGGTGAAGGACTGGGTGGTGACGGTGGATATCACCACGGCAGTGAGCGAGCGGGAGATGCCGGAGGTCGTGCTGTATCCCAACCCCACCAGAGGGGAGTTCAAAGTGCAAAGTTCAAAGAGTAAAGTTGAGTTGAAAAGTTTAGAGTTGATAGATATATATGGAAAGGTGCTGATATCAAATAACAATCGAACAATTGAACAATTGAACAATTCAGCACTTGAAATCGACATAAGCAATTTACCATCCGGCATCTATTTCATCCGAATATCTCTTCAAAATCAAACGATTGGGAAGAAGATCATAAAACTATAACTGGCATAGAGCTTAGGGCTAAGAGCATGGATTGTAGTGTTAATATGCCCTATGCCCTATGGTCTAAGCAAATAATATCAGCCATGAACCCAAAAAGCCAAAAATCAGTTACAAGCCTCAAGCTTCTGGCCATAAGCCTTTTCTTTGCACTTTGCCCTTTGAACTTGGCACTTGGGCAGCAGTACGGCTGGACCGATCTCTTTCCCAACATGCCAAATACCCCGACCGACACCATTTACATCGGCGGTGAACCCTATTATGGCAGTTACCTCGACCTGTTTTTCATCAATGAAAACGAAGGTTGGGTGACCAGCCTGCAACAGAATGAGGAACTGGAATTTCTCATTTTCCATACTGAAGATGGGGGGGAGAGCTGGGAAATCCAGACACACTGGGATTATTGCCATGCCATATGGATGTTCGATTCCGAAAATGGATACATTGGTGACCACAATGGATTTATCATGGTCACCCATGATGGCGGCGATACCTGGGCTTACCATGGTGCAACGGGCAGTCCTGTGACTGACATTTCATTTGCACCAGGATCAGACACCGGATATGTCACAACGGATGAAAGCTATTACATGTGGCAGATCACGCCCGAAGGCGTTAACCAGATCGATATCGGTCATTTGAATTACTGGAGCGGGATCAGCGCTACGGAGGAAGCAGTTTGGTTTTGCGGAGGGATACAGGTCTTTTACTGGGATCCGGGCCAGCAATCCATAACCCCCGAATTTGTAATCCATTGCGGATACTTCGGACCGGTTTTCTTCATCGATAAAGACCACGGATGGATTGGAAATCTTTGTGAAATCCGCGGTTTTGTGGATTATGACTACTACTGGCCTGAAATCCACAGCACCGACGAAGACGCCATCACGTGCCTGCATGCACTCGATACCAACCAACTTTGGGCAACCACCTTCGATGGCCATATCTATCATACCTCCAATGCCTGGGACTATGGCTACATCCCGGAGACCAATTATTACTGGTCGAACGTCGTGTGGGAAGAACAACCTCATCCAAAAAGCGGTGAATTACTAGGGTCGATCATGTTTTTTTCCCCAAATTGCGGATATGCTTGCGGCAACAACAATACCATTTTGAAGTATACCCTCCTGAGTGGCGTAGAGGAGACCAGGGGACAAGGGGACAAGGGGAAGGATTTTGTGCAGGTGTGGCCTAACCCGACCACCTCAAAGTTCAAAGTGCAAAGTTCAAAGGGTAAAGTTGAGTTGAAAAGTTTAGAGTTGGTGGATATTTACGGAAAGGTGCTGGTATCAAACAACAATAGAACAATAGAACAATTGAACAATGAAACCCTGGAGTTGGATATTAGTAATTTGCCCGCAGGCATCTATTTCATCCGAATATCTCTTCAAAACCAAATCATTGTGAAGAAGATAATCAAACTATGAATAAAGGTCGATTTATCTGAGATGGAAATCGGCTGGCTTTAAAAAAATCGTACTACGACTATAGTGGTAGTACGATTTTCGTCATCCAAAAAATAATACAGCCCGAAATCCTCTACTCCTGCCCGGTTACCCGCACATCCCTTTGAATCGACACCTCCCCCGATGTTTTTGAGATCAACATTTTGTAAAATAGATCCTCATCATTTTCTATAGGTGGTGTGAAAAGATAATTGACTTCCGGCCAGTCATATGCACTTGACAGGAAAGGAAGTATCAGGTTGGTGGAATAATGGCTTGCTTCCAGATAGTTGCCCTGTCCGCCGGTTGCATCCTTTATCCCGATAGACGCTCCTTCGGTCGAACAATGGGTCCCTGTCCCTGCTTCACCGTAACAGAATTCGATGACATTGGTGGTTTCATAGAGCTTAACCTGGAAATTCAACCGTGCTGTCGAATTGGTTTTAAAAGATAGAACTCCAAGCCACTGGACAATAAATACACGATCAGGTGCAGCACCTTCCGTTTTATACGTGATGGAACTGCTTTCATCGGCTTTCAGGTCATCCCACCAGGGAGCCAGGACGGTAGTCGGGGATAGCGTATCAAATAAAATCATGTTATTGGCTGACTGAACATCGTCTCCCGATAAATTCAGCGAAATCCACCCATTGGTATTGATCCTGGCCTGGGAGTAATTAATGCCGAGGTAATTGAAATTAAATCCCAAACTTACATCGCTATGAGCATCATCGCCGGTCGGGCCAGCCGTTCCTCCTGTAATCTGGGTCATAGTGGCTTCTGTGGTGCTAAGAATATAAGCGTCGACAAAATTCTGGGGTGGAACACCCTGCGCTATGGATGAATTCGTAGTACCATAAAATTCCACCACACCTGATCCGGGAATGAAAATGCCCGAATTGGTCCAGTCGCCTCCTATCTGAAGTATCCCTGGTCCGGTCATTTCAACCTTATGTCCGGGTTCAATCGTTAAATCTCCCGAAATTGAAAACTGGGTATTGCCATATATCGTCAGGTTCTTACATTGTTCACCCACCACGAAATCCCCGTTAAAATTTGGATTTAAGATCCTTCCACTGCTTGTATTGATCACGACATCGGTAAACTTGTCGGGAACCACTCCATATTCCCAGTTTCCACAACTGTTCCAGTCATTGGACACCTCTCCTGTCCATTCAAATACCGAAGGGGCAATATTTCCATTATGGTAATAATCGCATGTGGGCAAATCATTCAGCGCCATATTGGTGATGCTGCTTATATACTGGCACGAGGCTCCGGTATCAAACCACATCAAGGGTGTTGAACCGCCGATATTTGAAAATACCAAGTAAGATAAAATACTTCCATCCGGCAAAGTGGTATTAGAGCCAGTCCAACTCATTGTCAGCCGGCCTGAACCAATAATCTGACTCGTAAAAGCCGGAGCAATAACGTCGTTCGGAATGGCCTGAAAAAAGCTTAATACATCGGGATCGAAATCCAGCGTGAGCGAACCGGATTGAATATTTTCAAATTTCCAGACCTTGACAGCGAAAGTTACCAGCGAACCAACCGTGGCAACAGTGGAATCGATTTTTGTAACAGGGGCAGTGACTTCAAGCTCCACACTGCCATTCGTATAGTATTCCGAATAGGGCAAGTCCCATAAAGGATAATTCACATTATTTAAAAAATAACAGGATGTATCGCCGTTTATCCAATTGAGGTTTGTGCTGCCACAAGCCGTATTAAATGTCAGGATCGCAATGACAGAACTATCTGGCAGGGTAATTCCCAGCCCGTCATATGCCATGATTATCTTGTGATTGCTTCCGCTGCTGATCGTATCGGTAATATTCAGATATCCGTTAGTCGGGTTAAATATGGAATTGGTCGTATCACCGGTAAAGGTTAGAACAGTCGTATCATATTCAAATGTCAGGCAAAATTCACCGATATTGTCAAAATCCAGCACCTTCACCGGGATATCCACAGGGCCGGTAGTAAAGAGCTCAACTTCCGGCAGGATGGTTCGGGGAGCATATCCGCAGACCGTTGATATACTGGTATTATTGACCGGGAAACCAAATGGAAGTCCCAAAATATTATCGTTCTGCCAGTTATGATGAAAAACCTGCTCAATGGTCGGGGAACTTAAATCACCTCCTCGCCATAAGGTTATGACTACTCCCTGTGGGGTTAAAAAACCTGTCTGATCAATATCCAGGTCCCATGTAAGAGAGGAAAATAAATTTGTTGAATTGTAAGCATTGACATCATCAACGTGAAAGTTGATGGCGAATATTTTGGTCCACCCTGTTGTGGATAAATTCGCAGTAGGAGTTCCATACTTGCTGATCGCTTTGTTTACGAAATCATAAACGCCGGTATATCCGAAGTTTGCACCGGATCCATTCTGAATTGGCACGGTGCCGGTGGCAGCATATCCGGTTGCAATTTCATTGAAATTTATAAATTCCAGCAGGCTGTCGGGATAAATAAACCGGCAATTGATACCGTATAATTTCTGGTTGGCAATATTGCATTGAAATTCAACATCTACATTCAATATTTGCGTGGTGCAATTGAACTGAGGGTTGTTAAACCTTACTTTGACTATGGTATCTGTTGCAAATGCAGCTTGAACAAATAAAGTCATTATGATCAGTGCAAGGTATATTTTCAGTTTCATGTATATAACTATTTAAATATGGTTGGCAAAAGTATTTGTTAAATTCTTCCTGATCTTAATCTCACCTATTTTAGAACCATTCTTAATTACTGATAATGATTGCAATACATTAATCACTTTAATCTAAATAGGTAATTCCGATTTGTTAAAAATTTTACATTTCTTTACCATTTATACAAAAAATTGTTAAAAATGGTTTCGTTTCAAAAGGAGGTGGATTTAAAAAGAGAATAAAAACTGTAGTACCACTATAGTGGTAGTACGATTTTTCACACAGAACTTTTTCATAGCTTTATCGAAAATTTTTTGTCATGAAAAGAAATTTATTTTTGCTCCTGCCAATGGTTATACTATTCCTGGCTGCTAATAACCCGGAAGACAAGCAAGTGAAAATCGATTACGAAAAATATCAGCTCCCCAACGGACTCGACGTAATCCTGCATGTCGACCGGTCTGACCCGATCGTTGCCCTTGCCGTACAGTACCACGTCGGGTCTAACCGGGAAATCGAAGGACGGACCGGATTTGCCCACCTCTTCGAGCATATGATGTTCCAACGCTCCGAAAATGTGCCCGAAGACCAGTTCTTCAAATTAATACAGGACGCCGGCGGCACCCTCAATGGCGGAACTTCCAACGATGCTACCACCTATTTTGAAGTTGTCCCTAAAAATGCCCTCGAAAAGATACTGTGGATGGAATCCGACCGTATGGGATTTATGATCAATACCGTCACTAAAAAATCCTTTGCCGTCCAGCAAAATGTCGTGCAAAACGAGAAACGTCAGTCATACGACAACCGCCCATATGGTTTTACCCAGGAAGTCGTCGCTAAAAATCTTTACCCGAAAGGACATCCCTACAGCTGGACAGTGATCGGTGAAATGGAAGACCTGTTCAATGCAACAGTGGATGATGTTAAATCCTTCCACCAGAAATTCTATGTCCCTAATAACGCCACCCTGGTCCTGGCAGGAGATTTCGATGTCAATGAAGCAAAACAGCTTATTGAAAAATATTTCGGGGAAATTCCGGAAGGTAATGAAGTGAAAGACCCTGTTGCAATACCCGTTAAGCTGGATAAAACGAAAAAACTATTCCACGAGGATAATTTCGCCAGGGCTCCTCAGTTCAGAATGATCTGGCCGACCGTCGAAGAATACAGCGACGATTCTTACCCGCTCTCCTACCTCGGACAACTATTGTCCCAGGGCAAAAAGGCCCCTCTTTATAAAATCCTCGAAAAAGATAAAAAGCTGACCACCAGCCAGAATGCTTATAACAGCAGTCTTGAAATCGCCGGTTCATTTACTATCACTGTTACTGCCAATGAAGGGATAAGTCTCAGCGAGGTTGAAAAAGCCATTTTCGAGGCCTTTGAAATGTTTGAGAAAGAAGGATTTACGGAAGAAGATGTAGAGCGCATCAAAGCCAGCCAGGAAACCGGTTTTTATAACGGGATCGCAAGCGTACTGGGAAAATCCTTCCAATTGGCCTCCTATAATGAATATGCAGGTGACCCGTCGTACTATCTGACTGATATTCAGAAGATGAAAGCTGTTACCAGGATGGATATCCTCAGGGTTTACGAAAAATACATCAAGGATAAACCTTACCTGGCCACCAGTTTTGTCCCGAAAGGACAGCTCAGCCTGGCCGCCGAAGGTTCTGTCGATGCAGGAGTCAAAGAAGAAGACATCAGCAATGCGACACAGGTTTCGATCGAGGAAATGGAAGAGGGACCAATCCCGCAGACACCTTCCTCCTTTAACCGGAAGATAATGCCCATGGATGGGCCTGATCCCGCCATTACCCTGCCGGTGGTCTGGGAAGAGAAACTGGAAAATGGCATGAGGGTCCTGGGGATTGAAAACAATGAACTACCTCTGGTCCAATTCACTATCGTGCTGAAAGGCGGACACTACCTCGACCCCCTGGAGAAATCCGGCACGGCGCTGCTGGTCACCGAACTGATGATGGAAGGTACCCGGAATAAGACGCCGCTGGAGCTGGAAGAAGAAATTGAAAAGCTCGGTGCATACCTCAATATTTCCGCCTCGGCAACCGATATTACCATCAGCGCTAATACACTGGCCCGGAATTATTATAAAACCCTGGCTCTGGTTGAGGAGATGCTCCTGGAACCCAGGTGGGATACGGAAGAATTCGAACTGGCTAAATCCCGGTTGCAAAACCGGCTGCTCAGGGCTAAGGCCGATCCTAATGCCCTGGCAAGGGATGCCTTCATGCAACTGGTCTATGGTCAGGATCATATTTTCTCCGTCGACCGGCAGGGAAATGAATCAAGTGTCGCAGGCATCACAATCGAAGATCTGAAATCTTATTACATCAGGAACTTTTCGCCCGCTGTAGCTAATTTTCAGATTGCAGGCGATATTACTCAGGAAATGGTTATGGAATCCCTCAAAGGTCTGGAAAAGAACTGGGTTTCCAAAGAAGTCGTGTTCCCGGTTTACCCGGAACCGTTGCCCCCTTCAACTTCTGAAATCTATTTTGTGGATGTCCCGGGCGCCAAGCAGTCGGTCATAAATATCGGAGCACCCGGTCTTTCCAGGTACGACCCGGATTACTATGCTGCCACCGTGATGAATCATAAACTGGGAGGATCCTTTAACAGCAATGTCAACCTCGTTTTAAGAGAGGAGAAAGGCTTCACTTACGGTGCGCGGACCAACATCTCCGGTTCATACGTAAAAGGCACATTCACTGCTTCGTCCAGTGTACGCTCTTCCGCAACCCTGGAATCCGTCCAGATCTTTAAACGACTGATGGAAGAATACCGGCAGGGTATACCGGAATCCGATCTGATTTTCACCAAAAATTCACTCAATAAATCCAAGGCCAGGGAATTCGAAACACTGGGGGCAAAGCTGAGAATGTTGCAGGAGATCACTATGTACGACCTGCCGAAAGACTATATCAGGGAACAGGAAAAAGTGGTGGCCGGAATGACCCTGGAACAACACAAAACCCTGGCTCAGAAATACATTGATCCGGAGCGGATGTACTATGTGGTTGCGGGGGATGCTGCTACACAACTGGAACCGCTTGACAAGATCGGGTTCGGTGAACCGAAGATCATCAAATAGCTGCAGGATTGGGAGATATGGCTACATGTATCGCGGCAACCCCTCCCAGTTGAGGCATATATTTCACATCGTAAAAACCGGCTTTTTTCAGAAGGGTAACAACTTCATCCGGCTTGTAATAATCGATGACCGAATTGGCCAGGTAACGGTAGGCTGTCTTATTTCCTGAGATCCAGCTGCCCATGTAGTAAACCATTGTCTTGGTGTAAACCCTGAAAAGGAATCGCCAGAGCGGATTTTTCGGCTGGCTGCTCTCCACGATCACGAATTTGCCCCCGGGCTTAAGCACACGAATGATTTCCGCCAGGAATCTTTTCGAATCCTTATTTTTATAAGTAAGGTTCCGAAAAGCAAACGCGATGCCTATGGAATCGAAATATCCATCCGGAAATGGCATGTCGGCCGCATCCCCAAGCATGAACCGGATCTTCTCCGTACGCTTTCTGACGGATTTTGCCTGAGCAAGGTCCAGCATCGGCTGGCTGTAGTCATAACCGGTGATCTCCGTGCCGGGACCGGCTATTTTAGCGAAGCGTACGGCCAGATCTCCCGTGCCGGTGCAAAGGTCCATGACGTGTTTCGGATTGCCCTCCAGGCATATCCCTGCTGCCTTTTTCCTCCAGCGTTCATCCAGCCGCCAGGTAAATAAGCGGTTGATCAAATCATAGCTGGGGGGAACCGCAGTAAAAATATTATGCAGCGGCCGGGATTTTTTCGTGTCTGCTGTATCTTTTTCGGCTGGTGTACTGATTTCCTTCATCCGGCAAAGATACTAACTAGTTCATTGTTCAAACCACTTAAAACTATGACCTCAACTTTGAACTTTGCCCTTTGAACTTTGAACCAGTTTCCATGCCGCTTCCACATGTTTTCTCGCCACATTCGTCTGGGCAATTACCATCCGGAGCGTGTACCTGCCTCTAAGCCGGGTATGGGTGAGATATGCTTTCCCGGTGGCATTGATCCGGTGCAGAAGCTCTTCATTGATACGGTCCAGCTCAGATTCATCATCCACTCCAGCAGGATGATAACGGAAACAGACCAGGTTCAGCGTCCTGGGGGCGAGCAATTCGAAATCATCTGCCTCTTTAATACTGAATTCCAGTTCCTGCGCCAGGGCAATATGATTCCTCAGTTTTTCCCGGATAGCTTCCATGCCGTAGCTCCGGATGACGAACCAGAGCTTCAAGGCACGGAACCGTCTGCCCAGGGGAACGCTCCAGTCGCAGTAATCATTTACTTTTCCCTGGTTTTGCGTCTTCAGGTACTCCGGTACCAGTTGAAGCGTATTCAGCAAAATGGACCGGTCCCGCACAAAATAGGCCGAACAATCAAAATTGGTGAACAGCCATTTGTGCGGGTTGAAAACAAAGCTGTCGGCCATCTCCACCCCTTCTGCCATCCGGCGGTATTCCGGCAGGATTAGCGCTGTGCCGGCAAAAGCGGCGTCGACATGGAGCCAGATATCGAATTCCCGGCAGATCACAGCAATTTCTTTGAGGGGATCGATGGCGGTGGAACCGGTGGTACCCAGGGTGGCGATGACACAGATCGGCTTATGGCCTTTTTGAATATCCGCTTCGATGGAAGCCCGAAGCTGGTTGGTATCCATGCGGTAATGTTCGTCCGTACTAACCTTAACGAGGTTCATGCTCCCCAGGCCGGCAATCTTTACTGCTTTTTCAATGGAGGAGTGTGTTTCCGTCGAACCATAGACTCTGAGATAAGGTTCATGGTGAAATCCCCTGATGTTGATCCTGAACTCCGAATACTTTTCCCTGGCCGAAAGTATGGCAACCAATGTGGCTGTCGATGCGGAATCCTGAATGACACCCTGGAAATCCTTCGGCAGTCCGGTCATCTCTTTCAGCCAGTTCATCATCATTTCCTCCAGTTCAGCAGCTGCCGGCGAGGTTTCCCATTTCATGCACTGGGCGGCCAGGGTAGCGGTGAGCATTTCGGCCAGAACAGATGGGTAGCTTGAGTTGGCCGGAAAGTATGCGAAGAAATTCGGGCTTTGCCAGTGTGTCATCCCGGGCAGAATGATGTCAGTAAAATCCCGGAAAATATCATCCATGTCTTCCCCCGTGACAGGGGGTGTGCCAGGTAACTGCTTTAGAATGTCTCCGGGTGAAACATGGGATTTAACCGGATATCGTTCAACATTCTCAAGGTAATCGGCCATCCAGTCGACCATCCTGTGCGCCTGGCTTCGGAAAGCTTTATGATCCATATTCTCTTGTATTAAAGGGTTGGGCCGGGAAAAGGTCCTACTGCAGAATATCCAAAAGTATGAAATAAACAACCTCACAGGTCACCTCACAGGTCACCTCACAGGTTGGTAGTAGCGAAAAAAAACCTCTTGATTTTTCGGAAAAATTGCTTACATTTAGTGTGATAATCGATATTAACTGATAATTTTGTTTGACTATGGACACTAGAAAATTCGAATACCTCGAAACCATCCGGGAAGCCATTGAAATGGGTGATTATGATGAACTGGATGAATATGTGGAAGATATCCGTGAAAGAGTTAAAACTGACCCGGATTTTATCGAACTTTTCGGTGAAATCAAAAGCAGAAAATACATGGATGCCTTATCCCTGATCGATGAATTCATTTATGAAGATATAGAATCCGAATTTGGAAGTTCCTTCGATGAAAGATCCCTGAAGCATATCAACGGTACAACGGTTGAAAAAAAGAAAGGCGTTGCGATTGAAATGGATGAGGAACCGCCTGAAGAAATTACGTTCGAGGAATTCAATGATGAAGATTTTACAGCAGGCAGCGGATACGAAGATGATTAAGTCTTGATTTAATCTCCTGGAATCAATCCCAACATATGAAGAAATCCTTACTTATTAGCATCCTTGCACTTATAAGCGCTATTCTAATATTATTCATCCTACTTGCCCAGTATACCGACCGCGTTATCGATCCTTATATCCGTTCTTTTCTTGAAGGAACCAAGCCATTGAATCACAGGATCGAATATAAAAAGATCCGGGTCGACCTGTTCCATCGGTACCTGATTATTAAGGACACCCGGATGTTTCCCGATTCTACCCTGCCGGAAAACAGGGTAAGGATCGAAGCAGAAGTCGCTTCCATTAAACTGACGGATTTTAGCTTAAGCAAGATGCTGTTTGAAAAAAACCTGGTCATCCGCGACTTCGTTATCGATGATCCGGTCGTCAGGATCACTTTACCGGTTCAAACGGATGATGCCCTCCAGGATGAGATCCGGGATAGAAAAAAAAGTAAGGCCAAAAAACAATTATTGAAACAAATCTATCTGGAACGGGTTATGATGGCCGGTGGCAAATTGCAGCTCTTCCACCAGGACACCCTGCTGGCCAGCTCCGATCAAATTAATTTCCTGGCACAAGCCATCCATCTGGAACGAAACAGCCTGGAAGAACCCGTCGGCTATTCTTATGATGATATCAGCCTAAGCCTGAGGAACATGGATATCTTTTCCAGATCCGGTCTGTACGATATGAAGCTGGACCTTTTCGATTTCAGTAAAAAAGACTCCTTGCTGATCCTCGAAGGATTCCGCATGATCCCGAAATTTGACAAAAAAGCATTCTCAAAAAAACTGGCCTTCCAGAATGACCGCTTTGATATCCGGATCGGATCAGTTATACTGTCTGATATCGGCCTGGAAAGATGGCTGGCCGGTGAACCACTTGAAATTTCGGGAATTTTGATCGACAGCGTAAATGCCGATATCTACCGGGATAAAAATGTCGCATTCAATTTCAACCGCTATCCAAAATTCTACAATGAATCGTTCCTGGAACTGGATATGCCCCTGATCATCGATAGTTTAAAGATCAGTCATTCGAAGATATATTACCAGGAACTGGCTGAAGGGAAAACGGAGGCGGGATCGATCCTCCTGGCCGACTTCCATGCCCAGTCATATTCCCTGACCAACCTGGTTGAGGAAGACTCTTCTGATAACAGGATGCATTTCCATGTACAGGCCAGGGTAATGGAAGAAGGCCCCCTGAACGCCGAACTTATCCTGCCCCTGGAAGGGGATCTCCGCGATTTCAAATGTTCGGGCAGTGTCGGGGCCATGCAGCTCAGCCCTTTGAACAATATGCTGGAACCAAGCATCAACATGAAATTCAATGCAGGGAAAGTGAAAAGGATGACCTTCTTTTTTGAGGCGAATGATCATCATTCCTCCGGATGGATGGAATTTCTCTACAATGACCTGGATGTGGTGCTTTTAAAGAAAGAAGCAGGCAAGGAATGGGGGTTCATTTCTTTTCTGGCCGACAAGGTTACCCATTCCAATAATCCCCCGCCCGGGAAACCGGTAAAAGTGGTGTCTGTCGGGTATGAACGCGACAAGAACAAAGGGATCATCAATTACCTTTGGAAGACCATCCAGAGCGGGATGATCCGAACACTGGCCCCCACCGGGAAATACGCGATCAAACCTCCAAAAGAAGAGAAAAACAGGAAAAGGAAATAATTGCAAATTTTGCTACACGTTGGCTGACTGGACACAGCTGATGAATTTATCAGTCCACGCCGGAGCAAATTGACCACCTCACGCCGGTGAAATTTTCAGGCTCCGCCGGATGAAATTGACCACCCCACGCCGGTCGAAATTGACCACCCTAAATTAGCAAAAGATCACCTTGCCGATACCCAGGCATGGATTTATCGTATGGATTTGAAAACGATAAACTTTGCCGAACAAATTGATCAGTATGAGCAAGGTAAGAAGTTTACTCAGACTCTACACCGAGGGTGTAAGTAAGACTGCCATCGCAAATCGGCTAGGTCTGCCGCGTAACACGATAAAGAAGTATATCCGGCTGTTTCTGGCCAGTGGTAAGGTTCACAGCGAACTTGACCAGATGAGCGACGGGAAGCTGGAACAGTTATTCCTGGACATGGTGCCTCGTAAGGAGATGGATGATGATCCCCGGTACAGGTCTTTGTTGTCCTTTTTTCCGGAGATGGAACGGTCCTTAAAGCGCAAGGGGGTAACCAAGGAGCAGCAGTGGAACCGTTACAGGGAGCTTCATCCGGATGGCTACGGCCTTTCGCAGTTCAAGCATTACTACCTGCTTTGGCACAAAGCCAGTAATCCGATCATGCATATCGAGCATAAGGCAGGCGACAAGATGTATGTGGATTATGCCGGAGAAAAGCTCCAGATGGTGGATCCGACGACCGGAGAGATCATTGACCTGGAGGTGTTTGTATCGGTACTGGGAGGAAGCCAGCTGCTTTATGTGGAAGCCTCGATGAGCCAGCAGACGGAAGACTTCATCACCTCTTGCGAGCATGCGTTGCATTACTATGGCGGATCCCCGCTGGCCATCGTGACGGATAACCTAAAATTAGCCGTTGTCCGAAGCAATCGTTACGAGCCGGTCCTCAATGATGCTTTCCGTGATTTTGCCAGTCATTATACCATGGCCGTTGTTCCTGCCAGGCCTTATAAACCCACTCACAAAGCGCTTGTGGAAGGTGCCGTAAAGATCATTTACAGGGCGGTCTATGAGGAGATCCGCACCGGGGTGTTCTCCTCAGTTGACACGATCAACCAGGCCATACGGGAGCTTGTGGATGATTTTAACTGTCGGCCGATGTCATCTCGTCCCTACAGCCGCCGGCAGGTCTTTGAAGAAACGGAAAGGGCCTCACTTCAGGCCTTGCCGCTTCGCCGCTATGAGATCAAACACAGGAAGGTAGTGACTGTGATGAAGAACAATTTTGTTTTTCTGGGCGAGGACAAACATTATTACAGTGTGCCTTACCAGTAAATCGGCAAAA
The DNA here is from genome assembly GCA_964619555.1 of uncultured Bacteroidales bacterium. Taxonomy (GTDB): domain Bacteria; phylum Bacteroidota; class Bacteroidia; order Bacteroidales; family JAGOPY01; genus JAGOPY01. The sequence continues at coordinate 39,757 of CAZUDV010000004.1, read as the reverse complement.
AGGTGACCCTGTTCTACAGCCAGTCGCTGGTGGAAGTGTATCACCGCCACGATCGTATCGCTGTGCATGACCGGGACAGAAGGCCCTATAAGTACTCCACCGTGGAAGATCACCTGGCCAGCAAACACCGCTATCAGACCGACTGGAATCCGGACAAGTTCATCCAAAAGGGCGAAGAGGTCGGACAGGCCTGCCGGGACTATATCAAAGGCATCATTGATAGCCGCCAGCATCCCGAACAGGCCTATAAATCCTGCCAGGGAGTACTGAGCTTTGCCTCCCGGGCTGGTCACAAACGACTCAACGATGCCTGCAAACGGGCCATGGATTACGGGGATTACAGTTATCACACCATCCGCATCATTCTGGAAAAAGGTTACGACAAGAGTTTTCCTGCAGAAGAGCATCCATCCACCGAAGTCCCCACCCATGAAAACATACAGGGTAAAGAGTACTATCAATGAAAATACATCTCAAATACCAAGAAAAATGAATGAACAAACCCTGAAAAGATGAAACAAATGAAGTTCTATGCAATGGCATCCGCCTTCCGTACGACCATCCAGGAGGGCCGGTCCGCAGCTCTCACATCCGATGAGCTGGTATCCCTTTTGATCGATGCCGAATGGGACGACCGCAACAACCGCCGCATCGAGCGGGACCTCCGCAATGCACGGTTCTGTTACCGGGCCAACCTTGAGCAGACCTACTTCGATATTGACCGGAACCTGGACAAGAACCTGTTCATGCGCCTGTCGGAATGCTCATACATTGACCGTTTTGAAAACATCATGATCACCGGGAGCACAGGCATCGGAAAAAGCTACATCGCCTCGGCCCTGGGCAACCAGGCCTGCACCCTCGGGTACAAGGTGCTGTATTCCAACAGCAGCAAACTGTTCGCCAGGCTGAAAATGGCCAAGGCCGACGGATCCTACCTGAAAGAGATCGCCAGGATAGAAAAAACCGACTTGTTGATCCTGGATGACTTTGGCCTGCTCCCATTGGACTCATACAGCCGCGCCACCCTGATGGAGATCATCGAAGACCGCCATGGGAAGCGGTCAACCATCATTGCCTCGCAGTTGCCTGTCCAGCAATGGTATGATATCATTGGAGAAGCCACTGTCGCAGATGCCATCCTGGACAGGCTCGTACACGATGCAAACCGCATTGAACTTCAGGGAGAATCTCTCAGAAAAAGGAAAAAACCAGAACCCATGGAAACACTTGAATCGGAAGAATAGAAAACATATATTTGTATGGAATACGGATCAAGGTGATTAATGCCAATGAAAACAGGGGTCAAACAGGGGTGGTCAATTTACTCCGGCGGAGGGTGGTCAATTTAAATCGGCGCAGACTGGTCAATTTATTCGGCGTGTGCACCAATCAACACATAGTAGGATAATCTGCCAAATATACGAAACCGTTTGAGTCAGGATGGCCGAAGATTCCAAATCTGATATATATATACGTCCGGGGCATATTATCGTACTCTGGGGCGTATGTATCTGTGGATACACCCGATAATTTTACTTGCTTTTCCCCTTATTTTTTCGTATTTTTCAGGTGCTAAAGCCTATAATCCAAAACATTAAAAGTCCTTCCTTTAATATTTTCCTTTATGGTCATGAGGATAGTTGGCGGGGGTTGAGCGATTTTTGTGTTCGTTGAACAAAACCCGGCGTTCGTTGATCTGACTCATTCCTGCCTTGTGGTTGAGGTAACTTTGAAAAACTTGAAGTGGTCCCATACCCGGTTAATCGAGATATGATTTCAAATACCTGAAAATTATACACATCCGACCAATATAACCATACAATTCAATTAGCCATGAAAACCATTACCCTTTTCATATGCAGTTGCATGATCGTAGCTGCATTACAGGCACAGGTCAGTGACAGCCTCATGCTGTATTGTACCTTCGATGATGTGAATTCCATAACCAATCCCGTCGCAGGACCAGGAGGAACCTTCAATGCAGACCCTGTAACAAATTTCACAACTGGGCAGGTTGGAAATGCTTATTATGCAAATTATAATGAATCTGACCTTGTTACATTTCCTAAAGAAATTATTCCTCCCAACCGTGGTTGCGTAGAATTTTGGGGTAGGTTATATGACATGCCAGAATATGTTAATTCTAATTGGGGACGATGTCCAGGTTTCTTTTATACCAGTTCGGAGGGAATACCACCATATGCTATGTACGAAATTCATTATAACGGTAATGATGGTCATGAAGGTGCAGGATTATGCGGACGGGCAGGACAAGCGGTTGAGGAACGTGGGGGATCAATATCAACAGGGTCATGGACGGAATACTCTACATTTGCATCAATTTTAGGGGATGTCAATGCTTGGCATCATTATGCCCTGTCATGGGATATAAATGGGGTACCGGGCAATTCAAAATCATTAATGCTTTTCCTTGATGGTATTCCCGTTGGATCTTGTGATGCCCCATATTTAGCATTTAATTATTGTCCAATTGAAGCTGTTTCACCTTTATATGGTGATGTAAAAATTATTAGCAATCAAATGGGTCAGGGAAGTGTTGCCATTGATGAACTCAAAGTATGGAATTACGCCAAGACACAATTCATTGACCATGCTTACATCTATACTGTTCTGAATGATCAGCAGATCTGCAAGAACGACAGTACGGCTTTTGAAGTTAAGGCAGTTGGTATCCCTCCAATTAATTACCAGTGGCAAAAAGATGATACAGATATTTCAGGTGCAACAAATAGCATCCTAACCATTGCACAGGTACAGCCCGAAGATGCAGGTCAATACAGGTGCATCGCTTCCAATAGTTACGGGATTGATACCAGCAACACTGCAATGTTATGGGTTGAGTTTGCTGTCCCAACCGAAATACAGGGATTTACCAATGTTCTTGAATATCAGGTTGCAACTTACTCTGTGGAAATTCAGCAGGGTCACACCTATGAATTTATTGCCGAAGGTGGCAACAGGATTGACGGAACCGAGAACAGTGTCATGGTGCATTGGGGCAATGCAGGACCGGGGTTTGTCAAGCTCATAGAGACGAGTGATATTGGTTGCGATGCGGATACCAATACCCTGAATGTGACCATCGGCTCAATGGGTATAAACGAACAGGAAGCTAAACGATTGTCTGTTTATCCGAATCCTACTTCAGGATTAATTACTTTCTATTACACCCTCACGGAGCCATCACAGGTCACCATTCAGATTTATAATGCCTTCGGACAATTAATGGAAACACCCGTGGATGCTTATCAGCAGTTCGGTAATCATCAGGTGCAATGGAATGCTGAAGGCTTACCTGCGGGAGTATATTTCTATAAAGTCCTTTCCGACAAATTGACGGGGAATGGGAAAATAATATTGAACGACTTTTAAAAATCTATCAAGATGAAAAAACTCATACTATTATTCAGCAGCTTATTTATTGTGGTTGTATCACTGGCACAGATACCCACTGACGGTCTTGTTGCATGGTATCCCTTCAATGGTAACGCTAATGATGAGAGTGGAAATGGTAACGATGGGACGGTAAATGGTGCCGTTCTGACCACCGACCGATTCGGAAATGATAATTCTGCTTACAATTTTGATGGGATTTCTGCTTACATTGCCTGTACCGATGCCTTTATGCCGGCAAATGATCAATCACGAACCTTCACATTTTGGGTTAATTATTATACATGTCTTGATCCGCCACCATGGTATGGATGGGGGACAGCACTTTCTTATGGAACATATGGCTCGAACAACGGGTGCAATGCGCTTTTAGAGGATGATGGGAGGTTATGCTTTCATCTTTGCGACTATGGTGCATATAGTGTTCCAGAAGATATATTAGGTGAGTGGCATTTTATTGTGATGGTCTATGATATGCAGACCGACTCAGTAAAGTTCTTCATAGATACTTTTATAAATTCAAGTGTTTATTTGAATTTACCACCGAATACTATTTTGAGTGGGCAATTATTTTTCGGACAACTAATTTTTAATGATAATGCATCCTACCACTTAAACGGTAAACTTGATGATATTAGAGTTTATGATCGTACGTTAAGCGATGCGGAAATAAATACTCTTTACCATGAAGGAGGTTGGTTAATTCAGGCTACTATACTATCAACGATAGAAAACCAGCAAATCTGCAAAAACGACAGCACTTCTTTTGAAGTTAAAGCTGACGGTATTCTCCCACTTTATTATCAATGGCAGAAAGATGGTGCTGATATAATAGGTGCCACAGATAGCGTCCTAACTATCCCACAGGTTCAGCCGGAAGATGCAGGACAATACCGTTGCATTGCTACAAACGAATATGGAGTAGACACAAGCAATACCGCACTCCTCACTGTTGAATTTACCGTTCCCACGTTTATTTTGGGTGACATAACGGCGACTCTATTTCAAGTGGCAACATATTCTGTAAATGCAAGTGAGGGACATACTTATGAATTCATGGTTGAAGGCGGCATAAAGGTCGATGGGACGGATAACAGTATCACGGTTCATTGGAATACAGCGGGTATGGGATATGTCAAACTCATAGAAATGAGCGAACTCGGTTGCTATGCCGATACCAACACCCTTGAAGTAAATGTCGGTTATTCGGGTATAGCTGACCAGGAAGTTCAACACCTGTCTGTTTACCCAAATCCCTCTTCCAGTGCAATCACATTCTGTTATGCCCTTGATGAACCATCGCAAGTGACCTTGCAGATTTATAATCTTTACGGTCAGCAGATGGACTACCTGATCAATGAATATCAGCAAAAAGGCAACCATCACTTCTCATGGAACGTGGCAGGATTACCATCAGGAATCTACTTCTACCGCCTGTCAACAGGCAAACAGTCTTCCACAGGGAAGATGACGGTAGTCAGGTAGTTTTTATAAATTAATCTTTACCCTGCCCGTATCCCTAAACTGACTAATTACATTATGACGGCATACCCATCCGGGCGGGGGAAACGCCTTTTTTAAGTACCCCCCCCATCACTGGAATTTAGGATACGGGATCTTTGATATATATGGCTAAAATTTGATGGATCAAGGATATGAGAATGTTGACAAAATGGGCTAAAAAAGGAATTTGTTTCGCAATAGTTTCGCAAATGAGCAATGAAAAACCCCGATAACTGAATATTACCGGGGCTTATCCTGATTTTTCCTGTGGTACCAGCCGGAGTCGAACCAGCGACACACGGATTTTCAGTCCGTTGCTCTACCAGCTGAGCTATGGTACCTCCACTTTTGGGAGCGCAAAGATAGATATTTTTTCTAACTTTGCAACCCTTTTTTATCCAGGTGCAAAGAAAACTTGTCATAGACATTGGTAATACCCTGCAGAAATTTGCCGTATTCTCCGGCAAGGAAATGCTGGATAAAGAAACTTTCTCAGGCTTTTCGGAAAACGAACTGAAACAATGGCTCGTTACATACGGACCATTTTCTTCCATCATCCTTTCTTCGGTTGCCCGACCTGCTCCGGAATATGAAAAAATCCTCGCAAAAGCCGGTCGTTTACTGGTCCTCGATGAAAACACCCGCATCCCCATCAAAAATCTCTACGAAACACCGGAAACCCTGGGAAAAGACCGGCTGGCGGCTGCCATCGGCGCATTTGCCCTCTTTCCCGGGAAAAATGTACTATCCATCGATGCCGGAACCTGCATCACGTACGACTTCCTGACAGCAGGCGGTGAATATTCGGGAGGAAGCATTTCCCCCGGGATCCGGATGCGGTTCCGGGCCATGCATGAATTCACCGGGCGGCTCCCGATGATGGAACCGGAAGATTTCGGCGGCCTCATCGGCCATAATACCGGAGAATCTTTATTATCCGGTGTTATCAATGGCGTTTGCGAGGAAATTAAAGGTATTATAGGCCTTTATAAAGAGCAATACGCGGAAGTTATTACCGTTATTACCGGCGGAGATCATAAATTCTTGCACAATAAGCTAAAAATTAACATCTTTGCAGTCCCCGACCTGGTGCTGCTGGGGTTGAATGAAATACTTGACTGCCATGATATTGAGAGATAAGGGAAGACTGCTTACGATGATTTCATTGCTGTTTGTGATTATCCTGCCGGCAATGGTCTTCGGTCAGATCAGCATCAATTCCCCTTATACCCGTTACGGACCAGGAAACCTCGTGGAAAACGGACTGGACCCGCGCACTACGGCAATGGGTGGGATACACTACGGCCTCCAGCGCAATGACCTGATCAACACAGCCAATCCAGCTTCCTACGCAGCATTCGACAGTGTCAGCTTTATCTTCGATGCCGGCATCTTCGGCTTTATCAGCAACCTGAAAACGGATGAACTGACCGACAATGGCAGCTTTATATCCCTCAGCCATCTTACGTTCGGCTTTTCCGTGACCAGGTGGTGGAAGACCAGTCTCGGCATCATGCCATTCAGTTATACCGGATATGACATCTATAATATTGAAGAATTTCAGGATACGATGCGCGTGATTTATAATTACAGCGGTTCAGGCGGGTTCAACCAGCTTTACTGGGGGAACGGATTCCGCCTGGGCAATCATTTCAGCATCGGTTTCAACCTGAAGTACATGTTCGGTAATATCAGCCGGAAACGTGGGGTAGGATTCCCGGATTCGCTTGACATGAAGAATACGCACATCATTTCCAACATAAGGCCAAGCGATATTTATGGCGAAGTGGGAATCCAGTATAAAACAGATCTTCCGAAAAATCATTTCCTGGTTGCAGGCGCCGCATTCGGTCCGCAGGTGGAGATCAATTCGAAAGCCACCTCGCTGGCTTCTACCTATTTCGGGCTGATCAACACCTCTTCGTTGTACTACGATACGATCGAGTTTATTCCTAACGCAAAAGGCACCTGGACCCTGCCGGTCAGAATCGGAGCGGGTGTCACGGCCGGAAAACAGGGGAAATGGCTTACCGGAGTGGATTTCCTCTGGCAAAACTGGGAAAAATACGAGTATTACGGGCAGTCGGATTCCCTTGCGAACCGCTGGACCCTCGCCGCCGGTGCAGAATATATCCCGGACGGAAGAAGCTCCAATTACCTTAACCGAATGGCTTACCGGATCGGACTTCATTACGGGAAAACCCCGTTAAACCTTAAAGAACATCACATTGACGAGATTGGCATAACTTTTGGTTTAGGTCTACCGATCAAGAAATCAAAATCAACCATGAACCTGTCAGCATCATTCGGTCGAAAAGGAACCACCCAGGATGGTTTGATTCAGGAAAATTTTATTAGATTTACACTTGGAGTGAATGTATCTGAGAACTGGTTCTTTAAAAGCAAGTATTTTTAATTATATTATTATGAAAACAAAGATCATCATCGTCCTTTTGAGTGTCATTCTCGGAGCTGCCCCCATATTGCAGCTGTCAGCACAGGATGATGAACCAAGTGCCGGAAAATACGGATCGGACAGCGTAACCTGTATCATGAACATCTCCCTTTACAGAGAATTCTTTAAACAGTGGAAAGCCAGCAATTACACCAACGAAACCATTAAGGATGTTATCGGACCGTGGCGCTGGGTATTCCTGAACTGTCCGAAAGGCACCCAAAATACTTACATCGACGGAGTCAAAATAGTATCGCACCTGATAGAAACTGCTCCCAATGAAGATGTGAAAAATAAATACATCGATACCCTCATGATGGTTTATGACCAGCGTATCCAGTATTTCGGAAAAGAAGGCTATGTACTCGGAAGAAAAGGTGTCGACCTGGCTACCCTCAGACCGGAAAGGTACGAGCAAATTTACAAAGACCTGAAGAAATCGATCGATCTGGAAGGTGACGCATCCGCCGGGCCGGTGCTGGTGTATTACTTCAAAGCAACGATCGGTATGGCCACAACCGGAAAAGCAGACTCCTCCCTCATTTTTGAAGCCTATGACGACTGCATCAGCATTATCGATCATAACCTCAAGAAAAACGAAGGCAATGATGAAGAACTCAACAATTGGGAAATTGTCCAAAACAATGTGGAGCTTATGGTGGAACCGTTTGCCACTTGTGCAGACCTGATCAGCATCTTCAAAAAGAAATTCGAAGCCAACCCTGAGGATATCGACCTGCTGAAAAAGATCACCAAACTCCTGGATGATAAAAGATGCCAGGATGATCCGTTTTACTTCCAGACCACCGAAAAGCTTTACCAGCTTGAACCTTCTCCGGCATCCGCCTATCTTCTGGGAAAGATGCTCATGAAAGAGGAAAAATATGCCGATGCCATTACTTACCTGAAAGATGTGGAGCAGCTGGAAGATCAGTCGACCGTTCAAAAAAGTTATAAATACATCGCAGAGTGTTACCGGGCCCTCCGGAACTTCCCAACAGCCAGGACCTATGCCCTGAAAGCGCTCGCCCTGAACCCGAATGACGGGCAGCCTTACCTTATGATCGGGGACATGTATTCCGAATCGGCCCATGATTGCGGCGATAATGAACTGACCCAGCGCGCTCCATACTGGGCTGCGGTGGATAAGTACATCAAAGCCAAACAGGTGGATCCGACCGTGGCAGAAGATGCAGAACGGAGGATCGCCTCGTATTCGATTTACTTCCCTTCCGCTCAAACCATCTTCTTCTACACCCTGAAAGAGGGTGACACCTACACGGTGGGATGCTGGATCAATGAAGACACCAAGATCAGAGCCTCCAAGTAAAGCCCGGATAAAATTACCGGAAATCCTGGCATCCGGATGCCTGGCCGTATTTTTCATGCTGACTGTCATGCCTTCCTGTAAAAATGATATGGAAACCATCCGGTCACTCGATTTTGTGGATACATTGCCGGAAATGACCGCAGGGGATATTGAAATCCTTTACAGCGAAAAAGGAAGAGTACAGATCCGGCTGGTCAGCCGGAAACTCATCAGCAGGGAAACTGAAGAACCGGTCATGATCTTCCCCGAAGGTTTCAAAGTTTATTTCTACGACTCCACGTTGAATGTCACCTCCACCATAACAGCCGATTACGGCATTTCCTACGAGAAGAAAAAACTGATGGAAGCCCGGCATAATGTGGTGGTAGAAAACCTGGAGAAGGACGAACGGCTGAATACCGAAGAATTATACTGGGACCGCGCCCGGGAACTCATCTATTCCGATAAATTCGTCAAGATCACCAGCGGCGGGCAGGTTATCACAGGCGATGGCCTATCCTCAAAACAACCGTTCGACGAACTCGAGGTGAAACATCCCAAAGGATTGCTGGAAATTCGGGAAGAACCGGAAAGATAGGCTAAATAAGTATCAGGCCAATTTGAAATCGTGATTTTAAAGGGTTCCTGATATCGTTTTCTAACTCATGACTTATGACTCATGACTTCTTACTGCTAACTTCTATCTTCTTTCTCTTTTTTTCTTCAAACATTTTTCCTACTTTTGCGCCTCTTTTTTAAACAACTTGTTAACATGGCAATAATTGGAAGAATTCGTAAGCATTCGGCGCTGGCCGTTATCCTTGTTGGTGTAGCTATTGCAGCCTTCATCCTGAGTGACCTGTTCACCGGAAGAGGGCGTGGCGGAAGAAACGGCATACCCGAAGTAGGAAGAATCGAAGGCGTGGAAATCACCGGTATGGAGTACAACCGCCGCGTGGAAGACAATATGCAGATCCAGCAAACCAATCAGAATAAGGAAAACCTTACCCAGCAGGAAGCATTCGAAGTGCGTAACAGCACCTGGAACCAGTATGTGAACGAGGTAATCATGGGGATTGAATACGAAAAACTTGGCCTGACAGTGACCAAGGAGGAACTTTTCGACCTGGTGCAGGGGCGTAACCCACACCGCCTTATCATGCAGTATTTTACGGATCCCAATACCGGTCAGTACAATCCCCAGATGGTCCTGAATTTCCTGCAAAACCTCGATAATATGGACCCGGAGGTGAAAAAGCAGTGGCTGAATCTGGAGAAATATATCAAGGAAGACAGGCTGAGCCAGAAATACCAGAACCTGGTATCGAAAGGTTACTTTGTCCCCCAGGCATTTGCCAGGCTGGATTACGAAGCTAAGAAAAAGAATGCGGAGATCCGCTATGTTGCCATCCGCTATACCTCTATTCCCGATGCAGATGTGACGCTCACCGACAAGGATTATGAAACTTATTACAATAAGAATAAGCATCTTTATGAGCAGGATGCCAGCAGGGATATCGATTATATTATTTTCGAAGTGGCCCCGTCTGCCGAAGACCGTTCGGAAGCCCGCGAAAGCGTTTACCGCGTCTATGATGAGTTCCGGACTGCCGCCGATGTGGCTACCTTCGTCAACTCCACTTCTGACGAACGTTACGACAGCAGCTGGTTCAAGAAAGGCACCCTGCCGGTCATGATCGATTCAGTGGCGTTCAATGCGGAACCCGGCGCTTTTGTCCCTCCGTTTGAGGATGGCAATGCCTGGTACATGGCTCGCCTGATGGAAGTAGAAAACCGTGCGGATTCCATGAAAGCCGAACACATCCTCATCGCTTACCAGGGAGCTTTCAGAGCGGATCCGAACATTACCCGGACCAGGGTACAGGCGGAAAAAACCGCTGACAGCCTTATGGATGTGCTGAAAGCCGATAAGACCAAACTGCAGGCCCTGGCCATGCAACTCTCCGACGACGGCTCAGCCAGGCAAAACAATGGGGACCTGGGATGGTTCGTGGATGGAAGCATGGTCGGACCATTTAATGAAGCCGTTCAGGATGCTAAAGAGGGTGATCTCCTGAAAGTGGAAACTGTCTTTGGGTACCATTTGGTTAAAGTCACCGGCAAAAAGGATCCCGTAAAGAAGGTCCGCGTCGCTGTGGTCAAGCGTGCCGTTGAACCCAGTAGCAAAACATTCCAGGATATTTATGCCCAGGCAAGCACCTTTGCCGGTGAGAACAATACCCGGGAAAAGTTTGAAAATGCCGTTACCACCCAGGGACTCAATAAACGCAGCGCAACTTACCTCCGGGAAATGGGGAACAACATTCCCGGTATAGAAAATCCCAGGGAAATTGTCCGGTGGGCTTACTATGAAGGGATCAAGTCAGGGGAAGTCAGCCCGGTCTTCGATGTGGGAGGCTCCTACGTGGTGGCAGTGCTTACCAATATCCGCGAAAAGGGTACGATACCCCTGGATCAAATGAAAGAGAATATTAAAACTTTCGTCCTTAATGAGAAAAAGGCTGAAATAATCAAGCAAAGACTAAGCGGATCATCTGCTGATATTTACCAGATCGCCAGGGATTATAATTCAAAAGTCGATACAAACCTGAACATTACTTTTTCCAGCAGGAATATTCCTGGATTCGGAAGCGAATACAATGTGATCGGGGAGATCTTTTCAATGAACGAAGGGGAACAGTCGGGTCCGATACAGGGCAATGGAGCCGTGTTCGTGGTTAAAGTCGATAAATTCTATGAACCTCCGGCACCTGCCAATTATATTCAGAACCGTGATCAGCTGATGGGAGCTTTCCGCAGCCGCGTGACGAGCAATTCCATGTTCACAGCCCTTCAAAAGAAGGCAGATATCACTGACAACCGCCTGATGTTCTATTAGAACAGTGCCAGCCTGTTCGCATCCAGCTTGATAAATATAAAGAGCAGGATGGTGAAAGCCCAAAGTGAGGAGCCCCCGTAGCTGAAAAAGGGCAACGGGATGCCAATGACCGGCACCAGTCCTATCGTCATCCCGATATTCACGACAAAATGGAAAAAGAGTATGGCGACAACTCCATATCCGTATATCCGGCTGAAATCTGACCGTTGTCGTTCTGCCATACGCATCAGCCTGACCAGTAATACCAAAAAGAGGATAATGACCACGGCACTGCCTACAAATCCCCACTCCTCCCCAACGGTGCAAAAAATAAAGTCTGTGCTTTGTTCCGGGACGAAATTATATTTGGTCTGCGTACCTTGCAGGAACCCTTTGCCCAGCAATCCGCCGGAACCTATGGCAATTTTGGACTGGTTCACGTTATAGCCGGCGCCTTTAGGATCGTCTTCTTTGCCTAACAATACGTTGATGCGGGTCTTCTGGTGTTCCTCCAGCAGGTTGTCAAATGCATAATCCACGGTAAAGACGACGGCCGTGGAGGCTATCCAGATGGCTACCAGAATCCACCATTTCCTTCGGAGCTGTTTGTTGTAATAATAGGCAAGGACGGCAAGCCCGGCCAATGTCAGTATAATTACCGTATTACTGACCAGTAAGGACACCAGGAAAAGTATGATCAAATAAACTCCCATGATCAGGAAATAGCCGGAGAGGCCTTCACGGTACATAACGAGGATAAAAGCGGCATAAACCACCGCCGAACCGGTATCATTCTGGAGAAGGATCAGAATGGCCGGAGTGATGATGATAATAGCTGAAACGATTTTAGCCCGTAACAGGCTGAAATCCACTGAATAGGAACTCAAATACCGGGCCAGTGCCAGGCAAGTTGCAAATTTTGCGAACTCAGCAGGCTGCAGGGCAAAGCTTCCGATCTGGAACCACGATTTCGAGCCCGAAATCTCCGTTCCGAAAAGAAGCACTCCGACGAGTGAGATTAAAGTGATTCCATATATGATGTATGCAAATGCATTGAATATTTTGGCATCCGCCAGCATGATCACAAAGGCGATCACCCCGGCAGCCAGGATCCATACCATCTGTTTTCCATACCGCTGCGAAATATCGAAGATGCTGCTATGGGTATCATCATATACAGCCGCATAAATACTGACCCATCCCATCAGTACCAGGATGATGTAAAGCCATACCGTGGTCCAGTCAACTTTTCCGTATACGTTTCTTTCCCTTGTCATCAGTCAACACTTTTATCTTCTTCATCGGGCGGGGCCCCGTCGTCCAGCAGGTAAGCATTCATCATCCTTTCTTCGGCCGCCTTCTGTTTGATTTCCCCCTTCAGGTATTTCTCCATGATCAGGGTAGCGATTGGCGCAGCCCAGGTGGCGCCATAACCCGAATTTTCCACCACACAGGCGATGGCAATCTTCGGATTATCTTTTGGAGAAAATGCGATAAAGATGGAGTGGTTCTTGCCGTGAGGATTCTGGGCTGTCCCTGTTTTGCCGCAGCTGGAAACGCTGTCGATCCGGTACCATCTTGCAGTTCCCGACTCCCCCTGATAGACCAGGTTCATGCCTTCCACCAGGATCTGGAAATTTTCCGGTGATACCTTGGTCCGTATCTGTTTCTGGTATTTTTTCATGTATTCAGGATCCCCCTCCACCGCTCTAAGCAGGTGTGGCGGGTAATAATAACCCCTGTTGGCGATAGTAGCCGCCAGGTTGGCCAGTTGCAGGGGAGTCATCTCGATCTCCCCCTGCCCGATGGATAAGGACCGGATTGTAATGCTCCTCCACCCTTTCTTCCCGTAATAACGATCGAAATAGCTGTCTTTTGGCAGGTTGCCATTGGCCTGGTCGGGTATGTCTCCCTCCAGCACGCTCCCGACTCCAAAACTGGCTACATATTCTCTCCAGAAGGTATAGGCTTCCTGCATGGTGGCAAACTTCCGCTGGTCGAGAACCGAACGGAAAACCTGCCAGAAATAAGGGTTGCACGACTGCTCGATGGCATGCAGCAGGCTCAGCGGCGAAGGATGGCTGTGACTGCAGGAAATCGGCACTGTGCCGACCCCGCTGCAACCATAACGGGTATTGACATCCAGCACCCCTTCCTGCAAACCGATCAGCGTTCCGATCGTTTTAAAGGTGGAGCCCGGGGGGTATTGGGCCTGTGTCGCCCGGTTGAACAATGGGATGAGCGGATCCTGCGTCAGTCTGGAATAATTCCTGGAACGCTGCCTGCCGACCAGGAGATTTGGGTTGTACGACGGATTTGAGACCATCACCAGCACCTCGCCTGTCGCAGGCTCAATAGCCACGATACTTCCCTTTTTCCATCGCATCAGTTGTTCCCCGTATGCCTGCAGATCGGCATCAAGACTCAGGGTGATATTTTTACCCGGGATGGAAATACTGTCATATTTGCCATCCTTATAGCTACCCATTTCCCTGTTGTGCACATCCACAAGTTTTATCTTAACTCCTTTCTTCCCCCGGAGGATCTCTTCGTAAGCTTTCTCAACCCCTGATTTGCCGATATAATCTCCCTGCCTGTAATAAGGATTCCGTTCAATATCTTTCTTATCCACTTCCCCGACATAACCCACCACATGCGCTGCGATGGGCATTTCATATTTCCGGACCGTCCTGAACTGGACATAAAAGCCCGGGAACTTGTACAGAACCTCCTCGAGGTATGCAAAGTCCTCCTTGGAAAGCTGTTCCAGGAAAATGGTGGGCTTTACCATGCTGTAAAGCCTGGCTTTTTTAAGCGTGGCACGCACATCTTCAATGGTAATATCAAGTAACCGGCACAGTTCCAGCGTATCGAACGGCTTGACCTGTTTTGGAACAACCAGCAGGTCATAAGCGGCTTCGTTAAAAACCATAAGCTTTCCGTTACGGTCAAACATGGCGCCCCGTGGCGGGTACTGGGTCACATACCGGAGAACATTATTCTCGGCCGATAATTTATACTCTTCCTGAATGACTTGAAGAAGGAATAACTTGATGAGAAAGGCAGCGCCTGCAACAATGAACATGGTCATGAAGACGAATTTTCTCCTTTCCAGGTTCTTTTTGAGCATTGCAGTCATCCGGAGCAGCTTTTACGCAAAAATAAAAGAAATTACACGGGATTTCTGCCCTGTTTTTACAAAGAAATCAACTGCTGTGGTTATAGGTGGTTATACAGTGGTTATTTTTTAGCATCACACCCGAATTACAACCGAATGACCATGTCCGACTATCTCCTCACAATGTATTCCGTTCTCTCCACATTGCTTTCATTCAACAGCCTGTCGACGATGTAGAATTTGAGAAACAGGGTGTCAAAATCCGAGTTATAATTGTAAATGAAAAGGCTGTCGTAAATTTCACCGGAAATGTCATGATCTGATCCGTAGGGAGTTAAAGGAGGGATGCGGGCACTCAGGTAAATGGTGTCGTACTGCTGGGTGCCGGCATTGAAAAATGTAAGCGGCACTTCGGTTTCAATCCCATTTCGTACCTCATAATAATCGATGATCAGGTTGTAGTAATATTTGCTGCCAGGATTGAAAGGAGGAAAGGTGTCGTTCTCATTCAGCCCGATATTTCCATCCCCGTCCGTGAATTCGAATTTCAATACACCACGGTCGTAAATGCTGTCATTTACATTGTAAAGCTTTTCAAACGCCAGGTATTTGATGACCGGTTCAGGAGGATACTGATCGATCCTTTTGCATGAAATCACTGCAACGACAGCCAGGATCGATATAAATAAAGCTAACTTTACCCGTTTAATCATCGGTTGTGATTTTCTGTTCAAATTTATACAAATTTCATACCTGAGTTAAGTATCCAGACATGATCCATATGCATGACATCAGGTCCCGTATCTTTTCCATAGCCTCCGAACAGGAATTTAACGATCTGGCCCTGGAAATATTTCATTTCCAGTATCAGACCAATCGTATTTACAGGGAATTTGCGGATTTGCTCAGGATCTCGCCCAAAACCGCCGGTGATTTCAGAAAGATACCATTTCTGCCCATCCGTTTCTTTAAGGAGCACATCATCGTCTCTGAAGATACCGGTAGTTTCGAAACGGAATTCATCAGCAGTGGTACGACCGGGAGTATTCCGTCCAGGCACCGGGTTCAGGATCTTGGTCTCTACAGGGAAAGCTTTATCCGTGGATTTGAGTTGTTTTACGGGTCCCCCGGAAATTATCGCTTTCTGGTCCTTTTGCCGGGATACCAGGAACGAAAAGGATCTTCCCTGGTTTATATGATGGAGGAGATGGTCAGGCTGTCGAAAAGAAACGGCAGCGGTTTCTTCCTGCATGATTTCAGTGCGCTGGCCCGGGAATTGGCGAAGCATCCCGGTTCCGGTATCCGGACGATCCTCTTCGGTGCCTCCTATGCGTTGCTGGATTTTGCGGAAAGCCGGTTTGCCGGGCCCCTGGATGCCATGATCATGGAAACCGGAGGTATGAAAGGAAGACGGCGTGAAATGGTGCGGGAGGAATTGCATGATATCCTTTGCCGGAAATTCCGGGTTGAAGTCATTCATTCCGAATATGGTATGACAGAATTGCTGTCGCAGGCGTATTCCAATGGGAGTGGCCTCTATCGCACCCCGCCCTGGATGAAAGTGATCACCCGCGATGCGGACGATCCCCTGGAACTTATTCCGCCCTTCAAAACCGGAGGAATCAATATCATTGACCTGGCAAACCTTCACTCCTGTTCCTTCATTGCCACGCAGGATCTTGGCAAAGTCCAATCAGACGGATCATTCGAAGTTCTGGGCCGATATGACAACAGCGATGTGAGAGGATGCAACCTTATGGTCGTTTGAGAATCCCGATCTCTGGAAGCAATAAATCCATCATCTCCCTGTGATCGAATCCCAGAGGAGGGAGGCTATTCACCGGGAACCAATCCGCCTGCTCGGCATCATCACTACCCTCCACGGCAGATCTTTCCATTTCAATAAATCCGTAAAACAAAACCGTTATCACCCGGGTGCGGGGATCCCTGTTCAGTGCGCTGAAGGCCCTGTATTGCTTTAATACTACCCCTTTTAATCCTGTTTCTTCTTTAAGCTCCCTGACAGCCGTTTGCTCCAGCGTTTCATTCATTTCCATGAAACCACCCGGCAACGACCACATGCCTTTGTATGGATCGTGCCTGCGCCTGACCAGAAGAACTTCCAGGGAATTCCCATTTTCCCGGAAGACGGCCATATCGGCTGATACACTGGGACGGGGGTATTCGTAGGTATAGGACATACTAAATAGTGTTTAGTGTTTAGTGTTTAGTGTTGAATGTTTAATGTTTTATTTGATCGGATGAATGCTTGGTGCAGGATCCCATGTTTTAATCTTCAAAATTAAAAAAAGTCCTGCGATGGCAGGACTTTTCACTTAACCAGAATGTCTAGAGAAGGGCTAAAAAAGGAGAGTTATAGAGAGGATCCCGGCATCACAAGCAACTCACGAGTCAGAGTGTTGTGTTCCAGGATGGGCGCAGAAACTTCAATTTTTGGAGGCTGTATGATCGAATAATAATATTCGCCCTGTTTGCCATGACGCCGGTTGGATTTCCTGTCAGCTTTCTTTTTCACGACTACATAAGCGGGTTCATTATTGTAGCTGGCTGAGATGATACAGATGGTCATATAAGGTATATCGTTCACCTCGGCCTCTTCCCTGTAATTTTCAACGGCCGAAGCAAGCATGGTATTGCTGGCGATAACCTGTGTATCAAACTGTATGTCAGAGGCTATCTGTTCGGACTTGTATTCCTCAACCATCTGAACCATCAACCATTCTTCAAATATCGTCTGAGTGTCGAAAGGGATATCCTTTGCTTCTGGTTCCGAACGGGATTCAGCCACCAGATTATCAAACAGTACTTCGTTGGCAATGCTCCGGGTATCGAACGGGATATCGGCTACATTGGCCTCTTCACAGGTCTCCCAGCCCCCGTTCATCATCAGCGATACCCCGACAACCAGTTCCGTATCGAAAGGTATGTCGTCGATATAAGATTCTGTGTCAAGCATTGGTTCCCTGATGGAGATAACGTCGCGGATCGGTTTTGCATTGGCGCTGCCAAAAACCAGGATGATTAGGGTGTATATTAAGAGCGTTTTCATAACTGGCAAATATTAAAATTGGAAACAATGAATAAATGTTCACAAAGCGTGCCAAAGTTGTTAACGCATTGTATATTAGTTATTTAAAGTTGAGATGAGGATGAAAATAAAAGGAGTGGTTGTCCGTAAAGCGTACATAATTGTACGTTGCCGGACAATTTTCCAGTTACTTATTCCCTTCCTCCGACGATGATGACAAATTCTCCTTTAACGGGATGTTCCTGGTAATAGGATGACAGATAAGAAAGCGGGCCCCTGACCGTCTCTTCATAAATCTTGGTCAGTTCTCTTGAAACGCTTGCAGGGCGGTCACTTCCAAAGTACAATGACAATTCTTCGAGGGTTTTTAAGATACGGTGTGTGGATTCGTAGAGGACAATGGTGCAATCCATTTCGGCCAGTGCTTCCAGCCTGGTCTTTCGCCCTTTTTTCACCGGGAGAAAGCCTTCGAAAAGGAAGCGGTCGCAGGGAAGGCCGGAGTTGACAAGCGCCGGGACGAAGGCAGTTGCGCCCGGCAGGCATTCCACCTCGACACCGGTGCGTATGCATTCACGGATCAACAGGAAGCCGGGGTCAGAGATTCCGGGTGTGCCGGCATCGGTGACCAGGGCAATATTTTCACCATTTTCAATTCTTTCCGCAATTCCCTTGACGGTTTTATGCTCATTGAATTGATGGTGGGCAGTGAGTTTTTTGCTGATATCGAAATGTTTCAGCAGGATGCCTGTTTTCCGGGTATCTTCAGCAAGGATTACATCGACCAGTTTGAGCACCTCCAGGGCCCTCAGGGTTATATCACTGAAATTTCCGATAGGGGTTGGAACCAGGTAAAGCTTTGCCATCCCGATCAGAATTTCCTGCGGACCAGTTCCACGAATTTCTTTACGGTAGGTGATTCACCGTCCCAGTTGTACACAATTTTCAGGTCCAGTAACAGCAGATCGGCTTGTGCCAGTGTCAGGCAATCGTTCAGCTTTCCGACGGCTTCATCATAGATCCGCATATTGCCGTCAAAAAGCTCGTTGATGAACAGAAATTTGTCATTGATACCAATCGTGGAGCGCAGGTCGACTATTTTATTCTCTGATAATTTATCTGCCACCCGTTTTTCCGGATTTTCCTTAAACCGGTCTGCCAGGGTGCCCGGGCTGCCTTCCGAAAACAGGTCAAAAGTTGTCCGCTGCGGTCTGGTTTCCGGCTGGATGTGATGAGGATCCGGGATTGTGGTTTCTTGTTTCTTGTTTTTTGTTTCTTGTTCCGGGTTACTTGTTTCTGGTTCCTGGTTTCGGATTTCTGGTTCGGGTTCCGGGCTACTGGTTTCTGGTTCCTGGTTTCTGGGTTCGGGTTCGGGTTCCGGATGCCAGGTTGGTTCTGAACTTATGACCGACGGTTCTTCCGGCTCGATCATTGGTTCAAAGCCAAGGATCGACGGGGCCATGACGGCAGAGGATTTCCCTGAGGCCGTTTCGGGCTTCGTCGATGGCAGGCCTGAGGTCTCCTGCTGAAGGGTAACGAAAAGTTCATACAGGTCACGGATGTTAGACATCAGGAGATCTATTTCAATCACGGGAATCTTTCCATCATAATCTTTAATTATGGAGAATTGTTCCTGGATGATCTCAAGTTTTTCACTGATCACTCCTATCAATACTCTTTTATCCATTTCCGGCAATTTTAAACATCGAATAAACCTTGCAATCAGGCTATAAAGTTATGAAGAAAATTGATTCGGAGAGGTATGTCGGTTATTATGCAGTTGTTTTATGGGGGGTTGGAATTACGACCGTATTACCATGTATTACAACGTATTACCATGTATTACAACTTTCTACCCCAGGTACTTTTTCAGGAATCCATAGGCATTATCCGTCATCACCCGTGCAACGATCTCTTCGGGATCGATATTGCGATTACCGGCAATTTTCAGGTTTTTCCCTTCGGATTGCATGTAGTTGTAGGCATGTTTAAGGAGATAATCATCCAGGAAAACCAGTTCTTCCGATGTCCAGAATCCATTGAGCGGATCCACGACTCCATCGAAATCGGTACCGAGCGACTGGATCCCCCATCCGAAATAACCCGCTTCATCTAGGACTTCTGCGATGTGCCTGACCTGGTTCCAAAATAGCCTGGAACGATGGAAAAGTATTTTCCTGCGGGCTATTTTTCCGTTGATCTGTTTTAGCAGGGCCTGGTCACCGAGACGGCGTTCATCCATCTGGATACCGATCAAACCATCGCGTTTTGCCATTTCCACCATCTCCACATCGTAAAAGTTTATATCGGAGCTATTGAACATTCCCTGGCTGGATGGGATCCTGACCACAGGATCCTCCACGGACCTCAGGCCGTTCACCGCTCCATGGCTGATGATGACCGGGATATTTTCCCCGGAGTGTTTCGTATCCAGGTGATTGAAATACTGCTTCCGGGCAAGCGGGCTTAAATGTTTGATGTCTATATAGATACGTTTCCCGTCTGTATTATCAAGAAGTAAATCGAGCACTTTCCAGCCCAGGTCTGTAAAACCTTCCCCGATACCCCTGCTCTGATCCAGCAATTTCGTCAGGATCGGGGCCAGGCTGGCGCAATGCCCTGCCAGATCGTTATAGAAATGGTGGGCAAAGGTGATGAAGAAGGGCCTGAATTCCCAGTTCTTCACCTTTTTGACATTTGCGAGGACCCTGGATTCCGGTGCATTGTCCTTCCCAAGGCCGGTATCAAAGGCATGCCCGCCTTCTATTGTCACAACGACAGAGATGATATTTTCCTTGCTGAGCTCATTCTCCTGGATATCCGAGAATGACCTGACCAGTCGGTACTGGTAATGGTCCTCTCTGTTAAGCTTGAATTTCACTCCGTGAAGCTGCCTGTAGAAATCATATTCGCCTTCCATATCGGAGAAATAATCCTTACGCTTCTGGATGAAGTTAACCCGGTCTTTACCGATCTCCAGCACAAAGTTGGCGAGGATATCCGCTACCAGGCCAGTCCCGAAATCAGGGACCAGGAACCCTTTCTCCATGGGATATAGGGAAATGCAGACAGCTCCAAAGTTACCCCTGGCCAGGGAAGTGAAATTGGATTGTGAAAACTTGGTGAGAGTGCCAGCAAAATTCAGCAGTTTATCAGACGCTGTCGGAGGATCATAACGCCAAACCGAATTTCTGTGGTTGCGGTTTTTACTGTTTATTTTTCCTTTGCTGAAACTCCTGCTGTAGGGTTTCAATGCCGGATGGCAGTGAATGTCGATGTATTTTTCCATGGATGACAGGATTAAATTGATTTAATGGAATAACTTATTAATCCGCAATATGTTATAGAGGTAATGGATTTTAAGGGATTTTTAACAAAAAGAAAAAGCGCCGCATTCGATTCATAAGTCTGGATCGGTTTATTCATCCCACCAAACCGGGTCGGTCAGGTTTTTCCCCTTCGGGGTATTATAATTGTAAACCTGTTCCGAAATGGGATAGAGAAAACGCCGGGGGATTACGGAGATCTGTCCGGAAGGATTGGGCGGAATGACGGGATAGCCGGTTCTGCGCCAGCTATGGTACGCCTCGGGTTGATAAAAGGAAGCGATGTACTTCTGTACCATGATCTCTGCAAAAAGTTCCTCGCCTTCCAGTTGGCCGAGCTTTTGTCCATACGCTGCAAGCCAATCCTGGTCGGTCACTTCGAACTTTTTCAGGGATCCGGTCACCGCTTCCAGCAAAACGGACCTTACTTCAGCATCAGCCGTTCCGGTTTTTAACAGTGCTTCTGCCTTTGTAAACAGCATCTCTGCATAAGTAATGATATATGTGGGAGCATCCGGGGCGGTAAAAGCAAGTCCGGGCCGGGAAGCATTCACATCGGTTTGTCCGGGGGCCGATCCGGAGTAATTACCTGAAGCATCCGGCAGTGCATACATGACAAGTCGCGGATCATCATTCATCTTCAATAAATCGATCAAATAAGCTCCCATCCGCACATTATCCTTCTCCTGCATAAATTGATAAAATGGATTGGACTCTGTTTCCCCGGTACCGTAATTAAACTGCAGGTCATCATCATTGCCTGAAAATGCCAGGGGAATTTCTTCCAGCGCTTTCTCATAAGCCTGATTCCCCCATCTTTTTGTGAGGTGCAGGTAGTATCTGGCTTTCAGGGCATGGGCTGCCCGGAGCCATTTCGTCCAATCACCATTATAAAAATAATCTCCGTTAATGATATTATTATCCGGTGAAGCGGATAATGAATCGATAGCGTCATCCAGCAATTGATGTATCGATTCATAGACTGATTCCTGACTGTCATAGGCAGGCTGAGTCATCTCATTTCCCTGCAGGGCTTCTGACCAAGGGATATCACCCCATGAATCGGTCAGCTGTCCGAGCGTAATGGCAGCAAGTATATTGGAAATGCCCTCAAAATGGGGAGATCCTGCTGCCCTGGCCTTAGCGGTCAGTGTTTTAGCATCCATCAGGATCTCGGCATAGGCATCCCCCCAGATCCAGATAAATAAGTAAGGATCAAAGGAATAATTGGAGGTCGCCAGCGCCTGCCTGTCTATTCCATCGAGCTGTTGCAACCAGATAGCCTGGGTACCTATCAGCTCGGCGCTGCCGGCCATTTTAAAAGCCACATCGGCCTCGATGAACGACAATAAAGCATCCATGGTCACGTCACCGGGCTGATTCGGATCGACATTGATTTCCTCATCGATCCATTTGCTGCAGGATACCAGGCCTATCATCAAAGCAATGATCAGCAGCCCGCCTGGGATGAAAGATGTTATCCGGTGATCCGGATCCTTTTTTTCCATTATTCCATATTTCCTTTGATCTGCCATCATTTTAGAATGAAATTCGTAATCCGGCCGTTATGCCTTTCGTTCCGGGCATATTATAATAATCCGTTCCCTGTGCATTGGTCGAACCAAAAAGACTGGTTTCGGGGTCAATTCCATCGTACCGGGTGCTCAACCACAGGTTTCTCCCTGAAACATACAGGATACAAGAACTTATTCCGGAATTTCCCAGGTTGAATGGTCCGAACTCATAACTGACAGAAATTTCCCTCAGGCGCACCCAACCGGCCCGATCGATATAATCGCCACCCGGACCGGTGAAAGTACTGCCTTCACCGGTAAAATACCAGTTTGCATCTTTCACGACCGGGATGTCGTTAGGACTGCCATCCGAAAGTTTGACCCCATTAAATATGTAAAGATCATCCGGTTCGCGCGATTCCTGGTCGGCATGATTCCCGAAATAATAAAGCGATCCCCGGGTTCCGTTTAAAAGGTTTCCACCTTTTTTTACATCGATTAAGAATGAAAAAGTGAGCTTTTTCCATTGGATCGTGTTAATCCAGCCCAGAGTCCAGTCCGGCAGGTAATTCCCCATATAAATTACCGTATCATAATTGCCCATGGGAAAACCATAAGCAGAACTCTGTGGATTATCATTAATAATCAGTTTCCCATTTTCATCCCTAAGCCAGTCATAGGCAAAATAGCTTTGGTACGGATAGCCCTCGTAAGCCGCCAGGTAGGCCGGTCCGGCGGCAAGCACTACGGCATCCACGCCCGGAGCCAGCTTTTTGACCTCGTTCCTGATCCTGGTGAAATTGACATTTGAGTTCCATATCCAGGTGGAATTCCTTACCGGCGCCAATCCCAGCACAAGTTCGATCCCACTGGATTCCATTTCACCTGCATTCATATAACTGTAATAATACCCCGTTGTGCCCGACAAAGGCACATTCAACAGCAGGTCTTCATGGTACCGGCTGAAATAAGTAAAGTCCAGTGATATCCGGTTATTCAGCCAGCTAAGGTCCGTTCCGATCTCCCAGGTTGTGGTCCTTTCAGGTTTAAGGTCGTCATTTCCGATGGTGTTATCCACTGTGAATCCGGGTTTTCCAAGCAGTGGAAATGTCAGACCGGTGCCGGAGAAGATCGAATTCAATGTATAGGTGGTGTATCCGGTAGTTGTCCGGTATGGTTCCGCGTCATTGGCGACCTGTGCGAAAGAAACCCGGAGCTTTCCGAATGGCAGGACCTGGCTTTCCCTGAAAAATGGCAGTTCTGTAAAAACCCAGGAAAGGCTGACCGAAGGATAGAAGAAAGAATTGTCCGGGGGCGGAAGCGTAGTGGACCATTCATTTCGTCCGGTTACGGAAAGAAAAATCATATCCCGGAAAGAGACCTCCAGGATCCCGAAGAATGCCGCTCTTCTGACCTGCATCGCATATTCAGTGGAATTGACATCTACCGCATTCCGGAGGTCGTAAAAATCAGGCAACACCAGACCGCTTCCGGTCGATGAAAGCTCGGTACTGTATGTTTCAAACATATTATGCCCGATGGTGATTCCGGCAAGCCAGTTTTTCCCGAAGCGGTGGTCTGCCTTCAGCATTAAATCGGAGTTCAAATTTCTCTCATTGTAATTATTTAGCCAGACGTATCCTTCCGGATGATCGGCTGATCCTTTGGCAAAATAATTCTTCCAGTCCCACCGGTAATAGTCTATCCCAAGCTGGTAATTCAATGTCAGCCAATCGGTAAACATCCAGTTAAATCCGGCATGACCGATGATCCGGTCCACCTCATCGAAGAATTTATTCTTGTCGATGGTCCAGAAAGGATTGTCGTAACCCGTGCCATGGCGATAGGTGCGCTGAGAACCGTCTTCCAGCTCATATCCGGCTGCATTGTCAAAAGTCGGCGGGGTGCGCAGAAGGCCCAGCATAACCGATGAGGTATTGTCACCTTTCTGGATCCTGTCGCCTCCCGAGTGAATATAAGCAGCTCCGGCAAAAAGCTTGAAATGCTCTGACAGGTCTGCATCACCATTCAATCTTAAGGTGAACCGTTTCCATGTGTTTCCCGGCACCACTCCCTGCGAATTATTGCAGGAAGCCGAGGTCAGGAATGACGCCTGTTCGTTCCCGCCTGACAGTTCAAGTGCGTATTGCTGTGAAATGGCGGTTTGAAAAAAATCGTGCTGATCATAAGTTTTAACAGTTTCACCTGTTCCTGACGGATCATTTTTGCTGACGACGGCTCCATCTGCATCAAACTCGGGGTACTGCCAGTCTTCCGGTTGCAGTGAATAGCTGCAAGTATCGAGCCTGGGGCCCCAGGAGGTCGGAGCGCCGGACATCCAGGTGCCATACATTCCCTGACCATAACTATTTTGCAGACGCGGAAGCCGGGAGACTTTATCAAAAGTCAGGGCTGTACGGAAAACAGTGGTAAGCCTGCCATCCTGTGTTTTATCCCTTTTCCGGGTGGTGATCACGATGGCGCCATTGGCTGCCCTAATGCCATACAGGGCCGAGGCTGCTCCTCCTTTCAGGACCGTAACCGATTCGATATCATCAGCATTGATATCCATCGCCCTGTTCGACATATCCACGCCACCGCCGACATTGTATGCGGTCCTGTTGGAAATGGGAATGCCATCCAGGATGAACAGCGGTTGATTATTACCATCAATCGAGGAAGGCCCCCGGATTGTTATAAAGGAGGATGCACCTGCTGAGCCGGAAGAACTATTGACCATCACTCCTGCTATTTTACCCGTAACGGAGTTCAGGAAGTTATCGTTATGGACCTGCCGTAACTCTGCTCCCTGAAGTTCCTGAATGGAATATCCCAGCGCTTTTTGCTTTTGTTTTATCCCGATTGCCGTGACCACAATACCTTCCATCATTAAAAGATCAGGCTGAAGCTGAACATTCAGCAAGGTATCCCCTGTAACAGGGATTTCTTTTGTGATCATTCCGATATGACTGAATATCAATATATGACCTGCTTCGGAAAGCATTAAAACAAAACGTCCTTCCGAATCAGAGGAAGTCCCTGATAAAGAATTTTTCACGCTGATATTGACTCCGGCAAGACTTTCCCCTGATTCTGAGTGCGTAACTCTTCCGGTAATCTCAATCTGGCCCCGGGTAACTAACACAGCGATGATCAAAACCGATAACAGGTATAATCGTTTGGTCATTTGATTGCTAGCCTCGGCGGATTAATAATCAACCCTAAATATAAGGAGATAATAATGAAAAATCAATAGTCAAGTTATATCAGGCAGTTCGCCATATAAAAACCCGGGAATCATTATCTATTCCCGGGCAACCCAAAAAATAACCGCTTTAATATATCTGACGCTTGGCACGTAATTCCCGTATTGAAAAAGCGGAATAATTTTTCCTTCCGGGGTTAATCTTAATTCGACTTTATACAATATAAAAATACGCTGCCGGAAAAGCAAATATTCGATTAATTAATGAACGGGCCGTTTGGATTAACCAACGCCAGGAAATTTTTAGTTATCGCATCAACCATCAGTAGAACTCTGACAAACGACTATCGGCTATCGACTCTGCACCGGCAAACCAAGCCTTACTGTCGTTCCGGAAGGATTTCCCGGTGGGTCGAAAGGTGGGACTGTTCCCGGCCAACGCCGTTGTATGAAGTGGTCAGGCCGATGAGGTTGGATTGGGGGACCGGGCAACAGGTAAAAATAGTTGCCCGAATATGCT
Organism: uncultured Bacteroidales bacterium; assembly: GCA_964619555.1. Lineage (GTDB taxonomy): Bacteria > Bacteroidota > Bacteroidia > Bacteroidales > JAGOPY01 > JAGOPY01. The sequence goes on along the minus strand of CAZUDV010000004.1, from coordinate 13,466 downwards.
GAAAAAATTCCAGTTATATACCTGCACCAATATATCCCCCTGTTGAATCCGGCTTTACTTCTTAGCTGAAAATCCTTTGAAATCGTTGTTTACCATCCCCGGGTACAGGTGCTCAAGAAGGTTATGGCAGATATATTCCTCGCTGCCGGTGCAGGCTGCGTTGTACCAGTAGACAAGGTTCTGGTCCTGGTCGAACAGCAGCGAGCAGGGGCCATCGCCAATACTCATGGCCCGTTTAAAATCCCCATTGACATCAATATACGTCTCAAAGTCCCAGTCATTTCCATTTACGATCGGCTTGACATGAGTCCAGGAGCCGTTGCAATCGATGCAAATGGCAACCAGCTTGATCCCTTTTGCCTTAAGGTTATTGGTCCAGGCATCATAAAGGGTTTCCAGGTTTTCACAACATTTGATGCTCGAGGATTTCCAGAAGACCAGCAAGGTTGCCCTGCCGGAATCGGTGATCGAAGAGGCACAAACCACTTTCCCATCCACGTCTCTCAGGTTTATGGCCGGAAGATGGTTCTCCTGGGCGGTGGCCCAAAGGGCTGGCAGGAGTGCGAACAATGCAAGGACTATATTTTTCATGGCATTCATTTTTTGCTGTTGTTGAATTTACGTTGACTTGACCATACAAAAATATAATGGCAATAGTCCCTGAACCTGGTTGAAAACTTCCATAGAAAAAATTAGCGGAAAACAGGGGGGTTGAAAGGGAGTAAACCGCGATCATGCATGAGTATTCTGTTGACTGTTAATAATGGTCAGGACCTGAGGGTGGACAAACGGCTGACTTATAGTTTATCCTAAAAAGGAAAATACTACTTTTGAGTTCAGATTAGCACAATCCCAAACCAGAAACCAGAAACCAGAAACCAAAAACCAGAAACCAGAAACCAGAAACCAAAAACCAGAAACTAGATACTAGAAACTAGAAACAAGAAACAACCAACCCATGTTCCTGGAACGTCAAAAAAGCGGCAAAGCAAGATCAGGCTGGATCGAAGTGATCTGCGGATCGATGTTTTCCGGTAAGACCGAAGAGCTCATCCGCCGTTTACGCCGTGCCCAGATTGCCCGCCAGACCGTTCAGATCTTCAAGCCGGCTATCGACACACGGTATCATACGGAACATGTCGTTTCCCATGATGATCACTCGGTCCCATCCACTCCTGTCCAGGCAGCCTCTCAGATCCTGCTCTATTCTCATGATTATGATGTTGTTGGAATCGATGAGGCCCAGTTCTTCGATGACGAGATCGTTACCGTTTGCAATAAGCTGGCAGATGCGGGCACGCGGGTCATCGTGGCGGGACTGGATATGGATTATACAGGCAAGCCGTTCGGGCCGATGCCGGCATTGCTGGCCACGGCAGAGTATGTGGATAAGGTCCATGCCATTTGCATCAGTTGCGGCGGCCTTGCCCAGTATTCGCACCGCACAGTCGATAAGCAGGGGCTCGTCGTGCTGGGTGAGACGGATAATTATGAGCCCCTCTGCCGGCACTGTTTCCTTGAAAAAACAGGGCGAAATCAGAACAAACCCTGAACTCCACACTTTAACAGGAATTTTCTACCTTTGCCCCATCGATCCAATTAAATACGATCCACTATGAAAAATGCAGTTATAATCCTAATCGTTCTGTTCATGGCTATTCAGCAATCAGGTTGCTCGCAGAGCACCCCGCAAAGCAAATCAGGCACCGAGACCCTGGTCCTTGTCAAAACCGAATTCGGGGATATCACCCTCAAACTTTACAATGATACACCGAAACACCGGGATAATTTCATAAAGAATATTAAGGAGGGATGGTACGATGGTTCCCCGTTCCACCGAATCATTCCGCAATTCATGATCCAGGGAGGAGGCAATAAGGATGGCCGGGCCGATATCGGTTATACAATCCCCGCTGAGATCACTCCCAATCACTTCCATAAAAAAGGTGCCCTGGCCGCAGCCCGCATGGGCGACAACGTCAATCCCGAAAAGAAATCTTCCGGATGCCAGTTCTATATCGTTCAGGGCTCTGTTCTGGACGAAGCCACCCTGAACAATTACGAAACGCGTCTGAAGATCAAGTTCACTCCCGAGCAGAGGAAAATCTATACCACCGTCGGTGGGGCCCCCTGGCTGGATGGTGGATATACCGTTTTCGGAGAAGTGGTGAGCGGTTATGAAGTGGTCGATAAAATTGCCGCCGTGCCGCGCGATGCCGGCGACAAACCACTCAAGCCAGTGACTATGACGGTCGAGATTCTGGAATAAATCAATAATCTCACCCCCTGGCCCCCTCCCTTCTCGAAGGGAGGGGGCCAGGGGGTGGGTTCATCAGCACTGAATATGCACGACCTGATCAAACAGTACCTCTCCGAGATCGATTCCTTCTCCACGCATAACGCTGAAGAGCTGGAGCAATTCCGGATCAGGTATCTCAGCAAAAAAGGCCTTATTCCCGCCTTGTTCGAGGAATTCAGGAACGTACCACCGGAACAGCGCCGGGAAGTGGGGCAGGCTTTGAATATCCTGAAAAATTCGGCACAGGATAAAGTCAATGCCCTGAAAGAACAGATCGAAAGCTCAGTCGTGGAAACTAAATCCGATATCGACCTGACCTTGCCTGCCGACTTCCAGCCCCTGGGCTCCAGGCACCCGCTGTCGGTCGTACGTAACGAGATCATCCGGATCTTCAACCGGATCGGTTTCGTAGTAGCCGAAGGCCCAGAGATCGAAGACGACTGGCATAACTTCACGGCCCTGAATTTTCAGCAGGATCATCCGGCCCGCGATATGCAGGACACCTTCTTCATTGGAAAAAATCCGGATATCCTGCTTCGTACCCATACATCCTCGGTCCAGATCCGTGCCATGGAGCAGCGAAAACCACCGATACGGGAGATCTATCCCGGCCGCGTGTTCCGTAATGAAGCCATCTCGGCCCGCGCTCACTGTATCTTTCATCAAGTGGAAGGCCTTTATGTCGATCATGACGTTTCCTTCGCCGACCTGAAGCAAACCCTTTACTATTTCGCGCATGAGATGTACGGTGAGGGTACCCAGGTCCGGTTCCGGCCAAGTTATTTCCCGTTCACGGAACCATCGGCCGAAATGGACGTCTCATGCTTTGTCTGTGGCGGAAAGGGCTGCCCCATCTGCAAATATTCCGGGTGGGTTGAAATCCTGGGCTGCGGCATGGTGGACCCGAATGTGCTGGAGAACTGCGGCATTGACAGCAACGAATATACCGGATTTGCATTCGGCATGGGCATTGAAAGGATAACCATCCTGAAATACCGGATCCAGGATATCCGGTTGTTTTTCGAGAATGATGTCCGGTTTTTAAGGCAGTTTACCGGGGCCGTCTAATCTTCCAGAAAATGCATCTCGATCTCCTGGAAGATCACCTCTAAATTTTTTGCTTTCGTCCGGGGGATTTCATAAGCTGCCAGGACCTGATGGACCGACTGGATGCTTGTGATCAGTTGCCTCTTGTCTTCAGAAGGCAGAATATCGTCCGTAATGATGAAAAAATCCGCTCCCTTTTCAGCAGGGATCAGACGTCCCGACTCATTGTAATTGGATACCAGGTAGTAATTGCGCCGCTGGTCCGGATGATGGTACAAAAAGAATGAATAGGCTTTCTCCGCCTCCCCATCCTTTATCATCAGATCGTCCACCCTTTTGAACCGGAATCCCAGTGCGGCATTCAGAAAGAATACGAAACGGTAGTCCTTCAAATGGCATGCTACTCCGAACATGGTGTAATCGAAGGTGACTTCAGCCGATATTTTTAACTTTTTTGCCATTCTGGTGTTCTGAACATGTCCTGAGGGTTGGGCCCGAAGGATCTTGAATCCTACACCGGTCGCAGGACTACTGCCATTCCTCCTCCCCTAGCCAGTAAGATCCTGAATTCGTCGTCCTTCCTGACCAGTTTCTTCGTAATAATATAATCCAAAGGATTCGTCTCCCAGTCCGCCTCGGGACCATCCCCATAAATGACGGCTTCATACTGGGTGTCATCATCCAGGAAATCAAGTTTAAGCGTGAAATCCCTGTTGTTTTCGTCCGTTATGGACCCCATGTACCAGGTATTGTTCTTCTTCCGGGCGATGGTCACATAATCCCCTATCCTGGCGTTGAGGACCTTCGTGTCATCCCAGTTGGCAGGAACATCACGGATGAACTGGAAAGCAGGGTGTTCATAATTTTCAATAATATCCGCCGCCATCTGTAACGGGCTGTAAATGATTACCATCAGCGCCAGTTGCTTGGCCAGTGTGGTATGTACCCGGTTATCCGGTTTATATTCTTTGAAGAAGATGCCGAAGATGCCGGGGGTGTAATCGAATGGCCCGGCAAGCACCCTGGTGAATGGCAGGATACAGGTATGATCGGGAGGGTTCCCATCGCTCCAGGCTTCGTATTCATTGCCCCTTCCCCATTCCCTCGACATAAAGTTCGGCCAGGTACGCTCCAGGCCTGTGGCTTTTACCGTCTCATGCGCATCCACCATGATCTGGTTTTTCGCCGCTTTTTCAATCACCATGGCCTGGTGATTGACCATCCACTGACCGTGATGATACTGTCCCAAAGGCCTTATTTTTCCCACATATCCCGTTTTTATGGCACGAATCCCGAGCTTTTGATACAAGGCATAGGCTGAGTCGATTTCCGTTTCGTAAAACTCAGCATTGGCAGCAGTTTCATTGTGGGCTATCAGATAAACGCCTTTGTCCCTGGCATAAGAAGCCACTTCTTCCAGGTCATAGTCTTCATAAGCTTCCATCATGGGGAATTCCACCCCGTCGACCCATCTTTCCCAGCCTTTGTTCCATCCCTCCACCAGGACCCCAGGAATGTTGTTATTGGCGGCAAAATCTATGTATCTCTTCGCATTCTCAGTGGTGGCGCCATGTTTCGGCCCCGAAGCCCAGGTATATTTACCAATGTGCATTCCCCACCAGATCCCGACATATTTCATCGGCTGGATCCAGGAAACATCTTCTATTTTCGACGGTTCATTCAGATTCAGAATCATGGTCGATTCGATGAGCCCGCCGGCATCATCGGAGAGCTGGAGGGTCCTCCATGGAGTCTGGAAAGGCACATCAACTCTGGCTTTCACGCCATCCGGCCAGGGCACCAGGCGGCACTCAAGCATAAGCGGATCGTCTTTCGACCTGAAAAGCCTCATCTCCGGGTAATTCACCAGGCTCGCTTCATGAACGCTGATGCATAAGCTGTCAGTCAATGATTCCATTGTGAAAGGCGTATTCACTGAATCAACAGCGCTTAATGGGGTATTACGGTAAAGGTACTCGTGATTGTCATAATCCCCGGGTATCCACCAGGTGCTGTAATCTTCCGAAAATTTAAACCGGGTCAGCTCCTCCATGATCTCGACCTTCTTCAGATTTTCCTGTTCCGGGACGACATAACGGAAAGCCACCCCATCGTCGAAAGCCTTTAATTCAACCTGCAGGATGCGTCCTGGTGATTCCTTTTCTTCGAGGGTCACCAGTAATTGACTATAACGGTCATAGATCCGGCTCCTTTGTCCCCACACCGGTTCCCAGCGGTCGTAGTTGCCGCTCAGTTTGGCTTCCTTTAATTTGAACCCATCTTTGAGAAAATCTTTCCCTTTTAACTCAAAACCAAGAGCTGATGAATCAATAATGATTTGATTATCCCTCCTGACCAGGTATGAGGGGGTTCCGTCTTCCAGTAAGAATACGATGACATTCCGGCCGTCGGGCGAAATGACCGGTATTTCTTCATTGGAAGAACATGAGGAAAGAAGCAGATGAAAAATCCCAAAGTAAAGTATGAAGACAGAATACTTTTTCATATTCATAAGACCCGAATTCAAAATTCTAAATTCTAAATTTATATTTTTCCTAAAGGTAAGCACTTCCTCTCATTCCTCGAACAGTTTCTCGCAGGCTTTTTCGGCGGCAAACTGTTCGGCTGATTTAATGGAGTAATCCTGTCCGCGCGAGATAGGCACATTATCGATATAAAGCTCCACCAGGTATTGCCTGCGATGGCCGTCGCCCAGTTCCTCGATCACCTTAAATTCAAGCTGGCGTTTTTCCCTTTGGGCATACTCCAGGATCCTGCTTTTAAAGTTCGTATCGGTTTTTTCGATATCATCCATATCCAGGTGGACATCGATGATCCGCCGGATGATCACACTGCGTGTGAAATCATATCCCCGATCCAGGTAGATAGCGCCAATGAGCGCTTCGAAAGTGTCCCCGTAAATGGATTTGCTTGCCGTAAAGGTGCCGGTGCCATGAAAGATAAGCTTGTCGATTCCCATTTTCAGGGATAGTTTGTGCAATCGGCTACGGCTGACGATCCGGCTGCGCATCTCAGTCAGGAATCCCTCATTTTGATAAGGGAATTTTTTATAAAGGTAATCGGCGATGATTGAACTTAGAACAGCATCCCCGAGATATTCAAGGCGTTCGTTATTAACCTGCTGGCCTTTGGTCCACAGTTGCGGGGCAGATTTATGAGAAAGGGCGACCTTATATAACCGGATATTGCCGGGATAATACCCGAACAGGTTTTTAACAGCAGAATAAAGTGTTTTTTCTTTGGAGAACTGGACCAGGATGAATTTCAGAAACATCAGTAAACCAGACCTTTAATCCTGGTATTTCTTAAAGATGATTGAGGCATTGTGGCCTCCGAATCCAAAAGTGTTGCTAAGGGCTGCATGGATGACCCTTTTTCTGGCGGTATGGAAGGTGAAATCGAGGTTATTATCGATTTCAGGGTCGTCAGTGAAATGGTTAATGGTTGGTGGTACAATATCATTTTTAATAGCCAGGACAGTGGCCATGGCTTCGATAGCTCCGGCGGCACCGAGAAGGTGGCCGGTCATGGATTTGGTGGAATTAATGCTGATTTTGTAGGCATGGTCTCCGAAAGTTCCGATAATTGCCCTGGGTTCAGCGATATCTCCGAGGGGCGTGGAGGTTCCATGAGTGTTGATATGGTCGATATCTTCCGGTTTCAGGCCGGCATCTTTCAGGGCAAATTTCATGGATATGATAGCGCCCTTGCCGTCCGGATGGGGCGAAGTCATATGGTAGGCATCGCCTGAAAGGCCACCACCGCCAACTTCGGCATAGATCTTTGCCCCTCTTGCTTTTGCATGTTCAAGATCTTCGAAAACAAGGCAAACGCCTCCTTCTCCCAGAACAAAACCATCCCTGTCTTTATCAAAAGGTCTGGAACCGGTTTTCGGATCATCGTTGCGGGTGGAGATGGCATGCATGGAATTGAATCCACCGACGCCTCCGGGTGTGATGGAAGCTTCCGAGCCGCCGGTGATGAACATATCGGCATATCCCAGTCGTATATAGTTCAGGGCGTCAACCATTGCGTTGGCAGAAGAAGCGCACGCCGATACAGTGGCGAAGTTCGGGCCCATAAAGCCATATCGTATCGAGATGTGCCCGGCGGCTATGTCCGCAATCATTTTGGGTATGAAAAAAGGACTGAACCTGGGGACCCCGTCTCCTTTAGCCCAGAGTGTAACCTCATTTTCAAAGGTCTCGAGTCCGCCTATACCGGATGCCCAGATAACACCAATCCGCTCTTTGTCAATCTTTTCAAGATCAATGCCGGTGTCAACGACTGCCTGATCCACTGCTGCGATGGCGAAATGGGTATAAGGATCATACTTTCTGGCCTCTTTGCGATCGAAATAAACATTCGGGTCGAAGTTTTTCACTTCGCAGGCAAACTGGGTCTTAAAGTTTTCGGGATCGAAATGTGTGATCCTTGCAGCACCACTAACCCCATTGATCAATGCGGTCCAGGTTTCTTCGACCGTATTGCCCAATGGGGTCAGGGCACCAAGTCCGGTAATAACTACTCGGCGGTTTGGCATGTAAGAAAATTAGAATTACTTGGCGTTTTCTTCAATATACTTGATTGCGTCACCAACTGTTCCGATCTTCTCCGCAGCGTCATCTGGAATGGCGATGTTGAATTCTTTTTCAAATTCCATGATCAGTTCAACCGTGTCGAGGGAATCAGCTCCCAAATCGTTTGTGAAACTGGCTTCAGGAGTAACTTCGTTTTCGTCTACACCAAGCTTATCAACTATGATAGCTTTGACTCTGGTTGCTATGTCCGACATACTTAAATGATTTTGGTTAAACAAGTGTGCAAAGAAAACATAAATATTGTTTAAAAGCAATATTTTTAGAAAAATTTTGGAGATTGAAGTTTGTAAGCAGCTATCATTCAATTATATTGATTCCATTGTATATATTTATACAATCCGGGGATAATGGCTAACTTTGGCCATAAAAAACCGACCGGATGCACCACTTAGCCATTTTCGCCTCAGGGAGCGGCACGAATGCCCAGAACATTGCAGAGTACTTCAGGGGGCACCCTGATATAAAAGTATCCCTGATTTTGGCCAACAAGCCTGATGCTTATGTCCTGAAAAGGGCTGAAAAGCTGGGTATTCCGACGGTAGTATTCAGCCGGGAGGAATTTTATAAAAGTGAGGCAGTCCTGGAAAGGCTAAGGGCCTTCCGGGTGGATTTTTTAATCCTGGCCGGCTTTCTGTGGCTCATTCCCGATTATCTGCTGAAGGCCTATCCCTCCGGGATCATTAACATACATCCGGCCCTGCTGCCAAAATACGGCGGTAAGGGAATGTACGGTGAAAAAGTTCACCAGGCCGTGATCCAGGCGGGAGAAAAGCGCACCGGGATCAGCATTCATTATGTAAATGAACAATATGATTCGGGGCAGATCATTTTTCAGGATTCTTTTGAGATACTGCCCGGCGACACAGCGGAAAGCATCGCATCAAAGGTACATGCGCTGGAATACCTTCATTTTCCGAAGGTGATCGAGAGGGTGGTCATGGGGAGATAAAACAGTATTTCCACCTTCAAACAACCACATTATCAACAATTGTTAATAACTCCGGTGACTTTCTTGTTTATATCGAAGTCGAGAAAAACTTGCTTTCGCTCCTTGGCAGGCTTTATCTTTGTTTCACCAGGTCAGCGATAAAAGGTTGGCTCAAGGTCGCAGGGCAGAAGCAACGCTGAGTCCGCAAGGAGGAGGCAGCGCCAAAGTCCGCCCCGAACCCCCGGGATCGCCGCAAGGCACCGGACAGTGAGGGGGAGTCCAAGGCAGACAAAGCCGAAAGGTGATGCGAGAGGAGGACCGGCGGTCGGAAAGCTATGGCAGGCAAAGCTAAATCCATTTCGGTGGACATGCAGGACCAGCCAGGGCCCCACGAAAAAGGAACCGAAAGGGACCGGACTCTAAGGTTGACCAGAATAACAGTAGCCTGGCGTCTGATGGAAGCTACGGCAACCAATGGATGAACGGGGATCGATCCGACAAGGGTAGGTCCCCGTTGTGTTTTTGTAATATAACGTTACTGACAATTGTTAATAAGTGTTGTGATTATATTGTGGAAACTGAATACGAAAAAAACTTGCTTTCGCTTACCGGTCCGCCTTATCTTTGTTTCACCAGGTCAGCGATAAAAGGCTGGCTCAAGGTCACAGGGCAGAAGCAACGCTGAGTCCGTCAGGAGGAGGCAGCGCCAAAGTCCGCCCCGAACTCCAGGGAACGCCGCAAGGCACCGTAAAGCCAGAGGGAGCCCAAACAAACAAAGCCGAAAGGTGATGCGAGATTAAGCCGGTGACCAGCGAGCTATGGCAGTGAAAGCTAACTCCGTTTCGGCGGATATGCCGGACCAGCCAGGGCCCCGGATAAAAGGAACCGAAAGGAACCCGGATGCCAGGGTCAGTACCGGAAACGAAAAGGAACCGCAAGGATCCCGATCCGAAAGGTCAGTCAAAATAACAGTAGCCTGGCACCCAAAGGATGCTTCGGCAACCGATGGGCGAACGGGGACCGATCCGACAAGGATTGATCCCCGTTGTGTTTTGAATCCAACCTCGCCGTAATTGCAAAAGTTGACCTTCCGTCGTAGTAAATTATTGACGTACGGCCACGGATCAATCCGTTCACTCCCTCCCCAATGCCTTCCTGATCAGGTTCCAGATACTGTCCAGGTCCTTTTTTTGAGAGATCAGGATCAAATTTTCATCAAAATTCTCTGACTCATTGATCTTTTGAGTCAGTGCATGAATCCTTTTCTCAATGGTCTTAAGCTTTAATGTCAATATGGTCTTTGTGACATTCTCGTAAAGAACATCCTCCTCAGTCCTTATTCTCCTCCTGTATCTTGCCCAATCGGCCAGATGATAATCGTTCATCAGCAATTCGCTCGTTTTCAACGCAATCTGCTGATTATCATGGTTGATGAAAGCACGCTCATCAACATGGGCATCCTGCGTGCCAAATTGCCTGTAATCTTCCAATATTTTTTGATAAATGGTGTTGGTCAAAGTAATCTCATCCGTGAGCAATTCATTGATTATGACATGTGATACCGGGAGAGAAGAAACCTTTTCCTCATCGTTCATTTTAAGATCATGGTTGCCATAACAGAGAAGCAGATAAATAAGATATCGTTCCACATCGTTGATGTAATCCTGCTCGGACTCACCTTGTTTCCTGGACTGATATTCTGCATATTCCACCGGTAGCGTTGCCGATTCCGGCTGTGCGCGCTGCATGCTACGCTGTCGGAGGATCCGGTTCAAGGAATTGATCAGCGTCTCCTCCGGGATTTCCATCAGGTTGCCGCATTCCTTGATGAATACCGAACGGTAGATCGGATCAGGTATCAGCGATATGCTTCCGACAATCTCTTTTATCAACCCGGCCCGCTTGATTGGATCACCGGCTGCCTCTTTCAGCAGGAGGTTCGTCTTAAATCTTATAAAATCCTGTGCTCCCCTGGTGATGAGTTCCTCCAGCTCGGTTTTCCGATGATTCCGGGCATACGAATCGGGATCCTCATTGTCGGGGAACAGCACGATCCGAACATTCATGCCCTGTTCCAGCACCATGTCGATTCCCCTGAACGAAGCCTTGATGCCTGCAGGATCGCCGTCATACAGGATGGTCACATTCTGCGTGTACCGTTTGATGAGCCTGACCTGCTCCTCCGTGAGCGATGTCCCGGAAGAGGCTACTACGTTCTCAATCCCTGCCTGGTGCATCGAAATAACGTCCATGTATCCTTCCACCAGGTAACAGTTATCCTGCCGGATGATGGCCCCCTTAGCAAAATAAAGTCCGTAAAGAACCTGGCTCTTGTTGTAAATCTCGGATTCCGGGCTGTTGACGTATTTCGGGATATTGTCGTCAGTCGACATGGTCCTGCCCCCAAAACCCAGGACACGACCGGAAATATTATGGATAGGGAACAGAATCCTGCCCCTGAAACGGTCGTATGCTTTTTCTTCCCTCGTGATTGTCAGTCCCAACTTCTCCAGGTACTCCAGCTTGTAGCCGTTTTCCAGCGCATGCCTGGTAAAGGCATCCCATACATCCGGACTGTACCCCAGCTGGAATTTCCGGATTGTGTCAATCCGAAGTTCCCGGTCCTGCAAGTAGGTCAGGCCAATGGCCTTACCCTTCTCCGTTTCCATCAGGTAATCAGAAAAAAACTTCTGGGCAAAAGCATTGACCTGGAACAGCGTCTCCCGTTCATTATCAGCCTGAATTTCTTCGGGAGTGAGTGCATCGTCCTCAACTGCGATGCCATACCTTTTGGCAAGGAACAGCAGGGCTTCGGGGTAGGTGAAGTGCTCGTGCTCCATCAGGAAATTCACCACATTGCCACCCTTGCCCGAGCTGAAGCACTTGTATATGCCTTTGGCAGGGGAAACGTAAAATGAAGCGTTCCGCTCATTGGTGAAAGGGCTCAGACCCTTGTAGTTCTGCCCGCTCTTCTTCAGTTTGACAAATTCCCCGATAACCTCTTCGATCCGGGCAGTTTCAAGGATTTGCGCTATGGTTTGCTTGGAGATCAATTTACGTTTCCGATGTTTTACAAAGATAATATCCCCGGATAAAAAGGGAGGATGAAGATATCAACATAAATCAGGGACGTCACCACGATGATTTGAAATAGCTCCAAACGCCAAAAAGAACACCTTCCGACTCAACTTTCAATGTTTTTGCCTAATTTAGCATGCATAAACGATTCGCCCATGCCTGAAAATGAAATTAAGCTCCTTCAAGGCCAGATCGAAAAACTAAAGACGAAAGATTTCGACCTGGATGCCTGGAAAAAGGCGACGATTATTATCCTGGAAAGGATTTTCGGGGTGAATAATCAGAAGATCCGGCAAATCGAGAGCATTGAGTACGAATATTCCAGCTGGTCGCTAAGGGATACGACCGGGGCAAATACCTATCTTGACAGTTGCAAGAAACTGGGCCGCGAAATCCTCCAGGCCTCGATCGACGAGCTTGAAATCCTCGGCCTGCCGAAAACGTCAGAAACCACCGACGAATTCTTCCAGGTCATTTCAAATGCCCTGCAGGACGAACTGAAAGGCTCGCAGTACAAAGAGATCACGCAAATTCTCACCTCCGGCGACACGCAGGAGGCAAAACGCGAAAAAATTCTCGAAAAGCTCAAGGAATACGGCAGCGACGTGGCGCAGGACATACTCTCCAACATCCTGACCAGTCTGCCCATGATTAAAAAATTCACCACCTGACATGTCCATAGAAACTTCTTCCCAGTCCGGGCTGAACAAGGAGCAGAAAGCCCGCCTGCTCATGGATTTCATCCACCGCACCATGATGCATTATGCCATGTGGTTCGCGGAAGTGCAACACCAGTACGGCCGGGAGAAGGCGCTGGAGGTGATGAAGGAAGCCTACGCCCGCAGCTCCGGCATCCAGCTGAACCGGATTGCCAAAACGCTGGGATTCGATATGAGGGATGGAGTGCCCGGGCCGTTGCTCGATTTGTCGGATGAAAAACTGGACGAGCTCACCGAGAGCATCGCCGTGAACTGGCTGGCCAACGACGGCGTATGGTTCCAGGCGGTGGAATTCACGCATGGCCTCTGGGATGCCAAGCGGTGCAACGACACCTGCTGGGCTCATTTCTCCCCCTTCGAGGCCTGGTCGGTCCGTAATTTCCTCGGCCTGCCGGAAAATCCCGGCCTGGAAGGGCTTAAGCAGGCGCTCCAGTTCCGGCTCTATGCCACCATCAACAAGCAATCCATCGTGGAAGAGACCGAAAGCAGCTTTGTGTTCCGGATGAACGAGTGCCGCGTACAGGCCGCCCGCAAGCGCAAAGGGCTGGAGGATTATCCCTGCAAATCCGGCGGGCTGGTGGAATACACCACATTTGCACAGGCCATCGATCCGAGAATTAAGACCGAATGCATTGCCTGCCCGCCGGATCCGCACCCGGGCGAGTTCTACTGCGCGTGGAGGTTTTCCGTGTAGTTCGCAGTTCGCAGTTGGCAGTTCGCAGTTCGCAGTTGGCAGTTCGCAGTTGGCAGTTCGCAGTTGGCAGTTCGCAGTT
>CAZUDV010000003.1:0-327821 GCA_964619555.1 uncultured Bacteroidales bacterium | reverse complement strand
GCAGTTCGCAGTTGGCAGTTCGCAGTTGGCAGTTCGCAGTTGGCAGTTCGCAGTTCCCAGTTGGCAGTTCGCAGTTCCCAGTTGGCAGTTCCCAGTTCCCAGTTGGCAGTTCCCAGTTCCCAGTTCGCGGTCTTTTCAAGAAACCCGAAACAAGAAACCCGAAACAAGAAACCCGAAACAAGAAACCCGAAACAAGAAACCCGAAACAAGAAACAACGCGGTTTCTCAATACTTCAAAAACTTCCCGAAAATATACCGCTGCTTGACTGTAAGTCGTATTGCATAGACGCCGGCAGAAAGGTGGCTTACATCCAGAGTGATCAGCCGGATGGATTGATCCGGGAATTCTTTTTCATCCAATTTCTGACCCAAGGAATTGAATACCTCCGTTTTGACAAAAGCCGGTAAATCGGCATCCAGGTACAGGTTGATTTCTTCCCTTGCCGGATTGGGATAAATCCTTCCGACAATGTGGATATAATCGTTCAGGAAAAGCGAATCGGACAGGATGCCATCTGATACCACCAGCCCGACATCAAAGGCCCCACCGTGGGCATAATAAATCTCCGGTGGATTCTTCCCCAGGTAAGTGGAAGGATTCCCCCCTTCAAAGGTCCATTCCCAATAATCGGGAAGACCTGATGATAAATTAGTGAACAGTACCGGGTTTCCGGCCAGTAAAATGGTTTCATCTGCCATAAATCCGGCTGTCAATGCAGCATTGGTACCTGGCATGGAGGTTACTCCGGTATTTCCGGGATCGAGCCAGTACTTCAGTTGTTGCTCCGGAGAAGAGCCGTTCTGGTCCCAGGAAAATGAGAACTTGCCAAAATAATCGGGTTGATCAGGACCTGTACCGGTCCCTCCCGGGGTACAGGACGACAAGCCCCCTGTGAGATTTCCGATTATTCTTCCATTGTGGTCGAACAGCGGCGCCCCGGAAGAGCCACCTTCGGTTACGCCCCAGCCGTTTTCAGTTTCGGTCCATACCACCTGCCAGTGGGTATTGGGGATACTGCCCCATTGTGAGGATATCATAGGTTCGGTGTAAGTTGAGATCTTCTTGATATCACCGGCCGGATGATGTATGGTAACCCCGGAGATTCCGGGAATGTTTTCGGCGTTCCAGCCATTGAAATAAGGTTCGTAAGTGACCGGAATTTCCTCATCCAGCCTGATCAAAAGAAAGTCGGAACCATTTGTGCTGGCACTTGATAGCTTTTGCGCACCCGTCATGGTGGTGGCAGGAGGGGTTATGGCTGGGTTTTCACAGCCGGGAGCTTCAAAATTGAAATAAAATATCCACTGGGCCAGGTCATCCGGGGTAACATTGGATGCGCAATGGTCTGCAGTGAGGAGGAAAGGCTCAAAATCCTGAGCTGTGTTATTGACCAATGAGCCGGTGCACCAGAAGAATCCGGCACTCTCTTTGACATAGATCTTCACGACTCCCCTTTTTTGCTTTTGCCAGTTATCGCCCTCCGGGCAATTGATATTCACCTCGCAGAAGTCAGCGCTGGTTGTGCCCCTTAAATGTTCAGGAAAGTCACGGTATACGTATGAGATTTCGGAGAGGCTGAGTACAGGAATCTTATGACTTCCGGGGGCCTGATTCAACTCTATCGTAATGGATTCGCCGCTGATCAGTTCCACGGCGAATAACAGATTTTGCTTATTATTAAAAGAGGTATAGGCACCTTTTAAGAATTGCTTCTGTTCATCATAAATGAATAAATAATCGCCTTCATTTAACCGGAATGCATCGAAATACAAGCCCAATCCCAGGGCTCCTTCCGCATGCAGCGAGATCCGCCAGATCCTTGTTCCGTCGGAAAGCACCTCCCATTGGCCATCATCGTTTAAATCGATATTTGTCCGGATAGGTGCGGCAACCCTAACTGGCTCAGCCATTTTTTCCCTATCGGTATCCTCTGCTCTTATCTGATCCATATCAGGTACCGGCAAGTCAATTGTTGGAATAGACCTTAATGAACCGGTATGGAAACTGGCCGGGATCCCTCCGTGCGATATCTGGCCAGTTACCGGGACGGAATGAAAAAATGATTGCAGAAACAGTCCTGTTGAGACCAATAATAGCCGGACCATATGGGAAGATCTTTCACTCATTATGTGTCTTCTTAATTGATCAGAGAGATTTTTTTCTGCGTGGTCTTGTCATTTGTCATCACCCTTACAAAATAAAAGCCATCAGGCTGTGCCGAAAGATCGATATGAATCTCCCGTGAAGACAAATCATATAAGCCGGACCAGATGATCAAACCAGTTGAATTCAAAACATGAACCTCAACCATGCTTCCTGGTTTCCGCGTTTCCCCGCTGTCATGGATGCGGATATTTATTTCTCCGTGTGACGGATTCGGGTAAATTATAATCGCCTGATCTTTATTCAGTTCATTCACATTTACATTTCCGACGACGATGTAATCTTCCTTCAGGTTGATGTTGTAACCGAAGGAATTTCTGGCCCGGAGCTGTACATTGTAAACTCCCTGCGTTGGATAAACAATGCCGACCGGATTTTGCATGCTGGAACCGGAGGGTGTGGCACCTTCAAAGGTCCAGATCCACTGGGTGGGATTGTTCGAGGAAAGGTCGAAGAAATTAACTGTGTCACCGATGTTGATCTCAGTTACATCGGCATAGAAATCAGCCACAGGGGCTACACCGGCGTTGACCGTAATATAATCCTCCTTGGTTTCTGTGTCAGAGCCTCCATTGTTGGCTGCTGTCAGCGAAACGTCATATACTCCCGGCGTGGCATACAGAATGGAGTCCGGATTCTGTTCACTGGAGGAAAGCGGATCTCCGCCTTCGAAGACCCAGTTCCAGCCGATTGGATTATTGGAAGACAGATCGGTGAAACTGATCATATCACCTTCCGTTATAACCAGTTGGGAAGCAGTGAAGTCAGCATCCGGAGCAAAGACCTGGTCGACGGTAATATAACCGACCTTGGTTTCCGTATCGGTTCCGTCGGGATTTATAACAGTAAGTGTAACATCGTAGATGCCATGGCTGTTATAGGTAACGGTGGGATTTTGCAGGCCGGAGGCATTGGGCGTTCCACCCGGAAAAGACCATGCCCAGCTGGTGGCTGGATTTCCCGTCGTCAGATCTGTAAAATGAATGCTTTGCCCTTGCAAGATGTGATTTGTATCGGCTTCAAAATCAACTACCGGTGGAAGGATCTGTGAGGAAATGCCCTGTTGGCGCAGTATGCCCGTGTTTGTTGGATCCAGCCAATCTTTCAACCGGGTGGAAGCAGTTGATCCATTCTGGTCCCATGAATACCAGATTTTTCCGAACCATGCCGGCGAAGGATCTTCACAGGAATTGGATTCCCAACCGCCGGTGAGGTCACCCATGATGAGTTTATCTTCGCCGAATACCGGTGAGCCGGAGGAACCTCCTTGCATGATGGAAAGGCCGTTGACGGTTTCGGACCAGGCCACTCTCCAATGGGTTGGAAGTCCGTTCCACCAGGTGGAGGAGACCATCGGATTTTTATAAGTGGATACCTTTTTAATATCCCCATTCGGGTGATGAAGACAAACACCGCTGTCGCCCGGTGTGTTGGTCCGGTTCCAGCCGTTGTAATAGACATTGTAACTTGCCGGCGGCGTATTGTTCAGTTGCACCAGCTCAAAATCCGATCCGGCGTCTGAGGCGGTAGGATCGTTGGCCTTCAGGGTGCATCCGGTGACAGTATTGCTGCTGGGACCCCATGTAGCGCTGCAGGTTGAAGCCTGGTAATTAAAATAGAAGATCCACTGGAGCCTGTCAGAGGAGCTGGCCCCTTCGCCGCAATGTGCCGCAGATAGGAAGTAAGGGATCCTGTTATTGCTGGTATTGTTGATCAAAGAGCCCGAACACCAGTAATAGTTCCAACCGATCTTGATGGTCATACGGGCTACCCCTTTGGCCTGATTTTCCCAACCAATGCCTTCTTCGCAGGCGACATTGATCATACAGGGCCATGACAAGTCGCGCATGACGCCATTTTCATCGAAAGAAATGAAACGGTAGGCATAGGCGACTTCAGAAATGCTGATTACCGGATCGCCAGAGGTTCCGGCAGGTTCAAAATATTCCAGTGTAACTTCATCTCCCTGAATAAATTCAGTGGCAAATAAGTGCGATTCATGGTTGTTGAAAGACGTAAAAGCTCCGATCACCTGCGTTGCTGATTTATCATAGAGGAACAGCTTTCCGCCTTCAGGCAGGTAAAAATGATCATAGTACACGCCCAGAGCCAGGGCGCCATCAACTTTCAGTGAAAGCTTCCACAGCCTGGCGCCGTCAGCCAGGGTAAACCAGGTGCCTGCCGTTGCCATGTTCAGATTGACAGGGACTGACACGCCCATTCGTTCCGGAGCGGGAAACTGGGATAGGGCATTCATTTCATCTTCCAGGATGATCTGGTCCATATCAGGGGGAAGAAACGCTCTTGTGTCAAATTCCAGGGCCCGGAGTTCGGTGCTGTTAAAACTAAGAGGTTTTCCTCCCTGGCTGATCTGGGAAAAGGATAGATTGGCAGTCAGCAGGAAGATTAAAGATAATAACCAGTAATTACGCAACGATCTGAAATTCATTTTTTTTAAGGTTTGTTAAGGTCAGTGGACTCAATTTCATGACGGAAGCAAAGATAAATATTATAACCACTTCGGAAATTAAAAAATGCTCTGACTTACGCAGGTCAGCAGGATTAGTTGTATATTTGAGTAAGTACCAAAATCAACTGGTTATGCCTATGATCGTGATTACCGGATCCGCTGGTTTTATCGGAAGCTGCCTGGTTGGTAAGCTCAATAATAAAGGGTATACCAATCTCATACTGGTGGATGATTTCAACCGGCCTGAGAAAGCCGGGAATTACCAGCACAAGGCCTATCGGGATAAAATCAGCAGGGATATTTTCTTTGATTGGCTTGAGAGCCACTCCCGGGAGGTCGAATTTGTATTTCATCTGGGCGCCCGGACTGATACGACTGAATTTGACCGGTCGGTATTTCAGAAGCTGAATATTGATTATTCAAAGAAGGTATGGACTTTTTGTTCCCGGCATGAGATACCTTTAATATATGCTTCATCTGCAGCTACTTATGGGCTTGGTGAGTTCGGTTATGAGGATAATCACGAAATTGTGAGCCGGTTAAAGCCATTGAATCCATATGGGGAATCAAAAAATGAGTTTGACCGGTGGGTGCTGGAAACGGAGGTCCGGCCCCCTTTCTGGGCCGGAATGAAATTCTTCAATGTTTATGGACCGAATGAGTATCACAAAGGAAGAATGGCATCAGTTGTCTTTCATGCATATCAACAGATAAGAAAGACAGGTTCCGTAAAGCTTTTCCGGTCTCATCATCCGGATTTTAAGGATGGTGAACAGTTGCGTGATTTCATTTACGTTAAAGATGTGGTGGATGTGCTGTTTTTCCTTATGAAACGAGGGGAAGAGAACGGATTGTACAACCTTGGGACAGGCAAGGCCAGGAGTTTCCTGGACCTCGCCCGGGCAACTTTCAGGGCAATGGACGCACCTGAAAACATTGTATTTGTCGATACTCCCGGGGATATCCGGGAAAAATACCAGTATTTCACTGAAGCCAAAATGGATAAGCTCAATTCAGCCGGCTACGATTCGGCGTTTTACACCCTTGAGGAAGGAGTGGAGGAATACGTGCAGGAGTTTCTCAGGGACGAGCGGTATTATTGATGAAATTTAAGACAGTTCCTTTCCCAGTTCGAGCAATTGCTTTTTGATTTCGAGTAGTTTCCCAATGATCTCCATATTTTTATGCGCTTCGCTCCGGTTTTTGGAGAGGTATTCCCGGGCACCCTGCAGGGTAAATCCACGTTCCTTGACCAGATTATAAATCAGCCGGAAGTTCTCAATGTCCTTCGTGGTGAATAAGCGATTTCCTTTATTGTTTTTCTGAGGTTTAAGGATGGTGAATTCTTTCTCCCAGAATCTTATCAATGAGGGATTTACATTAAACATCCCGGCCACTTCACTTATTGTATAATAGAGTTTCTCTGCCATGGTCTTCGCTTTTAATCCATGGTTTGCGAAGGTCGTTGTGAGAGAATGAGCATTTCCTCGTATTGCTCCGGGGTAATATCATTGAAGAAATAGTTGATCGGGTCAACCGGTACGTTATTCTTCCAGACTTCATAGTGCAGGTGCGGCGAGGTGGATTTACCCGTACTGCCCACCGTGCCAATAATTTGCCCGCGCGTGACCTGTTGACCGGCGCGGACTTTAAAACTTTGAAGGTGGGCATACATGGTTTTATAACCAAATCCATGATCGATGACTATCTGGTTGCCATAGCCTGATTTGGAACGGTCAGCGGCTTCTACCAGACCGTCGCCGGTAGCGTAAATATCCGTTCCGACCGGGGCTGAAAAATCTACACCTTCATGAAATTTAAGGATTTTGTAATAAGGATCCGTCCGGTAGCCAAAGTACGAAGAAAGCCGGCGCAAATCCTTATTGCTGACCGGTTGAATGGCTGGGAGGCTGGCCAGAAGCCGCGCTTTGTTCTTAGCCATTTCATAGACTTCATCGAATGATTTCGTCTGGACGTACATGGAAGCAGTGATCTGATCGAGCCGGGAAGCTGTCTTGACCAGCAAATCGCTGTTTCTGAAACCTTCCAGGTCTTTATACCGATCTGTTCCTCCGATTCCGGCTTTCCTCACATCGTTAGGAACCGGTTCGGATTCAAAGATGACCCGGTATATATTGTCATCCCGGTCAGCCATGTCGTTCAGCACTGCCTGGATATTGTCCAGCCTTTCATTCATTAATTTGTACTGCAGTTCGTATTGCTGTAACTCTCTTTTCAACATCCTCTCTTTAGGGGAATCAAAAAAATAAAAAGCGATAACCAGGATCACCGCTGAAAATACGACGCTGGTGGACAGGTAGGATAAAATTTTCAGGACATAATGCCTTACGGTCAGACGGGCATGTTCAAATGACAGGGTTTTATAGTTAAAAACGTACTTAACTTTCTTAGCCATTTCCGAGCTATGTTCTGAATATTTTGATGAACGTAAATTCGGCTTAATTCAGTATGCCAACTACCCGGCAAAAATAAATAAATTAATTTTGCAGTTCGATTTTTAACTTATATAAACGCGCAAACTGTCAGAAAATTAATGAAATCAGGAGATATAAGGAAAACCTTTCTGGAATTTTTCGGGTCAAAATCACATAAGATAGTCCCGTCGGCACCGATGGTGGTAAAGAATGATCCCACCCTGATGTTCACTAATGCCGGCATGAATCAGTTCAAGGATATATTCCTGGGACATGCCCCGGCCAAATACCTGCGCATTGCCGATACCCAGAAATGTCTCCGCGTTTCGGGCAAGCACAACGACCTGGAAGAAGTTGGCCACGATACCTATCACCATACCATGTTTGAAATGCTGGGTAATTGGTCGTTTGGAGATTACTTCAAGAAAGAGGCCATCGAATGGGCGTGGGAATTGCTGACGGAAGTTTACCGGATCCCGGAGGAAAATCTTTATGTGACTGTATTCCAGGGGGATGAAGCGGATAGCCTGCCCAAGGATACGGAAGCATATCAATACTGGAAGAATATCATTGCTTCTGACCGGATCCTGTTAGGTTCCAAGAAGGATAACTTCTGGGAGATGGGGGAGACCGGACCGTGCGGACCCTGTTCTGAAATTCACGTGGATATCAGGGATGACGATGAAAAGAAAAAGGTGCCCGGCAGAGAACTGGTGAACAAAGGAAATCCCCTGGTTATTGAGATCTGGAACCTGGTATTCATTGAATTCAACCGTCAGTCGGATGGAAAGCTGGTCAGCCTGCCCCAAAAGCATGTCGACACGGGAATGGGATTCGAGAGGCTGTCAATGGTGCTGCAGGGAAAAAAGTCAAACTACGACACCGATATCTTTCAGCCCATTATCAGGGAGATATCTGAATTGAGCCGTACATCCTACGGCCAAAACGATAAGGCGGACACCGCGATGAGGGTTATTGCCGACCATCTCAGGGCCATCTCTTTTGCTATAGCTGACGGCCAGTTGCCCTCCAATAACGGTGCGGGTTATGTGATCCGCAGAATTCTGCGGCGAGCTGTTCGGTACGGTTATACCTTCCTGAATTTCAAGGAACCTTTCATGCACCTGCTTGTTCCAGTTCTGGCCAAAAACCTGGGTCATTTCTTCCCGGAACTTATTTCACAGGGCGACCTTATCCGTAAAGTTATTGCTGAGGAAGAGCAGGCTTTTTTAAGAACCCTTTCCACAGGTTTGAGGAAGTTTGACCAATATATCCAGGATAGCCAGGGCAGAAAAGTTATTGACGGACGCTTTGCCTTCGAATTATTCGATACTTACGGTTTTCCTGTTGACCTGACCCAGCTGATGGCAGCCGAAAATGGCTGGATAGTGGATATGGAGGAATTTCAGGCCGGGTTGGAAGAGCAGAAGAACCGGTCCAGGAAGGCAGCCCAGGTGGATACGCTTGACTGGAAAATTATCGGCAACAGCGGCGAATCGACCGAATTCCTGGGGTACGAAACCCTGGAGGCCGAGGTGAGGGTCAGCAAATACAGGAAGGTCAGGACAAAAGGCGAGGAGTATTTTGAAATCGTCCTGGACCGGACGCCCTTCTATGCAGAATCAGGGGGCCAGGTTGGTGACAGGGGCTGGCTGGAAATGGAAAATGAAAGAATAACCATTGTCGACACTTATAAAGAGAACGAGCTGATCATTCACAAGACCTATGAATTTCCCGAGATAAAAGGTGGAAGCGTTAAAGCGGTGGTGGATGAAGTGAAACGGCATGCCACGGAGAATAACCATAGTGCTACGCACCTGATGCATGCGGCATTGAGAAAGGTTCTTGGGAATCATGTCGAGCAAAGAGGATCGCTGGTGGATGACCAGCATTTGAGATTCGACTTTTCCCACTTTGGGAAAATGGCCGAAAGTGAGATCAGGAAGGTCGAAGAACTTGTCAACCAGAAGATCAGGCAGGATATTATCATTGATGAACGCAGGCAGGTGCCGATAGACACGGCCAAATCCATGGGTGCGATGGCCCTTTTCGGAGAGAAATACGGCGAGGAGGTCCGGATGATCATTTTTGATCCGGGGTATTCCATTGAACTGTGCGGAGGTACTCATGTTTCTTCGACCGGCCGGATCGGCTTTTTTAAAATTATCTCCGAAGGAGCCATCGCTGCAGGTATTCGACGAATTGAGGCAGTAACGGGAAAAAGGGCGGAAGAGCATGTCTATCAGATGGAAAACATTTTGACAGACTTGCAGGAAGTCCTGAAAGGTTCCAAGGATATAGTTAAAAGTGTCAGGACACTGGCTGAAGAAAATAAGGTCTTGTTGAAGAGAATTGAAGCCCTCAATAGTTACCGTATTCAGGCCCTGAAGGATGAATTAATACATAGCGCTCAGGAAATCAATGGTATCCGATTCATTGCCGGAAAGGTTGACCTCGATCCGAAATCAGCAAAAGATCTTGCCTTTGCCATTCCTGAGAATAGTGTAAATACTTTCCTGCTCCTGGTAACGATGGCTGAGGATAAAATTTTACTTACCCTGGCATTAAGCCAGGAACTGGTCAGGCAAAAAGGCATGCATGCAGGAAATTTAGTAAAAGAGCTTGCGAAAGAGATCGGTGGAGGAGGCGGTGGACAGCCGCATTTTGCCACAGCAGGTGGCACTAACCCGAAAGGTATTCCTGCTGCACTGGAAAAAGCAAGGACGATCGTGGAAGGGGTAGAGGGGTGAGATGCAGTTCGCAGTTGGCAGTTCGCAGTTAGCAGTTCGCAGTTGGCAGTTGGCAGTTGGCAGTTGGCAGTTGGCAGTTGGCAGTTGGCAGTTGGCAGGTAAGCCGCGATTGTGACAGCGAAAATTTCAAAAATCCTGATCGACGGGGAAATTGATCACACGATTGACAAACTGAGACAGGTCGTATTGTTCGTTGAATATCTTCTGTAATTCGAAGAGAATTGGGAATTTATCCGTCAATCTTCTCGTTTTGAGAACTTCCGTCAGGACATTCACGGCAATTTTGCCTTCAAGGACTACCCTGTCCGACAATTCCCTGGAGAAAAATCCTTTACCGATTAACAATCCCAGCGTACGGTTACGGCTAAGGTCATTCAGCGCCGTCAACGTGAAGTCCCCGAAGCCACAGTATTTGAACATCGTTTTTTCGTCACCGCCGAATTCCAGTAACAGGACCCTCATTTCGTTAAAAGCTTTGGTCAGCACAAGCGATCTGAGGTTAGGGGCATCGAAGCTGGCATCTGTGATTCCCGCTACGATCGCATAAATATTTTTCAGGATGCTCAATATCTCTACACCCAGGACATCCGTGCTGAAATCGAGGTATATATTCGTGTTCTGGAATATTTCAGCAAACAGGGGAAAAAGGGAACTGTCTTCTGCGCCCACCGTAAAAGCGGTTGGTTGGTTGTTGATGATGTCCCTTGCAAAAGTGGGCCCTTTCATCGGGCAAACCGCATTAGGCATGAATTCCCGCAGGCAATTGATGATGGTGCAGTTATGTTCCCCAAATCCTTTGGCCAGATTTACAATAATCGTTTCACGGCTGACAAGGTCCCTGTGCAGCTGAAGGTATTTTACCGTTTCAACCGAGGGAATAGCCATAAAAAGCAAATCGGCTCCGGTGATGGTATGTTTGTCCAGTGTCGCTTTCAATATCGGGTTCAGGGCAACGGCCGGGAAATACTTGTGATTAATATGATATTGATTGATGGAATCGACCACATCCGGTTCAATGGATACCAATGTTACATCCAGCCCTTGATTCTTGAGGATGGAATTCCCTAAGGCCGTGCCAATAGCACCGGCTCCAATAATGACTATATTTTTATGAGACATCGGATGGAAATTTCGACCACATAAAATAATTAGGCAAAGGTATGGGAAAAATAATCATATGAATATGGCATCCGGCTACTATTCCAGTAGCGTGACGGACCCCTTGCTTTCCCCGTTTTTATCAAGTCCATAATCGCAATGCGTGGTATAACGGATCAAATAAAAATAGGTACCGATAGGACATAGCTGCCCGTTTACTTTGCCATCCCATCCTTCGTTGAGATCGGAGGTCTCGAAAAGCAATTGTCCCCACCGGTTAAAGATCAACATGTTGAACGTATCGAGATTTTGCGATACCGGATTGAATCTCTCATTATGCCCATCACCGTTCGGAGTGAAGCAGTTGGGAATAAATAATTTAGCTTCACAATCGTCAATTTCTACCAGAATAGTATCAGTTGCAGAACAGTAATCATTGGTAACGATGACCCAGTAAGCCCCCTGTCCGCTGACATTGTAAAACTGGCCGGTAGAGCCATCCTGCCAGAGATAACTATTAAAGGAGCTGCCGGCATCAAGCGTAATGGTCTGTCCGGATTCGAGGATGGTATCCTGTCCCAGATAAACTTCAGGCGGCAGGGCTACAGTGATCAGGATGGAATCCCTTGTTGCACAACCAGCGGAGTTGGATACATCGACCCAATATAATCCGGATGTATCGGTTGTAAAGAAACGGTCAGGTGAGCCATTTTGCCATTGGTAATGCTCAAAACCAGCTCCGGCATCTAACGTAATGAAATCACCTTCGCATATGACCTGGTCCGCACCCAGGTCGATTTGAGGATACGGACTGAATGCGATCATAACAGAATCACGCGCGGAACAGCCTCCCAAAAGAATTTCCACCCAGTAAAGTCCTGTTGAGGTTACCAGGTAATCAGACCCGGTCGAACCGTCCTGCCATAGATAGCTGATATATCCGGTTCCAGGATCCAGGACCAGCGTATCACCGGTGCATAAATCCCTGTCTTCGCCTAGAAAAACGGAAGCTGTGGAAGTTGAAACTTCAATGGAATCCCTGAAGGTACATCCGGATGCATCTGTCACTTCAATCCAGTATAATCCTGAATTACTTGCTGAGTAAGTTGAATTCGAGGACCCGTCCTGCCAGAGGTAGGACAAATAACTGTTTCCGGGATCCAGGGTTAAGATATCCCCCTGGCAGATGATGGTATCATTACCGAGTGATACCGGTGTCCCTGTTATGGTCAATTCGATCGTATCATGATCGATACAGCCGTATTCATCGATGACTTCCACCCAGTAAGTGCCGGTTTCACCGGCATAGTATACGGGATCAGCGGAACCGTCCTGCCAGCAGTAGGATTCAAATTGATCACCAGGCGTGAGCGCCAGGGTTTCGCCAGCGCATATCATGGTGTCGTTCCCAAGAGAGATGACCGGATTGGTTGAGACCTGGTAGTCATAACCATCAATTTGGTCGGAGATCATATAGGGCGGACAGTTAAAATCTATGTTGGGTGTGCCGGGAACGGAGAGGTCCACATCTCCGGGGATGAGCATCTGGGGCATATCCTCATCTGGTTCTGGAATAACATACAACTTCGGGTGGTCTCTCTTGGTGAAGTAAATCTTTCCGTCATATGCCTGTTCAATATGGCTGATGGCAGGGCTCATCCCTACATAGGAGGATTCCAGTCCACCCCGGCCGGTATAGGGATCATAAATTCCCTCCGGAGGGGTTTGTATTTGTAATCTTACTTCATAAGGATAAGTCTCAGGGTTGGAAGGCGGACCTATCTTTATCTGTCCCAGGTAGGTTATATTGGTGTAATACCCCTCTACAAATCCGCCGTTTACAAAATACAGATAGTTTCCATCCGGTGAGAATTCGATATCTGTAGTTTTTCTCTGGAGATTCTGAAGGAAATACAGGGCAGGATTGTTATTGGAAACATTATAAATCGAACCTGGAGAGGACAGGACATTATAATCCGGCTGCAGGATCAAATCATCGAAATAAATCAACTGACAATTTTCGGGCAAAGTATTAAATTCTTGTGTGTCAAATAATATCAATCCAATCCAGCCATAGGATTGATTTCTGTTGATAATCAACAGCCGCTGATAGTCATTGCTTACTTCGATAGCTGAGCAATCAATGGTAAGATTCCAGTAGGGCGCTTCAATCTGACCGGTGTTTTTGTCGAAAGAGATGCTGTCAGAGGAAATGATAAATCTGTCTACCGACAGGTAATATGAGGCTGAACTCCGGCGAGTGATGTAAAGGCAAAGATCACTGCCACCACCGGGTGGTCGGCTGATGGCCATGGCATTGGTATAAGTATATACGGTCCCGTTGGCTGACAGGGGTAAATCCCTTTCCAGCACGGTGATCTGTCCGCAGGTGTACTTAACCCTGGAATACAATTTCGGAGCCGGAACATATGCGCCATTATTCAATGGAGCTCCATTATCAGGTTCCCATTCCGGATAAATGATGTACCATTCATATGCCTTACCCGGCACCTGTATTACCTGCATTTCGATTCCGCCCAGTTTCCCGTTCAATCCGGGTCCATTGGAGGACTCATCATCCAGTAAGGGATTACCATCCATATCATAAAAAAACACGTCGGTTGGACTGTTAGGAATACCGGAATGAGCAACGATAAATAAAGGTTCTCCGCAGTGATTGACAGCAGGGACAGCCGGGGCGTTCAAAGTTGGCCCGGTTCCTGGAATAGTGCCGAACTCCGGAGGAGAAGGCCTCCAGTCAATAAATTGCAATCCTGCATTACATTGAGATGAAAACACCCATTCAGGAAGGCCTTTTCCCTGCTGACTTTGCACGCTGAATGACAGGGCCAGGGCTAGATATAACGGAATTAACCGGAACAGGGAGTGAAATGTTAACGCGAGATCAGGAAGTTTAGTATTCTTCATCTATCCGGTCAAATAAATGCCGAATAAATATATTAAATCTTTCAAAATAAAAGAATGGTTCATTCAAGATTATTTTTATTGGCCATTCCGTTTTTCCTCGCTTCATAGATACTGGCATTCAGTTCAAATCCGATCAGCAGCATCAGGGCCGTGAGATTGATCCACATCAGGATAACGATCAAAGTGCCGAGTGATCCGTAAAATGTATTGACATTGCTGAAGTTTTCGATGAAAATGATGAAGATCTTGAACGCGATGACCGAAAGCACTGACGAAAGCACGGAACCGGCAGAGAAAAACGGAAAAATGCGCCTTTTGGCAGGAGCCAGGTAGAAGATGGAGGAAAAGGAGATCAGGGAAGTCAGTAAGATGGCAAGCCACTGCCCGGCATTGAGCAGAAACAAATTGAAGTTGTTACTGATTATACCTCTGTGTTCCATCTGATAAAGAATATACGAGGTAAAGGCCATTGCACCGGCAGAAATGATGATGCTGACTGCCAGGATGAAGACCAGTACAAGGGCCACCAGATGTTTTTTGATCATGGTCCTGGATTCCACAGAATGGGACGATTGATTGAAGGCATTCATGATCGCGATGATGCCATTGCTGGCAAAGTATATGGAGATCAGGAAACTAATGGAAAGCAAACCTCCCTGTTGGCGGGTGACAATATCTTCAATCGTTTTGAATACAGTCTGGTATGCACTTGATGGAAGAATCTCTTCCAGGGATTTCAGGATGATCTGGTCGAGATTTGCAATAGGAATATAAGGTATTAACGTGAACAGGAATAAAATGGCCGGTACAAAAGCGATGATGAAGGAATAGGTAATGGCATTGGCCCGCAGGGAGATCGAGCTTTTCTGTACACCCCGGATAAAGAACCGGCCAACTTCATACAACGGGATCCCGTGAAATCCGGGAAGAACGATTTTCCTGGAAAGAAATACCAGGGGCAGAAAGATCAGCCTTATAAGTCTTTTGACAAAACCTGTGACTGTATCCGCGACCTTCTTAAAGGGATTCATCAGGAAGATTTATGAAATAGCCTTGAGACTCATATCAAGGCTTTTGATATGATGCGTCAAAGCGCCCACGGAAATATAATTCACGCCTGTTTCAGCATATTCCCTTATATTTGACAAGCTTATGCCTCCCGAAGCCTCGGTTTCATAACGGTTTCCTATCAGGCTTACCGCTTTGGCCAGATCCCCGGGTTGGAAATTATCCAGCATGATCCGATGTACCTTACCTGTCTCAAGAACCTGTCTTAATTCATCAAAATTCCGGACTTCAATTTCTATTTTCAAATTGAGGCCATAACGATTTAAATATTCTTCAGTGGCGGTTATTGCTTTGGCAATACCTCCTGCAAAATCCACATGGTTATCCTTGATCATGATCATATCGTACAGGCCCATTCGATGATTTTCCCCCCCGCCGATCCGTACCGCCATCTTTTCAAGTTCTCGCAGGAGGGGGGTGGTTTTCCTGGTATCCAGGATCCGGGTTCCGGTACCTTCGATAATCTTTACCATGGAATGAGTAGCGGTTGCGATGCCACTCATGCGCTGCATGAAATTCAATGCAAGCCTTTCTCCGGCCAGTATCGACCGGGAACTCCCGGTGATAATAAAAGCAATGTCACCGGGTTTAATATGAGCGCCGTCAAGGAGCAGTTTATTCATTTTCAGTGCCGGATCTACCTTCTGGAAAACAACCTCAGCCACATCTATCCCGGCGAGTATACCTTCTTCCTTAATTATCAAACGAGATGAACCACTGGCTTCTGCAGGAATGGTAGCGAGAGATGTGTGATCGCCGGATCCGATATCTTCCTCTACCGCCAGTCTGATAATTTCTTCTAATTTCATCGAACCACAGGCTTATTTCTTCTCGAATTTAATCTTATGGATCCTGTAATCTGATTTGGCCTTCCTCAAATCAATATACACCCGAAAAACTTTGTCCCCTGTATGGTATGTCCCTATCGCAAATCGCGAATCCTTCTCGGTCGATCCTTTTTGAATCACTTCAAAAGAATCGGGAGGGTATTTCCGGAAAAAGTCTTTCATGATCATTTCACCCTGGGAAGCACTGTACGAATTATCATTATCCGGTAAGCCCAGGTCGACCGTTTCATTGAAATAAGAGGAAAGGGTCTTTGCTTCAGAATTCTTCATGGCCTGCACGATCCGGTCGGTGGGATCCTCCTGTGCCGCGGTGGTAAAAACGGCCAGGACCATGAATGACAGAAACATCATTATGCTTCTCATGCTATGAGCTATTTAGTGCAAAGATACCAAATTTATCCTGCTTTTTTAACCTTAATGACAGGTTGATTATCTTTGTGATATGAACATCATCATTACAGGCGCCAGCAGGGGAATTGGCTTTGAGACCGCCAGGTTGCTGGCAGAAAATCCGGATCATACCATTATAGCGATTGCGCGGAACCGGGAAGGTCTGGACAGGCTTCAATCTGCCTGCCTCGAAACGCCAGCAGGCGGTAAGATCCACACAATCCGCTTTGATCTGTTGAAAGGGAATATTACCATTGATCTTTTACCGGATATATTGGAAATTATCGAGAAGGTTGACATTTTGATCAATAATGCGGGAACTATGGTTAAAAAGCAACTAAGCCAGTTTTCCCACCAGGACTTTGACCAGGTGTTCGGGGCAAATATAAAAGGTCCGTTCTTTCTTATCCAGGCTCTGCTTCCTGTATTATCCAGAGGAGGGCATATCCTGAACATCGGAAGTATGGGCGGTTTCCAGGGGAGCGCCAAATTTCCGGGTCTTTCACTTTACAGTGCCAGTAAAGGGGCGCTTGCCATACTGTCGGAGTGCCTGGCCGAAGAATTGAAGGGGGCCGGGATTTCTGTCAACTGCCTGGCTCTCGGTTCCGCACAAACCGAAATGCTGGCTGAGGCATTCCCTGGTTACCAGGCGCCGTTGTCGGCACCCGAAATGGCAAAATTCATGGCAGATTTTGCATTGAACGGACACCGGTATTTCAATGGAAAAGTGCTGCCGGTCGCTTTAAGCGTACCGTGAGGAAAAGACTGAAGATCCCGTTCATCAGTCTTTGTTCGTGTGACAGTAGGTTTTTTTTAATTGGCATTGATGAATGCGAAAAATAGAATGAGATATGCTCAGGCTGGTTAATTTCTGGTTGATAAGTGTATTAATGATTACTTCTGCCTATGCAGGTACATTAAGAATGACGTATCACTTTTCCGATCCGGAAATATTGAAAAATGGCCGGTACGATGTCATAACCTTTCGTGATTGCAGGTTGTTCGGTGAAACCGGGAAAGCCTCCCTCCCTGTTTATCCGGTGAAATTATTGCTTCCTCCGGGTGAGATGACCGAATCAGTTGAATTTATCTTTCGGAACGAAATTATTCTCCCGGGCGAATATCATATCATGCCCATCCAGGAAACCAGACCTTTATCTGAAATCAGTGGCGACAGGTGGTCGGAAGATATTCATTTCTATATGAGCAATGATATCTATCCTGCTGATGTTGATTACCGGATAAGTACGCATTTTTTGAACGGTTATGGCATTGCTCTGTCAGCCTTTACGCCAATACAATATAATCCTGCTAAAAAAGAGGTAAAATACTTCAGTGAAGTCACCGTGATTTTACGTACGACAACGGATCCACTTGGAGATAAGAGGTCAGCCATGTATCATCCCAATCCTGTCCGGGTGAAAATGATCGAAGATTTGGTGCAAAATCCTTCGGCCTTGAAGAATTATTCACCAAGGGACAATTTCCGGACGGAGGAGTACGATTACCTGGTCATCACCGCTGATCAGTATAAAACGGAATTTGACACACTTGTCCATTTCTACAGGAATGAAGGCTTTTCGGTCAATGTTACCACCATCGAGCATATTGACAGTACCAGCACCGGTCAGGACCTGCCGGCCAGAATCCGGAACTATATCATCGATGCCTATCAGGAATCCGGTATCAGCTTCGTTCTCCTGGGCGGCGATGTGCAAATAATTCCGCATCGGGGCTTTTACTGCCGTGTTCTTTCAGGAGGGTCTTATTTAACCGATTTCGGTATACCTGCGGATCTTTATTATTCCGCACTGGATGGCACCTGGGATGATAACGGTAATGGAATTTGGGGAGAGGATACGGAAGATGATCTTTTCCCGGAAGTGGCCGTTGGCCGGCTGACCTTCAGTGATACTGCCGAACTGCATAATATGATGCATAAAGTGTTCTCCTATCAATCCAATCCTGTTTACGGGGAACTGAACCGCTCCTTACTGGCCGGGGAGCACCTGTATTCCAGCCCTATGACATGGGGGTCGGATTATCTGAACCTGCTGATAGGTCTCAGGACCGATAACGGTTATACGACCCTGGGCATACCTCCCGAAAACCCGATAGATTCCATGTACGATGAACATGGTACCTGGAGCAAAACTGACCTGATGACCAGGATCAATCTTGGAAGGCCCTGGATCCACCATGTTGGACATGCCAATTACACCTACAACATGAAACTGACAAACAGCGATATCATCAATTCGAATTTTTCCGGAGCTAACGGTGTCAGCCATAACTTTTGTATCGTTTACACGCACGGTTGTATGTGCGGAGGATTTGACCAGTCGGATTGCATCGCCGAAAGGATGATCGGGATCGACAATTTCGCGGTTGCATTCATCGGCAATTCCCGTTATGGCTGGTTTAATGAGGGCACCACTGACGGCCCGTCGGAGCATCTTCACCGGGAATTCCTGGATGCCTTGTATCGCGATAGTTTGTACCATGCCGGAATGGCATTGATGAAATCCAAGGCTGAAACAGCTCCGTTTTTGGATCTGCCAGGTGAATGGGAACCCGGAGCCACCCGTTGGTGCTTTTATGATAACAATCTGCTCGGCGACCCCATGATGTCAATGTGGACCGAGGAACCGATGGCCATGAACATTGATTACATTCCCCTGGTACCGGCCGGTGCTGATTCAATCGTCATTCAACTGGGCATTCCGGGATACCAGTGTTCCGGTTACACCTGTGCCGTAATATGGAATGATTCGATTGCCGGGTCTGCCATATCGGATGATGATGGCAGAGCAGTCATTGATATGGAGGGTTATGTGAATATCGGTGATGCAGTTCTTACCATAAGCGGATATAATATCCTGACCCAATTCCTGCCATTGCACGTCACTGATGTCTGGCTTGGTTATGGCGCCGATTGGAACGATCCATCAAACTGGCTTTCGGGATCGGTGCCTGATTCCACCACTTATGTGACCATTCCGTCTTTACCGGTCGGGACCAAATTCCCTCTTGAGAACAGCAGCCAGGGAAGGCAATGTAAAGCAATGCTGCTGCAAACCGGCGTCAACCTGATCGTAAATGAAGGGCAGGACCTGAACGTGACCGGTAACGAATAAAATCTTAATTTTGCATCGGCTAAAAAGGGCGGTTAGCATGGAACCCGGGAGTATCTTCCATCCTGGTATCATTCAGGAAGTCAGAAACAACAAAATACTGGTCAGGATTCTTGCCCAGTCTGCCTGCAGTTCCTGTCACGCAAAAGGAGCCTGCGGCATTTCAGAAATAGAAGAAAAGGTAATTGAGATCAATCATGATGAAGGCAGTTGGAAACCGGGGCAGCATGTCATGGTTAAAATGGAGCAGTCTGCAGGGCATAAAGCCGTCTTCCTGGGATATATAATGCCCCTGATCGTGTTGATTGTATCCATCATTGTTTTCATTATATTGTTGAAAAATGAAGGATTGGCGGCAGTGCTTTCCCTGATGATGCTGGCGGGTTATTATCTTGTCCTGTTTATTTTCAGGGATAAATTGAAGAAGAATTTCATTTTTAGCATAGAAAATGTTGAACAAGAATAAAGAAGTGTTGTTTCAGAAGTTGAGATTATATGCTTCTGATCTGTCTGTAACAATTGTTAAAATAAATTAGCTCCAAACCAATAAAATTTCAAGCATGATCCTATTTCGTAAAATTACCCTGGTTATCTCGTTATTCCTTTCATTTAGCTTATTTGGCCAGGATTACACTGAATTAAACACCCCGCTGACATCCAGGGCCACCTATTTTGACACTACACCTCCATTAAGGGAAATGCCTATTGTGCTGCCCGGCGAGAGGGACCGTTCCTGGAAGGATAATATCATCGACAATAAGTCGGTCAAAGATGAATATAAAACTATGGAAGCTGATATCCCGGAAGATTTTATCGATCCGGTCCTCCAGAAAAACTATCCGGCATCCAGGGAGGTTATGGGCCCGGTGGTGAACATCGATGGGGTGGGCAATGTCAACGGGGTCTATCCCCCTGATACCGACGGTGATGTTGGCCCTAATCACTACTTTCAGATGATCAATCTTTCCTTTGCCATCTGGGACAAGCAGGGAAACCGGTTATACGGACCCGTCGACAACAGTACGCTCTGGCAGGGTTTTATAGGACCCTGGACGGGAACGAACGACGGTGATCCAATTGTACTTTATGATGAACTGGCCGACCGCTGGATGGCGTCACAATTTGCCATTAACACGTCAAACGGCAGCTACTGGCAGCTGGTAGCTGTATCGGCAGGTCCGGACCCGCTGGGAGCCTATCACCGCTATGCTTTCCAGATGCTTGCATTTAATGATTATCCAAAATTATCCGTATGGCCGGATGCCTACTATGCCACTTTTAATATGTTCGGCAGTTACAACAGGGTAGGGGTGGCGGCCTTTGAACGGGATTCCATGCTGGCGGGCAGCCCGAATGCGCAAATGGTCTATTTTAACCAGCCTAACGGTACGTTCAGCATGCTGCCAGCCGATTTCGACGGCACTCCGCCTCCTGATGACGCCCCTTGTTATTTCACCCACCTGAGGACTTATTCGTCACAAAACCTGGAAATATATGAGTTTGATGTGGATTGGGATAATACGGCCAATTCATCTTTCACGCAGGTTGCCACCTTGCAGCCTGCAGCATTCAACCCGAATGTGAATGGCGTCCCGCAGCCGAATACCGGCACGAGGCTTGATGATCTGGCCATGATGATGATGTACCGGTTGCAATACCGGAATTTTGGCACGTATCAGACCCTTGTCACGAACCATACGGTCAATGCAGGCGGAGGCCGGACCGGCATACGCTGGTATGAGCTTAGAAAAGATACCGATAACTGGTATATCTATCAGCAGGGAACGTATGCTCCAAACGACGGAGAATACCGATGGATGGGCAGCATAGCCATGAACGGGAACGGGGATATTGCACTGGGTTACAGTCTTTCGAGCACGAATACGAATCCTTCTGTTTATTATGTGGGAAGAAGGGCAGATGCTACCCTGGGTGAAATGAATATCCCGGAAGTGAAGATCATCGGGGGAACCGGTTCGCAAAGCGGTATTGACCGCTGGGGGGATTACTCCTGCCTGTCAGTCGATCCTGCTGATGATTCGACATTCTGGTTTACAACTGAATATCAACGTAGTGGCTGGAAAACCCGGATCGCTTCTTTCGATTTCGGGCCCATTCTGCCCCCCTCGGTATCCGCTGGAAATGATACGACCATTTGTGAATCAGAACCTTTTATGGCGAATGCAGAGGCATTGTATCAGCAGTCAGTGATGTGGTATACCGGCGGCGACGGATTTTTTAATGATCCCACACGCGTGGATGCCATCTACCTTCGAGGCCAGGGCGATGTCACTTCCGGCCAGGTCACATTGTGGGTGATAGCGCAGGGCTATATCCAGGGACAGGAGGTTTCCGATACCATGAATCTCTATTTTGCCCGGATGTCGGAGGCTAATGCAGGTCCTGATACCAATGTTTGTGCCGGCGAGAGTATCATGCTTTTCGGTTCAGCCACAGACCAGGATTCACTCAGGTGGACCAGTGATGGCGATGGGGTTTTTGATAATGATACGGTATTCACACCGGTATATACGCCTGGTATCGATGATATTGAAAAAGGCTTTGTCTGGCTCCGGTTAACATCTTATGATAATTTTCCATGCGACAATTCAAATACCGATAAGATGAAACTGACCATCGATCAGTGTACGGGTATATCGGAGACAAATCTGTTACCAATATCTATGGAAGTCATCCCTAATCCTGCAATCAGCAGGCTGAATTTCCATATCCGGGGCGCCGGGGCAAAAGAGGTTCTATTACTCACACTGACCGATGGCAAGGGGGAAATTATCTTCACGCTGAAAACAGAAACTCAGGATGGAAATTATTCCAACAGCATGGATGTCAATCGTTTCCCGAAAGGTGTTTATTTCCTTAAAGCAGAAACTATGCGTTCCAGTGTAACTGAGAAAGTTATCATCCAATAATCCTCATTATCATCAATTTAGAAGCCTTCTAAATTTTCATTTCAAATCAATGATATTCAGATAATTCTAATATCTGGGTATCATTGATTTATAATTTATGAATTATCTTACGGATAATCAATAGGTTATGCAATAGATGATTTTGATGTGTATCTGTTATTATTTTAACAATTGTTTTTAATTTTGCCCTGCCTTAAAAGGGGAATGCCTTTTAAGGACTCGTTGAATGTTCATTATCAGGAGGAAACAGGGTGAATAGTATTATATTATTTTCAGTTATTTCGCTTAGTGCGATTGGTCTGGTCTCCGCGGTAGTCCTTTATTTTGTTGCCCAGAAATTCAAGGTAATCGAAGATCCCAGGATCAGCCTGGTGGAAGAGGTGCTTCCAGCCGCTAATTGCGGAGGATGCGGTTATGCCGGATGCAGGAATTTTTCAGAAGCGCTTGTGAAAAAGGGGGACGAGGAAAAGTCAATTGAAGGGTTGAACTGCCCGGTCGGCGGATCCGACGTGATGAAGAAGGTTGCCGGTATCTTGGGATTGGAAGCTGCTGAAACTGAACCCATGATCGCAGTCGTCCGCTGCAATGGCTCATTTCAGAATGCCCCCTCCAAGGTCCGCTACGACGGGCCTGCCACCTGTGCGTTTGCGCATAACCTGTACGCCGGAGAGAGTGGCTGCCCCTACGGATGCCTGGGCCTTGGCGATTGTGTCGTAGCCTGCACCTTCGATGCCATCCATATCAATCCGGTCACCGGGTTGCCTGAAGTCAATGAGAAATGTGTGGCTTGCGGCGCTTGTGTCAAAGCCTGCCCCAGAGGCATCATCGAACTTCGTCATAAAGGGAAAAAGGACCGGAGGATATACGTGTGCTGCATCAACGAAGAGAAAGGCGGACCGGCCAGAAAGAATTGCTCCGTTGCCTGTATCGGATGCGGGAAATGCGTGGAAGTTTGCCCGTTTGAAGCTATTACCATCGAAAACAACCTGGCATACATAGATTTCATAAAATGCAAATTATGCCGGAAATGTGTTGAAGTCTGCCCGACAGAAGCCATTCACGAGATCAATTTCCCTCCCAGGAAAGAAAAGGAGGGCATAGAATCAAAAACTAAGCCGGCAACAGGTGATCCGGTCGTTGTCACCGGTGATAATGCACCGAAAAAAGAGGATCCCGCTGCTGATACATCAAGAATTTAGGCACCAAATAGATCATAACCAGGATGAGTCCATTGAAAACATTTCGGTACGGCGGTGTTCATCCACCAGATAAAAAGTTATCAGCGAAATCTGCCATAGAGGAATTTCCATTGCCCAAACAAGTGAGCATCCCGCTGAATCAAAATCTTGGGGCACCTGCCGTTCCATTGGTAAATAAAGGCGATACGGTAAAAGTCGGGCAGCCTGTCGGAAAAGGGGAAGCCTTCATTTCGTCCAATGTCCATTCATCAGTTTCCGGAAAGGTTCTGAAAATAGATGAGATGATCGACCACACAGGTTATAGGAGGAAAGCGGTTGTCATCAATGTGGAAGGCGATGAATGGATGCCTGAGATCGACCGTGAAAAATCAGTTAAAAAAGATTTTGCTCTTACCCGGGAAGAAATTGTCAGGAAGATTCACGACATGGGCATTGTCGGTATGGGAGGCGCTACTTTCCCGTCTCATGTGAAACTGATGGTACCTGAAGGTAAAAAGGCTGAATACCTGATCATTAACGGGGTTGAATGTGAACCTTACCTGACATCCGACCATAGGATCATGCTTGAAAAAGGCGAGGAAGTCCTGGTAGGTGTCAGGATCTTAATGAAAGCCCTTGGCGTGGTAAAAGCCATCATCGGTGTAGAGAATAATAAACCGGATGCCATCCGGCACCTTTCCGGCCTGGCAAGCGGGATAAAAGGGATAACCGTGCAACCGTTGAAAGTGAGGTACCCCCAGGGTGGTGAAAAGCAACTGATCAACGCCTTACTGGGCAGGGAGGTCCCTTCCGGAAAATTACCGATCGAAGTAGGTTGTGTGGTGCATAATGTAGGCACAGCCTTCGCGGTTTATGAGGCGGTGCAGAAGAATAAGCCCCTGATCGAAAGAGTGGTGACCGTCACGGGTCAAACATTGAAAACCCCCTGCAACTACCTGGTCCGAATCGGTACACCGGTGAAAGAGCTGCTGGAGAAAGCAGGAGTGGACCTGGAAAACACCTCGAAAGTTATCAACGGAGGCCCTATGATGGGCAAGGCGTTGAATTCACTGGAAGTGCCGGTTGTCAAAGGAATGTCTGGGTTATTGCTCTTTGCTGAAACACAAGCACTTCGAACCGGGATAAAATCCTGTATCCGTTGCGGAAGATGCGTCGGGGTGTGCCCGATGGGCCTTGAACCGATCCTCCTGGCTCAGTACGGGGAGAAAGGCATGTGGGATATGGCGGAGTCAAACATGGTCATGGACTGCATCGAATGCGGTTCCTGCCATTATACATGCCCTTCCGGTCGTCCCTTGCTGGATTATATCCGCCTGGGAAAGAATAAAGTCGGACAAATCATCAGAAACAGAGGTAAAAAATAAAATATGAGCATTCTCACTGTTTCAGGATCACCCCATATCCATGCCGAGCAATCCGTTCGTAAGATAATGTATGGTGTGGTTATCGCCATGGTGCCCGCGATCCTGGTATCCGTTTATTTTTTCGGCCTTGGGGCTGTGAAGGTAATGTTGGCATCCGTCCTGGCCTGCCTGTTCTTTGAATGGGCAATCCAAAAATACCTGATGAAAGGCCCTTTGACGATCAATGACGGTTCTGCCATAGTTACCGGCATCCTGCTGGCTTTCAATGTTCCCAGCAATCTGCCCGTGTGGATGATCATTGTGGGGGCTTTTGTTTCCATTGCAGTGGCCAAAATGAGTTTTGGCGGACTGGGTAAAAATCCTTTCAATCCGGCACTGGTCGGACGCGTATTCCTGCTCATGTCTTTTCCGGTCCAGATGACAACCTGGCCTGTGCCATCACCGATTTTTGCCGGTACGGCAGTGACGGACGCCATCACAGGACCAACTACGCTTGGGATCATTAAGGAAGGTCTGCGGGCAGGTAAAACAGTTTCAGAGCTCCTTCCGCAGATACCGGGATATGCCAGGGAACTCTGGGGCAACCAGGGCGGTTCACTGGGAGAGGTTTCAGCAATTGCCCTGCTTATCGGAGCAGCGTACATGTTTTATAAAAAGATCATCACCTGGCAGATCCCCGTATCGTACATTTCATCAGTAGTCATCTTTTCCGGTATCTTCTGGCTGATCAACCCGGAAATGTACCTGGATCCCCTGTTTCACCTTCTAACCGGTGGGATGATGCTTGGGATATTCTATATGGCCACCGATATGGTAACGTCACCGATCAGTTCACGAGGGATGCTGATATTCGGTGCGGGATGCGGGATACTGACCATGCTGATCAGGCTATGGGGCGGCTACCCGGAAGGGGTTTCCTTCGCAATCCTGATCATGAATGCAATCGCTCCGTTGATAAACAGGAGCATTAAACCAAGAAGGTTCGGAGTTGTCAAAGCTTAATCAAATTTCATCATGGCTAAAAAAGAATCCTCACTGAAAAATATGATCCTGTCATTGGTCATCATTTCACTGGTGGCATCGCTGGCCCTGGGGAGCATTTACAATGTTACCAAAGAGCCGATAGCCCTGGCAATCAAAGCAAAACAGGAAAATGCCATTAAGGAGGTGCTGCCGGAATTCGACAGCCTTGCAACCATCCGGGTAATGCCAGGGACAGGTAAAGATTCTGTCGCCTTTCATGCTGCTTATAAATCCGGTCAGCATGTGGGCACTGCAGTGGCATCCTATTCCAACAATGGTTATGATGCTACCCAGATACAACTGATGATCGGGTTCCTGCCTGACCTTTCGATCAAAAATATTTCAATTGTGCAACAGAAAGAAACGCCAGGGCTTGGGACAAAAATGGCGGAACCAAAATTTAAGGATCAGTTCACCGGAAAGAATCCCGCTCAATTTGAATTAAAAGTTAAAAAAGATGGTGGCAATGTAGATGCCATCACTGCGGCCACGATCAGTTCCAGAGCCTTTTGCGAAGCAGTGCAACGGGCTTATGATACCTATCGGGAGAAAGGAGAAAACAAGCAATGAACCAGCTGACCAATTTCACAAAAGGCTTTATCAGGGAAAATCCAATCCTGGTTTTGTTGTTGGGGATGTGTCCAACACTTGCAGTAACGACATCCGGTATTAACGGCATCGGGATGGGATTGGCCACATCTTTTGTTCTTGTCGGCTCAAATACAGTGGTATCACTGGTAAAATCAACCATCCCGGATAAAGTCAGAATTCCAGCGTTCATCGTGATCATCGCTTCATTCGTAACCATAGTCCAGCTGGTCATGCAGGCGTATACGCCATCCCTTTACGAAGCGCTGGGCATCTTCATCCCCCTTATCGTTGTGAACTGCATCGTGCTTGGAAGGGCCGAGGCATTCGCTTCGAAGCAAACGGTGCTTTCATCCTTCATCGACGGGTTGGGTATGGGCCTTGGGTTTACCATGGCCCTGTTCCTGCTGGGCTCTGTCAGGGAAGCATTAGGAAATGGTTCCTTCCTGGGTCAAAAATTCGTCGAGGGCGATGGCATCCTCATTTTTATCCTTTCACCGGGTGCATTTATTGCCCTGGGCTATTTCATCGCATTGATGAACAGAATAAAGAAAACGACGTAATTCAAGGTTATCATGGAATATTTCGTCATAGTCATTTCAGCGATCCTGGTATCGAACATCGTATTGGCGCAATTTTTAGGAATTTGCCCTTTCCTTGGCGTATCCACCAGGGTTTCCACGGCAGTAGGCATGAGCGCAGCCGTAGTCTTTGTGATAGTACTGGCAACAATTGTCACTTGGGTGGTATTCAAGTTTGTCCTGGTTCCACTTGGAATCACTTTTCTTCAGACTATTTCCTTTATCCTGATCATAGCAGCCCTGGTTCAGATGGTGGAAATCATCCTGAAAAAAATATCGCCTCCATTGTACCAGGCCCTCGGGATCTATCTTCCTTTGATCACGACCAATTGTGCCGTGCTTGGAGTGGCCCTGCTGGTGCATGCAAAGGAATATGACCTCCTGGAAAGCGTGGTCTATGGGGCTTCCATTGCGGTCGGTTTCGGACTGGCCATGGTAATATTTGCCGGTATCCGGGAACACCTCGAACTGATGGATATGCCGAAGGGCATGAAAGGCATCCCGATCGCCCTGGTGACCGCCGGCATACTGTCTCTGGCATTCATGGGTTTCAGCGGCCTGGTGAAATAACCACCCTGAATACGATCAGAATTATCAAGTGGTCCTTTTCTTTCCAAAAATCCAGGGCTTTGAGTATATTTGCCAGAGCCGATACGGGTCATGATGGATGATCATAAAGTAATAATATTCAGGAACGTCCCCATTTACCAGCGGGAGATTCCCATATTTTCAGGGGCTTCCCTGGAAGTTTCGGAAGGCGAATTTGTATATCTCATCGGAAAGACCGGAAGCGGGAAAAGTTCACTGCTCAAAGCCATGTATGCCGAATTGCCTGTTCACTCAGGCGAAGCGATAGTGGCAGGTTATGATCTGATCCGTATCCGCAAGAGGGAGGTGCCATTTCTCAGG
The DNA here is from genome assembly GCA_964619555.1 of uncultured Bacteroidales bacterium. Taxonomy (GTDB): domain Bacteria; phylum Bacteroidota; class Bacteroidia; order Bacteroidales; family JAGOPY01; genus JAGOPY01. The sequence goes on along the minus strand of CAZUDV010000003.1, from coordinate 299,942 downwards.
AGGAAACTGGGTATCATATTCCAGGATTTCCAGCTTCTGAGTGACAGGTCAGCACTGGATAACTTACTTTTTGTGCTGAAAGCTACCGGCTGGCGCAACAAGAAAGAGATGAAGGAAAAAGCAGATAATGTCCTCAATAAGGTGGGACTTTCGACCAAAGGGCATAAGTTACCGCATCAACTGTCCGGCGGCGAACAGCAGCGGGTAGCCATTGCCCGGGCCTTGCTGAACGACCCTGAGATCATCCTGGCTGATGAACCGACGGGAAACCTGGATCCGGAGACTTCCAGGGGGATCATGCGCCTTCTCATTGAAATCAGCCGGTCGGGCAGAGCTGTACTGATGGCTACTCATAATTACTCCATCCTGGATGAGTTTTCTTCCAGAATAATCCGTTGTGATGGCGGAAAGATTCACAGCCTGTAGATGAGTTCAATCATCTTTTCCCCGTTGGTCTTATTATCGTAATAACGATTCAGGATTTCCTCCCTCTTCAGTTTTTCTTCCAGTGTAAATTCTTTTTTGAAAAGATCCTTGAGCCTGGCTTTTAATTCATCCGCCGAATTGGCAATCTCACATAATGAACCCAGGGTTGTCCCTTTGATCATGGCCTCATTTACAAGGCAAAACCTTCCGTTATAGAGAGTGTTGAGCAGCTTCAACTTGAGGCCGGTTGCCTGGAAGGTAACAAGTATGTGTACATGGGCATTGCGGATGAGCTCCGACATCTTTTCCTCTGCCGGATTTCCGATCAGCATAATATCCGGCCTGGTTTCCACCAGCTTCCGGAATTTCGGCCGGGGATTCATCCCAGCGATGATGAATGGTATATCAAGGCCTTCAAAAACTTTGGTTATCAGGAATGAAGCTGCATACTCGTTCTCGGAAACTTCAATATTTCCGTGGTAGAGGGCATAATCACCGTTACCTGGTTGAATGGAAACACTTTCATTGGCATGAAAACTGGGCAAATGATAAACCGGAATACCGGGGAAATGATGTTTCAGGTAATCGGCATCATGCTGGGAAACGGCCAGCATAAGACTGGTATGATGGAGAACCTTTTGATAAAGACGCAGTTTCGCACTGGCCCCTGCAAAATACAGCTTGTTTTTCAGGTTCGCATCAACCTTAAACAGGTTAAAATAATAGCGGTGTTCGATATTACTTTCCCTATATATCTTGGTCCTGTCCTTCAGCCTGGGATCATCCATGTAATAGCAACTGTGAAGACCTTCGAAAAGGATTGGATAATCGTCTTTAAGCAGGTTTTCAATCAGTTGATCCGATTTCCGGCTGCTGACTATGTATGGCTTAATACTGAAGGCAGACCGCAAACCCAATATCCTGGGATAGTAGTGCACCTTTTCGCAGAATTCTTCCAGTTCCGGCGCCCTGTTCCTTCCAGGGTATTCAAAGCAATGCAGGTGAATCCTTATACCCAGCCGGTGCAGTGTGGTGATCTTGAAATAAACATCAATCACCCCACCGTAATTTGGGGGATAGGGTATGTCAAATGAAATGATATGAAGGTGTTTTTCAGGCATATGGCCGGTAAACGTCGATCAAAACCTGCTTTTCATTTTCCCAGCAAAGCTCCGATGCGGCAAATTTAAGGTTTTCTTTCCATTCCGCAATTTGTAAGGGATCTTCAAGCATTTGCGAAATTGAATCAGCTATATGTTCAGGATCATGCGACTTTATAATCCGGCCTATGTTGTATCCTGTCACAATTTTCTTGATTTCCGGCAGGTCGGAAGCGAGCACAGGCACCCTGGCCTGAATATAATCGAATAATTTATTGGGCAGGCTGAAGCGATAGTTGACGTTGGTGTCTTTGTCGAGAGTCAGGCCAATATCGGCATGGACCGTGTACCGGTACAATTCGTCGAAAGGTAACCTGGATATGAACCGGACCCGGTGGTCAAGGTCAGATTCCCTTGCCAGCTTTTTCAGGTCCCCAATCTTGTCACCGCTTCCAATAATCAGTAAAATAGCATCTTCCAGGTGTTTCATCGCAAGAATCGCTTCCTCAGCTCCGCGATGAACATTAATACCTGCTCCTTGCAACAGGATGATCCTTTTATCCTCGGGCAATCCTAATCCGGTCCTGGTGCTTTCAACCAGGTATTCCCTTCTGTAAGGCACATTCCTGACCACACAAACCGGCACGCCATAAAGCTGCTGAAAGATCGAGGCAAGGGATTGATTGACCGTTATGACATTTTTAAGTCGGGGAACCATAAGCCGTTCCAGTGCCTTCCAGGTTTTCTGCACCAACTTCCGGTGGATAAGTTCCGGGACCTCCGTAAAATGTTCATGGCTGTCGTAAACGATCGGCAGCCGTTTCAGTTTCGAAATCAAATAATTCGGCAATAATGTATCAAGATCGTTGGATACCAGTAAATGAGATTTATTGAAAAGCAGGAAAAGAAACAGCCTGATATTGAACTCCATATAAAATACCGGGCCTTTCTCAAAAAGCAAATGCATCCGATGGGTCCCGTACTTTCTTTTTTTAAGTGACAGGGAATCTCTTTTCCTTCTTCCGACCAGTAGTACCTCGAAACCCATTTCATTCAGCGTGGTGCAGGTCCTGTCCACCCTTTGGTCCGTGGAGAGATCGTTTATTACCGAAACAATTACTTTTTTCAAGCAACACCAATGATTTTACGGAACGTCAGAAGCCACGAAATTAGTATAAATCGCCCACAATTGCTAATTTTGGGGTTTTTAGAGCATCCAGAAAATGAAAGTTTATCAGAATAAGAACCTGAGTTCATACCATACCTTTGGAATGGATGTATCGGCGGATGAATTCATTGTTATGGAATACACTCATGACATACTTGATTTTATCCGGTTAAATAATGATTTGCATAAGGAACGGGTTCTGATCCTGGGGAGCGGCAGCAATGTTCTTTTCCTGGAGGACTTTCGCGGACGGGTCATCCAAATCAATACGAAAGGTATAGAACTTCTTAAGGAAACGGATGGTGAGGTTCTCATCCGCGTTGCCGCCGGCGAGACCTGGGATGACCTGGTGGATTATTGTGTAAGCCATGGATGGGGGGGGCTGGAAAACCTTTCGGGCATTCCCGGAAATACTGGCAGCAGCCCGATACAGAATATTGGGGCCTATGGGTCAGAACTTAAGGATCAATTTTATTCCGTCAATTGCATTGACATAATAACGGGAAGGCAACTGGAGTTAAACAGGGAACAATGCCAGTTCGGTTACCGGGACAGCATTTTTAAACGGGAACTGAAAGGGAAGGTAATCATTACAGAAGTTGTATTAAAATTGACGGTAGATTCAAAGCCCAACCTTTCATACCAGGCCCTGGTTCAGTATTTCAAAGGTGTACCGCTGGAAGAAATAAGCCTACATGATGTAAGGCAGGCTGTTCTGCAAATACGATCTTCGAAATTGCCTGATCCAAAGGTCATTGGCAATGCCGGCAGCTTCTTTAAGAATCCTGTTGTCAATATAGAGGCCCTGTTGGCGTTGCGGGAGAAGTTCCCGGGAATTGTATTTTATGAGACTCAGCCGTCTGCCGGTATCATACCCCCCGGCGATATGCCTCAGACCTCATTGTTCAAGCTGGCTGCAGGCTGGCTGATAGAACAATGCGGTTGGAAAGGATATCGTGAAAAGGATGCCGGTGTACACAAAGAACAGGCACTCGTGCTGGTGAATTACGGCCATGCGACTGGCGCCGAGATCCATGGCCTCTCGGAAAAAATCCGGGAGTCGGTGAAATCGAGATTTGGGATTGAGCTCGAGAGGGAGGTCAATGTCATAAGCAATTCTAATCCGGTTTCCTGAGGATTTTTCCACCACCCTTCTGCACATAGCATATTTTGGTTTATATTTGAATTGACATGATCATTCATCCCTTAAGGTTTCGACTATGCATTCCAGGACAACCCTGATATGGATTTGGCAAAGGAAGGAAGCTTTCATATGGCTGGGGGCTATCCTGTTCCTTGCGCTGAATAATCCTGCCTGCCAGCATTATACCCTTTGTCCTTTTCATAATCTTGGGATTGAATATTGCCCCGGATGTGGATTGGGCAGGTCAATAGGATTTCTTTTCAGGCTTGATATTATATCTTCCGTATTGGCTCACCCTCTGGGCATCCCTGCATTGATACTCTTGATATACAGGGCTGTAGATGTGTTAAAGAAAAAATCAACATTTCAATTATCAACCTTATAAAATCCAAGCTATGTCGAATTTTTATCAATTTCTACCTGAATTGCAGGGCCGTGAGCTGGCCTATGTATAAGGACTTACGAAAGATTATGACGACCAGATGCTGATGAATTTCGCGAATATTTACCGTGCCCGGCGCAGGGACCCGCAGATCATGCTTCTGACAACCCTGATTGGGTTTGTCGGGATTGCTGGGATACAGCGGTTCCTGATCAACCAGATCGGTATGGGATTGTTGTATCTGTTCACCGGAGGCCTTTGCCTTATCGGCACCATTATTGACCTGATCAATTACCAGGATCTGGCAATGGAATACAACCAGCGCATGGCCAACGAAGCCGCCATGATGGTGAAAGGGGCCTGAAAATTGAAATAAATCAAATCCTGAGTCCGCCGATAAGTTCTGTCACGGATCGAACACCCTGGCGGTCCATGTATTCTTCTATTCCGTCCAGAATTTTAATGGAAATAGCGGGGTCGATGAAGTTAGCCGTTCCTACCTGAACTGCGGTGGAACCGGCCAGGATGAATTCTATGGCATCCTGGGAATTCATGATACCACCCATTCCAACAACCGGCACATTGACCGCCTTAAAAACATCCCAGACCATTCGCAGGGCGATCGGCTTGATAGCCGGACCGGAGAGTCCGCCGGTAACCATTCCCAGTATCGGTTTGCGGGTTTCTGCATTGATGGCCATCGCCAGGAAGGTATTCACCAGCGATACGGAGTCGGCGCCGGCATCCACCACGATCCTGGCCATCTCGGCAATATCGGTGACATTCGGGGATAACTTCACAATCAGGGTCTTCTTATATACATCCCTTACAGCCCTGGTTGCTTCAAAAGCCGATTTAGGATTAATGCCAAAAGCCATTCCTCCTGCTTTTACATTCGGACAGGAGATATTCAGCTCAATGGAATCGATCCCTGTCACTTCATTCAGTTTTTCTGAAACGGTGATATAGTCTTCGATAGTGGATCCGTTCACATTGGGAATGATATGTGTATCGAAATTTCTAACCCTGGGGTAGATGACGCGGATGAAATAATCCACGCCCTTATTCTGCAGTCCAACAGAATTCAGCATGCCTGATGGGGTCTCGGCCATGCGGGGGTACGGATTGCCTTCCCGGTTTTCCAGTGTGATACCCTTGACGAAGATCGCCCCAAGCCGGTTCACATCCATGAAATCCTTGAATTCCTCGCCATATCCATAGGTGCCGGATGCCGTCGTTACCGGGTTCTTTAACCTTAGGTTTCCTATATTGACTCCTAGCTCTGCCATTTCAGGTCTTTAGTATTAAAAACAGGCCCTTCCGTACAAACGCATTTATTGCCATTTACCGTATCCACAATACAACAAAGGCAAGCGCCAAAACCGCACGCCATGGTGTTCTCGAGGGATGCTTCGCAGGGGATTCCCTGATTGCCGGCGATCCTGGCAATTGCTTTCATCATCGGATCAGGGCCACAGGTGGCGATAAAATCGAACGGCAGTTCATCTCGTCCAAAAAGGCTGTGTTGCGTAACAAGACCCTTTTCGCCAAGGGTACCGTCTTCCGTTGTTATGAAGACTTCTCCGAATTCCCTGAACTTTTCCACCAGTACAATATCTTCGGCCGTTCTTCCCCCGAAAAGAAATGTAATATCCTTCTTAAACGATGCCAATTGCCTGGCATAGAGTATGAAAGGCGCAACCCCTGATCCGCCGGCGACGACCAGTATCCGGTTTTTTTCAGGTACAGAGAATCCGTTCCCAAGCGGGTATATCAGATTCAAGGTATCACCTTTACGGGTCTCACCCAGCAGTCGGGTCCCTTCACCAATCACCTTTACAAAGAAACTCAGCGTCCGGGCAGAAGAATTGACGTCATAAACGGAAAATGGTCTTCTGAGAAATACCTTCGGGGAGTTTTTTATTTCGATTTCTGCAAAGTTTCCGGGATGAACCGGCTGCATTTCTTCTGACGCTTCAAGGTCAATGACAAATGTTTTGTAATTCAGCCACTTGTGCCCCAGAACTGTGAAATCTTCGACTTTTTTCATCCGGATCTTAAGTTTACTTTTCTTCCGGTGAATCAGAACTGTCTTCTTTCAAATCTGCTGGAGCGGATTCTGTTTTCTTTTCAGGCACTTCTTCCTTTTCTTCGGAAAAATCCAGTAATTGTTTTTCCAGCAGAATTTGATACCACGTAACGGCCTTTTTCATATCGGATATATAGACCTTTTCCACATCGTAATCCGGTATTACCGATTCGAAGAATTTCCTGATCTCTTCCTGGTTGCCTTTTGGATCAGGGCCCTGATTGCCTTCAAGTTTCTCATAAAACTTTTTGAACACATCCTTCAACGGAAGATCTTCATCCCCGGAAGTAAAAATGCTGATTTCCTCCAGTGAACTTACTCTTTCATGAGCGAAAACGGGGAATCTCTTTCCATCCGCCAGGGATTCGACCACAAACCCCGATTTGGTTTGGGAAAGCATTTTATACAGGCCCGGTTTCCCTGAAATTGCCAATATTTTAGTAAGGTCCATCATTTAAATTTTGGACAAATTTACAACTTTCCTCATGAATAATTGGTTTTTCAGGCAAAAGTCTGGAGGTCGTGCAGGCGTTTATAAAGTCCGCCGGCTTGCATCAGTTCATCGTGACGTCCTTCTTCAACAACCTTCCCTTTATCCAGAACAATGATCCGGTTTGCGAACTTAATGGTGGACAATCGGTGGGCTATAACGATGGAAGTCCGGTCCTGCATGACTTTTGAGAGCGCATCCTGCACTAGTTTTTCAGATTCGGAGTCCAGCGCAGAAGTTGCTTCATCGAGTATCAGGATAGGCGGATTTCGAAGAATTGCCCTGGCAATGCTGATCCGCTGGCGCTGTCCGCCTGACAATTTCGTACCTCTGTCACCGATATTGGTTTCATATCCATCTGCCATTGCCATGATAAAATCATGCGCATTGGCAATCCTGGCAGCATTGACCACATCTTCCGAAGTAACGCCCTTCATTCCAAAGACAATGTTATTATACACCGTATCATTAAAAAGGATCGATTCCTGTGTGACAATTCCCATGAGAGACCGCAGGTCATCGATCCGGTAATCCCGGATATCGGTTCCGTCAATTCTGATGGACCCGAGCGAAGTATCGTAAAACCTGGGTAACAGGTCGACAAAAGTCGATTTGCCACCTCCGGAAGGCCCAACCAGTGCAAAGATCTGCCCTTTTTGAATGCTGATGTTGATTTCCGTCAGAACGGGTTCCCCTCCGTAGTCGAAAGTCACATCACGGTATTCAATCTCCTTTTCAAAGCTGTTGATCCTAACCGGATTATCCTTCTCCAGGATTACCTCTTCGGCGTCCAGGATTTCAAAGATCCGCTCAGCGGAGGCGATACCCTTCTGTATGCTGTAATATCCGGTGGAAAACGATTTTGCCGGCGGGATGATCTGGGAGAATATGACGATATAGGTTATAAATACAGCGGCCGAGATGCTGGGGTCCTCGCCGAGGACCAGCTGACCTCCAAACCAGAGCACGATGATAATTACGACCGACGACAGGAATTCACTTAAAGGACTGGACAGATCACGCGTCCGGTAAATTTTTGTCATTAGTCTGGCGTAGCTCCTGTTCATTTCCCGGAACCGGTCATTGGAAAAGTTTATAGCAGTAAACGCCTTGATAATGCGCAAGCCGCTTATGGATTCCTCAATTACAGCCAACAGTCCGGCAAATTTTGCCTGCCCGACTTTCGAATTCTTTCGCAGGTTTTTACCGATGATCCCGATGACATATCCGGTGACGGGAAGTAAGATGGTCACAAAAAGGGTTAATTTCGGGCTCATCACCAGCATGGTGATATAATAAGAGACGATGGTGATCGGGTCACGGAACAGTATTTCAAGGTAATGCATAATGGAGAACTCCACTTCCTGTACATCGGTGGTTACCCGGGAGATGATATCGCCTTTTTTACGCTGGTTGTAAAAAGACAATGGTAGGATCAGCAGCTTGTTATACAGTTCATTCCGCATGTCCCTAACGGCGGAGACCCGAACCTTCACGAGGAAGAACATCGCCAGGAACCGGAACAGGTTCCTTAAAAAGAAGCTGCCCAGCAGGAACAGGCAGATAAACACCAGGGCGTTTATTTTTCCCTTGGTGATTATGATCTGGCTGATGAAATAATTAAGGTATTCCAGGATGGCATCGGGGCTGAAAGAAAGTTTCGGTTCCACTTCCACCAGTTTTTCCATCCCGAAGAGCAGATTCAGAAAAGGCACAAGCAGAACGAAAGAGAATAATGAAAAAGCTATGACCATCAGGTTGGAAAACAGGTTCAGCAGCGCATGGACCCAGTAAGGCCTGATGTAAGAGAGTATACGGAGGAATTTTTTCATACTGGGAGGGAGAATTACAGCAAATCCACACCGGTGTAATTTTCGGGAGAGATGCTCTTTAATTCATCCTTAACGGTTTGGGGGATTTTTAACCTGTCAATGAAATCATGCAGGAGCTGACGGTCGACCTTTTGATTGGTCCTGGTCAGGTCTTTAAGCGCCTCATAAGGATCCGGATAATTTTCCCTGCGGAGGATTGTCTGGATGGCCTCGGAGATCACGGCCCAGTTATCGTTCAGGTCGGACCTGATTTTTTCCTCATTCAGGATGACTTTGTCCAGGCCTTTCATCAATGATTTCAGGGCGATGAGCGTATGTCCGAAGGGTACTCCGATGTTCCGGATGACCGTCGAGTCGGTCAGGTCGCGCTGTAAGCGGCTGATGGGTAGCTTTTCCGATAAGTGGGCTAAGATGGCATTGGCCATCCCCAGGTTCCCTTCAGCATTTTCAAAGTCAATGGGATTAACCTTGTGAGGCATGGCGGAAGACCCGACTTCTTCTGTCTTGATCTTTTGTTTAAAGTAATCCATCGAGATGTAAGTCCACATGTCCCGGCAAAAGTCGATCAGGATCGTGTTGATCCGTCGCAGGCAGTCGAACAGGGCAGCCAGGTTATCATAGTGTTCGATCTGGGTGGTGGCTTTCTGACGCTGCAGCCCTAATGATTCGCTTACGAATTTGTCGGCAAAGGAAATCCAGTCGATCGAAGGATATGCGGCTTTATGTGCATTAAAGTTGCCTGTAGCTCCTCCGAATTTAGCCGTGAACGGAATGTTCTTCAACTGGTGGATCTGGTTTTTTAAACGTTCCTGGAATACCAGGATTTCCTTCCCGAGTTTTGTTGGTGAAGCCGGCTGGCCATGTGTCCGGGCCAGCATGGGCACTTCTTTCCATTCCCTGGCTTTTTTAAGCAGTTGATCTTCCAGTTCATTCAGCAACGGGAGCAGTATTTCATGAAGAGCCAGTTTGGTGGCATAGGGAACCGAGGTGTTGTTGATATCCTGTGAAGTCAGCCCAAAGTGAACAAATTCCTTATAATTCCTGATCTTAAGCTTATCGAACTTTTTCTTGACATAATATTCGACGGCTTTAACATCATGGTTTGTGATCTTTTCAATGGCTTTCACCTCTTCTGCATCTTCAAATGAAAAATTCCGGCTGATCATCCGCAGTTCTTCATAGGTATCCCCGTTCAGATCCTGAAGTCCGGGAAGGGGTATGTTGCAAAGGGCGATGAAATACTCTATTTCAACAAAGACCCGGTAATTGATATAGGCTGCTTCGGAAAAATAATAGGCAAGGGGTTCGGTTTGTTTCCTGTACCTGCCGTCAATTGGAGAAATCGCGTTGGATGTGGTCAGTTCCATTGGTCTGGTATTAATTGAATCACCGGGTAAATTTATATACAAACGGAAGGGAAAAGCAATTATTTAAGAACTTTTTTAAATTTCAGGCCCATATGCCGTCGATTTTTTCCTGGCAGAATTTACATTTGGAGGAACTAATATTATTCTGAAGAATGGAGTAACCTTGTCTTTCGATCAGTAATTTCCCGCATTTCGGGCAAAACGTGTTTACTGCCTGGCTGCCCGGAACATTGCCGATATAAACGTATTTCATTCCGGCAGCAAGGGCTATTTCCCGGGCTTTATCCAGAGTTGATACCGGAGTCGGGGGCAGGTGCGTAAGTTTGTGCATGGGGTGGAACCGCAGGAAATGCAATGGATAACCCTGAAAGCCGTTGTCTACCATCCATTCGCACATTTCCCTGATCATGCCCGGGTCATCCGTCCAGGTGGGTACAACCAGGTTGGATATTTCCAGCCAGACGCCTTCCTCCTTTAAAATTTTCAAAGCATCCAGGACCGGTTGAAGGGTTCCTCCGTTCAGCATTTCATAGAGTTCGTCGCTGAAGCTCTTAATGTCAATCTGCGCGGCATCGATCGATTGGCAAAGCCTTCGCAGGGGATCCGGATTGATATAACCTGCAGAAACCAATACATTCCTGATGCCGGCCTGTTTGGCCAGAATGGAAGTATCGAGTGTGTATTCGTAAAAAGCGACCGGGTCAGAATAGGTATAGGCAATGGACCGGCAACCCGCTTTTTTTGCCTCAGCCACTACGGCATCCGGCATCAGATCATAATTATGGGTATCTTTCGGACTGGCTTGCGAGATTTCCCAGTTCTGGCAGTTCAGACAGGCCAGGTTGCATCCGGCAGTAGCTATTGAATAAGCGGTTATCCCTGGTAAATAGTGAAAAAGCGGCTTTTTTTCGATCGGGTCGATGTGCACTGCGCAGGGATTTCCGTAGCTGATGTTCCAGAGTTTGCCGTTGATGTTAACATTGGAATGGCATTTGCCTTCCTTGCCGACTTCGATTTCGCATTTTTGAGGACAGAGCTTGCATTTAATGCCTTTGGGGGTCTCAATGAAATAGAGCGATTCGGTAGCCCATTTCCAGGGCTTATCCTGGGGCGTAGCCGAAGGGTTTGTCAGCAATGGAAGGCGTTGATTCCCGAAGGACCAGTCAGCACGCACGTTGCCCCATGCCCCGTTGACAAGGCCTCCCAGGCATAATCCGCACCCGCCTAAAACTGTCGTTTTGATGAACTCACGTTTGGATATGGTTCCTGGTGATTTCACGATCCAAAATAAATCTCATAACCAAAAGTAATCAAAAATCAAGCCTGAAATCAATTCCGGATCGCGACCGGATTCTTATAATTTCCCCGCTTGCTGAATCGCTATAAGCCTTCTTTTTCGCTCATTTTCGTCGAGAAAAATTTTCCGGAGACGGATGAATTTTGGAGTCACTTCGACGTATTCGTCTGTCCGGATATACTCCATAGCTTCTTCCAGGGAGAACCGGATGGGAGGGGTGAGGATGATCTTCTCATCGGCGCTGGAAGCTCTCATATTAGATAGTTTCTTGGTCTTGCACACATTGACGACCAGGTCATTGGCATGTATATGTTCCCCGATTACCTGGCCGGCATAGACCGGATCATTGGGATCGACGAAAAAGGAGCCGCGGTCCTGCAGTTTGTCTATTGCATAAGGTATGGCCAGGCCGGTCTCCATGGCAATCAGGGCTCCGTTCCGACGCAGTGGAAGATCTCCTTTCCAGGGTTCATAGCCTTTAAAGCGGTGGGCGATAATGGCTTCCCCTTCTGTGGAGGTGAGGACGGTATTACGCAGGCCGATAATGGAACGGGCGGGGATATTGAATTCCAGGTGAATACGGTCGCCTTTTGTATCGATGTGGAGGATCTCACCCTTACGTCCGGTAACTATGTCGATGACTTTTCCTGAAAAAGCGTCCGGAACGTGAACCGTGAGATGTTCGATTGGTTCATGCTTTATGCCGTCAATTTCCTTGATCAGTACCTGTGGCTGACCGATCTGGAACTCAAATCCTTCACGTCGCATGGTTTCGACCAGTATGGACAGGTGCAGGATTCCCCGGCCGTAAACCATATAAGTATCGGGGGAGTCAGTTTCCTCCACCCTCAATGCCAGGTTTTTTTCGGTTTCACGGAATAATCGGTCACGCAGATGCCTGGAAGTCACAAATTTACCGTCTTTGCCAAAGAATGGGGAGTTGTTGATGGTGAACAACATGCTCATGGTGGGCTCGTCCACTTTGATCGGTACAAGGCCTTCCGGATTTTTGGCATCCGCAATCGTATCGCCGATGTCAAAATCTTCCAGTCCAAGAATCGCACAAATCTCGCCGGCATGGACCTCAGTCTTCGTTTTCTCTTTTCCGAGCCCTTCGAACAGGTAGACTTCTTTAATCACTGATTTCCGGATGTTGCCATCCCTTTTTACCAGCGAGATCGGTTGACCTGCTTTCAGGAAACCTCTGTGGATGCGTCCCACGGCAATACGGCCCACATAGGAAGAGTAATCGATTGAGGTGATCTGCAATTGAAGGTTTCCGTCTTCTACCTTCGGAGATGGGATATGCTCGATAATAATATCCAGCAGGTAAGAGATATCTTGATTCGGGGAATTCCAGTGGGGCCCCATCCAACCCTGCTTGGAGGAACCGTAAACAGTTGGAAAGTCAAGCTGGTCATCGTTAGCTTCCAGGTTGAACATGAGTTCGAAAACGGCTTCGTGAACCAGGTCGGGCTGACAGTTGGGTTTATCCACTTTGTTGATAACAACTATCGGTTTCAATCCAAGCTCAAGGGCTTTTTGAAGCACGAACCGTGTTTGCGGCATAGGACCTTCAAATGCATCCACAAGCAGCAGGCAGCCGTCGGCCATGTTCAGGACCCGTTCCACCTCACCCCCAAAATCGCTGTGCCCTGGTGTATCTATAATATTGATCTTGAATCCCTTGTACCGGACCGAAACATTCTTTGAGAGGATAGTAATGCCTCTTTCCCTCTCCAGTTCGTTGCTGTCGAGAATGAGGTCCCCCATCTCTTCATTTTCGCGGAACAATTTCACCTGGTGGAGGATACGGTCTACCAGTGTGGTTTTCCCGTGGTCGACATGAGCAATTATGGCTATATTCTTGATGTTTTGCATGGTATGTAAATCCGGTCAGGTAATGAGGGGGGCAAAGGTACGAAGAAAAAGACTTGTAAAGTGGGATGACCTCACAGGTCACCTCACAGGTCACCTCACAGGTCTCCGGATCTTCAAAAAAATAAACAGCAATGCAACCAGATTCATCCCGGCAATTAATACACCCGTAAGAAGTAAACCCATTATCGGTACTATAATTACAGAAACCAGTATAATTCCTACAGCAGACCCCAGGAGGTCCGCACTGAAGGATTCCCCGGCACTCCTTATAATACCGGCGGTCCTTAAATTTACACTCATGGCGAATTGCACACCCATTAACATTCCAGCGATGAGGATCAGGCTAAAAATCAATATTATGCTTATAGAGATATTGGAATGAAAAGGGAAAACAGCCATCAGGCCGGATATGATCAGGGAGAATATGGCAAAACTGGCCTGGATGCCATAATAAGCTTTAATGGTCACGGTCCGGTAAATTATTCTCCGGTATATCGTGCCGGCTACGATCCCCGCCATGAAGGTTGCAAAGATCAAGCCCGACATTTGGTAAATAAAACCGTAGATGACCTGTAACCAAAGAATTAGGATGAATTCCAGGGAGGAAGACGTAAATCCTCCTGTAAACAACCCCAGGTTCAACGGACCAAGAACGAGGAAGGCCAGGATGATAACCAGAAATAATGCCAGTGGTATGATCCTGTAATCGATACCTGACTTTTCCAGCCATTTCCTGTAAACCTGAAGGTAAATAAATGGTTTCAGATCGGAATTAATTCCATGTTTTTCTGATATTTCACTGATGATCTGGCTGCTCCGGCCGGCAATCAATTCATCCTGAATATATCCCGGATTTACATAAAGATTGGTAATGCCGGCATTTTGGTAAAATTCCCGGAATGATCCTTCCAATGGATTGTCCGAAGCCAGATAGAAGTCCCGGTTCCCTGGAATAATGCGAAGAAACATGAATTCGGATAATAATGTGTTATAAGTTACGGAATGAAGTATCCTGGAGGTTTCATTCATGTAATTCCCGGCAGCCGGAATTGAAATTGACACTATTCCTTCTTCATTCAGCCTGGAATTTAACAAACGGAAAAATTCCCTCGTGTAATACCGGTTCAGTTCAGCTGATCCCGGATCAGGCACATTAACCAGGATAACATCATATTTTTTGCTGGTCTGCCTCAGATAAATCCTGGGATCCTTGTTTATTATGCTGAGATCCCGGTGCACCGGGAATTTGATGTGCCTGCTTACCATGGGCACCAACCATGGGTTGATCTCCAGGTAATCCAGGTGGACTCCGGGATATTTGAATACTTCCTCAATAGTCCCGCCAATTCCCCCGGAAATCATCAGAACCCTTTCCGGCCGCGGATGGGCAAGCATTCCATAATGTACAGCTTCCTCCCGTTTTGCCGCGTCACCTTCGACCGGAAGCGGGATACTGTTTTCATACAGGGTGACCTGTTCTTCCATTTTCGTTATAGTAAGCCTTCCAAATGGTGTTTCCCTGGCTTCGATGACCTCCTGCCCGGGATAAAGCTTTGATTTGAAGGAAGATTGAGAATGGAAACCGATCTGTTGCAGGCTGATAAACAACAAGACAGAGAAGGAAATACCCCCGAGGATACTTCCAACTGAATCTAAAGCATAAGCCCCAGGAACCAGGCTGTTTCTTTTCATATTGGTTAAGCCTGATGCCAATACCGGGAATAACGCTCCTGAAACAATGCTGAACGGGGCAATTGTAATGAGGATCAGGAAAGAGATCTGGAATAGGTTGGCAGAAACCCCGACCGGGACCAGCATACTTTTAAGACTGATCAGAATCCAGGAAATAAAACCTGTATATACAGTAAGAAACAGGAACGCTGCCAGGATATAATTCCTTCGCCCCCCGGCAGGCCACAGTTTGGCAGGCAATATTAAAGTACACAGGTATGAACCGGTTGCAGTCAGGATCATCCAGAATCCAAGGCAAATTCCTATTACCAATTCATTCCCCTGGAAAAGCGCAAGTACTTCCCTGATAAATAATATCTGGACAGACATTGCCAGAAATCCCAGAAATATTAAGGCAAAGCCGTATAGTCTGATATTCCCTGACGGTATTTTCATGAGAATCGGATATAACAAAGATAAAAGCATTATAGCAGGCCCCCGCCTTAAATTATTTCAATATTTGTCGTTTTTATGCATGATTGAAACCGAGGTTTTATAATTTTAACCGGTAAAATCGAACGCTCATGCAAAGAGTACTCATCTCGCTTATTATCATTACGTTGGGATGTTTCTCGCCCAAAATGTCTTCCGGTCAGCAAAACAGGCTGACCGAGCAGGAATTGAAGGACGGATGGATATTACTGTTCAATGGTAGAAATGCCGATGGTTGGAGAGGCTTCGGAATGGAAGGCCTGCCAAAGGGATGGCAGGTGGTTGAGGATTGCCTCGTGACCTCCAGCATGGGGGGCGATGAATTAAGTGGCGACATTATTACTGTAAAACAGTATGAAGATTTTGAACTCTGCCTGGAATGGGCGATATCTCCTGGTGGTAATAGCGGAATATTCTTTCATGTCCTGGAAGGAAATTTCAAAGCGGCTTATGAAACGGGGCCTGAATACCAGTTGATTGACGATGCCGGCTTTCCTTCCAGGCTTGAAGAATGGCAGCAATCGGGAGCCAATTACGCCATGCATAACCCTGATAAATCGAAGAAAGACCTCAAAAAAGCAGGGGAATTTAACTCCTCCCGCATCCGGGTTGAAAAGGGTCATGTGATCCATTGGCTGAACGGGGAAATAATTGTTGAGTACGACCTCTGGACAGAGGAATGGTACGAACTGGCACAGAATGGCAAATGGCGTGATTATCCGGATTACGGCCTTGCACGTAAAGGTCATATAGGCCTGCAGGACCATGGCAGCCCGGTCCGGTTCAGGAATATCAAAATCAAAGATCTGACCGACCCGGGATTGCCCCTCTTCAACGGTATGGATCTGGAAGGCTGGGTCCGCTACGGGGAAGAGGACTGGTCTGCGGAAGATGGGATATTGATTGGGAAAAGCAGCTCCAGGGGCGGTTATGGTTACCTGGCCACAGAAAAGGAATATCGTAATTTCACCCTCAGTCTTGACTTTAAAATTGAAGGTACTGGTAATTCTGGTGTGTTTTTCCGCTCAGAATTAGAAGGCACCGATATTACCGGGTGGCAGGTCGAGGTGGCACCCCCGGGTGAAAATACCGGTGGCATTTATGAATCAGGGGGACGTGGCTGGCTGACTGAGATCCCTGATGAAAAAGAAGGCATTCTGATGCCGGGCCAATGGAACAATCTGGTCATCTATTTAAAGGATGACCGTGTCATGACATGGCTCAATGGATACATGATGACCGATTTGAAAGATGATGCCATCGCCGGAGGTAGAGGTGTAATCGCTCTCCAGGTCCATAGCGGGGGAGAAGTCGCAGTGAAATGGCGGGAGATCTTTCTGAAGCCGCTGTAAGGCTTTAAGACTGTATGACTTTAGATGGTATAGCTGTAAGATGGTAAGATGGGAAAATATTAACAACAAAAGGCAAACGAATGACCCTGACTCAGAAACTCTGGCTGTTGGCGCTTCGAATCGGCATTGGATGGCATTTTTTATATGAAGGACTATCCAAACTGGTTAATCCCAACTGGTCCAGTGTCGGTTACCTCCTCGATTCAGAAGGTTTCCTGAAGCAGTTTTTCTTTAATATGGCATCGGATCCGAGTACGCTCAATTTGATCGATATCCTCAATATCTGGGGACTGATCCTGATCGGCCTGGGATTGATCCTTGGCGCTTTCACGCGCGTGGCCATCGTTTCCGGCATTGTGCTGCTGGCATTCTATTATCTGTCCCATCCCCCGTGCATCGGTCTGAAATATGCCGTTCCCAGCGAAGGCAGCTACCTGGTTGTCAATAAAAATCTCATTGAATTAATTGCACTTGGGGTGCTTTATTGCTTCCCATCCTGGAAAGACTGGGGAATGGACAGAATAATTTTCAGTTCAAAGTTCAAAGTTCAAAGTACTAAGTGAGATGATGAAGTTTAAAATGAAATTCCTGATCCATTTTTTAGAAACTATGAACTAAAACCTATGAACTTATCTTTGAACCTTGAAATTTGAACTTTGAACTATGGATAGAAGAGATGTTTTACGTTCACTGATCGGTATTCCTGTTCTCGGGGCCCTGGTATATGCATGGTATCGCAAGCGGAAATATGAACGATATCTCAAGTTCAACATCCAGGAAGAACTGGACATCAGCCCTGCATCGCCTGCCTTTCACGCGAGCCCGGCCCAGGGGAAAGAGATCCGTCTGGGCATCATCGGTTATGGAATCAGGGGCAAGGACCTTTTAACGGCAGCCGGTTTTGCCCATCCTTCCTTTATTGATGAATGGAAAGAAGGGGCGATGGTAAATAAACAGGACAAACGCTACGAGGACTACCTGGCCCAGGAAGGGCTGAATGTCAGGATAACCGGCGTCTGTGACATTTTCGACACCTACGGTATCATGGCTGCCGAAGCCGGGGCCAACCTCCACCGTGAAGGTGCAGATGGCAAGATGGGAGAAGCCCCGAAACGATACCTCAACCACCTTGACCTGATCAATTCTCCGGAAATAGATGCCGTGATCATTGCGACTCCTGACCACTGGCACGGTCCGATGACCATTGCGGCAGCAAATGTCGGGAAACACGTTTACGTGGAGAAACCCCTCACCTGGACCGTTCAGGAAACTTACGAGGTCCGCAAGGCGGTCAGGGATAATAAAATCGTGTTGCAGTTAGGCCACCAAGGCCGGCAGAATGAAAGTTACCTGAAGGCGAAAGAGGTTATCAGGCAGGGGGTGCTGGGCAAGATCAACCTGATCGAGGTCACCACCAACCGCAACGACCCGAACGGGGCCTGGGTATACCCGATCCACGAAGAGGCAAACCAAAGGACGATAGACTGGGAGCAGTTCGTCGGCCCTGCACCGTGGCACGATTTCAGCCTGGAACGGTTCTTCCGCTGGCGCTGCTGGTGGGATTACAGCACCGGGCTTTCGGGAGACCTTCTTACCCACGAATACGATGCGATGAACCAGATCCTCGACCTGGGGATACCCCATTCAGCGGTATCCAGCGGGGGTATCTATTTTTTCAAGGATGGCCGGACTGTCCCTGATGTGCTTCATACCGTGTTCGAATATCCCGGAAAGGACCTTACCCTGATGTACAGTGCGACTCTTGCTTCAAACAGGAGGCGTGGGAGGATCATTATGGGTCATGATGCTACTATGGAACTCGGCTCAACCATGACCATTTATGCCGACCACGGTTCGACCCGGTATAAAGAGAAAATCGAAAACGGTATCATCGATCCCGAACTTCCAATATTTACCTACACTCCGGGGCTCAAAGAGGTCGATGCCATCACGTCACCTACGGAACAGTACTTCGCCGGCAAAGGACTGATGTATACTTATCGTGGCGGTAAAAGAGTAGACACAACTTACCTTCACATCGCCGAATGGCTGGACTGCATCCGCCATGGCGGCCAGCCCAGCTGCAACATCGACAGGGCCTTTGAAGAAGCCATGACTGCCCATATGGGCACCCTGGCATATAAGGAAAACAGGAGAGTTTTCTGGGATATCGACCAGGAAAAAATTGTCTGACAAAACACTAATCTGCCAAATTGTTAATATCCTTGTATTATATTCAAATCCATGATAAGCCGCAGGAAATTTTTAAGAGACACCGCTTTGACAACCATAGGAACAATGGCGATTCCGCATTTCCTGAATGCATCGCCCGGTGGAAAAAATATCGGCCTTCAACTTTATACGGTACGCGACCAAATTGCCTTGGACCTGAAAGGAACCCTCAGGAAGATCAGTAAGATAGGCTATACCTGGCTGGAAGCAGCCGGGTATGAGGACGGAAAGTTTTATGGCCTGGAACCGGCTGAATTTCGAAAAATGGTCGGCAAATTGGGAATGAGAGTCATCAGTTCCCATACCATGTTTACGGCCGATCAGCAGAAACAGGCTATAAAAGCGCATGCCGAACTCGGAGTGGAATATCTCGTATTTCCTGTATTCCCGTTAAAACAGCATAAGACAAAGGATGATTTTATTCAGGCAGCCGCCCGTTTGAACGCTGTCGGAGAAGCTTGCAAAAAAGCCGGTTTAAAGTTCAGTTACCATAACCACGATTTCGAATTTTTAAGATTGGATAATACCCGCGGATATGATATTCTTCTGGGTTCGACCGATGCTGGTACAGTCAGTTTTGAAGCTGACATTTACTGGATGAAATATGCAGGAGTGGACCCATTGGCCTATTTTGAAAAGTACCCCGGGCGGTTCGAATTATGGCATGTCAAAGATATGAAGGATTCCCCGGATAAAGGCTTTGCTGAAGTAGGAGAGGGGATTATTCCTTACGGAGGAATTTTCGCTGCAAAAGATTCTGCAGGAATGAAATACTTTTTCGTGGAACAGGATCAATGTGAAATGGATCCGCTTGAGAGTGTCGAAATCAGCTTCAGGAATCTTTATTCATTGTTAAATAAAGAATGATGGAAAGCCCGATCCAGACAGCCATTATCGGTTTTGGCCTTTCCGGCAGGCACTTTCATGCCCCGTTCATCCACACGCACCGGGGGTTCCAACTCAAAACGGTAGTGGAAAGGCATTCCGACCTGGCCCTGGAAACCTATCCATATGTCAATGTGGCAAGGGACTATAAGGAACTGTTGAAGGATAACGAACTGGAACTGGTGGTGATCACAACGCCCAACATCTTCCATTATGAATTTGCAAAGGCTTGTCTCGAGTCGGGAAAGCACGTAGTGATAGAAAAGCCGTTCACAACCTCATCCCTGGAAGCCGACCAGCTTATCGGGATCGCCAGGGAAACCGGAAAAAAGATCTTCGTATTCCAGAATCGCCGGTGGGATAGCGATTTCAAAACCGTCCAGAAAGTGGTGTACCATGGATACCTTGGCGAACTGCTGGATTATGAAGCCCATTTCGACCGCTTTGCACCGGGACCTAGACGCAGTGCCTGGCGCGACGAGCCTCTTCCGGGTGGAGGAGTGCTGTTCGACCTGGGCTCTCACCTGATCGACCAGGCCTTAGTGTTGTTCGGCCTGCCCAAAGCTATTTGGGCGGATGTCCGAAAGCTCAGGGCCGCCGGCGGTGTCGATGACTGCTTCGAAGTCAGGCTCTTTTATGAACGGTTGCGGGTCACCCTCAAAGCATCTGCATTCGTTAAGGAATTGGGCCCCAGGTATATTCTCCACGGTACGAAGGGGTCATTTGTAAAATACGGGACCGATCCGCAGGAAGCCTGGCTGAAACAGGGCCTCATGCCCGACTCGGAAGGCTTCGGGGAAGAAGATGAGGAATTCTACGGGATCCTGAATACCGATATGAACGGGCAGGAATTCATCGGGAATGTGAAATCGGAAACCGGAAACTACATGGGATTCTATGATAACGTCTGCGATGTGCTCAGGAGGAACGGAAGCCAGTCGGTGATCCCGGAGGAAGCCCGGAACGTGATACGGATCATTGAAATGGCTTTTGAGAGTGCCGGTTCAGGGACTGTCGTGCCTCTTTCAGAATAGTCAATCCTGGCTTCGCACGGAAACAAATCTTTGATTTTCCTTTTTACATATCACCTGCACCACCCATTTGCCCGATTGGGCCGAAGGCGGCAATCCGCCTCCGGGGAACAACCATTGGCCGGCCATGTAGAAATTCTTTAGTTTCGGCAACTGCATTTTTAAACCCTTCATCATATTTTCCCGGGTGGGCATGAAGCCCTCATAAGCGCCGTCCTTAACCCCGGTATAGCGGACATCGGTCTTCGGAGTGGCCACGTCGGTTACCTCGATGAATGGCGAAATGCCCGGATAGATCTGCTCAAGGCAGGCGGTGGCATCTTTTTTAATCTGTTCCTTTTCAAGCCTGTATTCTTCTCCATCCAAATCCTCCCACAATTTCCAGGGACTTTCATACCGTATAACGATGGCGGTTTTGCCCACAGGGGCAAGTGTGCTGTCGTAGGAATAATTCATTAAGGAATAACCGAATTCGAGCGGGGTCATGCCAATCTTCATGTCTTTGGAAAAATTCAGGATAATGGGCGATTCGGCTGCCAACATCTTATTAACCCCGAAAGAGACCTGGACCAGGGGTGTGAAGAGTTCCCAGTTTTTGTAAGCGTGATCGATTTCCTTTGAAATATATTTGCCATCAAGCATTTTATATAAAGTGGAATACCCATCAGCCGCGCTGATCACATAATCGGCCGGGCAAACGGTCCCGTCCGACAGCACCACGCCACAAGCTGTATTATTATTGACCATGATCTTTTCAACCCTATTTTTATAAGTCAGCCTGCCACCAAGGCTGGTGTATTTTTCCACCATCCGCTGGGCCAACGGGTAGGAGCCCCCCTTGATGTAACCGGCATTCTTCTGGTTGAACCAACCCAGCATGAAGATGAAAGCCAGCGCAGAAAAATTCCTTCCACCGTACATGGAATATAAAGCTGACCGGATCCTGTCACTTTTAAAGTTAAGTTTGTCGAAATATTCGGTGCAGGTCAGCCGGCCGAACTTCTGGACCACGAACATCAACGGAAGCATTTTTGGCAGCAGGCGGATGTAATCCAGTGGGTTGCGCAATTCCGGGGGCAGTGCGAATGGTTCCAGGTGCACGCTTTTACGCATGTCGCGGCACATTTTTCGGATCGGCCTTTCATCTTCCGGGGCGATATCCAGCAGGTATTTTTCCCAGCGGTTGATATCGGCGTAGATCGTGAACTGGTTGCCCTGGCCGTCGATGATCTGCGAATGGATCTCGTGGTCAATGATCTCGGTATGGTCGTTCAGCACATTGGTCTCTTTCCAGATGTCGTGAAATGGCCCTTTGGAAGTTCCGACAAGCCAGTGAAGGCAGTAATCGAACCGGTAATGGCTGCGGTCCCAGGCTGTGCATTGCCCGCCTGCAACGGAATGCATCTCTAATATTTCGGTATCGAATCCATTCAATGCGGAATATATCCCGGCAGAAAGTCCTGCCACACCGCCCCCAATGATGACAATTTTCTTCTTCATGGTTTTTGTTTCAGGCAAAATTATACTTCCGGTACCGGTTTGAATAGACACTATCGGTGAAGTGAGTAAAATTTCCGGTGAAGGATAGTATCAGGCGGTTAAAAATGTTTTGCAAGATTCCTGGCTGACCTTTATCCTGCTTCAATTTTCATCCGTTAACCATTGCAGAGTCAGGCGGACAAATGCAATCTCATGGTAGTCATCCTTTTCGAATACCAGCCCTATATCTCCGTTCGCCAGTATGGTCATGGAAGAATAGGCTGAACTTCCGGCATATACTGTTTTTCCTTTCGTCCAGGTTCGGCCTTCATCATAACTGAGTTTTACAGCCAGGTTCTTTCGCTCATGCCGGTCATTTGCATTGGAAAATAGCAGCAGGTTATGCTCCCCTCCATGAAATGTCGAACTATGCCTGATCAGGCTGGCATTGCATCCCGGATCCAAAAGGGATGAATCTGGTGCCGAAATCCAGGAGTTTCCTTCATCATCGGAGAGGTGGACGTACCGGCAGCCCAAATTATTTACCCGGCTGTTCACCATCCAGGAACCATCAGAAAGCTCGACAGCAATCGATTCGTCGCCTGGTATTATTGGGATGTCGATCAACGACCAGGTCTCACCGTGATCATCACTGCCAAACAGGTGAAGGCTGTTTTCCAGGTCCACCAGGGTGTGAATTAGCCTTCCGTCAGCGGTTTGTATTCCTCGTCCCGAGGTGATGAATTTAAAATCATGATGCCATTCCGGTTTGATGATCTGTGACGTGATGTCGACGGGGTCGCTCCATGTTTTTCCGTTATCAGGACTTTTTACTAATTTGAAGTAATAAACATTACTATCCTGTTCATGATCCATAAAATTATAGAACATCAGGATGTTTCCGCTTACCCGGTCGACGATCATGGATGGGTCAGAAGCCGATTGTCCGTAAGGATAGTCTGCTACGGTTTGATTTTCAGACCAGGTAATGCCATTGTCACTACTACGGCGTATGATGATGTTTATATCTTTATTGTTTCTCAGATCGCCGCATGATGGCACCCTTTCATCGACAGCCACAACCAGATCTCCGTTCGGGGCGGTCACAATCGCCGGTATCCTGTAACATGATATTTCCTCATCGACTTTGGAACTGAATATCCCGATAAGATCCGGAGTTTTATTCTGGGGCAGGTTACTTTCTGCCTGCCCCGACACAAACAGGACTAAAATTGATAAGAGTATGACCACGGAAATTTTCATTGGACTAGTTCGGCTGATCCATGTCGATGTAAGAAGAATGACCGGTAAAATTATAAGAATCCCAATTTCTGGGTGTATTATTTGATATTTTTCAACAAAACAATTTTTGCTTCCACATCACACGTAATGGCTTATACCGACATAGTAGCCCCTGATATGGCATCAACGTTTTTATTTACCTGTAGAGGTATTGAACCGTTGACTTCAAACCGACGAGTTCAGTAAAGCATAACTTAAATCCGTTTATTGGTGTTTTTCTTTTTTGGTCCATTGCACGAATTGCTGGACATTTATTGCGGCAACAATAAGACCTACGACAGTTGCGCCGTGTTTACCCGTGATGATTCCACCGATTAAAAGTACAAGACCGATTACCAGTATTATGGAATGGACAATCTGACGTGTCAGTCTATTTTCCATTTTTATAAATATTTATATCGAAATACTAACATTCTTTTTCCAATGCCATGTGTTATCCTGACCGCAAATTCGTGGGCCGGGAACTTATTCTGTAAAGTTAACGGAAAATAATACAAATTGCAAGCAGATTCAATCGGCTGCCAGAATCCACAGCGTCGGTCGATTTGCGTTCGTGCCGCATAATCTCTCTTAACCGGATTGTTTATCTCATATCCTCATTTTACCCGACGCCATTATTCCAGATAATACCAGTCAATCATTTTGGAAATTCCCACGTAGTAAAGATCATAGCCGCCTTTTCCTCCCGGACGGTCGGAGGAGTATATCATCAGGTCATTCTGGAATTCATAATAAGCCAGGATGATCGGCCGGTACTCATTGAACGCCGAATTAACCCTGGAACCAAAATTGACCGGCTCGGTCCAGGAGTTTTCAATTCGCTGGGAATAATAAAGATCGAAACCACCGTAGCCACCGGGACGATCCGATGCGAAAACCAGTAGCTGCCCATTTACGTAAGGACATTTCTCATGCGATCCGGTGTTGACATTTGGCACGGTAGCGATCGTGACCGGCCCGTTACCGGTCAGGAAGCCGATCAGGGATGAATCAGCGGGGACCGGGGCCATGTAAATATCAAAATCGCCGTTCCGGTCGGAGCAGAACAGGGCTTCTGTGATATATTGAGGGTAGGAGCCCCACTCATCCATAATGAATGATGGGCCATAGAATGCCAGATAGGCGTCGTTATAGGCGGAGTTGAGAATAACGATCGGTTCCGGTCCTTTGTAATAACCTTCGGAAGATTGCGGGTATGCTCCCGTACCTCTGAAATAGGCCAGATTAAGATCCAGATGGCCCGGCTCATCATTCGAATAAATTACCAGATCGGTATAATATTCATTGTAATCGGAGCTTTCCCATGCCGTCCAGTACAGGGAGTATGGCCCGTATTCATTGGCCTGCGTATTGATCCTGTAAAATAAGCTGTCCACATAATCATAGTTCTTCCAGCTATCAGCCTGATCGTTCACTGTCAGTTTCCCATCTTCCTTGTCCCACAATATATGCAAGTGACTGCCGACTATGTCGAAGTTGCCTTGCTGGCTGTTCCGGTTGGAAGAGAAATACAGGTACCGGTAACCCTCGATGACCGGCGACGTTGAATTGTAATCGTCATATTCGGAATTTACCTCTTCGAAATTCACCGGATCATAAGGGAACCGGCCTTCTTCATAACGATGGCCGTTGGGACAACCGGTGAATAGGAACAGGGTGAAAACAACAAACGAAAGGATCAGGAGATTTTTCATATGCATTGGATTAATTGCCATAGACTGATGAAAATGAGATATTGTTACATGAAACAAATTTCAGGCCAGGATTGGAAGCGGGTTAGGTACATCAATGAGTGGTATCAAACAAGCTGATTAATTTCAATTGTTCCCTGAATTTATCCGGGTTATAGCTGTTCGGACAAGTAAGGGTCAGGGTTTCTCCAGGCACGATATCGATATAATTATCTGAAAACTGTCCATCATAACCATCCACCGATATAAAGACGTTTTTTGCCAGGTGCTTTGCCGACAGGCTTACGATGTACTCCTTTTCGTTTTCTGTGATATTGGTCTCCAGGCCCGGGTCAGTCAATTTCATTTCTTTTGCCTTGACGAAATAATATAAACACCGGTCGATGACCTTTCCTCCATTGTATAAATCGATCACGAGGACTGCCGAGGCCGGATCCGTATTTCCCAGGATTGACTGCACGTTTTTTTCTAGTAATGCGGA
Organism: uncultured Bacteroidales bacterium; assembly: GCA_964619555.1. Taxonomy (GTDB): domain Bacteria; phylum Bacteroidota; class Bacteroidia; order Bacteroidales; family JAGOPY01; genus JAGOPY01. Next base: position 274,150 of record CAZUDV010000003.1, on the reverse strand, counting down.
AGAACCATTGGGCGCGATTTCGACCGGGAAGACTTCACTCAGGTATTCCCTTCCTGAAAAATCCAGTAGCCTGATCTTCGTTTCACCCTGGATGGTATCAAAACGGTCGGAGATAACTTTTATGGTCAACCGGTCATATTCTTCAATGGTCACAATCATGACGGGTTTAAAAGCCTCCCTTACAAAATAGTGCAGGGCTTTCCATCGCTTATAATAATCGATTCCTGACCAGGAAGCTACGGGCCAGCAATCGTTGATCTGCCAGTACAGGGATCCCATGCAGTAAGGCATCTCGCTTCGGTGTGATTCTATGGCCAGTTTGATGGCTTCAGCCTGCAGCAGTTGCCCTGCATAGAGAAATTCTTCGAAATCCTGAGGGAGGATATAATCTTCCTCCATATACTGCCGGATGCGCAGGTTACCGATCCCACTCCGCTGATGCGAGGCCATTACTTCCGATTCGATGTTCCAGTCATCCGGAACGGTATATTTTTTTACGGAATGGAATTCCGGGAACGATTGGAATCCGTACTCACTCATGAAGCGGGCGCGGTATTTCCGGAAATCGTTCAGTGGATTCAATCCATGCCATACACCCCAGTAATGCATATCGCCCGAATTGGACCCATAGCCGGATAATTTTTCAAAACCCGCACTGGGAGATGAGTGCCAGTAGGGCAGCGGGGTGAGGGTTGTCACCACTTCCGGAAGGATATGATGAAAGACTGTATCATAGGCTGCCCAGATCGTCTTCCTCTGAAGACTGTCATATCGCTGTTTCCAGCCCCAGCCACGGTCTTCTTCCCATTCCGCCCAGGCTAATTCAATCTCGTTGTTGCCGCACCAGAGCGCGAGGCAGGGATGGTTGCGGAGCCGGGTGACATTGTCAATGGCTTCCTGGCGAACGCTTTCCAGGAATTCAGGATTGCCGGGATACATCGCACAGGCAAACATGAAGTCCTGCCAGACCATGATGCCATATTGATCGCACAGATCATAAAAAAGTTCGTTTTCATAGATGCCCCCGCCCCAGACCCGGAGCATGTTCATATTCGCATCAGCGGCAGATTTGATGATGAATTCATAATCCGCCGGGCTCACCCTGGGCAGAAAGATATCATTCGGAATATAATTGGCACCTTTGGCAAATATGGATCGGCCATTCACCTCAAAATAAAAACTCATTCCACCGGCCTCTTCATCCGGTTGCCGGATCAGCTCAACTTTCCTGACACCGATTCTGTCCTCCTCCAGATCAGTGGGATTGTTTCCCGGCCCCAACTCCAGCCTGACGGAATAGAGCGCCTGTTCTCCGGCTCCATTGGGCCACCACAGCCGCGGATGCTCTATGTTGAATAATAATTCCGCCTGATTCTTACCCTTCTCTACATCGACCAGATCGCTGGCAGCCAGGACTTCGTTAATATAAAGTCTTACCGGCACTCTGGCTTTCCGGTCCGCTTTGATCTGAATGATGGCCGTATATTCCGCCAGCGACGGGTCGAGTTGTCTCAGAATGTAGTGCACGTCATGTATCCTATACTTATCCCATGCCACAAGCTTTACCGGCCTCCATATGCCGGAAGTGACCAGCCGCGGGCCCCAGTCCCATCCGAAATGATAGGGTGCCTTTCGCGCAATAGGACTGACTTTCTTAGGTCCCATCCCGCCCCTTTCCGATTGGTCATTGTCAGCCGGAAGTTCCAGGCCGTAAGCTTCCATCCGGGCGAGCCCCTCCAGGGTCGGAGACCTGAACAGGATCCTCAGTTCATTTTTCCCTTCCCTGAGAATCCCGGCCACGTCGGTTGTCCAGGTCCTGAACATGTTGTCAGCATTCAATATCAGGGAATCATTCAGAAAAACATCTGCATAGGTATCGAGGCCTTCCAATTCCAGTTCCTTGTTTGAAAGAGAAGAGATTTCGGCTCCTACGTCAAAAACACACTGGTATTCCCATCCGGTCTTGTCGATCCACTGCAGGTCCAGTTCATTCAAACGGTAAAAAGGATCTGCTATCAAACCATTGTTAAGCAAGTCAGTATGGACAGTTCCCGGAACCGTTGCAGGGAGCCATTTATCTTTTGAAATTTCCCGGAATTCCCACCCTTGTTTTATTTCCAGTGTAATTTCTTTCCTCGAAGGATCATCAGTTTCACAGGATGACAGTAAAAAAGCTACCAGGGGAATTGCCAGGAACCATTTCATGTTTGTATGCTTTGAGGCTTGCAAGATAATGTTTCTGCCGGATCCGGGTGGCTAAAAACAGAGAAGAGGCTGATTTAAAAGTGTTTTTTATCTGATTTACTCTTTTAAGTCAACCTCTTCCTTTCATATTTAAAAGAACGATTTGCCGGGTAGGTCCTTGCCGGCAAAAACCCGGCGCTTACTAATGGCTCACCACCATTTTTCCGGTCAGGCTTTCAAATTCGCTGTTTATCTTATAGAAATATATTCCCGGGCTCCAGTGTGCAGGATTGATCTTAAAGGTCCTGAAATCCCTTCCGTCATTTAAATTATCCGTGTATACCAGGCTGCCGGCCAGGTTGTATACCTGCAGCTCCAGTTTTGAATCATAAGGTATGTCCACACGGATGTTCGTAACCGTATTGGCGGGATTTGGAAAGTTCTGCGCTATCTTCATGCCGGTTTGAGCGGGGTTCTCTTTTATCCCGGTGATGGCATTGGTATAAACCTTTACATAGTCCGGGATATAATAGAACTGCACCGGCTGTGAGGGGTCGAAATTGGTCATTTCCTCATAAACAAAAGGTATGGTGCAGGTGTATTGGTCCCCGTTGATTTCAGAGAACACATAATGGCTCATGCATCCGAAGAAAGCGCTCCACATGGCTGCAGAGAAGGTCGTAACATTTTCGACGAACTCCCCGTGAAGGTCTGTTGCCGGGAAATATTCCCGAAAGAAAATGTCGGGCTGGGTATTGTCATCCACATCCGGATTTTCGGTATCCAGCCACGAAAAGAATACGATGATCCCATCCTGCGTGGTGGCTACCTGCGGCCGGTTATACATGCTGATCGTGCTGCCTGCACCGTCGGTGAATTCGGCATCCCATCTCTTAAGATCGCTGAGGTTGAATGCTTTCCAGGTCTGTCCCAGGTCTTCCGACCAGATGTGGAACATAGCCATCCATCCTTCATTCGGATAGATGAGACCGGCGGCGTTGTCGGCAATACATACCGTTCCGGCGATATGTGGATTTCCCCAAGCGTCGACTGCCAGGTCACCCTCGTATCCGATGAAGTAATCGATCTCATCCCGGGGTGGGACCGGTTCTGGGTCAAAATATGCAGCCAGAGCCTCGTCTGTTATGAACTGTTTTATAGGTTCCAATCCGTCCTCACCTCCGAGTTGCACCTCAAACGGGCCATCCCAGGTTGCACCGGCATCGGTGGTCCTGAAGAGCACTGGGTGATAGGTGGTATAAGGCAGGTTATCAACCAGGTTGGTCAGGCACATGATCCAGCCGGTCTGGCCGTCTGGGGAGAAAGCAATCTTCCAGTCATTGAAGTCATCGTCCGGATCTATTTCAAGTGGAAGCAATTCATAGTAATAGACGAAATCAGATAAGGCTTCATCCCATAATCCATGACCGAGGATCAGGTTGCCCTCGTAAGTGAATCCGGAGCTGTTTCCGATTGAGTTTTCATCCACCATCCAGGCCTCTCCGGTCTGGGTGATGGTAAATCCTGCAGGCAGATACTGGTAATAAGGCGGAACGGAAGTCCGGTTCGTCTGGGTGGGGACAGAGCCATCAGCCAACTGCCTGACGCCATGAGCGTATCCGCCCCAGTTGTTTTCACCGCCGGTATTCGACCCGTCAAGTGTCGGAGCAAAATAATGGAAATAGGCATTATCAGGGTTCGTATTGCCGGCAGGATTGTATATCCCACCTTGCGGATACCGGCCATTGAAAGCTTCCGGAAGTGTAGGATCATAAACCTGCACATTCGGGGTCCAGGTCTGACCGCCATCCTTCGATATGTCATAAGCCAGGTAGCCTGTTCCGGGCGTAGTATTCATACGGTGGATGAAGGTGATGGTGTTAATGTCCTGGTCTGCCCATAGAAAGGTATTCCGGGTGAAAGCAAAGCCGAAAGCATTTCCGGCCTGGCCAATCGGTAACGGATTTACGAAATCACTGAGATTTCTTTCAGGGGGACGGATCTTAACCGTTACACCGGTCGTAGTAGGATCCAGGATATCTTCCAGAGTCCTCTCCGGAGGCAGAAGACTCACTTTTACACCAGTGGTCAGTGGATCGACTATAATCTCTTCATCTGTCTGGCTGATCAGCTGGGTGGCCGGCATGCGGTCACTGACACCCCTGAATCCGTTGCGGTATTCCTGGGAGTAAGCCATGATGCAGATCATCATTAGTAAGAAAAGTAATGTGCGTTTCATAATGGTATTTTTTTAGGATTACAATCCCGAAGTTACTTTTCCAAATGTCATTTTCCTAAAATGAATCTACCAGTTGCCATTTTGGATTTATTTGTATGATAAAAATTTCGATATTTTGTCGTCGAATTTTTTCTGATTCTGGGATCCCGGCAGAAAAATACATTCATTTAAATAAGTGCATTTAATTTTAAGTCAATCTTTTTTATAATTTTGCACCCGCAATCCAAACAGGTACATGCGGAAATTCATCGGCCCGGCTCTCATTCTGATTTTACTCGTCCCGGCCTATTTTATTTTTGAAGCTTCCCATCCCAGAACGGCAGAGCGGTTTCCTATTATGGTACTGTTGTTGCTGGTGGATATTTACCTTTGGTTTTCCATCCGGAAAAAGGTCTATTCCCTGCCGGCCGTTCTGAAGATCCCGGTTTCGGTGTTATACTGGCTCCCATTGGCAGCATTTGTGATCCTGACCGCCGCTTCATCTTTTAAAAGCGTTCATTTGTTCAATAAACCCCTGATCTCTTATGTGATTGGTGTGGTCCTGGTCATCTATTTCTCCAAGTTACTGACGGTCATATTCTTTTTGCTGGCGGACCTTTATAAGATCATTCTGTACGTTTTCAGGCACAATAAAGTGAGACGGACCGGAAAGCCGGTTGAACATGCCGGAAATAAAATGAGCCGCGGCAGGTTCTTAAGGACGATGGGACTGGCCACCGGAGGGCTGTTCTTCAGCGGAATGCTGATAGGCATGGTGAAATGGGCGCACGATTTCCGGGTACATTTTGTCACGCTCAGATTACCAAAGCTTCCTGCCGGATTCGATGGTTTTAAGATCGTGCAGATTTCCGATCTGCACCTGGGCAGCTGGGCTTCAACGGAGCCTATCGAGGAGGTCGTGGAGATTGTGAACGACCTGGATGCAGACCTGGTGGTGTTCACCGGAGATCTTGTCAATTACACCACCTCAGAAGCTTTCCGGTTCCGTGAGGCACTTTCCGGGATCAGGCCGAAAGGTGGAATATACGCCATACTGGGTAACCATGACTACGGGGATTATGTAAACTGGCCATCAGAGGAAGATAAAAAGGCCAATATACAGCAGATGTATGATTATTTCGGTGAGGTAGGCTGGCGTTTGCTGCGAAATGAGCATGAAGTGTTGGAAAAGGAGGGAGGAAAGCTGGCCCTGATCGGCGTCGAAAACTGGAGTGCCAGTCACAGGTTCCCAAAGCTCGGTCATTTACCTGCTGCCATGAAAGGGACCGAGGATATTCCGGTAAAAATCCTTCTCTCACATGATCCCACTCATTTTGAGCACGAGGTCAGCAGGCGTTTTCCCGAGATCGACCTGACGCTTTCCGGTCATACTCACGGGTTTCAATTTGGGGTGGAACTCAGGAAGTTCAAATGGAGCCTCGCACAGTATGTTTATAAATACTGGGCCGGGCTTTACCAGACCGCGAGCTGGGATAAACCTCAGTACCTGTATGTTAACCGCGGCCTGGGCATGATTGGATATCCCGGTCGGGTCGGGATCCTGCCGGAAATTACCCTGATCACATTGAGATCATAAATTTTCTCAATGCTGATAAACATGAGCCGCATCGAGAAGCTCATCGTCAACTGATCAGAGCTGTAACCATTCCCTGACGACTTCGGTTTTGTCCTCAGGTTCACGTTCATGATGAAATTCGTTGGTGTGCCGGTTATAAATGTAGCCGGCACTCCATTTTTTATGATGGATGGAAACCTGTCGGATGGCATCCAGGATATAGTCCAGCTCCGAATCAGTCATAGTCGGATGCAGTGACAACCTTATCCAGCCGGGTTTTTTAGAAAGATCGCCGCTATTGATCAGGCTGGTGATCTCGCGGGATTTATCATATGACACATCCAGCAGGTAATGACCGTATGTTCCGGCACAGGCACAACCACCCCTGACCTGGATGCCGAATTTATCGTTCAGCAATTTGACTGCCAGGTTAAAATGAACATCCCGGAGATAGAATGAAATGATCCCCAGGCGGTCCCTCGATTCATCGGCCAGGAGCATCAGGCCAGGGATTCTGTCCAGTTCTGAAAAGGCTTTTGCAACGAGCCCTTTTTCCCTTTTCCGGATGTTGCCGGTACCCATTTTATCTTTCAGCTCGATCGAGAGAGCAGCCCGGATAGCCTGCAGAAATCCCGGCGTTCCGCCGTCTTCCCTGGCCTCGATATCATCGATGTATTTGTATTCACCCCACGGATTGGTCCAGTCCACCGTTCCCCCTCCGGGCTGATCCGGTGGCCGGTGACCACTGTAAAGATTTTTACTGAAGACCAGGACTCCTGAACTTCCGGGCCCGCCAAGGAATTTATGAGGAGAAAAGAAAATAGCGTCCAGCCTTTCTTCAGGATCGGAGGGATGCATATTGATGTCGACATAAGGCGCTGAGGCAGCGAAATCGATGAAACACAATCCCCCGTATTCATGCATGAGCTTTGCCATTTGGTGATAAGGAGTCTCTATTCCGGTTACATTGGAACAGGCTGTGAATGAGCCGATCTTCACTTTCCGGTCCTTGTATTTTTCCAGGTTTGCCCGAAGTTGTCCCAGGTCAATTCGAAGATCACGGGTGGGAGGGATCTGCACCAGGTCGGCCATTGTTTCATACCATGATGTATGATTGGAATGATGTTCCATGTGGGTGATGAAAATAACCGGACGTTCCTGGCCAAGGCAGTCCGATTTACTGCCGAGCCCGCAAGTCTTAAGCCCGAGCATCCGCTGCAGTTTATTCACCACCGCGGTCATTCCGAATCCGGCTGTGATGATGACATCATCCGGACTGGCGTTGACATGCTCCTTGATCTTTTTCTGTGCCAGGTGGTAGGCTTTGGTCATCAGGGTGCCGGTTTCACTGGTTTCGGTGTGGGTGTTGCCCACAAACGGGCCGATAGTCCCGATCAGCCTGCGCTCAATCGGGCCATATAAACGGCCACTGGCGATCCAGTCGGCATAAACCAGCGGTACGGTACCGAAAGGCGTTACAAAATGATGCCCGATCCCGATGATATTATCCCGGAAAGGTTTGAAATAGGTTTCCATAAATCGGAAATTACGGAAACAAATGTAACAATTTGAATGTTATAATTAATCGCTGTAAGAAATCTGCAGCAGTGAAACTTCGATATCTCCGCCTTCCGGATAGAATGTTATCCAGTTGTTGTCATCGCTGAACCATTTGTATTGGGCGCTGATTCTCACGATGTATTCGTTGATATCAGAACCGGCCGGCACTTTCACAACAAAACCACCGTTTTTAGCCTGATCCTTCCCGAAATTGATGATCAGTTTATAATCCTTAACAGAAGCATTTCGTGCTGTGAAATAAATGTAATTGCTCTTCCTGTCTTTTACCGGAACGGAAAAGAAATCGAATTTATGCTGGGTGTTATTGGGGATCAGCAGCGGATCTTTGTTGATCTGAACGATGGAGCGTTCGCTGAGCATTTTGAGTATCCGGCGTACCATCTCCTTCGGATACTCTTCATCCGGTTTAAGCAGAGAAGAAGCGCGGTATGAATCTATGGCGTTGTCATATAACTTGGAGGCATAAAACTTATCCGCATCTGCGATGGATTTGTCATATTCAGCCTGTATGACCTGGCGTTTCTTCATGATTTCCTGATTGACAAGCTTGAGTTTATCCAGCGGGTAAACTTCATTCGGCTTGATCTCGGTGGCCCTTTCGTACTGAATCCTGGCCATTTCCCAATCCTGCTGTTCAAAATAATTATCCGCCTTGCTCAGGGCGATGGAATAAGCCTGTTCGCGCTCCTGCGCCTGATATTCCAGGCGCCGGTTTATGTCGATGACCTGTTGCTGAGGATAGGACTGGTCAGGTTTGATCTTCTGGGCTTCCTGGTATGCAAACCGAGCTTCTTCAAGTTGTTCTTTCCGGAGGAATTCATCGGCCTCGGCGATCGCTTTATTGTACTGTGTGTCGATCTCTTTTTGTTTCCGGGCCTCAGCTTCAATGGCATCTATCTCCGCCAGTTTCTGCGTAGGATAAGCTTCATCGGATTTAATATCCAGGGCTTTCTGGTACTCTGACCGTGCATTAGCATAATCTTTGGCCGCGAAATGTTTGTCGCCGAATGCAATGGCATCCGAATAATTTTTCTCCATTTGCGCCAGCCTTGCCTGTTCGGCCAGTATTGCATCTATCTCCTGAATTTTTACGGTCGGTGATGTTTCAAGAGGCTTCAGGGTTTTGGCTGCCTCGTATTTTTTCCGGGCTTCCGTATAGTTTTGTTGTCCGGTAAGGACCTCTGCTTCTGCTATTAACTGAGAATACTGTTTGTCCAGGGCATCCTTCGCTGCAATCTTATCGAGCTCTGCTTTTGCAGCGGAAATTTTGTCTCCCGGATACTTTTCAGAGGGTTTTAGTGCCTGGGCAGATTCGTAAGCAGCCATCGCACCGGAATAATCCTTTGATTCGAACAATTTGTCAGCATGGACGATCCGTTCCGCGTATTGCTTGTCAAGGGCTTCCTGCGCTGCAATAGTTTCCAGCGTTTTATTGATTTCTGCGATTTTCCCGGCGGGATAAGAATCCGACGGCTTCAGCGTAGCCGCTTCCTGGTATGCGATGAGTGCATTCTGATAATCCTTGACAGCCAGCAGTTTGTCAGCACCGACAATCTTATCGGCATATTGCTTTTCAAACAAAGCATTGATTTCAGCCATTTTATCGCCGGGATACTTTTCTTCGGGTTTCAGTTCCAGGGCCGACTTGTATGCAGCCAGGGCGCCGCTATAGTTACGGTTCTGAAATAAATTGTCTGCCTTGACAATGGCTTCTGCGTATTGCTTATCCATGGCATCCTGAACTGCAATTTCTCCCAATATGCGATTGATCTCCAATATCTTATCATCCGGGTAATTTTCTGAAGGTTTCAGCGCGGCTGCTTCCTGGTAGGTATTGAGGGCAGATTTATAATCTTTATCAGCCAGGAGTTTATCAGCTTTTGAAATGGCTTCAGCGTATTGTTTATCAAGGGCTTGCCTGGCTGCGATTTCATCCAGTTTAGCATTTGCCAGTGCCATTTGATCGGCAGGATATTTTTCAGCGGGTTTTAAAGCCTGGGCTGACCGGTATACAGCCAGTGAGCCGTTGAAATCCCCGGCTTCGAATAATTCATCAGCCTTTGCGACGGCCTCTGCAAATTGCTTGTCAAGTTCTGCCTGGGCCGATATCTCGCCTAAAACCGTATTCACCTGTGCTATTTTAACGGCAGGATATTGCTCTTCCGGTTTAAGCGACCGGGCAGACTGGTATGCAAGCAGCGCATTCTGATAATCTTTTGCCTCGAAGAGCTTATCAGCATTGGCCAGGGCTTCTGCGTACTGCTTTTCCAGGGCTTCTTTTGCCGCAATTTCACCCATCAGTTTTTCGGCTTCCTGAATCATCATCCTGGGATAATCTTCCCCCGGTTTGATGGCGGATGCTTCTTCATATGCTTTCCGGGCATCTGGATAATCCCCGGCAGCCATGAACAGATCAGCGCCGGAGATCAGGTCGGAATATCGCTTATCCTGCGCTTCCCGGATGGCAATCTCCTCCTGTATCTTTTTTATCTCATCCAGTTTTACCGATGGATATGCATCGGATGGATTCAATTTAAGAGCTTCTTCGTAAGCATTTTTGGCGGCTTTGTAATTTTTCGCAACCAAAAGGCTATCGGCGGATTCTATTTTTTCGGTATATTCTTTTTCCAGGGCTGCCAATCTGTTCTTTTCGTCAGCAATCCGGTTAATTTCTTCCATTTTACGCTTCGGGTAACCTTCCCCCGGAAGGATGGCCTGTGCGGCTTTGTAAGATTCCATTGCCCTGATGTAATCCCCTGCAGTAAAGAGGTCATCGGCGACTACCAGCGCTGAATCATACATTCTTTGCTGGGCTTGAAGGATTTGCTCCTCAGCGATCTTTGTCTCTATTTCATAGATCCTTCCTTCAGCGTAAACCTCATTTTCATCCAAAGCAGCCGCTTTCCTGTATTCGGAAAGGGCCTCTTCATATTTCTTTTCATACAGCAACCGGTCAGCATCGGTGATAGCCTTGATATATTTGTCCCTCTGCCCGAGTATCTCGTTGATCATCTTTATCTGGTCCAGGGGATACTGTTCTTTCGGGAAAAGATCACTGGCTTTTCTGTACTGTTCCCTGGCTTCCACGTAATCGTCAGCGAAGAAAAGCTTGTCCGCGCCAGCAATCAGGCTGGAATATATTTGTCTTTGGCTCTGTAAATTGGCCAGGATGGTGCGTATCTCGTCGATTTTGACTTTTGGATATTGTTCCATCGGTCTGAATCCGATGGCCCGGTTGTACTCTTCCTTCGATTCTTCATAAAGCTGGTCCTTAAATAGCTGGTCAGCCCTGGAAATACTCTGGGCGTAGGCTTCATCCTGCGATTTTATCAGGGCCAGCATATTGTTGATATCCCCGATGCGCTGTTTGGCGTAATCTTCATCAGGTTTGAAGCGAAGGGCATTTTTATATTCCACCATCGCCTGCTCATAATCCTGCTGATTGAACAGTTTATCGGCCTCGGCTATCGCGAGTTCATAGCTCGACCGGTTGGCCCTGGAAATATCCATCAGGGCCACCTCTATCTTATCCAGCATGCTTTGGGGATATTCGTCGCCCGGTTTGATGGCAAGGGCCTTTTGGTATTCTGTCCTGGCTTTCTCGAAATTTTTTTCGATGTAGTAATTATCAGCCGACTCAATGATGGAGGAATAGGATTCGTAGAGCGATTTTAGCTGCCTGGCTTCGGCCAGTTTCTCCTTCGGATAGCTTTCATCCGGTTTTATCCTGACCGCAGCCTCAAGCTGCATGATAGCCTCATCGTATTTTTGCCGCTGGATAGCCAGCTCTGCATCTGCCATCGCCTTTTCATAGCTTCCGGCCACCTGTTTCTGTTCCGCCAACAGCTGTTCGATTTCGGCTATTTTTTCAACCGGAAAATTTTCATCGGGTTTAAGGTCGGTTGCCTTTTTATATTCGGCCAGCGACGCTGCCAGGTTTCCCGCCTTCAGGAATTGGTCACCGGCAATCAAACTGGCCTGGTAATCTTCTTCCTTTTTCCGCTTGTCGGCAAACGATTTTTCAATTTCCTGGATGCGGCCATTGGCATAAGTGTCGCCAGGTAAAAACTCCAGGGCTGATTTATAGACAACGATGGCTCCCTCCCAATCGTTTTTTTTGTAAAGCTCATCTGCTACCAGGATCTTTTCAGCGTAAAGGGCATTTTGCTGCATCTGGACCTTGATCATATTGAGGGTCTGCTGCAGCCGGTCCCTGGCGTATTGATCTTCGGGAGCCATTTTTACGGCAATCTGATAAGAGGCTTTGGCATTGATATAATCACCCTTGGCAAAATAGTTATCAGCCATTTCTATCGTCTTTCCGTAATCTTCGGGATTCTCCTGGCTAATGGCAACCAGGTAAGTGAAACAGAGAAGTATCAGGAAAAGGGTTGATTTATAGGATAATATCATAAAGTATCGCTTCTGCATCAGATATGTGCCAAAATTAATATTGAAAAGCGTAATATCCCGACAGGCCGGTCTATTTCTTTCAACACCTTTGTTAACGTGTGAAATGGAAAATTAGTTTACAGATTCGATTCAGCTTGTTATTATAAGGACTCTTATCCAGACACTAAATCAGGAAGCAGGCATTACCCCAATACCTTTTCAACGAGACGGGCAGCATCTTCCAGGCGGATGGCCGATTGAACCTGAAGCCCTGATCCATCGATGATGCGGGCCCCTTCCTCGGCATTGGTCCCTTGCAGGCGGACAATGATGGGAATATTGATCTGACCGATGTTCTTGTATGCATCCACGATACCCTGGGCTACTCTGTCACACCGGACGATTCCGCCAAAAATATTGACCAGTATTGCCTTGACGTTCGGATCACGGAGAATGATCCTGAAGGCTTCTTCAACACGTTTGGCATCGGCGGTACCGCCAACGTCCAGAAAATTCGCAGGGGAGGCGCCGGATAATTTGATGATGTCCATCGTAGCCATGGCAAGACCTGCACCGTTGACCATGCAGCCCACATTTCCATCAAGTTTTACGTAACTGAGGCGGAATTTGCTGGCTTCTACTTCTATGGGGTCTTCCTCGTTGAAATCACGCATTTCCTGGATGTCCGGATGGCGATATAGGGCGTTATCGTCGATCGTGACTTTTGAGTCGGCGGCAAATATCCGGTTATCCGCAGCTTTAAAGAGCGGGTTGATCTCGAACAATTTAGCGTCGGATTGCATATAGGCCTCATACAGTGCGTGGACGAATTTCACCATGTTCTTGAAGGCTTCTTCCTGCAGGCCCAGATTAGTGGCTATTCTTCGCGCCTGGAAAGGCATGAGCCCGGTTTTCGGGTCGATCTCTTCGGTGAAGATCTGATCCGGGGTTTCCTCCGCAACTTTTTCTATATCCATTCCACCGCGCGGGGAGTACATGATCATGTTCCTGCCGATAGCCCGGTTGAGCAGCACGCTCATATAGAATTCCCTGGTGTCGGAAGGACCGGGATAGTAAATATTTTGCTCAATGAGGACCTTCCGGACCAACTTACCCTCCGGGCCTGTCTGGGGCGTGACAAGGGTCATCCCCAGGATCTGCCGGGCATATTGTTCCACCTGTTCCAGGGATTTGGCAATCTTCACACCGCCACCCTTGCCCCGGCCCCCGGCGTGGATCTGGGCTTTTACTGCCCAGATGCCGGAACCACCGGTTTCATCCTGTATCTGTTCCGCTGCCCTGACGGCTTCATCCGGGGTATGGGCAATTATGCCATATGGAACGGTAACTTTATATTTCTTGAGGATGGATTTCCCTTGGTATTCGTGTAAATTCATAGTTGGAGATATTGAAAAGACAGGTTCGGCAAAATTAAGATTTTTCCCGTTTGACAATCAATTTTGTCGCAATTAAACCATTGCCCTCTTCTGAAATGTGGTCTTCCCTGAAAATTCATCTATATTTGCCTGAAACAATTGCATTATGCTCAAGGCGGAAGGGGTTTTCAAATCGTTCGGCGACCTGAAAGTATTAAAGGGGATCGACCTGGAAGTCAAAGAGAAGGAAATTGTATCCATTGTCGGTTCCTCGGGTGCCGGGAAATCTACCCTGCTACACATTCTGGGCACTCTTGACCGGTCTGATGCCGGGATTGTCTTGTATGATGATCGGCCGGTGACGGAACTCAGGGATGACAGGCTGGCTGCGTTCAGGAATCAGACCATCGGGTTTGTTTTTCAGTTTCACCACCTCCTGCCGGAGTTTACGGCTCTGGAGAATGTCTGCATCCCGGCCTATATTGCTAAAAAGAACCGGAAAGAAGCTGAAACCAGGGCCTTCCATCTCCTGGAACTGCTGAACCTGACGGACAGGGCCCAGCATAAACCCTCAGCCTTATCAGGCGGTGAGCAGCAACGCGTAGCAGTGGCCCGGGCACTGATCAATGATCCGAGGATCATCCTGGCGGATGAGCCTTCCGGCAACCTCGACTCCACGGCCTCCGGCGAATTGCACCGGCTCTTCTTGCAACTGCGCGACAAACTCGGGCAGACCTTTGTAATTGTCACCCATAATCCAGACCTGGCCAGGATGGCAGACAGAACGGTCACCATGAAGGATGGGAGGATTGTGTGAGTTGCTGACCCGGAGGATTTACCATACCTGATTACGTCTGGTAGCAGACATTTTGTTTATTTTTCATAATTTTATTGCCAAATAGCAAATAATCTTGCCATGCGCAGTTCCCTGCTTCTTTTTAACTTTGTGTTGTTATCATTTTTCCTTATTCCCTCGTGCATGCCCCAGGTAGATGATCGCCAGCGCTTTGAAAAGGAACGAATGGCCATGGTCAGGGATCAGGTAAAGATGCGTGGCATTGCTGATACCCGTGTGCTGGATGCCATGCGGAAAGTGGAGCGTCACCGGTTCGTGCCGCAGGGATATGCCGAGGAAGCCTACGAGGATTACCCGTTGCCGATCGGCGAAGGTCAGACCATTTCCCAGCCCTATATTGTAGCCTTCATGACAGAAGCCCTGGAGCTTCGGCCAGAAGATAAGGTCCTTGAAATTGGTACCGGTTCAGGTTACCAGGCAGCGGTACTGGCTGAGATCTGCGATTCGGTATTTACCATTGAGATCTTTAAATCGCTGGCATTACATGCCGACACTTTGCTGAAAGAACTGGATTACAGGAATGTTCTTGTGAAGAACGGCGATGGTTACGAAGGATGGGAGGAATACGCTCCCTATGATGGCATTATTGTGACCTGTTCCCCGACCCACATCCCGGTGAAATTAGAGGAACAACTGGCAGAGGGAGGCCGGATGATCATTCCCGTCGGGCAGGGATATTCACAGGACCTCATCCTGCTGGAAAAGAAAAACGGAAAGCTAAAGCAAAAGAATATCCTTCCGGTCCGTTTCGTCCCTATGATCGATGATCAGGGGCATAAATACTGATGATGATCAGAACGGAGTTTCATCATCTTCCATCTCATTCATTTTCGAGGGAATAGTCCTTAGTTTATCGGGCAGATAACCGGCAGAAGGCGTCATTTCAATGTCCGGGCTGTCGTAATCGGTAAACCTTGCATAACGGGCGATGAATTTCAGCGGGATGTCGCCCAGGGCGCCATTTCGATGTTTGGCAACGCTGATTTCGGCGAGACCGGTAGTGGGGGTGCCGTCGTCCATCTGGTCGATTTTGTAATATTCCGGACGGTATATAAACAGGACAAGGTCGGCGTCCTGTTCAATGGCACCGGATTCGCGCAGGTCGGAGAGGATGGGCTTTTTGGAGCCTCCGCGTGTTTCTACGGCCCGGCTGAGCTGTGACAGGGCCAGGACCGGGATATCCAGCTCCTTGGCAAGGCTCTTCAACGACCGGGAAATGTTGCTGATCTCCTGTTCCCGGTTGCCCTGGCGGTCGTAAGTGCCGGTCATCAGTTGAAGATAGTCGATAAATACCATTTCAATATTATGCTGGGCTTTGAGCCTCCTGCATTTGGCCCTGAGTTCGAAGATGGACATGGCCGGGGTATCATCGATGAAAATGGGGGCATCGATAAGACGGCTGATCTTGGTATTGAGCTGTTCCCATTCATAGTCGGCCAGATCGCCCTTTCTCAGCTTCTCTGCAGAAAGGCCCGATTCTGCCGAGATCAGACGGGTTACCAACTGAACGGATGACATTTCAAGGGAGAAGATGGCGACCGGTTTTTTAAAATCCACGGCTATATTACGGGCCATGGAAAGGGCAAACGCCGTTTTACCCATACCGGGGCGGGAGGCCAGGATGATCAGGTCAGACCGTTGCCATCCCTGGGTGATTCGGTCAAGGGCCGTAAACCCGGATGGAACTCCCCGAAGCTGTTCCTGCTGGTTTTTAGCCGCTTCGATAAAGTACAGCGCTTCTTTGACGAGGGAGTGCATGTCCTGCGTGTTCCGTCTCAGATTGCTGTCGCTGACGGTGAACAGGTTTTGTTCTGCCTTGTCCAGCATATCGAAAACATCCATGGTGTCTTCGAAGGAATCCCGGATGATCTCTGATGAGATGCGGATCAGTTCCCGCTGGATGAACTTCTGGATAATGATATGGGCATGATATTCCACATTGGCGGAAGAAGCCACGCGATTGGTAAGCTGGGTGATATAATAGGCGCCGCCGGCCGGTTCCAGCTGGCCGATCTTTTTAAGCTCGCTCGTAACCGTTAGAATATCAACCGGTTCTGATCGACTGAAAAGGCTGATGATCGCCGTATAGATGATCCGGTGCTGGTCTTTGTAAAATACGTCCGGTTTCAGGATATCGATGACAGCGGTCAGGGCGTCTTTTTCGAGCATGATCGCCCCCAGCACGGCTTCTTCGAGATCGGTTGCCTGGGGCTGGATTTTTCCATGTTCAAAGGGATTCTCCTGTACGGGAACTTTTCTCTCAAAACCCCGTTTACCGGGGCCTTTCGACTTTTCAGCCGGGTTGTAACGAGACTTGTCTTCCATGCCGCCAAAGATAGGTGATAAGCTCCCGGTTTGAAAGATTTTACCGGGGAATAGTTTTACACTATTCAATGCTGAAAACTTCTTCCGGAATGTTAATAAAAATTTTGCGTCAGCCGTTACCCATTCCTGGTCTTTGCCAGCCGGAAACTAATAATTAATCGTTTCGCCGTCCAGGGTCAGGTATCCTTTCATGAGATTTGCGGTAAGGCAGGAATGTACCGGGAGGACGCCAAGAATATCACCCACTTTGATCTCTTCGACGAACTCTTTGTTGGCCTTAATGATGCCATGTTCCTGGGACAAGTTGGCCAGGTAAGCTCCCACAACAGGCTCCGACCAATTGTTATCCTGCATTCTGACAATATATCCGTAAAGCCTTTCCCCGTTGCTTTTGTAGAGGAAATCCTTGGAAAAATGAATGGCTCCACCGTACAGGATGATCTCGTTCCGGTGCAGGTTCTTACCGACCACGGGGCAGGCCAGGGCCACGGCTATCTGATCGAGGGTGCAGGAACCCAGTGAGTACTGCATCAGGTCGAAGAAGATGAAATTGCCGGGACGGATCTCATCCACCGCGCTGAAATCCGAAGCAAGGCTGCAGCTTGGGGTATCTCCTACAGAGATCATGATGTCGGGCCAGAATTCCTTGTACAGGTCTTTCAGGTAATTCATTTTAAGTGCCGTATCTTTGTAGATATCCAGGATCTCTTCCCGGCTGTCGGCCTGGTAGGTATGGCCGGAATGGGTCATAAAGCCTTTGAATTTAAGCCGGTTAGACCTGGAAAGGTAATCCAGCATCCGGTCGATCTCGGCCAGATCTTTCCAGGGCACTCCCGTCCGGTGGTGGCCGGTGTCAATTTCGATGAAAAAACCGACCGGATAATTAAGAGCGTTTTCGACTACCGGCAGGATATCGGCTGTGTCGCCTTGTATATTCAGGTGAAGCTCATTGGCCAGTTCCGAAATGGCACTTATTTCAAGGGGATTTACCGGAAATGCGATGGTGATGTCCCTCCAGCCATAAGCTGCAAAGAATTTAGCCATGCTTACCGATGACACGGTGATGCTATGGATCCCGAGTTTACGGAACCAGTTCCCGATAAAGGCAGAATTATGGGTTTTAAAGTGAGGCCTGAAACGTATGTTGCTTAAACGGGCCTTCTCCATCATGCCGGTTATATTGGTCATGCATTGTTCCCTGTTCAGGACCAATGTGGGTTTTGTTATGCTGATCATGCGTTGATATCGTAAGAATTATGCTTTGCAAAAATAGAATTTAGATGAAGGGGGACAGCAGCTTTTTTAAACTAAATTTTTATCCTGATCAGAAAAGATTTCATAAACTGCATCCTTTTGAAGAAAGCAGGATTGATTTGCCTTTCCTGGCTCAGGATGTATAAAGATGCTGGAACATATCAAAGGTGTTTCGGGTTGAAGGACAAATATAAGGAAGAGCTGAAGGGAAGGGGTGGCAATAAAAAAAAGAGGCTGCCCAGATTTTAAGATTTTCGAGACAGCCCCTTAAATATAATACCTGCATATCATCCGTCAATTACACGGATATTATCTGCGGAAACGGATCACGGTCAGCAATGCAATGGCAATAGCCCCAAGTATCAATGCCCAGTTTGCGACAGGTACTTCGGCACAAGTGCAATTGATCGCGCCTTCATCACCAGTGGGAACCGTAATGTTGAAGGAAACATCACACTGGGAAAGGGAATACACATTGGTAAACACAACCTCAAAGAACCCTGGATCTACGGTTACACTGAAGGTCTCAGTCCCGGAACTGCCAACATCTCCGATGAAGTTGACAGACAGGTCATTTGGATCATAGGGTTCAGGGTCCAATCCATCCGGTGACTGGTATACCATCGTAAAAGAATTATAGCCTGTGCTGCAGGGATTCGATCCGCCGTCGGCGTAGACGTTGATGGTTATACACACAGGGCCGTCACTGCAATTGGAGAATTGAATGGCATGATATCCAAATGTGCCGGAATAAGGCCCATCAGGATAGGGTTTGCCTGCACAGGTTGACGGGATACCGTCCCTGAACATCCTGGAATTCTGAATTCCTACTCTTTCCGGTGATCCGGGCGAGCCGGAAGCCAGGCCCAGTTGAATTGAAATGGGTTGAGTAAGGTCGTCACAATTGGTGGGGCTATATTCCCTTGTACCGGGTGGTACCAAAATACCAGTGCCGGGCGAGGCTTTGCCCCCTGGTACATCATTTGGAGTGAAAGTCTGGGAATTGGCCGTATATGAAATTCCCAATAAGACTACAAGCAAACACAAAATAAACTTTTTCATAATCTTGAATTTGGTTAATAGACCTGGATGAAAACAGGTATAAAAATACTGTCTTTAAAAGTCATTGTCAATATGAAGTTGTATGAATGCAGCTTATTCGTACATCTTTAATCAATCAACATGACTTGTTCATCGGAAATTCCGGGTTGCTGCTGGTAAGCCAGAAATAACCTGGCCACGGTCAGTACATCCTTCTGGCAATAGGTCCGGATCCTTTCCAGATCATGCTCCTGCCAGTAAACCCTGTGAATGTCAGCGCCGCTGATATCATCCTTGGGCGTGGGGATATCGAAAACCGCTGCCAGCAGTTCCAGCGATGTATAGTGTTTGTAATCTCCGAATTTCCACAGCTCCATGGTGTCCAGATGCTGAACTTCCCAGGGCTTTCGCCCTGCCGTATCCAAAATAAACGGTAATTTCAGGCCCTGGATCAGAATCCTGCGTGCCAGGAATGGGAAATCGAATTCTTTGCCATTATGGGCGCAGAGGAATTTATCGCTGGAACTGAAATGAGAATTCAGCATCTGGCAGAACCTGCCCAGCAACACAGTTTCGTCATCTCCGTAAAAGGACTTGATCCTGAACTCTTTATTTCTGAAATACCCGGCCGAAATGCAAATGACTTTTCCAAATTCCGCATATATCCCCGCCCTGGGATAGAGGCTCCCAGGAGTGTCGTTTTCGTTTCTTTTAATGTTATCAGCCTTCTTATCCCACAGCCGTTTGAATAATTCCGGTACGTCTTCATAGGACGGGGATGCCGGAATGGTTTCGATATCCAGGAAGAGGATATTCTCAACAGGGATGTCTCTGATCATAGTTATCGCCAAGTAATTTATATTCTTCGCTAAAGTAGAAAACATTCACGGATTGTCTGGCAAGGAGGGGTCACATCCTGTTTATATAATTAAATTTGCGATATGAAACAGTTGTCTGTTATAATCTGCCTGACTACCTGCCTTTTGGCCACGGTGACCTGTAATGAAGAGGAAGATTCCCTGCCTCCGGTGATCACGATTACAGCGCCGGCGGATAATGAATCTTTTTTTCTCCCGGATACTGTTAAAGTCACGGCTGAAGTGACCGACGAAACGAATATTTCAGTGGTGGAAGTGTCCCTGCTGGATGATCAGAATGTTCCTGTCGCTTCCGGCGGCTTTTTTTATCCTGATACTACCAATTTTGACGTGATCTCCTATCTTGATCTTTCGGATAAATCGATTGAAAGCGGTACTTACCGGATTAAGGTCACGGCATCGGATTACTACAATATCACGAATTCATACCGGGAAATTTTCCTGAATGAGGTGCCCAGAAGCCTGATCGGATACATAGCTGTCACAGCTTCGCTGCCTTTCGAGACCCGTATCAGACGATTATCTCCCGATCTTGTTCTCGACACGGTTTATACTATTCCGGAAGGTTTTCTTCTTTCGTCTGTCCATTCGCTTTGGGAACAATTTTATTTGATAACGCCTGAGCCATCGATGATGCGTTCGTTATCAACGGTCACTTTTGAAGACCTGTGGGAATTTCCGGCCCAATTGCCCAGGCCTTATTTCACAGAGATCATTTCCGGGGACCAGTTGTTTTTTTCAACGGCTAACGGGGATGCGGGAATCCTGAATGAGAGCGGTCAAATCATTCTTCGGACGACCGTCCAGGAAGGCTATACCATGGATTGCATGGCCGTAAGCGATCAGTATTTGTTCGCCGAAGTTGTTTCCCTGAGCGGGAGTTACCGTTTTTTCAATGTTTATTACAGGTCCTCCGGACAGCTCAGGATTCAGAAAAACCTGGCCGACGATATTAAGATTATTTTTGCGGAAGATGAAAAAGCTATCATTTTCACCGAATCGGAAGGCCATAATGGAATTGATGTGTTCGATCCTGAAGAAATGGTCATGACAAACCTGACATCATATGCACCCCAACTGATCCTTTCCGGATTGGAGTTCTCCCCGGGGGAATTTCTGATCTGCACGGACCAGCAGGTGCTCCGGTACGATTACCAGGCCAATTCATTGTCGGTTTACCTGCCCCGGACTTTTTCGCATGGCCGGTATGATCCGCTGTCAGACGTCCTGTTTTTTATAAGCGGTTCCCAATTGGAACGGTTCAGGGGGGCAACTTCCGCTTCGCTAGGCACGCTCGGGTTCGATGAACCGGTCCTGGATTTCCAGATCGTTTACAATAAATAAATCCCATGGATCAACACAGCCGCCGGATCGAAATCAGGACCACCTCCGATGGTTCGCATACGTTGTACGTTCCGGAGCTGAATGAGCATTTTCATTCGGTTTTCGGTGCCGTGACCGAATCGTTGCATATCTTCATCCATACCGGGCTCAGGTGCCTGCCTGAGCATACCCAACCGGCCAGGATCCTGGAGGTTGGATTTGGCACAGGCTTGAACGCCTTGCTCACCTGCCTTTACGCGGAAGAAAACCATTCCGGTATATCCTATTCCACCGTTGAAAAATATCCGTTACCGGAAAAGATGGCTCTACAGTTGAATTATGCCGGGTTCCTGAATTCCCGGCAGGCAGAAAACAGGTATAGGAAAATAATTAAGGCTCCATGGGATGAATGGGTGACGGTCAGCCGGCATTTTAACCTGATGAAAATCGATTCAGACCTCTTTGACTGCAAATCAGAGCCTGGGGTGTACGACCTTGTCTATTTCGATGCTTTCGGACCCGATGTCCAGCCTGAGTTATGGAGTTCCGGGGTATTTATGATGCTGCATGAATGGATGAAGCCAGGCGGAATCCTGGTGACTTATTCCACCAAGGGGGCTGTGAAGCGAAATCTGAAGGCTGCTGGCTTTGCAATCGAAAAACTACCAGGTCCACCCGGAAAACGGGAGATTTTAAGAGCCTCGAAGGTAACTTGACTACCTGACCTTAAAATCGACAAATCCTGTGTAGGGGATGTCCTGTATTTCAATACGGTCAACCCTGGCCCACTGCGGTCCGCGGCGGCACCAGTCGGCAAACGTTTCCAGGTCGATGGAGTCTCCTTCCGCTTCGATGTATACACTGCCATCGGCCCGGTTCCTCACCCATCCTTTGATATGGAACTGAACAGCGGTTTTGAGTGTATAATACCGGAACCCGACATTCTGAACTTTACCGTAGATCGTTATACTTTTCGCTGGTTTCATGGATTCAGCCTCCTCATCATTTGCTGCTCGATGGACTTGAATAATTGGTTCGGGTCAAATCCGCGCCAGTTGAAATGGTCAAATTTTCCTCCAAAAGCGATGTAGTAATCCAGCCGGGCTTTCTGGAATTCCCGGATGACATGTTCCCGGAAATTCAATCCTACAATCCAGCCATCTTCTATGTCGTCGAACCACTCCTGGTAGTAATCATCTTCCGAATAATGAAAATTAAAGACATTTTCCCCGATGAGGATGAACTTGTTGATATGCTGAGGAATCATAGTATCTATGATCTCCCTTTTCAGGTACATAATATCGTTGTAAAGGGCATCATTCCATTCCCCGATGAGTTCGATGACGGCAAATCCGCTCTCATAATTGGCGTAAAGCACCTTCAGGTACAAAGTAGCCGATCCCATTTCATCCCATTGAGGATGAATGAGGTAATTATACACAGCGTGGGTAAATTCAAACTCGGAATACTGCCTCCCGTAAAATGGGGATTTTTTATCCTCTGAAGCAATATACATATGCCTCCATGAATAATATGGTTCGATGTCGTGCATTGAAATTAAGGTGCAAACAAATTTATCCTGCAAAATTAGGATGAAGTTATCAATTCAGGAAGACAATGTTGCTGATCCGCAACCAGAAATGATGCTTTCCGCCTTCGAATTCGGGGGTCAGAAAAACCTGTTCCAGTTCCAGGCTGTACCGCCCCAGGCCAATGCCCAGCCCCAGCCGGCCGGTTAATACGTAACGGCTTATGTCATCCGGGTCAATGGTGTATACGCTGGATCGGTTGATCAACCCTCCCTGCAAGGTTGCATCGTAAATAACCAGTTTGTTTTCAAGGTCGAGGCTGGCATAATACCGGATCCGGGAACCCAACTTCGACGGGCCGGGCAGAGTCTGAAAAATGGATGAATATCTTCTGGTGGTCTTACCGATCTGTAAAAAAAGGCCGGCCGTCAGGTTATCGTACAATGTCCCCGCCTGGCCGCCTGTGGTAACTGCCACATCGAATCCTGCTTTTGCAAGTACGCTTTTTTCAATCCGAGCATCAAAATTGACCACCAAATCATTGGCTACCTGGTTAATCCATCCTACAGGCTCCTCGCCGTGTATCAGGTCCTGTGACCATCCACCCATTGAATTGGGCCCGATGACACCCAGGTTGATGGCGGTGATAAGACGCATCCTTTTTTCGGGATGGAGGGAATAACGGTTGTGCCCAAGATACAGATAGGACGCAAATGGCCTGTCCCCATACCTGATCTCCGGCTTATCGAGCTTTTTGGGCGTGTACAGGTTCTGTACCAGGCTGATGCTGTAAAAATTGACCGAACTGTTAAGCCCGGGCAGCAGGCGTGAAACGGGGGAATTCATCAATGCCGGATGAAAGAGTTCGATGCTCTGCCCGCTGGTATAATAAATATCCGTGTAATTCAGCAAATCATTATCGAAATTGGCCACCAGCCATATCCCTTCGGAAATTCTTCCCTTTTTTAATCCATAGGAAGCTAAAAGGTCAACGGGATCGGCATGGATACCCTGATTCCTGTCATGATGTACCGGAAATTCCATTGGCTTTCTCACCGGGATAGGCTTTTTAAAAGAAACATCGGGCCTGTAGTAATCAGTAACTTCGGATGTATGGGATGTTTCAGAAGAAGGACCGGCCGGGTCAATGATGGTATGCTCCGCAAATCTGGTAAGAGTTTTTTCTTCCGCATGGATTTCCATGGCATGGGCAACAGGAGCCCCTGAAAATTCCGTAGTACCAGGTGATGGTGCAAGGGGAGCGGAATTTTCCGGCCTTTGCCGGCAGCCCCCCAGCAATGCTGTTATCAGAATAATCCATATATAGAATTTCCCCTTTGTCATGAGGACGGCTGATTCAGAATATTTTAGGATAACGGACCGGGTTCACATCGTGCATAATATTGTATACCGTATCGAACACATCTTCTGCATTCGGATTGCTGAAATAATCTCCATCTGTGCTGTAGGCCGGGCGGTGGTCCTTGGCTGCCAGTGTCCTTGGCTGCGTATCCAGGAAGTAATAACCTCCCTGTTCCTCCAGTACTTTTTGCATCATATAGGCCGTTGCCCCGCCGGGTACATCTTCATCGAAAAAAAGCACCTTGTTAGTTTTCCTGAGGGATTGGACAATGGTGTGATGGATATCGAACGGGAGCAGGGATTGCACATCGATCAGTTCTGCGCTGATATCGAAATCCTTTAGTTGTTTTACGGCATCTTCGGCAATCCGGACACAGGAACCATAGGTTACGATCGTAATATCCTTACCTTCGATCAGGATCTCCGGTTGCCCGAGCGGTACGGTAAACTCTCCTGTGTTCAGGGGCTTAGGTTCCCGGAGCCGGTAAGCATTCAGTGGTTCAATGATAAGCGCCGGTTCATCGGAGCGGATGATGGTGTTGTAGAAACCGGCCGCTTGCGTCATATTTCGCGGCACGAGCACATGCACGCCCCGTATGGAGTTGATGACCATGCTCAGGGCTGATCCTGAGTGCCAGATCCCTTCCAGGCGGTGGCCGCGGGTGGAGATGATCATAGGGGCCTTCTGTCCTCCCCGGGTGCGGTATTGCAGCGTGGCCAGGTCATCGCTGATGACCTGGAGACCGTAAAGAAGATAGTCGAAATACTGGATCTCCGCGATAGGCCTGAGCCCTCGCATGGCCATGCCAATGCCCTGCCCGATGATCGTGGCTTCCCGGATACCCGTGTCTGAAACCCTCATATCACCGTATTTCGCCTGCAAACCTTCCATGGTCTGGTTAACTCCGCCAATCTTTCCGACATCTTCGCCAAAAACCAGCGTTTCAGGATAATGCCCTAGAATGTAATCGAAATTGTCCCGTAATATCTCCCTGCCTGGTACCAGTGCCGGTTCATCCCCGAATACGGGTTTCACTTCCGGGATCTTAAGGGCGCTTTTGGCTGACTGGCTGTAAACGAATGAACTGTAACTTTCCTCATTGTGCCTCATGGCCACATCCCGCCAGGTCATGATATTTTTTTTCAGCGAATTGGAAGGGTTGCTGCAGGAGTCGCAGATCAACCGCAATATTCGCTTCCCCGAAGACATGATATCCTTCCAGATCGGCTCGCCGACATTGCGCAGTTCCTCCTTGATGGCTCCTATTTTTTCCGTTTTCGCGCAATTACAGGTGCTGATATCAGCCATCCGGAGAAATTCATCCCGTTGTTTCCGCAATGGTTCCATGAAATTGTTCCAGGCGGTCTTCCTTGCCTGCCTTGCCCGTTCAGCCGCTTCGGATTCAATTTTATCCAATTCTTCCTGGCCGGCTAATTTTTCAGCAATGATCCATTCCCGCATTTTACGGATACCGTCGAATTCCTCTTCCCATGACAACCGCTCCGGGGATTTGTACCGCTCGTGCGAACCGGACGTAGAATGTCCCTGGGGTTGGGTGCATTCCTCCACGTGGAATATGACCGGTGTGTGTTCTTTACGGCAACGGGCAATTCCTTCGGCATAGGCCTGGCAAAGGCCCGGGTAGTCCCAGCCTTTAAGCCGGTAGATCAGGTAGCCGTTTCCTTTTTCATCGAGTTCAAAACCTTTCAGGATCTCTGAAATGTTTTCCTTGGTCGTCTGAAATTTCTTGCTGACCGATATGCCGTAACCGTCGTCCCAGATGGAAATGGCCATTGGCACTTTCAGCACGCCGGCCGCATTGATGGATTCCCAGAAATGCCCTTCCGATGTACTGGCATCGCCGATCGTACCGAAAGCGACTTCATTTCCGCGGTCAGAGAACCGGGTATGATGATCCGTTGCGCCGAAATGGCGGTAAATTTTAGAAGCCAGTGCAAGGCCAAGCAGCCGCGGCATCTGCCCCGCGGTAGGAGAGATATCGGCGGAAGAGTTGGGCTGGGCCGCCAGGTTCTTCCATTCACCGTTTTCATCGAGGCTCCTGGAGGCAAAGTGGTTGTTCATCACCCTTCCAGCCGTCTGTGGATTGAAAATAGGATCCGTATCTCCGTAAAGCTGTGCGAAAAACTCTTCCAGTGACATCATCCCGGTTGCAAACATGAAGGTCTGGTCACGGTAATATCCCGAACGCCAGTCGCCATTACGGAAGGCTCTGGCCATGGCCAGCTGTGGAATTTCCTTGCCATCTCCGAATATCCCGAATTTGGCTTTTCCACCTAAAACTTCCCTTCGTCCTATAAGGCTTACCTGCCTGCTTTCACAGGCAATCCGGTAATCCCGCAGGACATCTTCCCTGTTAAAACCCTGATGTTTATGGTTGGTTCCGGGGCTTTTTCTCACTTCCATTTCATGCCTCTTCATCGTGTTGACCTGGATTATTCAATACAAAAGTAGCAAAATATTTATGAGCCTGTCTGTTTGTGTTAACGGTTGTTTTTCTTACCTTTGCACCCAATTTTTTTCACAGGAAAGCTTTGCCATGATAAACGTAACATTTCCCGATCATTCAGTCCGGCAGTACCCGGAAGGCATTACCAGTCTTGAGATTGCCCAGGGCATCTCCGAAGGACTGGCCCGGAATGTGCTGGCAGCCAAGGTAAACGGCGAAGTCAGGGATGCAATGCGCCCGATTCACCAGGATTCGAAATTGCAATTGCTGACCTGGAATGATACCGAAGGAAAGGCAACCATGTGGCACTCCTCGGCACACCTCATGGCGGAAGCCATCGAACAACTTTTTCCGGGCGTTAAGTTCGGGATCGGTCCTGATATTGAAAATGGATTTTACTACGATATTGATTTTCAGGGATATAATATAACCGAAGAAGACCTGAAGAAGATTGAAGAGAGAATGCTGACCCTGGCCCGCGAAAAGCAATCCTTCAGGCGTAAGGAAGTGGCCAAGGCTGAGGCGCTTGAGTATTTTACCAGGAAAGGTGATCCTTACAAAATCGAGCTGATCAATGACCTCAACGACGGAGAGATCACCTTTTACGAGTCCGGAACGTTCACTGATCTTTGCCGCGGGCCTCATTTGCCTGATACAGGGTTTATCAAGGCAGTAAAACTGCTGAATATTGCCGGAGCATACTGGCGGGGAGATGAGAAGAGGCAAATGCTGACCCGTATTTACGGGATTACTTTTCCGAAACAGAAAGAGTTGGATGAATACCTGGTTTTACTGGAAGAGGCCAAAAAGCGGGACCACCGAATACTTGGAAAAGAGCTGGAACTCTTCACTTTCTCTCAGAAAGTAGGCTCCGGCTTGCCCCTCTGGCTTCCCAAAGGTGCCGAGTTGAGGGAAAGACTGGAGCAGTTCCTCAAAAAAGTGCAACGTCGTGCCGGGTATGTCCAGGTGATCACGCCTCACATCGGGAATGTCGAATTATACAGGACATCCGGTCATCTGGCCAAATACGGAAAAGATTCGTTCCAGCCTATCAATACACCGATTCCGGGCGAGCAGTTCTTCCTCAAACCGATGAATTGTCCGCATCATTGCGAAATTTATAAAAGCAAACCGAGATCATATAAGGATCTTCCGTTCAGGCTGGCTGAATTCGGCACGGTTTACCGGTACGAACAAAGCGGCGAATTGCATGGACTGACCCGCGTTCGCGGATTTACACAGGATGATGCCCACTTGTTCTGCACTCCTGAACAATTAAAAGATGAATTCAAGGGTGTGATCGATATTGTATTGCTGATCTTCAAAGCCTTGGATTTCAAGGATTTCATTACGCAGATATCCCTGCGGGATCCGGATAATAAGGAAAAATACATCGGTTCAGACGAGAACTGGGAGAAGGCCCAGCAGGCCATCCTTGAAGTGGCACAGGAAACCGGGCTGGAATATATGGTGGTGGAAGGCGAAGCGGCGTTTTACGGACCGAAGATGGATTTCATGGTCAGGGATGCCCTGGGCAGAAAATGGCAGCTGGGTACGATCCAGGTCGATTATAACCTTCCGGAACGATTTGAACTGGAATACACCGGAAGTGACAATGAAAAGCATCGCCCGATCATGATTCACCGCGCACCGTTTGGTTCTATGGAGCGTTTTGTGGCTGTCCTGCTCGAGCATTGTGCCGGGAAATTCCCGTTGTGGCTTACTCCTGAGCAGGCTATCGTGTTGCCAATCAGCGACAAATACCAGGATTATGCAAAAAATGTTTTAAATTTGCTGAAAAATTCCGAAATTCGCGCCCTCATTGACGAGAGGAGTGAAAAAGCAGGCCGGAAGATCCGTGATGCGGAGGTGAAGAAAATCCCGTACATGTTGATAGTAGGGGAGAAGGAGGAGGCGTCGGGCACAGTTTCGGTACGCCGTCACGGTGAAGGCGACCTGGGATCTTTCACGATAGAGAATTTTGTGAATCTGATCAACAACGAAGTGACAGAGGCTTTAAAAGGCATCTGACAATAAATAATAAACGTAAGTCTAATTAAAGTACAGGAGGATATCTTATAGCAACGCAACCATTCCCATTCCGGAACAGGCCACCACGGGGCGAACACAAGCCCAAGGAAGAGCCATTCAAAGTGAATGATGCAATCCGGTCGCCCGTGGTCAGGGTGGTCGGCGACAATATACAGGCGGCCATCATGAATGTCCGCGACGCGGTCAGACTAGCCGAGGAAATGGGGCTGGACCTGGTGGAAATATCACCGACAGCCAATCCGCCGGTTTGCAAAATAGTCGACTATAAGAAATTTCTCTACGAGCGGAAGAAAAAGCAGAAGGAGATCAAGGCGAAATCAGCCAAAGTGGTTGTGAAAGAGATCCGGCTGGGACCGAATATCGATGATCACGATTTCAACTTCAAGCTGAAGCACGCGATCAAGTTCCTGGAAGAGGGTGCCAAGGTGAAGGTGGATGTGTTCTTCAAAGGAAGGACGATCATCTATAAGGAGAAAGGGGAATATGTGCTGCTGAAATTTGCCGCTGACCTGGAAGAATATGGAAAAGTGGAGCAATTACCAAGGCTGGAAGGAAAGAGGATGATCATGGTGATAGCACCGAAGAAGTAGAAGAGGAGACCAGGAACAAAGACATGCGGAACAATACGACAGTTTAACAATATAACAGTTTAACAAATAGAGTAATGCCTAAAACAAAAACAAAATCCGGAGCCAAGAAACGTTTTACGGTTACTGGTACCGGGAAGCTAAGAAGGAAGCATGCTTACAAGAGCCACATCCTGACGAAAAAGACCAAGAAGCAGAAACGCAACCTTGGTTATATCACGGAAGTGTCTTCTGCCGACCGTGGCGCTGTAAAGGAAATGCTTCAGATGTAATATATTTAGTGTTTAACTTGCTCTCAGCACCAAAGAACCGTGAAATACCGGCCGCTGAAGTAAAAAAAGTAAAAAAATGCCCAGATCAGTCAATGCAGTAGCATCAAAAGCGAGGAGAAAGAAAGTCCTCGACAGGGTGAAAGGCCAGTGGGGAAGCCGCAAAAACGTGTGGACCGTGGCCAAGAACGCCTATGAGAAAAGCCTGGCTTACGCTTATGTAGGCCGCAAGATCAAGAAACGCGATTACCGCGCCCTTTGGATCCAGAGGATAAATGCCGGGGTGAGGGAATACGGGATGTCGTACTCTGTTTTCATGGGAAAACTCAGGGAAAACAACATCGAGATCAACCGCAAGGTCCTGGCCGACCTCGCCATGAACAATCCCGAAGCCTTCAAGGCAATCGTGGATAAAGTGAAATAGATTAATTGAATCAACTGATAAAAGAGGGTGCCCTGAAAGGCGCCCTTTTTTTTCGAGGGTGTGAAAAATTTTGTGTAAACGGTGATCGTACTTAATTCTGGCATCTTTCTTCAAAATTAATAACAAACTGGTTATAAATCTGACCCCAATAGCGGATCGGGATCTGCCATTTCTTCTGAACATTCTGAACCGCAAGGTAGACGGCCTTTAGGGCAGCCTGGTCGTCAGGGAATACTGTTTTTGCCTTGGTGTACTTCCTGATTGTGCTGTTGAGGCTTTCCACCGGATTGGTCGTATAAATGAGGGACCGGATTTCCTGGGGATAAT
This sequence comes from uncultured Bacteroidales bacterium, assembly GCA_964619555.1. Classification (GTDB taxonomy): domain Bacteria; phylum Bacteroidota; class Bacteroidia; order Bacteroidales; family JAGOPY01; genus JAGOPY01. Next base: position 244,128 of record CAZUDV010000003.1, on the reverse strand, counting down.
CAAAATAGGCTGTCAGGTAATCCCAGTTTTCTTTCCAGGATTTAATGGCATAGGCATATTTTGAGCCCCATTTAGCCTCAAAGTCCTTCAAGGCATATTCAGCCGCTTCTTTGTTGATGGCAGCGTAGACCTTCTTTAAATCGGTCATAAAGGCTTTTTTCTCTTTCCATACCACATACCGGCACGAGTTGCGGATTTGATGGACAATGCAAAGCTGAGTAATGGCTAACGGGAAGATAGCCTGGATGGCCTGCTTGATCCCGGCCAGGTTATCGGTGCAGGCGATCAGGATGTCTTCCACACCACGGGCTTTGAGATCATTCAGGGCATTCAGCCAGAACGAAGCGCTTTCTGTCTCATTGATCCACATTCCTAACACATCCTTATATCCGTGCCGATTGACCCCAATGATCAGGTATATCGTTTTATTGACCACTTTTCCGTTATGCCTGACCTTAAAGACAATGCCATCCAGCCAGACAATAAAATACACTTCATCCAAGGGTCGCTGCTGCCACTCTTTGATGTCTTCCAGGACCGCATTGGTTATCGATGAGATCGAGGACTCGCTCACCTGGACACCATAAATGTCTTCGATGGTCGCCCCGATGTCCCGGGTGGTCATCCCTTTGGAATACATCGTAATGATCGCATTTTCGATCTTGGCGGACATTCGCTGATGCTTCGGAACCACAACCGGTTCAAAGGTCGAGTTCCGATCTCGTGGAACTTCCAGGGGGATTTCTCCCAGGTTTGTTTTTAGGGTTTTGGGACTGGTCCCATTGCGGCTGTTGCCCGATTTGTTCCCAGCTGGATCGTGTTTCTTGTAGCCAAGATGTTCTTCCATCTCGGCTTTCAACATTGACTCTACCGCTTGCTTGTAAAGCTTGGTAAAGTAGTCGTCCAGCTCTTCACGGGTCTTAATCTTTTTAATTTGATCTTCAGGTAGCTCGATCTTAGGATCATCTGTCATTGTAAACATCGAATTAAAGGCTTTAAATTAAACATTATTTTCTCTATTGCCTTTAAATACAATCAAAGAACGTTTACACAAAATTCCTCACACTACCTTTTTTTCATTTCACTTGTATGGAAGGTGAGAATCACTATCTTTGATATTATTAATCAATCAATTAAATTTATCATTCACCCACTAATCAAGCATTTAAAACTATGAAAGCACTGAAAATCATCGGTATTATTCTGCTTATTCTCATTGCACTGTTCCTGCTCGTGGCCCTATTCCTTCCTAAGGGTGTGAACATGAAGGATTCGATTGTGATCAATAAGCCTGCCAGCCTCATCTTTAAACAAGTCAATGACTTCCATAACTGGAATGCATGGTCTCCTTTCGTTGAGATGTACAGCGATATGGTGAACACTTATGAAGGCCCGGAAAAGGGGGTCGGTGCCAAAAATGCCTGGACCAGCAAACAAAGCGGCAATGGCAGCATGACCATCACCCAGAGCATTCCTTATTCCAAAGTAGTGTCCGATCTGGATTTCGGCCAGAAAAACCCTGGTGTGAACTCATTTGAGCTAGAGGAAACTCCCGAAGGAACTAAAGTTACCTGGAGTGTTGAAATTGCCGACATGGGTTACCCGATGGGACGGTACATTGCCATGATGATGCCGGGAATGATGGAACCAGTCTTTAAAAAAGGTCTCGAAAACCTGAAGAAAGTGACCGAAGCGATGCCTGACCCGCCGGCATTGAAAATCGTAGAAATGCCTGAAACGAAGGTCATTGCGGTTATCGATTCCTGCAGCTGGTCGGATATCGGTTTGAAAATGGGCGAGATGTTCGGGGAACTCATGCATTTCAGCCAGAAATACCAGGTTGCCCAGGCTGGTTATCCGTCTTCAGCCTATTTTAAATGGGACGAAGTGAACCAGTTCACCGTATTTGAAAACAGGCTCCCAGTCGGCCAGGAAGTGACCGGCAAGGGCCGGGTGCAATTCAAAACGATCCCTGCCTCCCGCGCTGTACTCGGCGTTCACTACGGTTCTTATGAAAAAACGATGTATCTCTACCAGGCAATGGATGAATATATGGCCGATTTCGGACTGGTACAGGCCGGTGGCCCGATCGAGGAATATGTCACGGACCCGATGACGGAACCGGATACAGCCAAATGGCAGACCAACATCTATTTCCCGGTGAAATAGGTCAATATATGAACCGCAGGAATTTCATATATAAAACTGGCGGCTTAATCGCAGGTGGATTCCTGCTAAACAGTTTGCCGGCGAGAGTGCTGGCAAATAATCCATTGCCCGATATAAGCATGACCAGGTCGACCGATTATTTCCTGGCGACGGAAAAAGCCATCCAGGATCTGGGAGGGATAAAGCGATTTGTTCCTCCCGGTTCGCGGGTGGGCTTTCTGGTCAATTCCGATTTCACCGAACCAGGAACCTACTCCCATCCGGATATCGCTTTGGCCGCCATGTACCTGTGCTGGGAAACCGGTGCTACGGAAATGACCTTTCTCCAGCCTGTAAAGGAAGAATACTGGAGGAGAAGCGATAAATTTCATCAGTACCGTTTCCTGCCGGAAGCTTCTAAAATGGTGAAATCCAATGTTTTCCCTGCTGTATATAACATTGAGGACTTCATCATCCTGGAAACGATTGACAAAGCCATTTACCTTAAAAACATTGAAATAATCCGAAAAATACGGGAAGTGGATGTCTTTATCAATATTCCGATTTTAAAGCATCATGCCAGTACCATTGTTACGGGTGCCATGAAAAACTTGATGGGGCTTACCACACGGAAAACGAATGTGACATTTCATCTGGGGTCGGGCAAGCGCAATGATCCGGAATACCTGGCCCAATGCATTGCCGACCTGAATCTGGTGCGCAAGCCTGACCTGATCCTGGCCGACGCGACCCGGTTCATCACAGCCAATGGCCCGGAAGGCCCCGGCCCGGTTAAACAACTTGATCTGGTTATTGCCGGCACGGATTCTGTTGCCATAGATGCACTGGGTGCAACTTTCCTGGATATGCTTCCTTCCGACATCCTGTCCGTTCAAAAAGGATATGACCTTGGCCTGGGCGAGATGGATCTGTCGAAACTGAATATTGTTGAGACAACAGCCTGATTTATGGCGGATGTAAGGGCTAATATTCTCGCTGTTTTTTTGATAGGCTGCCTTGTGCTGAATACCGGAGCACAAGATATTGTGCAAATATTGCCATCCCCTGACAAGTTACCTGGGTGGACGATCCAGCAAGGGCCGGAGGTCTTCGCAGGGGATCATTTGTTCAGCCTGATCGATGGCGGCGCTGATGTATATTTTGAATATGGCTTCTCCCAGGTAGTTTCGGTTGATTATATTGACCAGAGACAAAATATCACAGAAGCTGAAATTTATGAGATGACCGATGCAAATGCCGCATACGGAATTTTCTCATTATCCCAGCAAGCCGTTGAATGGAGCCGGGTTTACGGTCAATTATCTGTGATTACAAGCGATTATATTGCGTTCTGGAAAGACAGGTACTATGTGATCATTTCCTGGGCTTCACGACAAAATTCGGGTTCCGGGCCGATGGAAACCCTGGCGGAACTGATTTCCGGGAAAATCCCCGGAGAAGGGTCTTATCCCGACCTGCTGACCGGCTTTCGGGCATTGTCGCCGGAAAAACGCGTAGTTTACCTCAAGGGAAACCTGGCACTCTCCAATTTCTATTATTTCGATTATAAAGATATCTTTGAACTCGAGGAAGCAATTGCCTGCTCTCCCGGAGACCATCACCGCATTGTCATACGCTATGCCGATGCATCAAAGGCATTGGCTGTATTTTCTGCCGCCAAACAGCATATGATCAGCAACAAGCGGTTTACCGATGTTGCAATGGTCTATCAGGGATTTACCTGCCGGGATAACAAAGGGAACCCGTTACTCGTGAGGCAGGAGGACAGATACATTATCGTACTGGTATCACTGAAACCAGGCACCGCTTTAAACCCTTTGATGGACGAGATCATCCAGAAAATCGAGGAAATGAATAACCGGTAATCGATATCGATATGTGCGGAAGATATGTACTCGTTCAAAAGGTTGAGGTCATTGAGAAACGGTTCAATGTAACGGTTCCGGAAGGAGTGGAGCTACGGGCCAATTATAATATCTCCCCGGGAAACCTGGCCCCTGTCATAACCAACGAAAATCCGAAGCAACTGGAGCTTTTTCGATTCGGTATGATCCCGTTCTGGGCTAAAAAGCCCATGGCGCTGATCAATGCCCGTGCCGAGGGAGATCATAATGTTGATGATGATCCGAAATATAGCGGGGCAAAGGGCATCATTACCAAACCGGCCTTCCGTAAACCGATCCGTTCGCAGAGATGCCTGGTCGTTGCCGACTGTTTTATCGAAGGGACAACTAAGGAAAAGCTTTCCAAACCTTATGTGGTTTACCTCAAGGATGGCGAAAGACCATTTGCATTTGCAGGGATCTGGGACCAATGGGCCAATCCTGAAACCGGTGAGATCATCCGGTCGTTTGCCATCGTCACCACAGTGGCGAACGAACTGTTACAAATGATTCCGCACCATCGTTCACCGGTCATACTTCCGCGGTTTCTTGAACAGGCCTGGCTGAACAACGATATTCCACTGTCGGATGTGACCGAAATGCTAAAGCCATATCCGGCGGAAAAGATGAATGCCTACCCGATCGATCCGGCCATTAAAAATCCCCGCGCGAACGGGCCGGAACTGCTGAAACCAGTTGGCCAGCGCCTGACTCATGAATATGAATACAGGGCAACAAAGGATGTGAACCTGCAGGGCATGGGCATGAATAAAAGGCTGAAGGAAGAAGGCGACTGGCTGGAGTTCGAGGTGTAGTTTGCAGTTGGCAGTTCGCAGTTGGCAGTTCGCAATTGGCAGTTCGCAGTTGGCAGTTCGCAGTTGGCAGTTCGCAGTTGGCAGTTCGCAGTTAGGAAGTTAAAAAGTAATGTTGCGGGTGCAGCGGGACAATGTCTAATTTACTACACTGTAAAGCCATTCGATTTCCCGGGCCCATAGGTCTTCATCGGGTGTTTCCAGGATGATGGGCATTTCATCGAAACGGGGATCGTTCATCAGCCTTATAAATGTTTCCATACCCAGCTCTCCCTTGCCAATGCTTTCATGACGGTCGACCCGGGAACCCAGCCCTTTTTTCGCATCGTTCAGATGCAAACCGCGGAGATACGAAAGCCCAACGACCAGGTCGAATTCCCGGAAAGTCTTCTCATACCCTTCTTCCGACTTAATATCATATCCCGCGGCATAACCGTGACAGGTATCGAAACAAACGCCAACCCGGGATTGATCCTCCACCAGGTCGATAATGGCCCTGAGATGTTCGAACTTATAACCGATGGCGCTGCCCTGCCCGGCCGTATTTTCGATCACTGCCGTCACTCCTTTGGTATATTCGAGTACTTCATTGATGGATTCAGCGATGACCTTGATGCAATCTTCTTCCGACATTTTATTCAGGTGGGCACCCGGATGGAAATTCAGCATTTTAAGGCCGAGCTGTTCGCAGCGCTGCATCTCGTCGAGCAATGCTTCCCTTGATTTGCCGAGCATTTCCTTATCCGGGCTTCCAGGATTGATCAGGTACCCGTCATGAGGCATGATATGTTCCGGAAGATATCCGAATTTCACGCAATTCTCCCTGAACAACCGGATGCTCTTCTCCGTGAGGGGAGCGGCTTTCCATTGTTTCTGGTTTTTCGTGAATAAGGCAAAGGCTTTGGCCCGGATATCGCCGGCATTGACCGGGGCGTTTTCCACTCCACCGCCCGCGCTGACATGTGCACCGATAAATTTCATATGAGTTTCTTTTGAACAAAGATAGGCAAGATTGCGTCTTTAGTACGTTAATTTAAGTACGTTTGCATCATTAGAATTTTATGGAAAACCAAATTAAGATGAGAAGACTGGGTCAATCTGACCTCAGGTTGAGCCCTGTTGGGCTTGGGTGCTGGCAGTTCAGTAAAAAAGGGAACCTGGCCGGGAAATTCTGGCCCAACCTGGACGACAGTTTGATCCATGACATTGTGCGTAAGAGCCTGAAGGGAGGGATTAATTGGTTCGATACCGCTGAACTATACGGTAACGGGGAGTCCGAAAAAGCACTGGCCAAAGCTCTTCTGAATGAAGGGATCGATCCCGGAAATGTCGTTATCGCAACCAAGTGGTGGCCTTTGTTCCGCACCGCATCCAATATGGCCATGACGATAGACCGGCGGCTTGAATGCCTGAAACCCTATCCTGTCGATCTTTACATGGTGCACCAGCCCTTTGGCTTTTCTTCCGTTAAAAAAGAGATGGAAGCAATGGCCAGGTTGGTGCATTCTAAAAAGATCCGGTATGTTGGCGTCAGCAATTATTCCGCCACGCAGATGAGGAGAGCCTGGGAAACACTCAAGAAATATGACCTTCAGCTCATCTCCAACCAGGTCCGGTATAATCTCCTGGACAGGAAAATTGAGACAAACGGCATCATGGATGTGGCAAAGGAACTTGGTGTCTCTGTCATTGCCTACTCCCCGCTGGCTCAGGGATTGTTGACCGGAAAATTTCACGAGAACCCGGAACTCGTTAAGAGCAGCGGCTTTCGCAAGTACTATCCGATGTTTGGCAGAAAAGGCCTGGAAAAAAGTCTCCCGGTCATAGAAACTCTGAAACGACTCGCGGTAAAGTACCAGGTCACACCAGCCCAGATTGCCCTGAACTGGCTGATCACTTTTCATGGTGAGACAGTAGTGGCCATCCCCGGGGCATCACGGCTGAAACAGGCAGAGGAAAATATAGGGGCAATGACGTTCGTCCTGGAAAAAAGCGATGTATTATTGCTTGATAAAGTGAGCAGGAAGGATTGACTTTCTGAGTAATTAAATCGTTTTCAACAAAATGCCTTTTGGATATCTCGATGCTGCTGGATTCCTGGAACAGGCAGACAATCTGCCGGTCATTGACGTTCGTTCTCCGAAGGAGTTTGCCCAGGGTCACCTGCCCGGCGCATTCAGCATGCCGTTATTCTCGGATGAGGAACGGGCCCGGGTAGGTACAGCCTATACCCGTTCCGGAAACCGGAAGGCTATGCTGACTGGATTGGAACTGGTAGGTCCGAAACTGAAAGACTTCGTGATCCATGCCGGAAAGATAGCTCCTGACGGCGAGGTACTGGTCCATTGCTGGCGTGGCGGTATGCGCAGTGAAGCCATGGCCTGGCTGCTGAACTTCAGTGGCATGAGCGTGTCTGTCCTGGCCGGGGGGTATAAAGCATACCGGAAATATATCAGGGAGTCGTTTGAAAAAGGCCCGGAAATCAAAGTTTTGGGAGGGATGACCGGTAGCGGAAAAACCGATATGCTCAACAGGATGGCCTTGGACGGGAACCAGGTGATCGACCTGGAACGACTGGCAAACCATAAAGGTTCTGCGTTCGGGGCTCTTGGACAAGCGGATCAGCCGACGACTGAGCAATTTGAGAACGATCTGGCTGGACTCTGGCTGTCGATGGACCCCTCCCGACCGGTTTGGGTAGAGGATGAAAGCACAAATATCGGCAAGGTCGTTATTCCCGATGTTTTCTTCAAAAAGATGCGATCATCTGAGCTACACCTACTGGATGTGCCGTTTGAAACCAGGGTCAGGCGCCTTCTGAAAGAATACGGGGATTTTGACAAAGAGGTGCTGTTATCCGTCATCCGTCACATCAGTCGGCGGATGGGTGGAAGCCTGGCCAACAAAGCTTCGGAAGCCTTATTAGATGGCGATATACAGCTTGCCGTGGAAATCGTGTTGAACTACTATGACCGCACCTACCAGTATTCCCTTTCACAAAGGACAGGGCAATCCATTTTTGCGATGCCCTGTTGAAACAGCCACAATTGAATCCTGTTCATTTGCATTTTCACGATAAAAGTTCAGGTTGACTGATTGTTTGAAACCTTTAAAACAACCCGATAAAGAAATACACCCCGGCCACGATGGAATAGACTACTTTTATAAAGGTGCCTGCCAGGAACCCGATAAAGGAGCCGACGGCCGCTCTCATAGCAGTGTTGGAATCCTTGTTGTCCATCCTTTCTCCGATATAAGCGCCCACGAATGGTCCGAGGATAATTCCAAGAATGCCGAAGGGCCCTATGACGATCCCAAGGGGAGGCAATACAAATAATCCGACGATCAGCCCGATCGTGCTTCCCCAGACGCCTTTTTTCGACCCACCGAACTTTTTAGTGCCATATACAGGGATGACATAATCCAGGACGACAATTACCGCCATGATCACACCCATAATGATAAGGAAGTTCATGCCGAAAGGCTCTTTGGATGTAAACTGGAGCATGACAAGTGCGATAAAACTCAGAGGCGGACCCGGCAGCCCCGGCAGGACTGCTCCAAGCAATCCCGCGATAACTAGGATGATTCCGATAATGATAAGCACTAAATCCATGATGACTACTGAGTATTGTCCATTATTTTCTATCTGATGTCCGGATAAGCCAGGGCAAGCTCCTTTAAAAAGCCCGGCAAGGCTTCGTTTGAGGGAGCTTTCCCATGCCACCGGTGATCCCCTTCTATGCTTGGGACACCTTTGCCCATTACGGTGTGAAGAAGGATGACCGAGGGTTTCCCGGTTATGTTTTTTGCATTTTCCACAGTTGTGATGATTTGCCGGTGATCGTGTCCGTCACATTCGAATACCCGCCAGCCGAATGCCCTCCACTTATCGGCCAGGGGCTCTATCTCCATGACATCGGAGGTTTTTCCGTCGATCTGGACCCCATTCCGGTCGATGAAAGCCATCAGGTTATCGAGCCTGTGATGTGCCGCACTCATGGCTGCTTCCCAGATTGAACCTTCCTGCATTTCCCCGTCGCCATGGATCGTGTAAACCCTCCAGGACTTGTGCTGCATCTTTGCTGCCAGGGCTATTCCGGCTCCGACTGACAGGCCCTGTCCAAGGGACCCGGCTGAGAGTTCCAGTCCAGGGAGGTCATGGTCCCTTCCAGGGTGTCCCTGTAATCGGGATCCGAGTTTCCGAAGAGTAAGCAATTCTTCCCTGGGGAAATAACCGGCATTCGCAAGGGCTGCATAGAGTACCGGTGCAACATGGCCGATCGAAAGGATGAGCCTGTCCCGGTCTTCCCACTGGGGCTCCCTCGGATCGATCCTGAGGAGTTGGAAATAAAGGCTGGCGAACAGGTCCGCCAGTCCCAGGGAGCCGCCGGTATGTCCGCTGCCGGCAGCTGCCAGGCTCCTGAGGATGTCCTGCCTTATCGCCAGGGACCTTTGCTCCAGCATCCGGATCAGTTGGTCATCCACTCAATATCAGTTGTTTGGAAACGTGTAAGTGACCCCGATGCCTAGGGTTTCCTTTATTTGAATATGCCGGTTGGGTTTGGCACCGGTTTTTACTGCTCCGTTGGGCAGAGTTTCAAATGTGATCACGGGTTGTCCGGGATAATAGACAAAGTGCAGGAATAAACTGGCGCTGAAATATTTAGCGAATTTGTAATTGAAGAAGTTCTCCCAGCTGACATCCGCATCATAGCTTTCCAGGTTATCACGGTTCAGCAACGTGTAAAGCACATTGAACCGAGATTCAAAATTCAGGTTTTTGGCTATATCTTTCTTCATATAGGCTTCCAGAAAAGGACCGAGATAAAGCAGCATATTCTCTCCGGCACTGGTCTGCAATCCGGCCGTGTCATATTCCGCTGGCACAACCCCGAAAGCTCCCAGATCTGCCAGTTCCTGGTCTATAACAAAGGTCATCTTAGCCGTGACCGGGGAAAGCATCAGGTAGAACCAGTCGACCGGCTGGTAACGGAAAGCAGGGGAGAGGGTCAGGTAACCCGGAGACATGAATTCCGATATCTTGATCGTGTCATTGTCTTTGTCGTAACCGTAAGCAAACTGCGAGCGGAAGCTCATGTACCCGGTGAAGGCCCAGTGCTTTGCAATATCGGTACCTACTACGGATATGAGTTCGATAATGTCATCGCTCTTCTTCAACGATTCCCCTTCATTTTTTACCATACCGTACATCAGGTTAAGGTTATTCTTCCATGTCAGTTTATTTTTGGTGTAATCGCCTGTAAATTTTCCGAGTGCTGAGAAGGCGACCGAGTTGACACCTCCAGCCGTCCAGTTTGTAAAGGATGCCTGATTCAGGTTGAGCCCTGTAATGCCTGACCATTTCCAGTTTTTTGGAGGAATGGAATCCTGGGCCATCAGGAATAATGGAATCAAAAATAAAAGCAGAAACAGACTTTTTTTCATGGTTAATTTGTTATTTGGTTAAACTAGTGAATTGTTAAACAGTTAAATTGCCGAACAGTTAAATTGCTAAACAGTTAAATTGTAAGAAGGTTAATTTTTCCTATCCATCATGGATAATATCCTGATCCTTCCGTCTTACTGCCCTTCCTTTTTATTGTCCTGTTGCTGAATGAAAGCCGGATCTGGTTTCCACAGGTTATGATTTCCTGCTCCCGGTGGTTTCAGCCAGGTGTCGAGCCATCTGAAGAAGGTTCTTTGCCAGAGGATACCATTCTGCGGACTCAGTACCCAATGGTTTTCATCGGGCATATAAAGGAACTGTGACGGGACCGATAGCAGTTGTGCTGCGTTAAACGCCATCATTCCCTGCGTGACCAAAACCCGGTAATCTTTCTCGCCATGGATGATGAGGATCGGAGTATCCCAGTTATTCACGAATTTATGTGGTGAATTGGCATAGGATTCCATAGCAGTAGGATTGTCTTTTTCCCATGGTGCGCCACCCATATCAAAATTCGGGAACCATTGTTCATCTGTTTCGAGATAAGCGCTTTCTATGTTGAACATTCCATCATGGGCAATGAAGGTCCTGAATCGCTTTTCATGATTACCGGCAAGCCAGTAAACTGAATAGCCGCCATAGCTTGCGCCGACGGCTCCAAGCAAAGATTTTTCCACGTAAGGTTCTGAAGCCAGGTCATCAATGGCTGCCAGGTAGTCTTTCATGTTCTGACCATGGTAATCCCCGCTGATCTGTTCCTTCCATTCCTGTCCGAATCCCGGAACTCCTCTTCGGTTAGGAGCTATGATGATGTAATCATTCGCTGCCATGATCTGGAAATTCCAGCGGAACGACCAGAACTGGCTGACGGCATTTTGAGGGCCGCCTTCGCAAAACAACAAGGCAGCATATTTATTGCGGTCATCAAACCGGGGTGGGTATATGACCCAGGAATGGATCTTTTTTCCGTCGGTGGCTGTAGTCCAGCGTTTTTCCACCACCCCGAAGGTCAGTTGGTCGAGAATATCTTTGTTGATATAGGATACCTGGGTTTCTTTACCACCGGTCAGCGGTACTGAGAATATTTCCGGGGGCATGGACATCGACATCATGGTTGTAATCAGTTTGTCAGCTGTTGGTTTTATGGCTATGAAATCATGCACCCCGTTTGTCAGCTGCGTGATCTTTCCGTTAAGGTTGAGGTTAAAGATTTCTTTGGTGCCATACCAGTAGGAGAGGAAGAATATAGACTGTCCGTCCCCGGCCCATGTGATCTCTTCCGCATCAGTATCAAGATATCCGGTGTAATTGGTCTTCGACTTTTTCTCGGTATCGTAAACGAATATATTGTTCTTGTCTGCTTCGTACCCGTCTCTGGCCATGCTTTGCCAGGCCAGGTACCTTCCGTCAGGGGAATAGGAAGGATTCAGGTCATAGCCCATCATGCCACGGGTGAAATTCTGAGATTGTTTCTTTTCCAGATCGTAAAGGTAGATGTCGGAATTGGTGGAAATGGCATATGCCATCCCATCTTTCTTCTTGCAGGAATAGGCAAGGGACTTACTATCCGGGTGCCAGGAGAGTTGTTCCATGCCCCAGAACGGTTTCAGGGGAAAGTCCCACGGCTCGCCGGCCATGATGTCAACAGGATTGGTTACCGTTTCCCCGTTGTAATCGGCCAGGAAAAGATGGCTGTAAGTTTCCCTCCATTCATCCCAGTGCCTGAACATCATCCTGTTGATTACCTTGCCTTCCGCCTTCGGTAGCCCATCGTAGAGTTCTTTGAGGTCCCTTTCTTCTAAAAAGACTTCAGCAGAATAGGCGATCTTTTTCATATCCGGGGAATACCTGAATCCGGTTATTCCGCCTTCGATCTCGCTGATCTTACGGTTACCGCTTCCGTCAGGGTTCATTTCCCATATTTGGGGGCTGCCGCCGGCCGTTGATATATATCCGATCTTCTTTCCATCGGGCCTCCAAATGTAGTTGAACTCGTTTTCCCGGGTTTTGGTCAGTCTTTTGACTTCAGACCCGTCCGAATTCATGATGTAAATTTCACGATTCCCTTTATTTTGCTGGATGTCGAAATAGGTCACCCCATAAACGACCTGTTTGCCATCCGGCGATACGTCGATCTCTCCCAGACGGCCCAGTGACCATAAGACTTCCGGGGTCAGGCGGTCAGTGGAGAGTTTCAGGTCTTTCTTTTCGATAATAGGGGCAGGTTCTTCCTTCTTTAGTTCCGGCTGACAGGAATTAAATAAGATGCCTATCAGCGGAAGAAGCAATAATAACCGGGGGTTTATCATAGTATTAGGATTTATGTGCAAAATTAAAATTTTTAATTTCATTGGTTCTGCATTTCAATCATCACCCTGGCAATAATCGCATCCCAAATATAGTTCGGGGGGCAGTTCAGGACTTCGTTATCGGGGCTGTAAGATTCCCAGAAGTTGTGATTGCGCGACAACTGCAGCCTCACGGCATCGATCATTTTCTTTCCAAGTTCAGCAGCCAGGTCTTCATAACCATAATTCAACAGGCCACGGAAAACCATATAATCCCAAAGCAACCATACCGGACCGTTCCACTTGCAGCAGTAATCTACATATGGACTGTACCACTCATCCCTGGCCGAAAGTGTCGGGACACCATACTTTCGCCAGAACCTGGTGGTATCTGTCAGGCTTTCTGCGAGCGCCTCCGCTTGTGCAACGCTGGCAACCTTTGACCAGAGCGGCAGAAAACCGATGATTTCCTGTCTTTTCAGGTCACGGGTCATGAAATTAAAACCATGATCCTGCTTATTGACCGAGTAATAGAACCGGCTTTCATCGTCCCACATACGTTCATTGATGAGCGATGTCAGTTCCAGGAACCTTTGGTTCCATTCCCGGGCCTCCTCCGATTGGCCGAGTTCTTCAGCCATGAATTCCAGGTTAAGCATTTCATTTGCCACCATCAGGCTCAGGTCAAGGCATTCCAGTTCATCGGAGATGTCTTCTTTGTCAACGTCGAGATAGCGTTCGGCAGAGACCTGGAACACGGCATTGTACCAGTCCCTTACATTTTCGATGATCCCGTACGGTCCCCATTCGTAAGTGCCGTCCTGATCGGTATCCCGGTGCAACCCGAGCCATTCTGCATATTGTTTACCACTTTCGTACGCCTCGGCGAGGAATTCTTTGTCTCTGCTCACTTCATATATTTCCCGGTTAATCCAGCTAAAGAAAGGAGCAGAAGTGGTGGGCTCATCTTTGTGAGGGTAGGTCTGTGCTCCACGCGGGCCATGGCGGTAAGCGATCAGCCCGTCATCGCCCTGCTGTTCCATGTATACCCGCTGTGAATTCTGTGCTGAAACAGGATCAAGGTAGGCATACGTCAGCATACTCAGGGATTCGTGAAGGACCTGGTGTCCATGCCCCCATCCCCATAAAGGCTCGCGGGAGAAAACGTAAAAATTGTAACCGGTCTCGCCCGTCGGAGGCAACATGCAGCCTCTGGCCAGGTTAAATGCGGATAGATAAATGGATTTATCCGCTCTATTTTCAAAGTCAATCCGGGGTATCCGGTTGAAGAGACGGACATTGTCATCAACAAAAGGCTGAAGCTGAATCCCTTTAAGCAGCCTGATCTCATTCATTAATGCCCTGTCGTCCGATTCGGCAGGCTGTATACCACGAATATATCTTATATGCCCGGATTCCCCGGGTTTAAGGACCAGTTTGCCATGCAGGGCCACGAAATCGACATAGCCGGATGAGGCCAGGTTCAATGAATCCGAACGGTTTTCCGAATAAAAATTGGTTTTAATGGTATTGTAAAACTCTTTCATGGTTCCATGGTAACCACCGTAGGAGTAGGCCGGGAAACTTGCGGAGAACAGGTCTTTTAGCTGTGTCGGGTAAGGATACTTATCGGACAGGTTGCTGATCAGCCGTTTCCTTGTTTCATAATGCCGGAGAAAAAAGGCATTGTCTTCATGAAGGAAGTCCATGATCCGGAGAGAGTCAGCTCCATCGAATACCGGATACAGGTCGATCTCCAAATTATTCTGGGATCGGTTGGTCATTTGACATTCGGCAATTGCCACACGGGAGCTGTAAACGAAAAACAGTTCCTGCACTTCGAGACCGGGCCAGGGGGAGTATTCCAACAGGCTCATGTCAGGGAATGAAGCGACGACAAGCGGTTTTTCACAGAAATCGCCGGTTTTATCAACTACTACACTATTGATCTCCCAGATCAGGAACATTTTCCCACCGTGTTCGCTGCCATAAGTCACCGGGCGATAATCATCATCATAAATCATCTTATACCCCTTATCCCCGTAAAGGGCCGATCTTTCCATCGCTGCGGTGTAAGTAGTATACAATGGATCATGCCCCCGGGCATTCAGGACCAGGTAGGGGTCATTTATCCGGAAATTCTGTGACCGGATCGGAGTAGCCGGGGTTAAGGCCACGATCAGGATCAAAAAAAAACATTTTCGAACAGCCATCTGTTGAAAACTTATGGTATTACTTTTTCAAATATATTTTATTAATAAGTGCCATCATCTGAAATACTGCCACAACTCAAACATCTCCGATGAAAAGAAGAAAATGATGAACTCAGGTGGTGGCTTTTTTATACCATTCATTCTTTAAAATGCTGTAGACTTCCAGGTTCAGGTAATGATCCTGGAATTTTTCCCCGGCCCTTTCAATTCCTTCGAAATAAAATCCCAGTTTTTCAGCGATCCGGCTGCTCCTGGCATTGCCGACTCCTACTTTTATCTGTATACGGTGCAATGCCAATGTCCTGAAAGCGAAATCGATCAGCGCTTTACAGCAGGCTGTCATGATGCCCTTGCCTTCCAGGTCCGGGTTCAGCCAGTAGCCGAGTTCAGACTTCCGGTTCCACCTGTCGATCTCCTTTAAGGCGATCAGGCCTGCAAAATCTTCCCTGTACCAGATCTCGAAAAGCATGTCCCGTTTATTACCTTCTCCGGTCAGAATAGACCTGACAAACATTTCCGTATCTTCGATTTTCCAGGTATTGTCCACAAAAGGCAGCCATTGCCTGAGGTAATGGCGGTTCCGGTTAATTAGATTGAATATAAGCGGTGCGGTTTCCTGTTTAAGTTTTTTCAGGATGATTTCTTTTCCGGCTGAAATCTCAATGTCATGGCTGTCTGCCATTACTGTTTTGAACTGAGATATTCTTCGATCAGTCGCCTGGCTTCCTTTTCATGACTTTCGGAGACATACAGAAGGCCTGCATCATCAGGTGATCCGGAAGCCCAGCCGGCTACAATACTTTCATTCAACGTGTCCCTAACCAGGGCGCCCATGCCGTTTTCTTCCAGCAAGCTTTTCAAAAAATTTGCCTCTACCACACTGCCGGTGTAGATCAGAATGAGGTCTTCATTATCTTTCATGATAACGTAAATTAAAGGTTAGATAAACAAATATAAGATAAACAGACCGAATTTAAAAGTCTATCAGGAAGATTTTCCGGAGGATTGCAGCCTGTTCAGATTGATTATAGCGAAAACCATGATGCCGGCGCTGAGCCATTGAACGATGGAAAGCCGTGAGCCGTTGAAGATATAGTCGAATAATATGGTCGAGATCGGGAAAAATAGTTCGCACATGACAGCCACCATGGCTCTGACGTGATTCAGTCCGTAATAGTAAAGAAAGATGGCGCCTGATCCTGTGGTAAAGGCAATTATTAAGAAGATCAACCAGTTATTTGAAGTGATCAGGTTGAATTGATACAACTGGCCGGTGAAAAGCGTATAAACCAACATGATCGCAGTGGTGAAGCCATACCGGTAAAAGGTTGCCGTGGCGAAATGATACCGTTGCAGGATCATTTTGCTGAAAACGGTGGAACTGCCGAAAGAGAAGGCTGCCAGCAGGGCATACATGGCCGATAAGGTGGTATTGGAACCGGTATCAATGGTTGGCCTGCCCAGTCCGAATGTCAGAAAATACCCTCCTAAGATAGCCACGGAAGCCCACAGGGCGAAGTACTTGTTAAGTCTTTCTTTAAGCAGTATGGCGGCCAGGATTATGGCGAAAACTGGCTGGAGTTTCTGCAATAAAACCACAATGCTGAGTTCCTGGAAATTGATGAGAAACAGGGCCTTTACTATGGACAGCGTGCCGATGGCTCCGCCGAACAGCGCAATGAGGAACAGGACGATGAAATCCCTTGCCTGGAAATGCTTCAGGTAACGGTAATGGCGGTAAAGAAACGGCTGCATGATCAAAAACGGCAGGGCATGCAAAACGAAGACCACCAATCCAACATTGAGGTTGTATAGTCTGGGTGTGAGCACCACGCCGTCAAGGCCCCACATGGTGGCCGCCAGGCTGATAGCTGCAGCGCCGGTTATTACGAGCCTGTTCTTCATCCGGGACCGCAAATATCGGAAATTTCAGCCGATTTATCCGGAAATAATGATCCGCCTGGCAGCTATTGGTTTTTCGTTGAATCTCAGGACGATAAGGTAGATCCCATACGGCAAGGTGCTGACATCCAGGAGCATTTCCTGTGCTCCTGCCGGCCAGCTCTTTCTGCAGTAATTTATCCCGGTCAGGCTGTTGATCTCCACTACCTTAAGAATTGCAGGTTGTTCCCCGGGAAAAAGACCGTTCAATCTGACTGCCAACTGATCCGACGCCGGCACCGGCCATGCCTCCAAGCTGACCCTCCCTGCATCCAAGCTTTCCTGCTCATCGAATCCAACGCTGCTCTCCGTATTGTAGAAAATATAGTCCCCCTTGTTGGAATCCCAGTTCGTGATGACCATATCCGGCCGGTCACTGGCTTTGTACTGGACAACAATGGTATCGCCGGTCTGAAATGGGTCAGAAAAGACAATCCATGGTTTACCGGGAACATGCTTGTATTCCTGAAAAGTTATCATCTCATCATTTCGGGTTATTTGATCCACTGATTCCACGATTGGCCGGTTCAATATGAGAACATTGGTATTATATTGGGATGAACTGATCGTAAATGTTTCCTGTAAAGATTTTTCATCCACCCGGTCAAGGTCGGCCAACAGTATGGCTTCCACAACGGAAGATGTGGAAGAAGTGTAGGATGTGTTCAGTTCGAAGCCGGAACCATTCCCAAGGGCAATCTTTACGGGCAGCCACCAACCTCCGTAGATCAGGTCCTGATAGCCATCCAGGTCCACATCATTCAACATTATACCTGAACCGTAACCGAAATTGCCGGAGTACCAGGAAGCACTGCCGGTGGCAGGAATTATGCTGCCGAAATCATATTTCCTGACCCTGCCGTCTCCTCCTAACTGGTTATTTTCTGTCATGACCACCATACACTGGCCTTCGGGATAACCTATATCGACCGAATTGATATAATTCTCAGCCTCAGAGGATTCCCAGTCAGGGCTTTCGTCGATGATTCCATCTTCGTTGGCCAGGTAGATCATATTCGGGGTTCCTTCACACACGAATATCACATCGAGGTAACCATCCCGGTTGAAATCGCCAAATTCGACGTCCAGCGAGCCCATTAGCACGTCAGACTGCCATTCGGCCTGGGCCTGGAAGGTGCCGTTCGAATTGATGAATATCTTCCCATAATCCAGTAAACCGCTATAAGGCTCGCCTGCCACGGCAGCGATGTCCAGGTCCCCGTCGGCATCGGCATCCCCCAGGGCACAACTGAAGGTGTAGAATTCGTTTGAAATAAAAGACGGAACGGTTTCAAGCTGATTCCCCAGGTTGTAGTATATCTTAAGTTCACCCGGACTGGAAAAGCCTGCCTGACCGATATATACTGATACTACGACATCTATATCGCCGTCGTTGTCCAGGTCTCCGGTAGCCAGGTGCCCGTGGTAATCCATGTCGTCAGATTCCCAGTCGGGATTGATATTGAAACTGCCCGTACCATCGTTGTAATGTACCGTCAGGTGCTGCAGTTCGATATCATTGCCATTGGCCACAATGAGGTCTTTAAATCCATCCCCGTTGATATCCGCCAGCCCCAGACCGGTTGCGATCTGCCCGTTGGGCTGGGAAATCCAGTCAGGCGTCAGATTATAGGGGATGGTCTGGGCATTGACCACCGCCTGAAGGATCAGTATGGTAATAAGTACTGGAAAACGCATGAAAATAAATTTTGAGTTTTGAATTCTGAGTTTTGAATGAAGGACTTATTTATTTTTACCAAAGGTAAATTACAAATTGAAAATAAATAGCCGGATCCTTAATTCAAAACATTACTTTCATCCATTCGCTATGGCATATTTGACGATAAAGGAAGTGGCAACAATCGAAGTCCGTGTCGGGGATATCAATTATGGCAATCATATGGGGAACGACAGGGCATTGCTGGTATTTCAGGATGCCCGTATCCGCTATCTCGAACGGATCGGATTTTCGGAGCACAATATCGGCTACGGGACAGGGATCACAATTAGAGATGCCCATGTGACTTACCGCAGGGAGGTGTTCTTGCATGATGTGCTGCTGGTGGATGTTGGTATTGAAGATGTGCGAACGATGTCTTTCAATATGGTGTACACGGTACGTCGTAAATCGGATGAAGCAGTAGTGTTTACCGGCAGCACCGGCATTGTAGCCTTGAATTACGATTCCCGGCGTCCGGTAAAGATACCGGATGAATTCCTGGAAAAGATCACTTTAAAATAGATCATGGTGATAGAATGTCCAAATAATGTCCACATAATGTCCATTTAATATCAAATTCACTCAACATGAAACGGTTCCTTTTAATCATACCGATAATCTTCAGCACTTTACTGCATGCCCAGGTTACCTTCCGGATCGATTCCATTCCCACCTATACTCCGGAGGAAGATTTTATTTATATAGCAGGGAGTTTTAACGTCTGGCAGCCGGGCGACGTCAGTTACAGGCTGACGGAAGATACCGGAGGTAAATGGTGGATCACGCTTGACTCCCAGTTGCAGGGGATGCAGATCCAGTTCAAATTCACACGCGGAAGCTGGGAAACCGTTGAGAAAGGGCCCAATGGCGAAGAGATCAGCAACCGGTTGTTCACCTTTGGGAATGGAGATACCGTGGGGGTGATCATTCATAACTGGGCTAATGGTGGGGGAAGCAGTACCGCCGCTGAAAATGTGGTGGTCATGGATGAGGATTTCTATATGCCTCAACTGGACAGGAACCGGCGGATTTGGCTTTATCTGCCGCCTGACTATGAATCCTCCGGAAAAAATTACCCGGTACTTTACATGCATGACGGACAAAATCTTTTTGATGCACAGACATCATTTTCAGGGGAATGGGAGGTGGATGAAACTTTGAATGAGGCCTTCGGGCAGGGGTACCAGGTTCCGATCGTGGTTGGCATAGATAATGGCGGACTTGAACGCATCAATGAGTACAGCCCCTGGACGCATGCTGGTTTCGGCGGGGGCGACGGAGAACTTTACATGCAGTTCATCGTGGAAACGCTGAAGCCATATATTGATGAGCATTACAGGACGATACCCGGAAGGGAAACAACCGGTATAATGGGCAGTTCTATGGGCGGTTTCATTTCCCATTATGGCATCTTCCAATACCAGGAGACCTTCAGTAAGGCAGCCATTTTTTCACCATCCTACTGGTTCAGCGACAGCATCTGGTCCTTTACCAGGGAGATGGGCATACGGGAAACGATGAGGATTTACCTCATGTGCGGAGGCAGTGAGGGACTGGGAACGATCAATAATTTGAACGATATGCAGGATAGCTTGCTGGCCATTGGCCTGCCCTCGAATGATCTGTATACCAAAATCGTTCCGGGAGGACAGCACAATGAAGCCCTCTGGAGGCAGGACTTTGGGGAGGCTTATCTTTGGCTGTTCGGATCATATGCCAGCAGTATAAAAGATCCTCCTGTAACGCTCCATATACGGCTTTTCCCGAATCCATCAGGAGGGATCCTGAATATCCCCGCGGATTTACCGTGTAAATTCAATTCCCTTCTCATCATGGATATGCAGGGTAATACCGTCTTCAGTAAAAAACATCTGAAAGGCCGCCAGATCAATGTTTCCGCATTGCCTGCCGGTATTTATTTCGTTTCCCTGGCTTCGGACGGAATTTATTACCAGGGTAAATTCGTGAAAATCGATAATTGAAACCGGGTTGGGCGTGCTTATAGCACTCCCAACTCCAATACCCAGTACTTTCCTTTCCTGGCCGCACCCATCTCCCTGAACGATGGATTTATCATTGTCCGACAATGGGACGGACTATGGATCCAACCCTTGACGACCTCTTCGGGGGTAAGCACTCCCCACGCCAGGTTTTCGCCTATCAATGACCATTCATAACCGGCTGACCGGATACGTTCTGTCAATGTGGAGCCATCGGAACCAGTATGGTCAAAATGATCGTTCAGGTGCATGTCTCTTGCATGTTTGACCGCGGCTTTTTCCAGCTTTACATTCCATTTGAGCGCTTTTGCCGGTGGCATGTATTCATCTCCGCACATGCACCCTGAATGCCTCTTGCTGTTCACTTCCGTCATGATTTCTGCTTTAATGTCCTGCTGAGCTTTAACAGAAAAGGAATTGAGAAATAATAACCCGACAGACAGAACCAGGGGCCGAATGATATTAAATTGCATCATATTCAGAAATCTGATGTAGAAAACGGAGGTCAGGCCGGATTAATTGCGGGGAGCCTGATATTTTACTTTTTCTTAATTTTAAAGTTCTAATCAGCTAACCATGAAAATCTTCAGTTTCCCATTATCATCTTGTTTTTTAATTTTTTTTGTAGTCATCCTGACTGCTTGCCGGCAGGAGCCTCAGCGGAAATCCGAATCATATCCGGGTGCGTATCTGGAGGAGATCACGATAGCACAACTCGGCGAAGGTTACAAAAACGGCACCTATACCATTCCTCAGGTGATACGGGATTACCTGGCCCGGATCGATGCGATCGATAAGAATGGCCCTTCGCTGAACTCCATCATTTTCATCAATCCCGATGCCATGGGAATCGCCGGGATGTTGCAAAAGGAGCTGGAAGCAGGTCATTGGAGAGGGCCGCTCCACGGTATACCGGTCGTGCTGAAAGACAATATAGACACCCACGATAAAATGCCCAATACGGCCGGGGCCACAGTCCTCCGAAATTCATTCCCCGGCACCGATTCCTGGGTAGCGGTCCGGCTACGGGACGCAGGTGCTGTCATCATCGCAAAGTCAAACCTCAGCGAATGGGCCAATTTTCGGGCAAGCCTTTCATCCAGCGGCTGGAGCGGGGTAGGGGGCCAGACACGGAATCCTTATGAGCTGGACCGGAATCCCTGCGGCTCCAGCTCAGGCTCAGGCGTCGCGGTTTCGGCTAACCTGTGCGCTTTCGCCATCGGTACCGAAACTAACGGCTCTATCGTCTGCCCTTCGAACAATAACGGAATAGTTGGATTGAAGCCAACCGTCGGACTGATCAGTCGCAGCGGAATCATCCCGATATCATTCTCCCAGGATACTCCCGGACCGATGGGAAGGACAGTAGCGGATGTGGCTATCGCCCTTGGCGAAATGGTTGGCATTGATCCGGGCGACATCAAGACTTTGGAGTCGGAAGGCCGTTTTTATGAAGATTACACGCAATTCCTCAGGCAGGACGGACTGAAAGATAAAAAGATAGGACTTCTAAAAGGATCGATGGGCTTTCATTCCAGGGTAGATTCATTAATGATGCAACAGGTGTCGTGGCTGAAAGAGCAGGGCGTGGAAGTCGTGGATCTGGATTTTGAGTTGCCGAAGGCTGTGGAGGACGCCTCTTTCCAGGTACTTCTGTTTGAATTCAAAGACGGACTGAATAAGTATTTCAGGAGCCTTGGCGCGGATGCTCCTGTAAATAACCTGGCTGAATTGATCACATTCAACCTGTCCGATCCGGTCGAATTGAGATATTTCGACCAGAAATTGCTGGAGTTGGCACAGGCTAAAGGAGACCTGGAATCACCCGAATATTTGACTGCAATTGCTGAGATGCTTAAGGGTACACGCGAGGAGGGCATTGACCGGCTGATACGGGAATATGACCTGGATGCCTTAATGCTTCCTACAGGAACACCGGCATGGAAAACGGACCTGGTAAACGGTGACCTTTACCTTGGGGGAAATTCATCGCTGGCGGCAATTGCTGGATATCCGAACATTACCGTGCCCATGGGATTTATCGACGGTCTTCCGGTCGGGATTTCCTTTTGCAGCACTGCCTGGAGCGAACCCGTTCTGATCGAGATCGCATACGGTTTTGAACAGGGCACAAAAGTCCGGAGGGCTCCTGGTTATAAAGGTCCTAGCCGATGATCACATCGTAGTACAGGTCTGTGATCCCTTTGGCTGCCCGGTGTTGCTTTTTGATAGCTGAAGGATAGGTTTCATCCATTATGATCACCTTATTTTTGGTTTTCTTATTCAGAGCATCCAATAATGGCGGAAATGGCATCTTCCAGCTCTTCCTTTCACTCATTACCTGGTCGACCGGTATCATGGCGATCAACTCGCGGTTGCTCATCTTTTCAAGGCCTTTATCCTTCAGTGTTGCATTGTGACTGCCATGATGCCCGACCTTGTAAAATACAGTCTGGCTGAACAGGTCCTCTATCGTGACGGATTCTTTTTTTCCATTCTTTTTTACCTGCCAGCTATAGTCCCACCAGGAAAGCCAGTTGCCAATCTGGGCATCACCCGGGAAAAGCAATACCTTGCCGGTTTCGATGAATTCAAAAGCCAGGGCCAGGCAGGTATTATTGACCATGTTATCGAGAGCGATGGCTAAATTGCCGGCGGAGTACATCCAGTCATCGTCAATCTTTCTCCAGGAATTTTTCGGTTTAAAGTATTCCCCGTATTCCTTTTCGACCACTTCCGGCGGAAGGCAGCAATTACTGAGAAAAGGCTTGTATTTATCTGCATTTTCACCGATTGCTGAAACAAATCCCATTCCTATGGCAAAACTTCGGTCATGTTCATAAACTTCACTTGACTTTTTGGAGGGATTCATTTTTTTAAGGGATTTAAGGTTTTTCGGCGGGCCCAGGACGTACACCCTGATCCCCGGTAAATCCTCCGGTTCAATTACTTCCGCCGGCTCAGGGCTGAGATATTCTATTTCGGCTTTTTCATGTTTCCTGAGGAAATCCATAGCCGTTTCAGTGGCATTGATGTTAAACATGCTTTCACCGTCGAATCCAAAGAAATTGAAGAATGCATTGAAAGAATTGAGATAGAACTGAAGCCCTTCCTCCTGCTTTTTATTGAATCCTGAAACATCCTGTTGCTTAAGTTTCTCATAGGCCATTCCGACTGCTTTCAGTTTGTTCTTCTGGTCGTCTTTTAATTCTTTGGCGAATTTGTCCTTTGGGTCTTCAGTCCAGCCCAGCCAGATCTTTTTGATATCCATTTTTTTAAAAACATCCCTGGCCTGTGAAAACCCGGACACATGGTCCCAATGCTCATGAGTGGCGATCAACAGATCGATCTTCTTATCAGTCTCATTATATATGTTTTCCGCAACTTCTTTCATTTTAGGGATGACATCCTTCGATCTGGAAATGACCCCGCAATCGATCAGTATGTGGTATTTTTCGTCATCAGCATCAGTGAACGTGAGAAGGAAACAATCACCAAGGCCGTACCGGTACATTCTTATTCTTACTTTTTCTGCAGTTTTCATGATCTAACGGTTTAAGTTGTGTAATGCGGCGAATGGTCCATAAAAGCTGGTAGTTTTAAATGACCATCTCATGGGATTGTCATCTTCATCACTGATCACTCCGCGGATATTATCAATCCTTTTTTGCAGCCGGGCTTCATCCCTGATGTCTTTCTTTATCGCATACAACAATTCACCGGTATCAAGGTCAAATACCAGGGTAACGCCTCCTATGAATGTCATTTGTTCTTCCTGGCCGGGCCGCAATTCGAATTTCACTTTTCTTTTTTGAATGATGGAGATAATTGCCTGATTCTTAGTATTTCCATTGAAATCGGTGCGCCTGTTGAATGCAACTGACTGCACGAAAAACTTCGGAAATCCTTTTAAGGTATTGCTGAGGGCAATATCATACCGTGAGATCTCATCGGTATTGAATACCAAACCGGTCAGTTTCTCGAATTCAGCCAGGTTTTCAAATTTCTGGTAGAATTTTCTGTGCAGGTATATTTTGAAATTCCGGTGCTCCTTGTAATAGTGTTGCCTGTCCTTGAATGCATTGGGATTATTTTTGAGAAAATCCTGTAGGATGTTTTTCAGGTTGGTGAACTGGGTGGCGATGTTCTGAGACAGGTCCAGCCTTGGCCACCTGAGGCTTTCCACTGAAAGTGTATTGATCCCCTCGGGGTAAATTCCCCTGTTCCGGAATGATTCGATGAAATGGAGCCTGTAATTCTGATCGTCTTCCGGCACAATTTCGCAGTCGGCCGTAATAAGGGCCCTGAGAAAATCGCCGAAGGTCATATCGACAGGTGGCAGGAAATCCAGAGCCCTTATGCACATGTTGAGCACATGCTGGGCTGAAGTTGCAGCTTCGGACGTCAGCCTGTTGACCAGGTCCGGGTGTAATTCCCCGGCAGGAAGGATACCGGTGCCGTTGGAAGCGATCCGGAAAAGGTCTGAAACCCTCTTGCTGTATATCCTCACAAAAGCATCGAAAACCGCGGCCACCAGTATGGAGCCACGGTCATGCGGTTCGATGATATTCAGGTAATCATCCGGATCCGGCTTGGCTAATTCCCATCTGCCCGTTTCATTATTCCGTTTCCCGATCGCATCCCGCAGGGAGCCATAATTGCCGATGGCCTGGCCGAATTGCTGGGCCAGTTCTCCCAGCAGATTCTGGCTTTTAAGGTCGCCTTTGGTCTTTGCGATCTGATTACGGATGACATCTTTGAACGAAAAGTGTTGAAAAAGTGCGATGATGTCTGAAAAGGCTTCGTGAAAGGCCAGCGTATCCGGATTATGCCGGTCGATCAGCTTGGAGTTGATCCCATCCAGGATGGCATGCGTGACCTCATGGGCAATAATATCATGTGAAAGACAGGTGAAAACCATGCCTTCCGGCAGCTGCGTGCCTGTATTTTCCGAAACGGCAGGAAAATAACCGAATAAGACGGCCTTTTTATTTGGATTATAAAACGCATTGGCTTCGCGGATGGCATGAGGATACAAACGCAATCGCTGAACATATTCCTCGGCAACGATGGTCCCGGTTTCATCATAGACCGGGTTGGGCGACCAGATGATCCAGCGCCCCAGGGCCTTTTCGAAGTTTTGAATAGTGGTCATGGCAACGGCATATACCATTTGCTGATGAAATTGAGGATTGCTTTCGGAAGGTTTCAGCCCATCCGTCGCAACGATATTTAATTCATTCAGTTCCACGGGCGGATAAAAACAATTACTCGCCGGATCATAGTCGATCACTTCCACATATTCGCCCACTGGTCCCTTGCTCTGGTAATCCTCCCAGCGGACCTTGAAAACCAGGTTATTAAAATTGGCTGTTTCGGCACTGACCGATAGGCTCGGATCGAAAGCATACCCCCATAATCTCCTGATTATAGGTATATTATTTAATTTTTTGGTCATAGTGATTCCTTTCAGTATTTATATTTTCTGAGTAAGACTTCCCGGATATTCACCGGTCGGATGGATGGTCATACAAAGATATATTAAAAAAATACCTTTGTTACCAGTGCATGATTACTTCCTTAGTGACATAATCGGTCTCAAGATCGGCAAACGATGTCTTTAAACGGATAATATCCCCTTCAATTTGAATAATTTCTGCCCCCTCGGCCCTGACTGCTTCAGGATTCGCCGACCAGATCCTGAATTCCTGCCAGCTGGCCCGTGGCGCCTGAAGGGTAATGGTGTAAGTGTTGTCTGAGAATGCAGTAGCCAGGATCCGGAATCCTTTTGAGGATTCACCGGGTATTGGATTGGTAAGCAGTGGTAATGCCGTGATCCCGCCATGCCAGTCGATTTCGACGATCGCTGAGCTTTCAAGCCAGAATCCGAACTCGGGAATGACCCATCCCTGGGACGTTTCTCTCACTCCCCAATCCCTCGCCGGTTGCCCGTTCACGGTGATACTTTCAATTACTGATCCTGGCGGTAACACGGGCTGTAACTGGACATCGAGCCGGGAGGAGGTTCCTTTCTTGAAAATATAAGTGGTTTTAAGCACTTCCCTTTGTACGAGCATTTGGATCCTTTCCTCCCCAATACGGATATTCTCGATTTGTACGGAGTCCCAGTCGGCTGGGAACCAGGGCTTCAGCTTCAATTTATGACTGGGTGCGTCGGGCTGATAACCCAGCATACCCTCTATGGAAGGTTGCAAAGCCATCGTTTCGGACCAGCATTGATGGTGACAGACACCAGCAGGTTTAAAAATTTCCCCATGAAGCACTTCTTCACAGAATCCAAGTCCCCAGTACTGCCAGATATTCAGGTTAGAATATAATTGAGAGTATGCCTGCAGGAAATGATTGGATTTATACCCGGCAAGGGAAGCCCAGCCGGTAAACAACGGCCAGACGCTGCCGGTATGATATCCCCTGGGATTGAAGTGAGGATCATTTTGCGGAACTATCCGGCAACCCCAGTCTGTCGTAAATGCATTGGATGCAATGACCGGGATTACCATTCCGGAATGCCTGGGGTCTGCCTGCCCGAACAGAATGGGAATAGCGGGCATGATGGAAAGGTCGTCCTTAAAGCTTCCATCCTGAAAAATCCCGTGATAATAAAATTCCGCTGAAGGATTCCAGAATTTCAGGTTGATATTTACCTTCACCACCAGGGCATCCTGACGGTACTTCGTTGCAATGTCTCTATTGCCCAGTATTTCAGCTATGTAGGCTCCTTCTTCAAGTGCGGCAGCCCAGCACGATGCCAGGTAGAGAGAAGTATGCGATCCGAAAAGGTGGCCACCTTCAACCCAGCCATGACCGACGTTGGTGTTCTCGATCAGTTTATCGCCATCCGTATCGGTGCTGTAGCAGAAGTCCATCGCTTTCATCAGAGAAGGCCATATCTGGCGGATGAAGGCACTATCACCGCTATGGCGCAGGTACCTTCCGGCAAGCACGACAAACAGCGGTGTAGCGTCTGAAGCATCGTAATGGGCAATCCCTGAGGTGCTGAGTTCATGGAATATCTTGCCATTCAGGTCCTGGAACCGCTGAAATGTCAGCAACATTTGTTTTACGGTCTCGAAATCCCCGTAGTGCAGCACTGCAAATCCGCTCCATGCGCCGTCTCTTCCGAAATACCAGCCGTATCCCGGTCTTCCGCTTACGGCATGTTCACCATCCCAACCGTTGTCACTGGTAGCATATCCGGCAACGAGTGAAGTGCCCAGGCCGGGAGTGCTGACTCTGAATCGTTCCGCAGCGATTTTCGCCCATGTGAATCCTGCGTTAAAAACAGTGTCAGGGCCTTTGATGGTAAGGGATTCATTCATCAGGGAATCGGCTCTGTTTTCCGCGTCGGCTAAAATTTTTCCGGGGTGCTTCAATACTGATGAGTAATATTCGGCTGTTTTTTCCAATCCTTCCGACGAAGAGGCAACAATCATGTTAAACGTGACCGGTCCCCTGGATTCGATATGCAAAGTGCACCTCTGATGGGTGATTTCTTCCGGTTTGCCGGGATCATTGGCAAAAGAAGCTTTCAGTTGAAGGTCCAATATTGCATCTTCGTTTTTCTTTCCGGATTGAATACCGACAATTGTTGCAAATTCACCTGATTCATCGGTAGCGATTACAGCACCGAGGTCTTCGTTCCAGGAATAGTTTAAGTCTCCCAGGACTTTTTCAGAGTAAGGCCACATCAATCTGAACAGCAGCGTAAAACTAAACTCCATCCGGACCGGGAACCTGCCGGAATACTGGTAAGTGATGACAGCGGCTGGTATATTCGGTGAAGCGGAAATGGTTTCGACGAGACGACCTGTGAGGTCACCTGTGAGGTCACCTGTGAGGTTATACCTCCGCTGATAACTTGCCGGCAACACCGTGACCTCTGACCCTGACCTGCCGATATCTTTCAATTCGATCCGATCTGCTGACGATACCGGAGCATAGCTGACTTGTAGATCCCGGATACTTAAACAGGGAGTCGCCCAGATTTCAGTGATGCCACCTGTGTCAGTCCCCATCAGCAGGATCCTTTCGCCCGCCAGGTCCCAGTAATTGAATTCACTCGCAACCGGACCAATCTTCAATCTGTCATTTAAAGGTACGGGTTGTACAATGTCCATTTCATTTGGTGCTGATTCTTCCAGGACAAATGGTTTTTCAATAGCTTCCGATGGACCTGATCTCCAATAACAGGCCCTGGAACTGAAATGCTCTCCCGACAGGTATGCCACCAAATTCCGGGTGAATTTATCCAGGTGTACCCGGTTCCGGTTGGGCAGATTGTAAATCAGATAACCCCCCACCGCGAGCACTTTGCCCTGGCCATATTGATATTCCAGGATCATCCTGCTGTCTTCACGGAGAAAAATATAATCCCAATCCACAGCGATAACCTTTCCGCAAGGTTCATATTTCCCAAAATAACCGGTTTGCAAAAGGCTTATGTCTTTCTCGGGTTTCAGTACATAAGCCCCTCCATTCATGTCTTCGAAAAGGGGATGGGATAGAAATGCATGATAACCCAACTGTCGCCCGTAGCCTTCATCTTTGCTTTTCTTTAGCCTGGTTTCCGGCATATCCGGCTCAAGTCCAAGTATTCCCAGCATCAGGGTTGCCTGGTTGGCCAACAGCACCTTCCCTCCCTTCCTGATGTAAGATTTTAACCGTTTCAGCTCTTTTTTGGAATATGTATGCTGTACCGGTGTCGTATCGTTTTTATAGATCCAGATGATATCCCGTTCGGCAATCTGTATTCCATTGACCAGATTTTCAGGGCTCATTTCCGAAACTGCCCCCTGGAAGAGCGCGGACAGGCTTATAACCAATGCCCTGTATTCCGGATCATTGGCGGTTTGATTCCTGTCCGACAGAATATGTATGGAAGGCCCTTCCTGCCTGTGGTTCTGACTGTAAGACGGGAAAAGATTCAGTAAACCGATAAACAATAAAACAAGCGATTTTTTTATCATAAAAATGAATTTAGACAACCTAAGGTAGGACTTTTTCTAAAAAATTGTTAACACATGTAATAAATCGCAGACTGAAAACGTCTTATTGTATGATTAGAATATCGATATGTAAAATAAGTCAATGTTTTCTTGATTTTTAACGGTAAATTTCGTATCTTTATAAGTTGCACCGCCAATAATATAGTTGTAAATCAATAAGATAAGGAGGGAGACCATGAAAGCACAAATTTTCATAATCCTGGTTGCTGTACTGTTATTTCCCTGTTTAAGCCAATCTCAGATTGAAGGGGGAAATGTGAAATCCGGATCGCAAACTTCCCGAAGCCAACCAATGCATGATAAGATTACCAGAGAAATGGCCATGGTAAGGGAAAATGAAAAAACCGGGGGAGGCCCCGGCGAATACTTCGTCTTCGACCAGGCTGGCATGTGTCTAGAGCCGGGGTGGACCACCGGATATGTGGTGCTGAAAGACAAGTCGGTAATCGATGATATTCAGCTGAGATATGATATTTACCATCAGCAGATGCAATTCATCAGGAATGATGATACGCTAGCATTTTCACACCCGGAAGAATTGGATTATATCTTTTTAGGTGACAGAAAATTCGTGTATTCGGAATTTATTTTAGACAAGACTGTTCAGAAAGGATACTTTGAAGTGCTGCATGAAGGCCAGTGCCCTTTGTTTGTTCGCCGCTATATCACTTATCACATGGATCCGGAGGATAATATAAATCTCAGCAATGAGGTGTACGTCAGGGAATGCTGCTATTACATCAAGAAAAGCGGCCACTCGGCAGAACCCATTCTGGCTAACCGTAAAAGCATCCTGTGTGCTTTCAAGGATAAGGAGCAGGAGATCGGGCAGTTTATGAATGACAACAAATTAACCGGTAAAACGTGTGAAGAGCTCAAGTTGGTGATCGCTTTCTACAACAGCCTGCCTTAAGCTAATCACGGATATCTTTGACACATCTGAACCCTACCGTGGCATTCCGGTCAAAGGATGGCGCAACCAATAACAAAAGCTGGTGCCAGTAATTTGGCTGAGGGCCGCCCTTAACATACCACCAGGAGGAAGTCGGCTTATAGTGACTTCCTCCTTTCATGATCACATAATAGTAAGTCCCGTTATCATAGACATCATTGGTGTATTGCCAGACATTACCGCACATATCCATCACTCCGAACGGGCTTTTTCCCTTTGGAAATTCATCGACTGCGGTTGTATGACCGGTAGCGTTATTGCACCGAGTGGAATCGAATTCATTGCCCCAGGGCCAGTTCCTGTCATCATTGCCCTGTGCGGCGTATTGCCATTCCGCTTCGGTCGGAAGCCTTTTGCCAGCCCAGGTGCAATAAGCCCCGGCATCTTCCAGGCTGACGTAAACAACCGGATGATTTTCAAGCCCGGTCGGAATTTTTCCATCCTGCCAGTGCCTCAGGAAATTCACGGCATTGGAGGGGGCGTATTTGGTCTGCTGCAAAAATTCACTGAAATCCTGGTTCGTCACCGGGTATTTATCCATATAAAATGCATCCATTTCCATCCTTATAGGTTCTTGTATGTCCGGATATGGGATGAAATGGTCAGTGTTTTCGGTCCTGAAACCAAACGAGCCGGCTTTGACCTGTACCATCTTTTCCGGTTTTTCGGAGGATAATTCAGAAGACCTATTTTCAGCGATCATTCGGGGCGTACCGGGTTCAAGGTAAAGGACGGCCTCATCTATTAATTCATCCCGGTCAAAAAGCTGAATGACGTATTTCCCTTCCCTGTTTTGAAACGGTGGGCTGAAAATGGAAATATGGTGAATGCCCGTCGATAATTCGATGAACCGGGAGTTTTGGTAGGAAGGATTGCCCGCCCAGATCCGGAGCCTGTCCCCCTGATTGGCCGCTACCGATATTTGGCTTCCGCGCAGTTCCGCATTTATAAGAACAGGGAGAACGGCAATGCAGTCAATGTTGCCTTCCGTCCGCGTATTTAAATCAAAACCGTTAAACGATTCGACTTTTACCGGGATAAAGTGTTTGCCATCCTTTTCTACCCATTCGGCAGTTTCATGATGCCATAGGCTGACCAGGTGTTTTCCCTTCGAGGGTATTTCTTCGAAAAGTGCGCCGTTGTACCCTTCCGGTACCAGGCTGAAGACGGTATAAATAGTTTTTTCGCCAATTGGCCATTTATTCACCCAAATGGAATCCCGCAGGGTTGGGAGAAGCGGTGTCCATTCGGCGGAAAGGAAATTGCGTGAATTTTCCCTGAGTATCCGGGTGGTTCTGCCCAGGTATACCAGGTCGTCTTCCATGCTATGCAACTGAGATGGTGCGAATGTATTCAATTCCGTGCCATAGCCATTGAAAAATGCGATCGAAGCTTCACGCCGGATACGGCCGTCGTGGATCTGGCAGACCCTGAAAATGGCGAAATCGGGTTTGATGAGTTTGTTCAGGTTCAGGGGCGGAGGGAGGTAGATGGCATCATGAACCCTGCCCGAAACAATTCCGGGCATATCCCTGATTACGGCCATACCTTCTGAATACATCACCACGCCTGATTTGACGCTGTCTGCAGCGTGCTGAAGCGCATAGCTGGAAGCGCCATGGCAGTCCAGGACAACCCCGTCGGCATCAGTCGCCTCGATAAGCCTGGCCATACCTGCATAAGGATTTTCAGTTCTGGTGCTTTCGTCCCACGGATTATAGCAGATAAAGAACTTCGTCCCGCCGGTTTTCCACTGATGAGACAGTGTTTTCAGTTTATCCAGACCTCCCGGGAGGTCGGCAAACAAATCCCACTGATTGCGCGGATCTACCCCCAGCCTGGGCCAGGTAGGCCATAAACCAAAAACATCGAATCCTCCGAATAATTCCCTGCCTTTTGCCAGGAATTCATCAGCGGTGTAAATTTGTCTTTTCCAGTCGTAAAACTCCTGGTTCCAGGCAAACTGTAATCCAATGATGTAATCATGGCGGATCCACGTGAGGTCATCTCTCCGGTAAAGAGTATCATCAAAGAATTCCAGGTCATACAACCATTTTTCCCTGAACATCTTCCTGAGGCCATTTTGCCATTCACCTTCATAATCATCTGCCCAGAGTTTATATTCGACGTGTCCCTGCGGAAAAATGATCGTTTTATACCTCCTCCATTCTGCTTTATCTGATCGAATGCGCCTTGCTATGGCGCAAACCGACCTGTCGTTTTCCAGTTTCCAGGCTCCATAACCCATTTCCCAGGCATTGTCGGGAAGGATTACGCCGACCGGTCCAAGGCCGGGACGGAATAATTTGGCCCTTGCCAGCGCCCATGGCCCTGTTGAAGCCAGATATATATGATCGTTCACCTCGCCGAATGGAACCAGGTTCTCGATCTCAACCGTGTCATTGCCGTTATTGCGGATCATGATCCGGATCACTCCGTTCGAGCTGTCCGGGATAACTTCTGCCTGGATATTTTTATCCAATGTAATGATGAATGCTGTGTCATTCTTGTTTATTTCCCGGTTTTCAGCCGGTACAATCGAACCATCGACCTGTAATGAAAAAAGGACGGCAGGAAGGGGAAACTGAATATGGCTTCCCCGGTCGTCCACGTAGCCGGTGGCTTTCAACCCGTCCTGTTCGGACAACTCTATGAACTGCCCGTTACAGGCAATGGTTATAATAAGAATGACCAGGGTCAGGAAACGCTGTGTTAAAATCATATTTTGGATGTTTATGTTTACAAATTTAATCAGTGCTCCAGAGCAATACAAGTTTATCTTTGTGGGTTGGTAAACGATCTCATTACCGTCAATGGATTCAGTTGAGGAACGAATAAAAAAACTTGATTTTCAGAGACTCAGGAAACCCCTTGAAGAATTGAGGGCCTGCCGGATCTGCCCGCATAATTGCAATGCAGACAGGTTTTCAGGAAAACCGGGTTATTGCAAGGCGGATGCAGGTTTCAGCATATCGTCCATTTGTATTCACAAAGGGGAGGAGCCGGTCATATCCGGCGACAAAGGGATATGCAACATTTTTTTTACCAACTGCAACCTGCAGTGCATTTACTGCCAGAATCATCAAATTAGTTGCAATGCCCTCGATTTCAGCTCTCAGAAGAAATCTCTCGAAACGGTACTTAAGGAAATTGCATCCATTCTCTCAACAGGCATCAATCATGTCGGATTTGTATCGCCATCCCATTTCGTGCCTCACGTCAAAGTAATCGTTAATTCTTTGAGGGCGATCGGTCTGAATCCGACCTTTGTATACAATACGAATGGGTATGACCGGCCCGAAACGATCCGGGGCCTGAAGGATTATATCGATGTTTATCTTCCTGACTTTAAATACGCTGACGAAGAGTTGGGAAGAAAATATTCGGATGTGAAAAACTATCCGCAGGTTGCGCTGGCTTCGATAAAAGAGATGCTGAAGCAAAAAGGCATTGACCTGCCTTTGAATAATGACGGTTATGCCATGCAGGGAGTAATTATTCGTCACCTGGTCTTACCTTCACATCCGCAGAACAGCATCCGGGTGCTGGAGGTTATCGACAAGGAATTATCCAGCAAACTGCATATTTCACTAATGTCCCAGTATTATCCAACTTATAAGGTGAGTCATCATGAATTCCTCGGACGGGTTGTGAATTCCACAGAATATGCTTCCGTGGTCAGGGAACTCGAATACCTGGGATTTGAAAACGGATGGGTACAGGAATTGTCAAGCCACGAGCATTACCGGCCCGATTTTGATTTGGAACATCCGTTCCGATAATTCTCGTTTTACTGTGCTATTACTTCAATAAGCTGCACCTCGAATATCAAGGCCTGATTCGGGCCGATGACACCACCGGCGCCATTTTCCCCGTAACCTAGATCGGGAGGGATGTATAACATCCAGCGTGAGCCGGGCGTCATGAGTTGAAGGGCTTCTGTCCATCCGGCAATGACCTGGCTCACCCCGAAGACAATCGGCTCTCCCCGTTCGATCGAGCTGTCGAATATCGACCCGTCGATCAGTGATCCCGTGTAATGAACTTTCACCTGATCTTCCGGTTTTGGAGAAGTTCCAGTTCCATTTTCCAGGACCTTATATTGCAATCCGCTTGCCAGGGTCACTACCCCTTCCTTCGTCTTGTTTTCCGCAAGGAAAGCCTGGCTTTCTTTCAGATTTTTATCGGCTTCATTCTTAACCATATTTTTAAAATAAAGTTCTACCATCTTATTGGCCTCTTCCTGGGTCATTTGCATGTTTTTTCCAGCATATCCATGATCAAAACCATGGAGCAACACATTGGAATTGATCCCTTCTACCTGTTGGGTCCGGAGATTTGTTCCGATCAACATGCCAAAGCTGTATGAAAGGGAATCCGAAGCTGTACTCAGGCCTACCGTTGGCGGTTCCTGCATTTCGCTTTTTTTAGATTTTTTTTGAGCTGAAGCAGATGCGCAGATCAACAGGACCAGGGAAAAGAGAATCAGTGATTTTTTCATTTTGTAAAATTTGGGCAAAAATAGGCTTTTTCCTGATGGAAACGTTGAAAAGTCAGGAAAATGGTATAGTTCTGGCCGGTTTTCCGACAGGCCTGGTGACGAAATCTCCTTTTCCTCCTGAAAATACGACCATAAGAGCTCCTGAAGCCCCAAGGAAGATACCCAGCACTTTCAGGCCCGTGATGTGTTCTCTCAGGATGAAATGAGCGAAAACCAGGATAAGTACGGGGATGGAGGTAATGATGATGGAAGCGTTGAAATGATGCTGTGATGATCACCCGAATAAAAATAATTGCCTTTGGCATCAGATAGTCAGGCATGATACCTTTGGCAATGACGTAATTAAGGCCATAAATGGTATTGGCTACGAGCAGTGCAAGATGAGATTGGTATGTCTTTTTCAAGTGGTCCGGGTGAAATGGTTAATACCAGGAGGTATGACCTGCGGCAGACCATTGCACGAACAGTTCGCGGGCCGTGGATTTCATCATTTGCCTGAAGGGGATATCCCTCATTTCAGCGGCGAGGCCCATCTGGTCATAGATATAGTGGTCATCGAAACCGGCGATGGCCGCGTCTTTTCTGGATGCTGCATAATAGACTTTTGCCGGCCTGCTCCAGTAAATGGCGCCCAGGCACATCGGGCAGGGTTCGCAGCTGGTGTAAATCTCGCAGCCTTCCAGTTGGAATGTGCCCAGTTTCTCGCAAGCACGGCGAATAGCAAGCACCTCGGCATGGGCGGTCGGATCGTTGGCGGAAAGTACCTCATTATGAGCAGAAGCGATGATCTCGCCGTTCTTTACGATGACACACCCGAAAGGCCCGCCGTGGTTGCCGTTCAGATTCTCTTTGGCCAGCCGGATGGCCTCTTTCATAAATTTTTCAGGATTGCTGTTCATGCCGATGATTTTGGCAAAATTACCATTTACCCCGGATAGTAGGATATGCCAGGGCATCCTTGAGCATTGCCAGGAACTCGCTTCGCGGAACGTCTCTGGCTCCCAGGCTTCTCAGGTGCTCCGTTTTCTGCTGGGCGTCAATGAAGTGAAAGTCCCACTCAAGCAACCTGTCGACCAGGGCTGAAAGGGCTACTTTGGATGCATCTCTTTCCAGGTGAAACATGGATTCCCCGAAAAAAGCCTTCCCCAGGGATACCCCATATAATCCTCCGGTCAGCCTGCCTTCCCGGTAAGTCTCGACACTGTGCGCAAATCCGAGCCTGTGAAGGTTTATATAAGCCTGTAACATCTCTTCCGTG
This sequence comes from uncultured Bacteroidales bacterium, assembly GCA_964619555.1. Classification (GTDB taxonomy): domain Bacteria; phylum Bacteroidota; class Bacteroidia; order Bacteroidales; family JAGOPY01; genus JAGOPY01. The sequence goes on along the minus strand of CAZUDV010000003.1, from coordinate 207,916 downwards.
ATCCAGGTGCCCTCTTCCCCCTTTCTCCTGGTCACGGCACATAAATGGATCACTCTCTCAAATGCTTCGTCGAACTTCACTTTAAAGTGGTCCCGCTTCAGCGTTTGCAACAGGCTGTGGGATCGCTTGAATTCGGATGGAAACAGCACCATTCTTGGATCCATGCTCCACCACAGGATGGCCGAATCTTCGTTGTACCATGGAAAAATGCCATTGGAATAAGCATTGAGAAGCCTTTCCGGAGAAAGGTCGCCTCCAATGGCCAGCAATCCATCCTTATCGGCCAGGGAAGGATGTGGAAAAGTCAGATTATCATCCAGGATATAGATCGGCATCAGACGTGATTAAACGACCCAAAATTATGAATATTGGATCAGCCGATAAAAAAAGGCCGGTAAAACCGGCCCTGAATTTGTCAGATTAACTTGCTTACGAAATCTTGATCGTTCTGGCAGGCTTCTGTTTAGCTTCCTCCCGCTTTGGAATGATCACGGTAAGCACACCGTCTGCATGACTGGCTGTGATCTTTTCGCCCTCCACGCTTTCAGGCAGTGTAAAGGAACGGGAGAAACTTGAATAATTGAATTCCCTGCGCATGAAACGATCATCTTTCTCTTCATGCTTTTCTTCTTTTTCTGAACTGATCGTCAGAACATTATTGTCGAGGTCGATCTTGAAATCCTTCTTGTCCAGTCCCGGAGCCGCCACTTCAATCCGGTAATCATCCTTACCTTCGATGATATTTACAGCCGGAGTGGACATCCTCTTTTCCACGTCGAAAAAGAATCCCGGAAATACATCCCTGCCGAAGAACTCATCAATCAAACCCGGCAATGTGCTGTTTTTTCTCAATGCTGGTAACATGGCTTTATCCTCCTTTAAATTTTATTGTTTAATTTTTAGTGTTTAGGTTTTAGTGTTTAGATTAAGAGTCAATTGAATTTATACCTTATTTAACTCAACAAATTTGATATTTCAATTATTAAGCCAAAGGGTAAATGGCTAACAATTAGTGACATAATGGCCGGAATTTCTTAACAACTGTTAAGAAAAACCTGTCATTTTGGCATAATTACTTTTCCAGGATTTCGTTAAAAGATAGCAATCCTATAGTTCGTCCAGGCTTTTCAGGATCCTTTCACAAGTCACGGTGATCTCATTTTCGGTTATGATAAGGGGAGGGGCAATCCGGAAGGAATGTGGCCGGAAAAGGAACAGATCGCCGATCAGGCCGTTCCGGACGAAGTTCTGCATAAGATTGGCGGCCATTTCCGGGGTTTCGAGATCCAGCCCTAACATCAGGCCCTTATTGCGAATTTCCCGGATAGCGGGATGACCCTTTAAATTGTCGATAAATCTCAAAGACTTGCTTTCTGCAAGATGATAGATCCCTGAGCTGACAATGAATTGCAGATTGGCCAGTGCAGCGGCGCAGCTGACAGGGTGCCCGCCGAAAGTCGTGATATGCCCCAGTTCAGGGTCATGCGCCAGCGACTCCATGAGCTTTTTGGAAGCAACGAACGCCCCCAGCGGCATCCCCCCGCCGAAAGCCTTTGCCAGGCATAAGATATCAGGAGTGATGCCGTAATGTTCGAAACTGAATAGTTTGCCGGTCCTTCCCATGCCCATCTGAACATCATCGATAATGAGCAGGGCGCCGGACTCATGGCACCTTTCACGGATCTTTTCCAGGAAACCCTCAGCCGGTAAAATGATCCCCGCTTCAGCCTGTATCGTTTCAACCACCACGCAGGCCGTCCTTTCAGTTATGAGATCCAGTTCATCGAAGTTGTTGAAATCAAGGAATTTGATGCCCGGGACCAGGGGACGAAAGGCGTACTTCATCCGTTCATTGCCACAGATGCTCAGGGCACCGTGCGTTCCGCCGTGGTAAGCATTCCTGAAAGCAATGACATCGGTCCTCCCGGTATACCTTTTCGCCAGTTTCAAAGCGCCTTCGATGGCCTCGCTGCCGGAATTGACAAAATAAGTGGAATTCAATGACGAAGGCAGGTTCATCGCCAGAGTTCGGGCAAGTTCCACCTGTGGAGACTGGATCAGATCGCCGTAAACCATCAGGTGCATATACTTCTCAGCCTGGTCCTGCACTGCCTTTACTATGTCCGGGTGCTGATGGCCCAGGTTGCTGACCGAAACTCCTGAAACCAGGTCAATGTAATCTTTTCCATCCGGTCCGTACAGGTAAATACCACGGGATGATGATATTTCGAGCCCAACAGGGTTCAGGGAAGGCAGCCCCATGAATTGCAGGAAAAGTTGCCGATGGCTTAACATCGCTATAAGTTTTCTGTAGTTTCCTTATATTTCACACCTCTGCGTTCAAGATCCTCCAGCATGAACCGGGTACATTTTTCATCAAAGCCGATGTATTCAGGAGGTGAAACTCCCTTACGGGTGTACAGTCCTGCCATCACCATCCGTGCCGCAGCCGTGGCGGTGTAACCGGTGGTTCTTGCCATGGAATGAATCCCGGTCTTGTGATCGTAGAAATCGGACAGGCTCCATGTGTAACTCATCTTTTTACCATCCTTAATTCCTTCGGCATAAACCTTCATTATGGTCATATCTTCTTCATCCTTAAGGTCCCACAGTGGAAACAGGAGCCTTGTGGTCAGGTCGATGGGCCGGATCGACTGGCCCTTGACATTGACCGCTTCGGTGGAGAAAAATCCGCAGGATTTCAGAAGTTTTATCTTATCAATGTGTCCGGGATACCTAAGTGTTTTTTCAATCATGTCAGGACAGTCGATGGTCCTGATCAGTGACCGGAGGCCATCGCTGTTAAATGCTTCCAGGGTACCGAAACCTTCAAAATCGATCAGCTCCGGTTCCGACAGGGCAGGCATTTCCACCAGTTTCCCCTCACGGATGAAGCGGGCAGGCCGTGTATATTCCTCTATCACATCAATAGGAGAGAAGACAGCCCGGTATTCGAACGGCCATTGCCTGATCTTTGGTAATCCTCCCACGTAAATCCTGATTTTATCAGTTTTCTCGAATTTTCTGAAGGCGTATCCGCTCAATACATTACTCATCCCAGGGGCCACACCGATGTCAGATATAACGAGCACATCCTTTTCGCGGGCCAATGGGTCCAGATCGAAAAGATCTTCGGGGAAAAAAGCGATGTCGATGACATTTTTCCCTTCGCCGATCACCAGTTCCAGTGTCCTGTAACCCAGGTGGCCGGGAACGGCATTCATGACCAGGTCAGCACCCCTGACGGCATCTCGGACTGCTTCAGCGTCGGAGAGGTCAGTCTGTAAAGTACTTATTTCCGGATGATTGTCATGGATCCAGTTCAAACGCTCTTTCCGGATATCATGGATGGTAACCTTCAGGTTTTCGTCCTTGCTTAAATCAAGGGCTATCGGGAACCCAACCAGCCCTGCGCCTAAAACGGTGATGTTAGTTTTTGCCATAAGTTATTAAAATTGTCATTGGTTTGCTGCGCCCGCGACCTTATTTGACGTTACTTCCTGGCTCTAAGCTCTTATCTCTGCGTCCAAAGCCCTGAGTCACGATCACACCGGTTATAACTGTTGCCATGCCTAAAATCTTGGTGGCTGTAAAGTTTTCGGATATAAAGATAACGGAAAAAATAGCCGTGAAGACGGGTATCAGGTTTGAAAAGACATTGGTGCGTACCATTCCGATGGCTTTCACACCCATGGCAAAAAAAATATAGGCCAGGGATGAAGCGAATACCGAAAGCTGGAGAAGGGATGAGATAAGCTTCACATCTGGCCTGACTGATAAAAAATGACCGAAATCAAATAACAGGAACAAGGGTAAAAAGTAGATGGTGCCGATCGCATTTTGGTAAGCTATGATGCTTAGCGGGGAATACCTGACTATCAGTCGTTTCAGGAAGACTGTGTAAGTAATGGCCGATGCCACCGCAAACAACAGAAGCAGAGCCCCGTGCGGGGATGCATTCAGTGTCAGGTCAGGATTGACCAGCATGATCCCGATCCCGATAAAGGAAAATAAGATCCCAACGATGTTGGAGATCGTAATCTTCTCATTTGAAGCGAAATAAGCGGCGATTGGCGTGAATACGGGAATGGTCGCTATGATAACGGAACTGATGGTCGGAGATGAGTATTTCAGGCCGAAATTCTCTCCGAGAAAATACAGGAATGGATTGAAAAAGGCTGACATCATCAGGAGTTTCCGGTCAACTTTCCGGATATGTTCAAATTTTCCGGATATTTTTATAAAAGTGAACAGAATGATGGTAGAAACCAAAAGGCGAAGGAAGATCGTGGTGATGGGGTTGTAATATTCGAATACGATTGAACTCCAGACAAATGACATCCCCCAGAATATCATGGAGATCAGGATAACGATATAGGTGCCATAATGATTGAAGGGGATTCTTCTCATGCGCCAAAGGTAAGAATTAGTCCATCCCTGTTCCTTTCCTTTCCTGACAGTTCTCTGAATTAAAACAATAGGAAAAATTCGTGTAACTTGTAACATTTTCAATTTCATTTCGACAATAGATTAAAAATTCACCTTTTGGAACCAACGGTAAAAAATATTCATGAAGATCTGATCCGCGGATGCAGGGTGAACGACCGGAAAGCGCAGGTGCAGGTTTATAAGCTTTATTATAAAGCCATGTATAACACTGCACTGCGGATACTGAATAATGCGGTAGAAGCGGAAGACGTCATGCAGGAGTCATTCCTGGAGGCTTTCCGGAAAATAGAAACCTACCGGGAAGAATCCAGTTTCGGAACCTGGTTGAAACGGATCGTGATCAATAAATCGGTGGATTCTTTCCGTAAATCCAGGGACCTGGTTTCTCTGGATGAATATGATACGGAGGTACAGGAACAGATGGAAGACGAGAATTATATCCAGGTTTTATCCACCCGGGTGGAGGAAATCCGGAAAGCCATTCACGCCCTACCTGACAATCACCGGGTCATCCTTTCCCTGTTCCTGCTGGAAGGGTATGACCATGAGGAAATTGCCCAGATATTGAATATTTCTTACGGACTCTCCCGTACCAGGTATTCCAGGGCCAGGAAAAAGCTCCTCGATTTTATTGGGGCAGCTGAAAACGGTGCAGGAAAATCTAAATTAAATTAAAGACCTTAGTCATGTCGATACTTGAAGAAAAAATAAAGAAGAACCGGGACATCCTGGATGGCGCAGAGCCATCGGAAGGCCACATGGACAGGTTCCTGGAAAAGCTCTCAGCCCTCCACGACGGAGAGGTTTCCGGGACCAGGAATACCAATCTTAAATACTGGAGAATAGCAGCTGTGATAGCGGTATTGATCGGCCTTTCCGTAACGGTTTATTTTATCAATCCCGCCACCAGTCCGGCAACTCTCACGGCAAGCAGCCTTCCGCCGGAGATCAGGGATGCCAAAATCTATTACAATAACCTGGCAGAGGAAAAGCTGGAGAAGATCAACGAGTGTGCTGTCAGTTCATCCGAAGCATCGTATATCCAAAAAACCGCGCTGGACCAGATCAGCCTTCTGGATTCCAATACCGTCAAACTGGAATCGGAACTTCAAAAGGACCAGGATAATCAGCATCTCATCAATGCCCTGGTCCGTAATTACAAAACTAAAGCTGATTTACTCAACGATATCCTTAACAGATTATGCCACATTTAAAAACCATTCGTCATGAAAACATTAAAATGTAACCTTAACTCTATCAGTGCTATGTTCAAAATAATGATTGCAGGATTGTTCCTGTTCTCGGCCACTTCCACATCAGCTGACGATTTCACCAAATCATACAATGAAAAATATGCTGTCCAGAAAGGTGCCGTTCTGGCCATTGATAATAAGTATGGTGATGTTCATTGCCAGAACTGGGATGAAAGCAATGTATCCATAACGGTGACTATCACCGTGGATGCTTCTTCACAGGAAAAAGCGAATAAAGTGTTCGACCGGATCAGTGTGAATCTGACCGGATCGCCCACCAGGGTGGAAGGAACCACATCAGTCGGAAGTATCAGCAATGCCGAATTTTCCATCGATTACGATATCATGATGCCCAGGTGGATCAATTTGGATATTGAAAACCAGTTTGGCGAGATCTACATTGCAGAGGTCGACGGGAATGCCAACATTAACCTGGAATACGGCGATATGGAAGTCGTTGCCCTTAATGGAGCCGTAAGCGACCTCACGCTGAAATTCAGCAAAGGATCGGTCGATTACTTTAAAAATGGAAAAGTGCACGTGGAATACGGAAAATTCGAATCGGAAGGTACCGGACCTGTGGATATCTATTCCAGGTTTTCAGAAGTGGAAATAGAAAAGTCGGAACGTGTCAACCTCGATTCACAGTATGATGAAATTGAACTAGGCTCCATCGGCCAGATCATCTCCATCAGCCGCTTTTCCGGGGTGAATGTGGAGAAAATTAACGGCTCATTCGAGTTCGACAGCGAGTATGGCGATATCGAAGTGTCGTACATCAGCGCTGGCTTTGGCACGGGAAAGGTACGCAACAGTTTCGCAGGCACAGACCTGACATTCGATTCCAAGGCGACTTTCAATGTAGATGCCGAAGCTGAATTCGGCGATGTACATTATCCCAGGACAGGGTCATCTGTCAGCAAGGAAACGGTGGGATATACTACGAATATCTTGAAAGGCAAGATAGGCAGCGGATCCGGTCCCGCCGGGCAATTGACCGTTAAAGCCAGGCATGCCAGTGTGAATATTGATTTCGCTTTATAACGATCTAAAAATTAATAAAATGATGACGAGTAGAACCTTTTTCCGGCTGTCACAGGTTGTCTTGCTCCTGATGTTCACGACCATGTCGTTCGGATGCCTGAATATGCCCCCCGGTGACAAAGGACCCGGAAATTATATTAAAGAAGACCGGTCGGTAAGTAATTTCTCTGCATTGGACGTCGGCGGAGCATTCGAAGTGATCCTGATCCAGGGGAACGAAGAGAAACTGACCGTCCAGGCAGATGCAGAAGAAATGTCGGACATTGTGACCGAGGTAGTGGGGGATAAGCTGAAAGTCTATACGAAATCGGGATGGAGAGGCCATTTTCATGATATCACCATTTATCTTACTTTTAAGCATCTTGATGATATAAATTTCAGTGGTGCAGTAGAAGTGGATTCACAGGGAAAACTTTCCTTTGAGGATTTGGTAATTGACATCAGCGGAGCATCGGAAGTTGAAATGCAATTTACCGCACAGAAACTGGAAGCTGATTTCAGCGGTGCCTCGGAGGTGATTTTCACCGGGAACTGCCAGGATTGCTACGTGGAACTTTCAGGGGCATCGGAGTACAACGCTGAGGCCCTCGAGTGCACCGACCTTATTCTGGAGTTAAGCGGAGCATCGGATGCCTATGTTTTCGCCACTGGTAAACTGAATATCGATGCTTCCGGCGCATCATCCGTCAGGTACAAGGGAACTTCCAACCTTTCCGTAAACTCTTCGGGGGCGTCGACCGTCAGGCAGTTCTAACTGCTCTTCCCAACCATACCCAGGAATTCTGCTTCAGATATGATCTTAACGCCCAGTTCCTGGGCTTTTTTCATTTTAGCCGGCCCCATGCCTTCTCCGGCCAGCAGGTAATCGGTTTTGGATGAAACCGAAGCGACATTCCTTCCTCCGTAACTTTCTATCATTTCCTTGAGCTCGTCCCTGGAGAAACGACTGAAAACACCGCTGATCACGAACGATTTCCCACCCAGCAGGTCCTGGATCACCGTCCTGGAGGTCTGATCGGTTTCAAACCGGATGCCATACCCGCGTAATCTGTGTATCAGCTGCAGGTTTCCTTCATCCGCAAAAAAATATGTGACCGATTCGGCGATCTTTTCACCGATTTCCTCCACCCCGGTCAGTTCCTCTCTGGATGCCGATTTCAGGGCATCGATATGGCCGAATGCATAAGCCAGCTTTTTTGCAACGGTTTCTCCGACAAACCGGATACCCAGGGCATACAGCACCCGTTCAAAGGGTGTGTTCTTCGATTGTTCGATGCCCTGCAGAATATTCCAGACGGTCTTTTCCCTGAAACTGATCTTTTTATCCTTCTGGCCCTCTTCGCTTTTGATTATTTTTTCAAGGCCAAACAGTCTGTCATAGGTCAGGGTGTAAAGGTCTCCGGGATCCCGGACCAGCCCGTTTTCGAATAACATTTCAATCTTACCTTCGCCAAGGCTGTCGATATTCATGGCCTTACGGCTGATAAAATGTTCCAGCCTCCCCTTAATCTGAGGAGGACAGTGGTATTCATTCGGACAGTAATGGGCTGCCTCATTTTCCTGTCTGACAAGGGCAGTGCCGCACTCCGGGCAGTGGGTTATGAACCGGATGGGTGGAAATTCACCGGTTCTTTTTTCCAGGTTCACACCGACCACTTTTGGAATGATCTCTCCGCCCTTTTCGACAAAAACATGATCATTTTCGTGCAGGTCCAGTTTGGCCATGATGTCGGCATTGTGTAGGGAAGCCCGTTTAACAGTGGTACCGGCCAGGAATACCGGCGACAGGTTTGCCACCGGTGTGACGGCACCTGTTCTTCCGACCTGGTACTCGACCGACAGGAGAGGCGTGGACACTCTTTCAGCCTTAAACTTGTAGGCAATCGCCCAGCGTGGCGACTTTGCCGTAAATCCCAGCATTTCCTGGTGGCGGTATGAATTGACCTTGATGACCACTCCGTCGATATCGAAAGGGAGTTCCTTCCTCCCTGCATCCCATTCTTTAATGAACGATGAAATCTCATCAAGCGAGTTGCATTTTACCATGTAAGGAGCAATCTTCAATCCCCAGGATTTTGCCATCATCATGCTTTGGTAATGATTATCGGCGGGCAATTCTTCCCCGTAAAGAAAATACAGGAAACAGTCCAGGTTCCTTTTTGCCACCTCGGCCGGATTTTGCATTTTCAGGCTGCCCGAAGCGGCGTTACGCGGATTGGCGAACAACGGAAGGCCGGTTTCTTCCCGTTCCCGGTTCAGGAAATCGAAGCTGCTTCGGGGCATGAATATTTCCCCCCGGATCTCGAATTCTTTCGGATAATTACCCCATAACGTAAGAGGGATGCTTTTGATGGTTTTGACATTGTTGGTTACATCGTCACCTTGCACCCCATCCCCGCGGGTTACCGCTCTTGCCAGTTTTCCGTCGACATAAGTCAGGCCAATGGCAACGCCATCAAATTTCAATTCGCAGGTGTATAGCGGTTCTTCTCCCAGCAGCTTCCTCACCCTGGCGTCAAAATCAGCAATCTCCTCACCTGAGTAAGTGTTACCGAGTGACAACATGGGATATTTGTGTATTACCTGGGGAAATTCTTTGGTCAGGTCGGCACCGATACGCCGGGCAGGGGAATCAGGCCGTACCAGGTCAGGGAAAGCTTCTTCCAGGCTGATCAGCTCTTCAAGAAGCATATCGAATTCATAATCAGATATTAACGGGGATGACAGGACATAATACTGGTAATTATGCCGGTTAATTTCTTCCGTAAGTTGATGAATCCGAAGGATTGCTTCTTCGCGGGTCATACCGGTGGAATCCTACAACGCGTAGTAGATCTGGCCCAGGTAAACCGGATTGATGCAGAATACAGGGATCTGGGCCACGTTGTAGATCATTTTTTCGCTCCAGGAGCTCGTGTCGAAATTAGGGCTTTCGATATTGCTGTCGGTCATCATCATAATCATATCGGCACTGTTGGAGACGGCAAAATCAAGCAACTGACCGGTGAAATCCCGGACATAGTCGGCCTGGGTGAGGGAATATTTAACCTTGCTCTTCTTAAACTCTTCTTCAATTTGAGAAGTAATGATATTAAGTTTCGAGATTTGTGTTGGGTCACTGCTCTTTTGCTTGAAGACCAGGATTTCGCTATTGAACAGGTAGGAGTTCACGATGGCGTAAAACACCTGTTGCCGGGCTTCTGTGTAAAGGCTTATCGGAAATACGATCCTACGGTATCCATTTGGGCTGATCTTCCTTTTCTGGACCACAATGACCGGTACCGGTGATTGCGTTATAACTTTCATGGCGTAACTGCCCAGCAAGTGCTGGATCCCTTTTTTGCCAGGTGTGCCGAGAATCATTAAATTGGCTTTGATTTCACTGGCGACTTCGTGGATAACGTCGAAAATACTACCTTCCCTGAAGATATATTCCGCTTTGACCTTCGATCTGGATTTGATATCACTGACAATGGCTTTAAGCTTTTCTTCAACCACTTTAAGGGCATTGGTACTGCCATGCTGGCTCCTGGTTTCACGGTTGATTACGTGAAGTACTACGACCTTGAATTTCAGCACCTCAGCTGCGGTGACCGCATGATCGATGGCATTTTGACCGACTGAAGTAAAATCTGTGGGGACCAGGACAATATTATTTCGTTCAATAGTATTATTTGCCATTGTTTATAAACTTGAAGATTAGACTTGAACAACCGGGAAATTTTCTCCGGTCCACTTATTATTATCAATTATCTCGGAACGATTTTTTTCCAGTTGAAATCACGGGGATTGATGCACATCACCGGGATCTGTGCGGCATTGAAGATGATATCTTCATCGTAGCTTCCCAGGAAAAAGGATTTGAAGCTTTTGTCAGGGTCTGTCATGATAAGGATCATGTCAGCATTCTCCGCTGTGGCATAATCGAGCACCTGTTTGGTGAAGTTGGCGCTTCGGTCTGCTGCCTTCAGTGTGAACCTGACATCGTTCACCTGGAAGTGATTGGTTATCATTGTAATAACATCTTCTAATTCTTCTCCGGGCAGGTGGTAGATCATAATGGTGCTGTTGAATTCCTTGGCTACGGATGCCGCCCATTTAGTTTTGGACCATGGACCAGCATCGCTGGTAATGGGCAAAACGATTTTTGACAGTCCCTGTCCGAAAGGTCTTTTCTGCACAACGATAGTCGGAACTTCAGAACTGGTAACCACTTTAAGGGCAAAACTGCCGGTAACCTTCTGCATGCCAACCTTTCCGTGCGTTCCAAGAAAGATCAGGCTGGCTTTCAATTCATCAGCCACTTCCGCGATAGTGGTAAATATATCCCCCTCCCGCGCCAAAGTCTCAACCTGTATGACAAATTCGCTTACTAATGTGTTGGCCAGTTTTTGGAGCTTATCCTGGACCATTTCGAGGCCCTTGCCTTCCTTCTTCAGTTCACTGAGCGTATTCTTATCGATAACGTGCAGTAATACCAGTTTATAATTGTAATCCTTGGCCAGTGAAGCAGCCCTGTGGGCGGCATTGGCACATACTTCCGAAAAATCGGTAGGTACCAGAAAAATTGGGTTTTTATCAGTTTTCATGAAATGAAGGATTAGTTAAGCGAATAAAATTTACACAAAAATAGAAAATATATTGGTTTTTTACCGGCATTGATCATTTTTCATGATTTAGTATTACTTCGATTTCCCGGAGGTTCGATAATTTGCTCTCCTGCCTGGAATTAATCGCGGAAGGTGTGAAATACCGGTGATTCATCAGGAAATCCTTCTGGATCACATACCATTCCTGAAGGGTTGTTTTATGAATGTTCAGCACTTCCCACTCGTATTTCAGCTTGTGGGCGATCATGAAATAATCCGGCCTTCCGAGGTAGTCCAGATCGGCATCGCAGAGGATCTTATCCAGGATATGGCAGGCGCATTGCGGGAGTTTGGTCGTGAGGATCATATTGGTGATGGTATCAACCTGTCCGGAATTGTAACCAAATTTCGGCAGCAGTTCCCTGCAAATTTCAACGCTTGCTTCCTCGTGGCCGCGGTATGTAATGAGCATGCCGGTATCATGAAATAAACAAGCGGTTTTCAATATGGTGAGTTCGTCCCCTGTGATGTTCTCCATTTCGGCTAACCGTTCGGCAGAGGCCAGTACATCCAGGGTGTGGTCAACCGAATGATAGGTCAATTGTGGGTTTAGTCCCTGGCTCAACTTTTCGAGAATGTGTTTTTTAGCTCCTTCGTAATCCATTCGACAAATGGTTTAGTATTTCAGATCGAAACTCTCGACTCCATCCCAGAATTCAGGCACTCCTTTCTCGATGTAGGTTGAGCAACGATTCAGATAAATTTTAATGGCTTTATCCCGGGGATTGACAGCATCAATTTTTTGCAGCAGCGACAAAGCCTGCTTAAATTCCTTTTTCTTATAGGCCTGCATGGCTTTGTTATAATCCTCCTTTGTGCTTAGTTTCAAATTCCTGATGGATTCCGGCTCTCCGTCCATGATCTCGAAAATATAGATCGCTTCCTTTTTCCCTTTGACCTTGACAATATCGAGGAACCTGAAATGGTAGTGATTGGGGTCATTCAGCTTGATGAGTGTATCTTCGGTGATGATGATAGAACTGCCGTAGACCTTGGTAAGGCCTTCCAGGCGGGCGGCCAGGTTTACGGCATCCGAGATCACGGTGCCATCCATTCTGCCTTCGCCACCGATGATTCCCAGCATCAGCATCCCGGTATGTATCCCGATGCCCGCATCGATGCCTGGTTTGCCGAATTGGCTGATGATCTCGTTATACTCCATCATCTTTATCCTCATTTCGATGGCGGCATTAAGCGCGTCTTCGCTCTTTTCCGCAAAAAGTGCCATGATGGCATCTCCCATGAACTTGTCGATGAATCCGTTATTATTCCGGATCACCGGTTCCATGTACCCGAGATAGTGGTTGATAAAGTCGAAATTTTCCTTTGGCGACATGGTTTCGGACAGAGCCGTGAAGTCACGGATATCGGAAAACATGATGGTCATTTCTTTCTGTACCTGGTCACCAAGCTGGATTTCCGTGATGTTCTCCTTGCCCAGGAAATCCAGGAACTGACGGGGGACGAACCGGGCATTCGCCCGGTTGATATGGTCCAGGCTCAGAAAATAGTTCCTCAACCTGTCCGACATTTCATTGTAACCCTCTGTCAGCGCACCGATCTCGTCGTTCGTCCTGACCAGGCTGTAACTGTCCAGTTCGCCCCTGCCGGTTTTCTGCATGCTTTGAAGCAATTCGGTCACCGGTTTGACGATATCCTCCGTGGTCCACCTGACGAACAGGACAATATAGATCAGGGCAATGAAAATACTGGTCCCGATCCCGATTACCATGAGCAGGCTGTTAATGGCATTCACGTAAAAAAGGTCACTCAGCGTATTGAGGTCGATCCCAAGATTCAGGGACATGTACTTTCCCATGAGGATCTTTTGATGATCTGAGGAAAATTGATTGATTTCCAGCTCGTTGACGGATGAAACGCTCAGAAGGATGTAAAAGACGACGATAATAAGCGGCAGAAAAGTTGTCATTGCACTCGAAACCAGCAGCCGGTTGCGTATTTTTTCCGGTTTGCGGTTAAAGATCCTTCTCTTCAATTCCTCTTCACTGTAAATATGCTCCAGGTAGCGGATATGGACTCGGTGCTTCATCCAGAAGTAAACCAGTAATAAAGTTAAAACACTGGATAAAAGCGTGATAAAGAAAAACTGAATATAAAATTCCTGGTTGATGGTATCCAGGTTATGCTTGGTCACGATCATATAAAGCATATAGATCAGTGTAATTCCATAGGAAAGGAACAGAATACCGGAATTGATCAGCGGGGACCGAAGCAGGAATTTTTTGCAATATTGGATGATTTTGGGCTTAATGGGCTTGAGGAGCCTTTTTCGCCGGAGATAGATCCGGAAAGGCAGATTAAAGGCAAAGCCAAGCAGGAAGGAGACAAGCAGCAGTCTGATCAGCAATCCCATGGTTTCTCCCATCTGGCTCTGGTTATCGAGGCTGATGTTCCCGTTGGCCTCATTTTTTCCTGACGGGCCCGGAAACGCCAGGGTGATGTTCACGGCGGAGTCGCTGTAAATATTGATCCGGCTTGAATCAGCCGGCACTGAAACATCGTCATCCTGACTGTTTTCCATTTGATTGGCGATCCTGGCCAGTTGTGAATCCGGATTCTCGGTTTGTGCTTTTTTAAGATAATCCGGAACGTATTTGAAAAGGAGGATCCCGGCTACAGGGAATACCAGGAAAAAATACAGAATCGTGGACAGGAGATAAATTCTCAGGCCGTGATATTTCGGTACTTTGCTGTATTTTGAGATCTTGCCTGGCATCTTTTTAAAAAAGGGCTGCAAGATACAAAAAAAAGAGGATGTCAACCAGTATATTCTCTAGTTAACGGGGGATATGATCTCCATGCCTCGTCGGAGTGCTTTTTCGTTATCCGGGATCAGGTGATGGTACCTGGCCGGTAATGATTTTTTAAGCCCCTGGATAACATTTTCCAGGGTCACAATAGGTTTTGCTTTCAGATAACCACCCAGGACGATCATGTTGAAAATTTTCGTGAGCCCCATTTTAGCCGCTTCGTCAGCGGCATCGATCCTGAGGATGGTGATGTCTTTCCGCTGCGGGTGCCGGGTGATCCCATTTCCGTCATAAATAAGCGTACCCCCGGGTTTGACGGTCGGTTCAAATTTGTCCATTGATTGCTGGTTCAGGATGATGGCTGTATCGAACCGGTTCAGTATGGGGGAACTGATGCGCTCATCGCTGAGGATAACAGTGACATTTGCCGTGCCGCCTCGCATTTCCGGGCCGTAAGAAGGCATCCAGCTCACTTCCTGGTCCTGCATGATTCCCGAATAAGCCAGGATCTTCCCCATCGAGAGGACTCCCTGTCCGCCGAAACCGGCTATGATAATTTCTTCGGTCATATCTTTTAAAATTCCAAAATTAAAATCCCAATTTCATTTTCCTGCGAAGAGCGAACTGCTCATTTCTTTTCCACCATTTTTCCATCCACCTTGATATCTCCAAGGGGATAGTACGGGAACATATTCTCTTCCATCCACTGGTTTGCCTGTACCGGGGTCATTTTCCACCCGGAATTGCAATTGGAGACTATTTCGATGAAGGAGAGTCCCGGTTTTTTACTGACCTGGTTTTCGATTGCCATGCGGACGGCTTTCTTGGCCTTCCTGACATTGGCAGGGGTATGCACTGATTGCCTGGTAACGAAGTAAGTACCTGGCAGCTGGGCTACCAGTTCGGTGATCTTCAGCGGAAAACCCATCATTTCCACATCCCTGCCATAGGGCGAGGTTGATGATTTCATTCCCGGAAGGGTAGTAGGGGCCATCTGGCCGCCGGTCATACCATAGATCCCGTTATTGATGAAAAAGATGGCAATATTCTCGCCGCGGTTGCAACTGTGGATGGTTTCAGCCGTTCCGATGGCTGCGAGGTCCCCGTCGCCCTGGTAGGTGAAGACGATCTTGTCCGGCCAGGTCCGTTTTATTCCGGTGGCC
This sequence comes from uncultured Bacteroidales bacterium, assembly GCA_964619555.1. GTDB lineage: Bacteria > Bacteroidota > Bacteroidia > Bacteroidales > JAGOPY01 > JAGOPY01. The sequence continues at coordinate 192,587 of CAZUDV010000003.1, read as the reverse complement.
AGGGCCGGGGCACGGCCGTGGGCGGCCTGTTGCATATCCACGTTCATGAATTCGTATGCCAGGACGGAACAGCCTACAGGCGCAATTCCGATCGTATCCTGCTGGATTCCCAGCTCGTCGATCACTTCCATTATTATTCTGTGGGCAGTGCCGTGGCCGCAGCCAGGACAATAGCTGAGCACATTGTCAGTCATCAGGCTGGTTTTCTGGTAAACCAGGTTTTCTGCCGATACAATTTCTTTATACATTTTCTCGTCCATACATCATCCTCCGATAAAATATTTCTCAAGTGCGGTGACAACTTCCTCCGGTGAAGGGATCATGCCACCCATCCTGCCATGGTGTTCCACTCTGACTTTTCCTGCGACTGCCAGCCGGACATCTTCGACCATCTGCCCGGCGCTCATTTCGACCGTAAGGATTCCTTTTACCTGGGTGGCGAGCCTGGCCACGATTTCTTTTGGGAAGGGGAAAAGTGTGATAGGCCGGAGCAACCCGACCTTTATTCCTTTTGCACGGGCCATCTGAACGGATTTTTGCGCTATCCTGGCGCTGGAACCATAGGCAACATACAGATATTCCGCGTCATCCGTCTGGAATGTTTCGAATCGGACTTCCGTTTCTTCTATTTTCCTGTATTTTGCCTGAAGGTGGTGGTTGTGCCGTTCTTGCCTGGCTGGGTCCAGGTCGAGTGAAGTAATGATGTTCCTTTCCCTGTTGGCTGGTTTTCCTGTTGTGGCCCATGGGCATTCGCGGACCACTTCTTCGTTGGACCGGCGAGGTTTCTGGTCCGGCAGTTCAACTTTCTCCATCATTTGGCCGATCACGCCGTCTGAAAGGATCATGACCGGGTTTCTGTATTTGAAGGCAAGTTCGAATGCCAGGGAAACAAAATCGGCCATTTCCTGCACGGAAGAGGGGGCCAGCACAATCAGGCGGTAATCCCCGTGGCCGCCTCCTTTGGTTGCCTGGAAATAATCAGCCTGGGAGGGTTGGATGGTACCAAGTCCCGGGCCGCCGCGTACAACATTGACGATCACCCCGGGAAGTTCCGCTCCGGCCATATAGGAGATGCCTTCCTGCTTCAGGCTGATCCCCGGGCTGGAGGAGGAGGTCATGACCATTTTCCCCGTTGCTGAAGCCCCATAAACCATATTGATGGCGGCAACTTCGCTCTCAGCCTGTAATACAACCATGCCGGTGCGCTCATATGGCTTCTCTGCCATAAGATATTCAATCACTTCGGACTGCGGAGTGATCGGATAGCCGAAATAGGCATCGACCCCTGCCCTTATTGCAGCTTCGGCAATGGCTTCATTGCCTTTCATTAATTTTAATTCACCCATAATAATCGACTATTTTTCTGTGGGATCACACTTCAAATTTTTTCCTGTAAACCGTTATAACCCCATCAGGGCAAACGATCGCACAGTTGGTGCAGCCGGTACATGCATCGGCGTTGACCGGGAATGCATAACGGTAACCTTTATGGTTCACTTCCTTTGCCATGGAGATAACTTCCGTCGGACATGACCCGACACAGACCTCGCAGCCTTTGCACCTTTCAACATCAATGATGATAACTCCTCTGACTTTTGCCATTCGAAATATTTTTTATGTCATATGCCTGAACATTCGGCGCTACGAAATTATTAATAAAAGATGAAATAACCGGATTTATCCAATTTGAATTGTGAAACGGTTAACAATTTATAATAGGTTTAAATAATAGGAGCTGGGTCAGGAGTCATGAGTCGGGTGTCCCGAATCGGGAGTTGGGAATTCCGAATCCGGATCCCTGCATTAGGAATTTTTCTCTTCCCCCGGGGGAGTTTTCAGTCCGCAACAGGATGATCCGAATGGAATTGTTGCAGCCTGGCCTCCAGGTCGGGGAACTGGTCCCGGGCTACCAGCGAAACACAGGCCCGTATGCCTTCATCTCGCTCACTGCCGGTTATATTGAGCGTAATGGCGCTGATCCCGTAAAACATCAGCTCCCTTAACAGTTCTCCACCGGTAAACCCGGGATAGGCGAAGGTGAAATAAAAACCATCGGCAATCGGTTTATCCTCATCTTTATCATAAACTATGTTGAAGCCGTTACCGGTGAACATTTTTTTCATGATCCTGGCTTTTTCCCCATATTCCATGACCACTTCCCTGAAATTGAACTGCCCGTCGTTGACTGCCTTCAGGATGGCATGGAGAGCAAACTGGGGGGTATGGGCTGTGCCGGAACTCAGGGAATACAAGGTCCCGAAAACCATAGCCGGACCGACTCTGGAAAATTTATAAAATCTAAGTAAGTCCGGGGCTTCGGTATTGTAAACTTTATCCGATATAACCATCATGCCGATCCTTTGGCCGGCATAACTGAACACCTTGGAACTGGATATCAGCAGGACAAAATTGTCCGTATAATGAGAAACGGATGGCTGGAAGGGTGGCTCTCCAGGTTGGGAGTAATCCTTTCTGAAATCCATGCCGAAATAGGCCAGGTCTTCAATCACGATCACATTGTACCGGTCTGCCATTTCGGCAATGATCCTCAGTTCTTTTTCTGTGAAACAGATCCAGGACGGATTGTTTGGATTGGAGTACAGAATGGTCGAAACTTTCCCGGTTTCAAGGTATTCTTCCAGTTTATTCCTGAGTTTATCTCCCCGGTAATCGTAAACGTCAAAGGCCATGCTTTCCTGGCCAAGATTCTTGATTTGTTGCATATGTACCGGAAATCCGGGATTAAGGAAGAGCGTCTTACCCCTGTCGGCATACATCCGGTTCATGGTCATGAAACAGGCGAAACTTCCCTGCATGGAACCAACCGTTGGAATACAGCTGTCCGGTTTAACGTCGATGTTGAGAAACAACTTGACAAACCGGGAAATTTCATGTTTCAGTTCATTTCTGCCATAAATGTCGGGGTAGATGGCCGGGATTCCCATCCGAAGGGCCTCAATTTCGGCCTCGATGCCTATCTGGACCGGTGCCAGGCCAGGGATCCCCATCTCCATCCTGACGTAACGCTTACCGGTTGCTTTTTCAAGTTGATCCACCAGCCTTTTAATCTCACGAATCGAGGCCGTTCCCATATCTCCGATCTTGCTTTCAGTCAGTACTCTTTCAACAGTGTAAAAATCAACAGGCGTGGATTTCATAAAGTTTCGCTTTAGTAGTTTTGATTAATGATCTTATCGTTTCAAAAATAAAAATTTAAGCTGATGGGAGATACCTGACGAAAAATTATTCCAGTCGTATCCTGGCATCAACAGCTATGATTTTATCATCCGATGCAATGAGAGGATTAAGGTCCATCTCCCTGATCTGAGGAAATTTCAGGGTAATTTCGGATACTTTCAGGAGGATTTCGGCGAACAGGTCCAGATTGATACCCTGTTGCCCCCTGACTCCCAGCAATAGCGGATATATTTTGAGGCCCTCGATCATCCGGCGGGCTTCCGACGGGGACAAAGGCGCGAGACCTGTGCTGAAATCCTTTAAAACCTCGATGAATATACCGCCCATTCCGCAGAGGACCAGATGGCCGAACTTTTCCTCATATTTAATTCCTGCGAAGAGTTCCAGCCCCTTGATCATAGGCTGGATCAGGACCCCTGCAGCGTCCCTGATGTTCATCAGCTCATGGTAATGCCTGATGGCTGATTCCTGGTCATTGATGTTCAACCGGACCCCACCGACATCCGATTTATGAAGGGGGCCTATCACTTTCATTACTACCGGGAAACCAGCATTGCGGATGGCATCCAGGGCTTCTTTTTCCGATTGGGCAACATATTCAGGCAGTACCGGAATTCCGGCCATCCCCAGCAACCTGGACACCGTTTCAGGGTCCTGGTAACCAGGTCTGAGGTCAGTGGGGTATTTTTCATCTTTCTTTACCAGATTGATAGTCTCATCCGGAACGGGCACTGAATAGGCCAGACCAAGGGCACGGGCGAAAAGAACTTCATCCGGGAAATTGATCCGGCCCTTTTGTATGAATTCATTTACTTCTTCCTCTGCCGTGAATGTGGAGGGCAGTACCGGAAACACGGGCTTGGATGCAGTCTTCATCTTTTCATCCAGCAGTCTATATACATCGAACAATGGTATAAGGCCCGGGGTTCCGAATATGACTACCATTCCGTCTATTTCTTCGAATTCCTTATCGGTATAATCGATGATCCTGCCGAGTTGTTCGGCAGTGCCGGTTGCCAGGAAATCTATGGGATTCGCTACCGAGGAGCCCGGGAAAAGTTCTTTGAGCAGTTCCTGAGCTTTTGGATTATGGATGTGAGGGACAGTGAACCCTTCCCGTGAGAGGGCATCAGTGAGCATGACGGCCGGTCCTCCGGCATGCGTAATGATCCCTATTTTTCTGCCATTGAGCTTAGGATGCATAAAGACTGAGGCCACATTCACCAGTTCTTCACGGCCTGAGCAGCGGACAATACCTGCTTTTTTCAGCAGGGTGTCTACGGCCAGGTCTGAACTGGCCAGGGCACCGGTATGCGACGAGGCAGCCCTGCTTCCCGCTTCCGAAGCGCCTGCCTTAACTGCGGCTATCCTGCAGCCTTTCCTGATCAGCGAGGAGGCGTGCTTTAATAATTTCTGCGGGTTGCCGATACTTTCCATATAAAGCAGCTTGACCCTGGGGCTGATCTTTTCGTCGAAGGATTCGTCCATATACTGGAGTATATCTTCGACTCCCATCTGAGCGCTATTCCCTACCGAAAAGACACGGGCGAACGTGAGCCCTTTCCGGATGCCGTTTTCCATGATGAAACACGCCGTTGCACCCGAACCGGTGATAAAATCACATCCCTTCAGATCCAGCTTTGGTATGGGCAGTGTAAAAACACCGTGATAGGAGGGAGTGAGAACACCAATGCAGTTGGGCCCGACCAGAGAGGCTTCATAACGGTTGACAATTTCCAGAACTTTGTTCTCAAGCTCTTTCCCGGCTTCACTTTCCTCGCTAAATCCTGCTGAAATAATGATAAATGCCCGGGTATGCTTCTCCCGGCATAGAAATTCGGTCATTTCGGGTATGAGTTTCGCGGCAATGACCATTATAGCTAATTCCGAATCGGGAAGATCTCTGGCATCCCGGTAGGATTTCAGGCCTTGTACAATATCTTCCTTTGGATTGATTACGGCCAGGTTCCCCTGATAACCTCCATCGATGATATTTTTAATTATTTTCCCTCCCGGCTTCTGCAGATCGTTGGACCCCCCGACGATAACAATGCTGTTTGGATCCAGTAATTCCCTGTTAATCATTCTGATGAATTTCAGTTCGATAAATTTTTCCAGATTGCTAAATTATAAAATTGCCGTTTCTTATTGTTAATTAATTAACAAAAAATGATAAAATACGGGTCGATGTGATCCGAATATCTATCTTTGCATCCTGAATTGAAATGTTAAAATATTTTAAAAATCCTTAATGGTAGGACTTTAATTGAAATTTTCCTAAATTTGTGCATCAATAAAGAAATTCACACAAAATGAAAAAATTGATTTTGCTTGTCTCCCTGGTTGCCATATCCGCATCTTATGTATTTGCCCAGGCAGAACAGCCCGTTCCGGTAGCCGAGAATCCTAATGCTCCTGTGATATCATTCGAAAAGACCACACACGATTATGGCACAGTGACTTATGGAGGAGATGGTGTTTGTACGTTCAAGTTCACCAACACCGGGAAAGAACCCCTTATATTGCAACAACCGCAATCATCCTGTGGGTGCACTGTGCCTACCTGGCCGAAAGAGCCGGTCCTGCCGGGTGATTCCAATGAGATCAAGGTGACATACAATACCAAGAAAGTCGGTCCGATCAACAAAACGGTCACTATCAGGTCCAATGCGAAAAACAATACCGTGATCCTGAGGATAACCGGTAAGGTGGAGCCTGACCAGAATTCACAGGTGCCGCAGAAACCTGCGAGTGAAGCTGCACCGGTGAATAAATAGAAGAAGAAAAAATTCAGAATGAGGTTGTATCAAGAGTGATTTTTCCATCACTGGACCCGGGCTTTTGATACAACCTCTTTTATTTTAAATCGATTATAACCATGCCAAAGATTTCACAAAAAGGGATTTCAATGCCTGAATCTCCTATCCGTAAATTGGTGCCTTTTGCCGATACGGCAAAAAAGGCCGGCCGGAAAGTTTATCATCTTAATATCGGGCAACCCGACATACCTACTCCCGACGTCGCGCTGGATGCTATCCGCAATTTCAGCCAGAAGGTGGTCGAATACAGCCATTCGGCCGGAATTTACAGCTACCGGCAGCGCCTGACCGAGTATTACAAAAAGTACGATATCCACATCACCCCTGAAGAAATTGTAGTGGGAACAGGGGCCTCCGAGGCCTTGTTGTTTGCTATCAATACTTGCCTTGACCAGGGTGACGAACTGATCATTCCTGAACCTTTTTATGCCAATTACAATGGATTTTCAATCAATGCAGGGGCAGTCGTCCATCCGATCATTTCATCGATCGACACCGGATTTGCCCTTCCTCCCATCTCTGATTTTGAAAAAGCCATCAACCCTAAAACGAAGGCCATTCTAATTTGCAATCCCAACAATCCCACGGGCTATCTCTACTCAAAAGAAGAGCTCGAGATATTGCGCGATATTGTCAGGAAATACGACCTGTACCTGATCACAGACGAGGTTTACAGGGAATTTGTCTATGACGGGCAGAAACACTATTCGGCCATGTACCTGAAAGGCATTGAAGAGAATGTCATCCTGATCGATTCGGTATCGAAACGCTACAGCGCGTGCGGATTCAGGGTGGGGTGCCTGATCACCAGAAACAAAGAAGTGGCCAAAACCGCCCTAAAATTCGCGCAGGCACGGCTCAGCCCTCCGACTTTCGGTCAGGTGGCTGCCGAGGCAGCAATTGATACGCCTCAGTCATATTTCGATGCCGTTTTGAAGGAATACCATGCCAGAAGGGATATTGTCGTGAAACGGATCAATCTCATGCCGGGTGCATACTGCCCTAAACCGAAAGGGGCATTTTACGTGGTCGCCAGGTTGCCGATCGATAATTCTGACAGGTTCTGCAAATGGCTGCTGGAAGAATTCAATTATAACAATGAAACGGTCATGATGGCTCCCGCCACCGGTTTTTACTCCAGGCCGGATAAGGGGCTCGACGAGGTCAGGATCTCCTACGTACTGAACGTGGACGATCTGGCCAGGGCCATGGATTGCCTTGAGTTCGCTTTGAAGGAATATCCCGGCAGAACTTTATAGCGACCGGCCGGTTAATTCCGTTTAACTGACATGTCGGGGTACAGGAGATACTTTTCCCTGATCTTTATAAAATCATTCAGTCCCGTTTCCCAGGTCTTCCTGATCTCGTCTTCAGAGAGGCCTTGTTTTACCTGCTGTCTTAATTCATTGTTACCGGCCAGTTTCTCAAAATAATTATTGAAAAAACGGTCACCGAAGTTCAATTCAATATAATAATTGAGCAGATAATCCAGCGTGAAATGCTGGTCTCTGGTGTTGATCCCCTCTGCGAAACCGTTCAGATAGGCACCATAGCATGGCACCCCAAGATAAGGCGGGTTTTCTGCCGTCCCTTTTATAACCCGGGGTGTGAAGGAATAGCTACCGGTCCTGATATTTGGATGGCCGATTACCTGGAACGGGAATTCCGTGCCACGGCCCACACTAATGACCGTACCTTCAAAAAGACACAGAGATGGGTACAGGTAGATGGATTCCCAGGTCGGCAGATTAGGAGAGGGTGGAACCGGAAGCCTGACAATCATGTTCCGGTCCCAATACTTTAATGGAATTACAGTCAGATTACACCTTATGCCGTCTTTCAGCCACCCTTCACCGTTTACCATCCTCGCATATTCCCCGATGGTCATACCGTATACGACGGGTACCGGGTGCATCCCCACAAATGACCGGTAATTAGTGTCCAATACCGGCCCGTCCACATAAAAGCCATTTGGATTCGGACGATCCAGGACCAGCAAAGGAATTCCCAGTTCGGCACAGGCTTCCATAACGAGTGTCAGGGTGGATATGTAGGTATAGAATCTGACACCGATATCCTGGATATCGAAAATCATGATATCGATCTCATGCAGATCGGCAGGATCGGGTTTTTTCTTGTTTCCATAAAGGGATATAATGGGGATCCCGGTCCTGGTATCCACGCTGTTGCCGATTTCTCCCCCCGCTTCCGTATCCCCCCGTAATCCGTGCTCCGGTGTAAAGATGGCCCGAACGGAAACGCCAGATGAATAGATCACATCGACCAGGTGCTGGTTTTCAAGGAAGGAGGTATGATTGCAGACTAGTCCGGTATTTTTATTCATGAGAAGAGGCAGATAGAGTTCCGTTTGCTGTGCACCTGTTAAAATGGTGTCCTGCTCTACCAGCCTTAATACCCGGTTCATCTGGGTCTTCCCCGGACCTGACGTGCAAGCCACCGTACAAATGGCAATACTTATAATCAAGATTGCTTTCATTCCGCAATGCTATTTCTGGCGAATGGATTCAAAGATTCGGTATTTTCGTAACCTGTTTGGAACCGGCATTTGTTTTATCCCGGAAATTTAAAGAATTTGAACCTGCCTTCATTCATAGCCCGTCGCATAAGCAGTAAAGATAAGGAAAATCTTTCAGGTTCAGCCGTACGCATTGCCATTACGGCAATCGCATTAGGACTCTCTGTCATGATTGTTTCCATAGCGGTGCTGGTAGGCTTCCAGACCGGGATCCGGGAAAAGGTGATAGGTTTTTCCGCACATATCCAGATTGACAACTTCGATGATAATGCTTCATTTGAATCATCTCCAGTTACAACGGATCAGCCTTTTTATCCAGAAATGAATGATTTGCAAGGGATACGCCATATCCAGGTGTTTGCCCTGAAAGCCGGAATTCTCAAGACTGAGGATCAGATTCACGGGGTGGTATTGAAAGGCATAGGCCAGGACTATGATTGGGAAATTTTCAGAAAATTTATTGTTAAGGGAAGTGTTATTGAAAATCGGGACACTTCGGCATCAAATGGTATCCTGATCTCAAGAGACATATCGGCTAAAATGCAACTTGATATTGGGGACCAGGCCAGGATGTATTTCCTCACCGGTTCGGAGGCACAGCCAAGAGGCCGGATGTTTTCGGTATCCGGTATTTATGAAACCGGTTTGGAAGAATTTGATCAGGCATATGTCATCGGGGATTTAAGGCACATTCAGAAATTAAACAACTGGGAAACCGACGAGGTTTCCGGTTTTGAGGTTTACATCGAAGATTTTAGCAAATTGGATGAGATTGCAACTGAGATTTACCAGCAGATCGGGTACAACCTTAACGCGGAAACCGTAACGGACGCTTATCCGCAAATATTTGACTGGCTCAGGCTTATGGATATTAATGTCATCATCATCCTCGTCCTTATGATTGCCGTGGCGGGGATCACCATCATATCGACCCTCTTGATCCTGATCCTGGAGAGGACAACCATGATCGGAACATTAAAGGCGCTGGGCATGACCAATCATTCGATCCGCAAACTATTCCTGTATATCACGGCGAGAATTATCCTGACCGGGATGCTGGTCGGTAACATCCTGGGCATCAGCCTGGCCTTGATCCAGTATTATACAAAGGTGATCCCCCTTGACCAGGAATCCTACTACATATCCTATGTTCCGGTAAGCCTTGATCCCTGGCATATCCTGCTCCTCAACGCCGGTGTATTCCTGGTCAGCCTGATGATGATCATGCTCCCTGGCTATATCATCGGACGGATCAGCCCGGTCAAGGCGATAAGGTTTAATTGAGGATTACCGAAAAAAACCGTAAAGAGTAGAGTTTCCTATTTGTGCAGTCCGCACTCCTTATGCTGGGGATGTTCCCACCACCAACGACCGGCCCGGATATCTTCCCCAGGCTCAACAGCACGGGTGCAGGGCAGGCATCCGATGCTGGGATAACCTTTGTCGTGCAATGGATTATACGGAATGTTGTGTTCCCTGATCTCATCCCAGACCTCTTCCAACGACCAATCGATCAAAGGATTGACCTTGATCCTCTGGTGGTTTGAGTCCCATTCAACCAGCTTTGCTTCCTGGCGCGTGACCGATTGGTCCCTTCTTAATCCGCTGATCCAGACATCCATGCCAACCAGCGCCCTTTTCAAAGGTTCGATCTTCCGGATATGGCAGCAGAGTTTTCGGTTCCCGACACTCTCATAAAACAGGTTGATACCCTTTTCATTGACCATTTTTTCGACGGCGGCAAAATCGGGAAAATAAGTATTGATGCGGATCTTGTAACGTTTTTGGGTAATGTCAAGCAGGTCGTAGGTTTCCGGGAAAAGACGGCCCGTATCCAGCGTAAATATGTAGATGGACGGTGCAGTCTGGGCGATAATCCTCGTCAGGACCTGATCTTCCAGGCCCAGGCTGGTTGAAAACCCGGTTCTGCCCGGAAATTTTGCAGCCACCATTTTTATAATCTCCTGCACACTTTTCCCCTCGAGTGTCCCCTGTAATTCTTCAACCAATAATGATTTTCCGTTATCTGACATGTTATATATTTCCAGTTTGCTACCGCCACAAAAGTAATAATAAATTATTTTTGATTTTTTTACTAACGACAGTTCATGAAAGTCCATTTCATTGCAATCGGTGGAAGTGCTATGCACAACCTGGCGATAGCCTTAAAGCTCAAGGGATACGAGGTTACCGGATCGGATGATGAAATCTTTGAACCCGCTTTTTCAAGGTTGAAGAAATATGGAATCCTTCCCGATCAGGCCGGGTGGCAACCGGACAAGATTCATCCAGGACTGGATGCCATTATCCTGGGTATGCATGCAAAGAAGGATAATCCTGAGTTGCTCCGGGCTGAAAATTTTAAAGTAAAAATATTTTCATACCCTGAATATCTGTATGAGCAATCAAAGGATAAGCTGAGGATTGTAATTGCCGGCAGTCACGGCAAGACAACCATCACGAGCATGATCCTGCATGTGCTCCAGCATTCCGGGGTCGACGCCGACTATATGGTGGGGGCACAGCTCGAAGGGTTTGACGTCATGGTAAGGTTATCGGAAAAAGCCCGTCATATGATTCTTGAAGGTGACGAATACCTCTCTTCCACGCTGGATCCCAGGCCTAAATTCCACCTGTACCGTCCCCATATAGCTCTTCTTAGCGGCATTGCATGGGACCATATGAACGTATTCCCGACATTTGAGAATTATGTAAGTCAGTTTTCGCAGTTCCTGGATCTGATCGAACCGGATGGTAAACTGGTTTATTTTGTTGATGATCCGGAGGTGAGCCGGTTGGCTTCATCCGTCCGACCGGACATAAAAGTTGTTCCATACGGGAGGCTGAATTATAAAACGGAAGCCGGGAGGACCTGTCTGATGGTCGGGCAGGATGAGATCCCGGTGCAGGTATTCGGCCGGCATAACATACAGAATATTCATGGTGCCTGGAAGGTATGCCGGATGATGGGAGTGAGCGATAAGGCGTTTACAAAGGCAATTCAATCCTTCAAAGGAGCTTCGAAACGTCTGCAGCTCCTGGCGGAAAATGAGGCCACATCTGTGTTTAAGGATTTTGCACACAGTCCGTCCAAACTCAAGGCCACCATCCAGGCTGTGAAAGAGCTGCATCCCGGCAGGAAGCTGGTTGCATGCCTGGAATTGCACACATACAGCAGCCTGAATAAGGATTTTTTGCCCCAATACCGGAATTGCATGGACCTGGCGGATGAGCCGATGGTGTATTATTCGCATCATGCACTGGAACTAAAAAGGCTGCCGGAATTATCCCCGGATGATGTCAAATCGGTCTTTAACGATGAAAGATTACTGATTTTCAACGATTCTAAACAAATGGAATCGTATCTTCTGGCAATGGATTTAAGCCAGAAGGATCTGTTAATGATGAGTTCGGGTAACTTCGACGGGCTGGATCTGGAGGAAACAGCGCAGGTCCTGGTTCGGGGACTATGAGTTCATCGAAATCAGGAATTCCTCGTTATTCTTGGTGTACCTCATTTTATCCTTAAGGAATTCCATGGCTTCCAGGGGATTCATATCTGCCAGGTGGTTACGCAGGATCCATATTCTCTGCAAGGATTCTTTATCCACCAGAAGCTCTTCCTTTCGCGTGCTGGAAGCCACGATATCGATTGCCGGGTAGATCCTTTTATTAGCCAGCTTGCGGTCGAGCTGAAGTTCCATGTTTCCAGTGCCTTTGAATTCTTCGAAGATGACTTCATCCATTTTGCTTCCGGTATCGATAAGGGCAGTAGCGATGATGGTCAGCGATCCGCCATTCTCTATCTGGCGCGCAGCACCGAAGAATCGTTTCGGTTTCTGGAGGGCATTGGATTCCACCCCGCCCGAAAGCACTTTTCCGGAAGCCGGTGAAATGGTGTTGTAGGCACGGGCTAGCCGGGTGATGGAGTCCAGCAGGATCACCACGTCATGGCCGCATTCTACGAGCCTTTTGGCTTTCTCCAGTACGATGTTGGCGATTTTCGCATGCCTTTCCGCCGGTTCGTCAAAGGTTGAGGCTATGACTTCCGCGTTGACATGGCGCTGCATGTCCGTCACTTCTTCAGGACGTTCGTCGATAAGAAGTACGATCAGATAAGCTTCCGGATGGTTATACGAGATGGCATTGGCGATTTCCTGCAGTATAATTGTTTTCCCGGTTTTTGGCTGGGCTACGATGAGACCTCTCTGTCCTTTGCCGATTGGTGCGAACATATCGATAACGCGGGTCGTGATGCTGGCGTTGGGATAGTCGGTGAGTTTGAATTTTTTCTGAGGAAACAGAGGGGTAAGGAAGTCGAAGGAGGTGCGGTCCCGGACCTCTTCCGGTTTTCGGCCATTGATCATCTCGACTTTGATGAGCGGGAAGTATTTTTCTCCTTCTTTCGGCGGACGGATGGTGCCATCTACCGTATCCCCGGTTTTCAGGCCGAATAATTTGATCTGTGACTGGGACACATAGATATCGTCGGGTGAATTCAGGTAGTTATAATCCGATGACCTCAGGAAGCCATAACCATCCGGCATGATTTCCAATACTCCTTCGGCATTGATGAATCCTTCGTACTCGAACGGAAATTCGTCCCTTTTCTTGCTCAGCCTGGGCCTGAAACCCGGATCCCTGAGCGGTGGCTGAAATTCATCCTCCTTACTGACAGGGAATTCATCCATTTCGGTTTTTATTGTTTCGGAATCCGTGCTGATGACCGTGACGGTTTCTTCTTCAACCGGGATCGGGATTTCATCGTCTCCATTTTCGATGTCCAGCAGGAGCAAGTCCGGGTCCTTTTCCCGGGTTATTGGAGCGGCTTTGGGTTTGTCCTGTTCTTCAGCCGGTTTTCTTTCAGATTTTTTAACCAGCTTCAGACGATGTTTCGGAGCACTGTCTTCTGTAACAGTGGCTAATTTGTGTGATTTTTCCGGTTCCGGGGATGGCAACGGTTTTTCTTTGGAAACCGGTTTCTGTTCCTCTGTAGCTGCTGCAGTTTCCGGTTTGACCTTAGGTTTTCTCCCCCTTTTCTTCTTGGGTTCTTCTTTCGAAACAGGCTTCTCGTCTGTTGTCGGTATTAAAGCCTGTTGATCCAGGATCGTATATATTAGGTCCTGTTTCATTAATTTTTCAAATTTGGGAATGTTCAATTCCTTTGCAATCTGCTGCAATTCAGGCAATGATTTGCCGTTGAGCTCAATGATATCGTACATGTTTTGTTGTTAAATAATAACCAATGATTGAAACTTTTTGCCAGGAAAATCTGTTGGTACAACCGAAATCACCCGGACGTAAAAAGCCGTTCTTTGATCCCTTCCTAGATGGGTTTATGAAATAAATTGGAATATTTCTAAACGAAGGTGCAAATATACAAATAAAATTAAAATAAAAAATTAAATATAATCTTCCATAGGATTGCATGTGCAAACCAGGTTACGGTCCCCAAAAGCATCATCGATCTTGGTTACCGGGGTAAAGTACTTATCATGGCTCATGCCATCCATCGGGAATGCTGCTTTTTGCCGGGAATAGGCATGGTTCCATTCATCCGAGATCAGCATGGCGGCAGTATGCGGGGCATTTTTGATGACATTATCCGCTTTATTCGCTTTGCCCTCCTCAATCTCGCGGATCTCTTCCCGAATGCTGATCATCGCATCACAAAAGCGATCCAGTTCGGAAAGGGGTTCGCTTTCGGTAGGTTCGACCATCAGGGTTCCGTGAACCGGAAAAGCTACTGTCGGTGCATGAAAACCATAATCCATCAGCCGTTTTGCAATATCGACCACAGTAATGTCGGCGGTTTTATGGAATTCATTGCAGTCGAGGATCATTTCATGGGCGGCACGGCCTTTGCTGCCGGTATAAAGGATCTTATAATGGCCTTCCAGCCTTGCTTTGATGTAGTTGGCATTGAGTATGGCATAAGAGGTGGCCTCTTTTAATCCCGGTTTGCCCAGCATTTTGATGTAACCGTAGGAGATTGGTAGAATCAGCGCACTTCCGAATGGTGCGGCAGATACGGCCCTGATCGCTTTATCCCCGCCAGTGGGGAACAACGTATGTCCCGGCAGGAACGGGGCGAGGTGTTTGGCTACGCCGATCGGTCCGACTCCGGGACCTCCACCGCCATGTGGAATGGCAAAGGTCTTATGCAGATTCAAATGACAGACATCGGCGCCAATGAATCCCGGGTGCGTATGCCCGACCTGGGCATTCATGTTGGCACCGTCCATGTAGACCTGACCACCGTTCTGGTGGACCACATCGATCACCTCGCGGATATGCTCTTCAAAAACTCCATGCGTGGACGGATAGGTGATCATGATAGCGGCGAGATCGGAGGCATGTGCAGTGGCTTTCTCCTTCAGGTCATCCAGGTCGATGTTGCCTTCTTCATCGGTTTTAACCACGATTACCTGCATGCCTGCCATCACAGCGCTGGCAGGATTGGTGCCATGGGCAGATGCCGGGATCAGACAGACATTCCTGTGCCCTTCGCCCCGGCTGATATGGTACTGGC
Source organism: uncultured Bacteroidales bacterium (assembly GCA_964619555.1). GTDB lineage: Bacteria > Bacteroidota > Bacteroidia > Bacteroidales > JAGOPY01 > JAGOPY01. Next base: position 177,502 of record CAZUDV010000003.1, on the reverse strand, counting down.
GGATCACCAGCAACCCGGTGTATTCTCCGGAGGCCCCGGAATTGGGCTGAAGGGAGATGGCAGCAAAGCCTGTGATCGTGCAAAGGTCCTTTTCCAGGCCACGAATGATTTCCATGTATCCCGGAACCTGATCTTCGGGTACAAAGGGGTGAACAGATCCGAATTCAGGCCAGCTGAGCGAGAACAGTTGCGCTGCGGCATTCAGTTTCATGGTGCAGGAACCCAGCGGTATCATGGTTCTGTTCAATGCCAGATCCCTGTTCTCCAGTTTTTTAAGGTATCGCATCATTTCCGTTTCGGAGTGGTACCTGTTAAAGCATTCAGCCTTGAGAATTGTGCTTTGGCGGATGAACTCAGAGGGCCAGTCCATGACTCCTTCGGATTTAACGGTCGAGAGCCGTTCACCGGAATAGGTCCTGCCGGCCAGTTTGGCAAAAACGACAATAATATTCCGTATATCATCCAGTGAAGTCGTTTCATCGATGCTGATCCCAACATGGCCCTGGCCGGTGTAACGGAAATTGATTTGGTGCTCCAGGGCTATTTTTTTCAGTTGACCTTCATTCGTTCCTGCCGGCAATATAATATTCAAGGTGTCGAAAAAGAACCGGTTGATCTGGTTAAAACCTAACTTCTCCAATTCCCCCGAAAGGAATGCCGTAAAAGTATGAACTTTTAAAGCGATCCTGCGTAATCCGGCAGGCCCGTGGTAGGCGGCATAAAGCCCCGACATGATGGCCAGCAGGGCCTGTGCGGTACAAATGTTGGAAGTTGCCCTTTCACGTTTGATATGTTGTTCGCGCGTTTGCAGCGCCATCCTGAGCGCCCTGCCGCCCATTGCATCTTTCGATATGCCGATGATCCTTCCGGGCATGTTGCGCTTAAATTCTTCACGGGTTGCAAAATAACCGGCATGGGGTCCGCCGAAACCCATCGGGATCCCGAATCGCTGGCTTGACCCGACCACTACATCGGCGCCCCATTCTCCCGGGGGTGTCAGCAGCACGAGGCTGAGCAGGTCAGCAGCGACGATAACAGTGCCTTGTTTCTGGTGAATTTTTTCGACAAATGGCCTGTTATCCATGATTTCACCGAATTGGTCAGGGTATTGCACAATCCCTCCAAAGTATTCTTCCGTGATCTCTACCGATTCTGCTGAGCCGGTCACCACTTCAATACCCAGCGGGACTGCCCGGGTGACCAGTACGTCAATAGTCTGTGGGAACAATTTGTCCGAAGCAAAAAATTTAATGGCATTTTTCTTTATGAGTTCCCTGGAGCGGCTATTATAAGCCATGATCATCGCTTCGGCGGCGCTGGTGGCCTCATCCAGAAGGGAGGCATTAGCTATTGGCAGGCCGGTCAGGTCGGAGATCATGGTCTGGTAATTCAGCAGGGCTTCAAGGCGGCCCTGGGAAATTTCCGCCTGATAGGGAGTATAGGAAGTGTACCAGCCGGGATTTTCCAGCACATTGCGAATGATGACCGGTGGAGTAATAGTACCGTAGTATCCCAGTCCGATATAGGTTTTATACAGTTTATTCCTTGCTGCGAGTTGCCTTAAATGGATCAGGTATTCATGTTCACTCATGCCTTCCGGAAGGTCGATTTCTTCCTGCAAGCGGATATTCTCCGGAATGGTTTCATCGATCAATTGATCTATGGAATTAACGCCAATGACCTTCAGCATTTTATCAAGGTCTGAATCTGCAGGCCCGAGGTGCCTGTTCAGAAACAATTCATTATTCATGGTAAGATTAGAATTAAGTCTTTTGAAGGACGGCAAAATTAATAATCTTTAACAGATATAGCTGAACAAGGTTCATTATTTGTTAAAAAAATAACAATGAAATCAAATAAAAAAGGCTGCACTCGTGTATGCAGCCTTTTATTTTATAGAAATGTTTTTCAGCCTTTTATTCTCATTTTATAGAAGGAACGGTAAACGAAAACAAGTGATATCAGCAGGAAGGCAATTCCAAAATAGGGGGCGATATCCCTGAATTGCACCGCCAGGGCTATTTCCATTGCCAAAAGTCCGAATAAGGTAGTGAACTTGATGATCGGGTTCAGGGCGACCGAACTGGTATCCTTGAACGGGTCCCCGACTGTGTCGCCAATCACGGTGGCAGCGTGCAGTTCAGTACCTTTTTCCTTAAGGTCCACTTCCACCACTTTCTTGGCATTATCCCATGCCCCGCCGGCATTGGCCATGAAAATAGCCTGGAACAATCCGAACACGGCAATGGATATCAGGTAACTAACAAACAGGGCGACCGGTGCGACTTTGTCATTAGCCGGGGCTGCCAGACAGGCAAAAGCCAGGGCAAAGAAGAAAATGGCAATAAAGATATTGATCATCCCTTTCTGGGCATAAACGGTACAGATCTTGACCACTTCCTTAGATTTTTCCGTGGAGGCTTTAAGTTCGGCATTTGGGTCGAGGTTAATATTCTTTTTGATATACTCGACCGCCCTGCTGGCCCCGGTACTCACGGCCTGGGTGGATGCCCCCGTGAACCAATATATGACCGCTCCTCCGAGGATAAATCCGAGGATCGAGTAAGGATTGAGCAAATTGAGGATCTGTTCCGGTTCAACACCCAATGTTTTTTTAATGACCAGGATAAGGGAGAAGATCATGGTGGTGGCACCCACAACCGCCGTGCCGATGAGCACAGGTTTGGCAGTGGCCTTGAAGGTGTTTCCGGCGCCATCATTAGCTTCCAGATAGTGTTTTGATTTCTCGAAATCAGGCTTGAAACCGAAATCCTTTTCAATTTCCTTTTCGACTCCCGGTATTTTCTCGATCAGCGAAAGCTCGTAGATGGATTGGGCATTATCCGTTACGGGCCCGTAACTGTCGACTGCGATGGTCACGGGTCCCATGCCCAGCATACCGAAAGCTACCAGTCCGAATGCAAAAATGGTCTGGTAATCCATGTATTCGTTCAGATGGTAGGTGCTTGCGATATAAGCACCAAACATCAGGACGAAGAACACCATTCCTTTCCAGAAGGCGCTGAAATTACCGGCGACCAGACCTGACAGGATGGTCAGGGATGCACCGCCCTGCCTGGAGGATTCTACAATTTCCGCCACATGACGGGATTTAGGGCTTGTGAATATCTTGGTAAATTCGGGAATGAGAGCCGCTCCCAGGGTGCCGAAGCTGATTATGATTGATAAGGTCATCCAGAGTTGATGAGGAAGGTCACCGATCATAAGGTAACTGGCGATAAAGGTCACAATAATGGAGAGGATAGAAGTGATCCAGACGAGGCTGGTAAGAGGTTGCTCGAAATCCAGGTCATCCTTGCCTCCGAAACGTGCATTGCTGATGGCACGGTTAATCCAGTAAGCGACTATCGATGTGACGATCATCAGAATACGCATTACGAAGATCCAGGCCAGCATTTGGGTCTGGATGGCAATATCGTGAACGGCAAGCAGTATGAAGGATATAAGCGCCACTCCGGTGACCCCGTAGGTTTCAAAACCGTCGGCTGTAGGGCCTACGGAATCTCCCGCGTTATCCCCGGTGCAATCGGCGATAACCCCCGGATTCCTCGGATCATCTTCTCCGATCTTGAATACGACCTTCATCAGGTCAGAACCAATATCGGCGATCTTTGTGAAGATACCGCCGGCAATCCTCAAAGCCGAGGCGCCAAGCGATTCCCCGATGGCGAATCCGATAAAACTGGCGCCTGCATATTTCCCCGGAACAAACATCAGGATGATCAGCATCATGATCAGTTCCATGCATATCAGGACCACTCCGATGCTCATACCCGCCGATAGCGGGATATTCAGGAGTTTGATCGGTTTTCTTTCGAGGGAAGCAAAGGCCATCCTCGAATTGGCCAGGGTATTCATGCGGATCCCAAACCATGCAACCGTGTAGGAACCGAGAATACCGACGATCGTCCAGCCTAATATCATCAGCACACCGCCAATACCGAATCCGCCTTCAGGATTATTCGGATCGTGCGAAAGATAGCCGAAATAAAATGCAATGGCTGCGCCGATGAACAAAAACAGGATCATAAGAAAGCGGCCCTGCTGCAACAAATACGTTTTGCAGGTTTCGTAGATGACTTTTGCGACATCCAGCATGGAACTGTGAGCTTTGAGCTTTTTCACCTGGACAAACTGGTAAAGCCCGAATAGAAAGCCGAGTATGGTGATGAGAAAGCCCCAGTACAAGATTGTCTGTGACTTGATCTCGGAGGGAATCACCAGATCCGCTTCACTCGCAAAGGTCATTGCCGGCAAAAGAAAAGCAGACAACAACGTAAGAACTTTTTTCATATTGCTTGATTTTTGGTTAAGAAGTAGTGAGGCAAGCAAAAGTAAAAAAGTATTTTAAAAATGCAATCCCATTTTATCAACATGAATCCTGACCAAAGAAAATTTATCCTACTTTTAACCGTCCAAACAAAATGAATTAACCAATCAGATGGAGAAGATCAGGCTCGAGATAATAGGGATGTCATACAGCCAGTCTCAAAGTGGTGCATATGCCCTGATACTGGGGGAGGCCAAGGGGAAGAGAAGACTGCCTATTATCATCGGTGGGTTTGAGGCTCAGGCCATTGCAGTTGAACTGGAGAAAATGAAACCCTCTCGGCCGCTCACCCACGATCTCTTTAAAAGCTTTGCAGACAATTACAACATCCAGATCAAAGAGGTTATCATCGATATGTTCAAACAAGGCGTTTTTCATGCCAAACTGGTCTGCACGCAGAACAATACGGAAAGCATTATCGATTCCAGGACCTCCGATGCCGTTGCACTTGCTATTCGCTTTAAATGTCCGATTTATACCTATGAGAACATTATGAAGGAAGCAGGTATGCTCATGGACGAGAAGAGCGGTTCAGCGGAGACCATTCTGACGTCGGCCGAAGATCTGCCGGAAACAGAGTTTGAGGAGTATACCCTGGGCGAATTGAAAGAAATGCTGGAAAAAGCCGTGGACCAGGAAGATTATGAAAAAGCTTCCAGGCTGCGGGATGAAATTAAAAAGAGGGAAGAAGAATGAAAGTCGTTGCAGGCCTGCAGCGATGAGAAAGAAATGAATAAACCTGTTAAGGCAGGTTTATTTTATTAAGCCACAATAATATTCTATGAATCGAAAAATGATTATGCTGTTGCCGTTGCTGGTACTGTTGATAGTACCAGAATTCGTGACAGCCCAGACAGGTGTCGAAGTGACGAACGCCATACAGGGAGCCGGACAAGGATTCTCTATTACCTCTTTACTTAGAGGAATGCTGGGCATGACAGTTTTACTGGCACTGTGTTACCTGTTCAGTGCGAACCGGAAGGCGATCAGCTGGAGGGTGGTCCTGTTCGGACTCCTGATCCAGTTGCTGGTTGCGCTGGCGGTATTAAAAGTGCCGGCCATCCAGCATATCATAGAATTTATCGGGAAAATATTCATTAAAATCCTGGATTCGTCTTACGCAGGCACTGAATTTCTTTTCAAGTCGCTGGTCACCAATCAAGTGGAAAAAGGCCTGATCAACTTTGCCTTTATCATACTGCCTACGATCATATTCTTTTCAGCGCTGACCAGTGTCCTTTTTTATTATGGTATCATCCAGAAGGTGGTATATGTCTTTGCCTGGCTGCTTAAAAAAGCTCTGAAAATCTCAGGCCCCGAAAGCCTGGTGGCATCCAGCAATGTATTTCTCGGACAGACAGAAGCGCCTTTCCTGATTAAGGAATATCTGCATAAGATGAACAAGTCGGAAATGATGCTGGTGATGGTGGCGGGTATGGCGACCATGGCTGGTGGTGTCCTTGCCATTTATACCGGTCTGTTGGGCGGGATTGATCCCGCCAGCAAGCTGATCTTTGCCAAACACCTGATCACTGCCAGCGTAATGGCAGCACCGGGAGCAATCGTAACGGCAAAGATGCTGGTGCCACAAACAGAACCCATTGAAAGTGAAATCGTGGTCAGCCGGGAAAAGATAGGCTCCAACATCCTGGATGCCATAGCCAATGGAACCGGCCAGGGTTTGCGTCTGGCAGTCAACGTGGCAGCTATGCTGATCGCTTTTATTGCCGGGATATATTTCCTGAATTTCATCCTTGGCAAGATCGGCGACTGGACGCAATTGAACAACCTGATCGCCGGTATGACCGGAGGACAGTATTCAAAAATCAGCCTTCAGTTCATACTCGGGTACACCCTTTCTCCCCTGACATGGGCAATGGGCGTGCACGCCAGGGATATGACGCTTGTTGGCCAGTTGCTGGGAGAAAAGATCATTCTCAATGAAATGGTCGCCTACATCAGCCTGAAGGACCTCATCAGCAGCGGGGTTTTTTATGATCAGAAATCGATCATCCTTTCGGTTTATATCCTGTGCGGTTTCGCAAATTTTTCATCAGTGGGAATACAAATCGGGGGCATAGGGGCACTGGCTCCAAATCAACGGGCCCTGCTGTCGCAACTGGGATTCAGAGCCTTGCTGGGCGGCGCACTGGCATCCCTGTTATCAGCTACGCTGGTGGCCATGATCCTGGGGTAAATTTTCCATAAAGACTTTAATAAATGAAATATCGAGACATTCTCTACCTGTTTATCCTTTTCTTTTTATTTACCGGTTTCGGATTTGTTTATACCAATAACATGAAAGGGGAGAAGGAAAAAACATCCATTAAGATCCACAATAAGGTGCTGACCATCGATTCTCATACCGACACACCGTTTTACCTGGATGATGAAGGTTTCGATTTTTCAGGAAGAAGCGGTAACCAGGGCTTCAGAAATTGCGTGGATATTCGTAAAATGGAGCAGGGTGGGTTGGATGCGGTATTCCTGGCGGTATTTGTCGGGCAGGGCAAGCGAAATGACTCCATAAATGCCGTTGTCAGGCAAAGGGCACTGATTCAGTTTGACAATATTAGCAACAGTGTCAGTCACAATCCTGAACTGGCCAGACTTGCCCTGACACCTGAGGATGCCTACCGGAACCAGAAGGATGGGCTCCGGAGCATCTATATCGGCATTGAAAATGGTTATGTGATCGGTAATGATCTTGCCCTGCTGCAGGAATATTACCGTTTAGGCGCACGATACGTCACGTTGTGCCATACCAGGAACAATGATATATGCGATTCTTCAACGGACAAGAAAGGTCCCGAGCATCACGGGCTAAGCGGTTTTGGAAAAGAAGTGGTTAAGGAGATGAACCGGCTGGGTATCATGGTCGATGTATCCCATATGTCAGATCAAAGTTTTTATGATGTGCTGGCAATAACCCGGGCGCCCGTCATCGCATCTCATTCAGATTGCCGGGCTTTGTGCGATCATCCCAGGAATCTGACAGATTCCATGCTGACGGCCCTGGCCCTGAACGGGGGCGTTATCCAGATCTGTTTTCTCAGTGGTTATGTGAAGACCGAAGAGCCCAACCCTCAGCGCGACAGTGCCCGGGCCGAATGGGACAGGAAATATCCCGACTATGGATCCCTGGCGCCCGAAGAGAAAAAAACAGCAGGACAGGAGTGGGATGCCATCGATGATCTGTTTCCTCCAAAACTGGCTACCGTGGCTGATATGGTCGACCATATCGATCATGTTGTAAAGGTTGCCGGTATTGATCATGTCGGTATCGGAACCGATTTTGACGGGGGAGGAGCACTGGCTGACTGCAGGGATTCCAGCCAGATGCCTAATGTAACGTTGGAACTGATCCGGAGAGGATATTCCGATGAAGATATCCGGAAAATCTGGGGAGGCAATTTCATGCGCGTATTCCGGGAAGTCATAAAGACGTCTGAAAGGATGGAGAAAGAAGCGTCCTGATAATTGAAACGACGATGAGACAATATCTCGATTTATTGGATCATATACTTAAAAACGGAGTCCGGAAGGATGACCGGACCGGGACCGGTACGATCAGTGTTTTCGGCTACCAGATGCGGTTTGACCTGGGTGTGGGTTTCCCGGTCATGACCACCAAAAAACTTCATTTAAGGTCGATCATTCACGAATTGCTGTGGTTTCTCAAGGGAGATACTAATTTGAAATATCTTCATGATAATAATGTAAGTATCTGGGATGAATGGGCGGACGAAAACGGGGATCTAGGTCATATTTATGGTTACCAGTGGAGGTCCTGGCCAACCCCGGATGGTGGCAGCATCGACCAGATATCCGGGGTTATAGAGGCTGTCCGGAAAAATCCCGGTTCCAGGCGTCATATCGTGAGCGCATGGAATGTCGGCGACCTGGATAAAATGGCATTGCCCCCATGCCATGTTTTGTTCCAGTTCTACGTGGCGGAAGGTAAATTATCCTGCCAGCTTTACCAGCGCAGTTGCGACATTTTCCTGGGGGTCCCGTTCAATATTGCCTCTTATGCACTTCTGACCATGATGGTCGCGCAGGTAACAGGGCTGAAGCCCGGAGAATTCATCCATACGCTGGGGGATGCCCACATCTATTTAAATCATCTTGACCAGGTAAGGCTCCAGCTGTCGCGTGAGCCTTACCCCTTGCCGGAAATGAAGATCAATCCCGGAATAACGAATATTTTCGACTTCAGTTTCGGGGATTTCCAGCTTAACCATTATCAGTTTCATCCGCACATCAAAGGAGAAATATCCGTATGAAAAAAATATCCATAATAGTGGCAATTGCCAGGAACCGCGCTATCGGCAGGAACAACCAGTTACTCTGGCATATTCCGGCCGACATGAAGCGATTTAAGGAGATCACCCTGGGCCACCAGGTGATCATGGGCCGGCTTACCTATCTGTCACTTCCGTTCCGGCCGTTGAAGAACAGAACCAATATTGTGATTACGGACAACCGGGACGAAAAATTTGATGGCTGTGTCATGGTGCATTCCATTGAGGAAGCCATGGAGTGGTGCAATGAGCGCGAAGAGAGCTTCATCATCGGAGGAGGTTCGGTTTACAGGCAGTTTCTGCCTTTCACCAATAAATTGTACCTGACCGTGGTGGATAAGGATTTTGATGCGGATACTTACTTTCCGGAAATAGACCTGAATTCATGGAAGCTCATTGAAAAAATCGATATGGAACCGGACGATAAGAATGATTTTTCATATACTTTCCTCGTCTATGAAAAATAAAATCTATATTCGCCAGTTAATATACCGGTTCCACTTTGTTACTTCAGAATGAAAAACCGCATTGTCATAATTATTTTATTTCTTTCCATCATTACTTCCTGCAAGGAAAATAACTCGTCCGAAACGGATTATAATCCCAATGTGCTGTCATCAAAAGATTATATCAGGGCCGAAGACGCTGTTTTCGAAGTGGTGAATGCATTCTTCAAGGGAGTGAACGATACGTTGGTCATCGATAATGGTTATGGGTATATCGACAATTGTGATGTCACTTTTCTCCCGGCTCACAACGCATTGCTCTTCGGTTATGGGGTTGAGAACCGCTACTGCCAGGACGGGAAATTCAGAAGAGGCAATTTCGTGGCGAATTTCACCGGAAGCATATTTGAAGAGGGGACCACAGTCCTGATTGCTACGGATAGTTTATTCGTGGATGATTTTTTAATAGAGATTTCCATGACCATCGAGCATGTCGGACTCAATAGCGGGAATAAGGACGAATACTTCCTGGCATTGGATAGTAGCCTGGTTATGCTTCCCGATACGACTAAGCTCAACGGGGTTCGTATGCAGGCAGATCTTACACTGGTCTGGGAAGAAGGCGCCACTACGCCGGAAATACACGAGGACGACCTATACCTGGTAACCGGGAATGCTTCCGGAATATCCAGCGATGGGTACGGTTTTTCAATCGATATCCAGGAGCCCCTATACAACTGGCTGGATTGTTACTGGATAGCCCAGGGTAACAGCCAGATCACAGTGCCTTCCGGAGAAATAACCTCGGGAAATATCGATTACGTTTTGGAAGACGGCTGCTCCAATACTTTTTACTTCTATTTTGATAACAGCACTTTTTTCGATCAGATCAAATAAAGTTCGATTTCCTGCGTTAAACCTTTACTCCAACAAACATCTTATTAAAAAATTGACGGAAGATCTACCGTATCTTTTTGAAAATCTATTTTTTAACCTTTAAATCTATCAAAATGAAAAAAAGACCGGTTTTTCACGGAGCAGTCCTGTTCATGGCAGTAATCTTATCGGTAATAATCACCAGTTGCTCAAAGGATGAGAACGGTAATGAAGTTTACCGGGAATCTGGCAGTGACCAGGTGATAGCTGATAATCTTTATGCCGATGTTCTGAACCAGGTAGATCTGGCCACCCGTCAGCTCGAAAACGACCTTTATCATTCGGGCCTTGACAAGTCAACGCTGGATGGAGGTTGTGCCACGATTACTATTCAGCCATTCGATACCGTTAACTGGCCGAAAACGATCACGGTCGATTTCGGTGAAACCAATTGTGAGGGTATTGACGGAAAATACCGCAGAGGGAAGCTAACCGGTACCATTACCGGGAGGTATCGCGATTCCCTGACCCAAATCACCATCACTCCAACGGATTATTACGTTAATAACTATAAAATTGAAGGACTGAAATCCGTGACAAATCTGGGACACATTTCCGGCGGCAAAGCCACATTCTCCATAGCGGTCCAGGATGGAGTGATCACCAATCCTGACGGCCAGCAGGCCACCTGGGAGTCTGAACGAACCAGAATATGGGTGGAAGGAGAAGAGACTGGCTGGCCATCCGTAATGGATGATGTTTTCGAGATCAGTGGGACGGCCAATGGCACCACCTATTCGGATAATCACTATTATATCGAATCCCTTCAGCCCCTGCGGGTCGAAAGGTCATGCGAATGGATCGTAAGCGGCGTACTGGAACTGACTCCTGAAGGATATTCCACGCGTACCCTGAATTACGGCGACGGGACGTGCGATAATAAAGCCACAGTCCTGGCGAATGGAATCACGATTGAAATCACGCTTCCTTGAACCGGTCAGGTTTTTCTTTTCTGCTGGCGTGCAGCCGGAAAAAGTATGTTGTTAAGTATCAGTCTGTAACCGGGTGAGTTCGGGAAAAGATCGAGTTCTGTCGGAGGATCTCCCACCCGGTGGGAATAATCCTCCGGATCGTGGCCACCATAGAAGGTCCAGAATCCCTTACCGAACTCCCCGTGAATATAGCGGGCTTCTTTTGCTGCCTTATTCTCTCCCATGACCAGGACACTGGATTTGACCTGGTCCTTGTTAAATGCCGTCGTTTGCCCCATGAAGCCCTTGATCACCTGTGAATGATTCTGGCAGAGCATCGTCGGAATCGGGTCCCATTTGGCTGAAAAGTCAAATAAAGTGAAAAAATCATTGCCTTCCTTCAGCGACTTGGGCCGGGTTTCGGTCACGTCAATGCTGGAAATCTCATATTCATAAGGATTGTTGCTTAGGGTAAAATCGGTGAAGGCGAAGCAGTTTTCGTAATCCAAATGTTTTTGGGCATCAGGATCCATCGGGTCGCCATCGAACATGATATCGCAAATATCGATGCCATCGGCAGAAAGTGCAACATCATAACTGTCGGGCGCTGAACACATAGCAAAGAGGTAGCCACCGCCCAAAACATATTCCCTGATCCGTTTAGCCACCTCCAGCTTTAATTCTGATACTTTTTCAAATCCCAGCATTTGAGCCGTTTCTTCCGACAGTCTGACATCTTCCTGGTACCAGGGATAATTCCGGTAAGCCGCCCAGAATTTTCCATACTGTCCCGTGAAATCTTCATGGTGCAGATGTAGCCAGTCATACATAGGAAGCCGGCCTTCCATCACTTCCTGGTCATACAATACGTCATAGGGAATTTCAGCATAAGTCAGCACCAGAGTGACGGCATCATCCCAAGGAAGCTTGTTTTTTGGCGAATAAACGGCAATTTTCGGGGCTTTATGCAGTTTGATTGCATCCATGTTCACCTGGGGGTCGGCTATTTCCTGCAGTATGGAACCTGACTGGACATCGGCTATCACCTGGTACGTAACGCCCCGGATAATGCACTCGTCCTCAAAAGATTGGTTGTGTGAAAACATATAACTGCCACCCCGGTAATTCAGTAGCCAGTATATCTCTACGTCGTGTGTCAAAACCCAGTAAGCAATACCGTAAGCCTTAAGATGATTTTTCTGGGTGTCATCCATCGGAATGAGGATGGATGCGGACTTTCCCTCCAACGTGATGAATGAGATAATTATGCTAAATAATAGTAATCGTGCAGTACTCATAATTCTTGAAACAATTCACTAATAAAACAGTTTTCAATCCCTGTCGATTGTATCCGAAATCTCCGGCTCAGCCAGATGGGCAAATTCGATATAACAATTCCAGATAGTCAAATATAGGTCATAGTCGGTTGACTGAAGCACGAAATTGACATCCAGCGGACAGAATTTCATAAAAGCGTTGATGGTTTCTTCGTCATTAAGTCCCGTTATACGCGTAATGATCACTTTGTTATACCTGTTTTCAGCTTTTTCTTTTTTCAGGACCTCTGCATATAACCTCCTGGACCTGGCTTCTTTGCTAAACTGGTCGTATAATAATGATACCGGTCCGGGTCCAGAATAGAGACTTATTTGGCCGGGCACTCCGGGAGTTTGGTCCAGCGCTTCTATTTCTTTATTGTCCAGGAGATCGCTTTTCAGATCGGCCAGGGGGTCCTTCACCTCAAGTTCCAGGAAATCTTTCCGGAATTGTTTATAGGTGGAAGGCCAGGGGTAGACCACAACTTCTTTCAATCCGACAGTATCCGGTTTCAAAATCACATCCAGTTTATATGCCTTTGATTCACTGAATATAGGTACTATAAAACTGGTTTTTTGATGGGCGACAGCAGAAAAGGTTAATGTGTCGCCAGGCAATGCAACTATTTTATATTCGCCATGATAATCTCCTATTGTTCCGGCAAGCCTGGATTTAATAAGTATGTTAACATACGAGACCGGTAGATTTCTGTCGTCCATGACCCGGCCTTCAATCAGCACGGGTGAATGATTCCCCGCCTGACCGAATGAAATCAATCCGATAAAAATTGATATGGATATGAGTAAGACCCTTCTCATGATTTCATTTACCAGGCAAAAATACTGAACAGAATCCAGTGATAACTGTTAAGAATAGTTAATTATTGCATTATCAATCAAGGTCTGAAGTCCCAAAAATGATAATTTTGCAGGCAATTGACTCCCACATAAACCTGAATCTCGAACCTTAAATATCTATCAGTAATGGTATTCGATTTAGACATGATAAATAGCGTGTACGCCGGCATTGCCCGAAAGGTGGAATTAGCAAGAAAGATGGTAAACCGGCCGCTGACTCTCACTGAAAAAATATTATATGCTCACCTGGCCGCTGAAAATGAAACGGGGCCGTACGCCAGGGGAAAATCCTACGTCAATTTCAATCCTGACCGGGTAGCCATGCAGGATGCAACGGCACAGATGGCCCTTCTTCAATTTATGCAGGCCGGAAGAAAAAAAGTTGCGGTGCCTTCCACGGTTCATTGTGACCACCTGATCCAGGCCAGGATAGGGGCAAAGGCTGATCTTGCCGCAGCCTTGGACAGCAGCAGGGAAGTATTCGATTTCCTTTCATCGGTCTCCGATAAGTACGGGATCGGGTTCTGGAAACCGGGTGCCGGCATCATTCACCAGGTTGTTCTTGAAAATTATGCATTTCCGGGTGGCATGATGATCGGGACGGATTCGCACACGGTGAATGCCGGTGGATTGGGTATGATTGCCATTGGTGTGGGCGGAGCCGATGCGGTGGATGTCATGGCCGGAATGCCATGGGAATTGAAATTCCCCAGACTGATAGGGGTTAAACTGACCGGAAATCTCAGCGGATGGGCTTCTCCGAAAGATGTCATCCTCAAAGTCGCCGGAATCCTTACCGTAAAGGGAGGTACCGGCGCTATTGTCGAATATTTCGGGCCGGGAGCGGATTCGATATCCTGCACCGGCAAAGGGACCATTTGCAACATGGGTGCGGAGATCGGAGCAACGACGTCGGTTTTTGGATATGATGAAAAAATGGAGCAGTATCTGCGGGGCACGGGCAGGGCCGAAGTAGCCGATGCGGCCAATGCCGTCAGAGAACATCTTGTCGGGGATCCTGAAGTTTACCGGTCGCCCGGGGAATACTTCGATCAGCTGATCGAAATCAATCTGAGCGAACTTGAACCTCTCATCAATGGACCATTTACGCCAGATCTCGCCACACCGGTTTCAAAATTTGCCGAGGCTGTTGAAAAGAACGGGTGGCCGGAGAAGCTGGAGGTCGGTTTGATCGGCTCCTGTACGAATTCCTCATATGAAGATATCACCAGGGCTGCTTCAGTAGCCCGTCAGGCACTGGACAAAAACCTGAAGGTCAGATCGGAATTCACCATTACTCCCGGTTCGGAGCAGGTTCGCTACACGGCCGAAAGAGATGGATACCTGGGGATTTTCGAGAAAATTGGCGGACTGGTACTCGCAAATGCCTGCGGACCCTGCATTGGCCAGTGGGCAAGGCATAACGCTGAGAAGCAGGAAAAAAACTCCATCATGACTTCTTTTAACCGGAATTTTGCCAAGCGGAATGACGGGAATCCCAATACGCATGGTTTTGTGGCATCTCCTGAAATCGTTACCGCATTCGCCATTGCCGGTACGTTGAAATTCAATCCATTGACGGATACCCTGATCAATGAGCAGGGCATGGCTGTCAAGCTGGAAGAGCCGGCAGGCATCGATTTTCCACCCGACGGTTTCGAAGTTAAAGATGCCGGATATCAGGCTCCTTCGGAAGATGGCAGCAAGGTATCGGTGAAAGTGGATCCTGACTCCGACCGTCTGCAGTTGCTGGAACCATTCCCGGCATGGGACGGCCAGGATATGACCGGTCTGAAACTGCTGATCAAGGTCCGGGGCAAATGCACCACCGACCACATCAGTATGGCCGGCCCCTGGCTTAAGTACCGCGGACACCTGGAAAATATCTCGAATAACCTGCTGATCGGGGCGGTCAATGAATACAACGGCAAGACGAACCTGGTGAAAAACCAGTTGACCGGTGAATATGGGGAAGTCCCTGCAACGGCTAAATATTACAAGAATACCGGCCATGGGTCAATCGTAGTGGGAGATGAAAATTACGGAGAAGGTTCATCCCGCGAGCATGCCGCCATGGAACCCCGGTTCATGAACGTGAAAGCCGTCCTGGTGCGCTCCTTTGCCCGCATTCATGAAACCAACCTTAAAAAGCAGGGGATCCTTGCCCTGACCTTTGCCAATCCGGGGGATTATGAAATGATCCGGGAGGATGATGACATCGATATCATAGGTCTGAATGAAATGATGCCGGGAAAACCTTTGAAAATGGTCCTTCACCATTCAAACGGCACTTCCGATGAATTTCCGGTGAATCATTCCTACAATTCCAACCAGATTGAATGGTTCAGGGCGGGAGCAGCACTGAACCTGATACGGGAATAATTCCCTGTCAAATACTATTTTTACTGCTTCTTCGTTTAAAGCAATAGAAAACCAAAATGATCAGCGGGTGAAAGAACTTAAACTGTATTCTGTCCTGGCTTCTGCATTCTTTTTATTGACCGTCGCTGTTTTCGGGCAGGTAGGCGGAAAAGGGACCTATGAATTCCTGAATCTGCCGAATTCGGCAAGGATTGCAGCTATGGGAAGCAATTTCCTGGCCATCAATGATGATGATATCACCCTGACACTGGCCAACCCCTCGCTGATCAACGAGAATATGAATAATCAGCTCGGGCTGAGCTTTGTGGACTACTACACGGATATTAATTACGGCTTCGCCCAGTATTCGAGGACCTTTCAGAATGTCGGCAGCTTTGTCGGAACGATGCAGTACATCAATTACGGACAATTCCAGGAAGCGGATGAAACCGGAGTGAAGTACGGAACTTTCAGTGCCGGGGAATACGCCCTGAATGTGGGATGGGGCAGAAAGCTGACACCCAGGTTCGCCATCGGGTCAAACCTGAAATTCATTTTGTCGACATTAGAGACCTACCATTCTTTCGGAATGGCTGTGGACGTGGCGGGTTCTTATTTCAGTAAAGACAGCCTGTTCACAGCTTCGTTATTATTCCGCAATGTAGGGTACCAGATTGTAGCTTACCGGGCAGGAAACCATGAACCCTTGCCATTCGAGATACAGGCCGGTCTGAGCAAACGGTTCAAACATATTCCATTCCGGATGTCAGTGCTTTTTACCCATCTTGAAAAATGGGACCTGAGCTACGAAAATCCCATCAACCCACCGGGCGGAATCGATCCGATCACCGGAGAGCCCAATGAGATTAACGGGATCGAAGAGTTTGCCGATAATTTTATGCGACATATCGTGGTTGGGGGTGAAGTCATTATCGGGAAGTTCCTCTTCATCCGAGGAGCTTACAATTACCAGAGAAGACAGGAGATGAAGGTTCCTGACAAGCTTTCCACGGTTGGGTTCTCCTGGGGTGTCGGGTTGCGGGTCTCGCAGTTCCAGTTCAGTTATGCCCGGTCAGCCTATCATATCGTCGGGTCCCCGAATTTCATTACAGTCATGGTGGATTTCGACGGATTCTCGAAGAGAAAGGGCAGCGTTCAGAATTAGGATGGTATGATGGCAGGAATGCGAGGGGGCGATAGAGACAATGTATTTACAGAAACTTTCAATAACTAATTTTAAAAATTACCCGGAAGCTACATTAGAGTTTTCCGATAAGATCAATTGTTTTATCGGTGACAATGGTGCTGGGAAGACGAACCTGCTGGACGCGATCTATTACCTGTCTTTCTGCAAGAGTTATTTCAATCCCATCGACACTCAGAATATCCGGCAGGGATCGGACTTCTTTGCTGTTCATGGCACTTATCTGAAAAACGGGGATCGACCGGACCAGGTTTCCTGCATCCAAAAGCTGGATCAGCGCAAGTCATTCCGGTTCAATCACAAAGAATACGAACGGCTGGCGGACCACATTGGATTGTTCCCGCTGGTCATGGTATCGCCTTACGACCGCGACCTGATCAACGAAGGCAGCGAGACCCGACGTCGCTACCTCGATGGGGTGATTTCCCAGTTCGACAAAAAGTACCTCGACGACCTGATCAGCTACAATAAAGCCCTGGCTCACCGGAATGCCCTGTTAAAACGTTTTGCGGATTCCGGAACTTTTAATATGGGCCTGCTGGAGATCTGGGACCGCAAACTGTCGGAATTCGGGCATCATATCCATGATAAAAGGAAATCGTTCCTCGAATCGTTCATACCCATCTTTCAACATTATTTTGAGTACATCTCCGAAGGAAAGGAAAAAGTTACCCTAAAATATCAGTCGCATTTATTTGAGAGGGACCTGGATCAGCTGCTTGCCGTATCGGTGGAAAAGGACCGATCAGCCCGGTTTACCACATGCGGCATCCATAAAGATGACCTGGAACTGCTGATCTCCGGTAACCCGCTGAAGAAATTCGGTTCACAGGGCCAGCAGAAATCGTACGTGGTTGCCATTAAACTGGCACAATTCGATTATACGCGCGAGGTGAAAGGATTCAAACCCATCTTGCTGTTCGACGATATTTTCGATAAACTGGATGACAAACGCGTGCATCAGATCATCCGGCTGGTGAGCGAAAACAGCTTCGGACAGGTCTTTATTACCGATACCCAGCGTTCCAGGATCGAGCAGGTATTCTCCCTGGTCGACATCGGCCACCGGATATTCGGAATCGCCGAAAACACAGCCAAATTAGTTCAAAGTTCAAAGTTCAAAGTTCAAAGTTGAGCTCGTTAGTTACCTGGTTTATTAATGGTTGTTTTCAGCTATCAACACTTTATCATTTTAACACTTTAACACTTAACTTTGCACTTTGAACTTTGAACCTTGAACTGAATATGAAGTATTCCACCGACCGGCCGATTGGAGAAGTGATCCGGGAGATGATAGAGACCTATCGCCTGGAAGGAAAGCTCAATGAAGTCAAGGTCCTTCATTCCTGGGAGAAGGTGGTGGGGGAGATGATCGCCCGGCATACCCTGGATTTGTACATCAGGAACAAGAAGCTTTTCGTGAAGGTCGATTCGCCGGCACTTAAGAATGAATTGTCATTTTCCCGAAGCCTTATAGCTGAAAAGCTGAACAGTGAAGCGGGGGGCAAGGTGGTCGAAGAGGTGATATTCATCTAGAATCGTAAATAGCGTAAGCCAGAACGACTGCAAAGCATACCAGCGGAACCAGGAAGCCAATCTTCATTGAACTGTGATCAGCTATCCATCCCATTACCGGTGTGAATACAGCCCCTCCTACAATCGCCATGACGATGAAAGAAGATGCCCGTTTGGTATGACTTCCCAACCCGCTCAATCCCAGGGCGAAGATGGTCGGGAACATGACGGACATGAACAGGTATATAAGGCTCAGCGATAGGATCCCATATATCCCCGCACCGGTTATAACAAGCGCTGTAAGGAGCACATTCACCAATGCATAGACGGCCAGGAGCCTGCCCGGTCTGATCCAGGTCAGGAACAGGCTCCCCAGGAACCTCCCGAGCATGAACAATCCGAAACTGAATGACAGCATCAGCCCGGCCGTGGTGTTCAGAAGATTCTGGTGCTCCGTGATACCGGGGTTGATTCTGCCCACCAATTCTGTCAAACTGATCAGTATTCCCGCTCCTGGAACCGGCCTGTCAGGAATCTGCTGGAAAACTTCCGTGACATAGTTGATAAAAAAGGAATTGATGCCCGTTTGAGCGGCCACGTAAAAGAACTGGGCGACAACGGCAAAAACGAAATGCGGGTAGTGCAATAAGGATTGGTAGGACTTCTGGGCATTTTCCTCCGCATCGGCAGTTTGTCCGGCATGCTGCAGGGCGGCTTCGTCCACATTCGGAAGACGAGTTATGATGAATAATACAGCGACCAGCAGGACGACTACCCCAATTACAACGTAAGGGATAGCAAGGGTGGCGAATTTATTATCTCCCGAAGCGGTGGAAAAAAGGATCAAGCTGCCGGCAATGGGCCCGATCACCCAGCCGAGACCATTGAATGACTGGGAGAGGTTCAGCCTCTGAGCTGCTCTTTCCGGAGGGCCCAGGACCGTGGAATACGGATTGGCGGCTGTTTCCAGGCAGGTAAGCCCCAGGGCAATGATGAAAAGGGCGATGAGAAATGCCCAGAATGTCTGGATGTGAATGGCGGGATAGAACAGGAAAGCCCCGCCGGCGTAAAGGAAGAGTCCAAGTAAAATACCCTTTTTATAACCAAACTGTTTCATAAAGATTCCGGCTGGAACGGCCATTATGAAGTATCCCCCGTAGACGGCCGCCTGCACCAGGCCAGACTGTGCCTTGGATACCCCGAGGATTTCCTGGAAATGCTTGTTGAGCACGTCCAGCAAGCTATGGGCAAAGCCCCAGAGGAAGAAGAGACTGGTCACCAGCAGGAAAGGCGCCAGGTAGGAGCCACCTCGAGGATTGGCAATTAATGATGGTTTATTTGGCATCGGGCGGGAATTAGGTGGACATTAGGCGGAGAACTGATTCCTTCTCCTGATCTTTATCCTGATGGCATCGTCTATGGGTTGCCCTGATACCAGGATCAGGTATCCGCCACCTCCTGCGCCGGAAAGTTTCCATCCCAGTGCCCGGTTCCTGTAATGGCTGATGATCTGATAAATACTTTCATCGGCCATATTTGGGAACATGGCAACCTGGGCATCGAAAGAGGCCCGGAAATGCTTCCCGAATGCTTGCAGGTCCTTGTCCAGTATGGCTTTCCAGCAGTTATCGGCTGCTACCGCTAAATCCCTGGCCCCGGCTTCATTGGCCCTGGAGTTGCTCACTACAGTATAGTTTCCGTCCCTTGGCCCAAGGGTGACCAGGAAAAGATGTTCTTCAACCCATTGCAATACGTTTTCATCCTGGACCCCGGTGATCTTCTCAGGCCAGTAGGAGCCGTGGTAATCCAGGCGGTTGAGGCCTGGCAACACGATTCCCAGGGCATCCTGCGATCCTGAAACATCCGGGGTGCCTGGAGGATTATCATAGCTGAACAATACTTTCGCCAGCTTTTCAGGATCTCCCGGCGGGATATCGGTTTTCCAGAGCTCGATCGCCTTTTTCCTGGTACTGGAAGCCATTCCGCTCCGGTCGTTGAATTCCAGGGTAGGTTCTATGGAGATCGTCAGGACCGGCCCGGGAAAGTGCTTCGATACAAAAGGCTGATCCAGCCACCCCCCGGCCAGATCGATCCGGAACGGAATCCGGCATTCGGTCCTCAGCGACGTGGTGGACCGAACCGGCAGACCGTCCTCGGGGATCCGTCGCAGTACCTTATATTCGATCCCGAGCTTTTGGCATAATTCTTCCTTATCCGGCGTATGGCCATCTTCGTTCACAATAAATACGTCGGGCCTGATCTCATCCAGTTCTGAACGGAAATCCATGATCCCCCAGCCTTTGTTTATGACACACCGGTGGACATACCTGACCGATTCGAGCATATACTTGCGTTCTGCCTCCGAATTGACCGGATATCTTCCTTTCAGGTTACTCACATTGGCATCAGAGCCTATTCCAACATAAAGGTCGCCCCAGGACGACGCTTCTTTCAGAAAAGCCACATGACCGCTATGCAGCATATCGAAACAACCGGTTACAAACACCTTTTTTTTCGACTGAACACAGCCCTCCGTGTGAAACACCTTTTGCATCCCGTACATCCTATTGCTCACAGAATTGGGGTCTTTAAAGATAAATGCAAGGTCTGGCCCGGCAGGATTATCATCTTCCGTGTAGATATAAATTTCCCCCTCTCCGGCAAAAATTTCAATCCGGCTGATCCCGGCCGATATCAACCGCCCGTCATCCAGATCGAATGATTCAGGAATATCGCTTTCGGCAAAGTTGATACGATAGGCTTTCCGGGTACTAGCCCGTGATAGCTGCCGGGCAGATCGGAATGAACCGATGTGTTTCAACCCGGCCCACCATTCTCCTTGTTTTCGCAGTGGCAAGGGAACCTGCATCGGCGCGGTCAGTTTCCACCATTGCTGTGTATCCGGATCCTCTTCCATTGCCTGTAAATCCGATTTATAATCAACTCCCAGATAGTCATAGAACCCAAACAGAATCCCGTCTGCCAGAAAGATACTGTAATTGGAAATGTTTGATCTCGCTATCCTTTCAAGTACAGCCGGAAAGGCGTTTTTATGCAGGATAATATATGGATCGGTCGATTCAGCTTTTAATCCGATCAGGCTGCCGATGCATTTTGCGGGATTCATCTGTATAAAATTTGCGTTGTTCCCTCTTTGATAGTATAGGTAACCGGATGCTTGCTCCAAAAATATAAAAGCAATGCATTGGCCACCGGTGGAATATCCCTGATGATCATAGAATGGCGGAAATAGTCCGATTCATCGTTCCATGCCGGTTTGAGCTGGTCCAGATCGATGGCTTCATAGATCAGCATATTTCGGTCCTCATCAAAAATTTCTACAACAAAAGCTGCCTCAAGGGGAACGGCAGGGCTTACCACGCGATAATCGAGTTTGATAAGCACTTCATTCACAATCACATCGGTCAGAGACAACCGGTAAAGATCGATGTACTTATTATCCGAAGTAATCGGTTCCTGCAATTCTGCCATCATTACCGTATCCCAGCTGGCAGGCACGTTCCTTTCTGCCAGTATAGTGTTCGTCCTCAAATCATTAATGACGATGTCAAATCCGGCAGGTAATTGATCCATCCTGTCATTTTCCAGGATGATCATATCCGCACCTTTCGATGGATAACCGGATGACTGGATTGGATTCAGTTTACCTCCCGTTCTGTAATTCATGAATGACCAGGATTGTTCGCGGGTCTGCCAGGCGGAAACGATGGGCGGAAATTCCATAATACCGGCCTTGGAGGAGATATAACTGAAGACGGAGTCGGGTACTTGTTGTCTCTCTCCGTAAATACCCGAATGAAGATTGACATTTTTGGCCGAGTGGACGAAAAGAAAAAGGAAAGGAAGTGCCGTGATCAGGTAAGGAAATCGGCTGCACTTCTGTAAATTACTGATAATAAATGAGAAAAACAAAATCAGCAGGGGAATGTAATGCATGGCAGCCCTGTCTTCCTGGTAATTGACATGCCATACCAGGTGATTGAGGACGGAACATGCCCAATTTGCAAGTAATAAAATAAGGATAAAGATGGCTGGAACTAATTCCGGCGCCTTAATCTTTCTTTTAAATTGTTGAAAAGCCAGTATGGATGAAAGGATGATCAAAATGACTATACCGTATATCGACAGCCCGTGTTTGTAATTGCCGGCCAGCACCCCGGCCAGGGAATTGGCGGTCACTTCCATGAATCCATCGGGCGCACCGTAATAAAATCCGCTGTGCCTTCGGATCTCAAAAGCTGCAAAAAGTATATAAATCAGCAGGGGTATGACGATCAGCAACTGGAATAAAAGAAACAGGAACAGGCTTCTGCGTGATATACTGATCCTTTTGATCCAGGTCAGAACGAATGTTATGCCGATGAGTGCCAAAGCCGTAAAGATGATATTGAAATTCGACAGAAGGGAGAGCAGGATAAGCAACTGGGCCCCGATTGCCGGTCGAAGCGAATATTTTTGCGGCAGCCGAAGCGTATAATAAACCGCTCCCAGCAGGAAAGCCATGGATAGGCCGTACCCACGGGCATATCCGAAGAATTCGATGATAAAATGAATACAGAGGGAAAATACCAGGTACATCCATCTGATCCCGTTGTGCCGGAAATATCCGCTTATTTTCCAGGTAAAATAAAAATACACAATAGCGGCCAGAATATTGGGCAACCTCAGGACAACCGGATGAGTGCCCAGTAGTTCGAAACAGCACCAGGAAAGTAACGAGTTCAGAATATGGTTGTTGGCATCAACTGTGGCCCAGGGGGGGATGAAGCGGCCGGGTTGTATATACATGAAAAAAGTAGCCGATTCATCGATAGTAAATTGAACATTCCATGCCCGAAGCCAAATATAAAGCCAGGTTATGGCTGACAATACGGTAAAAGCCAGCAATGATCCGGGATTCTCAGTCCGGATCTTCATTTGATGGAACAGGTGAGCATTTTCCTGCCTTCCAGGTATCCTGCCATCTTATCTCCGGGCCTGACAGGTCCTACGCCAGCCGGGGTCCCGGTGAAGATCAGGTCACCCGGAAGAAGGGTCATGAATTGTGATACGTAGGAGATAATCCGGCCGATCGAAAAGATCATATCGCCGGAATAACCCGATTGTACGGTTTGTCCGTTCACTGCAAGATGAAAGTGAATATTCGAAGGATCTTTCAGCTTCTTTACCGGTATAAATTCTCTTGCGACGGGCGCAGAATGGTCGAAACCTTTTGAGATTTCCCACGGTAATCCTTTTTCCTTGCATTTCTGCTGAAGGTCGCGGGCTGTAAAATCAAATCCGATACTTATTTCTTTGTAGTAGTCCGTGGCCTTTTCTTCCGGTATGTTCCTGCCTTTTCTGCAGATTCTGAATACCAGTTCTACTTCATGATGGAGTTCAATGGTGAAAGGAGGATACTTTAAAGGCCTGTTGTTCAACAGTAAAGCTGTTTCAGGTTTCAGAAAGAATACCGGTTTTTCGGGCAGCGGACTGTTCAGTTCTTTGGCATGTTCGATATAATTCCGGCCGATGCAAATGATTTTCATGGGTTAAGATTTCTTAATCAGGGATTTGCTTTTGTCTTGCAAATTAAGAAAAATATCCGCAATGCAACCACCGCGATTAACCAATCATTACTCTTCAGTTATTTCATTCTTTTCCATATCGCCTGGATCACGCGCTTGGTGCTGAGAGGAAACTGGCTTTTCATCATCCAGTCGTAGTAGGAGGGTTCTTTCCGGAAAATATCTTCAATGGGTTGTCCTTTATATTTTCCAAAATTCAGCACTTCCTGCTGTTTGTCGTTGAACACGATATGTCCGGCAAGATCTACGTTCCGGCTGTTATAGGAGAAATCGTGCAAAGCTTTGACATCATTTCTGACCGGTTGGCTGGTGATCCCGTCAGGATCGGTGTAGTCGCGCCCATTGTAAAAATCAAGCTGTGCTTTCAGTATTTCCATGGCTGCCATGGCATCGGCCTCAGCGGTATGGGCCATCTCCAGGTCCTTGTGGCAGTAAAATTTGTAGGCTGCCTTGAGTGTCCTGGGTTCCATTTTATGAAAAATGTTCTGGACATCGACCACACGGCGGTCCATCAGCGAGAAATCGATCCCTGCCCGTAGGAATTCTTCTACCAGCAATGGAATATCAAACTTTATGGCATTGTAGCCGGCGAGGTCGGCATTTTCTAAAAATTGGTCAAGTTCGGTGGCGATTTCCCTGAAAGTCGGGCTATTGGCAACATCCTTGTTCGTGATGCCGTGCACCTGGATGGATTCCCGCGAGATCGGAATTTCCGGGTTGATGCGTTTGGTATAGATCTCAGCAGATCCGTCGGGCAGGGCTTTAACGACGGAGATCTCCACGATCCTGTCCGTGCCCACATTGGTTCCGGTTGTTTCAAGGTCAAAGAAGGCGAGCGGACGGGAAAGTTGCAGATCCATGTTGTTTCGTGTTTTTGGGTTCTTGTTTCTGGTTTCTGGTTTCTGGTTTCTTGTTTCTGGTTTTGTGATGTAACGGATAGTTAAATCTTTCTTTTCACATCCCAGTTTTCGAGCAGTTCTTTCATCCTTTTGAGGAACATGCCGCCGAGCGCACCATCAACGATTCGATGGTCGTAGGCCAGTGACAGGATCATGATATGCCGGATGGCTATTACGTCTCCCTGGGGCGTTTCCAATACGACGGGTTGTTTCCGGATCGCACCGACTCCAAGGATGGCCACCTGCGGCTGATTGATGACCGGAGTGCCGGTCAGGCTGTCGAAAGTGCCGAAATTGGTCACTGTGAATGTGCCACCCTGGATTTCATCGGGCAGCAGGCTGTTGTTGCGAGCCCGGTTGGCCAGGTCGTTCACATCCTTGACAATCCCCAGCAGGCTCTTCTGATCGGCATTGCGGATTACAGGCACGATCAGGTTCCCGGTAGGAAGAGCAGTTGCCATCCCGATGTTGATCTTTTTGCGGTGAATGATGTTGTATCCGTCGACTGAAGCGTTTACTCGCGGGAATTCCTTCAATATCCTGGCAGAAGCCTCTATAAAGACCGGAGTGTAAGTGAGCTTCTCATTCTCCCGTTCCTGGAAGGCATCCTTTGTTTTCTCCCTCCAGGTCACGATGTTCGTCACGTCGACATCAATAAATGATGTAACGTGTGCGGAAACATGCTTTGACATGACCATATGATCCGCGATCAGCTTACGCATGCGGTCCATTTCGAAGACTTCATCGCCGCCTTCCAACACAACTTTCGGAGGTTCGTAAGAAGGTGCCGGCTTTGAGGCACGGGCAGAATCCGTCGGGGAAGTGGTGAATTTTGGCTCTCCGGTCCTGGTTTTCAGGTAATCCAGGATGTCCTGCTTGGTCACCCGGCCTTCTTTTCCTGATCCGGTAATTGAATCCAGTTCCTGCAGGGAAATATTTTCTTCCCTGGCTATGCTTTTCACCAGCGGGGAATAAAACCTGCCACTGGGCGTATATGATTCATTATCAGTCGATGGTTTGATTTCTGGCTGTGGTTTGCCGACCGCTTCGATTTTAACCGGCTCGGTTTTAACCGGTTCCGGTCCGGATGATTCTCCTGCCAGGTTAATGATGGCGATGACCTTGCCGACCGGCACCACATCGCCTTCTTTGAATAATATCTCGTCAATGATACCTTCCACCGGGGACGGGATTTCGGAATCCACTTTATCGGTTGCGATTTCAGCGATCGGCTCATCTTCATTAATCGGATCGCCTTTGGATTTCAACCATTTGGTGATGGTGGCTTCGATGATGCTTTCACCCATTTTGGGCATCAAAATCTCAAATTTTGCCATATGAAAGTAATCTTAAGACCTGGCCGCTACGGCCCGGAAAAACTTTGCAAAGTTAACCAATTCTGTTAACAAAGAATGATTCTTAATTGTTCGGAGGGCTTCAGGTTTTTCTTCCAAGGTTGCGCACACCCTTCAGGATAGTCCTGATGTCGAAATTCACACTGTAGTCCCTGGCATAAATAAAATTCAACTGCCGTTTAATTTCCTCCGAGATGTGATTTTTACCGAAAGAATCCAGTGGGGTCAAAATACCTTTCCGGATTGACGGCAAACGCTCCGTATCGAAATGCTCATCCCGGATATATCCTACCCATGACCGTAACCCGATGACTACCAAAAAAATGTTCCGGAACATGCCAACCGGTTTTTGTACGAGGAAGATCAGCACAGGGGACAAAATGAACGACAGGAAAGCCGTGCCCACATCCAGCAGGCGCTTGTTCCGCCGGTTATCCACATTGGTTATGGTATTGAGGTTGATCGTGTACAGGTCTCCCGCTGTATTGATCGAATTGCTGCCGATGATTGAAAGACTGTCTTCCGGCGCTATTTTAAAATCGACGTCCAGATCCTGCAACTCCGACATCTGGTCGATGATCGACTGATGCGGGATGCTTTTGGAGCAGAAAATGATCTCATCGATCCGGTAAACCTGGATGATCTCCTTGATCTGGCTGATAGTGCCTAAAAATCCATTTTCTTTGTGGTCCCTGGAAGTCACCGAAACAAGGCCTATGAAGCCCGGATTTTCAAAGGAACTCCTTAACAATTCCCACACTCTCCTGGCTTCCTCTTTGTCTCCGACTATGACAAATCTTCTGCTTTTCGCCGGTCTGAAAAGGTTGCTGTGGATTTTCAGCGCGTAGAGCAGGTACCTGGTACCGGTCATGATCAGTATAGCCCATACGGACCCAAGCAGGATGATGGCCCTGGAAAACCTGAAGTGCTCGGGCAGCAAAGCATATGCAACCAGGATGATAACGGTTCCGATCGTGATGCCGCGAAAGATCCTGGAAGTCTTAACAGGAGGGTCGTAAGCTCCGTTAAAATAGGATGAAATCAGCCAGGTCAGGATATAAGCAGGGACCACGAAAAGGTAAAATCCCTGAGGATAGCCGCCTCCCTGCTGGAAAATAACGTTTTTCTCCCAGTAATCGATGATGAAATAGACACCTCCATATATGAAGAGGGCATCCAGCAATGGCAGTAAGGCCCTCGACAGGAACCGGCTGGCTATTGCCAGGAAAGCCCGGAAATAGATCGCCACATGGATGAGAAATGAAAGCAATTTGGCTCTTTTCTGGGTAAAATGCTTCCTTGCGAACAATATCATCGCATTGTAAAAGAGAAAGACATAATTGACGCTGCCTTTCTTGGTACTTTCTCCCTTGTAATGGATGATCCTCGTTTCCGGATAGTAGCAGTTTTTAAAACCGGCTTTGATGATCCTGTATGACAGATCGATATCTTCTCCGTACATGAAGAAGCTTTCATCCAGGTATCCGGTCCGGTCCAGCACCGATTTCCTCATGAGCATGAACGCTCCTGAAAGGACTTCAACTTCATGAATCTTATCCTTGTCCAGGTATCCCAGATGGTATTTGCCGAATATCCTTGATTTCGGGAAGAACCTGGATAACCCGAATATTTTATAGAAGGCTACCGAGGGTGTGGGCAATCCGCGTTTAGATTCCGGCAGGAAGTTGCCTTTCCCGTCGATCATCTTCACACCCAGGCCGCCGGCATCGGGATGAGCATCCATGAACCCGAGCACTTTCCGGAAGGTGTCGTCCTCAACGACTGTATCCGGGTTGAGGAGCAAAACATATTCTCCGGCGGACCTTCGGATAGCCTGGTTGTTGGCTTTTGAAAATCCCAGGTTCTCTTTGTTTTCAATGATGATGGTCTCCCCGAACTTTTCGCGGACCATTTTCATCGAACCGTCTACCGAATTATTATCAACCACGAATATTTCAACGTCGAGGCCTTCGCTGGCCCTTCGGACCGAATAAAGGCACTGTTCCAGGAAATACCTGACATTGTAGTTGACGATTATTACGGAAAGTTTCATCAGTATCTGATGGTATTATTGAACGGCAAAATTACAAATCAGTTGCATAAAAGCCGATTCTTTATATTCCGAGAACAAGTTTAAGATAAAACATCGGCCTGGATAGCTGTCCTTTTGTGTTGATGCTGTAAAGCATTTCTTCCAGTGTCTTCCTTACTTTTTCATTCCTGGATGCTTTTCCGATAACCAGGTTCAATAGTCGGGGATTCCCGGCCAGTTGTTGCAACCTTAACCCCAGCTCCAGTTCTGACCCCAGCTTATCGTAAACCATTCGGTCGTAATGACCGGTTACCCGGTTCGAAAAATCCTGGCATTCGAAGCATTGTTCCGCTACCGACGCAGCGATCATTCCGCTGATCATGGCATGGCTGATTCCTTCACCGGTGAAGGGATCGATCAGGTGAGCCGCGTCCCCTAGCAACAGGTAACCATCGCCCGAAATAGACTGCTGCCCCGTGAAGTATGGCAGCCGGTGCGCTTCCACCGGTCCGGTCATTTTTGAACCGTCAAATCTCGGTTTCAAATGAGGATACCGGCCGATCAGGTGAGGAAGCAATTCCTTCAGGCTCATGGGATTCTTTTTGGCCAGATTTACCGGTAAGGCAAGGCCGACATTCGCTGATCCGTCACTGAAAGGAAAAATCCATAAGTACCACGGAAGCAATTCCTTGAGAAAATGAATCTCAATGGCATTTTTTTCATCGCATCCCCTGACCTGGTCGAAGTAAGTCCGGACTCCCAGGCCTTCAGAACCGGTGCCAGGAAAACCCGGATCAACGATCCTGACCAGTTTTCTGTCGCTGCCAGTTGCGATCAGGAGCAATTTTGCCCTTATCTTCACAGATCCTGTTGAGTCTTCCAGCAGGTATACCCCATTCTGCTTCAGGCATTTGTGGATGCCCGATTCCGGGAAAAACTTCACGGACGGGTAAAGGCATGTTTTTTTCCTCAGGAATTCATCGAAAAAACTTCGCCGGCAGATGAAACCGGGTGGCAAACCGGGGCTGGGGTTACGGAACCCGATTTCCACCATTCGTGACTGAGGGGAAAAGAATCTTACGGCGTATGATGAGCTGACGAAAGACATCAGGTTCAGCTCTTCGGCATATGAAGGGTCAATATTGTTCAACGCACCGATCACCTTTCCGCTGAGCCCGTCGCCGCAGATTTTACCGCGTGGGCGCTCCGGGCCATCGGCCAGGACGCACGGGATGCCCTTTTTACCCAGCACCAGGGCTGCGGTTAAACCGGCCGGTCCTCCGCCAATGATGGCAATGTCTGTGGAAACAACTTCTGGCATGAGGGGTCAAAATCGGCATGGGATGGCAAGGATGGGGGTACGGGTAAGAAAAAGGTCATCCCTGGTGAGATTTTGCCTGCTGAAATTTTTGAAGATGTTTTTTTTATGAGGGATAAAAGCGATCAGGTCCGACCGGTTGTCTTCGATATACCGATCGAGGGATTCCTGGGGGTCCGAACCGGTAATGACCTGGAACGAAATGCTGGTATCGGGTCTGATTGCCAGTTCCTTACGGGATAAAGCTTCCATAGATGCGATGGATTCCGTTTCATTCTTTGCCAGGGCCAGGTGCAAACAGCTTATATGGATCTTCAGAGGCGACAGCAGGGAGTCGATCTCTGAGATCACGAGCGGATCGGAAGGATCGAAGTTGGTCATGTAAACAACCTGCCTGATCTCATGAATATCCTCCAGACCAGGCACGGCAAAAACAGGAACCGCCGTGCTGTCCATGATTTTCCTGGCCACTGAACCGGAAAAAATCCTCTTTTTGCCAATACCGCTGGAAGCCATGACGATCAGCCTGGGCTCCATCCTGGCGATGGCATTTAATATCATCACTTCCGGATCCCCGCTCTCTATCTGGCAGGTGACGGAAGTGGAAGGGCGTTCTTCCCCTGCCAGCAATAGCATCTCATCCGCTATCTCGTGCAGCCGGGCTTCTTTTTGTTTGTAAAAATCCAGGATGATCTCATCGGTCAGCATGATGCCCGACTCAAAACCGGTGGCAAATCCCCCGTCGGAGAAATAGATCTGATCATAGAATGAGTGGAAGAGTACTACGTCGAGACGCATTAACCTGGCCAGCATTAAAGCATACTGACAGGATATCATCGTATGAGGAGAAAAATCGACCGGTACCAGAATATTACCTGCCATAAGGCTCAAATTATTTTTCGGACTCAAATTCAAATTTACGAAATTTTACGATAGTTTGCTTATCCTCCAAGGTTTTAAACTGACAAAGTGTAATTTTGTGATATACTTAACTCAAAAAACATGGAATCAAAGAATAAATCCGAATTTTCTGTAACGGGTGAGGAATTGTTGGCGAAGTTCAAGGAACTGATCCACGAAGGCAATGTAAGGAAAGTCATCATCAAGAACGATAAAGGGGAAACTTACCTCGAAATACCCGTGACCATTGGGCTTATCGGGGCGATCGTGGCGCCGGTCTTCGCCGCGATCGGTGCATTGGCGGCACTGGCCGCTAATTTCACGATAGAGGTCGAGCGAAAGGAAGAAACGGAAGAATGATCACCTTTCCGGGGGTGAATTCCAGATATCCCAGCTGAGTTCCGCCTGCAACCTGAGCAAGTCATCCCCATTTTTTATGATACAGCCGGCCTTCAGGCCTTTTTCCAGAAAACGGGTCAGCGGGGGGTTATAGACCAGGTCGTAAAGGACATGTCCGGGCGTCAGCAATTCGTATGGAATTTCAGGTACCTCGTCCGGGAAACCGGCCATTCCTGATGGTGTGGCATTTATGACAAGCAAATGCTCCCGCAGGATACCCTCATGGATTTCCGGATAGGTTAAAACAGTGTCTGACTTAATCCTGGAGACAAATTGCGGCGTGATGCCAAGCTTTTGCAGGGCATGGGCTACGGCCCTGGATGCACCGCCTGTACCCAATATCAGTGCTTTCTTTATTTCATGACCGATCAACGGTTTGATCGTTATTTCAAAAGCCTTGTGATCCGTATTATGCCCTGTCAGAACAGTCTTCCCATCAATCTTATTAAATTTGATGCAATTAACCGCACCTATGATGGTAGCTTCTGCATCGGTTTCATCCAGGAAGGGAATGATCCGGGTCTTGAACGGCGATGTAACATTGAGCCCTGACAGACCGGGGATGTCCCTGATCAGGGATGGCAGCTCATTTATATCTTGCAGTTGAAAATTATAATAGACGCAATCCCCATGATGTTCTTTCAGAAATTTTTCCTCAAAAAAATCTTTTGAAAAGGAATGCCCCAGAGGGTTACCTATCAGTCCATAAACTTTCACTCGTATTAGGGCGATTTATTTCGGAGAAAATGAACGGATCAGTTCCATGACTTCCGGTATCTGGTCGGCCGGGGGATAAGCTTCGAACAGTTCCTGGTGCCGGTCATAGTCGAGCTGAAGCCCTTGAGAGAGCATCTTGAGGCCATTTTTATGTTTGCCTTCCCGCAAAAGCAGAGCTGCCATCCTGTAAACCAGGATTGAATTGCCTGCCTGCTGATAGATACCTTCCTCCAGAACCTCCTCGGCTTTTTCAGGATGGCCGGTTTCGATGTAGGCATCGGACAGGTCGGCCCAGATCTCCGGATGAAGCGGATCCATGGCAGATACTTTCTCGTATGCTTTGATGGCTTTCTCCAGGTCTCGTGTCTTATATTTCAGATCGGCATAAATATACCAGAATTCGGCATTGTCATCCTCCAGGTCAAGTGCTTTCTCCATACAATTGACGGCTGTTTCCAGTTGACCCAGTTCATCGTAGCATACACCGAGCCCCATCCAGGCATCGGCCATATCTGGATCTTCCTTCAGGGCTGAATTGTAGTGTTCGACCGCTTCCTTGTATTTGTCGATTTTTTCGTAGCACTCCCCGATGTAATAGTGGGTCAGGGCCTGAGGTTCTTCATACTTGAAAGTCTCCTTGTAATTCCTGATCGCCAGCCGGTATTCTCCAAGATTGGCGTAAGAGTTTGCCAGGTTGAAGTAGGCCGATGAATAAGTGTCGTCAATCGCAATGGCAAACTCATAGGATTCGATGGCCATCTCAAAAAGTTCCAGGTTATTGTAGCACACCCCGAGGTTGAACCAGGCGATTTTATTATAAGGGTGCTTGTCCAGGAACTGTTTAAAAAAATCAATTCCCATTTCCACCTGGTTGGTAATCTCGTAGCAGAATGTGAGCTCATAGATGGCAGATTCATTCGCAGGATTAACTTCCAGTACCTTCTTCAGGTAATTGATCGCATTGTTGTAGTCCGCAGCATTTTCATATTCGTAGGCAATGTTTGAATAAACTTCCTCGATATCGGCGGAATATTTTACGGCTTTATTGTATTCCCTGATCGCTTCCTTGAATTTTTTCAGGCTGCTCAGGATAGTGCCTTTCAGCAGGTAAATGTCAGCATTGGTGGGGTCAATCTTTTCAAGTTCATCCAGTTGATTTATGGCGCTCTGCGGTTTATTGACCAAAACCAGGTACCGGGCTTTTTTAATCAGGAATGCCGTGGATCCGGGATGCTGTGCCATAGCCAGGTCCAGCGCTTTTCTGGCTCGCGTGGCTTCCTGGTTGTCAATGTAAAAATCTATAATATCCTCCAGGTCTTCCACATCGAAAAAGGAGCTCCCGTTCTTGTTCAGCATCGCTTCAAACCGTTCCACCAGTGCCTTGAGATCGGTTTCATTATAGTCGAAAGATTGTTCCATTCAATTGTCTCCACTTCAGGGGTTGCAAAATTAGTCAAAAATTCTGAGCCAATCCGGGAGGTATACGGATTTCCATATATCTGTCATTGGGGAATGCTTTACTTCATGTGTTATAGCTACATTTGCGTAAAAATTTTCCTTATGACCCTGATCAAATCCATTTCCGGAATCCGTGGGATTGTTGGGACAGGCCTTACTCCTGCCGAGATCATAAAGTTTACCGCAGCTTATGTTCACCTTACCCGGGCGCAAACGGGGCAAAGCAGGCCCAGGATTGTCATTGGACGCGATGCCCGGACAACGGGTGAGATGGTCAGTAAGATCGTTGCAGGGACTTTGATGGCCTGCGGAGCAGATGTGACGGACACCGGGCTGGCAACTACTCCGACGGTTGAGCTGGCCGTGATATCCGAGGGGGCTGATGGTGGGATCATCCTGACAGCCAGCCATAATCCCGCCCAGTGGAATGCCTTGAAACTGCTCAATTCAAAAGGGGAATTCCTGTCGGTGGCCGAGGGTGAAGAACTGCTCAGAATAGCCGGGCAGCAGGATCTGTTCGAATTTATGGATCACACAAGGATCGGGAAATATAATCGGAATCAGCATCATTTGCGAGAGCATATCGATAAGATCATTGCCCTGCCGTTGGTCGATGTTGATGCTATCCGTAAACGGAATTTCAAAATTGCCTTCGATGCGGTTAACTCCGTCGGTGCAATTGCCTTGCCGGAATTACTGAAAGCGTTGGGAGTGAGTGATATAGTCCCGGTCAATGCAGTTCCGGACGGACTCTTTCCCCACAATCCGGAACCTTTGCCGGAGCACCTCGGCGAAATCAGCAGGGTGGTGCCTGAAACCCGTTCAGATGCCGGGTTTGTGGTGGATCCCGATGTGGACCGGCTGGCGATTATCAGCGAGGACGGCCGGTTTTTCGGGGAAGAGTATACACTCGTGGCAGTCGCTGACTATGTCCTGAAAAACCTGCCAGGGAATACAGTTTCCAACCTTTCCTCTACGAGAGCCTTGAAAGATGTCACGGAACAATATGGCGGCCGGTATTTTGCCTCAGCAGTCGGGGAGGTGAATGTAGTCGAAAAGATGAAATCATGCAATGCCGTGATAGGAGGGGAAGGCAACGGCGGGGTGATCTACCCTGCTCTTCATTATGGAAGGGATGCACTGGTCGGAATTGCGCTTTTTCTCACTCATCTGGCCAAATCGGAAATGAAATGCTCGGATTTGCGAAGGAAATATCCAGATTATGCCATCTCAAAAAATAAAATCGACCTCAAACCCGGAGTGGATCTCAATAGTCTGTTTTCAGCTGTTAAAAGTCTTTATGCGGGTCGTCCCATTAATGATACGGACGGCGTCAGGATCGATCTGGAGGATGGCTGGATCCATCTGAGGCCTTCCAATACGGAGCCCGTTATCCGGATTTATGCCGAGGGCCCAGATCTTGCGACAGCAGGGGAATACGCCCGGAAGATAATCCGGGAGATTTCATCACTGGACTGTTAATAATTTGGATGAGGATAATTTCCATCCTTCCTGATTTCGGATTACTTTAGACTGCGAAATTCTATTTTTCCTATGCCTGTAAAAAAGAAAGCCGGGAAAAAGCGCAAAAAGGTCCGTTATCACACCGTTAAGGTGAAACTGTCCGCTTCTCAGAAGGAATCACTGGATATATACTGTAAAGCCCGTAAAACTACCCGGAATAAGCTCATCAAAAAAGTGCTGAGAAAATATTTCGGATATACCAAGGCGTTACCGGAAGAAAACTTCGCCACCGCCAACCAGCTTGACCTTTTCGAGATTGACCGGAGAAGGCTGGATTAAAGCCTGTTCAGATCCTCAGGTTCCTGAATTATAAGGAATGCGATTGACTATCGATCTTCCCAGCGTTATTTCATCGGTGAACTCTATGTCGTCTCCTATCGCAACACCCCTTGAAATGACTGAAATCAGAAGATCATACTCGCCAAGCCTCCTGGAGATGTAGAAATTGGTCGTATCGCCTTCAACAGTGGCCGGCAATGCCAGGATAATCTCATGTATTTTGCCTTCCGATACCTTTTTTTCGAGCGAAGCGATCGTGAGATCGTCAGGGCCGATCCCTTCCATCGGGGAAATGATGCCTCCCAGGATGTGATAAACCCCATTGTACTGGCCCGTATTCTCGATCGCCATAACGTCTCTTATATCCTGAACGATGCAGACAACAGTGTGGTCCCTTTTCGGATTGGAGCATATGTCGCAGATTTCCGTGTCGGAAATGTTATGGCAGACCGAACACTGCTTCAGTTCCGTCTTCATTCTCATGATAGCCTGGCTGAATGATTCGACATCCGCTGTATCGCGCCTGATAAGGAAAAGAGCCAGGCGAAGAGCGGTCTTCCGTCCGATCCCGGGTAGTCTTGCCAGCTCATTAACAGCATTTTCCAGCAATTTTGAAGAATATACCATGCAATGGCTTTTAAAGAATAATTTGGATAATTTTACGTTTTCATGCAAAATTAACCAAATACAGCATTGATGAATCGACTGATCATACTGTTCATTCTTGTGCTCAGCATTAATTTCCTCTTCAGCCAGGAACTGACTGACAGCCATATCAATAAAGTCGACAGCCACGGGAAAAGGCAGGGATTATGGAGGGTCTATGACGGGGACGGAAACCTGAAATTTACCGGCGAATTCCAAAACGGGAAACCGGTCGGGGAATTCCAATATTTCTATCCCAACGGTGCCATCAAAGCGATCGTTCAACAACACGACAGTGGAAGGATCTCTTATATCACTAATTTTCACCCAAATGGCAAGATGCTGGCCAGGGGCAAATACCTGGATCAGAAAAAAGACAGCACATGGCTTTATTATTCGGAAGAGGAAGGGCTGCTCGCTTCCGAGGAACATTATATTGACGGAAGCCGGGAAGGGGTTTGGAAAGTCTACTATGAAGACGGTACCGTGGCAGAAGCACTGACCTATCGAAACGATCTCAAGCATGGCCCCTGGACCCAGTATTTTACGGATGGCTCACTCAAACAGACAGCTACCTATGTGAACGGGCTGCTGGAAGGGACCTTTACCATCTATCACCTTAACGGGAAGATCGAGGTGACCGGCACCTATTTGAATGACAACAAACAGGGGACCTGGATCTATCTCACAGATATCGGTGAACTGGTATTGAAAGAAGAGTACAGGAATGGCCGGTTGATCTCAGATAAAGGTGAGGAGGAAGAATAACAGTACTTGGGTTCTCAGGCATTCTGCTTATCAGGAAATAATAGTTTTCAGTTCCTCCAGGTTTTTCACTACCGTGCACCCCAGTCCCGACAATCTTTCAAATGACTGGTGGCCCTGCGCCACCAGGACAATATCTATTCCTAGTCCGGTTGCTACCTCGAGATCGTGCAGGGTATCCCCCACCATAATATATTCTTCCCGGCTTAAATCGTGATGACGCAGAATTTCTATTGCCATTTCCAGTTTCCCGTCAGCCAGGTGGTCCCGGATACCGGCAATGGCGGTAAAATAATGTTTAATCCCTTTTGCTTCGAGGGCCTCTTCCAGTAAATTTTGTTCCATTGCCGACAGTATGATCTGACGGAACCCTTTGGCGCTGAAATATTTGAGCATTATATCCGATTCGCTGTGCAGGGGGGCTGTGATAAGCCTCCGGCGATAAAGGTCGATGAATTGATGAGCAGGGACTTCAAAAGGTTCCAGTTCAAAATTAAAACCAAGAGCCTGATAGTAGTCCCGGACCGGAAAAGTGAAGATATCCCTGTATTTTTCAAGATCCATGGTATTCAAGCCCCGGTCTTCGAGTAAAATGTTCATACAGTCGATGCAGACCTGCATGTCATTCAGTAAGGTGCCGTTGAAATCCCAGATGATCGTTCTTTTTGCCATCAGTTTTGAAACTTAGAAATAAAACCAATGAAATCTGACTTTGTCGGCGCGGTTGAATTCCACCGCGGGGAAAGGTACCTTGATGTATCCGATCAGGTTGAGCAGCAGCCTGACTGTTTCATTGTTGGTCCTGATCTTGGTCAGGTCGGCATCCAGAGAGATGAAATACTGGGAATATCTTTCGAATTCCGGTAATGGTTGTCCATTATACTCGGCCGGATTGGACCGGGCGCCAAGCATTCCTTCCCCGCTATATCCAAAGGAAACATCCAGCCAGCGGGGGAACCGCGTGTCCTTTTTAAGGAAAGAGGAAATATTCGCCGATAGCCAGTAGGTTTGGCCATTGTAATCCTTCAGCATTTGCTGGACAAAGTTCTCACCCAGCAGGTCCGGACGGTAATCCGCATATTCGGTCGGATGAAATGAATATTTCAGGGTAAACCGCTGGTCGTCCCAAAGCAACTGCTGTCCGATGAAAATGGCCGTACCAAGCGTGTTGGCTGCTATGTCGCAGCCCGAAGCACCCCATTCTTCTGAAAATCCGTCAAATATTTCGACCGTTGTCAGAAACACCATTCCCCAGGTGCCGCCGTACCAGATGGCTTTCTTATTCTCCAGGCCGCTCCATCGCAGGCTTTCGTAACCAATCCGTCCGATCCAGTAGGAACTGACGGTATGGCCTATCTTGTCCATGGAAAGCCACTGCCCGCAATCATTGATGAAATGAAAGGACGATTGAGGATAATCGGCATACCAGAGTTGGTAAAGGCCGGCCATACTGCCGGCATACAGGGTGCCGGCTGCCACGGAAACTCCTATCAGACGGCCCTTGTGGACTAAATTGGTATCCGGATCCGCCGACCTGCTGCCGGTCTGAAACTGGCCATGCAGTGCGCCATTAACAGACGCCATGAATATAAGACCGGTGAGGATTCGTTTCTTCATTTCATATTTTTTCGGCTCGGAACCTACCTTATTTTTCTGCTGTCGAGCGCTTTCTGATATGCTTTGGCATGCCGGTTATGCTCCGCCAATGTCCTGGAAAAAGCATGATAACCCGACAGATCCGATTTTGCGCAGAAGAACATGTAATCATGTTTCCGGAAATTCAGCACCGCATCGATGGATGCTATGGATGGAATACAGATCGGACCGGGCGGAAGGCCGGTGCGTTGATAGGTATTGTAGGGGGAATCGAACTCCGTATGCACCTTCAGGACCCTTTTCAGATCGAATTCCCCTAAGGCGAACTTCACGGTCGGATCAGCTTGCAGCGGCCAGTCTTTCTTTAAGCGATTGATGTAAACACCTGCAATGACAGGCTTTTCATCATCTTTTTCAGTCTCTTTCTCCACTATTGAAGCCAGTATGACGACATTTTCAATGCTCATGTTCAATGTTCGGGCCTTTTCTGATCGGCTGCCATCCCAGAAACGGTGATATTCCTTGCTCATTCTTCTCGTGAAACCGTAAGCATCGCTGTTCCACCACATCTCATATGTGTTCGGAATGAACATAGTGTTAATGTTACCGGGCGAAAATCCCAGGCTGTTCAGGAACTCCCTGTCCTGCCAGCACTGGATCAACGAAATCGAATCGGCTTCGATCTGTAATGCTATTTTACCGGCTAATTGTTCTATGGTGCGGATATTATTAAAAACCACTTTTACCGGTGCCTGTTCGCCAGACCGGAGCATGTTCACCAGGTGGTTGTTATTCATGGAAGACTTGACTACATAATGCCCTGGTTTGATAAGGGAGGGGTAATCTTTTTTCCTCGCAACCCATTCAAATGCCCTTCGGTTAATAATCAACCCATTAGAATACAATATGCTTTTAACGTCTTCAAAGTCTGATCCGGTGGGGATGATAATGGAAAACCCTGACACACCGTGTGTATCTACATTTGGAGAAAATATAAAGTGGTAATACCGGTAAGCTATAACTAGGGAAATGATTGTCAGAATGCCTAACAGCAGAAGGATGATCCGGTGAAACCTCGGTTTCCTCGGTTTTTCGCTCGTTAATCTGCTGGTGATGGGCATCTCTATAGATTATGGTTGGGATTCACCAGCTGGTAGAGGCATTCGTCCTGCCAGGAATTACGTATCCGGTTCCAGTCTTTTTTAATTCCGACCATTATAAATCCCCTGCTCTGAAAAAGTTTGATGCTGTCTGTATTATCCGGGGCAATATTGCTGTATACCTGGTGCATTTGCAAGGTTTCGAAAGCGTAGTTGATGAGAAGGTCCAGGGCTTCAGCAGCATACCCTTTGCCGCGGAATTCCCTGAGTATCATGATCCCTATCCCTGCCCGGTGATGGGCAGGCTCATAATCGAACAAATCAATGGAACCGATCGTAATAATACCATCCTGCTCCTCGTTAAGGTCGATCATCATGCGCAACTGTTTGGAGGCATAAATGTCCAATGCGGAGTCCATAATGTATTGCTCAAGCGTGAACTTCGACAAGGGAGTGATCATATTGGACAGATGCCAGATTGACATGTCATTTTCCCATTTGTACAATCTGCCGACATCTTCCGGCTCCAGCGCTCTTAACTTAACTTTTTCACCTAACATTATTAAATCGCAATAAAAGATCCAAATCCCAAATTCTAAATCCTAAATCCGTATTTCTCCTTCAAACACCTTAACGGCGGGGCCTTCCAGCCAAATATCATGAAATCTGCCGTCAGGATCTCTCTTAAAATGAACCTTCAGATTTCCCCCTTTCGTACTCACCGGCAGAATTCCACCCTCCATGTTGTTCCTGAACGCATAAGCCAGTGCTGATGCCGTGACACCTGTGCCACATGACAGGGTTTCGTCCTCAACTCCTCTTTCATAGGTCCTGGCATGGATCACGCCGTCTTTTTCCAGCACGAAATTGACATTGATGCCACCCGGTCTGAATTGCTCATGATA
This sequence comes from uncultured Bacteroidales bacterium, assembly GCA_964619555.1. Lineage (GTDB taxonomy): Bacteria > Bacteroidota > Bacteroidia > Bacteroidales > JAGOPY01 > JAGOPY01. The sequence goes on along the minus strand of CAZUDV010000003.1, from coordinate 137,820 downwards.
CCTCAGGGGCCTGGCAATTGGCCGGATATCTTCAAAAGACAGTTCGTCTCGGAATACCACAAGATGAGGGGAACCGGTGTCCAGGACCAGGTCGTCCCGCCATCGGTCAATTTTTACGACATCTTTCATGTGCAGAAGAACCTGAAAGGTGTCCCCTTTCTTTTCCAGGATCTTTCCATTGTGGGGCCCGTCGATTGCAATGAAGTGGGCTTCATTTTCAATAAGTGACAAAAAGTCAGCATAAGCAATAATGCATCTACCGCCATTGCCACACATGGTGCTTTCCTTTCCATCAGAATTGAAATAGACCATTCTGAAATCAAATTCCCCGGCCGTTTTCAGAATTATGAGCCCGTCGGCGCCAATGCCAAAGCGCCGGTCACACAATCGGGCAATGGTTTCCCGGCTCATTTCCGGCTGAACAGATCTGCCGTCGAGCAGGATAAAGTCGTTGCCTGTGCCGTGGTATTTCAGAAAGTTTAAAAGCATTTTCGCCTAACTGTCGCCAAAATTATATAAAAAAGCTTACCTTGACTTCTCATAACAAGCCTTTCTTTTAACATAATTTAACACCGGAAAGGCACACTATTTGAAGAAATTATACCGTTTTCCGGACGGGAAAAACAATGAACTTTTATAACGATTAATTGTTTATCTGAACATGAAAAGACTAATTCAAATTATGGCTGTTGCAGCGTTAGCTGTGATAATCGTATGGGGCATCAGGGGAATATTTACCGGTAAGAAACCCGTTTTGGTAACGGGGACTGAGGCAATGGAAGAATCAAATGCCAGGATGATCCCTGCAGGTTACCTGCCTGTAGCGCCCTTCAATGGTCCTGATTTTACAACGGCAGCAGAAAAAACCGTTCATGGGGTGGTTCATATAAAATCAGAATTTACAAGGAAATCAACTTATTATGATGATTTCTTTGCTCCGTTCAGGGATTTGTTCGGATATCCTTATGGTGCACAGGACCAGACTTATACAGGATTTGGTTCAGGGGTCATCATCTCCGCTGATGGTTATATCGTAACCAATAATCACGTGGTGGAGGGTGCCAGCAATATCCAGGTAACCCTTAACGACAAGCAGGAATTTGAGGCTAACCTGGTCGGTACCGACCCCAAGACGGACCTGGCATTGATTAAGATCGAAGGTCAAAACCTGCCTTTTGTCATTTTTGGGAATTCAGATAATGTCAAGATCGGGGAGTGGGTCCTGGCAGTCGGTAACCCGTTCAATCTGACCTCCACGGTAACGGCCGGTATTGTGAGCGCCAAGGCACGGAATATTAACATATTGGGGACAGAAGGCGCCATCGAATCTTTCATCCAGACCGATGCCGCCGTAAACCGGGGTAACAGCGGTGGTGCGCTGGTCAATATGAACGGCGAGCTCATAGGCGTTAATGCAGCAATTGCGAGTAATACAGGGTCTTACACCGGGTATTCGTTTGCCATTCCTTCCAACATTGTAAGGAAAGTGGCCGATGATCTGCTGAATTACGGTAACGTGCAAAGGGCCTACATCGGGGTGTCGATCCGGGAGGTGGATTCAAGATTTGCGAAGGAAAAGGGATTGGACCTGGTGAATGGCGTTTATGTGGAATCGGTTTCGGAAAACGGGGGGGCCAAATCAGCCGGGATGCGTTCGGGAGATGTGATCGTTTCGGTAGATAATATGCCAGTGACGACAAATGCTGAATTGCTTGAAATCATCGGGCAGCACAATCCCGGCGATTTTGTGACGGTTACGGTCGACAGGGAAGGGAAGCGACAGCAGTATAGCGTGGAACTCAGAAACCAGGAAGGCAATACGGATATCACCAAAAAGGAAACCGATTCCTTCCTTTCGGACCTGGGCGCTGTGCTCGAAAATGTTCCTGATAAGGATGCCGATAACCTTGGACTGACTTACGGATTAAAAGTTACTGAACTTACTGACGGCATGCTGAAAAGGGGAGGAGTACAGGAAGGATTCATCATTTTACAGATCAACGGAGTGAAGATCAAATCCAAATCCGATGTGGAATATGCCCTTGGGAATATCCGAAGCGGAGTGATCCGGATCGAGGGTGTCTATCCGAATGGAATGAGGATGAATTATGGCTTTATCCTGTAAATGTCGGCGAACTTGTTTAAATATATTCTAAATAAGCCATAATTTTTTGTATCTTTGCCCGTTTAAAATTTGCATAAGCTTGAATTATTCCTTATATTTAGATACTGAAGGCGGCAGAATAATAAAGCGTTAATCACACAAAATGAGACAGTTAAAAATTTCAAAGTCCATAACAAACCGTGAGACTGCTTCGCTGGATAAATACTTGCAGGATATTGGCAGGGAAGAGCTTATCACAGCTGAAGAGGAGGTTGAACTGGCGCGGCGCATCAAGTCAGGGGACGATAAAGCCCTCGACAAGCTGGTCAAAGCCAACCTCCGTTTCGTGGTTTCAGTGGCAAAACAATACCAGAACCAGGGACTTAGTCTGCCCGACCTGATCAATGAGGGAAACCTTGGATTGATCAAGGCCGCCCAAAGATTTGATGAGACCCGGGGATTTAAATTTATTTCCTATGCCGTTTGGTGGATCCGCCAGTCCATACTCCAGGCCCTGGCTGAACAGTCACGGCTTGTCCGTTTGCCCCTGAACCAGGTCGGCAGCCTGAACAAGATCAAGAAAGCAACATCCAGGCTGGAACAGGAATTTGAAAGGCCCCCGTCTGCGGATGAAATCGCACAGAAACTGGATATCCCCGAACATAAACTCGACAAAGCGCTTCGGATCACCACCCGGTATATCTCGATGGACGCACCCATCGCCGAAGATGAAGAAACCAAATTCCTGGACGTTTACATGTCGGATGATTCACCGAGGACAGACAGCAACCTGATGAGGGAATCCCTCAACAAGGAAATCCAGCGGTCCCTGTCCACCCTCACGGAAAAAGAAAGGGACGTCATAAACCTATATTATGGCATTGGTATGAACCATGGATTGACACTGGACGAGATCGGGGCGAAATTCAATCTCACCAGGGAAAGAGTAAGACAAATCAAAGAAAAGGCAATCCGAAGACTAAAACATACTTCCAGGAGCAAACTCCTTAAAGCTTACCTGGGAGAGTGATCTGAATTGTATCTGTAAGATATGCAGGACCATAGCTCATTTTTGAGCTATGGTCTTTTGTTTTTTTATTTTTGTTATTATTGCATGGAATTCAATTATACAATATCATAACTAAATCCTTGAAATATGCCAGACCAGTTTGAACCTTTCGGCGGGAACCAGGATCCGGATATGACTAATTCCCTGGAAAGCTGGATTACCGATGAGAAAGCCGGTTTTGAATTTGTCAATATAGTCGGACAACTGTATTATGACAGATCCATTGAGCTGATCATTTTCCGAAGCCAGCTGATCGACAGGTCCTCCAGTGTCATCCTGAAAAAGCATTTCCATTCTCTTTCCGTGATTGGCAAAGCGCTCAAGATCCAGGATTCGGTGCTGATAGGAAGGGAATTGCTGAAGTTAAACCTGCCACCTGCCAGGATAGACATTGGGCAATTGAATTATGAATGGACCAAAGAAGGGCAAAATTTTCCGGATGTCAGGACTTTCCTGGAAAACAAACTGAAGGGCCTGATCGGAGCCAGGGTGACCTATGATAAACCTGTGGATGTGGTCATTTACGGATTTGGCCGCATTGGCCGACTGGTAGCCAGGGAATTGATCATACAGGGTAATGGTACGCAATTGAATGTCAAGGCTATTGTTACCCGCGGTAATTCACCGGAAGAGATCCGGAAAAGGGCCTCATTATTCAAGAACGATTCCATCCATGGACCTTTCCGGGGAGTGGTGATCGAGGATGTCGACAATAAGGCACTGATCATCAATGGTCATGTGGTTAAAATGATCGCAGCCAGCAATCCCGAAGAAATCGACTACGAAGCGGAAGGGATCCATGATGCCTTGCTGATCGACAGTACCGGGGTCTGGACAAAACGAGAAGACCTTGCCAGGCACCTGAAAGCCAAAGGAATTAAAAAAGTTCTTCTAACCGCCCCGGCCAAGAGCGACGTTCCCAATATCGTTTATGGCGTGAATCATGATGACGGTACCATCGACTATGAATCCGAAAAGGTCTATTCAGCCGCGTCCTGCACAACCAATGCCATTGTTCCGGTATTGTTTTCCATCGAAGATAAACTAGGGATTGACAAAGGCCATATCGAGACCATCCATGCCTATACAAACGACCAGAATCTGACAGATAATTACCATAAGAAACCGAGAAGGGGACGATCGGCTCCGATCAACATGGTCCTTACTTCCACCGGCGCTGCATCGGCCGCAGCAAAAGCAATACCGTCGCTGAAAGGGAAACTGACGGCCAATGCCGTCCGGGTCCCCATTCCGAATGTATCGCTCGCTATCCTGTCGCTGACCGTTCAGCGTCAGACAACGGTTGATGAAGTCACCGAGATCCTCAGGGAAGCTGCCCTGCATGGCAGGCTGGTTGAGCAGATCAGGTTCTCTGCTTCAACGGAGGCCGTTTCTACCGATTTCATCGGTGATAGCTGTGCCGGGATCTTCGATGCACCGGCAACGCTGGTATCGGCAGACGGGAGAACGATCGTTCTCTATGTATGGTACGACAACGAGTTCGGCTATACCATCCAGGTTCTCCGACTCGCGAAGCATATCGCGGGAGTGCAATGGTATACCTATTATTGATCCGTATAATTGTGACATTTTTAATACATGTCTAAAACCAGATATATTTTCGTTACAGGAGGTGTTTCTTCCTCACTGGGAAAAGGGATCATTTCCGCTTCCCTGGCCAAATTGTTGCAAAGCCGTGGCTACTCGGTAACTATCCAGAAACTTGACCCATACATTAACGTCGATCCCGGAACTCTGAACCCTTATGAACACGGGGAATGTTATGTCACCGAAGACGGAGCTGAAACCGACCTGGATCTCGGTCATTACGAGCGGTTCCTCAATGTGCCTACCTCGCAGGCCAACAATGTGACGACAGGCAGGATCTATCAGACAGTTATCGAGAAGGAACGAAGAGGGGATTACCTTGGGGAAACCGTTCAGGTCATCCCCCATATCACGGATGAGATCAAGCGGAATATCCAGATACTCGGAAATAAATTTGATTTTGATTTTGTCATCACTGAAATTGGCGGTACGGTCGGGGATATAGAGTCACTGCCATATATCGAAGCTGTCAGGCAGATGAAATGGGAAATGCAGGGTAAATGCCTTTCAGTCCATCTCACACTGGTGCCTTATCTGGCTGCTGCTGGCGAACTGAAAACCAAACCCACCCAACACTCGGTTAAAACCCTGCTGGAATCCGGAGTACAACCGGATATTATTGTATGCCGGACGGAAAAACACCTTAACCAGAATATCCGCAATAAGATTGCCCTTTTCTGTAACGTCGAATCATCCTCCGTCATAGAGTCCATAGATGCCAGGACGATATACGAAGTACCTATCCTGATGCGGGACGAAAAGCTCGATGTGGAGGTGCTCCGTAAACTGAACCTCCCTTCGGATAAGAAACCCGATCTCACCAAATGGGAAGAATTTGTGTACCGGATCAAAAATCCCATGGAAGACGTCAGGATCGCCCTGGTAGGTAAATATGTCGAGCTGAAAGATGCTTATAAATCCATCCAGGAATCCATCGTCCACGCAGGAGCAGAAAACCAGTGCAAGGTGCATGTGTCATCGATCCATTCCGAGAGCCTCACCGATGAGAACTGCAGCGAAAAGCTGAAAGGTTTCGACGGGATCATTGTGGCCCCGGGATTTGGACACAGGGGGATTGAAGGGAAGATCAGTGCGATCCGTCATGCCAGGGAAAACGGGATACCATTCCTGGGTATTTGCCTGGGCATGCAATGTGCTGTGGTGGAATTCGGCCGGAATGTGCTGGGCCTGAATGGGGCACATTCGACCGAAATGGACGTGGAAACACCATATCCGGTAATCGATATGATGGAGGAACAGAAGAAGATCATGAACAAAGGGGGGACTATGAGGCTTGGAGTTTATTCCTGCCGGATCATTAAGGGCACAAAGGTGGAAAAGATCTATCAGCAGAAAGAAATTTCGGAAAGGCACCGGCACCGTTATGAATTCAACAATCATTTCCTCGATGCATACCGGAATGCAGGCATGGTCCCCGCAGGTATCAATCCGGAGCAGGACCTGGTGGAAATCATAGAATTGAATGACCATCCCTGGTTCATTGGAGTACAGTTTCACCCTGAATACCGCAGTACGGTCGATAAGCCGCACCCGCTTTTCGTGGGATTTATCGGCGCTTCCATCAAGCATAAGCAACAACGGCACATGGCCCTTAGTCATTAATTAAAAGTTTTAAGGGCACTTCAAGCCATTTGCACTATCTTTGCTGCTCTTTACTGAATGATGTGAAACAGACTTTCTATGAAGGATAGAAATACAATAATCGGTTTTCTTCTCATTTTCGGAATACTTATTGGCTATTATTTTTTTACCGCTCCATCTAAAGAGGAACTGGCGGAGAGAAAGCATAGACAGGATTCCCTCCTGGCTATGCAACGCCTGAGGGATTCGCTCGACTTTGCTGCGAAGCTCAATGAAACCCAGGCAAGGGAAGAAATCGCAACTGCAGGGGCCGAGCAGGTCCTGGCCACGGAACAAACCTCCCCTGAAATAGCTGCCCTGCAGGATAAATATGGTTCTTTTGCACTTTCTTCAAAGGGAACCAACCAAAAGATCTTTCTTGAAAACGACCTGGTGAGAATCGGTTTGTCCACCCTGGGTGGAAAGATCAGTTCAATCGAACTGAAAAATTTCAAGACCTGGGACGGATTGCCCCTGCTGATGTTCGACAGTGATACCAGCAATTTCGGACTTACTTTCTTTGCCGATAACCGGACCATCAACACGGCAGAGTTCTATTTCGAACCTGTATGGCCGGATGACGGATCACAAGCCAACAATACCTTACAGGTCAGCGGTGACAATGAAATTCGTTTTGCTCTTCGGCTGTACGCTTCCTCCGACTCGGTGCCCGATCCGGACCGGTATATCGAATACCTCTACACCCTTAAAGGGAATAATTACATGGTGGGTTTCGATGTCAATTTCCGGAATATGGAAAAAACCGTGGATGCGGCCCGGGGGTATGTGGATTTTGAATGGGGAGTCGACATGCTCAAGCAGGAAAAGCATGTGGACCAAATGAACGGTACCACCATTTATCATAAGATCAATGAAGACGAGGTGCAGTTTTTGAAGGAAAATAAGGATGATGAAGAGTCCCTGCGTGACCAGATCAAGTGGGTCTCCATGAAACAACAGTTCTTTTCCGTTGCCCTTGTCGCTGATAAGTATTTTGTGGATCCTGTCATGCGGGTTTCCTCTGTGACCGCCCCATCGAATGAAAGATACCTTCGGTCACTTTATTATAAAATAGGCATACCCTATTCGGGTGCCAAAGACGAATCAATCGGGATGTCCCTCTATATGGGCCCCAACAAGTACAACATCCTCCGGAAATACAAGCTTGACCTTGAACGGCAGATACCCCTGGGCTGGAGTTTCTTCCTCATGCAATGGATCAACCGTTATGCCGTGCTCCCGGTATTCAATTTCCTCGGAAGTTTCGGGTGGAACTATGGAATCGTTATCCTGGTCCTTACGGTTTTGTTGAAGATCGTCCTCTTTCCGGTAGCCTACAAAACTTACCTCTCCTCAGCAAGAATGAGGCTGCTAAAACCGGAAATCGATGAGATAGGCGCTAAATTCCCCAAGAAGGAGGATGCCATGAAGAAACAGCAGGCAGTCATGGCCCTGTACAAAAAAGCAGGCGTCAATCCAATGTCAGGCTGCATACCGATCCTGCTGCAAATGCCTATCCTGATCGCCATGTTCCGATTCTTCCCGGCTTCCATTGAACTCAGGCAGCAACCTTTCCTTTGGGCCAATGACCTGTCATCTTATGATTCGGTGCTCAATCTGCCCTTCACCATCCCTTTCTATGGCGATCATGTCAGCCTCTTTACTTTGCTGATGACTATTTCTACCATTGTTTATACTTATCTGAACAATAAAATGATGGGCAGCAGTTCCCAGCAAATGCCCGGGATGAAAACGATGATGTACCTGATGCCCATCATGTTCCTGGGAATTTTCAATAATTATTCTTCCGGACTAAGCTACTATTATTTGCTGGTCAACCTCATCACCTTTGCACAGATGTATGCCTTTCAATGGTTTGTTGACGAAGACAAGCTTCATAAACAGATCCAGGAGAACAAACTGAAACCGGAGAAAAAGTCCGGTTTTCAGAAAAGGCTTGAAGATATGGCAAAGCAGAGAGGCTATAACCCGAATGCAAGAAAATAAACGGTTTTCCGTCATTTATCACTGGAAACTTTCGTGATGACAACAACCCGAAAGATTCTGATCATACAAACAGCTTCCATAGGGGATGTGATCCTGGCCACACCGCTGATCGAATCACTGGCCCGGGAATTTCCCGTTGCCCAGATCGATTTTCTATTAAAAAAAGGCTTTGAAAACCTGCTTTCCAACCATCCCCTCATCAGGCATATATTGACGTGGGATAAAACACACTCTAAATTCAGCCACCTCGCCCGATTGATCCGGTTGATCCGAAAGGAGAAGTATGAAATGGTGATCAATGTGCAGAGATTCTTTTCCACCGGCCTCATTACTTCTTTATCCGGTGCCAGGGTCCGGTCAGGGTTTAATAAAAACCCGTTATCCTTCCTGTTTACGCATAAGGCGGTACATGTCATAGGACAGTCAAATGTGCACGAAGTTGACCGTAACCTGATGCTGATCCGGGACCTGGTCAAATCGACCGAAAGGAAATTGAAACTTTATCCATCCGAAGCCGACTTTCATGCAGTGAAAGAATATACGGGTAATCCTTATGTGTGCATTGCCCCGGCATCGCTCTGGTTTACCAAACAACTTCCGGAAGAAAAATGGATCCAGCTCATCTGTCGGGCTGATCAGGATATAACGGTGTTATTAATGGGATCTGGCAGGGACCATAGTCTGTGTGAACGGATCCGGATCAATTCAGGCAGGTCAAACATCCGCAATCTGGCCGGAGAACTGACCTTTCTGCAGTCGGCAGCCCTGATGAAGGGTGCCCGGATGAATTTTGTAAATGATTCGGCTCCGATGCACCTGGCCTCATCTGTCAACGCACCGGTTACGGCTGTTTTCTGTTCAACCGTGACTGATTTTGGTTTTGGCCCGCTTTCTGACGATTCTATGGTCGTCGAGACTCATGAGAAATTGTCCTGCAGGCCATGCGGGCTGCACGGGTACAGGGAATGCCCCGAAAAACATTTCAGGTGCGCGACGACCATCGATACGAATGAACTTATAAACCGATTCTGAAATGCTGGATGAAATCAAAAAAACACTTGCTTTCCTTAGAAAAGGCAAAGTCATCCTGTATCCTACCGATACGATATGGGGAATCGGATGCGATGCTACTCTGGCAAAGCCTGTCGAAAAGATATACAAGATAAAGCAGCGTTATGAGAGCAAAAGCATGATCGTGCTGCTGGATGATCCCGGTAAAATCTCCAGGTATGTCGGTAAAGTGCCCCCGATCGCATATGACCTGATCGAGAGATACAGCGAGCCGTTGACCATCATCTATCCCGAGGCCCGGAACATAGCAAAAAATATCATCGCCGAGGACGGAACCCTTGCCATCAGGATCGTTCAGGATGAATTCTGCAGACAGCTCATTGCCGAACTCGACAGGCCATTGGTTTCCACTTCCGCCAATATATCCGGTCAGCCTACTCCGCTGACCTATAGCAAAATAGGGGACGAAATAAGGAGCGCCGTGGATTATGTTGTGGATTATAACCGGGATGTTGTGGTCCGGACAAAACCCTCTACGATCATCCGGATTTTAAGCAGCGGCGAATTTGAAGTGATCCGAAAATAATACCATGAAAACAAAAGTTGCAATTATACAGTTTCAGCCGGTTTTGTGCAATCCGACTGCAAATATCAACATTCTGAGTGAGCTTTTTGAATCCGTTGAAGATGCTTCGCTGGTTATTTTACCCGAGTTGTCGAATGCCGGATATAATTTCAGCCACCGCGACGAAGCGATGGAATTTTCGGAGCCGGTAGGGGGAGAAGGGATCTTTCAGAAATTCCTCATGGATCAGGCAGCGGACAAACAAATACATATTGTATCGGGCATCAATGAGCGGGAGGGCAGTGAACTTTACAACTCAGCCATCTTGGTAGGACCTTCCGGAATTGCAGGCAAATACCGGAAATTGCATCTTTTTATGAATGAGAAAGACATTTTCCTGCCAGGAAATGCAGGACTTCCCGTATTTGACCTGGGGGGTTTCCGGATTGGTATCATGATCTGTTTTGATTACCTGTTTCCGGAACCCTGGAGGATAATTGCCCAGAAAGGCGCCGATCTGATCTGCCATCCTTCCAACCTGCTCACGGAGAATCCCCGTAAATGCGTGCCGGGGCTTGCGCTTATGAACCGGATCTATATCGCAACCGCTAACCGGATAGGGGAGGAACGGGGCCTTCATTTCAACGGTCAATCATTTGTGACCAGTCCCGACGGAGTGATCACCCGAATAGCGTCGCCCGATCAGCCTGAAATCGTTACCTTTGAGTTAGATACTGAATATTCCGGGAATAAGATGATCACCCGCCGGAACCATGTTTTTGACGACAGAAGACCTGATCAGTACGTCATATAAAAGCGGCAATTTAGAATATTTTTAAATAGTCGGAATTATGTGTAAATTTGCACAAACAAATTGGCTCCTCTATTTGTTTGATTTTCATATAAAAGCAGTCTAACCTATGTATCAGAACAAAAGGCTGAGAATAAACAGAGAAGATAAAGTTTTCACCCTTAAGACCATCGATAAATCGACGCTGGAAAATTGGTATTACCTGATGACACTGGGCCGGCAGATCGATGATAAAGCTCCGAATTACCTTAAGCAAGCCCTGGGATGGTCGTACCATGCGCCTTATGCGGGGCATGATGGGATTCAACTGGCTATTGGCCAGATATTTGACAAATCGAAAGATCACCTTTTCCCTTATTACAGGGATATGTTAACCGCTATTTCCGCCGGTCTCACGGCTGAAGAGATCATCCTGAACGGACTTTCCAAGAAAGATGATGTGGCCAGTGGAGGCAGGCATATGTCCAACCATTTTGCCAAACCGGAATGGAACATCCATAATGTATCCTCTGCAACGGGCAACCATACCCTGCATGCCGTCGGGGTAGCCAGGGCGATCAAATATTACAAATCCGGAGGTGTTGCCATTAGTTCACAGGGTGAATCATCCACTTCCGAAGGGTATGTGTATGAGGCGATCAATGGGGCCAGTAACGAAGAATTGCCCGTCATTTTTGTCTTCCAGGATAACGGGTACGGTATCTCGGTCCCCAAAATCGACCAGACGGCTAACTACTACGCAGCGACCAACTTCGAGGGGTTTAAAAACCTAAGGATCATATACTGCAACGGACTGGATGTTTTCAGCAGCATGAACGCCATGACCGTTGCGAAAAGGCATGTACTCGCCACCGGCAAGCCCGTCATTGTCCATGCCCATTGTGTCCGGATGCACTCTCATTCCAATTCAGACAGGCATGAGCTTTACAGGGATGACGATGAGATCAGCGAAGCCCGGAGCCGGGATCCATTGCTCAAATTCCGTAAAAGATTGATCTATGCCGGAATTTTCAAGGATAAAGACCTGGATACCCTGGATGACAGGGCTAAAAAGGAGATCTCCGCGGCTCATAAAAAAGTCATAATGAGCCCTGATCCTGATCCGGCGTCTATTTTTGATTATGTTTTGCCAGAGCCTTACCGGCCGGCCAAATACCCGGAAGGCGTCCATCATGAAGACGGACCCAAAAAGAAGTTTATCCAGGCTCTGAATGATACTTTGAAAGAGGAATTTAGGCATAATCCGGACACCTTTATCTGGGGACAGGATGTGGCTAACAAAGATAAGGGGGGGATATTCAACGTAACCAAGGGAATGCAGCACATGTTCGGCAAATTGCGCGTATTCAATGCCCCGATCGCAGAGGATTATATCCTGGGGACAGCCAACGGGATGAGCCGGTTTAACGACAAACTGAGAATTGTGGTAGAGGGAGCCGAATTTGCCGACTATTTCTGGCCCGCCATGGAGCAGTACCTGGAAATGACCCACGATTACTGGCGGTCAAATGGCAAATTCGCGGCCAATGTCACCATCAGGCTTGCATCGGGAGGTTATATCGGCGGCGGACTATACCATTCCCAGACGATTGAAGGTACCCTGACCGCATTGCCCGGCATGCGGATCGTGTATCCATCCTTTGCCGACGATGCAGCAGGCCTTTTACGGACCGCTATTCGTTCCAAAGGCCCTACCCTGTTTCTCGAGCCGAAAGCGCTCTACAACGATCCCGTTGCAGAGTGCCATATACCGGAAGGATTTGAAGTGCCATTCGGTAAGGCCCGTATCAGACGGGAAGGAAATGACCTGAGTATCATAACCTATGGCAATACAACCCACATGGCGATACAGGCGGCAGAAAAAATTGCCGGGGAGACCGGAAAACAGATTGAAGTGGTGGACCTTCGCTCTCTTGTGCCACTGGACAAGGATGCTGTACTGGCATCTGTCCGTAAAACCAACAAAGCGCTCGTGGTGCATGAAGACAAGGTGTTCGCCGGTTTTGGCGGGGAACTGGTGGCTATGATCATGGCAGAAGCTTTTGAATCACTCGATGCCCCGGTCAGAAGAGTGGGCTCAACTTTTACACCTGTTGGATTTAACAGGATCCTGGAAAAGGCCATTCTGCCTGATACCGGTAAAATTTACCAGGCCTGTATGGAAATCCTGGCATATTGATTAGATTTAAAGATTCCTGACCACCGTCTGCCTTTTGTAACAAGCCGCCGGTAAATTGTCCGCAACAAATTGCAGATTGAAGAGTCGTCAGGATCGTCGCACTAATTAGATTTATAAAAATTGATTATGAAAAAGTTTTGGTTGCTGAGCATTGTTTTGTCAATTTCAGTCTGGATATACGGACAAACTCCTCTTTCCAAGCAGGAGATCCAGAAATTGGTATCGGCTATGCAGATCATCGATCTTGCTTATGTCGACAGCGTTGATATGAGCAAACTGGTCTCGGACGCCATTGTGGAATCGTTGCAGGAACTGGATCCTCATTCATCTTATATTTCCAAAGAGGACGTTGACAAAGCAAACGAACCTCTGGAAGGCAGTTTTGAAGGCATCGGGGTCACCTTTCAGATATATAAAGATACCATCCTGATCATATCTCCTGTTCCAGGTGGGCCATCTGAAAAACTGGGGATCCTGGCTGGTGATAAAATCGTCAGGATCGACGGAGAGGATGCTACGGGCGACAAGGTGAACAATGATTGGGTGATGAAACGCCTTCGGGGTAAAAAAGGAACGGCCGTGGATGTTTCCATTTACCGGCAGGGTAGGACCGGCCTTATGGATTTTACTATCCTTCGGGATAAAATTCCGGTCAATTCAATCGACGCCACTTTCATGGTCGATGAGCAAATCGGTTACATCCGGCTCAATCGTTTTTCCAAAACCTCCCAGCAGGAATTTGATGAAGCCATCCTGAAACTGAGATCGGAGGGGATGATCAAACTCATCCTCGACCTGCGGGGAAATTCCGGAGGCTACCTCAACACCGCCGTTGAACTGTCCGATGAGTTCCTGGGAATAGGAAAGCTCATCGTATACACTGAAGGACTGAATAGTGCCAGACAGGACTATTTTGCAAGTCCGGAAGGGAATTTTGAAAAAGGAAAGCTGGTCATCCTGATCGATGACGCTTCGGCTTCCGCAAGTGAAATCGTGTCAGGCGCTGTTCAGGACTGGGACCGGGGCATTATCGTCGGCAGGCGTTCATTTGGCAAAGGGTTGGTACAAAGACCGTTCAATCTACCGGACGGATCTGTGTTGCGCCTAACAACAGCTCGGTATTATACCCCGACCGGCCGATGCATACAGAGACCTTATGAAAATGGAGTGGAGGAATATTACATGGAGTTCCGGAACCGGTATCGTCATGGGGAATATGTATATGCCGACAGCATTAAACTTCCCGATTCACTGAGGTATCAGACCCCCGCCGGACGAACTGTCTACGGGGGGGGAGGGATCATGCCGGATGTCTTCATTCCCTGGGATAGCACACTTTATACTGATTACCTGGTGGATCTTAGAAGAAAAGGCGTATTCAACCAGTATACCCTTAAGTTTGTGGAGGACAACAGGCTAGAGTTGAATAAAAAATACCCTACCCTGGGAGATTTCATCGATCATTTCAAAGTGGATGATGAGATGATCAGGGATTTCACCGCTATGGGAAAGGAGAATAAAGTCGATTATATCGAAACCGACTGGAATATTTCAAAAGACCTCATTACTACCCAGATAAAGGCTTTGATTGCACGAAACCTCTGGGATATCAGTGCCTTTTATGAAATTATGTCAAAGATGGATGATGAATTTCTTAAAGCGGTCGAGATCCTTCAGGATGAAAAAATCTTCCAGAAATTAAATATTGGTTAAAACTGGAATTTAAGTTTCAATTAATCTTTAAATTTGCCCTTGAAAAGATAGCCGACACGCTTAAATCCAAGGTGTAATTTACAGGAGTCAACATGAAAAATCTATCCACGACCTATATGGGTCTTAAGCTCAAAAATCCTATCATAGCCGGGAGTTCTGGGCTTACCAATTCGCTTGAGAACATCATTAACCTTGAAAAAGCAGGTGTCGGTGCTGTTGTGCTGAAATCTTTGTTCGAAGAGCAAATCACTCATGTAATCAACAAGACCATGAGCCAGAATGAAGATGCGAATTCGTATCCGGAAGCGCTCGATTACATCAGCCATTACACACGCACCCAGGACCTGGAAAGATACCTTAAGCTGATCAGGGATGCGAAAGATTCCGTAAAAATACCGATCATAGCCAGCATCAACTGTGTTTCATCTTCGGAGTGGGTGACTTTTGCGAAAAAGATACAGGATGCAGGGGCTGATGCCCTTGAACTCAATATTTTCATCCTCCCTTCCGATCCGAAGAAGAAATCGGAACAGACTGAACAGATTTATTTTGATATCCTTCAGGCTGTCATTAAACAGGTCAGCATTCCGGTAGCCGCCAAGATCAGCTATTATTTCTCGGGCTTTGCCAATATAGCTTTGCAACTTTCGTGGACCGGTATTTCCGGACTGGTGCTGTTCAACCGGTTCTATTCTCCCGATATAGACATTGATAATTTTGAAATAACCTCTGCCAATGTATTCAGCCACCCTGCCGAAATGAGCCTTTCACTCCGTTGGGTTGCGATGCTTTCCAATCGGGTCCAGTGTGATATTGCTGCTTCTACAGGAATACATGACGGCCAGGCTGTGATAAAACAGCTCCTGGCAGGTGCAAAAGCCGTGCAAATAGCCACTATCTTGTACAAGGAAGGATTTGATATAGTTGGGCAAATGCTGGAAGATATCCATAAATGGATGGATAAACAGGATTTCGATAACCTGACGGATTTCACAGGCATGCTCAGTTTCAGGGAGGATAAAAGTATGGCGGCTTATGAAAGAGTACAGTTCATGAAGCACTTTGCAGGAATAGAGTAATTCACCCGTATCATTCTGAAAACTATTATGATAATGACTTGCCGTTGATCGATCAAACCAGGTCTATTTAAGCATCTATTTTTTTAGATAATTGAAAATTCTATCCAATTTACTTTTATCTTTAGCCCCCCAAACAGGACTAACAATTTAATTCTCTCACCTATGAAAAAAATTTACAGCCTTCTTTTTGGCATTCTTTTAACGGGCCATATCTTTGGGCAAACTTACCTTTCCGAAGATTTTAGCAGCGGTCAGATGCCTCCACCAGGGTGGAACATTTACGCATTCAACCAGTACTTTTCTGCCAACCCGACCAGTAATGCCGGCGGCACTGCCCCTGAATGCAAGATTTCAGGTTTCGCATACAACGGAACGCTCCGGTTGATCTCCCCAACCCTGAACATGACCGGCGTTACTTCGGTGACACTCATTTTCAAACACTATTACGATCACAAATCAAACCCCGGCCCGACCATCGGCGTTGCAACCAAATCGTCAGGCGCCTGGACCCCGGTCTGGCAGTTGAACCCAACCGCGAATATAGGACCGCAAGATATCACGGTGACTATCAGTAATTCCGACCTTAATAAACCGAATTTCCAGCTTTCCTTTTTCGTTACCGGTACCATTCAAAATATGGACCACTGGTATTTTGACAACATCGTGATGCTGGTTCCGCTCAATCTTGATGGTGCGATGTCAAGCATTACGATACCTGGAACCATCAATGAACCGCAAGAAGTGGGAGGCATATTCCAGAACGTGGGCAATACCCAGGTCACCGAATTCAATGTTTCTTACGAGGCATACAATGGTATAGTCTATGATACCTCTTTCACAGATCTGAGCCTGGATCTCTTCGAAACCATGGAGTTTTCCTTCGGCCAGATGTGGGTTGCACCCTTCGGTACCAATGATATCACCATGTGGCTGAACAGTGTCAATGGTGTTCAGGATGACGACCTGTCCAACGATACCATTACCAAAAGCATTACTTATGTTGTGAATATCCTTCCCAGGAGGCCCGCATTTGAGGAATTTACCAGCTCAACCTGCGGTCCCTGCGCCTCTTTCAATTCTTCATTCGTACCGTGGTGCCAGAGTCACCAGGACATTACCCTGGTGAAGTACCAGATGAACTGGCCCGGGTCAGGAGATCCCTATTATACCCTGGAAGGCGGAACACGGAGGAACTATTATGGCGTAGGATTCGTCCCCGACCTGTATGTCAACGGAACCCAGTGTGCCACTAATATCGGTGCGGTCCAGTCAGCTTATGACCAGGCTGTCAACCTGACCAGCCCTATTGAGATCGCTTCCGAATTTTCAATCACCGGAACCACGATTGAAATAACCACCAATCTCGTCTCCTGGGAGCAGGTTGGCTCGGTAAGGGTGCATAATATTGTCTGTGAAAAGGTAACTACCGGCAATGTTGCCACCAATGGCGAAACGGAATTCCATCACGTAATGATGGATATGATACCGGATGCCAATGGAGCACAGGTTAATCTTCAGTATGGGATTCCGGTACAGTTGCATTACTCGGTGAATCTTTCCAGCACAAATGTGGAGGAATATGACGACCTCATGCTTGCGGTACTGGTGCAAAACCAGAGTACCAAGCAAATGCTGCAGACTGCATACGGTGTTGAAGACGCCAACTATTCCGGAGAAGACAGGCTTAGCATGATCTACCTGGATGGTGTTGCACTGGAAGGATTCGACCCGAATGTTTACGAATACGATGTGGTCCTTCCTCTTGGTACACAGTTCGAACCATACCTGGAGGCCGAAACCATGAACGCCAATGCAAGGGCTATCGTCAACCCCGCATTCCAGCTCCCTGGCAATGCTACCGTGGATGTGTATGCCGAAAACCTTTACAACAATAAGAGATATGTGGTTCATTTCACCGTATTTACCGGTACCCCGGAAGAACTGGTGCCGCTGATCCAGGTATATCCCAATCCGGCTACCGATGAACTGTTCATTCACGGAGTGAAAGATGTTGCTATCAGGATCTTCAGTGTGGATGGCAAGATGGTGGTAGCCCTCGATGGATTCTCCGGCAACAGTATCGATGTATCAAACCTCTGTGATGGGGTTTATGTACTCCATATCATTACCGGTGAAGGCAATACCCTGCGTAAAAAGATAATTGTACAATAATCAGTTACATATCTTCCGGAGGTTGTATCACAAGTCTATTAATGGCCACAGATTCACAGATTATAGTGCAATAATTGCAGATAGTAATCTGTGAATCAGTGGCATATAATATTCATGCAAAAATACTTCAACAGCATTTCTGACTTCTGATACAGCCTCCTTTTTCCCCGGCCCCCTCCTCATTTCTTCCTCCTATCCATTGATATTTCGACAAGCAGATCATCCGTTATTTGAGTACGGTTTCACCGCACACGGCTTATTGCAATTTCTTATTATATTTGTGAAAATTTTAAAATCATTCTAAATAAGCCATGCCTCACTATCATACATTGGGAAAGATTCCGCCCAAACGCCACACTCAGTTTAAAAAACCCGACGGATCCTTATATTCAGAACAACTTGTGTCAACCGAGGGTTTTTCTGCAGATTATTCACTGGTGTACCATTCCTACCCGCCAACCCGGGTCAGGGAAATTGATCATCCTTTCAGCGCTGCCCCTGATATTGCCTTGCATAAGAATATGCAGCACCGTAGTTTCCAGGGATATAAAGTTGTTCCGGCAGGTAATTTCATCGATAGCCGGGTGCCTGTCCTGGTCAATGACGATGTTTATATCTACCTGGCTGCGCCTTCTGCCTGGCAAGCACTGTCGGAAGGCGGGCCGTCGCCTGCTGCCGGTCGTTTGTCTGAATTAACCGGACCAGTTCCCTTCTTCTTTAAAAACTCGGATGGGGACGAACTGATCTTTGTGCACGAAGGAGAAGGCACGCTTAAAACCATGTACGGGAACATTGAGTTCCGCTATGGAGACCACCTGGTCATTCCACGTGGCGTTATTTATCAACTGCATTTCAGGACATCGTCAAACCGGTTATTTATAGTTGAATCCTTTGGCCCATACAGGTTTCCAAAGAAATATGTGAATGATCACGGGCAGTTGCTGGAACATGCCCCCTTCTGTGAAAGGGATATTCGGACTCCAGTCAACCTGGAAACACATGATGAAAAAGGTGATTTTGTCGTAATGGTAAAGAAGCAGGATATGATCTATCCTTATCATTATGCCAGCCATCCGTTTGATGTCATCGGCTGGGACGGGTTTCATTATCCCTATGCCTTATCGATCCATGATTTTGAGCCTATTACAGGACGTATCCATATGCCGCCGCCCATCCACCAGACATTCGAAGGTAACCGCTTCGTAATGTGCGCATTTGTGCCCAGGATGTATGATTACCATCCTTTATCAATCCCGGTGCCCTATAACCACAGCAATGTCGACTCCGATGAGGTCCTTTATTATGTCGATGGGGAATTTATGAGCAGAAAGCATGTGGAAAAGGGACAGATCACCTTGCACCCGATCGGGATTCCGCACGGACCACACCCCGGAACTGTCGAGAAAAGCCTTGGACAAAAGGAAACCAGGGAGCTGGCAGTGATGGTCGATACTTACAGGCCGCTTAAAATTACCAGGCAGGCAATGGAGATGGAAGATAAAGATTATTACAAAAGCTGGATCGAATGATACCTGGTGGTAGGACATACTTTGAAAAGAATTTGCCCGGTAAAATGATTTTAACCTTAATAGTTTTAGTTTTTTGATAGACCTCTGATAAATAATTACCGTATGGAACAGGATTTTTTGCCCATCAGCGGCACGGATTATGTCGAATTTTATGTCGGCAATGCCAAACAGGCGGCATTTTATTACATGACAGCTTTTGGATTTCAGCCACTGGCATATCGCGGACTTGAAACAGGCGACAAGGAAAAAACCTCGTACGTCCTGGTCCAGGATAAGATCAGGTTTGTATTTACAACTGCTTTAAGATCAGATCATCCGGTTGGGGAGCATGTGAAAAAACATGGTGATGGGGTGAAAGTGGTTGCCCTGTGGGTGGACGATGCAACAAGCGCATTCAATGAAACCACTAAACGAGGCGCCCGACCGTATCTGTCGCCGGTGACCGAAGAAGATCAATATGGCCGCGTGGTCCGTTCGGCCATCCATACCTACGGAGAGACCATTCATATGTTCGTGGAACGAAAGAACTATAACGGCCCGTTTTTACCCGGTTTCATCAAATGGGAACCGGCGTACCGGACAGAGTCCATCGGCCTGAAATACATCGACCATATGGTTGGGAATGTGGAGTTGGGAGAAATGAATAAGTGGGCAAAGTTCTACTCGGATGTGATGGGTTTTAAACAACTCATCTCATTCGACGATAAAGACATTTCCACTGAATACACGGCTTTGATGTCGAAAGTCATGTCTAACGGAAATGGACGGATCAAATTCCCCATCAATGAACCTGCTGAAGGCAGGAAGAAATCTCAGATCGAAGAGTACATCGATTTTTATGAAGGGGCCGGTGTTCAGCACGTTGCACTGGCTACCGATAACATCATTCATACCGTCAGCGAATTGAGAAGAAGAGGTGTGGAATTCCTGTATGTGCCCGATACATATTATGATGATGTCCTGGAAAGGGTAGGGAAGATAGATGAGGACCTGAAGCCGCTGAAGGATTTGAATGTGCTGGTTGACAGAGACGATGAAGGTTATCTTCTGCAGATCTTTACGAAGCCGGTAGAAGACCGCCCAACGGTGTTTTATGAGATCATCCAGCGCAAGGGAGCCAAATCATTCGGTAAAGGTAATTTCAAGGCATTGTTTGAATCGATCGAGCGGGAACAGAGCAGACGGGGAACATTGTGAGATATACAATTTAGAATTTTTTTGTTGGTTTTTACGGATGGATTTGCCTTGTGTTTTCGTTATACTTGGCCCGACTGCCTGCGGAAAGACGGCACTTTCCATTGAACTGGCCAGGTGGCTGGGTACGGAGATCATTTCAGCCGATTCGAGGCAGGTTTTCCGGGAAATGATCATTGGCACAGCCAGGCCATCCGATGAACAGATGCAAGCTGTCCGGCACCATCTTGTCGGCCATGTTTCCGTCAAAGAACAATACAATGCCGGCAGGTTCGAGCAGGAGGCCCTGGAATGCCTTGCCGGCATATTTCGCAAAAAGCAATATGCGGTCGTTGCGGGTGGAACGGGCTTGTACATCCAGGCGCTTTGCCAGGGACTGGATACTATCCCCGGAGGGGATCCGGATATCCGGAAATATCTGCAGGCTCAATTTGAAAAACACGGGATCAACTGGCTGCAGGATCAATTGAAAGCCTGTGATCCGGTTTATTATAGCACTGCTGATATCCATAATCCGGCCCGGTTGCTGCGAGCCGTCGAGGTGTACCGGATTTCAGGAATCCCTTATTCTTCTTTCCGTAAGAATGAAACACCCAAACGACCCTTTAACATTCTCAGAATTGGCATTGACATGCCACGGGAAGAACTGGTCAGCCGCATCAATACCAGAGTTGAGGAGATGATGCAAAACGGATTGCTGGAAGAAGTTAAGGCCCTTCTGCCATTTCGGGATTTAAATGCCTTAAATACAGTGGGATATAAAGAATTATTCGGGTACCTGGATGGAAAAAGCTCACTGGAAGAGGCCGTGGAGAATATTCGGGTCAATACGCGCAGGTATGCCAAGCGCCAGATGACCTGGTTCCGGAAGGACAAGGAAATCAAGTGGATAGTGTCGCCTGACCTGGAGGAGGCCAAGAGAATAATTACACAATATTCATTTCCAGATTAATTTCGCTCTGAATAAACTAACCTCTCACCACTAACCACTCACCACTAACCACTACCTGGTATTGTGGTATTCCACCAGTCCGGTAATTGGCGATTGAATGATCTTTGAAACTTTCATGTCATACCCCGAAGCAATTTCCTTAAAGATATCCTGGAAATAAAAGCCAACAGAACCGACTATACCTAATGGCTTTTTCTTGTAGTCTGTGTATTGGGTAACCTGGTCCCGGAAAAAGTCGTGGAAATTTTGCCGGATCAGGTCCAGGATAAATTCATCATTTCGGTGTTTACTGATGAATGGCGAAAAAGAAGCCAGGAACCTGTTCGGGTGAGGTTTGCCATATACGGAATCGAGGATGTTTTCGACTGAATAATTAAATTGTTTTTCGAAATCATCACGTATAGGACCGGGTAGTTTTTTTCGCAGGTATGCGGTCAGCAATAATTTTCCGAGGTAAGCCCCGCTGCCTTCGTCACCGAACAGGTAACCGAGCGAGGTGACGTTTTCGGTGATATTCTTCCCGTCGAAAAGGCAGGAGTTCGATCCGGTACCCAGGATACAGGCAATACCTTCTTTATGGTTGAGCAATGCCCTGGCTGCACCGAGCAGGTCGTGCTGAATTTCGATATCCGCCCGTTCGAATATATCTCTGAGAACATCTTCTACAATACCACATTTTGCGGTAGTGCTGCAACCTGCCCCGTAATAGAACACCCTGGTAATAAATCCCTGCCTGACAAATGGAATGAGGTCTTTTTCGACCGTATTCTTGAGGATTTCCGGGGCCATAAAATATGGGTTGAAACCGGCGGTTTCAATTGGTTCGGAAGCTTTTCCATCGTGGATGACCACCCATTGAATCTTAGTGGCGCCACTGTCGGCGATCAGGATCATGCAGGATAATTTTTCGGCAAATATAGAAAACGCAGTAAGGCATCAGAGAATAAAAACGATCACAGCAATCAGGACGGCAGCGAGGGCGGCGATTAGCACACCGCCGGCGGCGGCGTCCTTGGCCCAACGTATTTTCTCATTGTACTCCGGGCTGACGGCATCGCACAGCCATTCTATTGCCGTATTGAATGTCTCAGCTACCAGTACCAGGCCTACTGCAAGAGTAACCAACCCCCATTCCATATGTGATATTTTCAGGAAATACCCGACTACAAATACCACGGCAATGGCCAGCACATGTATGATAAAGTTAGGTTGGGTGAAAACCACTCCGCTGAAACCGCGCAGGGCGTATTTGAAGCTCTTCAGCCGTTTGTAGATAAAGGGTTTGTTCGGGTCCGGATCAATCATATGGATAAACTTTCCATAAAAGTACAAAAATTAAGGCTGAACCGGGGCATTTCAGGATGATGTTTTTTAAGAATTTATTACCTTTGCAGTCGCAATGCGGAAATAGCTCAGTCGGTAGAGCATTAGCTTCCCAAGCTGAGGGTCGCGGGTTCGAGTCCCGTTTTCCGCTCCAGAAGCCAGGTTATCCTGGCTTTTTTTATGGCTTTGGCAGAGAAATTCACTCTGCTGACCGATGTTTTATTTTTTATCTCCACCTTTGTACCTAAACACTTTAACCGGATTTTGATGGACAAGATATACTGCATCGGCGAGACGATCTATGACATCATCTTTAAGCAGGGTACGCCGGTAGCTGCCAGGGCCGGCGGATCGATGCTCAACTCTGCCGTTTCTCTTGGCCGCAGTGGACTGCGGGTGGAAATGATAACCGAGATAGGCGACGATCAGGTAGGGGAGAAGGTCATGGATTTCCTGAAGGTCAATAATGTCTCCTTAAACTTTACCAGGCCGCAGAAAGGATTTCAAACCCCTGTTTCACTGGCATTCCTGGATGAAAAGGGAGATGCCGGTTATTCATTTTATAAAAACTATCCAGCTGAAAGACTGGAAATTAATTGGCCTATTGCAGAAAAAGGGGATGTGGTGCTGTACGGGTCTTTTTATTCGCTCGATCCTTCCATAAACCAAGTGATAACCGGTTTTGCAGGATCGGCTGAAAAGGCCGGGGCCCTGACCCTCTATGACCCGAATATCCGGAAAAACCACCTTGGGCAGGTAAGCAGGGTAATGCCGCTGGTTGAACGTAACATCTCCCTCGCTTCCATCCTCCGGTGTTCCGATGAGGATTTTTTCAACCTTTACGGGGTCCGGTCGGGAACCGAAGCGTTCAGAAAAATATTGTCCCTGGGTTGTCACTGCCTCATCTACACCAAAGGCAGCCTGGGGGCGGAACTGCATACGCCGGTACTTGAACTGAGCCTGCCGGCCAAGCCGACTGAGGTGGTCAGTACAATCGGTGCCGGAGACGGCTTCAATGCCGGAATTATTTTCGGCCTGATCAGGCATAGAATGAATACAGCAAATCTGCAATCAGCCGACGAGGAGACCTGGAAGAAGATTTTGAGCTATGCGTCAGATTTCGCCTCTTTGGTTTGCCAGAGTTACGATAATTACATTCCGCCCGGAAAATTTCACATAGACAGAGGATGAAACGGAACAGAATGGCAATTCGCAACCTGGTAGATCCTCCCGCTGTGTTCACTGCGATGCTCTGGCGAAAATATTGGAAACTCCTGGCCCTGGGTGCCATTCCGTTGATTTTCCTGGTCCAGTTTCATGTCATTCATCAAAACCTGGGAAAAATCTTTATGGGTCACACCGATCCGGAGTATTTCTATCTCTATAATGGCGTGATGATAGGCAATGGCAATTTTAGCGTCCAGTACACTTCCAATCCAGGCACCCCGCTTATGTTTTTAGTGGCCATTTCCTCGAGGATGGCCCACTCTGTTCAACCCGGCGATTACCTGCGCGATGTGGTCGGCGATCCGGAGAAATACATACACTCCGCCCGGCTTTTGCTGACTGTCTTAATTGCCCTGGCCTTATTCGCAGGGGCCCGATACCTGTACTTTAAGAGCCATTCTGTTACGGCTGCATGGTTGTTCCAGGCGGGCATTCTGGCAAGTTCTTCACTACTGTCATTGGGAGGTCGCCTGAATGCAGAGGCAATGCTGGTCCTGCCCATGATACTCATGATTTACCCGGTATCCCGCTATATATTTTCAGAACAGGACAATCAGGAAGTCTCCGGTACGACCCTTGCCCTGTTTGGTTTTATCATCGGCTTTGGAATGGCCGTGAAAATTACTTTTTTCGCTTTTCTGCTAATCCCCCTTATCCTGATCAGGGGCACTTTCCGGCAGAAACTCCGGTTATTGCTTTATACCTTCATTTCTTTTGCTGTCTTCGGATACCCGGTCGTTTTTAATAATGGTGACTTCTGGAATTGGATCATCAAAGTAATGACCCATACCGGCAAATATGGCCAGGGCACCGGCGGATTTATCGATCTTACTTTGCTCCCGGGCAATTTCAACCGGCTCTTGACCAATGATCCGGGGTTTATAATCCTCACCGTCATTGCGTTAATTGTCGGGCTACTGTTTTCCGCCCGGTCATTGAATCACCGGTTCAATGAGCATCTGAAGCGACTTAACCGCGCCCTGGTCGGGGTCTCCGTGGCCATCATCCTGGCTATGTTTCTTGTTTTAAAGCACTTTGAACTTTACTATTTCGCCCCTTTCTATTTTCTGAAATTCTGGTTCCTATCCATATCCGTCCTGATGATCCGACAGTTTTTATACGGAAAGCTGGTAAAATCCATTAATCGGACGGCTACGGGGATAGTGATATTGGCCAGCTTGTTCATACTTTATAATGAAATCCCCAGGATCCGGTCGTCTAATCAATACTATATTGAAAAAAGTGCAGAACAGGATCGTGAATACCTGCAAATAAACTCATTGGTGGAGCCGGGCAACCCGGTGCTGATTGCCGGCAGGTATTATGGAACACCTTTTATTGAATTTGCACACTATGAAGGATTTAAGATGTCAGGACATCTGAAAAAATCCTTTATTCCCCATCTGAAGGAAATGTTTCCGGTGAGTTATCAGTTCGTGCCGTGGTCAGATAAGTTTTATTACTGGGATGGCCAGGTGACATTCCAGGATATACTTGCTCAAACTACCCGGTACTGGTATGTTTTTATCGGGGAAAAAAGGCAGGATGATCTGCCGGTGATCGAAGACCGGTTTTGGAATGTGATAAGTGAAGACAAAATATTAAAGGAGATCATTTATAAGAATCCTTCCAACGGCGACCTGTTGATCAGGTATTCCAGGAGACCGGTAAGACCGCAAACTTCCTGAACATTTTCCGGGACGGTTCTTAATGATTATTTTTGAAAGCTAAATTACCATTGATGAAGAACGTATTTCCAGGGGTGGTCAGACTTATCCTTAGCATTTTGCTTGGTTTTTTTTACCAGGGTTTGATGGCCCAGCGCACCTATCCCACGGATTATTTCCAGGCTCCGGTAGATTTCAGAATGTTGTTATCGGGCACCTTCGGGGAAATCCGGAACAATCACTTTCACTCAGGGATCGATATAAAGACCGGTGGCGTGGAAGGGGCTAAAATATATTCCGTGGCAGACGGATATGTTTCCCGGATAAAAGTGTCTCCTTTTGGTTTTGGGAAGGCTTTGTACATTACACATCCCAATGGCTATGTTTCGGTATACGGACATCTGAGATCATACAACTCAACCATAGGGGATTATGTGAAAAAGGCGCAATATAGTGCGGAAAAATTTGACATCGAATTATTCCCTGAACCAGGCCAGTTGCCTGTCAAAAAAGGTGAAACAGTTGCCTATTCGGGCAATTCAGGCAGTTCCGGTGGTCCGCACCTGCATTTTGAAATGCGTGATGAAGCTACTCAATACATCATTAATCCGTTGCTTTTCGGTTACGAAGTGAAAGACTTCTATAAGCCCCGGATCACCTCCATCAAGATCTATCCGGAGGATGAATTCTCACGGGTGAATAATTCCGGAAAATCCATACGGTACCTGACCGAGGGCTGGGGCACGGAGCACCGGCTGGCAAATCAGCCGGTCATAAAAGTCAGTGGCCGGATATCATTTTCCGTGCAGGTTTACGACCAGCAAAACGATACGGACAATAAGAACGGGCCTTACGCAATTGCTCTTTACATTGATTCCGTGCTGGTCTATGAATTCAGGCTGGAAACCTTCTCCTTCGATCAGACCCGCTATGTGAACAGCCTGCTGGATTATGAGGAGCTGATCCGAAACAATGTCAGGTTGCAGAGAACATGCATTGATCCGGGAAATAAGCTCGACCTGTACAGAAATGTCAGTGAAAATGGCGTGTTTCAGTTCAATGATTCCCTTGTTCATACCATTCGCTATGAAGTCTCGGATGTGCCCGGGAATATTGCCGTCCTGACTTTTAAAGTGAAATCGGAAAAGCCGGCAATTACCGGTCAGCAGCCAGTTCCCGAAGGAGAAAATCCTCGTTCAATCTATCAGTTTCAAACTTCATCCTTCAACTTCAATGCTTCCAATCATTTCGGGAATGCTTCTGTAATACTGGACGCTCCAAAGGGAGCTTTTTACAAGTCATTTGAATTCCAGTACGATTCTGCAAAAAAGATGGCAGGGACATATTCTTCCGTGCATAAAATTCATAACGGATACACACCTGTTCATGATTATATTACTTTGGGGATCAGACCGGAAGGATTACCGGAGAGTTTAAGGCCAAAAGCCCTGGTCGTGAAGATCGGTAATAATGGCACAGGATTTACCTCAGCCGGAGGTCAGTATGATGCGGATGGCTATGTAAGGACGAAGATCAGGGAATTTGGCAATTATGCCATTGCGGTCGACACGGTTCCCCCGAAAATCAGGCCGGTCAAACCTGAATCATTCAAAAACATGGATGGCCAGACTGTATTAAAGATGATCATAAGTGATGAATTATCAGGAATTTTCAATTACAGGGGGACCCTGAACGGGAAGTGGATCCTGATGGAGTATGATGCCAAGAACGACCTGCTGATTTATTATATTGACGACCGGTTACTCCCCGGCACGAATAATTTCGAGTTGAAAGTTGCCGACGTGAAAGGCAATTCGGCAAATTACAAGGCCGTCCTGGTGAAGTAGCCAGTGCATTAAAAGTGGGTAGCGGGGTGATGGGAGACCGAAGTACTGAATACCGGATTTTTCGAATAAAATTTTATACTACCTTCGTATTACAGGTGACTGTTCAATAATGGAAGAAAAACTGCGTGATATTCAGCTTAATAAGTTAACTGAAAGGGCAAAGGAACTGCGCTGCATCTATCGGGTCATGGAAATCCTGAAAGACGAGGAAGCAGAGCTGCAGCTGGTATTCCGGTCATTGCTCGAAGCTATCCCGCCTGGCTGGCAACATCCAACAGTTTGTGAATCGCGGATTTTCTTTGAAGGGAAAGAGTATGCCTCGCCGGATTTCCGTGAAACCCCATGGATGCAACAGGCAGATCTCATTATCGACAATCACAATGCCGGAAAGATTCAGGTAGTGTATACGCAGAAAGTATTTGAATCTGATAATCCTTTTCTTCCTGAAGAACAACATCTGTTGAATTCCATAGCCGAAAATGTGGTTCGTTTCATTTTTTTCAGGAGATTGAAAAAAACCCTGGAACTGAGTCATCCCTACGATAATGGATTGGACCAGACGGATGACCGGTCATTGCTGTCTTATGAGTCGGACGAGCCATGGAAATGGCGTTTTCATGTCGCTCAAAAAATTGCGGACCAGATTGATTTCGAGCGTTTTGGTATCAAAGCCCTGTACCTGATCGGCAGCACAAAGAATGCTACGGCCGGTCCCGGAAGCGATATTGATCTGATGGCCCATTTCAATGGGACCCCGGAACAACGCAAAGCCCTTGAAGCCTGGATGGAAGGCTGGGGATTTGGCCTGGCTGAACTCAATTTCATTAAAACTGGTTATTCTTCTGGAGGCAGTTTAATCGACTTTCACATCATTACCGATGCGGATATCCTCAATAAAACCAGTTATGCGGTCATGGTCGATTCCATCGATAATTCGGCCAGGTTACTTCGTTCCAGGGAAAAATGATCCGGTGCTTTTTCATATCTGACCTTCATGGGCATACAGACCGGTACGACAAACTGTTCAGTGAAATCAGGCATCTTCATCCGCAAATTGTTCTATTCGGCGGCGATTTGCTGCCGCATGGGCTTCACCGTAAATTCGAAGATGATTTTACCGAGGGATTCCTTTATAAAAACCTGGTCCGGCTTAAATCCGATCTCGGGGATCAATTTCCAAGAATATACATAATCCTTGGGAATGATGATCCAAGGATGGAAGAAGAGAAATTCCTCCGGCTGGCTGATACCGGAATATGGTATTACCTGCATGGCCTGAAAGATGAATACCTGGGGCACACTTTTTACGGTTATGCTAATGTTCCGCCTACCCCGTTCCGTTTCAAAGATTGGGAACGTTACGACGTGTCCCGGTATGTAGATCCGGGTTGTTCCGCTCCTTCCGAAGGAATCCATACCGTTGATCCCGGCGTTGACCTGGAATGGGCAACCATTCAAAATGAGTTGAATGCCCTGGCCGGTGAAAAGATTTCAGAAAAATCGGTGTTCCTTTTCCATAGTCCCCCCTATAAAACCAACCTCGACCGGGCTGCCCTGGATGGCAAAATGGTAGACCATGTTCCGATGGATGTCCATGTTGGCAGTATCGCCATCATGCGGTTCATCGAAGAAAAGCAGCCGCTGGTCACCCTTCACGGCCATATCCATGAATCCTCGTCGATCACAGGCCACTGGCAACAGCAGATCGGCAGGACAAATGCTTTTTCCGCTGCCTGGCAGGGCCCGGAACTGGCACTGGTTGAATTCGACCTGGAGGATCCTTCCCGGGCTACCCGCCGGTTAATCTGAGACTTCTATTTTTGCTATCTTTGCCTCATGCAAGAAACCATCCTGATCCTCGATTTTGGTTCGCAATATACCCAACTGATTGCCAGAAGGGTACGCGAATTGAATGTCTATTGTGAGATTCATCCGTTCAATAAGATCAGCACCGTCGATGAAAGCGTGAAAGGGGTGATCCTTTCAGGAAGTCCTTCTTCGGTCCGTGACGCCGATGCCCCAATACCGGATCTGGCCCATATTCGCGGGAAAGTTCCCGTTCTTGGCGTTTGCTACGGGGCCCAGTTCCTGGCTCAATATGACGGTGGCGAAGTAGCCCCGTCAAAGATCCGGGAATACGGCAGGGCCAACTTATCTTTTATCGATTCGGAAAATGCCCTGATGAAAGATATTTCCGACGGATCCCAGGTATGGATGTCCCATGGCGATACGATCCTAAGGATCCCCGGTAACTACCGGATCATCACCAGTACATATGACGTGGAAGTGGCCGGTTATGAAATTGACGGCGAACCTTCTTTCGGTATCCAGTTCCATCCGGAAGTTTACCACTCCACCGAAGGGATGAAACTGCTGAAAAACTTTATTGTCGATATTTGTCATTGCTCCCGGTCATGGACGCCTGTTTCTTTCATTGAATCCACCGTTCACGAATTGAAGGAAATGCTGGGAGACGACAACGTGGTACTTGGCCTGTCAGGGGGAGTCGATTCTTCCGTGGCCGGAGTGCTTCTCGACAGGGCGATCGGTGAAAATCTGCATTGCATTTTCGTGGATAATGGATTGCTCCGAAAAAATGAATTCGGGAATGTCCTCCATTCCTACCGGGATATGGGCTTGAATGTAACCGGGGTGGATGCCAGGCAGCGTTTTTATACCGCCCTTAAAGGTATTTCAGACCCGGAACTAAAACGAAAAGCCATCGGAAAGACTTTTATCGAAGTCTTCGATGAAGAAGCCCATAGAATTCAGAATGTAAAATGGCTGGCGCAGGGAACGATATACCCTGACCGGATCGAATCAGCTTCTGTGAAAGGCCCTTCGGCTACTATTAAATCCCACCATAATGTCGGCGGACTTCCGGACACCATGAAATTAAAAGTGGTTGAACCACTGCATTCCCTGTTCAAAGACGAAGTAAGAAGGATAGGAGAAGCCTTGGGAATGAAGAAAGACCTGCTTTACCGGCACCCGTTTCCGGGGCCCGGCCTGGGAGTGCGTATCCTTGGGGAAGTTACGGCAGAAAAGGTACGGATTTTGCAGGATGTCGATGACATCTTCGTTCAGGGATTGAAGACCAGTGGCCTTTATGACCAGGTATGGCAGGCCCTTGCAGTTCTGTTGCCTGTTCATTCGGTGGGTGTGATGGGCGATGAAAGGACTTATGAAAATGCGGTTGTCCTGCGAGCTGTCGGCTCTACGGATGGAATGACCGCCGATTGGTCACAGCTTCCGTTCGATTTCCTGGCAAAGGTGTCTAATGAAATCATTAACAAGGTAAAAGGCGTTAACCGCGTGGTGTACGACATCAGCTCCAAGCCCCCCGCAACCATTGAATGGGAATGATCACGATTGGTAATAATGCTCCATGTAATGGAGTGGGTAATAAGGTCCGTGTACCGGTAACCATCAGCATAATGGTGATACTGATGGCATGGAGCGGATTCAGCTATTCCCAGGAAAATGTTATCCGCCACCTGGTCCAACCGCTGGAAACCTATTACAGCCTTTCAGTCAGGTACAATGTAACGATCGATGAGATCAAAGCTGCCAATCCCGGGCTCGTCATGCCCAAAACAGGGGAATATCTGAATATTCCGACCGGCGAAACAAAACCGGAAGCCAGGAAGAAAAAGGATTGCAATAAATTATTGAAAAGCACCAGGGAAGTTTACGACATTGCCCTGCTGATCCCACTCTACCTGGAACAGACACTTGATTCGGGCTGGGCTGGCAACATTGATCCCGATATGACCGGGGAAATAAATCCCTTCCGGTTTATCCAATTCTATGATGGTTTCATGCTGGCAGCGGATTCCATGGTGGCTCAAGGGATGAACTTGAAAGTACATGTCTATGATGTTGACAACCAGTCTTATAAAATAAACCTGGCTCTGTCAGATCCGGACCTGAAAAATGCTGACCTGATTGTAGGCCCATTCCTTAAAAACAGTTTCAGCAAAGTGGCGGAATTCGCCAGGACGAATCGTATCCCTATCGTTAATCCATTTTCCCCCCGACGTGACATACTGGAGGAAAATCCTTATGTATTCAAGCTAGTACCATCACCGGAATCCCAGCCGGATCTGCTCGGAAAACTGGTTCAGCGTGATTTTTCCGATTATAATGTCATTATTTATACTGCAAATAAATACCAGGGATCCGGCATTGCCGGGGATATAAGATCGGAAGTCGAGAAAGCCCTCCAACCGGATGCTCCGCCCGTTATAATGCTGGATTATGCCAGCGACAGCATCAAAGGGTTTCTGGAATATGCGTCAGCTACTTTGCCAAACCTGATCATCGTCTATTCGGAAAATGAAGCAATGCCCACGGGCTTGCTCAGTAAGCTCAATGCAGTAAAAAGCAGCTATATCATTAATGTGATCGGGATGCCTGAATGGGATAAATTCAACAACCTGGAGTCAGGATATCTGCAGAACCTGAACTCGCATGTTTTCATGGCTGCTTATTGTGATTACGAATCCGGGAATGTAAAGCACCTGGTCAGAAGGTACCGCAGCGATTACCTGGATGAGCCGCTGGAATATGCGTTGACAGGTTTCAGTGCCGGGTACTACTTCATGCAGGCTTTGTTCCGTTACGGGGAAGATTGCATGGAGTGCCTGGATCATCTTAATTTTGAACTTCCCCAGAATCAGTTTTATTTTGAAAAATTGGAAGATGGCGGGTATGAAAATGTTTACTGGAATATATTGCAATACTATGATTTCAGGCTTGTCGACCGGTCGGTCACACCCCGGTAAATGCAAATTTCTCCTCCAGCCAGCAGTTGTCCTTACCTTCCTGGTCAGCATCCTTTCTTCCTGCCAGAAGATTGAAAAAGCTTACTATCCGAACGGAAATTTAAAATACCGGTACCAGTTAAATAAAGATGGTGAGATGGAAGGCGTGGCCGAGTTTTGGTATGAAAACGGGAATCCTCAACTGACGGCTGATTACCGTAAGGGAAAGATTGACGGTATTCTGATCCGGTATAATGAAGATGGCATGATCCAGTCCAGTGACGAATACAAAGAAGGCAAACTGAATGGGATCAGCAGGGAAATGCATCCCAGCGGAAGAGTCAAAACGGAAAAAACCTTTGTGGACGATATTCCGCACGGCCCAGCCCGGCAGTTGAATGAATCGGGAAAGGTCCTGGCTGAAGGTAATTATGAAAATGGATTTTTTGAAGGCAGATGGTTATTTTACGACGGCTTTGACCATGTCATCGGGGAGGCTGTATTTTCGAAAGGTGATGGGACGATGAAAACCTATGACCTGGATGGGAATATCGTTGGCATCACTGAATTCCGGAACAATAAAAAGCATGGTAAGGAGACTTTCTATTCCACTGATGGTAAGCAGGTCAGGACCGTTTATTACGAGGATGGGGAGCCTGTAGGGAATGGTTCCCAGGATCCGGTTCCATAATACTTCATTCGTCCGTAAAAAAAGTTTATAAATATCTGGTTTTTATTTTTTTGTTAAGTAATTAACGCTACCTTTGCCCTGTTAATTAATTAACAGTGTTAACTTTTAACAAACTATCTTAAACAATATCAATACTATGAACTTAGAGAAGATCATGAATGACCTCGAAAAGAAGCACCCGGGTGAATCAGAATACCTGCAGGCAGTGCGCGAGGTTTTGGAATCCATTGAGGATGTTGTCAATGAACACCCGAATTTTGAAGCGGCGGGGATCATCGACCGGATTATTGAACCTGACCGGATCCTGACATTCAAAGTGCCGTGGGTTGACGACCAGGGGAAAGTGCATGTGAACCTGGGTTACAGGGTCCAGTACAACAACGCGATCGGGCCTTATAAGGGTGGACTGCGTTTCCATCCGAGCGTGAATCTCAGCATCCTCAAATTCCTGGGTTTTGAACAGATTTTCAAAAATGCTTTAACTACCCTTCCCATGGGAGGAGGCAAAGGCGGTTCGGATTTCGACCCAAAGGGCAAATCGGACGGCGAGATCATGCGCTTCTGCCAGTCGTTCATGCTTGAACTCTGGAAAATCATCGGACCTGAAACCGACGTGCCGGCCGGTGATATCGGCGTTGGGGCCAAGGAAATCGGCTATCTCTATGGCATGTACAAAAAACTTACTCACGAGCATACCGGCGTATTGACAGGCAAGGGCCTCAACTGGGGTGGCAGCCTGATACGCCCGGAAGCTACCGGCTTCGGCGCTGTTTACTTCGCACAGGAAATGCTTAACTCACGTGGAATGTCCATCCAGGGTAAAACGGTGTGTATCTCCGGCTTCGGTAATGTGGCCTGGGGAGCAGTCAGCAAAGTGAATCACCTCGGCGGAAAAGTCGTTACCATCTCAGGGCCTGACGGTTATATTTACGATCCGGACGGCATCTCTGGCGAAAAGATCGATTATATGCTCGAACTTCGCGCTTCCAACCAGGATATCGTTAAACCGTATTCTTACGAATTCCCCGGCGCCCAGTTCCACCAGGGCAAACACCCATGGGAAGTGAAATGCGATGTAGCTATCCCTTGTGCTACCCAGAATGAACTCAATGCTGAAGACGCCCGGAATCTGGTGAAAAATGGGGTTACATGTGTGGCCGAAGGCGCCAATATGCCTTCCACACCGGATGCCGTCGAGATATTTATCACCAATAAGATCCTGTTCGGACCTGGAAAGGCTGTCAACGCCGGTGGTGTTGCTACCTCAGGCCTCGAAATGAGCCAGAACTCCATGAAACTTGGCTGGCCAAGAGAAGAAGTTGACAACCGTCTGCATCAGATCATGCGCGATATCCACGCTTCCTGCGTGAAATACGGCACTGAGCCTGACGGCTACATCAATTACGTGAAAGGCGCTAACGTGGCCGGATTCCTTAAGGTGGCCAATGCTATGATCGACCAGGGAGTAATCTAATTCTGAATTTCGGGATACGGTTCCCGGAACCGCAAATATTACATAAAACTGCCGCCTCAGGTTGAAACGGATGAAGATCCGATCAGCCTGGGGCTTTTCGTTTTAAACCACTCGTAAAGGTTCAGGTTCATTAAAAGCAGGTTGACCAGATAGGCAAAATCTTCCAGGGGAATGGTGAAAAGCCGCCTGGCCAGGTTTTCTTCATCATTATAACCTACCACGGGCATGCTTGTCAGCACCCCGTTAACAAGAAGGAATGGTATGATACTCAATGCATAAGCAAAATAGAAGTAAAAAAGATAGGTGCGATGTGTCCTCAAAAAGAACTGCAGGCCGATGAGTACTGCGGCCATTCCAAAGTTCACCGCAGTATAAGTACGGTCAAAATTTATGATGGTGACCAGGAGGAAGAATAGGAACAAGATGATATTGAGCGGAATAATAAACCCTGTGTACTTCCATTTCAGATATGCCCTGACTACCTCATAAATAAAAATGCAGCAATAAGGTATAATGATAAAGAAAAGCCACTCTTCCACCGGCAGGCCTGCAATGAAATATCCAGTGACGTATTCCTTGTTAAACCACCAGACATTGTGCCTGGTGAAATAGATGTCCCACACGATAAAAACGGCAGCGGTAATAAAGGTGGATGGGAATAGCACTTTCCAGTAACGGAAAAAAGCGACTTTTTTATCGAAACTAAGAATGAACGGTACAAATACGCTACCGGCCAGCAAGAGGGCATATGTGAGTTTCTGCCAGTCCATTTACCTATATAAGCCCTGATCTGACCTTAATATAACTGCTGATCAGGATCATCATCTTCCTGAAATCTGAAATCCTGTAACGTTTCCGGAGAATATGGGAAGCATCCGTCCGCTTGATCTTATCGAACAGGGCTTGATAATAACTGTACGCCAGGAACACGCCAAGTTGGGCATCTTTGTTGAGTTTCCGGATACCTTCAAGCGCCTGGTCAAAATCTTTCTGAATATCCTGTTCAATGATCCGTTTGGTCGGATTGTCAAATTTCTCAAAATTGGCATTGGGAAAATAGAACCTCCCCCGATCTTCCATGTCAGACCTGATATCCCGCAGGAAATTCACTTTCTGAAATGCTTCCCCGAGTTTTCTGGCCGGGGCGACCAGTTGATCATAGTTGCCATCTTCATGGCAGAAAACTTTCAGGCACATCAGCCCTACCACTTCCGCTGACCCATAAATGTAGAAGTGATAGGTGTCTTCATTGTAATTCCTGTTATTCGGACAAAGGTCCATTTTCATGCTGCGGAGGAACGACTTTATCTGTTCGTGGTCGATACCGTATTGGTTAACTGCCCATTGAAAACTGTGTAAAATGGGATTGCTGCTGAATTTCCGCTGGATGGCATCGAAGGTTTCCGCATCCAGCCTTTTCATCAGTTCTTTTTTGTCCTGGTCATGGAAAGTGTCCACAATCTCATCGGCAAACCGGACGAAGCCATAAATGGCATAAATGGGTCTGCGAAGTGGCTTCCCGAGGAGCCTGACCCCGAGAGAAAACGAAGTGCTGTAGTTCTTTGTTGTTTTCTCACTGCAATCCAATGCATTATGCAGATACAGATCCATATTTCCTGTCGATTCTTTCGGTTACAAGTTTAGAACTGATGACGACCATGGGCAATCCGGTGCCAGGGGTGGTAGAAGCACCCACATAAAACACATTACCAAACTTTTCGTCGTAATTTTTAGGCCTGAATCCCCCGATCTGGTTAATGTCATGAGCCAATCCAAGGCCGCTTCCCTTATAAAGGTTGAATGATTCCTTCCAGTCTGTCGGGTCCATGATGGTCATCGTGACCAGGTTTTTCTTAATGTCGAAGCCGGTTCTTTCCGACAGGTCGGTCAGAATATGGTCAGCCAGTTCATCGCGGTCCGGCCATTCGGGTTTATATCGCAGATCAGGTACCGGGCAAAGTATAAACAGGTTTTCGCATCCCTTTGGCGCGGATTCGGGATTGTGCCTGGAGTTAACGTTGACGTAATAGTATGGTTTCGACAGGCTTATCGAATTTTTGAATATCTTTCCGGCGTATTCTTTGAAATTGGTGCCGAGGAAATAATTATGATGGTGAAGATTATCAACCTTACCTTTAACTCCCAGGTACATCGTGTAAGGAGCCAATGTCCATTTCATCCGATCCAGCCTCTCTTCTGAAAACCCGGGTCTTTTAAACACCCAGTGCCTGAAGGCAGCCGCATCGGCATTGATAACGAAAATATCCGCATCCCATCTTTTCCCTTCCTTATCGATCAAATGGTCCAGCCTGCCGGCTTTTTCGACGTAATTGACGATTTCAGTGTCGTAAGTGACCTTGATATTTTCCTTTTCTAATTCTTTCAAAAGGCCTTCCACAATCCTGTACATGCCTCCTTTCACGTTATGGTATCCGTCATGGACCATCTCGGTGTAGGAAAGCAGGCTGTATACGGCCGGAGTGTCGTACGGAGTGGCCCCAAGGAAGAAGGCGACCAGGGAAAAGATCACTTTCACTTCGTGCGATTCAAAATGCCTTTCCATTTCCGACCACATGGAACGGATCATTTTAGGGGCATGTCCCCACGGGACCCTTGCCATCTGGCTCAGGAAATGAGGCAGGCTATTGAAATTCTGCTTGATGATCAGGTTTTCCGTATCGTGAAAAATCTTTCCTGCACCGGCCAGGTACCGTTTCATTTTGGCTTCGAAGTCGGGCTCAAGACCTTCAAATTCAGCAGCTAGCTTTTTCAGGTCTTTATAAATGGTAAAGCTGCGATCACTGCCGGAGAAGTTGACCGTGTATAGGGGATCCAGTTCGACGAATTCAAATGGCATCGAAATTCCGGTAGATTCAACGAATTCCCTGAACTCGTAACTCATGCTGAAAAAGGTCGGTCCCGTGTCCCACCTGAAACCTTCTTTTTCCAGAAGGTTTAACCTTCCACCGGGTTGGTGGAATTTTTCAACCATTTCAACCTGATATCCTTTTTTTGCGAGCCGGAGTGCAGCAGTTAGTCCCCCCAATCCGGTACCTACGATCAGTACTTTTTTCATTTGGTTTGATTGAAATCGAAATTACTGAAAACAATGTTTCTAAAACATATCTTTGTATAAAATGTTTAGAATGGCTGAAAAAATTGCCATAATCGGCGCGGGTATTGCCGGGATTGCCGTTGCGGTACGACTGGCGGCTAAGGGCTTTCATGTTGAGGTATTTGAGAAAAATGATGGTCCTGGCGGGAAGATGTCACAGATCAGGCATGAAGGTTTCCGGTTTGATACCGGCCCTTCCTTATTTACGCTTCCCGGGTTGATAACAGAACTTTATGAACTGGCCGGAGAAAATGTGGGTGATTATTTCGAATTTAAAAAACTGGAAAATGTTTGCCGGTATTTTTATGAGGATGACCTGGTGATTGACGCAAAAGCTGATCCGGAAGAATTTGCGGCGGAACTTAGCACGAAGGCAGGTGAGGATGAGGAGAAGGTAAGGGATTACCTGAAAGAAAGCGGATTTATTTTTAATTTCACCTATCCGGTTTTTATCCGTAACTCCCTTCATATTATGCGGAATTATTTTTCCGGCGATTTTCTGAAGTCCTTTTTCCTCCTTCCCAGGATTAAGCCATTTCAAACATTGCATCAGGTTAACCTGAAATATTTCCGCCATCCTGCTACGATCAACCTGTTCGACCGTTTTGCTACCTATAACGGTTCAGATCCATACAAAACCCCGGCTACCTTGATGGTTATACCTCACCTGGAGCACAATATCGGGGCCTATTTCCCGAAAGGCGGCATGCATCAGTCGGCAACCTCGCTGATTAGCCTGGCCGAAAAATTGGGAGTCGTGTTTCATTACAATTGCGAAGTAACAGAGGTCATGGTCGGTCGTC
The DNA here is from genome assembly GCA_964619555.1 of uncultured Bacteroidales bacterium. Classification (GTDB taxonomy): domain Bacteria; phylum Bacteroidota; class Bacteroidia; order Bacteroidales; family JAGOPY01; genus JAGOPY01. The sequence continues at coordinate 99,273 of CAZUDV010000003.1, read as the reverse complement.
AGCGGCCGGACCCTGTTGGATGGTGGCCCTTTCAATGGGGAAGGAACCGGAACATCTTTGATCGAAAATTGGCTGTCACCGGTCTGCGCACGGCAAACGGTAAACTTCGTAACGACTTTCGTTCTGTCATCACCGATCTTGATATTTATTTCGTATATAAAAACCTTTTAAAGGATTACGTGTTCCCTGAAAAATGGTTCCGGCATGAAAGATCCACATCAGCCCTTATATTTTACTGGGGAATGCAACTGAACTCCGACAGGCTGGTTGTTCATAATATCTTGTTTTCCAATGATTACAAACAGGAATTCAAATGTCTTTTCGAACTGAAATCCATTCATTCGGATCCGACCATTTATATTTTCATCAGCAGTAAAATAGTTCCGGAAGATGCCCCGGAGGGTTATGAGAATTGGTTCGTGATGATTAACACACCACCTGATGAAGGCCAGGATTGGGATACCCTGATAAATGAAGCCAGGCTGGTAATTGAAGAAAAGATCGAACGGAAATTTGGAATAATGGTGAGGGAAAAAAGGATTTTCGAATTTATAATGGATCCCAGGGGAATTGAGTCTAGGACGGCATCATACAAGGGTTCCTTGTATGGCAACAGTTCGAATAGCATGTTTGCAGCATTCCAGCGGCATCCGAACTTTTCAAAGATCAGGGGGCTGTACCATGTGGGAGGAAGTGTGCATCCCGGAGGGGGAATCCCCCTGTGCCTATCATCAGCAAAAATAGTGTCAGATATGTTGTCATTAAAGAATAAATAAAACATGATTGAAAATATTCGGAGATTTCCGGTTGGTACGGCCATTTTGATCGGAATCTATTATGCAGTCGGCGTAATAGGTCTGGGTGTGGAATCCACAAGGCCTTTTTTCCAGAAGCTCATACCCGTTACCTTGTTGTTTAGCCTGTATTTCATATGGTTATTTCATGAAAATCCTGACAGGAGGTTCTATCTGTCCTGGCTGATCATTTTTTTACTCGGGTTTTTTATCGAGGTCATCGGAGTCAATACGGGTATGATTTTCGGGGATTATTCCTATGGAAAAAGTTTAGGGATAAAACTAATTGACACGCCTATAATGATTGGCGTGAATTGGCTGCTCCTGATCTATTCTTGCTGGGCACTGATCGGTTTATTTACCGGAAATCGCTTGCTGGGCGCACTGGCCGGAAGCAGTCTGATGCTGCTTTATGATTTTGCCCTTGAGCCTGTCGCCATACGCCTGGATATGTGGAACTGGTTTCTGGCACCGGTCCCGGTTCAAAATTATGTGGCCTGGTTTTTAATTTCTTTTATTTTCTTTTTAATTTTCAGTGTTTTTTTCAGGCGTATTGAAAACAAAATAGCACCCGCAATGTTTATCACTCAAATTATGTTTTTTATAGCCCTTAACATTGTATTTTATTTATCCTGATGGGAATTATTATAGGCATAACGATTTTAGTAGTCTGGGCGGCACATTTGTTCTATTCATTGGAATCAGTCGATATCAAATACACCTCGTTCTATTTTTACTTCCATATCGTATTGCAGACTTACTTTTTCACCGGATTGTTCATAACCGGTCACGATGCCATGCATGGTACCGTAAGCAGAAACAGGTTGGTGAACAAAGTGATCGGTTATGCATCAGGACTGCTTTATGCCGGTATGTGGTATCCGCGACTGGTGCGAAATCACCGTCTGCATCACCTGTTTCCCGGTACTGACCAGGATCCTGATTATTCTTCACATTCCCAGAATTTCTTTATCTGGTATTTTAAGTTCATGATTCATTATCTGACTATCTACCAGTTAATTATCATGGCAGGTCTGTACAATCTTCTCAAATATTGGTATTCTGATGCCAGCATTATCTGGTTCTGGGTCGTGCCGGCATTCTTATCCACGTTTCAGTTGTTTTATTTTGGGACCTATCTTCCCCACCGGATGCCCCATACAGAAGAAATGGAACCACACAAAGCCAGGACTTTGAAAAAAAATCATGTCTGGGCAATGGTATCCTGTTATTTTTTCGGGTATCATCATGAGCATCACACTTCTCCCCGTACCCCATGGTGGCAGTTATATAAATCCAAATCCCCGGTTTAATGATAAATGCCCGGCATCAGCCATTGTATGTAGCCTTCTTTGAAATGTACTCCGGATGGATGATGAAACGGCACTTTAGAGAAATAAAAATAGTCAACAGGACCGTGGTCAAAAACACCCCGGTTATGATGATTGGCAACCATTTTAGTTGGTGGGATGGGTTTTTTACCTGCTATATCAACCGGCATATTTTTCATAAAAGATTGCATATCATGATGCTGGAAGATGAATTGAGGAAAAGGATGTTCCTGAATAAAGCTGGTGCTTATGGTATCAGGAAGAAGTCCCGGGACGCCATCCGGTCATTGGATTATACGGCCACACTCATGAAAGACAAGCAGAACATGGTTGTATTGTATCCGCAGGGTGAATTCGAGTCGGTATACCGATATCCTGTCACATTCCGCAAAGGAATCGAAGTGGCCGCGCGGCAATTGACCGAAGACTATCAATTGGTCTTTTACGCTGCATTAATCGATTATTTTTCCTTCCGGAAGCCTACGCTGACCTTATATCTGGAAGATACTCACCAATCTGTTGCTCAATCTGCCGATAAACTTGAAAAGGCTTACAATGATTTCCTGAAAGAGTGTTATTCAAAGCAGAGACCTGAATGATCGGGATCATTGCTTACGCCTCTGTCGCTTACCTGCTTTTAAGATTAGTAGTGACACTGTTCAATGTACTGACCAAACCGGTCCTGCCGAAATCAGAATTCGGATCACAGGCCAGGATTTCGGTTCTTATTCCGGCCAGAAACGAGGCAGCAACCATAGGGCAGGTGCTGGATGATTTGATGAAGCTGGATGATAAAGTCGTGGAGATCCTGGTATATGATGATGATAGTACCGATAATACAGGCCGGATCATTGAACTGAAAGCATTGTCAGATAAAAGGATCCGTTATATCCGGGGTTCCGGCCCCGCATCGGGTTGGTTGGGTAAGAATCACGCCTGTCATATGATGGCCTTGGAAACGACAGGCGATTATCTGATGTTCCTGGATGCCGACGTCCGGGTCAGCAATGAACTGATAGAAGATTCACTGAGCTATGCGATCAGCCATGACCTGGCCTTGCTTTCGATTTTTCCGGTACAATTGATGAAATCGGTGGGGGAGTGGCTTACTGTACCATTGATGAATCAGATACTGGTCGGGAATCTTCCCATGGTACTGATCAGGAAAGCAAAATGGCATAATATTGCAGCTGCCAATGGACAAGTAATGATTTTTCTATCAGAGGTTTACAAGAAACATTGGTTCCATGAGAAGGTAAAAAACGAAAGGGTGGAAGACATCCGGATCATTCAGATGATGAAGAAAATGGGCTATAAAACACAGGCTTTGTTGTCGGACGGCCAGGTCCAATGCCGGATGTACATGAATTACCACGATGCCTTAAATGGTTTTTCCAAGAACCTTATTGCTTTTTTTGGTTATAATTGGTTTTTCCTATCTCTTTACCTCATCCTGACAACGTCGGGCCTTTTTGCGGTCTGGCAACTCACAGGTCTTATCGGGGCATTAATTTATTTACTGTTCCTTGTAATTTTAAGAACAATGATTTCACGCCTGAGCAGTCAAAATTGGCTGAGAAATATTATCTCTATGCCATTGCAGCAAGCAACCCTTATTCTATTATCATTCCTGGCTGCCTGGAGGCACATGACCGGACGGCTGGAATGGAAGGGCAGAAGGATTTAAAAATTCTTCCAGTTTCTTTGTCATCTTTAAATAATGTGACCCTTTCCAATAAATTCTACTACAACTGGTGCATGTGTAAAAATCATTGAAATATTTTAAAGTTTTAGACGGTAATTTATTTATGATCAGTTTTTTATCAGTTATCAGCTCAATAATTCCATTACATTCAAGGCACCTGGTAAAAGGCTTCATAATATTCTCTAGATGAAAGTGTCTGATAACTTCATGAAATTGCTTTCCAGGATATACCCCTCTTATGAAATAGCCATGGGTGACCTTTCCGTTTTTCAACAGCGGAAGGTCACGGGTAAGGATGATCCTGCGTTGTTGGAGGGAAATGCTTATGATTTCATCATCTTTCAAATCATTACGATAATAGGAATCTATTCCGGCCAGCCTCAGGTATCGGGATAAGGTGCCCAGATGAACGTCGAGAACGAATTTAACTTCTCTGAGTGGTTTGGGTCTTAATTGCGTAATATCCTCAATATCTATAGATTCGAATACTGGATAAACAGAAATATAATCTCCGCCTTCGGGATAATGATTAAATGGAACCGACTCGCCATTGATCAGGATAAGATCGATCTCAGTGTGCGGAATACCCAGTGATTCAATAAGATCCTTAATAGTTCTCCTGCCTGAATAAGTGAAACTGAATGCTTTTTTACGTCTGGATGGGTGGATAAAATCATTCAGTTCCTCATATACCCTTATAGTGACGGTGTTAGCCACGGGGCCTGTAAAAACGGTTGTCCATGTATTCGTATATCTGGCTGGGTTTGAGCTCGGTTGTGGCTGGTCCTGTCCTTATATAAAAGTATTCCTCATTGTTGTTTACCAGGTATGCAGGCAGGTTGGAAGGTGATACGTCAATTCTCATCACTTTACCAGTGTCGAGTTGCTCAATGGCGGAATTAATGAACTGGATATGGTGGGTGCCGATCCTTTCTTTGACCATGGCTGTCAGATGCAACAAAGCCTTATCATCATTTTCAAACATATCTATTTCCAAGCCTGATACATTTCCTTCATTATCAACGCCTATCAGTAGAATCCCTCCCCAACTGTTCAAAAAGGCGGATATGGTCTTAAGAGCGGCATGCTCGATTTCCCTGCCGAATTTGCCAGTATGCAGGTTGAACCGAAGGGAGGACTTGAATTCCAGTTTTTCTCCTTCTCCCTGCATGATCAGATCCCTGGTTCGTTTGAAAAAATCATTGGTATAATGCAGCGAAGTAATGTTTTTGATCAGTTCCTTTAAAAGTTTGTAAGAGATCTCAACCGGGACTTTCTCTTCCCTGAAGATCGCCCTCCCGTCAATGCTGATTATAACGCTCTTTTCCAGTGCAAATACGCTGCCTGTCCTGATACTTTCATTCAATACCGCAATTTCTCCGAAATATTCACCCGGCCGGATATTGGTCAGCAACTTCCCCCCAATGCTGGCCCTCAGCATTCCTTTCCGCAGAATGAAGAAGTGGTCCGCCTCCTCTGATTCCCTGAAGATAAAGCTGCCCTCATCAAATTCTCGTTCTTCAATGAATCTATCTATAAATTCTAATTCTTTATATGTCAAACTCTTAAATAATCTGGTTGAAATCAAAAATTTAAGTAACGAGTCGTCCATAATGATAGGATTTATTAATACTATAAAGATAATCCAGAATCGAACAGATGTTGAGGCAGGATAGACATTTCACCGTAATAGGTACCTCATAACAGCTAATTAAAATGGCTTTAATTGACCGCTGGTCGAAATTAATTAATAGTTTTGACCCGAAAAGTTAAACTTCTAGCATTATCTGGTATGGCCACTATTATTCTGAAACCAGGAAGGGAACAGTCTGTTTTACGGCAGCATCCGTGGGTATTTTCCGGTGCCATTTCCAAGATGATTGGGCATGCGGAAGATGGGGAAACGGTAGATGTCGTGGATTCTGGTAAGCAATGGCTAGCCAAGGGAAGTTATTCATCTAAGTCACAGATATCAGTCCGGCTTTTAAGTTATGATGAGTCCGAAGCCATCAATAAGGACTTCTGGAGGAAGAAGATCAATGAAGCTATCCTATACCGCCATAATCTGTTAGAGATCCAGCAGAATAATTCATTCCGGTTGATTTATGCAGAATCAGATGGTATGCCCGGGCTCATAGTCGATCGATACGATGAATACCTGGTTTGCCAGTTTTCATCTGCAGGGGTTGAATTCTGGAAAGAGGTCATAGTCAATGAATTGCAGAGCATACTATCCTGTAAAGGAATTTTTGAGAGATCTGATTCGGAAAGCAGGTTAAAAGAAGGATACCCTCCAAGGGTTATAACCCTTGGAGGGTATCCTCCACCCCCAAAAATTCCAATTCAAGAGCATGATTTACAATTTGTTGTCGATGTTTTTAAGGGTCATAAAACCGGTTTTTATCTCGATCAGAGCTTGAATAGAAGTAAGATAAGAAATTATTGCAGAGATGGTTGTGTCTTAAATGCTTTTTCATATACTGGTGGCTTTGGAATTGCCGCTGCTAAAGCTGGCGCAGCCAAAGTAATCAATGTGGACTCATCTGAAGAAGCACTTGAGGTAGCAAGATATAATTACCAGATTAACAATCTATCGGGTGATTATGATTTTGTTGCCGAAGATGTTTTTAAGTTGCTTCGTTATTACCGTGATTCCAGGCAGCAATTTGACGTCATCATACTGGATCCTCCAAAATTTATCGCATCGGCCGGGCAACTTAGCGGCGGTGCCAGAGGGTATAAAGATATAAACCTCCTGGCGTTTAAGTTGTTAAAACCAGGAGGTGTTTTAGTGACTTTTTCCTGTTCAGGTCATTTAAAACCTGACCTGTTTCAAAAGATCGTATCGGATTCAGCCATAGATGCTGGCAGAAATGCCAGGATACTGGAATATCTATACCAGTCCCCCGATCATCCGGTATCCCTGAACTTTCCGGAAGGATTGTATCTTAAAGGATTGATATTAAGGGTTCTATGAAAGTTGCCTGAAGCCTGTCTATTAATTATTTCTTCAATAAGTCGCGAATCTCAGTCAGCAGTTTTTCTTCATTGGTAGGTTCAGGCGGTGCAGGTGCCGGAGCCGGTTCCTCAACCTTCTTCTTTTGCACCTTTGATATGCTTCTTATCATCATGAATATGACCAATGCGATAATCAGAAAGTCGATGACATTCTGAATAAACATCCCATAATTCCATGTTACAGCAGGCGTTGTCTCGGTGGCCGCCTGCATGATCAGTTTTAAATCTTTGAAGTCCACATTGCCTAACAAGAGACCAAGAGGTGGCATCAGTACGTCGTTAACGAATGAGGAAACGATTTTTCCGAACGCGCCGCCGATGATCACTGCAATGGCGAGATCCATGACATTGCCTTTCATGGCAAACTCTTTAAATTCCTTTACGAAGCCCATAATCTTTAAATTTTAGTTAATAACTCTGAACATAGTAGATTGGTTATTGTAATTGATTCTATAAATATAAGAATATTTAAAAAATAAAATCAAATCCATTTTCTGATCCGGAAATACACAAGCATGCCCAATAGCAGGGTCAGCATCAGCCCTAAAACCAGATAATATCCTGATCTCCACTCCAGTTCCGGCATGTATTTGAAATTCATCCCATAAATCCCGGCAATAAACGAAAGAGGAATGAATATGGTGGTAATGATCGTCAGCAATTTCATGACCTGATTCATCCGGTACGAGAGGTTGGATAGGTAAGTCTCTTTGATTTCAGCACTTAATTCCCGGTAAACATCGATAAAATCAAGGCATTGATTGACATGGTCATTGATATCAGAGAAATAAGGAAGATCTTCAGGATCAATTAATTCCGGTTCGGCTTTGAGAAGGGTGTTCATGGCTTCCTGAGTCGGTAACAGTGCCTTACGGATCGTGAAAATATTCTTCCTGATCTGCTGGTTCTTTTCCATCAAAGTCTTATCAGGATTGTCGAAAAGTACATCTTCCAGTTCTTCTAATTGATCTCCGGTTTTTTCCAGTATCGAATAATAATGGTCCACGATCACATCGACCAGGTTATAAAGCAGATAATCCAGTCCCCGGGAACGGATCTTACCTGTAGAAGTTGATAAACGAGCTACAACCGGCTCAAATAAAGGTCTTTCGGTTTCCTGGAATGAGACCAGAATATCCTGACCCAGTATCAGGCTGATCTGTTCGGATTCCAGCTCATAATCCCTTAAATTGAACAACCGTAAGGTTAGAAAAAGGAAATCTCCGTGCTCTTCCAGCTTGGGCCTGTGACTGGTATTCAATACATCCTCCAATAATAATTGGCTGATATTAAGTTTCTTACCAATTGATTCAATCGTGCTGACATCATGCAGTCCATTGACTTTCAGCCAGGTGAAACGAAATTTTTCCTTTTTATCCAATTCTGCAATGTCAACCATGGCTTCCCTGGAATAACTGTCGGTGTTAAAAGTGATTAATTCCAATAATGTCTTCTCCAGGTAAACCTGTCCGACATGGACCAGCGATTCCGGCGGCATACCGGATTTTACTGATATCTCTTTGTGTTGCCGGCGGATTTTAGCCTGGCGTTTCCTTTTTGGTTTCATAAACCGAAGTTACGATATAAAAAAATCCCGGCTGATTCCAACCGGGATTTTTTATTCAACTGATGATATTCAGGGTAATCAATAATAATCATCGTCCTTATCTTCATAAAATGTGAGGTCATCATCAAACTGCTCTTCATTGAAATCCTCAAAGTTCTCTTCCGGTGCATCAAAGATGAAATCGTCCTTCTGATCGAAATCATCCATATCAATTTTGTCGAAATCATCTTCATAGCTATCACCCTCCGTATCAGTATCATAGATGATTTCTTCAGTGAGAAAAAGAGCCTGGTCATAATTCTTGTTCTTCATCTCCTCAAAAATATCCGTGAAGTCTTCATCATCTTTTACAGTCGGCCTGATCCTTTCAATATACTTGTTCAGGCCGATGATGTCATCATTTTCCAGGTAATTCTTGATGTTTTCCAGTTTTTCAAGCTTCTTCTGATCCATTTTAACTCCTATTGGGTTATAAAAAGCGGTTGCAAATATATTTGTCTTTATTATTTCTTAATATTTTCCTTGAAAATTTTTTCTACTATTGGTTTTTTAAGTCGCTGCCTGCAAAAATACCCGTTCCGGAAGCCTATTAATGATTATTTTTGCCGATTCCTTAATATAAATGAGCTTTCTTAATCCGTATATACTCTGGGGATTGTTTGCCGTATCGATTCCGGTAATCATTCACCTGTTCAATTTCAGGAAGTTCCGACGGATCTATTTTACGAATGTTCGGTTTCTGGAAGAATTAAAACAACAAACCCGCCGGCAATCACAGCTCAGGCATATACTGGTCATGATCCTTAGAATGTCAGCTATTGCAGCCCTGGTCCTGGCATTCGCTCAGCCATATATCCCGGCTGAACATTCCGGGGCCAGGCTGGAAAAGGTCAACCATATATCGGTTTACATCGATAATTCTTTTTCCATGGAGCAGATATCCGCCGATGGACCATTGATCGATGTGGCTAAAACAAAAGCCAGGGAAATCGCGGCATCATACCGGTCGTCGGATTTGTTTTCCATTGTTACCAACGATTTTGAAGGCAGGCACCAGCGATGGGTAGGCCAGGAAGAATTCCTGCAATCGGTTGATGAGGTGGCCATTTCACCGAATGTCAGATCGATCAGCGATGTGCTTCGCAGACAGTCTGACCTGACTTACAGCACAGACCATGCAGGGGTGTCGGCTTACCTGATCTCGGATTTTCAGCTGGGAAGCTTCGATGTTGAAAATTTCCCTGACGACAGCCTGGTTTCCACATGGTTCGTGCCTCTGAGCGCGGAGAGGAAAGATAACCTGTTCATCGACAGTTGCTGGTTCGACACACCAGTGCACCAGATGAACCAGGTGGTAAAGCTCATAGTCCGGATTGTCAACGGATCAGAGACCGATTTTGAGAAGGTCCCGCTTAAATTATCGGTAAACGGACAACAGAAAGCTGTCGCCAGTTTCGATCTGCCCAGGGGGTTGTCGCTGGATGTAGAACTCCCTTTTACCAATCATACACCGGGTATTCAGTTTGGGACCCTTGAAATTACAGACTTTCCGGTGGTATTTGATGACCGGTTTCATTTTGTTTACGAAGTCGCAGGAAATATTCCCGTCCTGGCCATCAACGAAAAGGAAGTAAGTGGCTACCTGGAAGCTTTATTCGGAAATGACAGCACGTTCAATTTTGTCAACAATCCCTATTCGAATATTGACTATGATCGTTTGATAGATTATAACCTGGTGATATTAAATGAGTTAAAAGAGATTTCTTCGGGATTGGCTCAAGAGTTGAAGACCTACCTGGAGAACGGGGGGACCATCCTGGTCATACCCTCTCCTGATATGGATATCGGCACATACCGGGAGTTTTTCGGTTCCCTCGGTATCAATTCCTATACTGAATTTGCAGAAGAATCCACCAGGGTCTCCGAAATCGACACCCGGAATCCAGTTTTTTCCGATGTGTTTGAGAGGTCCGGAGTGAAGGACCTGGCGAAACCGGATAATACTGACTGGCCTTTCGTCAGCGGATATTATAAAATATCCGGGAGTTCGACAACCCTGCAGCTTGGCATAATGACCATGCTGAACGGCCAGTATTTCATGACACGGGAACAAACCGGAAAAGGCTATGTATACTTGCTGGCAGCGCCGCTGGAGGAAGAATATTCAAATTTTGCCAGGCATGCCATTTTTGTTCCGGCACTTTTCCGAATCGCTTTGTTAAGCGCGGCAACCGACCCGCTGTATTACACCATAGGCAGGGATAACACGGTAGAGATCTTCAATTCCGGAATTTCCGGCGATAGAACTCTAAAAATCAGGTCATCAGAAGATCTTTCGGAATTTATTCCAGGGCATTTCAGTCAGAACAGGTCACTCAACTTACAATTGAACAACCAGGTTAAGTATGCCGGGCATTACGAGCTCTTGGCAAGCGAAGTAGTTATCAAAGGCCTGGGATTCAATTATAACCGACAGGAATCAGATATGAATTTCGCCGGACCGGCACAGATCCGCGATATGCTTGACAGATTCCAGTTTCGCCATTCTGAGATCCTGGCAGGGAAAGGCAAGCCCCTTACTGATACGATTAAAGATATGAACCAGGGGAAAGTCCTTTGGAAGTTATTTATTATTTTAGCCCTGATTTTTCTGGGACTGGAAATTGTGTTATTAAGATTCTGGAATTTTGGAAGATGAACAAGTTGAGGTGGATTTGTATTTTACAGCTCTTTATTTTTATTTCCTGCAGTAAACAAGATTACTACAGCATTCCCCTCTATTCCAACGAACACCGGCTTCAGGCTGTAATCGAAATTCCTTCGGGAACAAGCTATAACATAGATTACTGTCATAAATCGAATCGTTTCAAATTCACTTCCGGGCTGGCCAATCTTAATTCAGAAAAAGTGCATCCTTTCAATATCGGATTTATTCCATCAACCACGATTCAATCAGGCAGTTCTGACCCGGGTTCCCCCCTGAAGGTCATAATCCTTTCAGAACCGATGAAAACGGGTAGCATCGTGGAGGTCCTCCCGCTTGGGATAGTGAGTGCCAGGCATGATAACAAGGTTTCTAACCTGATCATAGCTATTCCGTTTTCCAGCAAGGCAAGGATCATTGAAGCTGAAAATTATTCCGAGCTCATTTCAATGTACCCCGGAATGATAAAAAGCATCGAAGCATGGCTTTGCCAGGGCGATTCACTCACAGACAGAACGAATTTCAATTGGCAGGATGAAGTTCTTGCTTCCAAACTCATTGATAATCAAGCAGTGAATAAATATTGAACAAACTATGAGAATAATACGGGAAGATTCAGCAGGTCTTGTTATTGATATACAGGAAAGGTTATTTCCTCATATCCACAAACATGAGGAACTTGAATTGAATGCTTCAATCCTTATAAAGGGAATGCAATGCCTGGCTATCCCTGTCCTGGTGACCCAGCAATACACCAAAGGCCTGGGCAGCACAGTACCGACCATACAACAGTTGTTCCTCAACACGGAACATATCGAAAAACAAGCCTTCAGTTGTTGCGATGAGCCGGATTTTATAGTCCGGCTGATGGAAATAAAAAAGAGATTTATCATCATCACAGGCATAGAAGCTCATGTTTGCGTTTTACAGACCGTCATTGACCTGCTGGAGAAGGGATTTGTCCCTGTCGTCGCAGAAGATTGTGTTTCATCCCGAAAGAAAAATGACAAGAGACACGCCATTGGCAGGATGAGGAAGGAAGGTGCCATCATCAGCACCTATGAATCAATTCTTTTCGAGTTATTGAGATATTCAGGCACGGATGATTTCAAAGCAATCTCAAAACTCGTGAAGTAATTCGAGCGGATGGCATGGATGAAATCAGGGAAGATATTGGGCAGAAACAGGAAGGGTTTGCCGGACCGGAACCAGGCCAGGAAGTAGCCAGCAATCCGGTACAGGACTCGAAGCGTACCATCAAAATTTCAGGATTGTATGAGAACTGGTTCCTTGACTATGCGTCCTATGTGATTCTTGAAAGGGCCGTTCCGGAAGTGCTGGACGGCCTGAAACCTGTGCAGCGCCGGATATTGCATGCCATGAAACAGCTCGATGATGGGCGGTTCAACAAAGTGGCCAATATCATCGGGCATACCATGCAATATCATCCCCACGGTGACGCGTCTATCGGTGATGCTTTGGTACAGCTCGGCCAGAAAGACCTTCTGATCGATACCCAGGGAAACTGGGGAAATATCCTTACCGGCGACAGTGCCGCTGCACCCCGCTATATCGAGGCCAGGCTTTCAAAATTTGCCCTTGAAGTGGCCTTCAATTCCAAGACCACGAGCTGGAAACTATCCTATGACGGACGCAATAAAGAACCCGTTACTTTACCGGTGAAGTTTCCGCTATTACTGGCCCAGGGCGTGGAAGGGATCGCTGTTGGATTATCTTCCAAGATACTTCCGCACAATTTTATCGAGCTGATCGATGCATCGATCCATATCCTGCAAGGCAAAGACTATGAAATCTTTCCGGACTTTCCCACGGGTGGGCTGATTGATGTCTCGAAATATAATGACGGCGGACGGGGAGGTAAGGTCCGGATCAGAGCCAAGATCAAAAAGCTGGATAATAAGACGCTGGTCATATCAGAACTGCCTTATGGCATCACCACCACTTCGCTGATCGATTCCATCATCCAGGCAAACGAAAAGAAAAAGATCAAGATCCGTAAGATCGATGACAATACGGCAGCAGAAGCGGAGATCCTGGTACACCTCATCCCCGGGACTTCGCCCGACCAAACTATTGATGCCCTGTATGCTTTCACCTTATGTGAAGTGCCGGTATCTCCAAACGCATGCATCATTCAAAACGGATGCCCGGAATTCCTTGATGTTAAAGAGATCCTGAATATTTCCACGCAGAATACCGTGAATTTGATCAGGAAAGAGCTGGAAATCAAGGAAGAGGAATTACAGGAACAGTGGCATTATGCCAGTTTGGAGAAAATATTCATCGAGCATAAGATATACCGGAAAATCGAAACCTGTGAAACCTGGGAAGAAGTCATTGGGACGATCGATAAGGGATTGCAGCCTTATAAAAAGCAGTTTATCAGAGAAATAAAAGAAGAAGATATCGTTCGTCTGACGGAAATTAAAATCAAGCGGATATCCAAATTTGATTCCAAACGAGCTGAGGAATCCATCCATGCCATAGAATCTGAACTGGAAGAAGTAAAGAATAACCTGGTTCATCTTATCGAATATACCATCAATTATTTCAACAAGATAAAGAAAAAATACAGCAAAGGAAAAGAGAGGAAAACAGAGATCCGGAATTTTGACACTATTGAAGCAGCTGCAGTGGCAGCGGCCAGTCTGAGGCTTTATTTTAACCGTACTGAAGGATTTGCCGGCACTTCCCTGAAGAAAGATGAGTTTGTCAGTGAATGTTCCGATTATGACGATGTCATCATTTTCAGGTCTGACGGGAGCTTCCTGGTACGAAAGGTGGAGAGTAAGTTCTTCGCCGGCAAGGATGTAGTGCATTTAGCCGTCTTTAAAAAGAATGATGATCGCACCATTTACAATATGGTCTACAGGGATGGAAAGAAGGGGGTGTACTTTGTCAAGCGTTTTGCGGTTGTCGGAATAACCCGGGATAAAGAGTACAACCTGACAAGGGGATCAGAGGGATCCAGGGTGATGTACTTTTCGGCTAATCCCAACGGGGAAGCGGAATCGCTGAAGGTCTTTCTGCGGCCTCAGCCCAGGATGAAGAAAACTTCCTTTGAGTTTGATTTCAGTTCCATAGCCATCAAAGGACGGACCTCCCAGGGGAATATTCTTACGAAACACCCTATCAAACAGATCGTCAAGAGAGATGAAGGAGTATCGACGCTCAGGGCCCGCGACCTGTGGTTCGATGAATCAGTCCAGCGGCTGAGTGCCGAAGAACGAGGCATCTACCTGGGCGCATTTGAAGGAGATGACAGGATCATGACCGTTCAGCGCTCCGGAACGGTCAAGCTTTATAATTTCGACCTTTCCACCCATTTCGATGAGGATATGATCCTGATCCTGAAACATGATCCCCGGAGAATAGTCACCCTGGTCTATTTCGATGGTAATACACAGACATATTACCTGAAAAGGTTCAATGTGGAAGCCGGAGAAAAGGTCATTAACATGCTGAACGAACACAAGGATTCAAGGCTGGTTGAAATATCAGTCGACTGGTTGCCGAGAATTGAACTGACCTTTCAGGAGATCAAGGGGAAAAAGCGGGATAACCAGATGATTGATGTCGCATCCTTCATCGGAATTAAAAGTAATAAAGCAAAAGGTAAACGGTTAACGGATTACCCGGTAGAACGAATTGACTGGCTGGAACCCTTGCCCTATGAAATTCCGGAAGAAGATACCTTGGCAGAGATGGAGCAGGAGCGTGAAGAATCAGTGTCGGAAGAAATGGAGACCGGACAGGATTTGGATATAACGGTTGATGAAGAAGGAGTAGAAGTTGATGAGAAGGATTCCATTGAGGAAGCTGAAGAAAAGCCGGAGGACATGGCGGAAAGTGAAAGGCAGAAGCCTGAAGCAGGCATACAGATAACCCTCGACTTCGATTAAAAACAGGTAAGAATTGATATGAAAGACGAACAGATTCTGAACGTAAGCCCGTCAGTAGACTGGATTGGGGTATTGGATTATGATATTGTGACCTTCGACGTTGTCATGGAAACCAAATACGGGACGACTTATAACTCTTATTTCATTAATGCAGAAAAGAAGGCGGTCATTGAAACGGTCAAGGCTGGTTTTTTTGATGTTTATATAGAGAAGCTCAGGAAGGTGACGGATCCCAAAGAAATTAAGTATATCGTCCTGAACCACACGGAACCGGATCATTCCGGCAGCCTGGCCCGTCTACTGGAATTAGCGCCGGAAGCTACCGTTGTGGGTACAGGCAATGCCATCCGGTACCTGAAAGATATGTTTTCTATGGAATTCAAATACCTGGTAGTCAAAGATGGCCATATCCTTGACCTGGGAGATAAAACCTTAAGGTTCATCAGTGCGCCGAACCTGCACTGGCCGGATACCATGTATACCTACCTTGCTGAAGAAAAAGTGTTGTTTACCTGCGATTCATTCGGTTGCCATTATTGTGGCAAAGAAATGTTTGATGACCTTTCGGGCGATTTCGACAACGCTTTCCGGTATTATTTTGACGTGATCCTGAAACCGTTCAGCAAGTTCATGATCAAGGCTATTGAAAGGGTGAAAGTGCTGGATATCAATGTGGTTGCTCCAGGACACGGACCTATCCTTCGAACCTACTGGAAGAAGTATATGGCACTCTCTGAAAAATGGGCCCTGGAACATCTCGCGTATCCGTTGCAATATAAGGTTTATATACCCTTTGTTTCGGCCTATCACAACACTGGTATCCTGGCCGCGAAGATTGCAGAAGGTATCCGGATGGCAGGGAATATTGAAACTGATATCAGTGATATAGAAAATGTCCCGATTGGCGAGCTGGAACAGAAAGTATCTGAAAGCGCTGCCATCATTGTCGGCAGCACCACGATAAATCAAAATATTCTGCTGCCGGTTTACCGGCTGTTCGCAGTGATTAACCCTTTGCGCGATAAGGGCAAGTTGGCCGGCGGATTCGGATCATTCGGCTGGAGCGGAGAAAGCCGGGAACTGATAAGGGCCAACCTGGAAAACCTGAAGCTGGATTATTTTGGAGACGGGGTTTTTGTCAAATTCTCTCCGGATCAGGATGAGCAGGCCCTTGCTGTAGCCTATGGAAAAGCATTCGGGGAGGCATTACTGGCCAGAGGATCAGCAGAATAGGAATTGGTTGCACGGTCGGTGAAAGCTATTATCAAATACGGGGTTATATTCAGTGTTATCTTGTCGGTGGCAGGGTGCACCCTTGAGCAGAAACTTGCCATGACATTTGTTCAGGACCGGCACAAGGAAGATTTTCTGATCATGCCTCCGGAATTTATCTATAAGTATAATCTTAAAACCTATGAAATCCCTGGTTTTGATTCTCTCGGCGACCTTCAGAAGGACAGCCTTCTGTTAGAACGAAGCCTATTTCTTAAAAGCATTAATGATTCCATTGTAATATCCCGGTTTACGGATAATTTCACCAGGGGCTTAAAAGCCTATGGAATCAAAATCTACCCTGAAAATTATCTGGATTCATTACTGGTCATGGGAAAATCGGCCCGGATCCTTCACTTCGCTCAGTTTTCCATTGAAGAATATGTACATCCTTATTCCAGTGAAGAAGTGATCGGGGATGAAATCATTTCAATCGGTAATATTGACCTTAATGCCCTTAACTTCAACGTCTGGTTGGAACTTAGCGTATTAAACTCGGAAGGCAGCCAGAAGGTATTGTTTGGCACCGATTATTTGCTGGACGAACTGGATGGAATATTGAAACAATATTTTTTCTCAGGGGATATGAGGTTTGAATACACCATCGATACTATCAAGATCGACAGGATTTATCGGTTTGCAGGTGAATTCGGCAACCGGATGGCCGGATTGCTGTATGATTACTACCTGAACAACTATATTGATGAAAATCTTCCTGAGGATTATCAATTCGAACGTTTCTTCTATCATTATGATCCTGCTGGTAACACCCTGTATCCTATCGAGCCGGAGCAGCGGCTGATCGAGTTGAAATAACCTTTGATATTATGGGTTGAACAGTATCTTACCCGAGGACATATTCCTGATATACTGTTCAAGTGCCGTCTGGACCTCTTCCAGTTTATACTTTGCCTGGATCCGGGTCATTAATGTGCCATCTATAATAAGTTGCTGTAAATAGTCAGAAATAGCAGCAAATTCCTCTTCTGTTTTCTGTGCTTTCCAGTCGCCAAGATTGAAACCGCTGACTGTTTTCCGGGAGAAAATGATATCCAGGGTATTGAACATGCCAGCAGGTTTGCCCGATAACCCTCCGTAAATGACCAGTTCGCTTCCTGCCGGCATGGCGTTCAGCATCATGCCCGACATATCCCCGCCTACCGCATCAAATGCGATTCCTGCATTCAGCGAAATGGCCATCTCATTTAGTTTTTCCCCGAACTCCTGATCCATCATACAAAGAACGTGCATTTCACCCTCTTCTTTCAAGACGTCCACCTGCTCCTCTTTTCTGACGACATTGATCACTTTAATGCCTGCCCTGGCTGCAAGGCTTCGGATGAAAACCCCGACCTGGCCGGAAGCGCCATTCTGGATAATTGCCTGAGAGTACTTATTCTGGGCAATCTCCAACAATCCAGACGCTGTAAATGGATTGATGCAGAATGCTGCTGCCTGGTCGACCGGCAATTCATCTGAAACCGGGATACAGTCGACAGCCCGGGCCAGGAAGTACTCTGCCCAGGTGCCATGGCCCTTTTCCTGTGAAAAACAACTTACTTTTCTTCCCATAAGGGCGATGGACCTGGGATCGCTTCCGGTTTCCACCACCCAGCCGGCACATTCAAAACCCATTACCACGGGCACCGGTTTACGGATCGCATAGCTTCCTCGCATGAAAGCAACATCGGAAGGATTACATGGGGCCGCAGCTACTTTGATCAGCACTTCACCGATTCCTGGTTCCGGTATCCTGATATTTTCCACCACCAGGCTCCTCATCGCCCTGACAATGTTGGTATTGTATTCTGGAAGAAGAATTGCTTTCATAACGCTCAATTAAGAATATATACCGGACAACTGAAATCCGATTTTTTTACAGATCCATTTATCACCCTTTCCTGGCATATGCGGATACGCTCTGGTCGGCGAAATCCTGCCGGAGATATTTAAAGTATCCGGCGATGGCAATCATGGCCGCATTGTCAGTGCAATATTCGAATTTTGGGATGAATACCTTCCATCCCTCCTGGTTTGCAATATTCTTCAGCGATTCCCTCAACCGGGAATTTGCTGAAACCCCGCCGGCTATAGCAATATCCTTGATGCTGTAATTTTCTGAAGCGAGCCTCAGTTTTTTCATCAGAATATCGATGATCGACTTTTGAATGGATGCCGAGATGTCAGATTTGTTCCTTTCGATGAACTGATCATCTTCCCTGAGCCTGTCCCGGAGAAAATAAAGAAAAGAAGTCTTTAGTCCGCTGAAACTGTAATCGAGTCCCGGTACGTAAGGTTCCGGAAATGAAAATGTGTCCTCATTGCCTTCCCGGGCGAGTTTATCGATCAATGGTCCGCCGGGGTAGGGCAGTCCCATGATCTTCGCGGCTTTGTCAAAAGCTTCACCGGCAGCATCGTCAATAGTTTTCCCGACGATCTCGAAATGGAAATAATCTTTGACCAGGACGATCTGCGTATGTCCGCCCGAAACCGTCAGGCAAAGAAAAGGGAACCCGGGAAGGTCCTTGCTTCCATCTGCTTCCCGGATGAAATGAGCCATGATATGAGCTTCCATATGATCCACTTCGATGATGGGAATGTTCAATGAAAGGGCAAATGACTTCGCGAAAGAAGTGCCCACCAGCAAAGACCCGAGCAATCCGGGGCCTCTTGTAAAGGCTACGGCGTGCAATTGATTTTTAGTTATTTTTGCTTTTACCAAGGCTTGTTCGACCACCGGGATGATATTTTGCTGGTGCGCCCTGGACGCCAATTCCGGAACGACTCCACCGAAAGTCCGGTGGACATCCTGGTTGGCAATGAGGTTCGAAAGGATGACCTGATCCTTTAAAACCGCAGCAGAGGTGTCGTCGCAGGAAGATTCAATGCCGAGGATGTAAATGCTCATTAAATTTTTTCTTACGGGCAAAATTATCAAAAAAATACTGAGATGGACGCTGTCGTTTCTGCTCATCCTCCTGATGATAGCAGTGACCATTTATTCCGTGCTGCGTACGCCTGCCTTCCAGCGTTTTGCCGGACGGATGGCGGCTGATTACATCACCTCCGGTTTTGGCATCGAAGTCTATCTTGATAAATTGCGCCTTTCAGATATGCTTTACCTGGAACTGGAAGGCCTGAAAGTGTTTGACCACCATAAGCAGGTGATCCTGGAAGCAGGTAATTTAAGGGTTCAGATCAAAGAATTATCGCCGCGGGAAAACATTTTCCGGATGGAAAGCCTCAGCCTTACTGACGCAGGATTTTACCTGCACTGGTATGCGGCTGATACTGCCGTTAACCTGGATTATTTGTTGGCCCCACTCGGCTCAACCTCTGCTGATACTGCAGTGTCCCGTAAACCAATGACCGTGACTTGTGGCGAGATTTCACTGAACAACGTCGCTTTCGGATTTACCGATGATCGGTTCGGTCACCCGGGAGACAGAATGGATTTTAAGGATATTTTTATCTCAGATATAGGGTTTTTGGCTAAAGAAGTGTCGATTAACGGTGACTCAATAGTGGCCAATATCCGGCAGCTTACCTTTCAGGAAAAATCCGGGTTGAAAGTATTTGAATTCAGCGCCGAAACCAGTGTCAGCCCCACCGGCATCAGAACCAGGGGCCTTGGGTTGAAAACCGACAGGATAGCGGCAAACATGGACCTGAATTTTCTTTACCATGGCTATGATAAGCTGGGATATTTCATTGATAGTGTTTATATCAAAGCGGATATCAGGGAATCTCTCCTGACCCTTGCCGATCTCGGGTGTTTTGCGCCCGAACTCAGAAATATGGAAGATCCGGTCCTCTTTTCCGGGGAGATTAATGGTTATGTAAGCGATTTCGCTACCAGGGATTTCCGGTTCAATCTCGGGAACTTCACTGAATTCTCCGGCCATGTTGCCTTAAGGGGCCTCCCCGACATCTATGCGACATATGCCAAGCTGGATATCGAACAATTCATTGTTGCGGTAGAGGATATCGGAAGTTTCAACCTCCCGGTACCTGAAGGGCACCTCATCCTGCCAGGCCCTCTCGGGGAACTTGGGATCGCATCGCTTACCGGGACCTATGAAGGCCTTTATAACGATTTCAAGGCAGACTTGCAATTGGTTTCCGACCTTGGTTCAGTCAATTTCAAGGGTTTCCTGAAAGTTGATGAAAAAACAAGACAACCGGTATATTCGGGTAATGTTTACGGTCAGTCGCTGGATTTAAAGGCATTGACTGAAATCGAGGAACTTGGTCTGACCGATCTGGACATTGAATTTGAGGGAAAGTCTTTTGACCCGGATCAATTGGATGTTTTTCTCAATGGTTGGATAGAAAACATGGATTTCAGGGATTACAGTTATGAAAAGATAATCTTTGGAGGACATTTGTTGGGCAAATCCTATGATGGCAGGCTGGTTATCATGGATCCATTCGTGAATCTATCCTTCCTGGGTAAAGTCGACTTTAACCAGATCCGACCGTCATTTGATTTTACCTGCACGATCGAAGATGCATTCTTTTATGAACTGAACCTTTCTGATAAAAGCCGTGATATGAACTTATCCGCCGAGATAAAAGGTGCATTCTCAGGAATTAATCCGGACGACTTCGAAGGGCATATTGACATCGACCGGCTTGTTTACCATGAGAATGGTAAAGATTACAGGCTGGCAAACCTGGATCTGACCCGGATCCGTAAAAGCGGGATCCGGGATGTTTTTACCCTTAAATCGGACCTGGTCGACGCCGATATAACGGGGCCCCTGTCATTTCCCCGGCTGGCTGATGATATCGTTACCCTTATCCGGGGAACTGCGTTCAGCAACCCGGAAGGCCAGGGGCACACCGATCCTTCACAAGTGGTCGATATCGATATCCGTTTAAAGGATATGGATCCGGTAAGCGCCATATTTTTTCCGGAGGTACATATATCGAAAGGGAGCAGGATCTTAGGAAAAATTGATACGCTAAGAAAAGACATCGACCTCAAAGTATGGATCGATTCGGTCCAGGCATATGGCTTATTTGCCAATGATATTGCAATCGACATTGATTCGCACCGGGAGGAATTCAACCTGGAGGCCTTCATAGCTGAAATAGCCTTCCGGAAACAGGGGGATTCGGCAATGATGGCATTGCCGGATTTCAGGTTAAAAGCCGTTTCGGTAAGGGATAGTCTTTTTTACAGCATTTACTGGAATAACCGGGATTCCTTATATCCCAATTATGCCGAAATAGACGGATTCATACTTCACCCATCGCCAGAATTGATGGAAGCCTCGCTTACCTATGCCGATGCTCATTTTGATAATCAGAACTGGTCGGTAGAAGGCGATAATTATATAGTCATCGCACCGGATTTTAAAGAAGTCAGAAACTTGGAGATCAGCTGCGGGGACCAGAAGCTTTCCGTCAATGGAAGACTGTCCGGTCAACCATCCGACACCCTCACAATAGGATTCAGCCAGTGGTCCCTGGGCAATTTCAACCGTTTTCTGAAAGGCAACGGTATGTCGATCGAGGGTATCATCAACGGGAAAGCGGGTCTTTTCATGAATGACAGTGTGCCCAATATTTTTGCAGGTTTAGAGGTCGATGAATTTTATTTCAATGACGTCTTGTTTGGGGATATGGATCTCCATACCCGCTGGCTGGAATCGGATCAGGCCCTGGCTATAGATATGGACATTTTCCATAGTTCATCCTCCGGCGAACCTTACCGTATATTTGGCCTGAATGGCTTTTATTATCCATTTGACCATAACCGTAATTTCGATTTTGATATCTCAACGCAAAACCTTGATATTTCAGTGTTGGAGCCCATGTTAAGCAGTTTCAGTTCTCATGTGTCCGGCTTCGCAACAGGCAAATTGTCCCTTGACGGCTCCCTGGACAAACCCCGGCTGACTGGCAGGCTTCGGCTGCAAAGGTCTGAATTGCTGGTGGATTACCTCAATGTGACCTATTCTTTCTCCAATGAGGTCATTTTTGATGAAAATTATATTCATTTCAACCAGGCCCCTGTTTATGATCCTTATACTAACCTGGGAACTATTCAAGGAGGTATCAGGCATAAGAATTTCAGTGATTTCACCCTGGATCTGGACATTCAACCGGAGAACCTGATGGCGATGAACCTGGATCGCTATCAGAATGAAGTATTTTATGGCAAGGCATTTGCTACCGGTACCGTAAAGCTTACAGGACCCTTCAGCAATATTAAGATCGACGTAGAAGCCAGAACAGAAAAGGGAACCAAGGTGACGATACCGATCAATTATTCGGTGGATGTTTCTCAGAGCGATTTCATTGTGTTCACCGATGTACAGGCCACGCAGGAGGCCCGGGATCAATCTGAAATCCAGGTGACCGGGGTCAGCCTGAACATTGGGTTGAACGTGACCCGGGATGCCGATATCGAAATATCCCTGCCGGGAGATATCGGATTTATCAAGGCCAGCGGTAATGGCAATCTACGGCTGGGAGTGGACCCTAACGGATATCTGACCCTGAACGGGTCTTACCGGATACAGACAGGATTGTTCATGTTTTCCCTTGAGCAATTGGTGAGCCGCCGTTTTGAAATCCTAGAAGGAAGCAGCATCAGCTGGACCGGGGACATCAACGATGCCGAAGTGAATATCGTGGCCCGGTACCGGCAAAGAACTTCCCTGAGCGGCCTCGGCAGCAGTCTTATTGAACCTGAAGCAGCCAACCAGAAAGTGAATGTGTTTACCGATATCAGGATGACGGGTAGTTTATTCAATCCGGACCTGAGTTTTGGGATTTCCTTCCCAAACATGCAGGAACAGGACAAGCAGGCGGTCTATGCTGTACTTGATACCAACGATGCCGGACTGATGAATCAGCAGGCCATTTCCCTTTTGGTGCTGAACAGCTTCAGTTCATCCGGAGGGTCTGTCGGAAACCCGGTAAATCCTGCTGCGATCATGTCGAATACCCTCAGCAGCATGCTCTCGCAGATCAGCAACGATTTCAATATCGGGATCAATTACATTCCGGGCGACCGTGTATCCAATGAGCAACTGGAGGTGGCCCTTTCCACACAACTGCTGAACGACCGACTGATCATCGACGGGAATATCGATGTAAGTTCCGATAACACCAATTCCCAAAATTCCAGTGCAATCGTCGGCGATGTCAATATTGAATATAAACTTACCAAAGATGGCCGGTTCAGGGTAAAAGCGTTCAACCGGTCAAATGACCTTTCACTGCTCAATGACTATTCGCCGTATACGCAGGGTGTAGGGATCTTTTACAGGAGGGAATTCAACACTTTAAGCGATATCTTCTCCCATAAAAAGTCTGTTAAAATTGAAAAAGAACCGTGATTTATATCCTTAATTCATCCTATATTTGCATTATAATTTTTCATTGATGATCAGGACTTTTACAGTTTTTATCTTCATTTTATACCTGGTAACCGGAATAAGGGCACAAATTGTTATCGATGATGAAGACATGCCTGAACCCGGCGATACGATCCGAAAAAGTAATACCTTCATTCTGGATGGAATCGATTATGAACTTACCGGACCTGGCTTCAACTGGGACTTTTCTTCGCTTGCCCTGACCGCACAACAGGTCGATACCTTCGTGAATGTTACCGAAACACCCTTTATTTACCAGGCTTTCTTCAATAACCAGTTTCTGTATCCAGATCACAAGGCTACTGTTGCCTATAAAATATCTACATTTTCAGGTCTTCCGGGGTTTCAGTTCTCCGATTCATACCAGTTTCTGAAAAATTCCCCGGAAAGTTACCGTGAGGTTGGCTATGGGGTGAGTTACCAGGGATTTACAGTCCCTATTCAGTATTCACAGATCGACACACTGTATCGTTTTCCCCTTACTTATGGGCAAATCGATTCTTCCACTGCATTTTTCGAGGTCGATATTCCGGACTTCATTTATGCTTCTATCGACAGGAAAAGGAAAAATGTGGTCGATGGCTGGGGTACTCTGACCACTCCCTTCGGACAGTTCCAGACATTGAGGGTCAAAACTGAAATCCAGGAATACGATAGTGTTTACATCGATTCGCTTAGCACCGGCATTCCACTCGACCGGAATTATACCGAATACAAATGGCTGGCAAAAGGATTTCACGCTCCTGTCCTCCAGGTCACAGTTGAAGGCTTTCTGGTCACTGCCTCCTATATTGATACTCTTCGTTCAATCTTTTCAGGTATATATGATTTTCATGGAAGAAATGTTCACTTTTCCGTTTATCCCAATCCCAGCGATGATTTTGTTTCTCTCAGCTATGAATTGATGGATGACGCAGTCGTTAGCATATCCCTGTATTCCGTTTATGGCAAGGAATTGAGAATGTTCATGCAAACGCAGCAGGAGCGTGGTCTCTATACCCGCGTGTTGTACCTGAAAGAGTACGGCTTTAAACCCGGAATCTACCTTCTGAGGCTTACGGTGGATAATGTACCCTATATTAAAAGGATCCTCCTGAATTAACCATCCAACTTTATAAAACTTGACGCTGATTGGGCCCGGTCCCTGCAAAGCTTCATGACTTTGGCTTATTTTTACAACTGGTATGTCGCAATCGGATAAGAATTTTATTGTTTATAAATCATCGGCTGGATCAGGTAAAACATTTACACTGGTCAGGGAATACCTGAAAATCGTATTGCGGGATCCCGAATTGTTCAGGAATGTCCTGGCTATCACTTTCACCAACAAAGCAGCCAATGAAATGAAAGAAAGGATGGTCAGGTACCTGATGGGGTTGTCCGACCCATTGACAAGAACAAAGGATAAGGCCGTCACCGAGCTGTTGTCGCAACTGACCGCCCAGCTTAATATGAGCGAGAACCAGATCTTCGTGCGGGCTGAAAAGGTTTTAAAGCTTATCATGCACCATTACGGGGAATTTTCCATCAGCACCATCGATAGCTTTACGCACCGGGTGATCAGGTCATTCGCACATGACCTCAATATACCGATGAATTTTGAGGTGGAACTGGATTCGGATACCATGCTGGCAGAATCGGTGGATGAACTGGTCAGTATGGTGGGTACCGATCCGATACTTACCCGGGTATTGGTGGAATTCGTCGAAAAGAAAGCGGGTGATGAACTCAGCTGGCAGATTGAAAAGGACCTTAATGAATTTGGCAAAGCACTTCTGAAAGAAGACAGCATTGGCTTTATCAACCAACTCCGGAAATACGACCTGGATACGTTCATGGAGGTCAAAAGCCGGTTGTACGTCTGGCGGACCCGTTTTGAAAAACAGGTGACCGAAATAGCCGGCAAAGCACTGGCATTGGCTTCACACGCCGGCCTTGACGATCAATCCGTATACCAGAAAAAGAGAGGGGTGCTGAATTATCTGTCCCGCCTTGTGCATGCTAAAAGTGAAGTCACCTTGCCAAATTCATATGCGCGGACTTCACTGGAATCAGGCGAATGGCTCGGCAATAGTGCAAGTCCATCCGTCAGATCGGCATTTGAAAGCGTCCATGTCGAATTAAAGGCATTGGGGGATGGACTTATCCGGATTTTGGATAATGACTTCCCAAGGTACTCGGTATGCGGACTGTTGCTCAACAATCTCTTTGCCACCGCCCTATTGGGTGTAATAGAGAAAATTTTGTCTGCCAATTGCACGGAAGATAATAAAATTCTGATCAGTGAATTCAACCGAAGGATTTCGGCTGTCGTCAGGGAGCAACCGGCCCCTTTCATTTATGAACGGTTGGGTGAACGCTATCATCATTACTTGTTGGATGAATTCCAGGACACATCGGTTATGCAGTGGCATAACCTGCTTCCTCTAATCGAAAATGCACTGGCCTCATACCGGCTCAACCTCGTTGTCGGAGATGCCAAACAAGCCATTTACCGTTGGAGGTCGGGAGATGCCAGGCAATTTGAAATGCTGCCGGGTTTGATAAAAGATGGCACCGATCCATTGCTGGATGACCGGGAAAAAGCCCTGAAAATGCACTTCCGCGAGGAAAGCCTGGCGATGAACCACCGGTCAAGCCCTGTTATAGTAGATTTTAACAACAGCTTTTTCAGGAGCGCTGTCACCTTACTTCCGGAAAATTATGCCCCGCTCTATTCAGCTTCTGCACAAACAGCGGCCAGAAAAGACAAGCCAGGTATGGTGCGGATCGAGATTGCCCCTAAAAAGGATCCCTCCGGTATCGCTTATGACCAGATCGTCCATGATAAGATTTTAAATGCAATAGCAGAGTTGAAGTCAGACGGGTACGCATACAAGGACATCACAATTCTGTGCAGGAAGAACGAAAAAGCAGCCAGCATCGCCGCCTGGCTCATCCATCAGGGGATCAACGTCATATCGTCCGAATCCCTGCTTCTCACGCAATCTGCCAGAGTGAATTTCCTTCTCGCCTGGGCCATGCACCTCCATGTTAAAAATGACCCAGTTCCCCTGGCTAACATTATACTATATCTCACCCAATCCGGTCATCTGACAGATGTCCCCTTCGATCTGGTCTGCCACGAGGTGTTTCCATCGATATACGGTGATCATTCCAGCAAAGCCGGGATTGATGTCGACCGCTTTTCAGAATGGCTGACCAGTCATTTCCCGGACTTGAAGTATGAGGGCCTGAAAAACCTCGACCTGCCCGGGTTATTCCACCACCTGGCTGCAGTTTTCGGATTCTCCGTTTATTCCGACAGCTACCTGCGGTTTTTCATGGATTTTGTCCTGGAATTCATGAAAAATAAACACGGGGGGATTCCTGAATTCCTGGAATGGTGGGATGAAAAGAGCGGGGATGCTTCGCTGATCATACCCGAAGGAATTGATGCCGTGCGGATAATGACCATTCATAAAGCCAAGGGGCTGCAATTCCCCGCTGTTATTTTCCCGTTTGCTGACGAAGAATTCCGCACCACGAAGAAAAATCTGTGGGTCACGCTGGAAGATGACCTGGCCATGCCCCTGAACGTGGCTTACGTGCCTGTGCGTAATAGCCTGGAAAATACGCCTTTCGCGGCCTTGCTCCAGGATGAAAGGGATTTGTCGGAACTGGATATGGTGAATGTGCTTTATGTCGCGATGACCCGGCCTGAAGAGCGGCTGTACATCATCACCAAGACACTGCCGGCGAAAACCGAAGGACCTCTTTCCCTTCCAAAACTGTTTCTGAATTTCTTACAGTCGGAAGGGATTTTCCAGGAAGATAAAAAGACTTATCAGTTTGGCGACCGGGTTATGAGAAAAGAGAAACGGGACGAAACTGTCAGTAACCCGGAGAAGGACGCGACTGATTTCCGGGGACGCCCGGCCTTGAAGCTCCTGCTTAGAAAACATGCGCCCGCTTCCTGGGAGATGTCTGATCCGGAAAAAAAATCAGCATGGGGCATCCTGGTGCATCACCTCATGGCAGATCTGAAATCATTGGAAGATCTGGATGCTTCTGTTGACCGGATGATCCTTGAGGGAGATATCGGTTCGGAAGAGGGGTCAACCCTGAAAAAAATGACTTCTGCCCTGTTAAATTACCCGGAAGTCGCCATGTTTTTTAATGACGAATACCAGGTGAAGAGTGAAGCGGAGATCCTGACCCGGGAAGGGATCTCACGCAGGCCGGACAGGGTACTGCTAAAGGGCAACAAAGCACTTATTGTGGATTATAAAACAGGCCCGGTCAACCAATACCATAAGGAACAGGTCGGGGATTATGCCGAATTACTGGAAAAGATGGGGTATGATTTGGATGGGGCGTATTTGCTCTACCTGAATGAAAGACCTGAGTTGGTCAGGGTGAAATAAAGATCTGCCGATTGCCGTTGGTAAATCCGGACCGTCAACTGGTGAATGAATTTGACCGGAATATCATATGAAGAATATTAAAACAATACTTTGAATTATTTTCGCCAATATTAACAGTAAAAGGAATTTTATGAAAAATATCGGTTTGACTTTACTAATGATGGCTGTTCTGGCGTTTGGGACCCAGGCCCAGGAAGAAGCCCGTTTACTTCGTTTTCCGGCCGTTCACGGTAACCAGGTGGTCTTTACCTACGCAGGTGACATATACACTGTGGCCAGAACCGGCGGGATGGCCCGAAAATTAACGAACCATGAAGGTTTCGAAATGTTTGCCAGATTCTCTCCGGATGGAAGGAAGATTGCTTTTACGGCCCAGTACGACGGAAACACGGAAGTTTACGTTATGCCTGCAGAAGGAGGCGTCCCGGTGAGATTGACTCATACCGCCACCCTGGGCAGGGATGATATTTCTGACCGGATGGGACCGAATAATATTGTCATGGCCTGGTCCCCGGATGGAAAGAATATCATTTACAGGTCCAGGAAACAATCGTTCAATGATTTTGTGGGACAATTATTTATGGTGCCGGCAACCGGCGGACTTTCGGTTGAAGTGCCCCTGTCTACCGGCGGATTCTGTTCTTATTCTCCTGATGGGACGAAGCTTGCCTTTAACCGGGTATTTCGTGAATTCAGGACATGGAAGTACTATCGTGGCGGTATGGCGGACGATATCCGGATTTATGATTATGCAACCGGATCCGTAAGTACGATCACCACGTCTGAAGCCCAGGAAATCTTCCCTATGTGGCACAGGGATAATATTTATTTTCTTTCGGACAGGGACAGGACCATGAACCTTTTTGTTTACAATACGGGTTCGCGGCAGGTGCGCAAACTGACGGATTATACCGAATATGATATCAAATTCCCCTCCCTGGGAAATGATGCAATAGCTTATGAAAATGGGGGTTACATTTATTTATTCGACCTTGTCTCGGAACAAACGGTCAAATTGAACATTACCATTGCGGAGGATTTCTACGGTGGAAGAAATGAATTGAAGGACGCTTCAAAATCCATTCGCTCTGCTGACCTTTCTCCGGATGGGAAACGGGTTGTCTTCAGCGCCAGGGGCGATGTGTTCAGTGTCCCTGCAGAAGAAGGGATCACACGCAACCTGACCGAAAGCTCGAATGCACACGATCGGGGAGCGGCATGGTCCCCGGATGGAAAGTACATCGCTTATCTGTCGGATAAAAATGGAGAATACGAAATCTACATCGAACCGCAGGATGGAGGTGGCGAAGCCATCCAGGTGACCTCCGGAGCAGATACCTATAAATTCAATTTCCGCTGGTCGCCCGACAGCAGGAAACTGCTCTGGGGTGATAAAAAGATGCGCCTCCAGTACGTGGATATCGATTCAAAAGAAGTAAAGGAAATAGAAAAATCGAAATTCTGGGAAATAACGGACTTCAGCTGGTCTCCTGACAGCCAGTGGATCACTTATGCCATCAACATGCCGAATGCCTTTATGCAGATATGGCTTTACGATACACAATCCGGCGAAAAATTTTCCGTGACCGATGAGTGGTACAGCTCCAATAATCCCACTTTCAGCAGAGATGGCAAATACCTGCTGTTTACCTCCGATCGGGATTTTAATCCGATTTACAGCGAGACGGAGTGGAACCACGCTTACCAGAACATGAGCAGGATATATCTGACCATTCTGTCTTCGGCTGCGCCCAATCCTTTTGCACCAAAAAATGATGAGGTTGAAATAAAAAAGGATGAAAAACCCGCTGAAAAAGGCAAGAAGAACGAATCCAATGATCCGGAGGATAGAACAGAAGAAGTAAATGCTACAAAGATCGATAAAGATGGAATTGGAGACCGGATCATCAGCCTTCCAATCAGGCCTTCCAATTACTGGAACCTGGAAATGGCCGAAGATAAGATCTATTACAATGAAGCCTTATCTGGCGGAGATGGCATGACCCTGAAACTTTTCGACCTGAAAAAGAAGGAGGAAACAGAACTGGGAAAAGGGATGGATTTTTCGATCTCTGCCAATGGCAAAAAGATGCTTGTCCGGGAAAAGGATAAATTTGCAGTTATCGACCTGCCTTCTTCCAAAATCAATCTGACCAAATTCATCGACCTGTCAGGCCTTAAGACATACGTGAACAAGGATGAGGAATGGAAGCAGATCTTTGATGAGGCCTGGAGGCAGATGCGCGATTTCTTCTATGTCGAAAATATGCATGGGGTTGACTGGCCGGCAATGAAAGCCAAATATGGAGTAATGCTTCCTTATGTAAACAACCGGAATGACCTCAATTACCTGATAGGGGAGATGATAGGCGAGTTGAGTGTCGGGCATGCCTACGTAAATGGAGGCGATAAACCCGAACCTTCCAGGATCAGGACAGGGCTTCTCGGAGCAAAGATTTCGCGGGATGCTTCCGGTTATTTCCAGGTCGCAGAAGTGCTCAAAGGCCAGAACTGGAATAAATCCCTCCGGTCACCTTTAACTGAAGTGGGCGTCAACGTTAAAACTGGTGATTATATCCTGGCTGTGGATGGAAAATCGACACAGAATATGGCTGATATCTACATGAGCCTGATCGACAAGGCTAACAAACCGGTCGAGCTGACCGTCAATTCAAGCCCAACGCCTGAGGGGAGCCGGAAAGTCCTGATCGCACCCATTGCCGATGAGGCCGATTTGTACTATTACAAATGGGTACAGCGCAATATTGCCTATGTCAATGAAAAGACCGACGGTGAAGTTGGCTATGTCCATATTCCGGATATGGGCCCGGTTGGATTGAATGAATTTGCCAAATACTTCTATCCACAATTGTCCAAAAAAGCCCTTATCATCGACGACCGCGGCAATGGAGGCGGAAATGTTTCGCCGATGATCATCGAGCGCTTGCGCCGGGAGATCACACGGTCGAATATGGCCCGGAACGTCGAAGTGCCCAGCCAGACCCCAAGGCAGATGATGCTTGGACCAACCGTCATGCTGATCGACCAGTATTCTGCGTCGGATGGTGATTTGTTCCCCTATGCTTACAAGAAACACCAGATCGGTAAAGTCATTGGCGTCAGGTCCTGGGGAGGAGTGGTCGGTATCCGTGGTTCATTGCCGTTCATCGATGGCATGGACCTGCGTAAGCCTGAATTTGCATCCTATTCATCAGACACCAGCGAATGGATCATAGAAGGGATCGGAGTTGAACCTGATATCGAAGTGGATAATGATCCGGCCCAGGAATACAAAGGGATCGATGCTCAGCTTGATAAAGCCATCGAGGTGATTTTAGAGGAAATGAGGGATTACAAAGGTGTCCCGCCAATCCCGGAAGGACCGGATAAGTCGGAATAGACTTTCGTCAGGCCTCGACAGGTTCTGAATAACATTAAGGACAGTAATATGGAGGATTTGGATTTATCGAATCTGCGCAACCAATACCATAAAGGAGAGCTGGATGTCAGTTCGGTTCATCCCGATCCTTTCGTGCAATTTGCCGGGTGGATGCAACAAGCCATTGATGCCGGTATCGATGAGCCCAATGCTATGGCCCTTGCCACATCAGACGCAAACGGCCAACCCTCAGTTCGGATGGTTTTACTGAAAGGGTTGGATGAACAGGGATTCGTTTTCTTCACTAATTACACGAGCCGGAAAGGAATTGAAATTTCAGCGAATTCACAGGTGGCCCTGGTTTTCTTCTGGAGGGAACTGGAGCGGCAGGTCCGGATTGAAGGCAGGGCTGCCGTGGTAAGCAGGGAGGAGTCGGATGATTACTTCTATTCCCGTCCGCTTGAAAGCCGTGCCAGCGCCGTTATTTCGCCTCAAAGCCAGGTTATTCCTGACAGGGATGATTTGGAAGGCAAGCTGAGGGCTTTGTTGTCGGGGGATGAGAAAGAGATTACCAGGCCGGAGCACTGGGGTGGTTACCGGGTTTATCCTGAAATGATAGAGTTCTGGCAGGGCCGCCCCGGTCGTCTGCACGACCGTATTCGTTATACCAGGCATGACCGGAGCTGGAAGATCCAGAGACTAGCCCCGTAGAATAGTTCAAAGTGCAAAGTGCAAAGTGGGACAAAAAAAATAAAACTTTGAACTTTGCACTTTGCACTTTGAACTAATTCTGGTGTTGTTCCCGCAGCAGGTCATTGACGATCTTGACCGGGTTGAACGTCACGATCGGCACCTCCACAAATATAGTGATCCACTTTGCCATGGCACCATTCCACAATCCGGGCAGTTCCAGTGCTTTCAATTGTTTTCCATCTTTGGATTTTACTGATATGAATCCGGTGCTGGGATCGATGTACTTATGCAGGTCAAATTTCCCGCCCTGGTAATTCTTCAGGCTGCAAACCAGGTCCACGGGATTGAAGTGGGTGGACGCCTCAAATATTCTTTTTTGGGCTTCATTTTTAAGATCGATTTGCGATGATTCGACAATCTGCAAAGAGATTTCCCCCTGTTTATTTTTGACCCAGAAGGGTCCTCCTCCGGGTTCTCCCTCATTCCTGACCATACCGCAAACCCGGATCGGTCTGTCCAGGATTTCTTTCAGGTAGGTTACTTTCTTATTATCGATCCAGTGATGAAAATCCGGAGGGAACACGGTGGATATCTGTTGTTCGCAGAATATCTTGCATTCTTCGATAATGGCCGGAGAGACCGGTTTTTTATCAAGTGCTTTCAGAAAACTGAAAGCTTTGCTTTGAATTTGTATCAGCAATCCGCCAATGAGTTTTTTATACCGGTAGGTTTCCCCTTTCAGACGGTCAGGTACTACATTATCGATATTTTTGATGAAAACGATGTCAGCTTCTATTTCATTGAGATTTTCGATCAGTGCACCATGTCCGCCCGGCCTGAAAACCAGTGTGCCATCCTTCTCCCGGAATGGTTCATTGTTCAGATCCACGGCAATGGTGTCAGTGGAAGGTTTCTGAACGGAAAATAGGATATCATATGATACACCGAACATGCTTTCATAATAGGGCTGAACGTATGCGATCAGGTTGTTGAAATTTGCCTGATGTTCCGGTGATACGGTCATATGCAGTGTCACTTGTTTTGCCCGGTTCGCACAGTAATTCGTTCCTTCGACCAGGTGTTCCCCTGTCGCGGTCCGGGCGAAATTCCCATATTGATGAAATTTGATCAGACCTTTCGGAAGATTGCCGTAATTCAAGCCTTTCTCCGTGAGCAGATAATCCAGTATCAATCCATATTCTCCGTTGCTGAGCAATGCCTCGACCTGATATCCTGCATGCGACAAAGACCTTTTCAGATCATCGTAAAATGCGAATTTCCTGAGATTATCGAAAAAAAAGGACACGCTGTTAAATCCCTTGTCATCCAGTAATTTTTCTGTTTCCTTCTTATTTCCTGCCACTTCCCTGAACTCAAACAGATGCTTGAACATCCGGGTAGCCGCCCCTGATGCAGGGACGAACTTGACCAGTTTGAGGTCTTTTGCCGTCCTCTCAAAATTCGTGATCAGCTCATGGATCTCCTTCTCATTGAAGGCCAGTATTCCATTGCCCTTTGTTGCAGGTTCATGCAGCCTGGTGAACGGAAATCCATTTTTAAAATCATTTAATTGACGTTCAATTACTTCCTTTGTAATACCCTTTTGAGATATTTGCTCCAGATCCTTTTTATTCAGCATATGAAATTGTATTTCGGTTCGGTGATTTGGTGTTGAACAATAAAGTGTTTGTAAAATTAATTATCCTGACCATACTCTCAAAATAAATTCCCCCGTTTTTTTTAGTCAGTAGGGTGATAAAATATTGTCAGGCATTTAAAATTTCCTTATTTTTGCACCCTCATTTTTAGCCCAGATGGCGGAAGTGGTAGACGCGCATGGTTGAGGGCCATGTGACCGCACGGTCGTGCAAGTTCGAGTCTTGTTCTGGGCACGCCCAAGTGGCGGAACTGGTAGACGCGCTACATTCAGGGTGTAGTGGGCGCACGCCCGTGCAAGTTCGAGTCTTGTCTTGGGCACACTTAACAAGATGCCGGTGTAAAAACCGGCATCTTTTCTAAAAACACTAAAAATTCACCAGTGGTGAAAAGATTACAGAAAAGAATAATGGCGCTGGCTGTTATTCTTTTCCCCGTTTTTTACCCCCTCGTCTCTCAGCCGCAATGTCTGGAAAACCAGTCCGGATACGGGTCGGAAACAATGTCCGGAGTCACGAACGGATCTGAAACCTACTACAGGAACCTGCTGATCCAGGATATCGGGCTTGCAGAAAACCGGCCATTTAATGAAGTCGATGTCCGTTTCGATTATGTTGTCCATTATACGGTCAGTTATTGCCATGAGGATTACTATGAACTGGTCATAACATCCCTTGATATCCTGAATAAACCGGTATACTACCGGGGAGTGGATATTTCGCCTTTCATTAAACCTGAAAAAGCGGACATCGTCCTTCGATCTTATAATGAATTTGGGATCCTGTCCGACAGTGTAATATTCTATAACGTCAATACCCGGATTGATTCCACCCACTATGCCCTGATCCAGATACCGATAAATGATGAAGACAGGTTGCTGAATTTCCGGTTTGCAAATGCCCGGTTTTATTTCACAAGGGAGTCTTATGATGTTTTTCGGGACCGGATCATGGAGATCGACCGGTTTTTTGCCTCGGTGATGCTGGCAGACAGCATGATCAACTGGACAAGCGAAGGATTCCTGGAAGAGACGACTGATATCCCCCTGTTATTGTTACGGAACCTGGAAATTGCCAGGATCATCCGGCAGTTGAAACTCCCGGGCCATGACACTGCCCTGCAGGTATTTCCGATAAATGACCGGCTGAAAGAGAAATACATCCGTTTGAAATTATTGCACACCAGGTACAGTCATCTCCTTGAAATTCAAATTCATAAACAAGACCGAAATATCAGGCTGTCAGATTTTGATCATTTGGCAAAGGAGCATGTGAGCATCCTCCGTTATTACGACCGGATCACCTTCAATGGCGATTACAGGAACATGGAGTTCATGGAAAAGGTCTCCTCGCCGGTTGACGACAACTCTTCTTTGGTTTCCATCAGCCGGCAACTTGAAACTTTGTTTCCCGGAAATTTGGCCATTCCGGAGAAATTATCAGAATATCTGATTACCGAATACTTAGGCCAGGGTGAAAGACTGGATAGTGCCGGAAACCAGATCAGGGCGCTGAAATACTTTGAAGCGGCATACAAAATGGCCGTTTTAGCCGGATATCATTCATCGGGCAGCAACCTCTTCGACAGGGTTTGCCTTACCAAACAATCGGTGATAGAATCTTATCTTGCCATATCAAAACGGGCATTTGCAGCAGGCAATCCATCCATGTCCGTATCTTATTACAAAAATGCCCTGGCTTTAAAAAATCATAAGAGGACCGGCCAGTGCAGCAAGCCAGCCATCGATGAATTCCAGGTCTGGTTGTTTGGCTCACTGGAGGAAAAAGCCCGGGAGTTGCTGCGATTAAAGCAATACCGCAAAGCGCTCTCATTCCTGGATGAAGTGAACAATGAATGCGATCATAATCCCGGTTACGATTGTCCTGGCGATCTGCAACGGATAATCGGTGAGGCAAAAGAAGGAATTTACCTGGAATTGCTGGAAAAAGCCGCACGATACCTTTCCTCCGAAGATTTTATTGAGGCGGAAATGGCCGTTCAACAGGCAAAATCATTGCGCCTGGGTTCGGGGTTGATGATACCAGCGGATAAGAATGAGATCAGGATGGAGGAGTCTTTCAGGCAGCTGCATTACGATGAGTTTATTGAAGAAGGCCTGAAAAACATTGACTGGCAGGAATTTAACATTGCCCTGTACTATTTCAACAAAGCCACTATGCTGGAGAACTATTCCCTAAAAAAAAATGATGATAATTTGTTCGTATACAGGCAGTCGGCAGCACGCCAGGTTATCGGCAGCATGATATCGGATGCCAGGGCTAAAGTCATTTCATTTGATTTCGAAGGTTTTCAGGTTTCGATGAATAGAATCGCAGGTATGCTGGATGAGTATGGATTCAGGAAAGATGATGAATTGTCGTTGGAATACTTATCCTTGCTGGATAATGCAAAAGTATCGCTCTGCCGGAAAGTCCGCGAGGAATTTGACACCCTGCTGGCCGGAACCTTGTCAGCCAGGGAGGCGGGAAATTATATCCTGGCCCGGAGAATGGCCGAGCAGGCCGTGAGTTATTCCCTGGATCACATGGAATGTGGCCTGGATGATTCCAGGGCCTGGCTGGAAAAGGTTTCCCTTGAACCGTTGGCATTATTCCAGGAAAAGAACAGTAAGCTGTCTGTATATGAAGGCATTGAGCCTCAAGATTATCAGGACACCTATTTCGACGCGAGTGGATTCTACTACCGTAATAAATTGCTTTCAAAGGGCATTACCCTGGAAACACTCCATCAAAAAGTCCTTCAATCTGATAATAATGAATTTTTGCATAAATTCCTGCAGCATTATATTCGACAACGTTCAATGGAGGAAGGGCTGAAAGTGCTGAAACGGCTCCGGGAACTGGGAGAAGAATCTTCTGCTGTTAATCAGGAACAAAAGCAGTTGGCAGAAATTTTTGTTCAAAGGGATATCGTCCTGGATAAAACCGGCGAACCCTGGAAAATTCTGGAAGGTTATGTCGGTGATGACAAGTGGTTCTCTGATTTCCGCAAGGGTTACCGGTGGAACTGGATATCGGCTTCAGGCGGAAAATTGCGCTACTGGCCGGTTATCTGGAAGAAATAATGCTTTACTTTGTAAAAAATGAATGTACCATGAAACGATTACTACTTATAAGCAATTCCACCAATGCAGGAGAAGCCTACCTCGGCTGGCCCAGGCCCTATATTGCTGATTTTTTAAAAGGCACCGGGATCTCCGATATCCTGTTCATTCCCTATGCCGGTGTGAATTTATCTTCTGAAGGTGTCGAAGTTTCTTATGATGTTTATGAAAAAAGGGTGAACGATGTTTTCCGGGAGCTTGGTTATGGAATTTATTCCATTCACAAGGAAAAAGACCCGTCGAAAGCCGTAAAAGAAGCTAAGGCTATTGCCGTAGGAGGGGGGAATACTTTTCACCTGGTGCATATGTTGCATAAGTTGGGATTAGTCGGGATCATCCGGGAGAGGGTTTTGGCAGGGATGCCCTATCTGGGTTGGAGTGCCGGTGCCAATGTGGCGTGCCCGACACTGCGGACCACCAATGATATGCCGATCGTTCAGCCGGCCAGCTTTGATACGTTCAATCTTGTACCGTTCCAGATCAACCCGCATTACCTGGATGCCAATCCGGAAGGGCATGGCGGTGAAACCCGGCAACAGCGTATCGAAGAGTTCCTCACTGTCAACCGGGAGATCACTGTCGTAGGCCTCAGGGAAGCGACCCTGATCCAGGTGGAAGGGGAGAAATACATGCTTAAGGGGAGCAGGCCTATGCGTGTCTTCCGCTACGGCCGGGAACCTGAAGAAAGACACGAGTTTTGATGCCTGACGATTTTAGCCATCAAAGGACTACAATAATTCCTGCTGCAATATTCACAAACGAAATGATGTGTTCGTCAGTCCGGATGGAGCCATCCGCTACCATGAAATTAAACTCGGCTTTATTCCAGGTGAATTCACCATTAAGGGTCAATGCCAGGCAGTTGGGAAGGTAATATTTTAATCCGGCCCCGGCCAGGAAACTTCCTTCCATATCCCCCGCCCGGGTCTTGTCATACCATTTCTCGCCGATCAGATAATAATCGGCCTTGAAAAGCTGATACGGCGTCTGGGAATATAAGAATCCGCCCAGCGCCTTGGCTGTAAGGCTGAAATTCCGGATTACCGGTTTTTCAAAGAAAATTCCCGCATAGAAAGCGTAATTCCGGTAAGGTTCCGATCGGATGTACAGGTCATTTAATTCAGGGGTTTCCTGAACAATTTCATAACCAAGTGTCCAGACGTCCACGGGATGGAAATCGATAGCCGCCTGGCCTCCGATCCCGATCCATGGTTTAAAGAACCAGGCCCCTTCAATTGCAGCATTGAAACCGGTGGTGGCAAAGCTGCCGGAAGGCTCGCCGAGCGATTTTTCATGGTATTTGCCTACAGGGATTGATAGCCCTGTATTGAAACCAACGAAGGAATTCTTATCCTGCCCGGCTGCCTGGCAAAGTATTCCGGAAAGTATAATGGAAAGTATTCGTATCTTCATATTAAAATGGCCAGATGTGAGGATAAAGGGCGATTGCAACTGCAGCCACAACCGAAAGCAATACCCCCAGTAAAAAGAACATCCAGGCAATGATCTTTTTTTTCCGCACGAGGAACAGGATCCCGATGAAAATAAAGATCAGGGCAAAGATGAAAAGCTGGATGATCATAAAATGAGAATATTAAAAGAATTATGCAGCACAAAGATAATGAAAAGCTCCTCAGATGACCCATTCCATTACAAGGATGGGAAAAGCCACGGCAAGTAAGGTTATCACAAAAGTGATCATTTTTTCCAGTCTCGTTACAAATCTGTTTTCATGCCGGGTCGGGTATATGCCATGCATATTCAATATGATTTCCAGGCCGAATTTTTTCCGGTAAATGAACCTGGAAAATTCAAGCAGCACCAGGGCTATAAACGGAGAAAAGAAGGCGGCAAAAAAGGTCTTGTCTCCCTTGCTATGAGTCACCAGGCTTATCCCTGCCGCCAACAGGGCAAGAGTAATGAAAAAAGCGAAAAACAGGATTTTCGGATGTCTCAATGCTTTGTAATTCGCCAGGACCGCAAGAGTGACGATCAGGCAGATCCCTATAGTGATTATCATTAATTTTGTTTGGGACAAATTTCGCAAATAATTTTCAGTCACTCTGATATTTTTATGAAAACAGCAATAGTGACAGGTTCAACAGGCGCCATTGGGAAAGCCATCGTTCGGCAGATACTTCAAAAGGGTGATTTCAAGGTGATCATGATTGCCCGGGATGAATGGAAAGCAAGGCAGGTTTTTGAGGGTTTCGCTCATACCGCAGGCACCGGTCACCTGGAATACCGGATTGCCGATCTTTCCGTTAAAAGAGGGATATTCACGCTGGCAGAAGAAATGGAAGGACCTTTGCATGTGCTGGTGAACAATGCAGCCCAATCCCCCAGGCATAGGAGAGAAACACCGGAAGGTACCGAACTGCAGTGGGCCACTAATGTTTTGGGTTACTATTGGATGATGCAGGCTTTCAGCTCTCATCTTACTGCGGGATCGCCCTCCAGGATTGTCAACGTGGCCAGCTATTGGGCGGGAAATCTCGACCTGGCCGATCCGGAATTCCGTTCGCGCCGTTACGACAATGATGAGGCCTACCGGCAGAGCAAGCAGGCTGACCGGATGCTGACAGTGGCTTTTGCCGATCTTTACAAAGCCGATGGCATTACCGTAAACTCCTGCCATCCCGGCGATGTCAATTCAAAGCTCAGCAATGATTTGGGCTTTGGAGGCCATGAATCACCCGACCAGGGGGCGGACACCCCGGTCTGGCTCGCCACCAGCCCTGAGGTGGAAGGGATCACCGGCAGGTATTTCGCGCGCCGGCAGCAGGAAACCTGTATCTTCAGCAAAGACAGGGGAGAGATTGCACGTTTGATGCAGTTACTGGCAACTTATTGAGGAAGCTTTGAAACAGGACTCGAATCGTTCAACTTAAATATTTTTCCCAAACTGTTGAACTAAACAAGGATTTCGCCTTTGAGATAAGTTACGGCATTGCCGCCAATATCCACGCGGTCGCCTTTAAGCCGGCAGAACAGTGCTCCCCCCCGTCGGGAAAGCTGTCGGGCATGCATTTCTGTTTTTCCGAGCTTTTCCGCCCAAAAAGGGATCAGCACGGTATGAGCGGAACCAGTGACAGGATCCTCATCCACGCCTACCCTTGGAGCGAAGAACCGGGAGACAAAATCGCATTTTTCCCCGGGAGCAGTAACGATAACAGCCCTGGCATCCGTCTTTTCCAGTCTTCTGAAATCCGGTAACAGGGATTCTATTTCCTGCTGGGATTTATAAAGGAGAAGGTAATCTTCCTTCCCACGGTAACACTGAATAGGGGTGATGTTCAGGGCTTGCACGAAATCATTGGGCAAAGCCGCCCGCTGGGGGACATTCACGGGAAAATCCAGGATCAGCAGGTCGCCTTCCCTGGAAACATTGAGGACCCCGCTCCGTGACTGGAAGGAGATCGTGTCGCAGGTGCAACCGAGATGATTGTAAATGACATGCGCTGAGGCAAGCGTGGCATGGCCGCACAGGTTCACTTCCACCTTCGGAGTAAACCAGCGGATCCGGTACCCATCGCCTTCTTTGATGAAAAATGCCGTTTCAGAAAGGTTATTTTCAAGTGCGATTTTTTGCATCGTATCATCCGGAAGCCAACTGTCGAGCGGACAAACCCCGGCTGCATTTCCACCGAACAATTTGTCGGTGAAAGCATCTACCTGGTAGAATGGAAGCATCATCAGGTTTAATGTTTAAGGTTTCGGGCTGAAATTCGGATCTTAAATCCAGTTGCAAGTTAACATTTTTTCATTTGATTAATGAAGCGAATGGGAAGAATATTCTTATAGTCAGTCCACACTACGTTTTTTGGCACGACGAAAATAAATACCATGCATGGCAAGGAAAAGTATATTCCATGGGTGAAATTGGAATAATTCCACTATTCGGATAGTTTTATTACCTGCAGTGCAAAGCGATACGATTGCCTTCCGTATCCAGGATCACTGCCATGTACCCATAACCTTCGGCGATGAATGTTTTGCCTTGAAGAACTTTCCCCCCGGCTGATTCAACCCGGCTGAGCTCATTTTCCAGATCCCCGGAGAATGCAGTGAAATAAACCAGGACACCGTCATTTGAAGGTTTGTAATGGTCAGGGTGACAGACCAGCGAACCTGGTGCACCTACCGAATTCTCCACCCAGGGAAACCAGGCCATGTCCAATGGCCCCATCTGGTTTCGGGACAATTTGAATTGAAAGACCTCTTCGTAAAAACGGATAGCCCTGTCCATATCGATGACAGGTACCTCTACCCAACCGATAACGTTATGATGTGGTTCCATAATGATGATATTTTGATTCAAAGTTATTCTTTTAGTTTTTTAAAACTGCCTGGCTAATGATTTGACCTGATCTCTGGCCATGTAGCTGGAACTGCCCAGCCTTTTATGGGCGTCATTTTCAACTGACCCGGTCGAGTTGATTGTGGAAATCCATCCGGTGAATAATTGGCTGTCTGCAACATTAATACCGGTAATTTCATTTGGAACAGGTTTTAAGGGATCATACCTGAGTGAATGAAAATTGAAACAAATGATAAAATGAAAAGTTTGGTTTGAGTATTAACTTTGTATGGAAAACTCATTGTCACTGCTTAAAAAGAAGTATCTCTTAATCCTT
This sequence comes from uncultured Bacteroidales bacterium, assembly GCA_964619555.1. GTDB lineage: Bacteria > Bacteroidota > Bacteroidia > Bacteroidales > JAGOPY01 > JAGOPY01. The sequence continues at coordinate 57,670 of CAZUDV010000003.1, read as the reverse complement.
TCAGATCATTGTCATGAATGCCAGGTTTTTTTACATATTCGCTGTTACCCTGCAATTGCTCTTTGGTCTGGGTTTAACCGCACAGGAAACATTCGTTACGATATGGGGACTGTTAAAGGATGCGGGAACAGGTGAAAAGATTCCCTTTGCCAACATCACAGTTCCCGGTACCGCCATTGGAACGGTCTCCAATTCGGATGGTGAATTTATATTGAAGGTCGATAAATCACTGAATGCCGAATACTTTGAAATATCTCACCTGAGCTATAAGACAGCCCAACTCCGGATTGCGGAGGCTATTGCTAAGGAAGAAGTTTATTACCTCGATCTCCATCCTGTTCTATTGAAGGAAATACCGGTCATTCCCAGGGACGCCCGCGGTATTGTAGTACTGGCGTTCCGAAACATCCGGAATAACTACAGCACAGCGCCCAATATGATGATGGGATTTTACCGTGAACATATCCTGCAAAACCGCGAATACATTTCGATTGCCGAAGCAGTCCTGAATATTTACAAAGCTCCGTATAGTACCAATGAGTACGATCAGGTAAAGATATTCAAGGGCAGAAAAGGGAAAAACACCAGGAAGGCGGATACGCTTCTGGTCCGATTGCAGGGTGGGCCGAATGTCCTTGCCTTGCTCGACGTTGTAAAGAACCGCGACCTGAGTATTGCCTTCGATGACCTGGATAATTATGAATTTGACTTTGACATGGTTGTGAACATCGACGACAGGCAAAACTGGGTAATAAATTTTACTCCCGCCATCATTAGAGATGAACCGTTATATAAGGGGAAAATATATATTTCTCAAGGAGACCTTGCTATCACCCGGATAGAATTCAGCCTGGACCTGACGGATCCCGATAAAGCAGCCGGGGTATTTGTGAGGAAAAAACCTTCAGGACTCGTTTTTATACCGGTTTACACCAATTATTTGGTAACTTACCAGGAAGACAATGGGAAATATTACCTGAATTATGTCAGGGCAGATCTGAAATTCCGGTGTGATTGGAAGAAAAAACTGTTTAAGAAGAATTACACACTGGTTTCGGAGATGGCCATTACTGACCGGAGCGAACACAATATTTCAAAATTCCCGCATGCGGAGACTTTCAGGACCGGCATGATCTTTACCGAGAAGGTGAAAGATTTCACCGATGTCGAATTCTGGGGAGAACACAATATCATCGAGCCGGAAAAACCGATTGAGAACGCTATCCGGAAGATATCAAGGGCTATGGATGAGTAGGTTCATTGCGCATTGCGCATTGTACATTGCGCATTGTGCATTATACATAGGACAATGTTCTGTTTATCATTTCTGGTTGTTGGCTTCCGGTTGAGTTTTTCATACTCTACGGTCCGGCTTATTTTTCCAATGACCAGCCGGTTTTCAGGCCAAGGATGAACCATCCCAGCGCCAGGGCGCCGAAGGCGAAAATGGTATCACCGATCACCCTGAGCCAGCGGAAGGTTTGCAGGGTCGGTTGCTGCATGAACTCTTCGGAACGAGCGTACCACATGCCATGATCGACGCTGGCCACGGTCTGCAGTAAGCCCACCGGCAATACGCTGATCAGCACCATAAGCAGCAACCCGATATTGATCGACCAGAAGGAGAAGGAGATCACCCCGTCCTTCCATGGACTATTGCCCGACAGGCCCTTCAGAACGAAGAGCATCAGGCCGATGCCCAGCATGCCATAGACGCCGAACAGGGCCGTGTGCCCGTGGACCGGGGTGGTGTTCAGGCCCTGCATGTAATAAAGGGCGATGGGGGGATTGATCAGGAAGCCGAAAAGACCGGCGCCGACAAGGTTCCAGAAGCTCACGGCGATGAAGAAGTAAATGGGCCATTTATAGGCTTTCACCCATTCGGTGGCCCGGCTGATCCGGTAATTATGGTAAGCTTCAAAGCCCATCAGCACCAGGGGTACGACCTCCAGGGCGCTGAAGGTGGCCCCGAGGGCCAGCACTGCCGTGGGTGTCCCACTGAAATACAGATGATGGAATGTGCCAAGGATGCCACCGGTAAGGAAAATGATGGTGGAGAAGAGCACGGCCGTGGTAGCAAATTTCACATTCAGCAAGCCCATCCGGACGAACAGGAAGGCGCCTATGACGGTGGCAAAGACTTCAAAAAAGCCCTCTACCCAAAGATGTACGACCCACCAGCGCCAGTATTCCGCCATGGATAAATGTGTATGCTGCCCCCACATAAGGCCCGCGCCGTAGAAGGCCGCAATGGCGATGGAAGCGATCAGGAACATGATCAGCAGGTTCTTGTTTTCCGATGCCTTTTTCAAAGCCGGGACCAGGGCGCGGATCATCAGGATGAGCCAGATCACCAGGCCAATGAAGAGGAAAAGCTGCCAGAAGCGTCCCAGGTCGACGTATTCATATCCCTGGTGACCGAACCAGAAATTTTCGGCATAGCCCAGTTTCTGCATCACGCCCATCCATTGTCCTGCCAAAGATCCGACGACGATCACCAGCAGGGCTATGAACAGGAAGTTGACTCCTAACCGCTGGAATTTGGGCTCGTGACCCGAAACCGCCGGGGCGATGTAAAGGCCTGTGGCCAGCCAACTGGTGGCTATCCAGAAGATAGCCAATTGTACGTGCCAGGTACGTGAGATGGAATAGGGTAGGATAGACGCCAGGTCGATCCCGTAAAAGCCACCGCCTTCCACACCGTAGTGTGCCGTAACGGCTCCAAGGAGCACCTGTACGAGTATCAGAGCGGTGACCACCCAAAAATATTTCAGGGTGGCCCTCATGGAGGGTGTGGGATTTGTACCCGACAAAGGATCGTTCTTCGGCAGCAGCGAATGATCGATGTCGCCGCCTTTGTTCCGGGCATGGTGGAAAACCAGCAGGCCGATGCCTATCAACAGCATGATCACGCTGAAACCGGTCCAGAGCAAGAGCGATCCGGCCGGTTTGTTGCCGATCGTCTCATCCGGCGGCCAGTTGTTGCTGTAAGTGATGTCAGCACCGGGCCGGTTGGTGATGCATGACCAGGCTGTCCAGAAGAAGAATGCGTTCATCTTTCCCATCCGCTCATCCGACTTGACCGAATTGGCCGGGATGGAATAAGCGTCCCTGGTTTTTTGCAGGGACGGATCATTCATGAACAGGCCCTTGTAATATTCAGAATTATTATGGATAGCGGCGGCCCGGATGTCCGACACGGTCAGTGTGCCACTTTCCGGGTCATAGGTATTCGTTCTGACCTCTTCCTGAAGAATCGATTCGATCATGGCCTGCTCCGCGCTGGTGAGGCTATTATATTTTTGGCCGAACTTTTGTTCTGCCAGTCTGTCCATGAGAAACACCGCTTCCCGGTGCAGCCAGTCGGCCGACCAGTCGGGGGCTACGTAGGAGCCGTGCCCCCAGATGGTGCCGACTTCCTGTCCGCCGATTGACTGCCATACGTTCTGGCCGTCCAGGATATCGGTTTTAGTGAACAGGACCGTTCCATTGGGAGTGACAACTTTGTCAGGTATAGGCGGAGCTTCCCGGTAGATCTCCAGGCCGTAATACCCCAGCACGGCGAAGGAGATGACCATCACCGCAATAAATCCGAACCATAATTTCTTTATGTTCATATTTACAGTTTTCGGCAAATCTCTGATAATTGAATAAGATAAAGTGTAACATATGTTACAAACCGTAGATGTAAGGGATTCTTATGGGGAATAAAGTAAATGGCCCGGGGCCTGAACCTGAAATGTGATCCCGGCAGGATTCGAACCTGCGACCCGCAGCTTAGAAGGCTGCTGCTCTATCCAGCTGAGCTACGAGACCAAATTTTTGCAAAGGTACAAAAGTTTATGGTTTCGTGTTTCTAGTTTCTTGTTTCTAGTTTCTTGTTTCATGTTTCTGGTTTCTGGTTTGTAGACTGGCCATGGGATGTGATTGGTACGAGGTGGATGCCCGATGGGAATTCCATTATGTGTAATTTGATGGAGGCGCCCGGCGGTGTCTCGTGGCCGGGGAGATGCTCCACCAATTGACCGACCGTATTGAATATCCGAATTCCGGTAATTGCCCTCACCAAGGATTACCGTTGGCGTGAATCGAACTCCCGATGCTTCCATCCACAATTAAGCCTATTTGATGCTTCCATCTTCCTCTTATAACAGGTCGCCGTTCCCGCTCACTCTTAAATGGCGCTCATCGGCGGCTGAGTTGAGAAAAACAGCAGGCTCGAACCCATTTTCACTCTTCTGTGCCAGAAGGCCGGATCCTCAGAAATTCAAAACAACGATCAGGGTTGAAAGAATGAAGGTTCTCATGATTCTTAAATTGATGTAGAAGGGAAAAACAAGAACCAATCCGGAAAATTAAATAATAAGTTCATTATCTTTACATATATATTGATAACCTTTTAATATTGATAATATGAAAAATCTTTACTGCTTGCTGCTGTTTGCATCCATATTTGCCGGCCTGAACGGCCAGAGCGTGCTGCGCTACGAGTTTAGTAACTCGTTGAACGAAAAGAACAGCCTGGGACCGACGCTGACAGTCCTTGGCAACCAGGGTAACTTTGTCCTGGACACCCTGAATGAGATCAGTGGTAAGACGAAAACCGTATACCGTTTTGAAAAAAATTCCGGACTTCAGTTTAACAACGCCGAAGCTGATAATTTCATCGGAAATAATTATTCAATTGAGATATATTTTGTTTTTGACGAGTTGACAAGCTGGAAAAGAGTGGTAGACTGGAAAAACAGGAAATCTGACTACGGAGCATACGTCTATTACGGGGAATTGAATTTTTACCCGTTTATATACAGCGATGATGCACCGGTAATTGCCGGGGAATATACTTATTATGTGATTACAAGGGACGGGACTACTAATGAGGTGGTAATATACACTGACGCGGATGAGGAAATAAGGTTCACCGATAATAACGGGGATGCACTGGTGGATGGAGACAATGTGATCAATTTCTTCCATGACGACCTGGCGGTTCCGAATGAAGCAAGCTCCGGTGCAGTAGCCCTGATCAACCTTTATAATTACGTTCTGGATTCCAATACGGTGAAGCAGAATTTTGAGAATATCGGAGGACAGGTTTTTTCGGTAAACGAATACCAGAAGCAGTCCGTCGGTCTGGAGGTCTATCCAAACCCTGCGTATAATGATGCACTGATCGATCTTTCCGGGTTTGGCAATGAAGCAGTCAGTATTTCCCTGTACAATACTTCAGGTTCAAGTGTTTTTTTGCAGACCGCTACCGATACCAAAGCTTTCAGAATCGATACTTCCCTGCTACCCGAAGGCTTTTACCTGATCCGGGCCGAATCGGAACATAAAACCGCTTCGCAAAAATTATTGATTAAAAAGTAGGCTGGAAAAGCATCCGGAATTTTGAACCCGGGATATGGAATTTAGGCCCCTGGTAACGGTTTGTTTTCGCTCTTTTCAATAACTTTGCGGTATGCAATTACAATTTGAATCCCGCGTTGAATCAGCTTTTTATGAAAATGCCGGGAGGTATGATATCACTACCCGTCTGCCCTATATCCTGGTTGAGAATTTCCCGAAGCTGGGGATGCTGGCCGCCCTTCGCTTCCTGGAGTGGGTTGCTGATAATCCGGAAGAAGTGATCAGTCTTCCAACCGGAAAAACTCCGGAGTATTTCATTAAATGGACCGATTATTTCCTGAAGAACTGGGATGATGAGAAAGCCCGGAGAATAAGGGAAGAAAACGGTTTGATCCTATCCGGAAGGCCTGACCTGAGCCGGTTGCAGTTTGTCCAGATCGATGAATTCTATCCCATTTCACCAAAACAGCATAACAGCTTCCATCATTATGTCAGGAGTTTCTATCTGAAAGGATTTGGCCTGGATGAACGCAACGCATTGCTGATCAATTGCGACGATATCCCGCTGGCTGGTGGAAAACACTTCTCAGAGGTTTTCCCGGATAATAAAGTCGATTATTCGTTGCGATACCGGGAATGCAGGTCGGAAACCGACCGGCTCCAGCAGGAATCCATTTTCAGGATCGACGATTGGTGCCGGCAATACGAACAGAAGATCAGGGATAGAGGCGGTATCGGCTTTTTTCTCGGCGGCATTGGTCCGGATGGCCATATAGCTTTTAATGTAAGGGGATCCGATCATTACAGCACCACGAGGCTCAGCCCGACCAACTTTGAGACACAGGCAGTGGCCGCCGGTGACCTTGGCGGTATCGAACTGTCACGCAACCGGATGGTGATCACGATCGGGCTGGATACCATTGTAGCCAATCCTGAATCAGTTGCCATCATTATAGCGGCAGGAGAGGCCAAAGCAGAAGTGGTGCGGCAGGCGCTGGAAAATCCGCCGTCGAATATTTACCCGGCTACCGTACTGCATAAATTGAAGAACAGCCGGTTCTATATTACCAACGGTGCAGCTTCCAGGCTGAAAGATTCCCGCCAGCGTTACTATAAAGGAAGTCCCTGGACCGGGGAAAAAACCCAGCGAGCCATACTGGATCTGACCAGGGACATCGACAAATACGGCCACCACCTTGAACAGGCCGATATTGATCATGATCCGGTCGCGGTTATGGTTCCCGGAAAACTGGAGGAAATTGTTCCAGGTGTGGAGGAGGCCATGCGCCGGAAATTGATGAAAGGCCTGGAGTCTGAGACGAACCAGGTATTCCTGCACACCGGACCCCATCATGATGACATAATGCTGGGTATCCTTCCGCATATTGCGCACCAGGTCCGCTCGGCATCCAATGTGCTGCACTTCGCGGTGCTGACCTCCGGTTTCACTGCAGTGACCAACCGTTTTGTCAAAGAAGTGCTGGAACATACATTGTGGCTCCTGGAATCAGGGGATATCCAGATGATCCAGTACCCGGATTTCTTCGAAAAAGGATTCCGGTATAAATGGGACAAGGATGTTTACCACTACCTTGATAACGTTGCGTCGGGAAATGCTTCAGAACGCCGCAGAGGGTTGAGCCACAGGATTGTAAGGGCTTTTTGTATACTTTATGGCGTTAGGGATAAGGAAGAGTTGTTCGGTCGCATCAGGGAAATGATCGAATACATCCGGAAAGCTTACGATGGTGAAAAAAACCCGCCGGATGTGCAGAAGCTCAAAGGGATGATCAGGGAATTCGAAGAAGAACTGGTCTGGGCGCATTTTGGTGTACAGGTAAAAAATATCCATCATCTCCGGCTGGGATTTTATACCGGGGATATCTTTACCGAAACACCTGAGCGGAAGCGGGACGTCGAGCCGGTACTGGCCATGCTCAGGGAAATAAAGCCCACGGTGATCAGCCTGGCGCTTGATCCTGAAGGCAGCGGACCGGATACTCATTACAAGGTCCTCCAAACCATTGCGGCGGCAGTCAGGCAATGGTCGAAAGAAACGGATCTGAGCAACCTGAGGATATGGGGCTATCGCAATGTCTGGTACCGCTTCCATCCAGCGGAAGCCAATGTGTTTGTGCCATGCTCGCTCAATTCCCTGTCAATGCTTGAAAGTTCTTTTAACGATTGCTACCTGAGCCAGGTTGATGCTTCTTTTCCCAGTTATGAACTCGACGGGCCATTTTCAAAACTGGCCCGTAAGATATGGGTAGAACAACTCAAGTGGATCCAATTGATGCTCGGGAAAAACTTCTTTTATGAGAATACGCACCCCAGGATCCGTGCAGCCCATGGTCTCGTATTCTTCAGGGAAATGAGTGTAAAGGAATTCCTTGGCCAGGCAAGGGAGCTGGAAAGGTCCATGGAAGGCTGATCATAAATCATTGCCCGATCCTCCTTATTATATTTTCATACTCTGCCAGGCCGGTCAGGCGGACCAGGGTCGAATCCCGTTCAATCAGGGCCGGATCATCAAGTCCCTTGTCGATCGCTTTATTCAAATATTCAAGCGCTTTCGTGTGCTTTCCCGCTTCGGTGTAATATCTGGATAGGAAAAAGTACGGGGAAATGGCTTCTGGTTGTACCAGTGCCCAGATTTCCAGGTAGTACCTGGATACAGATTGAAATTCCGTTCCCTGAACACTCTCGTATTGCTGATACGCCGTGCGCCAGAGGAACTCAATCATGCGGTTACCTAAAAGGTTCTCAGACATGCTCCTGCCATGGTCCATTTTATGGCGTGCTATCTTTAACTGTTGTTTCCAGTAAGTCATCGTTGCTGTCTGCGTCATCCCGTCTTCATGATTTTTCCTGTAGGAGGCAAATGCATCCAGGTATTCCTTGTAATAGGTTCGTTCCTGGTCCAGGATATCTCTAATTTCTGATTGTTGTGCCCTGACATCAGGATCTGTTTGCAACCGGCGAATGATCTGATCCACTTCTTCCGTTCTTCTAACGCCATCCAGGTAGGATTTAAGCTCCAGGGCCTCCTTGTAAGCTGCATATTTCAAATCCTGTTTGAGGAAGCTGTTGATCAGGTTGAGCCGTTCCTCATAGAATTCCTCCCGGAGATTATAATCCGTCCAGATAACGTCATTCTTCATAGCTTTAAACTGAAGCCAGGTCACGGCATTTGTCAGTACCTCCGCGGGGGGCCACTCGTGTCCGCCTGAAAATTCATAAATATAATGGTCGATCTTTAATTGAGTCAGCCGATCATCCAGGCGGATCATTTCGAGATAATTGAAGTCTTTGTTCCCGATGAGCCCGATGTAACTGAACTGGAGATCGAAATGAGGCGGGTAATTCGGAGAAAATCCTGCTCCGCAGCCGATCACTCCTTCGAATGTCCCGTAAAGCACTGCCAGGGTCGTTGCCACCCTGGCCCCTCCTGAAAAACCGGCCGTGTAGCGCCTGGTATGGTCGACCCTGAACCTTTGTTCCACGTCCTTCATCATTGTTTCAGCGGCTTTCAGGATAGGTTCCCAGGGTCCATTTTCAGAAACGTTGCTGCCGGCAACGATAAATCCGAATTTTTCCGCCGCCTGGCTGAAAAGTTCCACGGCAACCGCACCCCTGGCCGCAGCATCAAAAGCATAGATCACGGGAAATTCATCTTCGTCGTTTTCAAAATAACCGGATGGGAGATACAGGGCATAAGTTTGAGTTGAATCCATATGACAGGTTACAGCAGAAATCACCTTTCCTGCCTGGATCAGCTCAGCATGCGAGCCTTTGTTCAAATGCAGAAAAGGGATCAGGATAACGAGCGTAGGTATGGATTTCAGAAAGGTCATTGTTCGGGATCAGATGCTCGAGTTTAATGAGTGATTGTCCAAAAATACAAAATGGTTAAAAACGCCGGCGAACAAAATCCAGCATTTTAGTCATACTCGCAAGAAACCGGCTTGGATTGTATGATGCGGTCCGGGAATGACTCTTTTCGGTTGCGATCCTGTAACCTATTGTAATTCCTGCAGAGCAATTTACAGGATGACCGGTGGCGCCGGGCATGTCGATGCCTGTTTCCAGCCTGATATATGTATTTCCGGTTTCGTTGAAATAAACAATTCCGCTCGTTATTCCGAAGAAAGAACCGGTTGGACGGTCTTCCGGCAATATAAATTCCGAATAAGCCCCGATAAAAATGTCAAACTGGTTTTTTCTATATAATCCGGCCGTAATGCGGGGACTCAGGAACATGCTAACCCGGCTCTCTTTTGTTAAGGGTTGGTCATAGACCAGTTCCTGGAAGATGCCGACCGGCAGGTACAGGTTGATCCGGCTATGAAGAAAGGTCAATTTCGGAACAAGTTGTATAACATTGAACCCGTCATTCATTTCAGAACGGAGGTTCCTGAAATAATAAACTTTCATCTCGATTAGATTGGGGGAGTATGGTTTTGATTGTTGGCTGTTACATTCACCGGCAGCGATGATCATCCATAAGGTCAGGATCAAAGTTACTGCCCGGCTGGTGCGGTTAAGACTAAAGTCAATGGCCCCGGTTTTCATGTCAAAATATTTGGAGTGTTTGAGCATGATGGCATGTTCAAACTTACATCAGGTTGTACGCGAATAAAAATGGGGTTTTGTGATGGTCCGGTCTGAAATATTATAAATTGAAATGTTCACAAATTTTTCAGGATCAGTATAATTAGTCTTTACTGAAAGGAGTATGAAAAAAGAGAAAAGTTGCAAAAAGGGTAATAAAAAACTATCGGAAAGTCATTTTTCAATGAGGATAATGGCCGGTTCGGATGCCTGGTCCTGGTAACAGGTTTGTCCATTACCCGGAAGAGAACATGGATGATTACTTTTTCGGCCTGATCAGCAACCGGAGTGCCTGGTCATAAGTGATATAGTTCCATGCCCAGTTGATGAAGATGATGAACCTGTTTCTGACGCCGACGATGGACATCAGGTGGACAAACATCCAGATTGCCCAGGCAGTAAACCCGTGCCAGTTGGTTCCAAAAATATTTGCTACGGCGAGGTTGCGGCCGATTGTGGCCATGGATCCCCGGTCAATGTATGAGAACTTTTTCAATGGGAGTCCGCGCTGCAGCCGCAACAGGTTTCTTGCCAGCAGCCGTCCCTGCTGGATGGCTACCTGCGCCACCTGGGGGTGCCCCTTTGGATATTCCCGCGTGATCATCTGGCAGACATCTCCTATCGCGAACACATCGTCATATCCCGATACGCGGTTGCAATCGTCCACCAGAAGCCGGTTAGCACTGCCATATTTATTAACCGGTAAACCCAGCACTGTGCTGGCTTTAATCCCGGCGGCCCAGATCAGGGTCTGAGACCGGATCACCGTCCCGTCATTGACATGGACCACATGTCCGTCGAAATCATTGACAGCAGAATTCAAATGTACCTGGACCCCCAGTTTTTTAAGGTATTGCAGTGCTTTCCCGGAAGAACTCCCGGCAAGTGCGGTCAACAAGCGTTCACCCGCTTCATACAGGTGGATTTGCATGATGCTGAAGTCGAGCTCCGGATAATCCTTCGGCAGAATGTTCTTTTTCATCTCGGCCAGGGCCCCTGCTAGTTCCACTCCGGTCGGTCCGCCTCCCACAATGACCACATTCAGTAGATCCTCTATATTTTCCCGGTTTTCATAATTCAAGGCACTCTCAAAATGCTGAAGAATGGTGTTGCGGATATACAGGGCATCGGGTACCGATTTCATCGCGAGGGAGTTCTCTTCAACGGTATGCAATCCGAAAAAATTGGTGGTGGCCCCGATGGCAATCACCACATAATCGTAAGCAATATCCCCAATGCTGGTTTCTATTATTTTTTCAGATGTATGGATCTTCTTTACCTCTGCGATTCTGAAGTGCAGTTGTTTTCTCTGGAATATCTTGCGGAGCGGAAAGGCTATGGCGCTGGGTTCCAGCCCTGCGGTTGCCACCTGGTAAAGGAGTGGCTGGAACTGGTGATAGTTGTATCGGTCCAAAAGGACGACCTGGAATTTTTTATGGTCTATTTTCCTGGCCAGTTTCAGCCCTCCGAATCCTGCCCCGATGATCACAACCCTGGGCAGGTTAATGGACGGGATATTGGCTATTCTATCCATTGTAGTATTTCCCTTTTGCGAGATTGACGCAGGTATGGATCAGTTTTTTCAAAACAGGGGGTACCCCGGGGGAACCCTCCCGGGCAATGGCCTCGACAATAGCAATGGCCATAAATGGTTTGGAATTCCGGTGAATGGCCCGGCCGATTGTTTTGCGGGGATGCATGTTTTGCCCAATGGCTGGCGGTATGCCGGAATATTCGATGTAAGTACCTGCATAGCCGTTGGCAAAAAGATGATGTTCAATGTCTTTCTCCCGAAACCTCGTAAACCGGAGGTTCAGGTCGTCACCGGACTGGTTGGCAAAGTGCCTGGCTGTTTCCACATAAGCTTTTCCTGCCGTATCGCCATCGGCCAGGACATGCCATTCGATTCCAAGCTGGTGGGCCGTTTTGATCAAAGGTGCCAATCCGCACTGGGCGAATTCCACGCAAACCACGCCTTCCATTGCCAGTTCATATCCACAGAGCCTGGCAAGGTGGGGGAGAAGCCAGACTTCGGTCTCGCCTTCTACCAGCAGCCAGCAGCGGGCAAATGTAGCTGCTCCCCGCTTCATCCGGATATGGTAGCTTAACCGGCGGAGATCCTCACTGCCCAGGCTTCCCGGATCAATCCGGTATTGCCTGACGATCCCATTCTTTCGGGTAATTCTTCGCAGTTCTTCGATCGGGAATCCCGCCAGGAAATCACCGGATTGAGTGGTGATTATCTTTTGCCATTTCAATCTTTCGATGAGCAGCCTGATGGATTCAAGCGTCATTGGGTGGAGGTTGGCTTCAGGATCTTCAATGATGAAGACAGGCTCAGCGCTCGGATCGGCGGTCAGCGTGCCGGATTGAAGCATGGCTGCAGTGAAAAGTAACATCCCTATCATCTCGGCTGCCGAGCCATGATTCAATTTTATCGGCTTTCCCTGCCGTGCCGGAGAGTTTCCTTTTTTTCCCAGTATTTCCCGGATTATATCCTGATTCTGGTATCCGTCGGGGAGAAACATGGCTGATGCCTCATCCAGGTAATTCAATGCCGCCTGGTATCCTGCCTGGATCTCTGAGTGCACATCTGGAGTCGTGCCTTTTAACAGGTTTTCGAAATGTCCCTGAATTTTGTCGATTACAGGCTGAACCCTGCCCGGGTCATTATTTTCAAATGCCGGAATTTCGTATCCTGCTTTAGAATCTCCGGTAATAAGCCCACCCCGGATATGAAACACCGGATTCATGCGCCTTATCCATTCCAGCACAGCTATATCATTTTTCAGGCGGGAAGAATCAATGCCGGGTATATAGATCTGCCATTCCGGTGAGGCATGGTCCTTTCCCGGGAAAGCCCTGACTTCCAGGGTCATTTCCTGGCATTTTTGCCTGTCATCCGGAAAGTTAATTCCCATCTCATTTCCCAACAGGAAGGACCATTCATCGGGAGTGCGTTCACGGAAAGTCAGTGCAAGCCGGATGGGCCCGGCCGGCCTGTAATTATCGCCCTCTTTCAGTTGGTGGAATTCCTGTGGCAGGAATGTTAAATCCTCCGGTCTATCCAGATTCGATAATACTTTGCGTATGGCTTCCAGGATGGCGGTTTTGCCGGAGTCATTCTCTCCGATCAAAACAGTGGTTTCATCAAATTCAAGCCTGGCAGCCCTGATTCCAAGAAAATTTGCTATTTCCAGCCGGCTGAGGTACATGTGGCAAAGTTACAAACCTAACGCTTCAATCAACAAGTAGTGATCGATTCTGATTTCTTTTATCCTATCTTTGTCCCTTTAACCCTTAGTACCATGTCGCTAGAACGCATTTCTGAAGCCATTCGGCAGTCTGCTGCGATAAAGCAGAAAATTCTTGCAGATACAGGGATCCTTCAAACCATCGGTGAAATTGCCGAAACCTGTACGCAAGCACTCTGCCAGGGAAATAAGATCCTTTTCTGCGGAAATGGGGGCAGTGCGGCCGATGCGCAACACCTGGCAGCGGAGCTCTCCGGAAGGTTTTATTATGACCGGCCTCCTTTGGCCGCCGAATCCCTGACCGTTAATACTTCCTTCCTGACGGCAGTAGCCAACGATTATTCGTTTGAAAATGTCTTTGCCCGGATGCTGAATGCCATAGGGCAGGAAGGTGATGTACTGGTCGGATTGTCGACATCCGGAAATTCCGGAAATGTTATCAGGGCATTTAAAGCCGCACATGAAAAGGGGATCATTACGGTTGGCCTGACAGGTGAAAATGGGGGTGACCTGGCTTTGCTTTCCGATTTTATTATTCGGGTTCCATCGACCGATACTCCGAGGATACAGGAATCCCATATCCTGATCGGGCACATTATCTGCGAACTGGTTGAATCTGCTGTCTTTCCCAAATGACCGGTGAAGCGATCATACTGGCCGGAGGGACAGGCTCGCGGCTTAAAGGTGTCATCGATGATATCCCTAAGCCCATGGCCACTGTAAATGGCCGGCCGTTCCTGGAGTACCAGCTGGATTACCTGGACCGGTGGGCCCTGAAAAAAGTAATCCTCTCAGTAGGGTATAAAAAAGAGAACATCAAAGAATATTTCGGATTGAAATACAAATCCCTGGAACTGGTTTATTCGGAAGAAGAAGAGCCATTAGGGACAGGCGGTGCCATCTTGCAGGCTTTAAGATTGGCAACCGGTTATGCCGTATTCATTTTTAACGGAGATACCTATTTCGATGTGAATCTCCAAAAGCTTGACGATTTCCGTAAGATAAAGGAAACCGACCTTTGCATGAGCCTGCGTTATGAAATCGATCCTTCCAGGTTCGGCATGGTGGAATTCGACAATAACAATCGCATCACCCGGTTTTATGAGAAATCGGATGGACCTGACGAAGGTTATATCAATGGCGGGGTTTACCTGCTGAGACGAGAGTATTTGCTGAGATTTGGATTACCTGAAAAGTTTTCCTTCGAAAAAGATTTCCTCCAGAAGTATTATGCAACCGAAGAGTTTTACGGACTGCGGTGTTTCTCCTATTTCAGGGATATAGGAATTCCGGAAGATTATCAAAAAGCCCAGGATGAATTTAAAAGACTTATCTTTTACTGACCGGTGGAGTTTGTTCCTGGACCGCGACGGCGTTGTAAACCGTAGAATTCCTGGCGGGTATGTAACGTGCTGGGAAGATTTTGAATTTATCCCCGGAGCCCTGGAGGCCCTGGCCGTTCTTTCGGGTATTTTCATACGGATCATAATCGTCAGCAATCAGCAGGGAGTTGGAAAAGGATTGATGACCATGGAGGAACTGAATGAAATAGACAGGAGGATGAAAGCAATGGTTAAGGAAAATGGCGGGAGAATAGATGCTACGTATTATGCCCCTTACCTGGCAAACACCCGGCATACCGACCGGAAACCAGGAACCGGAATGGGACTGCGGGCAAAAGCTGACTTCCCCGGGATCAGTTTCAGCCGGTCGGTTATGGCTGGTGATTCCGGTTCCGATATCGAATTTGGGAAAAACCTGGGAATGGTAACGGTCTGGATTGGAACCGGGGAAAAAATGGCCGATTCGGATTTCCACTTCAACAGTTTACTCGATTTCGCAAATGTCTTGAAAAATTTCGGCAAGCCATCCGGCACTAACTTCTAAACAATTAATTCCAACGACGTGACCCCATCCCTGATATTCATCATATTCCTGATCTATACCGCTTTGCTCTTTTTTATCACCTGGCTGACAGCCAGAAGAGCCACCAACCGGGCCTTTTACATAGGCAACAAACAATCTCCCTGGCCGGTAGTGGCATATGGAATGATCGGGGCTTCCATGTCAGGGGTGACCTTTATGTCAGTGCCGGGGTGGGTCGGCTCCACGCAATTTTCCTATCTGATGGTGGTATTCGGATACCTGTTCGGTTATTTTGTCATTGCCACAGTCCTGATGCCACTTTATTACCGGCTGAACCTGACTTCCATCTATACATTCCTTGAAGGCCGGTTCGGATTCTTTTCCTACAGGACGGGAGCCTTTTTCTTCCTGCTATCACGTACAGTAGGAGCTTCTTTCCGAATGTTCCTGGTGGTCAATGTACTTCAGGTCTTCGTGTTCGATGCCTGGGGCGTGCCGTTCATCCTTACAACCCTGATCTTTATCATCCTGATCTTGCTTTATACCTTTAAAGGGGGGATCAAAACCATTATCTGGACCGACACCGTCCAGACCACCTTTATGCTGGCTGCACTGGTAGTTACCATTTACCTTATCACCAACCAGATGGGAATGGACTTCAGCCAGATGTTCGACAGGATCTGGAATGGTGATTATTCCAAGGTGATCTACAGCGATTTCCACGACCGGCGTTACTGGCTCAAGCAGTTGCTCAGCGGGGCTTTCATTGCTATCGTCATGACCGGCCTCGACCAGGAAATGATGCAGAAGAATCTGAGCTGCAGAAGTTTGAAGGATGCGCAAAAAAATATGTTCTCCTTTAGTGCCGTGATGGTAATTGTCAATTTCCTGTTTCTGTTTTTAGGTGCTGCCTTATACATTTTCAGCGAGACGAAAGGGATCACGCTTCCCGAAAGGTCCGATGACCTGTTCCCGACATTGGCGATCAATTATTTAGGCCCATTAGCAGGATTGATATTCGTGATCGGATTGATTTCTGCCGCGTATCCAAGCGCCGACGGTGCATTGACATCGCTGACCACCTCCTTCAGCATCGATTTCCTGGGCCTGAATAAACGGCAAGATCTGTCTGAAAAGCAAAAGGAGAGGCTCCGGTATATCGTGCACGCCAGCTTTGCATTGCTCCTCCTTACCGTCATTGTCATTTTCAGGGCTATAAATAACATGGCTGTCATCGACAGCATATTCACCGTAGCCGGGTTTACTTATGGCCCATTGCTGGGCTTATATGCCTTTGGATTATTCACCAGATGGCAAGTGAAGGATAAATGGGTACCGGCCGTTGCTGTCGCTTCTCCTGTAATTTGTTATATATTAAGTGTTTATGATCAGATGTTATTAAATAATTATAACTTTGGTTTTGAGCTGTTGATCCTTAATGGTATTTTTACGTTCCTTGGATTATGGCTGATCCGTCGTGGTAAAAAGCAAGTCTAATTAAATCATTATCAAGAGTATGAGTAATTTCAGGTTTAAGGCACTGGAAATAGCTTTATCCAGGTCTTTCGATAAAAAACCCATTAACGGCAATCTGAAAATTTCGGAATATTTCGGAGATTTGACTTTTGGTATCAATACCATGCGCCAGTATCTGTCGGAAGAAGCATTCATGGGCGTGATGAATGCGATAGAAAGAGGGGAGAAGATCGACAGACGGGTGGCTGACCAGGTGGCTGCCTCCATGAAATCCTGGGCCATTAGTAAAAGTGCCACGCATTATACTCACTGGTTCCATCCGCTTACCGGAACGACGGCTGAAAAGCACGATGCATTTATAGTGCCTACGGAAAGCGGGAAAGCCATTGAGAATTTTCACGGAAACCAGCTCGTGCAACAGGAACCGGATGCCTCCAGTTTTCCGAGCGGCGGTATCCGCAATACTTTTGAAGCCAGGGGATATACAGCGTGGGACCCGACTTCCCCGGCATTCATCCTCGATCATACGCTTTGCATTCCCACCATCTTTGTTTCCTATACAGGCGAAGCACTTGATTATAAAACCCCTTTGCTGAAGGCCCTTCATGCCCTGGATAAGGCGGCAGTGGAAGTATGCAGGTATTTTGACAAAGATGTGACAAAGGTCATCGCAACCCTGGGATGGGAACAGGAATATTTCCTGATCGATACCGCATTATACGCAGCCCGGCCCGATCTGGTCCTTACGGGGAGAACCGTTTTCGGCCACCCTTCTGCCAAGGACCAGCAGCTTTCGGACCATTATTTCGGCAGTATCCATGAAAGGGTGGCCAATTTCATGCGCGACTTTGAATATGAAGCCCACCGGCTGGGTATTCCCATAAAGACCAGGCACAACGAAGTAGCTCCTAACCAGTTCGAATGTGCCCCGGTATATGAAGAAGCCAATCTGGCGGTGGACCATAACCAGTTGCTGATGCATGTCATGAAAAAAGTGGCAGGTCACCATCATTTCACGGTCCTGCTGCATGAAAAGCCTTTTCAGAGCGTCAATGGGTCGGGAAAGCACAACAACTGGTCATTGAGCACTGATACGGGGATCAACCTGCTGTCGCCCGGCAAAACGGGCCGGTCGAATCTTCGGTTCCTCGTATTCCTGGTGAACATACTGAAGGCAGTGCATGAGCATGCCGACCTGCTGCGTGCCGGCATAGCCTCTGCGGGCAATGATCTCCGGCTGGGCGCCAATGAAGCTCCCCCGGCTATCATTTCGGCCTTCATCGGATCTCACCTTACTAAAATTCTGGATGACATCGAATTAAAGGTAAAAAAAGGGAAAACCACCGAAGCCCTGCAGGAAGAACTCAGGCTGGATATATCAAAAATACCGGAGATCCTGAGGGATAATACCGACAGGAACCGGACCTCTCCCTTTGCTTTTACGGGCAATAAGTTCGAATTCCGGGCAGTGGGGTCCGCCGATACCTGCGCCCGTGCCATGATCATCCTGAATACGATCATGGCCGACCAGCTTACCCGGTTCAGAAATGAAGTGGATGGACTGATTGTCAATAAAGTGAGAAGGGATGAGGCTATATTCCAGGTTCTGAAAAGATATATCTCCGAATCTAAAAACATCCGCTTTGAAGGCAACAGTTACAGCGAGGAATGGGTCAGGGAAGCTGAAAAGCGGGGACTGTCGAACCTCCGGACAACTCCCGAAGCGTTGAAATCATATATCTCCGGGAAGACTCTACAACTCTTTTCAGAACATAAAGTGTTTACCGAAAGGGAAATGCATGCCCGTTACGAAATCCAGCTGGAAACTTTCACCCGTAAACTTCAGATAGAATCCCGAATGATCGGCGATCTCGCCAAAAATCATATCATCCCCACGGCAATCCGTTATCAAAATACCTTGATCGAAAATGCCATGGGGCTAAAAGAAGTGCTGGATGCAAAAACTTATGTCAAATTGTCCAAGAACCAGGTAGATACGATCAAGGAGATTTCCGAACATATCAGCCAGGTAAAGATCAATGTCGACCTGATGCTCCAGGAACGCAAGAAGGCCAATAAACTCGATTCCATGGAAGCCATGGCAAAAGCGTACAACGATAATGTTAAACCTTTCTTCGATATCATCCGTTATCACGTTGACAAGCTTGAACTTCTGGTGGATGACAATTTATGGCCCTTGCCGAAATACCGGGAGATCATGTTCCTTAAATAAAGAATTTTTTAATGAAAAGATTAATTAACTGCCAAACCGTATTCCTGCTTGTTCTCACGATATTGCTGATCAGTCATGCTCATCTGGTTGCCCAGGTCAGGGTGACCAGGCTGGCTTCAGAAGGAGACGCTGCAGGGAAAAAGGGAGTTGTCTACGCACTTCCAAGAACTGAAATTGAAATCGGCCTGAAGGTGACAAAGATCAGCCAGTACCCCGGTCCGCTGGCAGAATATGCCCGCGAATTTTTAGGGATAGGCGATCCGGTTGTCAGCAGTTCTGTTCATTACCGGTTGGATGGGGCCTGTATCATGACTACCTCCGCGCCTGACCCGGACCAGATCTATCTGATTGAGAAAGAAGATAAATCCCAGGGTGAAATATGGATCTCTTTTGGGAAAGGAACTATTAGGATGGAAAATTTCATCAAAGGAACCAGTCCCACAGGATTTGACCGCTGGAACGATGCTTTTTATATCCAGACGGAAGAATCGGATCTTTATTCAAAATATTCAGCTTCAGCAACCAGGGAGGTGATTGATACTATAGTCCGTAAAGTCAGCATTGATACGTTGATGATAGAGGAAATACGCCTGAAAAGGTCGCTGGTGGAATACCCTGACCGGGATAAGGCGCAGGATGCAATGGACAGGATCAACCGGATTGAGGCCGATATTTACAATATTCTGATAGGATACCAGGAAACGGCTTATTCAAAAGATGCACTGGAGTTTATGTACACCAGGCTGATGAAGGAAAAACAGGAGTACATCTCATTATTTACCGGCGCTTCCGTAGAAGAAACCCTGCAGTTCACCTACAGGGTGATCCCAAACCCTCAAACAGGGTCCTGTGAGTATAACATTGCCGGTTTTTCCGATGAGCAGGGGTTGGTCGAACCCCGGGATGAAAATCTGATCAGGCTGATCATTGAACCATGTCACAGCGATTCAAATACTTCCGCCGGACAGATGTCCGGCGGAGTGGTCTACAGGGTGCCATTCGAAGCGGGTCTCAGGATAGAATATAATGACCTGCAGATGGCTTCGCATAAGGCAGGGATCCTGCAATTCGGCGCGCTCTTTTCCCTGCCTTCTGAATTCAAGAAATTCGAACTGAACCTGGAAACCGGTGAACTCAATTCACTGGTAATGGAATGATATCGGGTAGCCTTTGCTTTTGATCACCTGATCAACGGTTGTGCAAATCGATGGACATCCTCTCCGGAAACGACACTGTCGCAAAGAATAGCAAGCCGCTCGATCACATTGCGAAGTTCCCTGATGTTACCGGTCCACTTCATTTCCATCAACGCCTCGTATGCCCCTTCTCCAAAGACTAGCAACGGTTTTCCCTGGTCGGAGCAGACTTCCTCCATGAAGTGAGCCGCGAGCAGGGGAATGTCTTCTTTCCGTTCGCTCAGGGGAGGGACTTCTATGATGATAACGCTTAAACGGTGATACAGGTCCTCCCGGAAACGTCCGGCAGCTATTTCTTCCTTCAGGTTTTTATTTGTTGCAGCGATAACCCTGACATCCACCGGTATATCCTTTTCGCCACCCACCCGCATGATCTTGTTCTCCTGCAAGGCCCTCAGCACTTTTGCCTGTGCTGAAAGGCTCATATCTCCAATCTCGTCGAGGAAGAGAGTGCCTCCGCTCGCCAGTTCAAAGTCGCCTTTACGTTGTTTAATGGCAGAAGTGAAGGAGCCCTTTTCATGACCGAACAGGTTGCTCTCTATGAGCTCGGAAGGTATGGCAGCACAATTGACCTCGATAAACGGGCCTTTTGCCCTGAGGCTTTTCTCATGTAGTTGCCTGGCTACCAATTCCTTACCTGTACCGTTCTCGCCGGTTATCAGGACCCTGGCATGAGTGGGGGCCACCCGGTCGATCATATCCAGGATACCCAGCATTGCCGGGGATTCCCCGATCATCTCGTACTTTTTGCTGACTTTTTTCTTCAGCACTTTAGTCTCCGTTATCAGTCGTGATTTATCCAGTGCATTCCGGATAGTCACCAACAGCCTGTTCAGGTCCAATGGCTTGGCTATGTAATCGAACGCTCCTTTCTTGATGGCTTCAACAGCGGTTTCAATAGTCCCGTGGCCTGAAATCATAATAACAGGCGTGTCATTATCTTTGAGGATATGCTCCAGGACTTCCATTCCATCCATCTGGGGCATTTTAATATCCAGCAGGATCACGTCAAAATCATATTGTTTCAATAATTCGAGAGCCGCCATTCCGGTTTCGGCATCACTGACCTCATATTTTTCATATTCCAGTATTTCCCGCAGCGTGTTGCGAATGCTGCGTTCATCGTCAACTACCAGTATTTTTGACATTTTGATCCGTTTTGGATCGTAAAAGTAATCAAAACCTGCCAATGGCAAAATGATTGTAACTTTGCTCATGATGAAACCCGCTTTATACCTGGCATTTATTCTAGTCATTGGCCATGGCTCCACAAACTGGTCGTTTGCCCAGGGCGGAAGTCCGGCAGTGTACCAGTCGCAGGATGGCCGGGGCCTTCTGAAACATGCCTGGGCAGGGGGAATGAACGCCTCCCAGTTCGGAACGCTGGATATTGACCTGGATGGCATGAAGGACCTGGTCGTGTTCGACCGTGTCGGTAACCGCGTAATGCCTTTTCTTGCTAACCGTTCGGAAGATAATCCGGGGTACGTGTTTAAGCCGGAATTCGCCGCTTATTTTCCGGCATTGCAGGATTGGGTAATCTTTGAAGATTACAATGGGGATGGATTGGAAGATATTTTCACCTATTCGCCGGGATATGCCAGTATGAAAGTTTACAAAAACGTGTCGGAGGCCCAACTGGAATTTCAACTGGAAGTTTACCCATTCCTGACGTCCTTCCAGGGTGGAGGTTATGTCAATATCCTGGTCACTTATGCCGATTACCCAGCCATTACTGATCTGGATGGCGATGGCGACTTGGATATTCTGACCTTTTACGGCCTGGGCTCTTTCGTGGAGAAGCACCGGAATATGTCGATGGAGAAGTACGGGATTCCTGATTCCCTGGATTTTATAAAGACAGAAACCTGCTGGGGATACTTCGCTGAAAGTGAAGAGTCGAATGATCTGACACTGGACACCTGCCTGGGATTGGTTCAAAGTTCAAAGTTTAAAGTTCAAAGTGGTGAGGAGAGGCATACCGGATCGACCTTCAGGATACTGGATCTGAACGGGGATGGACTGCTTGACCTCTTGCTCGGCGATGTGGATTATCCTAACCTGGTTGCCCTGTATAACGGCGGTAGCGAAGATACAGCCAGGATGTTATCCTACGATTGGAATTTCCCGGAATATGACCAGCCTGTCAGATTATTTTCAATGCCCTCGGCTATCTGCACCGACCTGAATTACGACGGAGTTAAAGACCTCCTCGTTTCACCCTTTGATCCCAATCCTCTTATATCCGACAACTTCTACAGTTCATGGTTGTATCTGAATGAAACTGAGAATGATTCGCCGGTCTTTCATCTTACAAAGAGAAGATTTTTACAGGAGGATATGGTGGATGTGGGAGCAGGGGCTTACCCGGTCCTGGAAGATTATAACGGGGACGGGTTGCCGGACTTGTTCATCGGTAACTATGGCAAATACGATACTTCTTATTACGATCAGTTTCTGATCCTTCGATCAGATCATATCGGTCAGGTAGCTTTGTTTGAGAATACGGGTACCATGGAAAACCCGGCATTTACCTTGATAATGGACGATTTCGCCGGGATTTCCGAACTGAACCTGAACGGGATAATTCCGGCTTTTGCCGACCTGGACGGTGACGGGGACACGGATATGCTCACTGGTTCGGAGGATGGACGGATCCTGTTTTTTGAAAATGTTGCCCTGCCGGGGGAACCGATGGATATGACCCTCAGGGAAACCTACTATCAGGAAATAGACGTCGGAAACAGCAGTGCCCCGGTCATTGCAGACCTGAATTTGGATGGGCTCCCGGATCTCATCATCGGAGAAAAAGGGGGGAATTTGAATTTTTATGCAAATGCCGGGAAGGCAGACCAGCCGGACTTCCAACTCGTGACCGACAGCCTGGGAAAGGTGAATGTTACCGATTATACGGTTTCTCTGGTTGGATACAGCGTGCCCTTCATTTACACAGATGATGCCGACCAAATTCATTTATTCGTTGGATCGGAACAAGGCAGCATCTTTTTTTACCCCGATATCGGCAGTAACCTTTCAGGCGCATTCAAAGAAGCTGATCCCGGTTCTTTCCTTGGGATTTCCGGATTTAATCCCGACAGGGGATTCAGGACTGCAGTTGCAGTTAAAGAATTGAATGGCGATGGTTTCGCAGATATGATAGCAGGAAATTTCAGCGGTGGCCTGGAATTTTTCTCAAAGAAGGCTGCCCCGCCGGCCAGTGAGGTCATGGACTGTGGTTTGGGGCCGGATTTTATCAGCGTTTACCCTAATCCGTTCACTGACCAATTAAACATTGCCATAAATGGTCCTGTCAATCTGGAAATCGTTTCAGCAGATTTATATGACCTGACCGGAAGAAAGATCCTTGTCAACCGGGGTAATGATAAAGCCGAAGTCACCTTATCGAATCTACAATTACCTGATGCCGTGTATATTCTAAAACTCCAACTAAAATACAACGGAAGATTGGAAAATTTCTATACTATTAAAAAAGTGTTAAAAAAGTCTAAATCTAAATAACATTAATTTTTCTTAGCCTACCTTTGTAGCTCTGATTTTGAAAGCAGACCATTAATCTGATTTTTGCCATGAGAAGGATTTTTTTCATTGTGGTTCTGAGTACTTTTATTTTTATCGAAAGGCCCATAGCCCAAACAATAACATTACCCGACATCACTTCGCCCCCGTGCCAGGGCATCAGCGTTGCCATTGTTGCCTCAGGATTTCCGACCGATATGGCGGCTGTCCAGTTCTTTTTGCCGGTTGATACGAATGTATTGGCATACACCGGATATACACCGGGCACAATCCCCCCTACCAGCTTTATTAATTATGATCCGGATAATGCGCAGGTGGGGCTGGTATGGTCTGCCACATCCCCAACTAATATTAATGGCACTTTGGTGACATTACATTTCAACTATAAAGGAGGAAATTCAATTCTGACCATAATCAATTATGAATTTTCCAGAACAAACCTAACGACTGTCAATCCGGCCATTGTCAATGGTTCCGTTGGGCCTGCGACTAAAACAACCTATTATGTGGATTACAGGGTCGCCGTATCAGGCACCGGCCTGTCGTGGGGTACTGCCCTGAAAACGATCACGGAAGCAACCAATAAATCGTTGACGCCCGGCGATGAGGTCCTGGTTTGGCCCGGCACCTATAATGAAGCGCTGGTCATTAAAACCAACGGGAGCGAACTCGTCCCGGTAACTTATAATGTCTCCCTCTCGGATACAAATAAGATAACTTTTCCATCCGGGACAGACCTTTCATGTGTCAGCCCCGCCAGCTACCCGGGAAAATATTATGCCTATGTTTTCAGAAGCTGGAAATGCAACAACGGTGCTTATCCGATCCTTTCGGTCAATGATGCCGAGGATTATGTGATCGTGGATAACGCAGCATTTATGCCTGAAACGGGCGCATCCGGCGACACCTCGCTGTTGCAGGCATCCATTGGGATGCCGGTATTTTATAAGAAATACTCCTCCAATCCTGAAACGGAAAGGGTCATCGTCAATACAGCAGGAGTTGGTTCTTCCAAAGCTAATTGTTATATCGGAACCCCCATCGGCACCGGCGACAGTGCTACAGCAGCCAATTATAACATAATTGACGGATTTGACCTGACCGGGAGCGCCACCAACAAAACCGGACTCCGTATCCAGAGCTCCAGTTTCAACGTGTTCCGGAATGGACGTGTCTATAACCTTGATACGGTTGGGGTTTATATCAGCGGCAGTTCTCTCAAACCAGCCCGGTATAATATCCTTGACGGGAATAAAATATACAATACCTTTCAAAGGGCAATCAAGATCGGGAAGCATGGCGGATCGACCGGCAATTCAAATTATGCATACTTCACCCTTATAAAAGGCAATAAGATCTATGTAGAAAATGATGCCGGTTCCTCCAATGACCGGTTATGGAACATGTTGGACGTGCACCCCAAAACCGCGTTTACCATGATTGAAGGCAATACATTCCGAAGCTATGACAGCCAGTCGGCAGGGAAAGGAACGGTGGAGATCTGGGATAATGTAAGGAAAACGAATATCTCCTGCAATTTTTTCAGGGATATCGGTAAAGCCGTTTCCGGCACCAATTCCATTGTTTATATCAGGAATAGCAGTCTTGACATCAATGTTTTTAACAACGTGCTGTTGAAATCTTCCCTAATGAATGACGATATTTATGCCTTTAGATTCAATGGCGCCGGGCATTCCGGGAGCAAGGCGGTATACAATACGGTACTGAATGTCGACAACGGAATTCTCTTTGAAGATATAGGTGTGACACCTCCCGTGTTCCTGGTGCAAAATAACATCCTTTACATCAATTACTCAGGGGGAGGAGCCTATTTTACAAGCAGCGGCACCACCGGCCGGTTCACGGTTTCTCACAATTGTTACCCTTCTGTCCCTACTGCCCCGGGCGATCCGTACCACAGTGAAACGGGCCGGCAGGTGGGAGATCCCCAATTCGTCAATCCGTCATTTTTCAGCAGCCCTCATGGAGTCCAGCTCAAAACAGGATCGGTCTGCATTTCAAACGGGACTTCCGTCTCAGTGATCACCACGGATTATGTTCAAGATACCCGCCAGGCTTCAAATCCGACTATCGGTGCATTTGAATCCGTTCTGGTATCCTGCAGCTGGACCGGCAATGTCAGCCAGGACTGGCACAATTACCTGAACTGGAGTCCGGAGCTGGTACCGACCAGTTTCATCCAGGCTGTAATACCCCTGAAATCCAACCTGCCCGTGGTTTCCGTCACTGATGCAGTCTGCAAAGGATTGCAACTGGAGGACAATGCAACCGTCAATGTTAACAATGGACGGTTATTAACTGTTTATTAATTAGACAGATTCTAATATTACCTTCTGCATATTTGCTGGATTAAAGCTTTGTTGTTTTAATCCTGAATGAAAACTGCCCTTAACTCTTTTTTACTAATCGTACTGCTGTTCTTTTGCAACGTATTATATACCAACGCGCAGTATGGTTATAGTCCGGTCATCGATTCACTGGTTAGCCAGGTTACCGATAGTTCGCTTTCGATACTTAACCGGCAACTGTCCGGTGATACTTCCGTTGTCATCAGCGGTGTGACTGATGTTATCTTGACCCGCCACTCCAATTATGCCGATAACTCCAAAGCTGCCCAATTTATTCTGGAGAAGTTCCAGTCCTGCGGGTTGAGCGCTTATCTGCAACAATACGATGACAACGGGCAGAATGTTGTCGCCACTTTGCCGGGAACCGTATATCCGGAACAACAGTATATTATTTGTGCTCATTACGATGATATGCCTTCTTCTTCAGTAGCTCCGGGGGCTGATGACAATGCCTCGGGTGTCAGTGCCTTGCTGGAGGCCGCGAGACTTATGAGCCAGATGTCTTTCCCCTATACAGTGAAATTCATCGCTTTCGACGAAGAAGAACAGGGACTGATCGGTTCACAGTACTACGCCGATTCGGCATACCTGTTGGGTCATGAAATCCTCGGGGTGTTCAACCAGGACATGATAGCATGGGATGGTAACAATGACTACGGTTATTCTGTCTGCACCAATACAGCTTCCATGCCTTTAATGGAATCGCATATTGACAATATGAGGATCTATCAACCCATTCTTTCTCCCAATGTCATTACGATCGGTTCAAGCGATCATTTCCGGTTCTGGGGGAAAGGTTATCCGGCCGTATGCACCATAGAACAGTACCAGATCGATTTCAATCCGTATTACCATACTGTCAACGATAATTATGGCAATATGAACAGGCCGTATTTCCTCGCCATGTCGAGGGGTGTCATTGCCTCAGCCATGAATGCCGCCTCGGATTTCCGCATGGAATTGACGCACCAGCCGGTCGAAACCAGTCTGCTGACCGCCGAGCGGGTTGCCCGGCTGATCATCACCAGCCCTTACTGCCCGGACACGGGGGCTAACGCCCCAAGAATGTATTTCAGGCTTGATAATGAGCCATTCAGTTATGTTAATCCTGTATCGGCGAACGGAGATACCCTGGATTTTATCTTCCCGGAATTCCCTATTGGCAGTAAGATTTCCTATTATTTCGCCGCTCAGGCGCTTTCGGGCGGGTATGTGGTCACTTTGCCCGAATATGGAAGAGGGACGAATCCTCCCGGGACAGAGGTCCCGCCTCTTTATTTCAATTACTACATCCTGCAGGATACCAGTGCAAGTTATTGCGCCAGTGGCCTTCCGTTGTCGATTCCGGCGAACAGCACGGTCAATAAGCAAATCAATATTTCGTGCGGAGGAAGGATTCTGGACTGCAATGTCAGAGTCAGTTTAAGTCATACTTCCTGCAGGGATATCAATCTGTTCCTGGTAAGCCCTTCCGGAATGGAAATCGAGCTCAGCACAAAAAACGGCTTTGTACTGGACCATTATTCAAACACTGTTTTTGACGATGAATCTGATTTGATTATTACCCAGTCTTTACCGCCTTTTACCGGATTCTTCCGGCCGGAGGAACCGCTTTATGTTTTGCAGGATACATCGATTACCGGAAACTGGAACCTGAAAATGGTCAATACCGGAACAACACCAGGTACCCTGACAGATTTCTGCATACTGTTCAGCTACTCCTCAGGGTGTCAATACGTTGATGGCTCTCTGCCCACTTCGGGTGACGGACAAACCTGGGAAACGGCATTGAATTCCATTGCCGAAGCAGTTTCATTAAATCCGGATCCGGGATCTATTATTTTCATCAAGCCAGGTGTCTATCCGGAAAAACTTACGATTGAAAGTAACGGTGAACAGGTCGTCCCCCTGACAACCGGGGTCATTCTGCTGGATACCAATAAAATACAGTTCCCTGCCGGGACTGACCTTTCCGGTATTGACACCGAATCGTTTCCGGGTAAGTATTTCGCTTATATATATAACAGCAAGCGTTACAACAATGGTTATTTCCAGGTGAAAGAAATCGATGACGAAGAGGATTTCATCACAGTCGACGGCGCCATTTTTAATGATGAATCCGGAGTCTGCGGAGATTCGTCATTGCTTTCGGTTACCGTTGCCTTGCCGGTTATCTACCGTAAATATACAACAGACCCGGAAAACGAGCGGGTCATTCTGGATTCAGTGGATATTATTGATCCCGACCCGACGATTTATATCGGACAACCGGTTGGCGATGGCAGATATAACGCCAATCCTGCCAATTTCAATATAATTGATGGCATTGATTTCACCGGTCATGACGGGGGAATCGGGCTGCAGATACAGAATTCGTCTTTCAATGTGATTTGCAATAACAGGATACACTCTTGTGACAGCACCGGCATTTATGTAAATGGAAACGAAGATAATCCGGCGTGTCACAATATCATAACACATGTCGTTCTGGATGACCTGTCGGCAGAAGGTATCTCGGTCGGTACGGATCTGATGCCTGGCTTCAATAATCAGAGTCATTTCACTCACATCCTCAAATGTGAAATCAGAGGAGGCGATTCCCTGTCATACGGCAACATGAAACATGCCATTCACATCAGCGAGTACAATAAGTATAACATCATAGAAAATAATTTTATTCATGATATTCAAATCCTCGATCCTGACCAGGGTGCCGTGGAAGTTCACAGTCACGCCAATGGCACCAGGATCTCGGGTAATTTTTTGAAAAATATCGGATATCCGGATGTTGGTTATGCCGTTTACATGAAAATTCACGGCCAATCTGACAGCATGGAGTTGTCCAATAATGTCTTTTTCAGTTCATTTGAAAATCCTGATAATGCCTATGCTCTCTGGATTGATGGCACCGGTCATTCCGGTTCCCGGTTTCAAAATAATACTGTTTTTAATGTGAATAAGGGCCTTTTGCTGGAGGATCACGAAAATGCCGGCGGGTTTGGCATTTTAAATAATATTTTCAAGGTAGTAGATGATTATTTTGTCCACCTGGGTTTTTCTGGAAATTTTTTACTGGCTCATAACCTGTATTTTACAAACCCGGAAACATGGGGTGGTTCTCCTTACCCCGATGAGGATGGAAGGGTGATCGGACATGTACCGTTCAGGGATACCACTTCCGGTGACTTCGGGCTCATCATCAGCAGCGAACTCGCAATTTGCAATGGAATACAAACTAATCCTGCCGTGTCTTTTGATTTCGAGGGAAAACAGAGATCACCTTTTATGCCTGATATTGGTGCTTATGAGTTGCCTTCCAAAGCAGTATGGCTCGGTTTATCCAGCCATGAATGGGATAACCAGCAAAACTGGATTGGAAATAAGACACCTGAACCTTGCTCCAATGTTGTGATACTGCCGTCGGGATTATCCCCGTTTATTCTATCGACTGTAGAACTGAAAGGGGTTATTCTCAAACCCGGCTCTTCTTTGATCATTTCGGAAGGTGACCTGAATATTCAGAATTAATCAATGTTTGAAAAAATATCTTGAATTTTTCCTTCGGATTGCTTATATTTAAGGTCAGATCCGGGATGAATTTGCCGTTATCCTCATAACCAGACCAACTCTTTCGAATCTTTCCTTTCATCCCTTCACCGTACCCGAAATCATGGCGATAGCCCGTGACGACGATGTGCTTTTGTTTTATAAATAAGTTTATCAGTCATGAAAAAAAGTTCTTTTCGGATGAAATCAATGTTCATCCCGGCAATGATTTTGTTAAGCCTGCAAATCTATTCACAAGAAGCCACCAGACAGGATATTGAAAAATTTTGTTCCAGTTTCACGGAATCTTTTTGGGCTAAAAAAGCGGAAGCTGTCCGGGCTGCCAGTGAAAACGGATGGCCAGTCAGAAAAGAGTACCCGGATGGAAGGATCATCGAAATTATTTCACTTGGAGAAAACGGAATGCCTGAATATGTGATGACCCATAACCTAAACGCGGCAATCACTTCAGGTACTGACAATCTCTGGACAGGTGGTGATCTCGGGCTCAGCCTGACCGGCGACATCATGCTCATAGGGGAGTGGGATGGAGGCGGCGTAAGGGCCACCCACCAAGAGTTTCGTGTTGGTGCCGGAGCCAGCAGGGTGACCCAGCGCGATGCTCCGGCCAGCTTATCTAATCATTCCACTCATGTTGCCGGGACACTGATTGCCGAGGGGCAGACCGCTTCAGCTCACGGGATGGCAACCGAAGCGGCACTGGATGCCTATGACTGGGACAATGATGTCAGTGAGATGGGACTGGCTTATGTAAATGATGACCTGATGCTCAGTAACCACTCTTATGGAGCCATTCGGGGATGGTACGACGATTCCGGCACGTGGTACTGGTTCGGGGATATTTCCATAAGCACCACCGAAGATTACGAATTTGGATTTTATGGCCCTTTGGCCAAGACCTGGGATTCCCTTGCACGGCTTTGCCCTCAGTACCTGATCGTCAAATCTGCCGGAAATGACCGCAATGACGACTGGAATTCGGGCCATTGGGTCTGGAGCGGAGGAGGATGGGTTTGGAGTACAGCGTCAAGGGACCCCGATGGTGGATCGGATGGGTATGATTGCATTGGAAACCGGGGAGTTGCTAAAAATCTTCTGACGGTCGGTGCCGTCGAACAGATCGCAGGCGGATATTCTCAGCCGTCCGATGTGATCATGACGGCCTTCAGTGGATGGGGACCTACTGATGACGGAAGAATCAAACCCGATATCGTGGCAGACGGTGCAGACCTTGTTTCATCAATAGCCACCGGAGATGCCCAATACGGAAATATGGGAGGAACTTCCCAGGCTTCCCCGGTGGTCACCGGTTCCATGGCATTGCTGCAGGAGTACCATCACGACCTGAACGGGACATACATGTACGCCGATGAATTGAAAGCCCTTGTGATCAATACGGCAGACGAGGCCGGAACTGCGGATGGTCCAGACTACCGGTTCGGCCATGGTTTGCTCAATGCCGATGGAGCGGCGGCTTTAATCCGCAAAGACGATTCGATCGGAAACTTAATACGCCGTTCATATCTTGCCAATGGCGAAACAGAACTGTATACATACTATTCGGATGGAAATCATCCGCTGAAAGTTACGATTTGCTGGATCGATCCGGCACATTCTGCCCTGACACCCTCTTTAAACCCAACTACTGTCTGCCTGGTCCATGACCTCGACCTGAGAGTGATCAATCCCACTGGTGGAATAGCCTATCCCTGGCTTCTGAACCGTACTTCACCGGCCTCTGCTGCAATACGGGCAGACAATGACTTCGATAATGTTGAAACGGTTTATTTACCCAATCCCACTCCCGGTGAATATACCATTCAGGTTAACCATGAAGGAGCGATATCCGGGCAATATTATGGCCTCGTGGTATCAGGTCTTCAGTCACAGAGGTTCGTCAATACCTGGACCGGAGGCGGGGCCTCAGACTACTGGTATGTCGACGCAAACTGGTCCCTGGGGCATGATCCCAAAATTTCTGAAGAAGCTATAATCCCTGATGGGAGCAGCTTTCATGCCATCGTGGATATCGTCGACGGATATTGTTACGATCTGGAAATCGGGGAGGATGCAATCGTGGAAATTCATGATGATTCCCTGACAATCGACCATGAACTGCTTCTATGGGGCGAACTGGAGATGGACATGGATCCCGGAAGGTTGATCATCAACGGCAGCGCATTCAATTACACCGGCGGTACCCTGGACATACAGGCCCCCAACTGTCAGATTTGGGTTTCAGGCAGCTGGAGATTTTATGGCGGAGTGAATGCAAACCTCACCAATGGGACCGTCAATTTTACAGGGACCGGCATATCGTACATATATTCTTATGATGATGACGCAGCCTTCAATAGGCTGGGAATATACAAAACCGGCGGAGGATATGTGATCCATTCCGACGCTTCCATTTACCCGCTCAGGACGAATGATTATTTTTACCTTCATTTCAACAGCGAATTCCGGTCCAATACCAGTCAACCTGTAATCGTAAAGGGCTATTTTTCCAAAACTTCATCTGCAACCTGCAACCTGAATATGGGTACCATTGTCATGGACGGTAATGCTACGAGCATATATTTCGACGGTGCCGGGTATTTCAACAACCTGACCATCAGCCCGACCTCTTCCATAACATTGCAGGATGACATTACCGTACATGGAAATCTCCTGATAGAACAGGGAACCCTGGTCGCGGGCAACCATAAAATCCATGTGCACGGCAGCTGGGCAAATACCGTCGGAGATGCCGGGTTTACAGAAACCGGAAGCAGGGTGATGTTCGATAATGGAGATGGAAGCTCGAACATTAATTCGGATGAAAACTTCGATACCCTTGATATTGCCATTTTTGATGCCGTTTATATTGACAATGCAGCTGACAGTGTAACCTGCGACCATTTGTACGTCACAGGCGGCGCTGTCAATGTATCTGCAGGTTCTTTCACAGCCGATGACCTGGTACAGTCGGGGATTTACGGGGGGTGGTTCGTTAGTGGAACCGGAAAGGTCAATCTTCATCAGGACGGAGCACAGTATATCGACCTGTTTGGTTTTTTAAATATTTCAGGTGGAGAGATGCATGTCTGGGGAGGCGGTGATAACAGCTATTGGGGATATAGTGCAGCCAACACGGTTACGATGAGCGGAGGCATACTGGATTTTGTGAACCGGGGGGTGCACCTATACAGTTCTTACGGTGTTACTGATAATATTTACGGAGGTACCATTTATACTGCAAGCGATTTCCGGGTTTTCAGATCAGATTTCAATCCCACCGGTGGAACGGTTTTATTCAGGGGATCTTCAGACGCTAATATCAGCCATAATGCCGGAAGTAATTTTTATAGTATCACCATCGATAAGTTCGGGAGTGAGGCGGATATCGTTATTGAACCGGATCGCAAAATGGCCAGGGATGTCAACCCGGCCGAAATAGTAAGCGATGCGGGGAATAATCAATATTTGACGAGAAAAATCCCTCCGGGTTCCGGCAGATCGAATACCGTTTCCCTGTTGAGTAATATTGATATGAACGGCAGTTTGCTTATCGATGACGGTATCCTGGATGTTTCTGCCAGTAACTTTTCTGTCAATATCGCCGGGAACTGGACGAATAATGTGGATCTCGTCGGTTTCAATGAACGAAACGGCGCCGTGACGTTTGACGGCCCATCCAGTAGAAGTATTTTCACGAGTGAGAATTTTTATAACCTGATTGTAAATAAGACATATGCATCGATCGGAGGCCTTATTTTACAGGACGGAAATATTATCAGGGTTACCAATAATATGACCGTAACGGATGGCACTATTGAAATAGACCCTACGACTATCCTGGAGATATGGGGTGATCTCAGCATTGCGACAGGAGCCGGCATTAATGCTGATGACAATCCTAATACCGTAAGGATCAAAGGAGACTGGACCGATAACAATGCCGCTATATCAAATACTGTAGGATTTTATCCCGGTACCGGTTCAACTGTCCAATTCCTCGGGACAACAGACCAGTATTTCTTTACCTCCGCTTCAACCGGATTATTGCACAACCTCACCATCGATATGGGCACAGCTTATTTCAGACCAACAGACAATCTGGAGCTTACCGGTGATTTGAATATACTTTCCGGCTGGTGGTATGATGGTGCGACCGACCTGACCCATTCTTTTAAAGGTGACTTTACAATTGCCAGTGCCGGTGGCTACCTTACAACCACAGGGACTGTCACCCGGTTCATCGGCAGCAGCGACCAGGTGATCACCTGGTCGGGCACAAGCGGATACTTTTCCGACCTGATCATAGATAAATCCATTGCTGACGGCGGGGAGAGGTCCAATACCGTCAGCCTGGCAACCCCGATCTACCTCCTGAATTCGCCGACCCTTTCCGTTGTGTATGGCACCCTTGACCTGAACGGGCAATTTATAAGAGCCACAGGTGATGTTAAAGTATACAACGGCGGAGTAATCGATATTGACGGTGATGCCTGGCTGGAAGTAGGCGGCAGCGATTCCCTTATCGTATACAATGGCGGAACCCTTCAGGTAATCGGAGCCGCAGGGCACCTGGCAGGAGTAAAAGGACACAGCGGTAATATTTACGTTTTTAGTATAGAAAGCGGTGGCAATATCAGTGCGCGGTATGGCATGTTTCAGCATATGGATGCTAATGGTGTCAATATTAAGAACGGCGCATTGGTGAATGTGGCCAATAATTTTGATTTTTACACTTTCCAAAACGGATTCAGTGGTACCGGCACTCTTCTGACGATAAATAACAATCAGACATTTACGGTGGATAGCGCCTATTTCCCGACCTCTTCAACCTCGGTGAATGTTACCAAGACTCTGAACCAGGGGACTGTAAATTTCGTTGGTGCAACGGGCGCCTGGGCGGGACCGGGACACGAAAATGACGCATTTGGACGGATCAACTGGGCGGAGCATGGCCTATGGGACGGATCAGAGTCCACAAACTGGTCTACTGACGGAAATTGGGGATTTGACATGGCCCCGACTTCCTCCGTTGATGTCGTAATCCCTGCGGGGTGTCCGAATTATCCGCTATTGGCAGGAGGCCTGGGGGTCAATACCTCAGCGTATACTTATGACTGCAAGAGCCTGACTATACAATCCGGCGGAAACCTGAGCTTCAGCACCGCCTCCGATCTCACCAATGCAGGAACTGTTACCGTATATGGGAAACTCTCGATCGGAGATGATTACCTTGGAAATAGCGGTTCACTGCTGGACATGCAGGGGGACTCGATCAAACTCGGTACTGCAAGCAGCGATGGCAGGTTCCTGTTGTACAGCGGTTCCACCGTCAACCAAACAACGGGTCATATCATGGCTGAAAGTTATTACCTTGAATCCGGTTGCAATTTTGCCGTTTATGGCTGCGATCAGCACCTGTATAAAAATGGCACGGCGCCCGCTACGGCGACTATTGTAATTCATGATCCCGACGCCCATTTCAGCACTTTGTGGATCGACAACCTGGCCTCCGGCAGTCTTTCGACCAGTACGGAAGACCTGGAGTGCTATTATCTAAGGATACATGGCACTTTTAACCCCTTCGGGAAAGAGGTCCTGGCCATATATAACGATGTGTACGGGACACTCCAGATAGATTCGGGATTGATCCATGTGACCCAGAACGGCCCATATTTCCATGGCCCGGATGGTGTCCTGAATATGACTGGTGGAACATTTTATGCAGGCGATAGCGTAAGATGGTATTCGGGTTCCGCGGGAAATCTTACCGGCGGTAGCATCTATGCCGAGGAAAAATGGAAATTTTACGACGGAGCAGAAGTTGTGATGGCAACAGGGCATACCACCTGCTTTAATGAACCTTTGGGAACAACAATCATTTGCGAGGATGCCAGTTCAACCTTCGGCACCGTTGTATTTAACAAGCCCCTGGCTGCTACGTCTGATATCAGCATAACCTCGAGCACCGCCGCCCCAATGCGGGTGGCCGGCAACCTGACAATCAACGCAGGTAATCAGTGCATATTGAACGGCGATATGATTGTAGCAGGGGAGCTGATCAATGACGCCTCTTCCGAGATCGATGTGAATTCCGGATCTAATCTGGTCATTAGCGGAGATTTGACTGTTAATGGAGGATTTCATACTTCCAATGGCAATGTGTTGATCCATGGTGATTTTGAGGAGTCTTCAACGGGGAATATCACGATTGACGGTGGCTCCTTTATTTGTGACCATAACCTTGGCGAAAGTCGCGCCATGTATTACTTATACGGGAATCTTACCATGAGTTCAGGGACATTTGAGATTACGGAGAACCACTTTAATTTCAATGCTTCAGCGGTTGAAAATATAACCGGTGGCACCATCCGGGTAGGAGGTAGCGTTATAGCGCCAGCGGCTAATTTTACCCCTGCCGGAGGAACCCTGGAGTTGATCGACTGGCCGGGATCCGGACATCCATATATTGAACTTCACCCGGACAACTATCTGAATAATTTGGTTGTGAACGGGCCTGACACATGGCTTATAAGCGGCTCTGGGGCGAGCAGGCTGTTGGTTAAAAGGGATCTGACAATTAATGCCGGTTGCCTGAATGGATCGGATGATACGCTATACGTGGCAGACGACTGGATAAACAATATCGGGGTCAGTGGATTTACATGCGGTACGGGGATTGTGATCCTGAACGGCACGGCGCCATCTCCGGAAAGGCAGCAGATCATCGGCAACACCACTTTCTATGACCTGACTAATCTGAATCCTTATGCAATTGTGCAAATCGACGGAGCCATAACCGTAAGCAGAAATTACCTGGCAGCGGCGGCAGGCGCATCCTGCCAGACCCTGGTCAACGGGTCCCCTGTCAATATTAACGGACAACTTATCCTTCCCCAGGGATACTTTGCTTTGAGCACTGCGGCGCCGGTCGTCAACGTGGCCAGCCTCGACCAGGGAGGAACCATCCAGTTGACCAATGGTACCCTGAATGTCGGTGACCTTACTGAGTCAGGCATTTTTGGCACTTACACCCTGTACAACGGGACCATCAACCTGACACAGGACGGTGCTGGCTTTTTCGACCTTTACGGAGATATTTACATCCATGGCGGAACCATGAACCTGATCGGAGGCAATGACGTTTCCTACTGGCCCGGGAGCGGTTCCCATATGCTGGAAATGTCGGCGGGGGTTTTGGATTTCCAGGATGTCGGAATCCAGATGCTGAATAACAATATGACCTATAATATTTCAGGGGGAAAGATCAGGTCTGCCTGGCATATTATAGCCGATGAGGCCTGCAATGTCTTCGATCCAACCGGAGGGAGCATGGAAATGTACGGTAATGGCAATGCCAACGTCAACCTGGGAACCGGTTCCTATTTTCATGACCTCATCGTCAATAAGCCGGGATATGTTGTGACTGCCACCAGGAATTTCCCTGTGAAGGGAGAACTGGATATCAGGGCGGGCACATTTAGCACGAACGGATTTCTAATAACCGTGGAGCCTTGAGGAATGAGCAATGGGGAAACGTATATTCCTGATGTTCGAGATTTCTAATCCGGAACCGTAAAACAAGAAACAAGAAACTAATAAAACCTGATCTCTTCTTTCCCGTAATCGATTACGGCTCTGAGCTGAAGCAGCAGATCTCCGCCGATCACCCCGTCGATCTGTTTCATCCTTAATAGTCTGTATGACTCATTGACATGATTGAGATCCAGTGAGGCAGTTTTGTAATTCTTCAAAACCGACCGGCCAAAGCTGATGGTTTTCAATACCACCGTGTGACTTTCCATTGTGTTGGTGCCCAATCCGGCTGAAAAAGTTTCCAGCTTTTCGAATTTGGCTTCATCTTCCTTAATAAAACGCAGAATCCTCCTGAGATCGACCACTGTTCTTGAGGCGCCGGTATCGACCAGGAACCTGGCGCCTTTACCGTTGATGCGGGCCCTGATAAAAATATGCACTCCCTCCTGGTCGATCGGGACTATTTCTATTTTCAGGCATTGCAGCATCAGCAGCAGATTAGTTGTTCAGGACCGGAGCACAGTATGACGCCAGGACTTAGGACTGCGATATAGCAGGGTAAAGATCCTTCGCCATTGACAAGGCTAACGACATCCTTAAAAATTAGGTTTAAGCGCATATTTACGGTAGAATTCCTCGATGATGGCAACGGCTTCTTCTGCCGTGTCAACCAATTGAAAAATTTGCATATCTTCCGGAAGGATCTTTTTATCCGTCACCAGTTTTTCTTCAATCCAGCGCACCAGTCCACCCCAATATTCGCTGTCCACCAGAACGATCGGAAAACTTACCTGTTTCTGGGTCTGGACCAGTGTAATAGCCTCAAACATTTCGTCGAGAGTGCCGAAACCGCCTGGCAGGACAATATATCCCTGGGCATATTTCATGAACATCACCTTACGGACAAAAAAGTGATCAAAATCAATGAGTTTGTCCGGATCGATGAATTGGTTAGGGATCTGTTCGAAAGGCAGGTTTATATTCAGGCCTACCGACTTCCCACCGGCAAAGTGAGCCCCTTTGTTCCCGGCTTCCATTATTCCCGGGCCCCCGCCGGTAATGATGCCAAATCCCTTTTTCGTAAGCAGATAAGCCACCTCTTCCGCCATTTTGTAATCCCGGGAACCCGGCTTGGAGCGTGCGGAGCCAAATATCGACACACACGGGCCTATCCGGGAAAGCTTTTCAAATCCTTCCACAAATTCAGACATGATCTTGAAGATCTTCCACGAATCATATGTTTTGATCTCCTGCCAGCTTTTGTGCTCAAAAGCCTGTTGGATCTTTTCCTCTTCATTCGGTGTCATAACCATCTTGCTATTTTTTTAAGTTGTTGTAATCCCGGATAATGACCGGCAGTTTAACGGCCGGGTCTTTCATCCGGCTGATCAATGCTTCGGCAGCCTCAAAGCCTATGCCAAAAAGTTTGTCGATATGCTTGAAATCGAAAATGCCATGTTCCCGCAATGCCGGTGGGTCAATAATGTAATCACATTTGCCGAAGTTCTTGTCCACATGCTGGTAAATGGCCAATCGGTAAATACGCTCGGCAATCGATTTAATGTTGGAAAGATGAGGATCAGGACCGTTGTAATTGACATGTGATGCGATGATCTTACCGCAGTGCCCGACCAGGGGCTCCACCGGCAGGTCATTGAAAAAACCTCCGTCGATATAGGTCTGCCCGTTTATGATCTGAGGTTCGAATACGATTGGGATAGAAGCCGACGCCAGCACAGCCTGGAACAAAGGACCGGACGAGACAATTTCATGACGGCCTGAAGAAATATTTGAGACGGATATGTAAAGCTCCTTTTTAAGGGATTGAAAGGAATCTGCTTTTATATTGGATTCCAGTACCTGTTTCAGGATCTTGAGGGAGAGCATGCCGCTTTTCTTTGGCATGGTCCACTTGAAAAGATTATAAAGTTTTTTATCTTTGGCAATGGCCAGCATTTGGTCCGGGCTCAAGCCGGCTGCATAGAACGTGCCAATAATGGCACCCATGGATGAGCCGGCAACAATTCCGGGGACTATCCCATGCTTCTCCAGGGCAGCCAGGACGCCGATGTGGGCAAGACCCCTCGCACCTCCACCGCTCAGTACAATCCCGTATTCCGGTTTTTCTTTTGACATGATTTGCTATCCTCTCCCAATCTAGTTAATTGACCTGTAATTCGCGTTCAAGGAACCTGGCGGTATGACTTTCCTTTGACCGGACAATCTCCTCAGGCGTTCCGGCACAGATAATATTACCTCCTCTTTCACCGCCTTCAGGTCCGAGGTCGATGATATAATCAGCTACCTTGATCACGTCCATGTTATGTTCGATGACCAGCACGGTATTCCCCCTGTCAACCAGCCGGTTGAGAACTTCCAGCAATACTTTCACATCCTCGAAGTGCAGCCCTGTGGTCGGTTCGTCCAGAATATACAGGGTCTTGCCGGTATCCCTCTTGGATAACTCTGCCGCCAGCTTCACCCGCTGTGCCTCTCCTCCGGACAGCGTGGTGGACTGCTGGCCCAGTGTGATGTAACCCAGTCCCACATCCTGCAATGTTTTAATTTTCTGAAGGATCGACGGTATATTCTCAAAGAATTCCACCGCCTGGTCGATGGTCATATCCAGGACATCGTTGATGGATTTGCCTTTGTACCTCACTTCCAGGGTTTCCCTGTTGTAGCGTTTGCCATTGCATTCTTCGCAAACGACATACACGTCCGGCAGGAAATTCATCTCAATCACCCTGACTCCGGCCCCTTTGCAGGTCTCGCATCTTCCCCCTTTCACATTGAATGAAAAACGGCCGGGAAGGTATCCCCTGATCTTTGCTTCCGGTATTTGATGGAACAATTTGCGTATCTCGTCGAATACTTTGGTATAAGTGGCCGGATTGGACCTGGGCGTCCTGCCTATTGGGGACTGGTCGATCTCAATGACTTTATCGATGTTCTCCAGACCGGCCACCGCTTTATAGGGTAATGGTTTCTGGCCCGACCGGTAAAAATGCTGGCTGAGGATCGGGTAGAGGGTCTCGTTGATCAGCGAGGACTTGCCGCTTCCTGAAACACCCGTTACGCAAATAAAAAGGCCAAGGGGAAGGGTGAGGGTCACGTCTTTCAGATTATTGCCGCGGGCACCCTGGATGATCAGGGTTTCACTTTTGCCCTTTCGCCTGCCCGGCGGAACCGGAATGATCTTCCGGCCAGACAGGTAATCGCAGGTGATGGTATTGCAATCCGCCATCTGTCCCGGAGTGCCTGTCCCCACGATCTTTCCGCCGAGCCGGCCTGCTCCGGGCCCTATATCCACCACCCAATCGGCGGAGAGGATCATCTCTTTATCATGCTCCACGACGATCACGGAATTGCCAATGTCACGGAGTTCCTGCAAAGCATGGATCAGCCTGACATTGTCCCTTTGATGCAATCCGATACTGGGCTCGTCCAGGATATACAGCACGTCCACCAGCTGCGAGCCGATCTGGGTAGCCAGCCGGATACGCTGGGATTCGCCGCCGGAAAGGCTTCGGGCGGATCGGTCCAGTGACAGGTAATCGAGTCCTACTCCCAGCAGGAAGCGGTTCCGGTTAAGAATTTCCCGGATAATGTCGTGAGCAATCAGCCTTTGTCGCTCATCCAGTTGGGTTTCCAGGCCCTCTATCCATAGACCGAGTGAATAAAGGTCCATCCGGGATACATCTGCAATACTCAGGTTGTCTATCTTAAAATAAAGGGATTCCTTTTTCAACCGCGCCCCTTCGCATACGGGACAGGGAACTTTGTTCATAAAGGTGGTGGCCCACCTGCGTATTCCCTCGCTGGATGATTCGTTGAACTGGTTCGTAATGAAATTAATAACCCCTTCAAAATTCAATGAATAGGAAGAAGTTACGCCAAGGTATTCCTTCTTGACATGAATCGTTTCCTCGGATCCGTAAAGTATGGTGGTGATGGCATCTTCGGGAATATCTTTCACCGGGGTATCCAGCGTAAAGCCGTATTTATACCCGATGGCTTCCATCTGGCTGAAGATCCAGTTGCTTTTGTATTCCCCGAGCGGGGCTATACCCCCTTTCCTGATGCTCTTTTCCGGATCAGGAATGATCTTCCGGATGTCCACCTCGGTGATGCTGCCCAGCCCGTTACAATGCGGGCAGGCGCCGTAGGGAGTGTTGAAAGAAAAAGTGTTGGGTTCGGGCTCATCGTAGGAGATACCTGAAACCGGGCACATGAGTTTGCGGCTGAACGGCCGGGTTTCGCCGGTTTCGGGGTTGAGCACCAGCAATGTGTCGCGGCCATGCTTCAGGGCGGTTTGCACCGATTGTCTGACCCGGAGGTCCGTACCTTTGGACTCATCGAGCCGGATACGGTCAATGACGATCTCAATATCATGGACCTTAAACCGGTCCACCTGCATATTGAACGTAAGGTCCCGGACCTCTCCGTCGACCCTGACCTTTGAATACCCCATTTTACGTATGTTCTCGAACAATTCCCGGTAATGGCCCTTACGTCCCCTGACAACCGGGGCAAGCAGGATGAGAGGCTGACCTTCGTATTTTTGAAAGATGACCCGGATGATCTGGTCTTCCGTGTACCGAACCATCTTTTCACCGGTGACATAGGAATAGGCTTCGCCGATGCGGGCATAAAGGAGCCTTAGAAAGTCGTAGATCTCGGTGATTGTCCCAACAGTGGAACGGGGATTTTTATTGACTGATTTCTGTTCGATGGACACGACAGGGGAGAGGCCACTGATCTTGTCCACATCGGGCCGTTCCAGGTTACCGATGAATTGCCGGGCATAAATGGAGAAAGTTTCCATGTAGCGCCGCTGGCCTTCCGCATAGATCGTGTCGAAAGCCAGCGAGGATTTCCCGCTGCCGCTCAGCCCGGTGATCACCACCAGTTTGTTTCGCGGAATTCGGACGTCGATGTTTTGCAGATTATGGACGCGGGCGCCGTATACCTCGAGGTATTCCGTGCCGATGGCCGGTAAGGTATCTTCTTTATAGTCTTTTTCCTTGAACATCCCCCAAAAAAGAATCTGCAAAATTAGGCATTTTTTGCCTCACCCCCTAACCCCCTCTCCAAATTGGAGAGGGGGAATAGGGGGCAGGGGGTAAAGAGGGTGAAGCTATGGCAGCAGGATCACATATTCCTCCCCCCGCCTGACCGTCAGCTTATCCGAACGCAGCCAGGGGTTCAGCTCTTTCAGCATCCGGTAGGAGGTTTTCTGCTGTTTCGCAAAGGCCGGCAGATCGCTTATGGTTTCTCTCACCACCACCGGCCGGGTGATGAAGGGATCATAAAAATCGCCCGGCTGCAATTTGAAACCATAATCGAGCTGGTTTTCGCAGATGTATTTCATCGCCAGGATGCGGTAGATATAGCGCGACGTTTCGTCGTTCAGGTGCATTTCGTAAAAGCTGCGGGTTTGTTGTTTGTCCACGACATCGTCGATTCGGTTCTGGCCGGCATTGTAGCTGGCAGCAACCAGGGTCCAGTCGCCGAATTTCTTGTAGGATTTACGGAGGTACCGGCATGCGGCAAGGGTCGATTTTTCTACATGATATCTTTCATCCACTTCCTTGTTGACCTGCAAACCATATTCTTTTCCGGTCTTTTCCAGGAACTGCCAGAAGCCGGCTGCCCCGGACGGGGAAACCACGTTGGACAGGCCGCTTTCGATCATGGCCAGGTATTTGAAATCGTCGGGGATGCCGTTCTGCTCCAGGATCGGCTCGATTACAGGCAGCCAGCGGGCAGACCGTTTCAGGATCAGAAGCGTGGCGGAGTGCCAGTAGGTGTTAACGGTGAGTTCCCTGTCCAATTGTTCCCTGACATAGAATAGGTCCAGAGGGACCAATTCCCCGGCAAATCTGACCGTGTCGGGCAATGGCACTGGCATGGCATAATTCATTCCTTCCACGAAGGTCATCACTTCCGTAACCGGTTCCGGAGGTATTTGCTTCTTTTCTTTCCCTTTGAAATATAGATAGATGACCAGGACGGTCAACAAGGCAATTATAGTTGCCACAAGGGCTCTAATGCGTCGGTTCATAGAGTTTTGGGAATTTTAATTTATTTGATTTCAAGAAAAAGAAATGTCGTATTGATGTCAACCTAATGTCGCGAGCGCAGTGAGCTAATGACTTTCAGAAAGGACTTACCAACTCTCTGAACCGTACTCCCTGAAGATCCTTCTCCGAAACGAGAGGATCAGTTATACCCCAGTCAATAGCCAGGTCCGGGTCATTCCAGATGATGCCGCCTTCTGATTCGCGATTATAATAATTGGTGCATTTGTATTGGAAGATGGTGTCGTTCTCCAGCACGAGAAAACCGTGTGCAAATCCCTCGGGGATCCACATCATCATCTTGTTGGAGGCGCTCAGTTCGGCTTTGATCCACTGGCCGAAGGTAGGGGAGCCCTTCCGGATATCCACCGCCACGTCGAGCACCGAACCTGTCACTACTCTCACTAGTTTGCCCTGAGCAAATGGCGGTCGCTGGAAATGCAATCCGCGCAGAACACCTTTCTGCGACAGGGACTCGTTGTCCTGCACAAATGTTGCATGAATGCCTAATGCTTTGAACTTTTCCAGTTGGAACGATTCGAAAAAATAACCTCTCTCATCCGGAAAAAAATCAGGTTTAATCAGGACGAGCCCCTGGATGGATGTTTGGATCAGTTCCATTTATTATTCACCACAGATTACTTCGTTTTGCACAGCCTATACTCAATTACCCAAACTAACCACTAACCACTAAACCTTTAACACTAGATATGTATCACTTCCCCATATGCTGCCGCCACAGCTTCCATCACGGCTTCCGACATCGTCGGGTGGGGGTGGATGGTCTTGATAATCTCGTGACCGGTGGTTTCGAGTTTGCGGGCTGCCACCACCTCTGCGATCATCTCGGTCACGTTCTCGCCGATGAAATGGGCACCGAGCCATTCGCCGTATTTAGCGTCGAAGATCACCTTGATAAAGCCTTCCTTGTTGCCTGCTGCACTGGCTTTTCCGGAAGCGGTGAACGGGAATTTCCCCACCTTGATCTCATAACCGGCCTCTTTCGCCTGCTTTTCCGTATAGCCCACCGAGGCGATCTCAGGGCTGGTGTAGGTGCAGCCGGGGATGTTGTTGTAATCGATCGGCTCGACGGGCATCCCGGCGATTTTCTCCACGCAGGTGATGCCTTCGTGCGAGGCCACGTGGGCCAGGGCCGGGCCGGGGATGATATCGCCAATGGCGAAATAACCATCTACATTGGTCCTGTAATATTCATCTACCTTGATCTTATCCCTTTCTACAGCAATTCCGACTTCTTCGAGTCCGAGGTCTTCCAGGTTCGATTTCACGCCGACAGCCGACAATACGATCTCACATTCGATGACTTCTTCGCCCTTCTTTGTTTTCACTTTAACCTTATTCAGCTTACCCTTAGTATCGACCGATTCCACGGTGGCGTCGGTCATAACCTTGATGCCGGCCTTCTTAAAGCTTCGCTCCAATTGTTTGGAAACTTCTTCATCTTCCAGCGGGACAATATTTGGCAACAGTTCGATCAGGGTCACCTCAGTGCCGATAGAGTTGTAGAAATAGGCAAACTCACTGCCGATGGCGCCGGAGCCTACGACCACCATGGATTTCGGCTGTTTCGGCAGGTTCATGGCCTGGCGGTAGCCGATGATCTTCTTACCATCCTGCGGCAGGTTCGGGAGTTCCCTGGAACGGGTACCCGTAGCCAGGATAATATGATTGGCCGTATATTCAGTCTTTTTGCCTGTTTCGTCTGTTACAGCGACCTTTTTTCCCGGCTTGATCCTGCCGTGCCCCCTGATGAGTTCCACTTTGTTTTTCTTGAAAAGGAACTGCACTCCGTTGCTCATCCCGTTGGCCACATCGCGGCTTCTCCTGATCATGCCTTCGAAATCGGGGGTGATGCTCCCTTCGATCTTCACCCCGTAATCCAGTGCATGGCTGGCGTACT
The DNA here is from genome assembly GCA_964619555.1 of uncultured Bacteroidales bacterium. Taxonomy (GTDB): domain Bacteria; phylum Bacteroidota; class Bacteroidia; order Bacteroidales; family JAGOPY01; genus JAGOPY01. The sequence goes on along the minus strand of CAZUDV010000003.1, from coordinate 12,675 downwards.
TGAACACCTGCGCACTTTTCAACAAAGCTTTTGTCGGTATACAGCCCCAGTTGAGGCAAATCCCGCCTATGGATTCTTTCTCCACAACGGCCACTTTCATTCCCAGTTGCGTTGCCCGGATGGCAGCTACATAACCTCCCGGTCCGCTGCCTATGACGATAAGATCGTAATTCATAATGAGTATAAATTTATGACTTGTTGATGCAAAAATAGGAAAAAGGGCGGAACTTAAGAATTTGAATCGTGTCAGTAATAATTTGGAATTTAAAATTTGGAATTTGGAATTTCCCTAATTTAGCTTTTCATTAACCAACCAGTACTTCGATGTCCATAGGAAAACAACATTATCTTGACGCTGCCGTACGATCTGCCGAATGGCATAAGAATCAACTTCTTGAGATGCGTGAATGCCGGTTCGACACCATTGCCGTTCATGGGATCTATTCCATGCAGGAAGCGCTTGATTTCAACCAGGGATCAATCATTGAGCCTATGTATATGTCGACCTCGCAGGCTTACCGGGATTCGGACGAGATGGAAGCTGCCCTGGCTTACGAAATACCGACCTGGTGCTATTCCCGGATCGGAAACCCTTCAATGTATTACCTGGAAGGTGTACTCGCCCTGCTCGATGGCTATGGCGCAAAGGATGAGACTTCCTGTGTGGCCACCTCTTCCGGCATGGCGGCAATTGCCTCCGCGGCAGACCCATTGCTGGTCGTTGATCCGGACCATCCCGGCAAACCGATCAATTTTGTCGGAACCTGCCAGGTGTACGGAGGGACATTCCAGCAGTTTGCAATCCGGAAGCACCAGGAACGTGGAATAGAATGGCGAAAAGTGGTGAATTCCAACAAAATTGATGAATGGGCCGGGCTGATCGATGAGAATACACGGTTTCTTTACGGGGAAATGCCTTCCAATCCGGGTCAGGCCTTCTTTGATCTCGAAAAAGTGGTGGAACTGGCACACTCTCACCAAATTCCGGTGATCATTGATGCTACGGTCGCTACCCCCGCATTGATGAGGCCTATTCAATGGGGAGCTGATATCGTCATCCAATCCGTTACCAAGACGCTGGGTACCAGTGGATTTGCTATCGGAGGTGCGGTCATTGCCAAAAAACATATTGTGACTAAAGTGGTTAATGATGCTATGAAAGATGATTACTGCATGTATCTGAAAGCATTACCCAATCGCGATAATGGCCCCAACATCTCCCCGATGAATGCAGTGCTGGCACTGAACGATATCAGGACCTTGAGGATGAGGGTGGATCAGTGCAGCCGGAGCACCATGAAAGTGGCGAAGTTCCTCGAAGGACATAAACATGTTCAGCAGGTTGATTACCTGGGGCTGGAGAACCATCCGCTACATGCCGTGGCCAGCAAATACCTGTGGCTGGTGGATGCCGAGACGGATGAACTTTATGGCCGGCCTGTAAACCGGTACGGACATTTAATGTCGTTCCGGGTCAAGGGCGGCGCCCAGGCAACCCGGGATGTATTCGACGGATTTCAGCGAATCTGGCGGGCCACTGACCTGGGAAGGATCAAGTCGGTAGCTACTATTCCGGCTATCAGCACCCACCAGCAGCAGGGCGAAGAAGGCCGGAAGATCGCCGATATCCCGCCGAATCTGATCCGTCTTTGCGTGGGTGCCGAACATCCCGACGATATCATTGCGGATCTCGACAGGGCATTGGGTGCCCTCGATGGTAAGAAGATATTCGTATCCGCACCGGAATACAGCGCAGGAGGAGCGAGCAGTGCGGTATTAAGAAAATGAAAGCTATGATCAGTGAACAGACCCTGACCGGATTGTTTGAAGCAAGCATCCGTAAAAACTGGGAAAATCCATCCCTTTCGGATTATGGTGGAATTACATATAACTACAAGGAGGTCGGGCAGCAGATTGTCAAATATCATTCGATCTTTAAAGCTTGCGGGGTTGAAAAAGGGGACAAAATTGCTCTGCTGGGCAAAAATTCGGCTACCTGGGGGATCATCTATCTTTCAGCGATAACGTATGGCGCGGTCATAGTCCCCATATTACCAGACTTCAAGCCTAAAGATTTCCATTACATCCTGAACCATTCCGATTCGGTCATACTCTTTATTGAAGAGTCGATCCTAAAGGAAATCGATTTCAACGAACTGGTCAATATCCGGATTATCCTTGGGATACCTGACCTGAAGATCCATTTTACACGTTCTGAGTCCTGCAGGCAGACCATCCAGCCATTTCTCGGGGAAATGCCTGAAATTGACCGGCAAGATTTCAAACTGGTGCATTCGGAAACCGGCCACCTTGCCGTGATCAGTTACACATCCGGTACCACGGGCTTCTCAAAGGGAGTCATGCTGCAGCACAGGAGCCTGCTATCGAACATATCTTATGCGCATATCCATATGCCATTGGAAAATACTGATAAAATCCTTTCCTTTTTGCCGATGGCGCATGCATTCGGGTGTACATTCGAATTCCTTTTTCCTTTCACCCTGGGCTGTCATATTACTTTCCTTAATAAGATCCCTTCTCCAACGCTGATTATTACAGCTTTTGGAGAGATCAAACCAGCATTGATCCTGACTGTTCCGCTAACGATCGAAAAAATATATAAGAACCGGATCAAACCCTCCATCAACAGTCCCTTATTAAAATTCCTGCTTCATGTACCGATGATTAATAAGATCATTTACAAGAAGATACATAAGAAACTATATGACATGTTCGGCGGCAGGCTGAAGGAATTGATAATTGGCGGCGCACCATTTAATCACACGGTGGAGAAATTTTTTAGAAAGATAAAATTCCCTTACACGGTGGGTTATGGCATGACCGAATGCGGACCCCTTATCTCTTATGCTTCCTGGCGTACGACGAAATTCGGAGCCGCCGGAAGAGTGGTCAATGAGCTTGAGTTAAAGATTGATTCCCGGGATCCTTACCGGATACCGGGAGAAATTTGGGTGAAAGGCTCCCATGTCATGGCAGGATATTATAAAAACGAAGCTGCCACCAGGGAAGTGATGGATGATGAAGGATGGCTTCACACGGGAGATATGGCCACTATTGATAAACAGGGTAACATCTATATCCGGGGAAGGAGCAAGAGCGTGCTGCTGGGGCCGTCAGGGCAGAACATCTATCCGGAAGAGTTGGAATCCATTCTCAACAATCGCTCACTTGTCCTGGAATCCCTCATCGTTAAGCGGGATGAACATTTGGTGGCATTGATAGTACCGGACCCGGATGCGATGGCCAAAGATGGCATTTCAGCGGATCAGCTTCCGGATATATTTAAAGGATATGTTCACGATCTGAACCACGAAGTGCCAAAATACATGCGGGTGGCAGATTTTGAGATACGACAATCGGAATTCGAGAAAACTCCCAAACGCAATCCGAAACGGTTTCTATATAATTAGGTTAGGGTTTCTGGTTACTTGTTTTTTGTTTCAAGTTTCGCATTAGAACCTTTGCGTCAGGTTAATGAAAAGCCGGGAATAATTATAATTATCCGATCCAAAGGTTCCTTCGTAATTTAGAGAAAGCAGCAATTTCCGGTAAATGTTCCAGTTCATGTTGAGCCCGGCCATGTTCTGCGCAACCGATGTTTCGTTTGAATAGAACCTGTAATCTACATACCGGTAACTGATTGATGCATATACTTTCCCGGGGATGATATCCCGGTTTGCACCCACGGAAAAGATCCTGCCATTGATGTATCCCGTTTGCATAATGGTGGCTGAACCGGTCAGGGATATCTTTAGCTTTGGTATTTGACTGTATGTTAGATAGATATCCGAGTTCCATGAAGGTTTTGGGTCTTTTTTCCGGTCCCTGTAACTGCCTTTGGCACCGACGGATAATTTCGGACGGATCCTGTACTGGACCTGGAGCGTCACCCCTTGCAACGTCGAGGTTTCCATCAGTCTGTCTACCATGCTCTTATATGTCTCGTAGTAGATGACATTATTCCTGGCACTGTAAGAAGCTGAAAGGGTCAGGTCTTTGGTGGCCTTATATCTCAACAGGAAATAAAAATTGGTAGGCTGAAAGATGGTCGATTGGACATTGTCTACATTTTCATAAAGGTCAACTTCCAAAGAGGTGAAGAAGTAAAGGCTCTTCATCAGAGAATTATAATGCTGGAAATATAGGAACCGCCGGTCGGTATTCCAGGAGTTCTCCTGGTCGACAAAAGCCAGTGTTGTTTGCATATTCCCTTTCCCCCGTGTGAAATCATGACTGACATGAGCGCCCGTTTGAAACAGGTCGAAGTTGAAGGAATAATTCTGATAATCCGGCCTGGCACCGATAAATGCACCAAATGTAAAGGATTTAACGCGGGTCTCAAACTGAAGCCCGTCGATTGCGCCGACACTCGACAGTTTTGGATTGATCTTCCGGCCGAACCATACCCGGGTATTTTCGGAAAAATCGTACCTGAAAGAAAGATTGTAGATCTTCAGTCCGTTCCACACATCATTCCTGATCTCATCCCATTGGCCACTCCTTTGGACGAATGAAACATAACATTCTCCCGTCAGGTTGGTATTGGCGATATTTTTCGCATTTATGGAAAATGTGTACCGCATTCTTTGGGAGTTGCCGCCATCGGTGTTGGAGAAATTCAGATAGGACGAAATGGAAGCTCTGCCTGAGATGTCCTGCCGGGGTTTCTTCCTGGATGTCACCCGGGTTGTGTCTTCGGATTGTTCCTTGATTGTGACGGCAGGCGTTTGGATCAGGGGTGGAACTTCTTCGGTTTTTACTGGTATAGAAGTGAAATAGACTTTATCAGACAATTTCAGATCTATATCTGTGATCTTACTACAGACACAGGAGATGGATGATTTATTGCCGACCAGTAAAGCAGGGACCTCCACATTCTCCTTGAAAACGAAGAGGGTGTCGCCAGGGTTGATTCCGGCAGTGGATTCAAATTGCACATAAATGTTCTGAGATGTAATAAAAGTTATGGTTCCTACAGTCGGAGAAGGCTCCTGAGCCTGTAGCCTTTGCCAGCAAATGACGACCAGGATGCCTGTAAGTAACGATAGCTTATATACTTTATGCATTTTAATCCCTCCTGAAAAATTTGGCACTGGCTTCACCATCGGGATGGCAGTTATAGCAGGCCTGGCTATTGTATTGATAACCGGAGATTCCCTCGTGTTCCTCATCGGTATCACCCTGGTCGTGGCAACTCAGGCAATCAAAAACAGAATAATTGTTAGGATTGGGATGGCATTCAGCACACTGGTCCCATTCCCCGGAATGTTTGCCGCTGTATATCGGGAAGAATTGTACGTCATGGTTGAAAGTTGAGGGTGTCCATGTCAACTGTGAATGGCATAGTCCGCATTCTGTAGGAAATTGAGCGGAAGCATGGTTAGGATTTGACGCCTGGTTATATTCTTCAAAATGACAGCCGAAACAGGTATTTGGGGTGGATGTGTAATTTCCGGAGTGGCAGAGATCGCATTCGCCTGAAATAATTACATGGGCCCCCTCGAAAATCCAATAGTTGTTATGGATGGGAAATGTAGCCGGAGACCATCCGGGATCTGTGGTATGGCAAATTTCACATTGATTGGAGATGCCAATGGCCTGGTGGTTTGGATTTGTCGAACCGGTGTAATCATTGATATGGCATTCTGAGCAGATGGTAGTAGTTCCGGTGTAGCCATTGGCGTGACAGTCGAAACAATCTGTCGTCAGGTGGGCTCCGGTAAGCGGGAAATTTGAATTGTTGTGGTTAAAGCTGCCTGTAGATGTTCCATCAGGATGGCATTCGAAGCATGCGTTGGAGTTGAATACATATCCGCCAATCCCCTGGTGTTTTTCATCCATGTCTGCCTGGTTGTGCTCATGGCAGTCGATACAACTAAATATCCCATAATTGGCGGGGTTGGTATGGCAATCCGCGCAAGTGGCCCATTCTCCCTGGTGCTCCCCGCTGTATATCGGGAAATATTCGCCGTCATGGTTAAAGGTGGCGGGGACCCAGGCATTCTGGGAATGGCAGGTTTCGCAATCCGCGGAGAAGCCGGATATGACATGCGGAGGGTTGATCGTCTGGTTGTAATTGTCCTCGTGGCACCCGAAACAGCTGTTGGGAGTGTTGTTGTAATCCCCGGCGTGGCAAACGGCGCAATCGTTACTCAAGGGTGCATGGGCACCGGCCAGGACATAATAATCATCATGGTTGGGAAACGCGGCCGGTTTCCATTCGGGTTGGGTAGTATGACAAAGCTGACAATCCGTGGAAATTGCGTTAGTGAAATGATTGGGATTGGATGTCTGGTCATAATCGGCATTATGGCAATCGACACAAATGGTTGAGGTTCCTGAATAGCCGCTGGTATGACATTCAGCACAGTCGGTCGTAATATGTGCTCCGGTGAGCGGGAAGTTAGACTGGCTGTGGTCGAAACTGTTTTCTCCTTCACCGGTCGGGTGGCAGTCAAGGCAAGCCTGGCTGACGTAAACATACCCTCCTACGTCATCATGTTCCTCATCCATGTCTTGCTTGTTGTGCTCATGGCAGGTTATGCAACTGAATTCCGAATAATTGTCGGGGTTTGAATGGCAATCCGTGCAACTGTTCCATGTTCCGTTATGTGCGCCCGAATAGACCGGGAAATATTGCGCATCGTGCTCGGTAAAGCTTGCAGGTTGCCATCCAGGATTCGTGGTGTGGCATGTTGCGCAATCTTCGGTAATACCAGCATCGATGTGGTTCGGATTTGATGTGGCCATAAAGTCTTCCTGGTGGCAGGCATAACAATCCGTGGGTGTTTGGGAATAATCGGCAGTTGTATGGCAGGCTCTGCAGTCCTGGATTTCATGGCCTTGCGTGAGCGGGAAAAAGTCATGGTTGATGTTGGAGGCCGCCCATGAAAATGCGTTTACATTATGACATTCGGTGCAGTTAGTTGAATAACCTGCAGCCACATGATTTGGATTGGAAGTGGCAGCATAATCATCCTCATGGCAGGTAAAACATTCTGTTCCAATCGGTTCGAAATAAAGTAGAGACGCGGAAGGATGACAATCCTCGCAATCAGCTGTTATGTGTGCGCCCAGGAGGGGGAACCGGCTGAGCTGGTGAAGTTGAGTTATATTTTCGACAATCCAGGAATTGGTGGTATGACACCGGCTGCAATCCAGGCCAACCGTCTGCTGGTGCATGTCGGTGTGACAGGTGGCGCATTCATTCCTGGCAGCGGAAAAAATAAGGGTAGGATGGCAGTTTTTGCAGCCTACCCTGGCGTGCTGCCCAGTCAGCGCGTATTTCGTCAGGTTATGGTCAAATGAAAGGGTTTTCATGTCGATCTTCCAGCCCTGGTCATTATGACAAAGCGAACAGTCAAACGACAGATCCTCCCCGTGTGGCGATTGCCCCACCATGCTTGCTGAAAGTAACAGCAGGCCAATTAACGATGACAGGTTTCGCATTTGAAATCTTTATATGTGTATTGGATATATCTTGTATTCTCAGAGACAACCTCCTTATGGCATTTAGAGCAGGCAACATTGGCATGCTTTCCTTCCAGTTTAAACCGGGTTCTGTTATGGTCAAAGTATACTGCTATCCAGTTTTCCGGATAATGACAGGCTGCACAATCCAGGACCCCTTTGCTAATAAACTGGCCATAATGAATGTCGTTATGGCAGGAAGCGCAATTGACAGGCAATCCTTTAAATAGTTGTTGCGGCTGGCCGGTCTCATCTTTTTTGGTATGGCAGGATCCGCAGGATTGCCTGGAATGTGCACCTTCCAGCCCAAAGCTGGTCCTGTTATGGTCGAATTGTATTTGTTTCCATGCACTGGTTGCATGACAGCTCGCGCAATCCCGATCGGGATAATACTTCGGATCCAGAGAGGATGAATGAATATCGGGATGACAGTCCGCACATTTCAGGCCAATCTCCCTGAATTCCCATCTCTCAGTCCTTTTATGGCAAGAAAAGCATGGTGTGGCCAGATGGGCACCATCCAGGATAAACCGGGACTTATTATGCTGTTCGATCGTATAATTGAATTCTGTAAAACCATTTACGTTATGGCAGGCAGAACAGTCGGGTTTTATCCCATCGCTGAGGAACTGGTCACGGTGATAATCCGAATGACAATCCGAACATTTGGCATGTTTCAAGGGATCCGTCAGGCTGGTTTTATGACATGATTTGCAATTTACCGACCGGTGCCTTCCTTCCAGGGGAAATGCCGTCTTGCCATGATCGAAACGGTCTAACCCTTTCACTGCCCGGAAAGATTCTTCGCTGTGGCATTGCCGGCAATCCTGCCCGAACTGACCTTTGTGGATATCAATATGGCAATTGGTACAGGTTGAATATGCAATACCGGTATATGGGATGAATTCCTTTCCGTCTTTCAACTGTGGCTTATGGCATTTATTGCATTCCACGGTAAGATGTTTTCCATTTAGCTGAAATTTGGCGCGGATATGGTTGAACTTGTCGGCAGGTTTGAATTTATTTAAGCCATGGCATTGTGAACAATCTTTGGATAAAGTTCCATCGTGGTGGTCAATATGGCACGAGTTGCACGCCTGATCAAGGCCCAGGTAGGTATATTTCTTCGCTTTAAGTTCAGGGTCATCGATATAACCGGCCTTATGACAGGCTTTGCATTCTTTTCCATTATGGCTTCCCAGGAGCTCATACCCTGTGAGGGAATGATTGAAAGTCGATTCGTTAAAGCGGATGATCTGGAAATTCCGTCCATGATGGTCATTATGACATATCACGCAATCTTTGGATCTTACGTCGGTTGATGCATGGTAACCTTTATTGAGATCGATCCTTTCTTTGATTTCAGAATGACATTTCAGGCATTTCTCGTTGGAAACCTTATCCCCAAGAGTATGGCATTGGGTACAATTCGACATGCCTTCGAGGTGGGCATGCACCTCTGCAAGGTCGCCCGGGGATATCTGGGCAGATGATATCCGTGTCAACAGGACAGCTAAAATTGACAAACCGGTAATAAGTTGCTTTACCATATTCCCCTGGTAAGATAAAATATTCAATGTTTTAAAATAGCCTTACCGAATTTCCTGGTGATATGTATGCCAGCTTTTTTTAAAAACTCTGTCGGCAATTCACCACCAGCAAAAATGTACACCAGGTCATTGACAATTATTTCCTGACTCCCATCTGTGCTTTTTTCAAGTACGGCTGCTTTCTCCTCGATCCGGACGAGATTGGTAAGGAACCTTACATCAACCTCTTTTCTATCTATCGCCAGGGATATCTTATCATTATTCTTAGGTTTGATCCTTTGGAATGCATCTCCTCGGTACGCCAATGTTACCCGGTTTTGTGGCGCCAGCATCAAGGCCGACTCAATGGCAGAATCGCCCCCGCCAATCACAACGATGTCCTTCCCTGAAATTTCTTCCGGTTCGAGCAAGCGGTAAGCGACCTTTTCCAGTTGCTCCCCGGGGATATTCAGTTTTCTTGGCGTTCCCCTGCGGCCGATAGCAAGGAGAACGGAATGTGCAGCAAGGATGTTTCCATTTTGGAGCTCTACTTTGAAATGCCCGTTTTCAGGAGTGATCGATTCGACTTTTGAATTTTCAAGGATTGGAATAGTGTGAGATTGTATGACGTTGTTCCAGATATCCAGCAATTCCGTCTTGGTTGTCTCATAAAGCTTAAGCTTTCCGTATAATGGCAGATCCATGCTCGAGGTCATAACGATTTTCGACCTTGGGAAGCTGTAAACAGTCCCTCCGAGAGTATCTTGTTCCAGTATTATGAAATTCAGGCCATGTTTGCGGGCAGTCAACCCGGCTGATATACCTGCAGGTCCGGCGCCTACAATGACCAGGTCATAATGGGCTTGATTCTCATTTTTCCGGAATCTGGCAATATTTTCCACAGCCTGCCTGCCTTGTTCAACGGCATTCTTGATCAGGCCCATCCCGCCTAGTTCTCCGGCGATGTAAATCCCAGGAACATTCGTCTCAAATAACATATTGACATGGGGGAGATCCACCCCTCTTTTTTCTGTACCGATACATAAAGTGATGGCTTCAGTCGGGCAGGCATGGAAACAGGCCCCATGTCCAACGCACCTGGAAGCGTTGACTGTGGTAGCTTTCCCATTTACAATGCCTAGAATATCTTTTTCGGGACAAGCTTTGATACATGCCCCGGTTCCAATACAGGATTTCGGATCCACAACAGGATGAAGCGATACTGGTTCAAAAAGACCATCAAGTTTGGCCTGCCGGATCTTTTCTTCTACTTTCCTGGAGTCCTTTTTTTGTTTCCGGACGTAAATGATGATCACAACCAGGCAAAAAATCCCGACCAGGCCATATATGATGATTTGTTCGATCAGAGTTTCCATATTAAAATATCCATCGAAATCCAAAAGCAACCGTAACCCCAACATGGATGATCATGATGATCAGCATTACCAGGGCAAATGGAAGATGTGCCACGTGCCAGTATCGAAATATTTCCTGGAGCTTTTCCAGTCGTTTAATCCTTCGTTCCAGACTGGTCGCGTCCTTGAAGTGATCGCCCTCTAAATTTCGCACCTCCTGGAGGGTCAGTTCCCTGCCTTCAATGGTCCTGGGAATCTGGATATAAATGAACCTTCCGATTATCCCGCTGAGGAATACAGCAACCATGCTCCAGAAACTGATTGCGACCAACCCGCCGAATTTGAATGCCGTATGATAAAGTACCATGATAGGTCCTATGGTACAAAGGAAGATATGAAACTCCAGCCAGTGTTTTACCAAGCCTAACCTGGCCATTTTCCTCGACCTTTTTCTTAACATATAAGCTGACACTCCGACCAACATGCATAATGAGCCCAGGATACCAAGCCCGTGCCCGATCACGCCGCTGGGTTTCAACGATTGGTGGTCCGGATGGAAAAATCGCTCTTCGAGGTTGGTATTGTAATATGTAAATCCTTTGTGAAAAGGCAAAACCAGAGCTAAGACAACTAATATAGCCAGGAGAGCAATGAAAAAGATGTGGGCAGTTTTGGACATGACATTTGATTATAAGTCCAGTTACAGGTAAGAATCCAACTGCTAATTTAAGTATTTGCTAATCTGAAAAATATTAGTCCGGGCAATTTAGAATCAGTTTATCCATTTTCAACTCAAAACTCAAAACTCAAAATTCGGAACTCCGAACTATTTTCTACCTTTGGCTTATGAAGCCAATCCAGTACTATTCGACCAACCATAGATCGGAGAAGGTATCTTTCAGGCAGGCATTGTTACAGGGACAGGCCCCGGATAAGGGCCTTTATATGCCAGAAAAAATCCCTCCGATCGATGCTGACGAGATCAGGTCCTTTATCAGTAAGCCTTATTCCGAGATTGCCTTTGACGTTTCCTGGAAATATCTGAATAGCGAACTGCCGGAGCCAGACCTGAGGACAATTGTCAGGGAGGCCTATAATTACGCAGTTCCGCTGGAACCTGTAACAGAGAGAAAATACATCCTGCGGCTGGACCAGGGACCCACGGCCTCGTTCAAGGATTTTGCCGCCCGGATGATGGGGCGGCTGATGCAATATTACCTGCTGCAGGACAAAAGAAAAATGCTGATCCTCACCGCAACTTCAGGCGATACCGGCAGCGCAATCGCCAATGCATTCTACGGACTTGACAATATCCGCGTAGTGATCCTGTTTCCGGAAAAAGAAGTGACCAATCGCCAGAGGAAACAGATGACCACCCTTGGGGAAAATATCGACGTGATCGCGGTGAACGGGAAGTTTGATGACTGTCAGGCCCTTGTGAAAGAAGCATTTGCAGACGCGGAATTGAACTGCCTCGATCTGTCGTCGGCCAATTCGATCAATATCGGGCGACTCATTCCGCAAATTGTCTATTATTTTTATGCTTTTTCCCGCCTGAGGACCGGCCTGGAAGATGATGATGTCGTCCTTTCCGTTCCTTCCGGAAATTTCGGGGATATGATGGGCGGTGTGCTGGCTAAGAAGATGGGATTGCCCGTTAAACGCTTTATCATTGCCGTGAATGAGAACGACGAGTTCCCGGAATACCTGAAAACGGGCGCGTACAACAAAGTTGAACCTTCCAGGAATTGTATCTCCAGCGCCATGAATGTCGGTCACCCCAGTAACCTGGCAAGGCTTGTAGCCCTGTATGGGGGACAGATGGACGAGAGGGGGATTATCAGTAAGCCTGCGGATAGGGCCACCATGCAAAAAGAACTTTTCAGCGTGAGCATCAGCGATGAACTTACCAGGCAAACCATCCGGGAAGCATGGAGTCGCCACAATGTCTTGCTGGAACCACACGGCGCGGTTGGCTGGGCTGGATTGCAGGCATTTTTAGCCGGGGAAGGTAAAGGACTTAATCGTGACCAGTTGTGTATTTCCCTGGAAACAGCCCATCCGGCCAAATTCCCGGAAGAGATTTTCAAGCTGCTGGGCTTCGACCCTGGACTACCTGCCAGTTTGTCCGGGATTGAAGATAAAGAGGAAAAATACTCCTTCATGCCACACGATTACACGGCATTCAAAAATTATCTGCAGAACAATTATTCCAATCGCTAAAAACCAACCCGAAACAAGAACAAGAAACCAGAAACAAGAAACCAGAAACAAGAAACCAGAAACAAGAAACCAGAAAC
>CAZUDV010000002.1:236370-329108 GCA_964619555.1 uncultured Bacteroidales bacterium | reverse complement strand
AAACCTTTTTTATTTTTCTCTAATTTTAAATGTTCAAAGTTCGGGGAGGCTTACAACTTCAGATTAGGGGAATATTTATTTTCTGAGCAATTAGTGATAATATTGCCATTGCAATCTACTTTTAATAAATAAGCATCATATGATCCAAATCCCATGCTTGCTGTTATTCCAGACAGGATATATCCCCCATCATTTGTGAGTTGAATACAAAATGCCCCATCTCCCATTGTGCCTCCATAAGTTTCGAACCACTCCGTATTACCGATGCTATCTTGTTTAAGTAACAATACATCATAACTACCTGCACCGTAACTCGTTGTTTGACCTGTTATTATAAATCCATAATCTGAAGATTGTTTTACAGAATAAAAACGATCTATTGATGATCCACCAAATTTTTTCGTCCATAAAGTATCTCCATTCACATCAGTTTTGATAATATAACCATCCCCATCGCCTGTAATATAAGATCCAGACAGCCCGGCAATTATATAACCTGAATCATTTGTTTGTTGAACAGACCGGCCAGCATCAAATAAATAACTTCCATATATTTTTTGCCATTCAACTAAACCACTGGTATCAACCTTTAATAATATAACATCTTGATCGCCATTTGAAACATTTTCTATAGCTCCCGTAATGATATATCCTCCATCTAAAGTATGTTGAATTTCAGATGGTTCATCAAAACCAGTGCCTCCATAAGTCCGTGTCCATACCGAGTCCCCAACTATATCGGTCCTCACTAAATATATATCTGAATCTCCCGCGCCATAACTGTGTGTACTGCCAACAAATATGTAACCGTCATCAATTTCTAAACACCAGTTACCGTAATCTGGTCCCGGACCACCATATGTTTTGAACCATATAACATCGCCATCATTATCTATTTTCATTAAGATTGCATCATAATTCCCTGAGCCAATACTTGATGTAGCACCGGTAACTATGTATCCACTATCTGAAGTCTGTTGGATGCAAACAAAACTGTCAGTTGAATGGCCAGGGTAAATTTTACACCACATTGTATCACCGTAATCATCAGTTTTAATTATATAAAAATCTGAGTTGAGAGGATTAGAATCGTAGCTAGTTAAACCGCAAATGATATATCCTTCATCATCTGTTTGTTGGACACAGTATGAGCCATCATATCCAGCGCCACCATAAAATCTTTCAAATGTTATTTGCCCGAAAATATTAAAAGATAATATAATTAAGGGAATAAGTAAATATTGTCTCATGATGTAATAATCTCTTAATAAATATTAGCTCTATCGCTCGAGCACAAAGGCCTGGGCCGGGTTATTTGCCGGGGCAGGCGGGCGCAAGCATGTAAAGATAGGAAATAGTAGTACATTCTGCAAACGGATCCCTCGCTGCACTCGGGATGACGTGGTTGGCGAACAAAAACAGGAGCGGCGCGGCGCCATGGAAGGATTGAGTTCCGACTTTTCTTTGCGCCGCGCCGCTCTGGTTTCCACCCCTCAGATCGTCATCCCGAAGCGCAGCGAGGGATCTTTCGCCGCCCGCTTGACCGGACAAAATTTTAACGTCCGGCCTGGGCGATGCGCGTCTGTTATGGGCTGTTGAATCATGCGCCCTCTTGATCTCTTAATCCAAAAAACACTCCTTGAATTGTAAAAGTCAAACATGAAATTGACGCAATCAAGGTAATAACTACCGATTCCCATGCAAAGCACTTATTAATTATCATTTCTTCAACTAAAAGCATGAAAATCAAAGATAAAAATATTGAGACTATTGCTGATATTATAGCCAACTTTGTCAATATTTTTATTTTTTTTAATTGATCAATTCTTTTTTTGACTCTAAATTCTAAATACTGTAATCCTCTTGGATTCGATTCAATTGTTTTTCCTTTTTCTTGTTCAGATCTTGCTAAAAGTTCTATAACTTCTATGATGCCTGAAATACTTTCACGAAATATTGCATCTTTCAACCGATTCAAGTATCTATCATGATGCTCTAATTCAAAGCCTCCTTCTTTTTTTTCCATTCTTTCTAAGACCGCTTTCCCATCACCCAAGAGAAAGATTTTTATTCCATTCATCTTAAATTGTGTAAAAATGACCAATAAAGCTGAAATAGCTGCCATGACTTGAGCTGTTGTGCTGAAATAATAATACAGAGTAGTCTGAGTCATATTTAATAAAAATTCAATAGCGCATAACGTTTAGCGCAGCGCCCTGGGCCGGGTTATTTGCACGGGCAGGCGGGCGCTCGCTAGTTCAAAGTTAATAATTCAAAGATCAAAGTGACATTTGCGTCCCGCCTGACCGGGCAAAGTTTTTTACCTCCGGCCTGGGCGATGCGCGTCTGTTATGTGGCGTTATGGACTTTTTCTAACTTATATAGCTTACTTCCAATGATAATTTGAGGAATTAGGATGATTATTATTAGAATAGGAATAAAATATATTGAATCTGTCATCGATCCAGTCGACACAGTTAATTCGGTACTTGTTTTCAGTGCTTGATTTTTAAATAATACCCAGCATATTATCCATATTATCAATGAGATACTAATTACTATGTGAGATAAAAGCACATTAGCCTTTAGTTTCGGTAGCCTAATTCCAAGAATCAAATATGATAATCCAATTAATAATAAAAAAGGCATGAAGTAGAAATAATAGTTTTGATTACCTCGAAAATTTTGATCTATTAAATTGATCAATGAATCTTGATTTGATATGCTGATTAAGGCTATCAGTAAAAAGATTGCAGCAAATAATATGACTATGCCACCAAATATTTTTAAAAGTGTCGTAGCTTTTTGATCTTCTGATGTAATTATCATCTCTAATAAATTGGTTCGGTTTTAGATAATTTGATTATTGTCAATAAAGAATATTAATGAATATCCATAATGCCACATAACGCTCAGCGCAGCGCCCTGGGCCGGGTTAATTTGCACGGGCAGGCGGGCGCAAGCTGGCTCAAAGTTACGAAATCAAAGATCAAAGTGACAATACCGCCCGCCTGACCGGGCAAAGTGTGAATTTCCGGACTGGGTGCTGCGCGTTCGTTAGCCCCAGTAATTTATCATAACCGGCTGACACTATAAGCCATATCTACTAATTGATAAAGATAGCTGAAAACATTGTTTTACAAAGACAATAGAGAGGAATTTATGCGCTGTATTCATAAAGCCATGAATAGCCACTACATAAAGAAAACTTAGAATCATTGCTATTAAAGTAACTAAAGAAATTGTTAATATCTTTTTTCGTTAAATATGTATTACAATTACACCGGTTTTCCGATTAATTATTACAAAGCCAAGCCAATGTCCTCTCGCACTAAATATACTGATTATGATGTTTATAAAGGAAAGAATGCTGCAAAGATTAAGTATTGGTTTAGTTTTTCGAAGAATAGGATTGATGTCATAGGTAATAGCTCTCACCCTCCTTAGGGGGCAATCCCCTGTGTCCCCGAAAAATAAACTGTTTACCCGAATATTTATTTAAACCTGCCAGGTATTTATTTTTAACTTTGTAATTCTTATAAAATGAAAACAATTATTAAATTAATAGCCATTCTGATAATATTCATGTTTTTTGGATTGCAGAATGTAAGCGCTCAAGGAAGTGCATATGTATACTGGCCTTCAACAACGCCATGCCCGGAGTGTTCCATTGCAGGAGACTGGTTTTGGAGAGTAGATGTTGAAGTGATCAGTTATTGCGATGAAACTCCCACCACCGTTTTTACTGGATATCAAATTGTTAATTCGGAAGAAACAGATGCTACTATACAATTTTCGGAATTTTGTGATAGTGAGAGCCAGGAAGAATGCTACTTTGTGGTTGCAGCGTTAAAAAAACTTTGTCCAAAATCAGGCGGAGGTTATGAAGTAGTTTGTCAGGGTAAATTCAATGGGGAAAATAGTTATTATTCGTGCCCGTATCTAATGAATAGTTCCAATTCCGTATCCTGCCCTATTTCCTTCGAGTAATCATCTTACATATGTTCCGGACTAATAGAGCCCGGAACATATTTATATTTTGAGGGACAGATGAGGATTTATTGTTATATTGTTTTACTACTAATTAGCCACACACTTATAGCCCAAAATGAGGCTATCAGATGGTACTTTGCCAATCATTGCGGATTGAATTTTAATAGTGGGGCACCTCAAGTTTTGCATGACAGTCCAATAAACACCATATTTGGAAATGCAACAATTTCAGACTCATTGGGTGATTTGCTATTTTATACCGCGGATGGAAGAGTATACAATAAGAATCATGTTATCATGCAAAATGGCTCTGACCTTCAGTGGCCAGGTGTTTATGGGAGGGCGATTGTCAAATGGCCTGGACAGAATGATTTGTACTTTATCCTTAATGCCCGCCATCCGCAAATATATCTGGGCTTTTATTATTCGTTAGTGGACATGTCCCTGGATAGCGGGCTGGGTGCAATTACCGAAAAGAACATTGCTGTTTCTTCTGGTTCTGATGCTGCTGGACGAATCGCCCTGGTAAGAAAAGCACATAGTGATGCTGTATGGGTGATCACACGTAAATTTTCAGAAGATGCATTAGCCGCATACCTGATCGATTATAACGGCTTTAATCCTAATCCTATTCTTTCTCCTATGCCTGACAGATCGCCAAGTATTGTGAGTTGGGGCCCATTAAAAGTTAGCTATGATTCCAAATACATTTTGTCAAGTTATAGTAACCATAAAAATATAGAAATCAGCCAGTTCAATAGTATCACAGGATCGGCGAACTATTTGTACACCATATCTGATCCGGGAGGGGTTCCATTCACATTGGCAGGTATGGAATATTCACCAGATTCTAAATATTTATATGTAAGTTATAATAAACCCGGGGAAATCAACTGCATTTATCAGTTTGATATGCATTATATTGAGGATGAAACAGCTTTCAATAGTTCGGCAGTATATCTCGGGGATGGGCCTGCTATGGGAATGCAATTGGCCCGGGATGGAAAAATATATTGCATGTCTGAAAACAATAATTACATAGGAATTATCCATCAACCCTGGGAAAAGGGAGCTGACTGTAATTATCAAGCTTCGGCCATTGACATGTCTCCAGGAGATGGATCCTTCAGCTTTCCCAATATCCTCCTCGACTACCTCTACCGCTTTGAATGGGAGGGTGACTGGTGCCAGTTCAGCCCGATAACTTTTATTCCTAATTTCATACCCACTCCTGACAGTATTCGCTGGTTTTTCGATGAATTCGCTCCCGGAAGTGTTTCATACGAGCTTTCCCCAATTTATTCTTTTCAAAACCCGGGCATACACGAAGTTCAGGTAGATGTCTGGTACCCATCGGGCCGCTTCGAGCATACTTCGCGGGAGATCGAGATCTTTCCCACACCACAGCCTGACCTCGGGACGGATACGGTGGTCTGCCCCGGTTCTTCCGTCACACTCAACGCCAATTGCACTGCCGACCTCTATTCTTGGAGCACCGGGCAGTTTGGCTCTCCCAGTATCACCGTCAGCGATAGCGGCATATACTGGGTGAGCGCCAGCTTCCAGGAAACAGGATGCCAGGGACATGACACGATACATGTAGGATTCTTCCCGGAAACCGAACTGGATACAACAGCGGTCATCATCACTCCTACAGCATGCGGAGGAGCTACCGGATCAATCACCGGACTCTATGCCCTCGGCCCAATGCCTTTAGCTTACCAATGGCTAGACCTGTCAGGGAATCCATTCGGTAACAACATCGATGCAACGGGATTGCCCGCCGGACAATACTTCCTCACCATTACCGATGGCAACGGATGTGAAACCACTTCCGCCACTTACTCCATCACCGATGCAGGCAACCTGCAAGTCACCCAGATCCAGTCAGCCCAGCCTCATTGCTTCCGGGCAGACGGGCAACTGATCATCTCAGCCTTCTCGCCATCGGGCTCTGAGATGGAATATTCTATCAACGACGGCCTGAATTACCAGCCTGACAGTATTTTTGAAGACCTTCCCCCGGGAGAATATATCGTCAGGATACAGGATATCAACGGCTGTGAAGGTTTTTATGATGGCAATCCGGTTATTTTGGACGATATTCCCGGTCCGCAGGTCACCCAGACAACCGTCACCAACGAGACCGACGGGCAGCAAAATGGCGCCATTGAGATCACTGCCACCGGCAGCACACCAGTGCTTCTGTTCTCCATCGACAACGGTAACAACTGGCAATCGAACAATGGAACATTCAATGATTTATCCGCAGGGACCTACCTTTGCGTGGTGAAGGATGAGAACGACTGCGACACCAGCTTCACGGTGGAAGTGCTGAACGAGGTCCTCACCTGGCTGCAGGCCGTCACCGGCCCGGGAGATCATTGCCTGGGCAACTCCGCCACAGTACCCATCGAGGTGAGCAACTTTAACAATGTAGCCGCCTTTGAGCTGAAGCTGAGCTACAATGCCTCCAGCCTGCAGTGCGACGGCTATGCCAACGTCATCCCGGAGCTTTCGGCTAACTTCAATGGCACGGTGAACCAGGCCGCCGGGGAGATCACCCTGATGTGGCAGGACGCCGTCCCGGTGACCTTGCTCAATCAACAGGCCATTGCCGAGTTGGTGTTCACCCCCCTTCAGGCCGGTCCTGGTCTATTGGACTGGTACACCGGTCCGACCGGCAGCGCCTTCACCAATACGGCAGGCGACACCATCCCGGCCCAGTTCTCCGCCGGACAGGTAACTATTTACGAGCCGCCCATGATCATCTCCCCGGCGACAGACATCAAGACCGTCTGCATGGGTGACTATGTCAGCTTCATCAGTATCGCCTGGGGCAACCAGGGGCCCTTCACCTACCTCTGGACCTGGCCCGACGGGCACAGCAGCGAAAACGACCCGGCCTTCTGGAGCGTCACCGAAGCCGATGCCGGCGACTACACCCTGCTGGCCACCGACCTCATGGGCTGCACCGACCAGAAGACCATCACCCTGATCGTCAGCGATAACCCTGTTGCAGCATTTCACGGTTCAGATACATTGGTGGTGGATCCGGGCTATATCCTGGAAGCAGGGTCCGGCCAGGCGCATTACCTCTGGAACAATGGCGACAGCACCGAAAGCATCGAAATTTACTCTGAAGGGATGTACTCGGTTGAGATGGAGTCCCAGGCCGGCTGCTTTGGGAACGATTCAGTTTACATTGTCCTGCGAGAAGAGCCGCCATTCGAGCCTTCGCAGTATTTCTACATCCCCAATGCTTTTATGCCGGATGGAGACGGGAGGAACGACGTATTTAGACCAATCCCCAGTGTCAGTACCATTTCGCATTTCTCAATGAGGGTGTTCGATAGATGGGGTGGGCAGGTGTTTGAGACGGAGAATATTGGTCAGGGGTGGGATGGCACTAAGAACGGAAAACATTGCCCCGAAGGGGCATATGTCTACAGGATCACATTTCAGGTTGAGGGGTTTCCTGGGGTTGAAGGAGAAAAAACAATAGTCGGAACCGTGGTGATCGTCAGATGATCTACAGAATGGCTATCAGCATTTTCCAAAAATCATCATAAAAATTATTGGGGCTAACGTTCAAGCGCAGCGACCTGGGCAGGGTTATTTGGCCGGGCAGGCGGCGGCGCTCATATAACTTTGAATTTTAAACATTGAACTTTGAACTATTTTTCGCCGCCCACCTGGACGGGTAAAATTTAATGTCCGGCCTGGGCGCTGCGCGTCCGTTAGCCCCAGTAATTTATCTTAACCGGCAATCACTCTAAGCCATTTCTACTAATAGATAAAGATAGCTGAAAACATTGTTTTACAAAGACTTCAGTTAGGAGTGTATGCTGCATCCATAATGCCACGAATAGCCATTCAATAAAGGAAAACTGAGAAACATTGCTCTTAATATCTTTTTTCGTTGAATATGTATTACAATGCCACTGGTTTTCCGATTAATTATTACAAAGCCAAGCCAATGTCCTCTCGCATTAAATATACTGATTATGATGTTTATAAAGGAAAGAATGCTGCAAAGATCAAGAATTGGTTTAGTTTTTCGAAGAATAGGATTGATGTCATAGGTAATAGCTCTCATCCACCTTAGGGGACCTTTTCTTGAGTCCCCAAAAAATAATCTTTGGTCCAATCTTATTGAAACCATCCTTTCAAATTTGATTAACTTTAAAAAATTATATAACAATGAAAACACTAATAAGATTAATAACCATTCTGATCGTAATCCTGTCTATAGGAATGCAGAATGTAAATGCACAAAAAAGTGTCCATGTTTCTTGGAATCCAGCACAATGTGATGAATGTCCTTTAGCCGGTGAATGGTTTTGGAGAGTCGATGTTGAAGTAATTAGTTACTGTGACGAATCGCCCAGCACCGTTTACCAAAGCTACCAGATTCTAGACTCAGAAGAAGAAGATGCAACCTTCCAGCTCACTCAATTTTGTGTGAGCGAAGATCCGGAAGATTGCTACTTTGTGGTTGCCGCATTAAAAAAGTTATGTCCGGATGGACACGGTGGATACACTATTGAATGCGCAGGCAAATATAATGGAGCGTACTATTCTTGTCCGGATCTGATGAGCAGTGGACCTGATATTGAATGCCCAATAAGCTTTCAATAATTAGTAACTGGATCAATTGCGGTGACATACGTCGCCGCAATTGATTTTAATTAATCATAAAATGAAGAACTTCTTCACATTATTATTAACAGTAATTGTAAATATTGCTCTATCGCAAAATCAAGCTAATAATTGGTACTTTGCTCGTTATTGCGGGTTGAATTTTAATACAGGAGTACCACAGGTTGTGCATGATAGCCAAATGTACACAATATTTGGCTGTGCGACAATATCCGATTCCCTTGGAAACCTATTATTCTATACCGGAGAGGGAGATGTTTATAATAAAAACCATGAAATTATGCCGAACGGCTCAGACATGATACATCCGGGAATTTTTGGAAGAGCGATTATAAATTGTCCCGGGACGAATGACATTTATTATGTGTTTACAGCCCGTCATCCCCAAATTAACCTAGGTCTTTATTATTCGATTGTGGACATGACCCTTGCTGGGGGGCACGGTGCTGTCACAGAAAAAGACATCCCTGTTTCTTTCGGCTCTGATGCAGCGGGCCGTATCGCCCTGGCCAGGAAAGAAAATAGTGACGCTGTTTGGTTAATTACTCGTAAGTTTGACGAAGACGCCATTGCCGCTTATTTGGTAGATGAAACAGGCTTTCATCCCAATCCGGTGCTGTCGACAATGCCTGATCGACAGGCAAATCTTGTAAATTGGGGATTTTTAAAGATTACATATGATAAAAAATATCTATTTCTGAGTTACCATTCCGATGACGAGATTGAAATATGCGGTTTTGATGCTTCAACTGGAAACGCAACTTATATGTATACTTTGCAACAACCTGGTGGCGTGCCATTAACCCTCACAGGAATAGAATTCTCCCCGGATTCCAAGTATTTATATATGGGCGCTAATATTTTAAGTGACACAAGTGGAATTTATCAATTTGATATGCAATATATTGCAGACCAGACTGCTTTCAATAATTCAGTTATCTTTATTGGATACGGGCCTGCACATGGCTTACAACTAGCTCGAGATGGGAAAATATATTGTGCTAGAGAAAATTTCAATTTCTCAGGAGTTATAAGCAATCCATGGGTTTCAGGCCAGGGATGCGAATATCAACCTACTGCAATAAACATGTTTCCAGGCAAAGGTTCCTATAGTCTCCCCAACATCCTTCTCGACTACCTCTACCGCTTCGAGTGGGAAGGCGACCGCTGCCAGGGATCTCCCGTGCATTTCATTCCCAACTTCATCCCTACCCCATCAAGTATACAGTGGACCTTTGAACCTTTCTTGCCGGGTGGTGTTTCAACGGATTTATCGCCTACCTATGCTTTTCAGAACCCGGGCATACACGAAGTTCAGGTAGATGTCTGGTACCCATCGGGACGCTTCGAGCATACTTCGCGGGAAATCGAGATCTTTCCCACACCACAGCCTGACCTCGGGACGGATACGGTGGTCTGCCCAGGTTCCTCCGTCACACTGAACGCCAATTGCACTGCCGATCTCTACTCCTGGAGTACTGGGCAGATCGGCGTCTCCCAGATAACAGTAAGCGATAGCGGAACGTATTGGGTCCGGGCGACTATCCTGGAAACCGGATGCCAGGGCCATGACACGATCCATGTCGGCTTTTTCCCGGATATCGGGCTGGATACTTTGTCTGTCATCATTACTCCCACTACCTGCGGCGGGAACTCGGGATCCATCACGGGCATCACGGTACAGGGCAGCGGCCCCTTTACCTACCTCTGGCAGGACCTGGGCGGCAACCCCTTCGGCATTGGCCCCGATGTGTTCAACTTGCCCGCCGGGCAGTACTTCCTCACCATCACCGATGCCAACGGCTGCGAAAGCGCCACTGCCACTTACACCATCAACGATGCCGGCAGCTTGGAGGTTACCCAGGTACAGGCCATGCAGCCTCACTGCTTCCGGGCAGACGGGCAACTGATCATCTCAGCCTTCTCGCCATCGGGCTCTGAGATGGAATATTCTATCAACGACGGCCTGAATTACCAGCCTGACAGTATTTTTGAAGACCTTCCCCCGGGAGAATATATCGTCAGGATACAGGATATCAACGGCTGTGAAGGTTTTTATGATGGCAATCCGGTTATTTTGGACGATATTCCCGGTCCGCAGGTCACCCAGACAACCGTCACCAACGAGACCGACGGGCAGCAAAATGGCGCCATTGAGATCACTGCCACCGGCAGCACACCAGTGCTTCTGTTCTCCATCGACAACGGTAACAACTGGCAATCGAACAATGGAACATTCAATGATTTATCCGCAGGGACCTACCTTTGCGTGGTGAAGGATGAGAACGACTGCGACACCAGCTTCACGGTGGAAGTGCTGAACGAGGTCCTCACCTGGCTGCAGGCCGTCACCGGCCCGGGAGATCATTGCCTGGGCAACTCCGCCACAGTACCCATCGAGGTGAGCAACTTTAACAATGTAGCCGCCTTTGAGCTGAAGCTGAGCTACAATGCCTCCAGCCTGCAGTGCGACGGCTATGCCAACGTCATCCCGGAGCTTTCGGCTAACTTCAATGGCACGGTGAACCAGGCCGCCGGGGAGATCACCCTGATGTGGCAGGACGCCGTCCCGGTGACCTTGCTCAATCAACAGGCCATTGCCGAGTTGGTGTTCACCCCCCTTCAGGCCGGTCCTGGTCTATTGGACTGGTACACCGGTCCGACCGGCAGCGCCTTCACCAATACGGCAGGCGACACCATCCCGGCCCAGTTCTCCGCCGGACAGGTAACTATTTACGAGCCGCCCATGATCATCTCCCCGGCGACAGACATCAAGACCGTCTGCATGGGTGACTATGTCAGCTTCATCAGTATCGCCTGGGGCAACCAGGGGCCCTTCACCTACCTCTGGACCTGGCCCGACGGGCACAGCAGCGAAAACGACCCGGCCTTCTGGAGCGTCACCGAAGCCGATGCCGGCGACTACACCCTGCTGGCCACCGACCTCATGGGCTGCACCGACCAGAAGACCATCACCCTGATCGTCAGCGATAACCCTGTTGCAGCATTTCACGGTTCAGATACATTGGTGGTGGATCCGGGCTATATCCTGGAAGCAGGGTCCGGCCAGGCGCATTACCTCTGGAACAATGGCGACAGCACCGAAAGCATCGAAATTTACTCTGAAGGGATGTACTCGGTTGAGATGGAGTCCCAGGCCGGCTGCTTTGGGAACGATTCAGTTTACATTGTCCTGCGAGAAGAGCCGCCATTCGAGCCTTCGCAGTATTTCTACATCCCCAATGCTTTTATGCCGGATGGAGACGGGAGGAACGACGTATTTAGACCAATCCCCAGTGTCAGTACCATTTCGCATTTCTCAATGAGGGTGTTCGATAGATGGGGTGGGCAGGTGTTTGAGACGGAGAATATTGGTCAGGGGTGGGATGGCACTAAGAACGGAAAACATTGCCCCGAAGGGGCATATGTCTACAGGATCACATTTCAGGTTGAGGGGTTTCCTGGGGTTGAAGGAGAAAAAACAATAGTCGGAACCGTGGTGATCGTCAGATGATCTACAGAATGGCTATCAGCATTTTCCAAAAATCATCATAAAAATTATTGGGGCTAACGGTTTGCGTGTATGTGCAGTAGCGGATTAGAAGCACTTTCCTGTCCATTTAGCACAAAGTTTCTTAGAAGCACAGACCTTCGATTTACCACTTCAACCGTTATTGCCACATACACGCTGTTACAGGCTGGCGTTCTTGTCGTCCGTGTTTTGCAAACCTTGTCTTTATTGTGTTTTGCAACCAATTGTCCTAATGTTTTTATGTCGGTTTGTGGGTTGACGTTTTTAAAATTTTTAAAAGGGAAGGGAATTTTTAATTTTTTCTTTTCAGCGTGGGACAGGCATACTCTTTGGCAAGCTTTGGCTTGTGTGCCGGCTTGGCCGTGGCTTGCCAATGTGTATGACTATGAAAGATGGTTTCATTTTTTAAGAATAGTATATCCAATTACTATTGCCTTAATAAAAAATACTTACTTTAAATGTTTCATCTGTTTCTTCCAGTAATGCTTCGCCTATACCAGTATTTCGAAGAGTTTCCATAACTATTTTCCGTATTCCCAAACCTTTATGTTCCATCAATCCAAAATCTTGCGCAAATCTGACTAATATAGGATTTCGCTGAAACTTCTGACCTGCTTTTATTTTTTCTATGGTAAGTGTGTTGGGTAAGCGTCCCTGACTTTCTACCTCTATTCTGTTACTGAATATTCTGATTTCATTTCTGTTTTTTTTTGTATAATCTCGATGAATTACGGCATTCACTAACAACTCACGAAGCACTCTCTCCGGTATTTTCCATTTGTTTTCTCTGTGGATACCATCAATAAGTTCTTCACTTGCATATATTTCACGTAATTTATTTATAACTGCTTCTATCAGACCGCTTCTAACAATTTCGCCATTCGGGTTTTTAAAATTTGCTAATGGTAGGACATAGGTTTGATCAAAATTGTGATTAATCTCGATTTCGCTGCCTGAATAGTGAATAACTCTAAATCCATGGTTGTAAAGAAATTTACCTGCGTTTTTCCCAAAAATTACCAGCCCGGCAATGCTGGCTGAATAGTTATTAAAAGAATTTTTTACAAGCAAATCGAGCTGACTTAGTTTTTCAATAAGTTCATTCTTGTTAGCATCTGATAAATCCTCATCAAATTCTCTTTTATAATAGTTCATAAAAAGCTCAATATCTATGTCATCAATAGAAGAACCTGAAACCGGTGCAACTTCGAAGTGATAAGAACCGGCCTCCTGAGCTAAACGCAACAATTGTTCTCCTTTTGCAATTTGGGAAGTAGAACCAATTCTAATATAGGGTGTTTCTCGCTCTCCTTCCTTTACATAATAGGGCTTGTGAATGCCTTGTTCTATGGTAACTATAGCTACTCTCCCTTCCGGTGTATTAATTTCTTCGTAGATTGGAATTATAGATGGTGTGATGTATCTGCCAAATACCGTGTCCATTAACCATTCTTCAAAATTTTCTCTATTAATACCTTTAATATTCCTATCATTATCAATACCAAAGAAAATACTTCCTCCTCTGAAATTAGCGAAAGCTACAATTTCTTTAGCAATACGTTCCGGTCGCTCGCTATCGAGTTTAAATTCGACTTTTGAATTCTCCGGATTAGCAATTATTTCAAGTAATTCCTGATAAGTCATATCCTTAAATTTTTTAGTAATTATATTTTAACCTTCTGGTTTCAAAGGCATATTTGCCACCTTCCAAAATATTTTCGATTTTCGGCCGTAGCGATTTATTATCAATGGAACCAATATTTTCATCTTTCAATAGGCATTCACCATTTTCAATTTCCATCACGCCAATCCATTCAGCATCGCCAAAAACCGGTATATTGGCGTTGTGTGTACTGAAAATGAATTGCCGTGATTCCTTTTGTATGCGTAATTCTTTTACTATATTTTCAGCTATGAAGGCATTATCCAGATTATCTTCCGGTTGGTCAATAATTAATGGGTCATTGTTATTGAGTAGTAATAAATTTAATATCGCTGTACATTTTTGACCCGAGGATAATTCACTTATCTCTTTAAATGTTGGGTTTTCTTCATCGCCTACATTCAGTTTGATAGTTACTGTTTCTGTCAAAGCAATTTCCTCCAATTCCCAGATTTTTTCTTCCGGCAACTTTTTGAGCGTAGAAGCTACTCCGGGTGTTAAATGGTAGGTTTCTTTGAAGTTCGATTCATTTGATTCTCTTATATCCTTTACAAATTGAAGGATATTAAAAGTGGACGGCTGTTCATTTATCCATTGTAATTTTTTTTCACCCAAACCCTCGATATTTAATAAAAAATCTTTAAGAGGTTTACAATTCCCCCATTTCTTAACTTCTAATTGCATTTTTCCATTTAATGCATTTTTGTTTAATGACTTAATCTTCTTAAATATCAAATCAAAACGCTCATCAATTTCGCTATTTAGAGCAGCCAATAATTCTTTGCGTTTTTTTATCAGCTCATCAAATAATTTTTTATTTTGCACCCGCTGATTAGTTAAACCCTGCATAGAAGAAAGCTCTTTACTAATTTGAGAATACTCCCGGGCAATGTCGCTTCCTTTTCTTCCGCCACTATCAGGCAATTTGTTGATGAGTTTCTGAAACTCATTTTCAAATTGTTCTTTTGCCTTCTGCCATTGTTGTTTTATTTCATCCGACTGAGTAACAAAAGTTTTTTCGGCCGTTCTTATGATACTAATGGCTTTCTGCATTTCAGAAATAAATTTCTCCCAAGCCGGTTTAAGTGAAGTCAATTTTTCAGCATTGATATAATCTTCCAATGCATCAGCACTTAAATAGTGTAAATCAACGGCAGAGATGTTTCGCTCCAATTCTTCAACAAGCGATTGTATTTCCTTAAATTCGCTATCACTTCGTTTGATGATTGCTTCTTCTTTGTTGTAAATATTCTGCTCTTCAAATTTTTTGTCTAATCCTAATGCCTTTAGATTGTTTAACCGCTCTTGTAATTGTTTCTCACGATTAAATTTTGTTTCCAGTTCATCTAATATTTCTTTGGTTTGTATCAGTTTAATTCGGTTTTCTCTTAAGAGTTTTTGTATTTCAGGTAGCTTATCCTTTAGCTCTGGAAGAAGTTGTTCTATGAGTTTTACATGGTTTTCGGTTTTTTCAGCAAATTCAAAAATTTCATTTTGCCCAAACATTTTTATTTCGGGGAGAATATCTTTAACAGAGAGAAAAGATAAACTCCCATCTTCATTTTTGATGATTTGTGGCTGACCGAAATTCCGCTCTACAGTAAATTTTTTATTATACCTTGAAGAAAAAACTTCGATAATAATTTTGCCGTTTGAAAAATTACTTGTTAAAATTTCAACTGCCCTTCTTTTGGCTTCGACCGATTGATAAGGAATATCTAATCCGTAGCGAATGGCTTCCAGCAATGTGCTTTTTCCGGTTCCTCTACCACCTATCAAGGTATTAAGATTATCGTTGAAATTTAAGCTAAAGTCATCAGAAAAAAAGTTTGAAGAAACTTTAAGGTTTAATATTCTGGAGTGTTTTTCTTCTTTTAGTTGAGAAAACAAACGTATCCTTGATTCCCCGTCCAAAAATGCCTGTCTTAACCCTTCAATACTTGGTTTGTCCATTTTGATATAGCAACTTGCCATTGGATTTTTAAGTGTTTCCGGCTTTTCTACATCTTTAGCATGAATTACGGCTACCTTGCGTATTCTTTTATAGTTTGTATCATCGTTTTGGATAATTTGCCTGTATTTTTGGTCTAAATCCTCAACTTTTTCTTTATTAATTTGAACAGCTAATACCAACTTTTCATTTTTCCAAATATCCGGATGACCACCTGAACCATCATTTACCACCAATAAACCGTTTTCTTCATGCACATGAGCAGCATAGGTTATTCCACCTGCCTCAATTACTTTCTCAGCAATCTCTATGTATTTTAAAGAAGATTTGTCAGTTGTTTGGTTTGCACTAAAGGCAGTTCCTTGCAAGCTTCCCAACATTTGATTTAGCCAATTGGCGTCTTTGTCATCCGGGAAAAGGCTGATAATATGAATTTTTTCTGCACTACACAATTCAAATCCGGGGAACACGATAATTCCATTTTCTTGCAGAAGCTTTCGCAGGTTCTCCGTTGAATTTACGTCACCATGTTCGGCTAATCCAACTACCTGTATGTTTTCTTCCTGACAAATCTTTAAAATTTCATTATTATATTTATTTTCGTCAAATTTCTCGCCTTTTCTGTATTTATTGTTGTACAGATAAGAATTAACTTGCAAAGCACATTTATAGAATTTTGCTCCGTTTGGTTTCATGGTCATTAAATTTATTCAATTACCTTTATTGTTTCATCACCACTGATATTCCTGATTTTTATTCTTTTTGGTTTCTTATCGCTTGTAATTTTACCATCCCAAAATTCTTTTGTTTTGGTTCCGTCCTTAATCACATAACCAAGTTTATCAATCTTAACTTCGGTGCTGCTGTGCCATTGACCTTCTGAATTTTCACAATCCAGCGAAATGAGTTCAATTAGTTCCAAACCTTCTTCGCTGATGCTGATAGGTTCAAACTTTTTTCCTTTGGTTAATGATTGCAGGTTGCCTTTTTGGTTGAACTCATTGATTTTTTGAATAAGTCGGTCGCTAATGAATTTGGTAATTTCGGTTTCGTAGCCCTCTTTGGTTTTTGTGGTATTAAATTCTACAATATCCTCAATCACAATTTCGTGAAGCAGGTTTTTCAGGTCTTTGAGTTCTACTTCAATTTCGGTGGCATTGTTTTCTTTGATGAATTTTTCTACTGCCTTTGGGTCGTCAATGTCAATGTAATAAACAATTACTTTTTTGGCGTTGACTTCCAAATTTTGTAATTCCTGATTGATAATAGTATTAATGGTCGGAATGTCTAAAACTTTTTCCTGTGTATTGAGCAGGTTGGGCACATATACCGGAACTGTTCCCAACTTTGCTTCTGTTACTACACCAAACCAAAAATTACTGATGCCTGAAACATTCCTTTGCAAACCGGGAATTATGGTTGCCAACTTGTCCATAGTTTGTTGTGGATTACGGAATAAGCTAACTCCGTCTTTAATTTCCAAAACTTGGAATTCGGCTTTTGAGGCAATTAAAGTATCTCTAACTGTCTGTATGCTATTTATTCCAATGTCAACGTGAATGAAATTTCGCCCTAATCTATTAGCAACCATTGCAGCAACTCCACTTCCACCAAAGAAGTCTGCAACAATCATTTTTTCTGTTTTCTCCTCATCTCTATATTCATTACTACTTGCAGTAATAATTCTCTCCAAAAGTGGTTCAGGTTTTTGTGTGGCGTAATCTCTAAGGTCATTCTTTGAAATTGTTCTACCTAAATCCCAAACATCATCCGCTTTTTTCTCTGAATACTCAACAATAATCTTGTTTCCATTTTCATCCCTTACTTCAACAGTTTTACCATCGACTTTTTTTCTTAGAGCCCTTTTTGTTGTTTCATCTTTAGGAATAATGATTGGATTAAAAATGTAATCCTCGTCATTGGAATAAAGGAAAATGGTATCGTGATTTTTATCTAATCTTTTCCCCCCAGTTGCAAATTTGTCTTCGTAGTGCCAAATGATTTCATTAATAAATTTATCCTCTCCAAAAATTTCATCTAATAAAATCTTTACATAATGACCAATCTTTGTGTCGAGATGAACATAAATGCTTGCTGTTTCACTCATAATTGATTTAATAGCCAGCAAGTTTTCATACATCCAATTCAGGTAATCTTCTTTCTGCCAAATATCACCATACATTTTTTCCTCAAATGCTTTGAGTTCGTCAATGTCCATTTCCTGCTCGGCAGCAGCTATTTTTTCAGCCAATTTTGGGTTTCTTCTCAGGTAAACTTTTTTGGCATAATCTGCACCACTGGCAAAGGGTGGGTCAATGTAAACCAAGTCCACTTTTATACCTTGCTCTTTCAAGTAGGCACAAGCAGAAATACACTCTCCACGAATTACCAAATTTTCAGAAGGTTTTCCGACCGTTTCAATGATTTCAACTTCATAGTAGGGCATACCTCTTTTAATTCGGTCATAAACTTTATCATTTTCACGGTATCGCAATACACGTTGTGTTCGGGTGATGTTGTCCAAAATGGCTTGTCCTTCAACCGTGTTTGGGTAATATGGAATGTATTTTACTGGCATATCTTAATCGTTAAAAAACTGGTTAATCTTGTTATTTAATTTGGTGATGTTGGCTGCAATGTCTTTGCTGTCCTCCAAATAGAGGAAATCAAATCGCTGATAGCCGAATTTTTCTTTGTTGAGTTTTAGAAACTCGGTCTCGACATAACTTTTCTTTTTCTGAAACACTTTGTCGGCTGCATAAACAGAACCTTTGGTTTCAATTAGCAGGGCTTTGTGAATTTTATCTTTTGCCGTCCGCTTCACAATTAAAAAGTCGGTGGTGTATTTTCCAACATTTTTCCAATACCTGCCTTCTTTTGCAAAACAGTTAATTACGAACTCGGTCAAGCCACGTTCACCGTTATAGTAAATCTCCAATTCCTTGTTTTTGAAATCGGCTAACTGCAAGGCTTTTTGAAGTGTTTCAATTTCAAAACCACTGCTTCCGCTTCCGCCAAAGTTGTATGGTAAATAATGAAAGGTTTGATTTTTAGATTTTACAGGTAGTGAGTAATCTTTATCTGCTTTAAAACTTTCATAAGTCGGAACAAAATTGCCCATTCCCTGGGCTTCCAAAGTTTCTTTCGTCAATTGATATGCTTTTTCAATTTCGGCAGTATCAATGCTTACGGTTGCATTGGATTTATCAAATTCCAAAATTTTAGTTGTGTCTGCTTCATTCGGGTAAAGTTTTGCGTTCTTCTCTACTTCTGTCAATCGTTCTGCAATCAATAATTCTGCTTGCTTAGGAATTACTTCTGTATCGGTTTGCAAATCCCGTTTGATGCTGAAAGCCAGACGGATTTTTGATTGAATAGTGTGCAGGTCGTATAACTCATTGAAATAACGCTGACCTTTTTTTTCATAAGAAACGGTTTCAAATATTTCGTTCAGTTCGCTATCATATTGGTGTAACAGTGCTTCTGAAATCAAACCAAAACTTTCTCTTGAAATTTCAAAAAGCCATTGGTTGAAATTGGCAAATGCAATTCCAGTTTCATTGATAACATCAATTTTGCCTGTGTCAATATTGGCAATGTCACTGGTTGTTATCAGGGCAGATGCTTTGAAATTGTCAATGTTTTTAAGCAAAACATTTAGTTTAGCTTTTGTATTCGGTGTTTCTTCTTCATCAATTGCCTGATAGGTTACTTTCATTTGATAGAAATCCACTTTTGGCAATTGCAAAAAGTCCAATCGGGTATGTCTGTCAATGGTCTCAGGTTTTCCAGTTCGCTTTGTGCTGTTCAGTTCTTCAATGCTTGTGTTTTGCTCCTGTTTCAGTTGCTTGTTCAGCGTATCAGCATTGTCTTTGTTCAGCCAAATCAAAGCGGTTTCTTCTTTGCCTTTGTCCACCTGGCGTAAACATCTGCATGAGGTCTGTAAAACCATATTTTGAGGGCAGTCACCTTTTTGAGAAAGGATAACACCGGTTAAACTTTTACAATCCCAACCTTCTTTACCAATTTGTACTAAAAGAATATAACGCTTTTTGGAAATGGGTAAATCCAATGAACGAAACTCTAATTCGCTGCCTTCGGGTTGCGGATGTGCTTTGTTTCCTTTATGAAAGCGTAAAATCTCATTGGGATTTATTTTCAATTCGCCTGTAAGGAACGGATAAACTTCTTCCTCTAATACTTCAATATTGCTGCAATAGATAGCAACTTTTGCAATCGTTCCGTTTTCGTAAACCTTGTTTTTGTATTGGTTGTCGAAATCCTCAATGCCTTGTTTAATAATTTGGAAACGGTCAAGGTTTTGCCCGATTTTTACTGTTGGTGTTTTTAGAAATTTCCTAATTGCTGTTACAAGCGGATAATAATAAACCGTATTGGTGATTTGTGAGAATTTAAACTCATAATCACCTGCTTTGATTTTTTCGGCACTTTGCAAATAAGGCGTTCCCGAAAAACCTAAAACGGTTGTGATATTTCCTTTGCTGTGCCAGTAATTTACTGCTTGCCTTAATTTGATGTCGTCCGTAGCTGCGTGGTGAACTTCATCTATAAGGATTGATAAATTCGGGATTTGACCGAATAAACGTTTCAGGTCGTTGGTTGTGTCTTTTTCTTCTTCGTCTAATTCCAGTTCTGTTTGTGCATTGAACTTGAAACTTTCTAAAATTACTTTTTCTGCATTAACCACAAACACTTGTCCGAATGGATTAGGCAAACACGCATTCACTTTTTGAGCATTGGGGTTTCTTGCCTTGTTACTTTTCTTCGCTGTTTTTTGCTCGTCCAAAACTTCAAATTTCAAAAGCTTTTTCAGGTTGCTTGCTGATGGCTCGGGCAATACCCAGGTAGGATCAAAGTTTTCAATGGTTTTTAAACTCGGAACAATGGAAGATTTCAATCCGGAAGGAATAAGCACTAAAAAATTATGTGCAAATGCTTTGTTGTCGGGTTCGTTGTCGGCAAAATACAAGTCCAGATAAATGAAAGCAGCCATAAGAAAAGTTTTACCTGCTCCCATTGGCAAGCTCATTAAATAGTCGGCATAGCTTACATTGTAAAATATGCTTTTAATGATGGTGTCGTAATCTAACGAAGCGGGATTTGCTTTAATTCGTTTTTCCAGCTCAGGGATATATGTTCCGTTACCGTTTTTCTGTCTTGCAAAGTCAAAGAGTGCAAAAGCATTTTTATTTTGAGTTAAATACTCTCTTGCAATTTGGTTAATGTCCAATTTTGCAAGGTCAGTTCCGTTGGTAAAAAAGCCCTCAGAAAAAAGCTGCCAAAGCGGTTTATTTTGTCCTTGAATTTTCAGGAACAAATAGGTTTCAATTGCTTCAATCTGCGTATCACGCAAATGCCCTTTGTTACGCATATAGTTAATCAAATCACGAATGGCGCAGTCGTCAGATTGCAACCATTTGGTTTTCTTTTCTTGTATGATATAATGAAGCATTACTTTTTTTTGTATTTAATTTTCTGTTCAGCAGCTTTCAAAACTTTGTCAGCCAAATTTTCGTTTTGTAAGTCATAAGCAACTTTGTCACTCAGCCACGCAACCAAAAGTTCTTCCTTGTCCAGTTTGTAGAATTTAGCAAACTTCAAAACCTGCTCTTTGGTCGGTTTCCTGTCGCCACGTTCAAACTTGCTTATAATAGCTTGGTCTATTTCCATTTCGGCAGCTACCTGTCGAAGGAACAATCCTTTTTCTTCTCTTGCTTTTCTGATTATGTCACCGAAGCTATTCATAAGACAATATGTGTTTTGACAAAACTGGTCAAAAGTAAGTATTATTTTCCGATTGTCAGTCCGTGCGGTGGAAAAAATTTAGCTCTTTTGGTTTTGCGAAGGGTCGGGTTTGTGTGTCGGGCAAAACCAAATGTGCTAAATGTGCGGCTGGTAAGAAAAAATTAAAAATGCGGGTGGGCAAAAATTTTAAAAACATTCGGGTCGGCTTTGAGTGTCGGCTCGTTGGTCTGTGTCAAGTTGTTAAAGAACTGTCCAGTTAAAGTCCGCTTATTTGTCAGGTTGCAACATCTCCATTTTTCAGTCGTCACTGTCAGGTTTGCACTGTCTTTTTACGCTTGCCTGTAACGTTTGTGTAAATGCATGGCATTTATTTTTAATTTATCGACTGACCAGTGGCTTTTAGCCCTCCAATTTGGATGGTATTGTGTACCTGATTGGAAAATGAAGCGTTAAAAACTTTCATCCGAAGAGTCAGCTTGGTTAAGCCTCTCAAATATAACAAAATTAAATGTCAAAACTATCCAGCGGACTTTTTATTTTCCCAAGCCCCCTTTGTGTCATATGGGTATAGATCTCCGTTGTCTTTGAGCTCTGGTGCCCCAGCAATTCCTGGATATACCGGATATCCGTCCCTCTCTCCAGCAAATGAGTGGCGAAACTATGCCGCAAGGTATGAACCGTCACTCTTTTCCGGATCTTCGACGCAGCTACGGCATCCTTTAAAATGTGCTGGATACTCGACGCCCCGTACTGACCGCCAAACTGACCTTCAAACAGCCATTCCTTTGGTTTATACTCCTTGAAGTACCTTCTAAGTAATTCTAAAACTTTCTCGGATAAAATACTGTACCTGTCTTTCCTGCCTTTTCCCTGCCGGATGATCACATACATCCGCTCCGAATCAATGTCATTGATCTTCATGTTGATCAACTCCCCGCGTCTCAAGCCGGCGGAATAGATCAATGACAAGATGGCTTTGTGCTTCAGATTTTGTGTGGAGTTTAATATCATCATGACTTCTTTTTCACTCAACACATTGGGGAGGATTTTTTCCTTCATCGGCCGCTGCAGGTAATAAGTCCGTACCGGACGGCCCAGTACCTGCTCGTAATAAAACTTGATGGCATTGATCGACTGGTTCTGATAAGAAACCGATACATCCCGCTTTTCGATCAGGTACAAAAGATACTCCCGGATCTACTCCTCAGTGATCTTCGCCGGGTCAAGCTCAGGGTAATGTTCCAGGAATTCCTGCATCATCGATTTATACGTACGGATCGTGTTCGGAGCGTAATTCTTCAGGGTCAGCGTCTTGATAAATTCCACCGGTACCAGGTTCTTCCTGACATCCCGAACAAATGAAACCTGGCCGGATCGGCTGTTCGTGCTATCGCCCGATTGATTAACATGATTCGTCCCGTCCAAAGAAGGACTAATCGTTCTCTCATTCCCCCCATCTCCTTGTCTCCCGGTCCCCATATCCGGTTCAAAACAGAGTTTCCCTTCAAACAAACGGCTCAGCTTCTCCACAGGCCCCGCCAGCACCGACACATGCCAGCACTTCTCCGCAGGATGCCACCTGGCTCCTGGAATGGTCTTGATCAACGCTATGACCTCCTGATCATAATCGAAATAAAGCAACAGCCGCTCTTTGCCTTCTATAAGACCTGTTTTCGTCTTTATTGTTTTCATAACCTCCAGTTTTTCATATCATTGGCATAATTGGAATTATAAATTCTGGAATTATTATAACGCAAAGTTGTGCAAAGGATTTGCTCAGTCAGGAAGGGATCTCTTCGCGGTCCTTCGTGCCTTCTTCGCGAAACTTCATGTAAGGATCCACTCTCTTAATCCGTAAAATCAGAAAAAATACCCGGTCGTTACCGGATAAATATGAGCAATACGGTCTGATAGACCGCAAGTCCAAGGATAGCAAGAGTTATGGATATGCCGTAATCGAAGTTGTTTGCCTTTTTGATCCCGATTGTGAAAAGAGAAATAAACCAGAAAAAGTAAATCAGATAAAGCGTTAGCAGCAGATACCTCCAAAAAGTGGGCTCATTAAGCAGGCGCTCGTATTCTTGCATGTCGATCACTCCAATGATGCTGAGAAATGCATCGGTGAGGTCATGCAACATTGAACTCCAGGTGGCGACTCCCGCTCCGAAACCTATCACCATCAGCGTGTCGTCAAATGAAGCAGAACCGCGCATTAACCTGGAAACCAGGTAAACAGTTGCGGCCGATGCTGTCCAACCCAGGTAATAAGCCGGAAAGGTCAGAAAAATATCATATTTGAAATACTCTTGCATGGGCAAATTCAACCATGGTTTGAATGACGAAGGAGCCCCGCCTGCCGGATAAGCCATCATATAAAACAATGTGTAACCCAATGCAGGGACCAGAAGAGCGTAAAACCCATATAGCAGCTTTTTCTCGGATTGAAGCAAAATGGAAACAGCGGATTCCGGCCTGAAAAACATCCTGAAATAGAGCGATAAGAATCGATTTTGCATGGTGTTCAAATCTTTTTGTCATAAGCGTGCTAAGTTATAATACCAGACAATTAAGATGGAATAATTTTTAATTTTACTGTTAGATCTTAAATCAGATAGTAATACCAATTACGCATACTAAAAACCAAATTATATGAAACACAAACATTACACGCGCCGGCAGTTCATCGGTACTTCCGCGGCTGCTGCAGCGGGTCTGACTCTGGTGCCGGGATTTATGTCAAAAGGTATGGGCTATGTATCGCCCAATGATAAGCTCAATATCGCCGGAATCGGCGTGGGTGGAGTTGGGGGCACCAACATTAAAAACTGTAGTGGCGAGAACATCGTTGCGCTGTGCGACGTGGATTGGACCTATGCTAAGGGGACCTTTGAAAAATACCCCAACGCCAGGATCTACAAAGATTATCGTAAGATGTTCGATGAGATGAACGGCCAGATCGATGCGGTGGTCATTGCCACACCCGACCATACCCATGCTGTCATTGCAGCCGAAGCTATGCGGCGCGGGATGCATGTGTATCTCCAGAAACCATTGACCCATAGTGTTTTCGAGTCCAGGGTCCTCGCCAAGCTGGCAATGGAATATAAGGTCGCCACACAGATGGGCAACCAGGGCAATTCCGACGAGGGCATCCGGCAGGTGTGCGAATGGCTTTGGGATGGCGCTATCGGCGAGATCCACGAGGCCCATGCCTGGACGAACCGGCCGATCTGGCCGCAGGGCCTGGAGCGTCCGATCGAGGAAGAAACTGTTCCTCCAACGCTGGAATGGGATCTGTTCCTGGGGCCTGCCCCGCTGCGTCCTTACCATAACGCCTACCATCCGTGGAACTGGCGGGCCTGGTGGGATTTTGGCACAGGTGCACTCGGCGACATGGGCTGCCATATCTTCGATCCGGTATTCAAAGGCTTGCGGCTTGGAAATCCGACCTGCCTTTATGGCAGTTCCACACAGGTTAATACCGAAAGCGCTCCAAAAGCATCGATGGTGCATTACGAATTTCCCGACCGGGGTGAACATAACAAACTGAAACTGGTACCGGTGAAGGTTACCTGGTACGATGGCGGGCTCCTGCCACCGCGCCCGGCCGAGCTGAAAGACGGCGAACCGCTGGGTGACTGGAGTGGCGGGTGCCTTTTTGTCGGTTCAAAAGGAAAGTTGTTGTGCGACGCCTATGGTCTCAATCCCAGGTTGCTGCCGGAAGAGCTTGATCGCGACTACAAACGTCCGGATCCTTATTTGAGGAGGATTAAGGACGCTATGGACGGCGGGCATGAGCTGGACTGGATCCGCGCCTGCAAGGAAAGCCCTGAAAGCCGTGTGGAATGCAGCTCGAATTTCGGTTATGCCGGCCCGATGAATGAAGTGGTGGTGATGGGTAACCTGGCTATCCGGCTGCAGGACCTGAAACGGAAACTCCAGTGGGAATCCGGGAAGATGATGATCCCGAATATTGGCGAAGCTGATGAGATCCGGGTGGTGACCACCGATAAATTCACGGTCATCAACGGTCACCCTCACTTCGATACCAAGTATGCCACCATCAAAGCCAAACCGGCTGCGGAGGAGTACATCAGGCATAGTTACAGGGAAGGATGGACGCTATAGCTTCGCAGTGTTTAGTGTTTAGTGTTTAGTGTTTAGTGCTTGGTGTTTACTGTTAGTTAAAACTTAAAGAGTTAAAAATAATTATGAAAACAACTATTTTAATAGCAATGATGATCTTAGTTGGTTTTGGTGGTTATAGCCAGAAAAAGCAGCACAATGTCCTGACAAAAAAGCAAAAGAAAGAAGGCTGGGTAATGATGTTTGATGGAAAGACTTCCACCGGCTGGAGGGGTTATAACCTGGCGGCATTCCCTGAAAAAGGATGGGTAGTGGAAGAGGGAACCCTTCATGTCATTGGTTCCAGCAGGGGAGAAGCAGGCGGCGGCGGGGATCTGCTGTTCGATAAGAAATTCCGAAACTTCGAGCTGTCGCTGGAGTGGAAAGTGTCGGAAGGCGGCAACAGCGGCATATTCTACCTGGCACAGGAAATTCCCGGTGAACCGGTATGGAAAAGCGCGCCGGAGATGCAGATCCTGGACAATGAAAAGCATCCCGATGCTAAACTGGGAATAGATGGAAACCGTGCCGCCGGATCATTATATGACCTGATCCCCGGGGATATGAAGGCTGTAAGGCCGGCCGGGGAATGGAACCAGGTGAAGATCCTGGTATACAAAGGCACAGTGGTGCATTATGTCAACGGCAGGCAGGTGCTGGAATATCATTTGTGGACGGAAGATTGGAAGAAGATGGTGCTCAACAGTAAGTTTAAAGATTACGAATGGTTTCTGAATACCGCTGAGGAAGGCTATATCGTGCTGCAGGACCACGGGGATGACGTGTGGTTCCGGAATATTATGATCAGGGAGATGTAAAAGTTATTAACAAATGGGGGGACCCTTGGAGGGTTATAACCCTTGGAGGCTTTCCTTTTTTTTATTACCTTTGGCCTAATACTCCAATCCGCTATGGTGCGAAAAGATTATTCAGCTATTAAAATCTGGATCATGATCTTTATCCCCATTTTCTTCAGCTCCAAAAGCCCTTCCCAGGACAATGCCGGTAATACCGGCATGGTTGACCGCCAGCCTGCAGTAGCGGGACAGTTCTACGCTTCGAACCCAAACCAGCTCAAAACGGACCTTGCCGCTCTCTTCCATGATGCTGTGCCGGATCAGAGTCATAACGTCGTTGCAGTTATTGCACCACATGCCGGTTATGTGTTTTCGGGCGAAGTGGCTGCTTCCGGATATAATCAGCTGGATCCGGAGAAAAATTACGAAAATGTCTTTATCCTGGCTTCCAGTCATCGCATGACCTTCGACGGTGCTTCAGTCTACACGAAAGGGAATTATATCACCCCGCTGGGAACTGTCAACGTTAATATCGAACTGGCAAAAAAGCTGGTTGAAACGGATCCCGTCTTCACTTCCAAAAGTGAAGCTCACATTTATGAACACAGCCTGGAAGTGCAGCTGCCGTTTCTTCAGTACCATCTTAATAAACCCTTCCGGATCATACCTATTATCCTGGGGACTCAGAATGTTTCCACCTGTGAAAAAATCGGTAAGGCATTGAAACCTTACCTGAAGGAGGGAAACCTGTTCGTGATCAGCACGGATTTTTCACATTATCCATCGTATGAAGATGCATGCGAAGCGGATCAGGTAACTGCCCGGGCCATCACCCAAAACTCACCGGATTTTTTGTTACAGACATTAGAGGACAATGACCGCAAAGGCTATGACAACCTGGCAACCAGCCTCTGTGGATGGACCTCGGTTCTGTCCCTTTTATACATGACCGAAGACAATGGGAATTTCAGCTATAAGCTCGTGGAATATAAGAATTCAGGGGATTCTAAGTTGTATGGCGATAAGGACAGGGTGGTGGGGTATTGTTCAATTGTCGTGGAATTGGACAGGGCTGCAGGGGATAGCGGTTACTCCCTGACACCGGAAGAAAAAGCCGACCTGCTCAACATTGCCCGAAGCACTATCAACGAATATGTCAGATATGGCCGGATCCCGGATTTTGATGAAAATAAGTTAAGCGATAAGCTGCGACAACCGTGCGGAGCATTCGTGACACTGAAAAAAGACGGCCGGCTCCGGGGTTGCATCGGGCGTTTTGAGGCTACCGGACCGCTTTTTGAGATCGTTGAAAATATGTCAATTGCCGCATCCACCCAGGATTATCGGTTTACAGCCGTCCTGCCCGAAGAGATCGATGAATTGGAAATTGAGATTTCGGTACTTACCCCGATGCGAAAGATCACCACTATCGATGAAATTCAGCTGGGCAAACACGGGATTTATATAAAAAAGGGATTAGCTTCCGGGACTTTTCTTCCCCAGGTTGCTGCGGAAACAGGCTGGAGCAAAGAAGAATTTCTCGGGCATTGCGCCAAAGACAAGGCCCATATCGGGTGGGACGGATGGAAGGATGCTGAAATCTATATTTATGAAGCTTATGTTTTCAATGAGCATGACCTGGAGTGATCACCGGCTGCATATGGCCCTGAACGGGCAGTAAACGCAGATTTCGGTATCATCCGTCTGATCGAACGGAATATCTGGATTTAATATCCTTTCCACCAACTCAGTCAGGATATCCTTAAACAACTTCATCGATTCATCATTGACCGGCTGATCATCCGGTAACTTGACCGGTATAACGTAATCACTGATTTTTCTTAATGTAAGGTTGCCCGACGACATATTTCCTGAAAAAAATTTATCATTCTCATGGAATAAGAAGGCATAAATCAGCAGTTGAAAAGCCTTACCCATCGCGGGGTCTGTTATTAGTTCATCCCATGATTTAACCTTTAGTTCTTCCTGCCTTACCAGGCCGGTCTTGTAATCAATGACCCTCAATTCCTCTCCCCACTGGTCGATCCTGTCAGCCTTCCCTTTTATCCTGACCTTTATCACTTTATTTCCGGACCTGCAATCTATGTGAGTTTCAAGCTTTTCTTCCAGATGAAGTATTTTTAGTATCCGGCCAGGATTACTTTCTTTTTCAAGCAATTCCGATTCGAATTTAATCAATTGATTTATAAGGAATTGGGATACTTTAAAAGCCAGGTGGTTTTTCCCATGTTCCAGGTCCCCATCCTGGTAATACTTTTCAAACGCTTGTTTTAAAAGTCCTTCGATTAGGTCAAGCCTTGACCTGAGCCTGGCCGGTTCCACATAGTTGCCTTCAAAGGGCTTATAAACCTGATAAAGAACATCATGTATGACCGTGCCGAGTGTTTTACTTTCAATGGTTTCTTCAAGTTCTTCCATTTCACTGAGGCCGATCACCTCCTGGAAGTAGAACTGCAAAGGACACCGGATATAAAGGTTTAGGGCGCTGGGGGAAAATCCCCTTAAAACTTTCTCCGCCAATATTTTTTGGACTCTTTCGGTCTTAGGCATGGAAATGAGGGCCTTGCCCGTTTCCGGTGGTGCCGGGATAACGAGATCGTCATGAATGACGATCAGGTTGTTGTATTTTTTCAGTTCGTAAGCTATTTGAGTGATATACCTGCTCTTTTCCCCGCCTTTCATCATATCGCCTTCAGTATCGTAAAGCAGGAAGATATTGCTTGCCCGCTGGATCATCCTGTAAAAATGATAGGCGAAAACGGCATCTTTCCGCTGAAATGTCGGCAGTCCGAAAACTTTTTTAATATCGAACGGTATGAAGGAACCCGAATTACGGCCTGATGGAAGGATGCCTTCATTGACCGACAGGATGATCAGGTTTTCAAAATCAAGCGCCCTGGTTTCCAGTACCCCCATGATCTGCAATCCCTTCAGAGGTTCCCCGTAAAATGGGAGCCGGCTTGTGTCCAGCACCTGGAATAATACTTTTCTGAGTGATTTGATGTTCACCTGGAATTGCAGATCCGGCATTAAAGACCGGCAGCGCCTGATCACCCGCGACATATGGAACAGGTATTCGAAATCCAGGTCATGGTCAAAGGATCTTTCTGCCACTCGTCTCGACATCTGCCGCCGAATGATTTCCATGATGTGAAGCAGGTGATCCAAAATTATTTCCGGTGATGACCATACCCCGAAGATTTCGCTGATCAAAGCGGTGAACTCACCCGAATAATGGTTGCACATTCTGATGATCTCTTCGCTGGTGAAGAAAATCCGGTTTTTAAGGCGAATATTCCCGGCTATAAGGTCCGGATCGTCTTTAAGCTCTTCAGAACCTTGCCACAGGTACAAAAAAGGGTGGCTAAAAATTTTTAGGATATCCCGGGCATAATATTTTCTTTTCTCAACCGGTAAATCCTGTGAGTACCTTTCCGAATTCTCCTGCAATTTGAAAACCAGGTGGATCAGCTGATATAGATTCGTGTACCGGAAGGGAAATCCCATAGTGACGTTTACGGCGCCGATATTTTCAGGGAGGGCATACAATACGGGAAGCAGAAGGGATTCGTCAGCCAGGACGAGGGCAGTATTATCAGGAGCCTCCCTGATCCTGCCCGGCTGACTAACTATCTGACCTGCCTTGATAG
The DNA here is from genome assembly GCA_964619555.1 of uncultured Bacteroidales bacterium. Lineage (GTDB taxonomy): Bacteria > Bacteroidota > Bacteroidia > Bacteroidales > JAGOPY01 > JAGOPY01. The sequence goes on along the minus strand of CAZUDV010000002.1, from coordinate 298,948 downwards.
CCTGGCCGGTACTTTTTGGGATTCCATAAATAAAAATCTCCTTTTTGGATTCCCTGAATTCCTTTTCCAGCCATTTTACCGGATCAGCCGGCCAGTGTTTAAAATGTTGCCGGATGAAAGTCCCAGCTTCCTGGCCTTCGTCCCTGATATAATATTCATCGGCATCCCAGAAAACCTCCGCCCTGTCATTATCCAGCAAGTAGCCGATGATCTTTTCCTCTGCCGTGGCCAGTGCATTCAACCCGGCAAAAAAGATCTTTTTCCAGGGAAGGCCTGCTGAAAACTGCTCAATGCCCTCTGCCCCGATCCGGTATGCCAAACCCTGGTAAACCTGCTTTTTCTTAATCAGTCTTTCCTTCAACCTGAAATAATATTCCCTGAACGATTGATAAAACCGGATATAGTCCTGCTCCTGCGAGGTGAGGGGTTGCTCTCCAAGATTCCAGACACTCAGTGCCCTGGCCTCATCGAGATAGGTGAACACCTTATCCGGATCGGCGAGATATTGGTCAATTTCATCGAAATCTTTCAGCAATACCTGTCCCCATTCTGCAAATAGTTCGAAATCCTGTGCCTGATCACCTGCGACTTCCCGGTGCACCGCATAAAATTCGAACAAAAGCCCCATCGGGTCAATTATGGGGGTTTTTGATAGGTTTATGACAAAGTCTTCAATGGAGAAGGTCTGTGGAGCCCAGGCATCACGCTTCAGTTCAGCGGCCAGATATTTCCGCAGGTATAATCCCGCTCTTCTGTTCGGAAGAACAACACACAGGCTTCCCGGATCGTCGCCAAACCGGGATGCAATTTCTTCGGCAATTTTTTGCAGGAATGGTTTCATGATGGTATGATTTCCGGGTGTTTTCTCAGAAAGTCGGAAACAACGCCGATCTGGTCCGGTTTTCCAAGATCAAACCATATCTCGCCGGTGTGATCAAAGGCACAGACCCTGTGCCCTGCAGCAAGTCTGAGGTAAGCATCAATGATGGAAAATCTGCCTTTTTCAGTTATTAGCTGAAAAATTACAGGATTGATCATATGAATGCCGCTGAAACCGAACTCAATCACCTCTGATGCAGTAGGACGGGACCATTTTTCCCGGTTCCCTTTCAGGTCCTTCCAGCCACAAAGGTTGTTTTCCTGATCGAACAGCAAATACCGGCTGGATTTTCTTTTACTGACGGCCAGTGTAGCCAGGCATTCATTTCGTAAATGTTCGTCGCGCATCCGCCCCAGATTCATGGATGTGATCACATCCACGTTAAACACTAGGAATGGTTCCATACCATCGAGGAACCACCGGGCTTTCCATATTCCGCCGCCCGTATCCAGTAAAGTGTCCGTCTCATCGGAAATAGTTATATAAGTGCCCGGGAACTTGTTTTTATCGAGATATTCACTTATAGCCTTTCCATGGTGATGTATATTGATGATGATTTCATTAAAACCTTCTGATCGCAGTTTTCGGATAGCCATTTCCAGCAATGGGATATCATTGACTTCCACCAGGGCTTTCGGTATTTCCCTGGTTATGGGCATCAGGCGGGTACCCAGTCCGGCTGCCAGGATCATGGCTTTCACGGCTTCAGATCTTTTTAGGTTTACACAGCATTTTTTCCTTGATGGCGGCTGCACCACAGGATTTGCATTCAAATTTTGGCTTACCTGCTTTCTTTGAACGGCTTTTCTTGTCTCCTTCACACATCTTCTTCGACATCTCTCCATTCATTATTTTGAATTCAACATCGGATGAGTTAATTGAATGATAACCTGAGGATATCTTTCACGAAGGATGGCTGCAAGCTTTTCAGCGCAATACACGGATCGGTGCTGGCCGCCGGTGCAGCCAAATTGCACTGTCAGTCGCTCAAATCTGCGTTCCAAATAGTTTTCTACGGCTTGAATGACCAGTTGTTCTGAATTTCGCAGGAATTGACTGACTTCCGAATATTTTTCAAGGTAATCAATGATCACTTTGTCCCTTCCGTTAAAATCCCTGTATTGCTCCTCTCTTCCTGGATTGGGCAATGCCCTGCAATCGAAAACAAATCCGCCACCATAACCGGAAAGGTCAACCGGGATGCTGTTCTTATAGGAAAAACTGGAAATGGCAACCGTTAGTTTTCCGGAAGTTATTTGATTTTCGCGCTTGTATTTATCTGTTTGGACCAGATTTAAAAGACATTTTCTCAGTTCGGGCAATTCCAAAGGCAGTCGTGTGCTTTGAAGCCACCATTCCAGGTTTTTCATTGCACCCGGTATACTGAGCATGAAATAGGGTTTCTTTTCAATCAATCCCCTGAATCCGTAAGCGCCTAATACCTGCAGGATCCGGATAAGCACGAATCCGTCGTAGAAACTGCGGAATTCATCTTCGTTTACCTGCAGGACTTTATTGAGTTCTTTCAGGTAATAATCCAGCATTTCATCGCGGAATGACGGCGGCAGGGCAGCTTTTGACTGAAACAACAAGGATGCGACATCATATTGAAGAGGTCCTTTTCTTCCACCCTGGTAATCGATAAAAAATAATTGATCATTCCTGATCAGGATATTCCTGGCCTGGAAATCCCGGTACATGAAATGTTGGCTGTCTGCCTGGTCAAGATAGGCTACGAGCTGCGTGAAATCATCCTCTAGCCTTTCCTCGTGAAATCCGGTATGGAGCCGAAGGAAGTAATATTTGAAGTAATTCAGGTCCCACCCCATCGATCTTGAGTCAAATTGTTCCCGGGGATAGCAAAGGATGTAATCGAGATCCCGGGCAGCTTCAACCTGGAACCGGATAAGTAAAGTGAGGGCCTGCTGATAGTACCTTCTGACTTCTTCCGGAAAAGTCCCTTTGTTTTGAGCGAATTCAACCTGTGATAACAAGGAAGTGTCGCCCAGGTCCTCCACCAGGTAAACATTATTGTCCGGATCGGCCTGAAATATTTGAGGTACAGGTAAACCGTACGAGGCAAAGTGGCGGCTGAATGAAATGAATGCCGTGTTTTCTTCTTTAACAGGATTCCAGGCCCCAATGGCGGTACCCGAACGGGAAGAGAGCCTGTAATATTTCCGCATCGATCCCCCGGATGAATAGACCTGCCCGACCTTCCTGGGCCAGCGCCCGAAATGATCGTGATAGAGTCGTCGAAGGTTTGCTTTGTAAGAATCCAACTTGAACCCGGGTTAGAATTCACAAAAGTAGGAATTTAATTTCAGGAGGTTCCGCGCTTCGGGATAATCCTCCGAAATTAGCCGTATATTTGCCAGGTAAATCGATTTATTAATAACTGAAAATATTGATATTATGGGAAAGTCATCGGTAGATATTCTGAAGGAGGCTATTTTACTGGAACGCAGGGGAAAGGCATTCTATACCACAGCAGCAAGGCAGACTCAGAGTGAAGCTGCAAAAAAAATATTTGAGATGATGGCAGCAGAGGAAGATGAGCATATAGAATTTCTTTCGAAGCAATTTTCTCATTACGACCAGCATCATGCATTCATGAAAAATGATCATAATGTTGTGGAAGATGATGCGACCGTAATGATGATATTGTCGGAAGAGATCAAAAAGCAGATCAATGCCGCCAGTTTTGAAGCGGCTGCCATCTCGGCCGCTATGGATTTTGAAACCCGCGCGGTACAAATTTATTCCGACAGGGCCAGTTCAGCCACCGATCCCAATGAGAAAGAGATGTACCAGATGCTGGCCGACTGGGAGAAAGGCCACCACTTCTGGCTGCATAAAATCAATGAAGAACTGAAGGAGCAAGTTTGGTACGACAATAATTTCTGGCCATTTTAAATGATTTGAAATGAATTCGGAAAACCTTGATTTTGAATCACAACTGATCCATGCCGGCGGGCATGAAGATGCTCTAGGCAGTGCAGTGACACCTATTTACCAGTCATCCACCTTTAAGTTCAGAAATGCCGATCACGGCGCCCAATGCTTCACAGGCGAAAGTGACGGGTATATATACACCCGCATCGGAAATCCGACCATCAAGGATCTGGAGAATACGATGGCCTTGCTGGAAAACGGGTTTGGCGGAATAGCCACTTCTTCAGGTATGGGAGCAGTTAATACCCTTTACCTGACTTATCTGGGGGCAGGGGCCCACATCATCTGCCATGAGGCTGTTTACGGCCCGTCCAGGGTTATTCTCGAAAGCATCTACGACCGGTTCGGGGTGGAATATACGATGGTGGACACCACTAATCTGGAAAGCGTACGGCAAGCATTCAAATCCAACACCAGGCTGCTTTATACGGAAACCCCCGCAAATCCCACCATGGGTATCAGCGATCTGTCAGCACTGGCTGAACTGGCGCACCGGCACGGGGTCCCTCTTGCCGTTGATAATACCTTCTGCAGCCCCTATCTGCAAAAGCCCCTCGACCTCGGTGCCGATGTTGTGCTTCACTCTATGACCAAGTTCATCAACGGTCATGCGGATATTGTGGCCGGGATGCTGGTCGCCAAAACCGAAGCCGATTATAAGAAGCTCAGGAGCGTTATGATGAACCTGGGGTGCAATATGGATCCGCACCAGGCTTTTATGACCCGGAGGGGCCTTAAAACCCTCTCCATCCGCATCGACAGGGCCCAGGAAAATGCCCGCCTGATGGCCGAATACCTTGAACAACACCCGAAAGTGAAATGGGTCAAATACCCGGGCCTGAGATCGCATCCTCAATACGAACTGGCAAAAAAACAGATGTCCGGCCCCGGTGCGATGATCAGTTTTGAGCTGAAAGGGGGAGTGGAAGCAGGGAAGATCCTGATGAACAGCGTTAAGTTGATGCTGCTGGCCGTATCCCTCGGGGGAATTGAAACCCTTATCCAGCATCCTGCTTCCATGACACATTCCAAATTGAGTCCGGCTGACAGGCACCATGCCGGGATCAGCGACGGGCTCGTCAGGTTGTCTGTAGGCATCGAAAAGATTGACGATCTGGTGCGTGATATGGATCAGGCCCTGGCTAAAATATAGCAATCCGGAAGGAGGGATTGACATGGTTCCTCTGAAAATAAATCTGCGTACCCTTCATTACGCTGCCATTCTTATCTGGATGCTATTTTTACTGAATAGATCCAACGGCCAGGAAGTGGCTCTGGTTTTAAGTGGCGGCGGTGCCCGCGGACTGGCTCATGTGGGTGTCCTTAAAGCTTTGGAAGAAAACAATATACCGATTGATTATATCGCAGGCACTTCCATGGGAGCCATTGTCGGCGGATTATATGCCAGTGGATATTCCCCGGGTGAAATCGAAGCGATCGTGCTGTCGGCGGACCTGGAAAACTGGACCTCCGGTCAGTTGACCCAGGAGGAAATATATTATTTCAAGTCCTACGATCCGAATGCCTCCTGGATCCAGCTGAGTTTCGATTATGACGAGATCTCCAAAAAGATGGAATCCCGCCTGCCAACCAATCTGCTCTCCCCGAACCTGATGGATTTTGCGATCCTGGAGCTGTTCGCCGGGGCATCCGCAGCTTCCGGATATGATTTTGACAGTCTTTTTGTCCCTTTTCGTTGCGTAGCGGCAGATATCGATTCCAATAAATCGGTTATCTTCAGGCGAGGACAACTGGGCAATGCCATCCGGGCCTCGATGACTTATCCGTTTTATTTCAAACCGATAGAATTGGATGGCAAAATATTGTTCGATGGCGGGCTGTATAATAATTTCCCGGTTGATGTCGCTGTGAATGAATACGATCCGGACATCATTATCGGGAGCAAGGCCACCTGGAATTTTCCGAACCCAAGCGAAGACAATATAGTGACCCAGGTCCAGAATATGATCACACGCGAAACCAATTTTAATATCCCTGAGGACAAAGGTCTTTTGATCGAATCCAATGTGCCGGAGATCAATGTCATCGACTTTACACGGAATAAGGAAATTGTGGACAGCGGCTACTACGCTGCTCTGAAAATGATGCCTGAAATCAGGGCCAAGGTCAGCCGGACAGTGCCAACTTCTACGTTGCATGAGAAAAGACGGGCCTTTGATGGCAGGATCCCGGAACCGATCATCGATTCAATTTCCGTGGATGGGTTGAACAAAAGCCAGACTAAATATGTAGAGGACCATTTCCGGAACAGGAATTCCTACACAACACTCAAAGCTGTTAAAAAAGACTATTTCAGGTTGCTTTCGGATAAAAAGATCAAGCATGTTTTTCCTACGATGATCTATCAGGAGGACCGGGGTTTCTATGAACTCAATATGGATGTGACCCGCGCAGAACACCTGACGGCCGATTTCGGGGGCAATATTTCATCCAATGCCTCTTCCACGGCCTTTCTTGGCCTTCAGTACAATTTTCTCGACAGATACGGTTTCGTCGTCCTGGCCAATGGCTATTTCGGAAGGTTTTACAGTTCCGCAAATGCAGAATTCAGAATGGACCTTCCCGGGAAATTGCCTTTTTTTATCAAAGCCGATATCACATACAACCATAAAGATTATTTCAAGAATGCTACTTATTTCTTTGAAGATAAAGATCCTTCGTTCCTGATTTCCAATGAAAATCATTTTAATCTGGAGTTTGGATTTCCCTTTTTCAACTATGGGGTGATCACCATGAATACGGCATTAGGATATACCCGGGATCAATACTACCAGACCAATCAATTCACCAGGACGGATACGGCCGATCTTTCGTATTTTGATTTTATTACGCCCGGTTTTAAAGTCAGGATGAATAACTTCAATTACAAACAATATGCAAACAAGGGAAGCGACCTGCTGGTGGATTTTCATTACATCAATGGGCGGGAACGCACTCTTCCCGGTTCTACCTCCGTCATAGAAGAAGAGGATACGGTCAATTACCATGACTGGGTAAACTTCAGAATTAAATATAACCACTATTTTCCTGTAAATAAATGGTTTAAATTGGGTTTATACGGGGAATTGCTGCTATCGAACCAGGAACTTTTCAGCAATTATACCGCCACGATCCTCCGGACCCCGGCTTTTGAACCAATCCCGGAGATGAAAACCCTGTTCCTGCCTGAATACCGTTCATTTGACTATTTTGGACTGGGGATACAGCCCATCTTTTCAATCTTCAAGAACCTTGACCTCCGGTTAGAGGGTTACCTGTTTCAACCCTATGAAGCCTTAAAACAGGGCGAAGGCCAGGAGGCTGCCAAAGAAGCTCCCTGGACTCAAAGTGCCTATATTTTATCAGGAAATATCATATATTATCTGCGAAATACCCCGGTCAGCCTATCCTTCAATTATTACGACAAAGGCGCTGACAGGTTTTCCGTCATGTTCAACATCGGATTTATCATTTTCAATAAAAGTGCGCTTGAATGATCAGATTTCGCAACCATGACTGATTTTTATCCGGAACTATTGCAACTTGTAATTAATTGCTATTTTTGCAATCCTTAAAAAACAACAGATTAACATTAAAGAATTCACACTTATCCTAATCCCCGATGATTTAGTCGGGGAGGTGAGAACACTAATAAAATAATCGTTTATATCATGACGGAAAAGAACCCTACCGCTGAGGAACTTCAGCCGGAAACCCTTGAAAACGTTGAACCTAAGGTCGAAATCAGTGAAGAAACCGAAGAAATGGTCACTTCTGAAACAAAGTCGGAACCCACAGAAGTCCTGCAGGAAGAAGTTGACCCTTCTGTAGAACCGATTGCCGAAGAAACTACTGCAACCATCATCCCCGAAAATGCTGTGGCAACAGAAGAAGCGCAGCCGGCAGAGGAAATTGTGGAAATAAAAGATATTTCCCCTGAAATACCAGACGAGAAACCGGATGGGGATCCCCCTAAGGAAGAAATGGTAGCTGATACCACTAAAACACCGGTTGCGGAAGATTCCGATCATGACCTGGTCAGTGGCTCAGATGCCCTTATCATGCAGGAGTTGAACGAAATAGATTCGACAACCGAGCACGATGAGGAAGAAGAACTGGAGCCGCTGGAAGAACAGGAGGAAATTGTAGAAAAATACGATACCTATACCAGGGGTATGCTGGTCGAGGTTCTCGAAGAAACCGTCAAAGAAGAAAATGTTTTAAAGATAAAAACCAGGGTTGCCCTGATAAAAGTAGCCTTCCTGAAATTGTCGAAGGATTACCTTCAACAAAAACTGGATGAATTTCTCAATACCGGAGGGACCCGGGAATCCTATGTCCCTGAGCCGGATCAGTTGATGGAGACATTCAACCAGGTATTCGAAATTTATAAAAAGAACAAGGCCCGCTTCAATGAGCAGCAGGAAGTCGTAAAACTACGGAACCTGGATGCCAAGAAAGCAATCCTGGAAGAGCTTAAAGAACTCATCAACTCCGATGAGACCCTTAAAAAAACTTACGACCGCTTCAAGGAATTACAGACGAAATGGAAAGAAATCGGACTGGTCCCTGCGACTGAGATCAACAATCTGTGGCAGAATTACCATTTCCTGGTCGAGAAATTCTTCGATAAAGTAAAGATCAGCAAGGAACTCAGGGATCTTGACCTGAAGAAGAACCTGGAAAAGAAAATTGAACTGTGCGAGAAAGCGGAAGAATTGCTCATCGAGCCGTCCATCGTCAAATCCTTCCAGCAGCTCCAGAAATACCATGAAGAGTGGAAAGAGATCGGCCCGGTGCCGCAGGATAAGCGGGATGAGATATGGGAACGGTTCAAAACGGCAACGGACAAGATAAACGAACGTCGAAGGGACCATTACAATGTGCTGGCAAAAGACCAGGAAAGCAATCTCCTGGCAAAGTCGGCATTATGCGACAAAGCGGAACAGATAGCGTCGTTGGAGACTGAAAGCCTGAAAGAATGGCAGGACAAGACCAGGGAAATCAATGAATTGTTCAAGGTGTGGAAAACCATCGGTCCTGCTCCGAAGAAAGATAACGATGAGATCTGGGAAAGATTCAAGTCGTATATCAATACCTTTTTTGCAGCTAAAAAGGACTATTTCAATAAGCTCAAACAGGAGCAGACCAATAATTACAACCTGAAGCTGGATATCGTCAAGCAGGCGGAAGCACTGAAAGACAGCACCGACTGGAAATCCACCACGCAGGAATTGATCAACCTCCAGAAAGAATGGAAAAATATCGGCCCGGTGCCAAGGAAACACTCTGATAAGATCTGGAAACGCTTCCGTGCTGCATGCGACGAATTCTTCCAGAATAAGGCAAAACATTTTTCCACCGTGGTGGAATCTGAAAAAGAAAACCTGGAGAAAAAGCTGGAACTGATCAAGCGCGTGGAAGAGTGGAAAGCCGGATCGAATAAAAACCAGAATCTGGAAACTCTCAAGGGATTCCAGAGAGAATGGACCGAGATTGGCCATGTGCCCATCAAGGAAAAGAATAAAATCCACGATTCATTCCGTACAGCCATCAACAAGCACCTCGACGATTTGAACATCAGCGGTTATGAGATGCGTTTGACCGAATACAGATCACGATATGACCAGGATACGGAGTCTTCCGGTGACAACCGAGGCAACCGTCGCAGTGGCGGCGGCGATTCCGGCTCCCTTAGCATGAAAGCTACCAAACTAAGAGAAGAGATCATGCTTTGGGAAAACAACATTGGATTTCTGGCTCATTCCAAGAATGCAGAGATATTGAGGAAAGAATTTGAGCTTAAGATCCAGAAAGCTAAGGAAGAGCTTGCTCTCCTCGAAGCGAAGATCAAAAGCATGCATGAATCGCATTAAGGATTAATTTTTACGGTTTCTTCACCATATTCTTAAAGGATGCCGGGTAATTCCATCGGATATGCGTTCCGGTTTACTTCTTTCGGCGAATCTCACGGCCCAACAGTCGGAGGCATCATTGACGGATGTCCGGCGGGCCTTCAATTGGATTTTGCATTCATCAGGGATGAATTAAAGCGCCGGCATCCTGTATATCCAGGCAGTACCGGCAGGAATGAGCCGGACGAGATTGAATGGCTTTCAGGTCTGCAGGATGGAGTGACACTGGGCACACCTGTCGCCTTTCAGGTTCGGAACATCGATAATCGATCGCAGGATTACACTGACAAGGAAGATTATTTCCGACCTTCCCATGCTGATTACACCTATCATGCCAAATATGGGATCGTAGCACGGCAGGGTGGGGGAAGAGCATCCGGTCGTGAGACCGTTGCAAGGGTAATTGCCGGGGCAGTGGCCAAACAGTATCTCAGGAAATTCAAAGTTGAAGTGGATGGATTTGTTTCCCAGATCGGAGGGCTCGTATTGCCTGACTTTCCGGAATTGCTCCATTCCGGTTCCAAAGATCCTTCCTCCCAGATCAAATTGACCGACCCGGCCAAAGAGCCGGAAATACTTGAGATGATTGACAATGCAAAGAATTCGGGAGATACGTTGGGAGGAGCCATTACCTGCAGGATATTAAACATCGGTGCCGGGCTTGGAGAGCCGGTATTTGATAAATTACAGGCCGACCTGGCGAAAGCGATGCTTAGCATCGGATCGGCAAAAGGTTTTGAATATGGGCTTGGCTTCCGGTCTGCCTTTCTCCCGGGCTCGGAATATAACGACCAGATGGAATTCAGGGATGGAAAGGTCCGGTTCCTAACGAACCATGATGGCGGCATTCAGGGAGGAATTTCAAACGGTGAACCTATCTGGTTCAGGGTTGGATTCAAGCCGGTTCCATCCCTCCGTCAACCTCAAAAAGTGGTCAATTCTTCCGGCGAAACCAAAACCGTTACGATTAAAGGACGGCATGACACGTGTCATATTCCCAGGCTGGTGGTGGTAGTGGAAGCCATGGCCTCACTGGTGATCGCAGATCACTTGCTCAGGAGCATATCCTGAACATTCCTGATGTCGCCGTCATTGGGCGCCGGGTCTATTCCCAGGATCTTGCAGATCAAAATATAAAGATTAGTATTTTCAAAAGTGGGATGTTCATATCCGGTTTTGAAAGCCGGCCCGGCAGCATAAAAAATAGCGTGCATATCGGTGTTGAACGGCGAGTAACCGTGCGCACCGCCAGGCATTGGAGCATGGTCCCGATGGGTCACCTGCCAGGAGGAATCGGCAACCAGGATGAAATCGCCTGTTCTGGGATTCGTGCCGTAGTTAAATTGCGGTGGGACCTGGCCATGCCGCCATACCTCTACATTCGGGATTTGCTGAAGCGAAGCCCAGGCAAGGCTGTCACATTCTTCCTTGACATAGAAAAGGTAATTGGGAGTATATCCCTGGATTTGTCCGAACCAATTGAAATCGAGATAGTCCTTCAGGAAGATGGTGCGTTCCTGCGTGACCTGTGCCATACCATGGTCTGAAGTAATGATTATATTGATCTGGTCAGCATATGGTAATGCCCTAACCCTCGCCATAAAATCCCCGACCAGGCTATCCAGCCAGGTCACCATTTCACAGGTCAGCTGGCTTTCAGGACCTTCATGATGTCCCATAGCATCAGGTTCATCGATGTACCAGGTGATCAGATGCGGACGCTTGTTTTCAGGTAAGGTCAGCCAATGGATCACTGTGTCCAACCTCTGAGCATAGGGAATGGTTTCATCGTACCTTTTCCAGTAGGTCGGCTGCATGCCCTTAACGGGCGATTCTGAGCCGACCCAAAAGAATGATGCAGAGACAATCCCATTTTTTTCAGCGGTCACCCAGATCGGCTCACCGCCGTAAAAAACCGGATCCTCCACGGCATTTCGATCGCCGATCCTGTATTCCCGATTGATTTCCGGGTCATAAAACTCATTTTGAACGATCCCGTGATGGTCCGGATATAGGCCGGTCACCATGGTGTAATGATTGGGGAAGGTTTTTGAAGGGAAGGAAGGGCGGATAGAAACAGCTTTCACGCCAACGGAACCCATTCGGTCAAGGTTGGGTGTATAGCATTTTACCGGATAATCCCACCGGAAACCATCCATTGACAGCATGACAACATAAGAGGTTGGATTTTGAGCCTGGGTAAAAAAGTAACAGGTTATTAATAAAATGGTTACGAATAATTCAAAAGAGACTTGATATAACCTGTTTTTCTTTCCCATTTTTTAAAAAATAATTAAAAAAGAGGTTGTATCAAAAGTCATAATATGGCAACAGATTTACAGATTACCGTGTGCTATTTGCAGGTATTAATCTGTGAATCAGTGGCATATTATATTCCTGTATATTCAATTTTACTGGTTTTTGTCTTTTGATACAACCTCTGGACCTTTGTGGAAAGTTTAATTAAATATGTAGCGAATCCCGATCTGGGCCTGCCATCTTGAGCTGATCAGCCCGGCATCGTCAATACTCCAGATATCTCCCTTCGGTTTGGTGAAGGAATATTTCGGGGTGGTCCCGTCTTCATCGAATCCTTCGAATTTAACCAATGGATAATTGCCATAGTACCCGGAGACATAATAGATTCTGCCCCAGTCTTTATTAAGCATGTTAGTGAGGTTGAAAACATCGAAAGTAAGCTGCAGCGTGTTTCTCTTGCCGTTCACATTGATGTAGAAATCCTGAGCCAGATGAAGGTCGACCACATTGCTGAAGGGAGCCCTGGAGCTGTTTCTTTCGGCGTATTCACCGCGACGTGTGCTCAGGTATTCATCGTTTTCGATGAAATTATTCAAGTCGGTCCACTGTTGCTCAGCTGACAAGGTCACATTGCCGTCTTTGTCCACCAGGTCGACCAGGTGAATATCGTCCTGATCCACCGGCACATACATTAATTCCAGGCTCTGGTTGTCTTCACCCAGGTATTTGGTGCTTCCATCCGCGTAACCATAGGAATATCTCGGACCCGACTGGCCGTTATAGTATAAGCCAACGGTCGTGGCCATATGTTTAGCATATTCGATTTTATAAGTCAGGAATGCCAGTACTCTGGAACCCAGGTCAAAGTCTGAGATGGCCAGGTCAATGTCGTTCTTTCCTCTAACGTTCGGAACACGCCATTGGGAAGAGTTCTGGGATGAGACCCCGTCATTCATCGACATGGTATGACCATAAGTATAGGCTGCCATGGCAGAGAAGCCGTAGAAGTTCTCTTTCTGCAATTGTAAGGTTATGTTGTACGAATAACCTTTATTGGTATTGGTTCCGTAAATAATATCCGTGTATTTGGCTCCCTGCATGTCTATCCTCGAATAGATCGGGCGGTTGTCGCCGGTGCCCGTCAGTTCCCCGCTCTGATAGTAACGGTAGTTGTAATACAGGACGTTGTTTAAGGTTTTGGTATAGACGAATTCGGCAGTTCCGATGATGCCCCAGGGCAGTTTCCGGTCAATCGCCAGGCTGGTGCGCAGTACCTGTGGGAACTTGAAATCTTTGTCAAAAAGGTCTACCTGGCCTGAGGGAGTTGTCACCTCGACGGTTGGCTGGTTTTCCCAATCCGGGTTGAAGTACAGTCTTTCATCGACGTTGGCCGTGTCGAGCGTGAGCCTCATGCCTCCGGTGGTTACCCCATTGTTGGTGTAGGATCCACCGGGCCATACGAATGGAATACGGCTGGTAAAGATTCCGGCACCTCCGCGTATTTGGGTGGTTTTATCGCCGGTCACATCCCAATTGAAGCCGATACGGGGAGAAACCATCAGCTTGGTGGAGGGCATTTCTCCTGAGACGGCATTAAATTCCGGCATTTCCGACGAACCGTGATCCAGGGGGTATTCGCTTTCATTGATGATTGGAATGAGGTTTTCATTGAAATCATCGTTCGTCGGCGGCTGATCCAGGAACATAGGGATATCGAAACGTAAGCCAACCGTGGTGTTGAACCTGTCTGACCATTCATATTCCCATTGGCCGTATATGCCGAGTTGAAGGGCATTGAAATCGGCAGCAGCAGCGGAACCGTCGCCGGTCTTGTCATCCACCAGCGAAAAGGTGCGGTCGTACTGGTAGGCGGGATCCCCGTTCAGGAAAGCCTCCAGGTTGTCGAATTGGTACGAGCCGAAATTCTGACGAATGAACAGGTTGTACATGCTGTATAATTCGTTATGTGTACCGACGGTGAAAGTATGTTTTCCTTTGTAAATTTCGAAGTTGTCGGTAAGGGTGATAATGTCCTGGCCCAGGTAATTGGCAGTGGAGAATTCCTCACTTCCGAAATAAATATTGCTGGTTCCATCCTTGATCCTGACATAGGGGAAATTAGCGCTCATCGGGTCACGGTCGTCTCTCACGAAGGTAAGGCCGATGATCAGGTCATTGGAGAAATTATTTCCGAAAAGACTCTTTAATTCCAGGGCAGTGGAATTGGTGGTCGACGGAAAGGCAATCCCGGCATTGGAGAAAATAAGGTTGGTAGTCGTAGGTGCACCGGGGGTCACCTGCTCAGCCTTGGTGTATTGGTGACGAAGGGAAAGTTTGTGTTTCTCACTGATGTTCCAGTCTAACCGGGCGAACAGTTTAAGACCATCCAGGGTGCGGATACCGCCATTATAACTTCCCGGATCATAACCGTATTCCGACTTGACAAAATCAGACAATTGATCCAATTGATCGGTGGTGACAGAACCGCCATAAGTGCCGAAATCAAATGGCTGAGGCGTTTCGTCCTGCTGAATCTCAGCATTGGCAAAGAAGAAAAGCTTGTCCTTGATGATAGGTCCCCCTAAGCGGAATCCATAAGTATTTGATGAAAAGTCAGCCAGTTTCTCCCTATCCAGCTCAGGATTGTCGGTCGGGGTCTTTCCGGCAATAGCTTCATTCCTGAAATAATAATAGGCCGATCCGGAGAATTCATTGGTTCCCCTGCGGGTTACGGCATTAATGCCGGCACCTGCGAAACCGCCCTGCTTTATATCGTAGGGGGCTATGGAAATGGTGAACTGGTCAATGATATCCATGCTGAACGGTGAAATACCGGTCTGTCCTCCATTGGTTCCGGATTCAGCAAGTCCGTACACATCATTGTTGACAGCTCCGTCAATGAAGATGGCATTGTACCGGTTGTTCATCCCACCTACTTCAAGACCGCCGTAAGTAGTGACCTTGGCCTGGGGCGTCAGCCGCGTGAAGTCGGAAATGTTCCTTCCAAGCGAAGGCATTCGCTGGATGTTCTCTGCATTGATGTTCGATTGGGCTCCGGTCCGGTTACCATCGAAAATGTCATTTTGAGTCGCAATGATCTCAACAGTGGACAGCTCAGTAGCTGTTTCCCCTAATTGCACATCGATTTTCAGAGTCTGTCCTAAGGTCAGGAAAATATCATTCCGCTCAAAGGTTTGGAATCCAACAAATGTAACGGTGAATTTGTAAGGGCCGCCCGGATTAAGGTTAGCCAGACGGAAGAACCCTTTGTCATCGCTGATCGTTCCGTACTGGGCCCCGGTTGAAGTTTCAATTGCCTGAACGGTCGCTCCGGTCAGGGCAGACCCGGCCTTATCGGTGACCTTTCCGTTTAGACCTGAGGTAGTGGTACCTTGTGAAAACAGGGCGGTGGTGATCATAACGAAAACCGCCATCGTCAGTAATTTGTAAATGTGTCTCATAGTGTTAAGTTTATTGAAATTTCAATTTGGGGCGAAATTAGGGAAAGATGTATCTCGCCCTGTTACCAATTTGTTAACAAAATAACAGAAGATTTTAATCAATAATTGCTAAAAAATTGATTTACAATTACTCAGTAAAAAATGGTATGTTAACAAAAAAATATGATTGATAATCAGGGATTTATAATTAGAATCGTACCATAAATGTGATAAAAAAGGTCCGGCCAAATCCCCAGAAACCAGTAAAATCCTCTGCGGTATGCGTGACGCCATCCTGGCCCCGAATGATGTAGCTGGAATTCAATACATTCTGACATCCCGCATCGATCTGTGCTTGTATTTGGCCGATCCTGAACGGACAACTGGCATACATATCCAGGTTATGATAAGCAGGCAGCTTGTAAGGCTGGGCATCGTCATCGGGATTGGTCCTTGTGTTGGGACTGAAATCAGCATAGAGGTCATCGTAATAATTATAATAGGCTGAAAGTGTCACGGCTTTCATGATTCTTACGGTTGCAAACAACGTAACCTGCTTTTGCGGAGCATCTCCAACGTATAAACCGTCTGCGTAAACATTGATGGTATCCACTACTGCATTATCGTCATTGAATACCAGGGCAGTGACGTTGTTTTTCCATTGCCAGTTACCCACCGTGAGACTTCCCCCTGCAGAAAGCCAGGGCGTTATTTTTTGCTCCAGTTCTGCTTCTATGCCCATGTGAAGGGCATCCAGCCCCTGAACCATGGATGGGTCCTCAAACTGGTTGTATTCGTTGGTCAGGATGGATTTGTCTGCCCACCGGGTATAATAGGAATTGATACGAAACCGGGTGGCTTTCAGGTTCAGGCCGTAGCCGGCCTCCACCGCCCAGGTCTTCTCATTTTTAAGATTTTCCGTAGGAATATTATTGAAATTGCCGAATACGAACTTGAAATAGGGAGCCCTTGAAAAGTAGCCACCGTTCAGGTAGATATTATGGTACTCATTCAGATTATAATTACCTCCCAGCTTTAGGTCATAACCCGACTTATAAACCCAATCACTTTCAGGATTTTGTATATAGTTGTAAGGATCGGTACGACGGTACCAGTTACCTGAAAGGGTACCGGCCATGAAAGCTGAAAAATTTCCGGCACTGTATCCGAGTTGGCCGAAAACACCTAAATAGTCGTTTATGGCGCCATTATCTATCTTCACAATATCGCCGACATGCCTTACCTGATCCCGGCCCCCGACACCATCGACTGCATAAGTATACCCATCGATGTAGAAATCCCCACCGAGCAAGTCCCTGACTTTTTGCTGAAGCGTTGACCGGAAGAGCCTTCCATGGATTCCGGCCGTTAGTTTGAAATACGGCCCCAGGTCCTTTTTATAGGTCGATAATAATCCTGTCCATATGTGGCTGGCCAGGAAATCGGTCTGGATATTGACACTGTATCCGTTGGTGTCCGTGCCATTGGCCAGCGTATATACCTGCGTATTGGTGTCGTTGATCTGGTAAATGGTCTCCCAGTCAATCTGTCCGCTGGGATTGTAATAGCTGAATATCCACGGATTGTTTCCAAATGAGTCATTCCATTTGCCCCCGCCGGAACCATATGAAATGTAGAATGAAGTCGCCAACAGGCTGGTTTCGTCGATGTTCCAGTAATGGTTCAGGCTAAGGTGCGGTTTGTGATAGAAATTTTCACTGGCATTATTGATTTCTCCATTGTAGCTGCCCCAGTCTTTATTGTATTTAAGACCATAGCGGTCAATTTCATCCCGGGTCATTTTGAAGTTCCTTTGTCCGTGTTTTTCCGGATTGCCAAGCGCAGTGAAAACAATCATATGCCTTTTGTTGAACTCTTTTGTCATGGACAAATAATAGGCCCATCCTGAATTGTAAGTGGCGTCAACGTAACCCGGTCCGGAAAACCGGGAACCCAGGAATGTAACGGAGAAATTATTCTTTAACCAGCCACTCGACAGCATGAGCGTGGTTTTAAAATTGCCGTAATCGGTCAGGGAAAACTTTAGACTTCCGCCTTTCTCAATATTGGTGGTCCTGGTGATTATATTGATGGTTCCTCCGATTGAGTTCAGCGCCACATTCGACACGCCAAGCCCTCTTTGGACCTGGATCTGTTGCGTGGCTTCAGTGAGACCCAGCCAGTTGTTCCAGTATACCAGTCCGTTTTCCACGCTTCCAATGGGGATGCCGTTCAGAAGCAGGGCGACATTTTCCTGCTTGAATCCGCGGATGTTGACGCTTGCATCCCCGCTGCCACCGCCGGTGCGCGTGGCATAGACGCCGGGAGCTGAATTCATGATGACAGGCAGTGGCTGGTCGCCGAGCCGTTGCTCGATCGCTTCGCTCCTGATGGAAGAGACGGAAACAGGGGTGCGCCGGTCCTGAGCTTCCGGTGCAATGATACTGATTTCCTCCAGTCCGATGGAAGCCTTCCGCAGGGCAATGACGCCAAGATCCACGCTTTCTTCCCCCTTAAGAAAGATGGAAAGGGAATCCGTCAAATAGCCGATACTACTGAAAACCAATGTCTGGCTGGAACATTGGGCCCTTAAAATGAAATAGCCGAAATTATCAGTAGCCGTTCCTTTATCAGAACCTGCAATTCGGATATTGACCGATGGGATGGGCTGCCCTGAACCGGAGCCTACAATCTTCCCACTTATCAAACATTGGCCACTAATCGCTAACTGGCTGAAAACAAAAACGATGATCAAATTGGCGTAAAGTAATTTTCCTTTCATAATTCCATTCTATAAATGACAAAACCCCGGACAAATTCTCCAGGGCGGAATTATAAATTCATGACGGTATACGCCAATGGCGGATAGATCAGAAATCCTTCTTCCATCCAGACTTTAACTGTCGGTTCCGGAATTTCACCGGATCGGTCCCGATTGGGTCGGGATTCGCGGACTTTCACCGCCGGTCGGGGATTGCACCCTGCCCTGAAGAATATCTTTAATTACGCCGGCAAAGGTAGAAAATTTAAATATGAAAACCTTTTTGAGGAATTTAGATTTATTCCAAATTTATTGGATAGTGTCGTTGGCGGGTCATGCTGAAAGGAATTTAATCTTCCGGATAGCTGATCCTGACATGGTAAATGGTCATGAGTTTCTTTTTGAAGATCTCCTTGGTACGGGAGATATCCTGAAGGGTAAGGTCCGCATTGCTGAATTGTTCAGATTCAAGCTTACGTGAGATGATTTTGTCAACCATTTCACCGATGCATTTTTCATCCGGGTTGATGAAACTCCTGGAGGCGGCTTCCACAGAATCAGCCATCATGACCAGGGCAGTTTCTTTTGAATTCGGGATTGGCCCGGGATACGTAAAGGCTTTTTCATCCAGGCTTTTATCTGGATTCTCCTGTTTTTGCTTGATATAAAAATATTCCACCTTGCGGGTACCATGATGCATGGCGATGAAATCGGTGATCTCCGGAGGAAGTTTGTATTTCCTGGCAAGAGTAAGTCCGTAGGTCACATGTTTGATAATGATCTCCGCACTTTGCTCATACGACAGTTTATCGTGGGGATTGACACCTGAGACCTGGTTTTCAATATAGTACATCGGGGCTTCTATCTTCCCGATGTCATGGTACAAGGCCCCGACCCTGACCAGCAGGCTATTGGCCCCTATGGCATAGGAGGCTTCTTCCGCCAGATTGGCTACCTGCAGGGAATGCTGAAAGGTCCCGGGAGCTTTTTCGGCCAGTTCCCGCAGAATCTTATTGTTACTGTTGCCCAGTTCAATGAGCGTGACGTCGGTAATATACCCAAAAAGTCTTTCGATAACATAGATGATCGGGTAAGCGAAGAGGAGCAGTACGGCATTGCCAGCCATTTTGTATACCTGGCCTGGCTCAACTCCGCGCAAATTACCTTCCTGCATCAGTATCAACCCGATATAAATCGTTATGTAGGTGCAGAAGACAAAAAACGAAGTATAAATAAACTGCGACCTTCTTTCCAGGCGCTTAATGCTCATAATGGCTACCACCCCTGCCATCAGCTGGATGAATACAAACTGGAAACTGTTGGGAACGATGAACCCGGTGTTGAATATGGTGATCAGGTGTACGAACAACGCGAGCCTCGTGTCGAAAAATACCCGGATAATGACCGGGACAAGGCACACCGGGATCAGGTAAAAGTAGCTGATATCCAGTCGGGCGACCATGCTGGCCGTGAATACCATCATGAATATTAACAGCAGGATGAGAAAGATCTTTTTATTATTGGCGAAAATGTCCTTCCTGTAAATAAAAAGAAATAATGCCAGGACGAGAATGGAAACCGAGGTAAGGATCGCTTGTCCACCGGTGATGGCGTAAAATGCTTTCGATGTACCGAGCTGTGCTTCGTAATTGGTCTTCAACGAATTGAGGATGCGGTAATGGCTATCGTTGATAAGTGCGCCACGGGAAATGATGAGCTCACCCTGTTGTACCATTCCATGGAATGGACTGATCCTTGACAATGACGCATCTTTCTCGGCCGTGGTCTTATTTGGATCGTAAAAGAGATTGTGTGTCAGGACATTGGTAAGCAGGGATTGCATCTTGTCCCTGTCACCCGGTTCGAACCGGAATTTGTTTGCCAGAATGTAATCGCTGGCCTGCTGCAATGTGAAAACATTTTTCAGGGTGGTCTCCCGGGCCACATTCCTTGTCAGGACGTTGATCTCATACTCCCTTGGCTTGTCCTCGACTGAAGGGGCAATTTGAATGATACCATGAATAAAAAGGGTGTCCAGGAGCTGGGTGCCTGCTTCGAACGATTTTTCCCTGTTCGAAGGGAATGCGTTTATATGACCATATTTTTCTATCCAGTACTCGTTAAATTCAACTTCAAACAAGGCTTTTTGTCTTGATTGGACAGATGTATCCAGATTGAAGTAAGGTTTCAGATCTTCCAGGACTTTTGACTGCTCCGATTGCAATTCATCTTCATATTTGATTATGGCAAAATCGAAAGGAGCATACAAATCGTCATGCAGCCAGGGTTTTCCCTTGGTGAATTCATACTTGAACCTGCCTTCCTTCGGAAATACAATGACCAGAAGGACAACGGCAGAAATGAACAGGGCTATTTTAGAAAGTATTTCGCGCTTGTCGCTGTTTCCATTCATATTGCCGGATGATGAATTGAATTCACTGCTAATTTAGAGATAATCTGGTTAAATTTGCATTCATATACAAATAATGATGGATTTCGGAATTTGCAGGCTAGCGGTTATACCCGTCAGGAGCGAACCATCTGACAGGTCAGAAATGACTACCCAGCTCTTATTTGGAGAAATGTTCGAAATACTTGAAAGCAGCGGTCCCTGGTTGCTTGTCAATACGGAGTATGACAATTACAGGGGATGGATTGATTTCAAGCAGATCAGTTTTCTTGACGAAAGAGCCTATCAGACCTTCCTGCATCATCCATTGAATGTGAACCGGCATCATATGCATGACATGGTCATGCGGGGCGAGGAACGGCTGTTTCTGCCGGCCGGCTGCAGCCTGTACCTTTCAGACGACAATAAAATGTCATTCAACCAGGAGGAATTTACCTTCCAGGGAATCAGTCACCGCTTTGCATTTACCGGGATGTTCGAACTGGTGGCAACTGCAAAGGGATACCTGTCCTGCCCTTATCTGTGGGGCGGCAGGACTTATATGGGGTTGGACTGTTCAGGATTTACCCAGATTGTTTTCAAGCAACATGGCATCCGCCTGGAAAGGGATGCTGTCCGGCAAGCTGCACAGGGCGAACTGATCAACCTGCTCAGCGAAGGAACCCCGGGCGACCTGGCATTCTTTGACCATGACGATGGCATCATTTCTCATGTCGGTATTCTGCTTGACCAGGGGCATGTTATTCATTGTTCCGGGAAAGTACAGATCGATCCGATCGACCACTATGGTATTTTCAATACCGGCCTGAAACGTTACACCCACGCATTGAGACTGATCAGAAGAGTTGCTGGTTGACTTTCCTGTTGGCATTCCAAAGTTTTACCAGGTAATCCCGTGACTCCGGCCCAAGATTGAACAACAGGTCCAGGATGCTCAGCCCGGGGATGAATCCATGCAAATGGATGAATACCTGCGGATATGGAATAATATGAAAAGTTGTCGTTTTTTTTGGATGGATAAGATTCCGGTAATCTGCCGATCTTTCCGGGTTCTTTTCAAATCTGTCGTTCGATTTGATTTTGGGGGACAATTCAAGTAGGTCGCAGATATTTAGGATAATTTGCAAGTTAAAACGGAACAGGTTGACTTCCTTTTGGAACAGCATTTGCGAAATCAGGTCAGCGTAATAATTAAAGAAGGGAGAAGAGGCATACCCTGTTATCAGGGTTTTCCAGTGGTTTCTTTGCCATGGTTCCTTAAAACACAACCCAATCTCTGAGGTTTGCGAATGGTTTCCTCCGGGTCGGACGACCGGCGCGACCAGTGTAACTTTCCCGGCTGCTGTCATTACCTGACATCGGTTCCTGAAAGTCTGTTTGGGGAAAGTCTCTTTTTGTTCAAGCACGATTTCTTTTGCGCCCACGAGGCAGGCGAAGTATTCTACCGGCGGAAAGTAAGCTGTTGACAGGAGGATACTGTCCGTATGGTTGATGTTATTTACCATCAGCGCAAATATAACGGATTCCCGCATCAAAAAAAATGCCGGCTGTCCGCGAGGAAAGCCGGCGTCATCTATCAGATAAAATTCAATTAATTTTCGGTGGATTTCTTATTCAAAAGAATATCGTTGATGGCTTGCCTGAAAGTATCCTTTGGTAAGGCGCCCATTGCCATCTGCGGAGTTCCGTTTGAAGGACAAAACAATAGCGAAGGGATACTGCGGATGCCAAATACTCCGGCCAGTTCCTGCTCTTCCTCCGTGTCAACTTTGTAGATATTTATTTTGCCTTTATACTCAACTGCCAGTTCTTCAAGAATGGGAGCGACCATTTTGCACGGTCCGCACCAGTCGGCATAAAAATCTATCAGGCAGGGGAGTTCACCCTGGAACTTCCACTCTTTATTTTTTTCATAATCGAAGACCTTTGAAAGGAATGTTTCTTTGGTCAAATGCTCTAACGCCATATCTGTTAATTTTTAGTTTAATATTTCTGTTATCTGGTTTTTTTACTCTGGTCTGCGATTCCTTTAGATTTTCCGAATCCGGTATCTTAAAAAATCCGTGAATGCAGATCCTAATTGGTCACCGGTGCTTTCAGCAAAAATTCATCGATGATTTGCTTGTAGGATTCCTTGGGCATGGCCCCCTTCTGGGCGGATGGATTGCCAGATGCGGGAATGAAAACCACAGTTGGTAGGCTGGTGATCCCGAATACCGCCGCCAGTTCTTTCTCCACTTCCGTATCCACTTTGTAGAAGTTCACCTTCCCCTGGTATTCAACTGCCAGTTCATCCATGATCGGAGCAATCATCCTGCAAGGGCGGCACCAGTCGGCATAAAAATCCACAATTGCTGGTTTGTCACCTTCGTAAACCCATTGCTGGGTATTTTTTTCGTAGTTCATGATCTTTTCCTTAAAAGTTTCCTTAGTAAGGTGTTCCGGTTTGACGGAGCTGGCTGTGGCGCTTCCGCCGTCTGTTTTTACCACAGGCTGTGTTTTGGGATCTGATACAGTTTTATCACCGGAAGTATTGCTGCAACCGATGAACAGGAAGATGACCAGTATGGAAAGATAGCCGAGCTTTTTCATTTTTTTTAATTTAAGATTTGCTGCAAATATAAATATTATTTTAATTAAATCGCTTTATTATCACTTTTTATTATTTTTGTGCAATAATTATACCAATGACAAGTTGTCAGATTTAAGTTTGGGATGGCAGATTTTTTACAACAGATCACACCGCTTCAACTGGATTCCCTGATGCAGGATGAGGATTCTTTACTGGAATTCATAGCAGGGGAGAAATGGAAGCAGGGTTATGTATGCCGCAAGTGCGGGAACGTAAATTATTGCAGGGGTAAAACGCCACATTCCAGGCGCTGCACACGTTGCAAGAAAGACGAATCGGCAACGGCCCATACGATTTTTCATGGTTGCCACCTGCCGCTTACCCAGGCATTCCGGCTTGCTTATGAAGTATGCCAGGACCCCGGAATATCCACTTACGAACTGGCCAAACAACTGGAAACCCGCCAGATGACCTGCTGGAAGCTGAAAAAAAGAATGATGGAATGCATCCAGGCTCACGGTATGCTTCAGATCATTCCCTCATCTGCAAAGCTGAAATAATTATCCCCGCCCAGTATCAGGTGGTCCAGTACGGGAAGATCCAGCAGCAGCCCTGCCTCTTTCAGTTTCCTGGTCAGCCTGATATCGGCTTCGCTTGGCTGGGTATTTCCGGATGGATGGTTGTGACAGAGGATAATGGAACTGGCACTTTGTTCCAGGGCCATTTTGAAGATCTTTTTAGGATCTGCCACCGTGCCTGAGATACCGCCCTCGCTTATATTGACCTTTCGGATGACCCGGTTGGCCCGGTTCAGAAGCAATACCCAGAAGGCTTCATACTGGGCATCTGCCAGATCACCATGGAAAAGCTCAAAGACATCCCTGCTGCCCGCTACCTTGTCCCTTGCCAGCGCATCCTGGCTGCGTTTCCGGTTGCCCAGTTCCAGGGCCGCAATGATGGTTACCCCCTTGGCAAGCCCGATACCTTTGAATTTCTGAAGGTCTGTCAGTTGAAATCTCGACAACTCAGCCAGGTTGTGACCGCTCTGGTCCAATATACGCTTGGCAAGGTCCACAGCTGATTCATTCCGCGTTCCTGAGCCCAGCAACAGGGCGATAAGCTCCGCATTGCTCAGCGCCCCTTTTCCTTTCAGGAGAAGCTTTTCCCTTGGCCGGTCATCTTCCGACCACTGTTTGATTGGAATTCTTGGATCATAAGTCATATTTTCCTTTTTCTGTTTATCGGGAAAAATGGAAAATATACCCGGAGATGTTAAAAAAAAAGCAGCCTGTCAGACGACAGGCTGCCTTTTCGTACTCTTTATAAAAGGATTACACCAGGGCATTAACCTTACGTGTAAGTTTCGACTTGAGATTGGATGCTTTATTTTTATGGATAATGGCCCGTTTTGCCATCTTGTCAATCATTGAAACCAGGGCCGGAAGCTGTGCAACTGCATCGGTTTTCATTTCGATGGACTTAAACTTCTTGATGGCGTTGCGCATGGTTTTTCCATGATAACGGTTCTGGATCTTTTTCTTTTCATTTGAACGGATCCTTTTCCATGCTGATTTATGATTTGCCATATTTCTGAAAATTAGTGTTTAAAATCGGGCTGCAAAGGTAGAAAAGTTTTTTTATCCCGCAAAAGGAAGAAGAAAAATTTTTAAGAATACGACAAGATGTCAATATTCGATGATGTGGTGGAATTATAATGTGATACAGCTGTAATGTGCCATATTTGGGGATTACTCCAGGGTACTGGCCGGTGGTTCCTGCCCGCCGACCAGGGCTTTCAGGGATTCTATTTGAGCTTTAAGAGATTCCAACTCTGCCTGTTGCTCCTGGATGGCTTTAAGCGCAACCACACTGAGGCTCGCATAATCCACCATTAACACGCCTGGTTGCCCGGGATCCCAGGATACGGAGACATTTTCAGGAAATACTTGTTGCAGTTCCTGGGCAATGACTCCATAATATGAAATACCAGACGGGTCGTCCTTGAAGGTATATCTTTTCAATCCCATTGACAGGACCTTTGGCAAAACGGGTTCCATTTCGCGTATGTTGTTCTTCATCCGTTCATCGGACACGGCGGTGTAAACGCCGGTAGCATTTGCTATCCGGGCCCTGATAATTCCATTATCGTAAAATTCAAGGTGTCCGGTGGAGTTGGATGTATACAGGTTCCAGTAATGGCCGCTAGTACCTTCATTCTGAATCCTGACCCCATCGTTCGACCCCCCAAAATTGCTGTGATATAAATGTACCTCGGCTCTGGGTGGTGAGCCGGCAGGAATGTTGATCCCGATCCGTGGCTCACGCATGATTTCAAATTCAATGGCCCATTGATTCAGGTGCTGGCTCCATATACCGATAACGGAATCGGGCTCTGACATTCCGAAAAGCGCCCGGTCGAATTCATTGTCATAGCTGCTGAACCAGATCCCCGGCCTTGTGCTGGAGGAAGTGCCTGATTGCAATCTCATCCGGCCCAGCAGGTCAATGGGATACCCTGGATCTTCAATTCCTATGCCCAGGTCCCCGGTCGCTAGTTCAAAGGTAAATTTCCGGCTGGATGAAGATCGGAAATGAAATACGTCAGAGGTGTCATCGTATTCCATTCCCCAGGTGGGAAATGATGGAGAGTGCCCTAAGATCATTCTGTCGGTATTCAGGGAACCAGATGCAAACAAGTAGATCATCGGCCGGTTAAGTCCGGATACCGCAGGAAATTTAATGCTGGCAGAGTCATCCGAAAAGGTGACGTTTCCACGGGTGCCTTCAACCTGGAACTTATCCCCATTACCCACGGTTAGGGTTGCAGATGGATTGGCATCCCCGATTCCAACATTACCTGTATTGAAAAAAATATTATTCCCAATTGGCTGCCAGGGATTGCTGGTGGCATCCGACAACTCTACCCAGCCATTGGTTCCGTTGAACCAGAAACTTTCTGAATTGGTGTCAAACACTAATAAACCCACCGCCGGTGAAGCAATATTGCTTCTCTGAACGCTGGTCATCTTTGGAATTAACACCCCTTTTGAGGTGCTTTGAATGTCCAGCATGGCACTGCTGTGCGCGGCGGCACCATTTTCATTTATTGCAATTCCCTGGGCTGATGCGTTACCAAATGACAAAATCAGGATTAACTGGACAACTATAAATATTTGAAATTTCATAATGATTGATTTTGAGTTAATAACAAATCAAAATTAGATCGGTTCTAAATAGCCCCATGTTAAAGTTTTGTTAAAACCTCAATTTTCCATAGTTTTGAACGATAATTTTTTACCATGCTTAAAAAAATTAATACCATTTTCTTACTGATCGGGTTGACCATGTGGTCGGAGGGATTCTCGCAGGTTCCGGCTTTCATTACGGATAGTCTGGCCATATACACAGAAAAAGCTTTGAAAGACTGGCAGATCCCCGGAATTGCTGTATTGGTGGTCAAGGACGGCCAGGTGGTCGTCTCGGAAGGTTTTGGATACCTGGAAGACGGAAAGCCGGAAAAGGTCGATGCAAATACCCTTTTTATGATTGCATCCAACACGAAAGCATTTACTGGCACGGCCATGGCTATGCTGGAGGCCGAAGGAAAGTGCTCTATGGATGATAAGGTCACCAAATATTTGCCCGAATTCACCATGAAAGATCCATGGGCAGCTGAACATGCAACTCTGACGGATATTATGTCGCATCGTATGGGCATGGCTACGTTCCAGGGGGATTTTATGTACTGGGAATCGGATCTGACCAGCGGGGAAGTGATGGAAAAATTTGGAAAACTGACGCCATCCTACGATTTCAGAACGAAATACGGTTATTGCAATGCCGGATTCCTGGTGGCAGGAAAATGCATAGAGAAGATCAGCGGAATGCCCTGGGACGAGTTTATAAGGACTCGTATTACCGGGCCGCTGGAAATGAACAGGACCCTTGTCCTCACTTCAGAAACCAAAAATGCCGCCAATCTCTCCTCAGCCCATACATTAGTTGACGGTAAGCTCATTGTGGTCCCTCATTGCCAGATCGATAATATTGCCCCGGCTGCCAGTATTTCTTCCTCTGTCAACGACATGAGCCATTGGGTGATGGCTTTGCTGGACAGCGGAAATTACAAGGGGCGGGAGGTAATACCCTATAAGGCCATCAGGAAGGCGCAGACAGCCCAGTTTATCGTCCGTCCGACACGTCATCCGTTCAACCGTGCCCATTATTCGCTCTATGGTCTCGGATGGGACATTATGGATTATGAAGGCAGGGAGATCGTTTCACACACCGGTGGCGTGGACGGTTTTGTCACTTCCGTGGCGTTGATACCTGAAGAGAACCTTGGCGTTGTGGTTCTTACCAATACGGATATGAACGGGTTTTACCAGGCGCTCAAATGGGAGATCATTGATGCATACCTGGATCTGCCTTACAGGAATTACAGCCAATTCTACCTGAAACGCTATAAACAGGCGTTTGAGGGACAATGGGCCCTGGAAAGCGCCTGGAGAGATACCGTACAGATGTTGCTGCCATCCAGTCTGAATCTTAAAAAATTTGAAGGGACCTACCGCAACGATGTTTATGGTACAGCTACTCTCAAAGCCCATAAAAATGCCCTTTATCTTTCACTTGAACACCATTCCGATCTGACAGCCAGACTGGAGCATCTGTCAGGTGACCGTTTCCTGTGCACATACAGCCGCCCTCTTTGGGGGATTAAAGTTTTTCCTTTTACTATTGAAGGCGGGAAGGTTAAGTCATTCATTCTCAGTGTGGCTGACTTCCTTGAATACACTACGTATGAGTTTGTCAAAGAATGAATCGTTCAGCCTTCGGATTCTTCCTTTTTTAGACATATTACAAATTAGATCTTTCCTGCCTGACGTAAGCAAAGAGTTATATTTTTGCAGGCGTTATGTAAATTAATGCATATCGATTAAATAAATCAAACATTATGAAAAAGCTGTTCTTTTTATTTATGGTTCTTGGTATATCAGGAAGTCTGTTTGTGGCATGTGACAAAGAGGAGGATGATCCCCAGTTCGTCACGGTATCCCTTGGTGCGCAGGATAATAACGCCGTTGGAGGATTTTATTCAATTGGGGATAACAAGGTCTACACGATGGATGAGGGTTTTCAGAAACAGTCAGCTATCGACATTTTCTGCTTTTATGAAGCAGAAGGCGGGAACAATATTGCCCTTGCTTCTCCCGGAACCGGTATAACCGGAATTTTTACCGGTTCCAGTTCCGTGGAAAACTGGACGGTTACCAACACGACCTTCTTTTATAAAACCACGCTTACGCCGCAGCAATTCGATGCCCTCGAGAATACCGATGATCTGATCGTCTCTTCATTCGTGGAAGCTGATGCCCGGAAAAAGGCCAAAGATTTACAGGTCGATGATGTGTATTCCATTAAAACCGAATCCGGTCTGTACGGGCTCCTGCTGGTTACATCCGTCACTCAGGATGCAACTGGTTCGGTATCATTTGAACTGAAAATGAAGAAATAATTTTCCTGAAGGACTGCTTGATAATGAGAAAGATAGTTGGTATCTGGTCGGTAATTTTTGGTTCCTTGCTTTACAGCGGATGCTCCCCTGAGGATTCACCCGATTCCAATCCTTTCATCATTTTCAAAGAAGGGCCGGAATACACGCATAATGGTGATTCAATTCCCGTTGGAGGACTGCTGAAATTTGGATTTTCAGCAGTCGGTGGCGGATCGGCCATCACAAATCTGAGGGTGGAACGGATCACGACGGAAAAAATAGTGACGGAAATAGACAGGGGAATTTATGTGGAAACTGGCGGACTGGACACGGTCCTTTCCTTTACTAAAAGCGATGCGCCTGTCGAAACCTGGAGTTTCTTTATTATGAATGCCAATCGCGATACTGCTTTGATGGTTCTGACAATTTTTAAAGGGGATGGGTCAGCTTATGGAGCGATCCATTACTACCCATCCATCTTTTTAAGTTTCCAGGACAATGAAGATTTTCCAAATTTTATCGATCTCGATGCAGGAATTGGATATAGCGGTGAAAATGTTGCCGGTCATGAATTTGAGATTGACCTGGCTGCCTTCTGGTACCTGACTTCTAACAAATCCTCCCCGACATTTACCTGTCCGGGCTATCCTTCCGCCCAGACCTATTATCCTCAATTCGAGAACTGGCCGGTGAAGAATTCCACGCTCTATGATTATAAAACTACGGATAATGACCTGATCAGCGGGGAGGAATTTGACGCGGCTGTCAATGACAGTTTGCTGGTCAATGGCTATAAGCCCGAAAATGTCAGTGGCCAGTGTAAATTTTGCTACACCGGAAAGATCATACCATTCAAAACAGCCGGCGGAAAATACGGATTGATCAAAGTGATCAGGGCAGATGAAACAGCTTCCGGATCCATGGAAATAGCTATTAAAATTCAGAAGTAATGATTTCATATAGCGCTGCCTGTCGTTCTGGTTTTCATCTGTGCCGATGCGTATTCTGGCTGATTTTAATCCTGTCATCTGTTACATTCCATGCTCTTTCCCAGTCGGTTCCTTCGGCTATAGTGGCAGAGAACGAAGGTGTTAATCAGGATTCAAGCGTGATTTACCTCGATGAGATCATCATTTCCGCAACTAAAACAGAAAATATTTTGTTGGAAGTCCCCACCCGCATCAATGTTCTGACATCTTTTCAGGTAAAGGCCCTGCCGGCTCAATATACGGATGAATACCTGCAATATTTGCCCGGAGTGAATGTGAGCAGGCCGTTCGGCATCTTTTCTTCCAAATCCACCGTCACCATGCGCGGCCTGGATGGCAAAGAGCAGGGGAGGGTGCTGGTTTTGCTCGACGGGATTCCCGTTAACAAGGCGGATGGCGGATCGGTCAACTGGAACCTCATCAACACCGGAGATATTTCCCGGATCGAAGTCGTTAAAGGACCCGGGTCCGCTCTCTATGGCGGGAACGCAATGGGCGGGATGGTCAATGTCATAACCAAAAAGCCGGTTTTACCGCTTTCCGGAAAAGTGGGCCTGAAATATGGCACTTACAATACATTCGGCGGGGACCTTTCTGTATCAGGAAAACTGGCCGACAGCCTTGACCGGGGATTCTACTGGTCGCTGAACAGCTATTACCTGCAAAGTGACGGATACATAACTCAATCAGAAGCTGATCGGAAAGCCAATCCTTATATCATCAAATCGAATATGAAGGAATGGGTGGCCGGGGCAAAGATCGGGTACGACCTGGGCAATGACAGTTACATAGAGCTGGATGGCATCTATTTTAATGACCGCCAGGGTACCGGGGAAAAAGTGTTCCAGCCTGAAGGAAACATCACTGACCACGATACTTACCATTTCCGGGGACGATATCACGGTGAGAAAAAGAATTCATCATGGAATGCAAGTCTTTTTTACCTGAGTGAAGATTATAAAAAAGTAAATGAATATCTTAAGGATGATTATACCTGGTATCATGTGCTCAGCGAACGGGTGGATTTTGGAGGATTGTTTTCCTATACACTTGACCTTCGCGAACACCACCGGCTCACGGCCGGCATGGATATTAAACAGGGAAGTGTTGATGCCAGCGATGTGTATTATACATCCACCGATATTGTTTGTAACCGTGGAAAGATGAATACCCTGGGTATCTTTGCACAGGATGAAATGAAATTCTTTCATGAAAGGATACATGTAATAGCCGGATTGAGGTTTGATTATGCACATTATTTTGACGGGGCTTTCCTGATCGAAAATCCTTCAGCTGAAACATCATTCATGACAATTTACCAGGAAGATGGACTGAGTGAAGACCAATGGAATGCCATCAGTCCAAAACTCTCTGTTCAGTATAAGTTCGGAGAATATGAACGGGTATATCTAAGTTATGCCAGGGGTTTCAGGCCCTCTGTACTGGATGACCTATGCCGCTCAGGCAGGATGAAAGGCGGTTTTAAAATCGCAAATACCGAATTGGGCCCGGAATACCTCGATAATATCGAAACCGGGATCGATTGGCGATTTGCAGGGAAGCTGGGAGCATCTCTGTCACTCTATTACAGCCTTGGAAAAGATTTTATATATTACGTCAATTCCGGTGATTCTATTGATATGGGTTTTGGCGAAAGGCCGGTTTTTATGCCGGAAAATATTACCGGGGTTGAAATATTTGGTGCTGAAACCGAAGTGATCTATGATGTTGTCCCGGGCATCAGGGTCACGGCCAATTATGCATATGCGCATTCGCAAATCTCAGAATATGAACCGGAGGACACTTCAGGTTCTTTTGACCTTACAGGTAACTACCTGATCGATGTGCCGGCACATATGGCTTCACTGACTGGAACCTGGACAAACCGGTTTGTCAATGCTTCACTGGCTGTGAAATGTACAGGTTCCAGGTGGGTGAATGACCTGAACCAATGGGATGAGATAGTTCAGGATGACCAGTACCCGGCTTATACGACCCTTGATATGAGAATCTGGAAGGACTTCCGGCACTGGTTTCTCGTATTGAATATCCAAAATCTCCTGGACACCGATTATTACGACAGCAAAGGGGCTGTTTGTCCGGGAAGGTTCATTACACTGGAAGGAGGATTCAAATTTTGAGGGCTTGTTCCGGTCACTCTTTTCAGGAAGTCAGTTGATGAAATGAAAGATACTTTCTGCAGCTCTCACGGAAGCGCCCTCGCCACCGAGCTTTCCGTGAAGTTCCTCGTAACCCCTGAAAATCACTTTTCTCCAGGTTTCATTCAGGATCATCTCCAGTTCATGGTAAAGGTTATCCTCATTCAGGTCATATTGGATCAGCTCCTTGACGATCTGCCTGCCGACAATCAGATTGACAAGCGAAATGAATTTGATCTTGACAAGCGGACGGACAATGATGTATTCCAGCAAACTGCCCCTGTAACAAACAACCTGGGGGACATGGTGCAAAGCCGTTTCCAGGGTTGCCGTGCCTGAAGTGACCAAGGCGGCTTGAGAATGTCTTAATAATTCATAAGTCTGGTTGAACAGCACTTTCAGCCCTTCCGTTCCGACCAGTTTTTGATAATATTCGGGATCTATGGACGGTGCTCCTGCAATCACGAATTCATAATCGGGGAACCGGCCTGATAATCGTGCCATGAACGGCAACATATGGTGCAATTCCTGTTTTCTTGAACCGGGTAACAAAGCGATAATAGGTTTTCCGCTTAGCAGATTTCCGGCGATAAAATCCTGGCGGACGGACGCATGACCGGAGCTCCGTATCACGTCAAGCAGGGGATGGCCCACAAATTCCACATCATAATTATATTTTTTATAGAATTCCTGTTCAAAAGGAAGAATGACGAGCATTTTATCTACCGACCTTTTAATTTTATGAACCCGGGACTGTTTCCAGGCCCATACCTGGGGAGAGATATAATAGATTACTTTGAAGCCTGCCCGGTGCGCAAAATCTGAGATCCGCAGGTTAAAGCCAGGATAGTCCACCAGGATCAGGGCATCAGGTTGGAAACTCAGGATATCCTTTTTACAAAAGTTCAAATTGCGAATGATAGTCCGGATATTGGTGACAACCTGGGCAAATCCCATGAATGCAAGTTCCCTGTAATGCTTGACGATTGTTCCGCCGGAGCTTTTCATCAGGTCGCCTCCCCAGCACCGGAAGACTGCCTGCTTGTCGAGCTGTGATATTGCTTTCATCAGGTTTGATGCATGCAGGTCGCCCGAAGCTTCACCGGCTATGATATAATACTTCATCTTAAAAATATCTTATGAAGATGAAGAAAAGGACTACTAATATGAAAGTGATGAATAGTACGCCCCGTCCTGTTTTATCCATTTTCCAGTTTACAAAATAGATCCGGATTGGGATGATATTCACGGCTAAGGAAAGTATAATCATATTATCGGCTTCCAGAGGTTTGGTCCAGACCGTTCCAGTACCGGTCACACCGGCCAGAAGAGTGAGGATCCCATACATGATGGCCGGCAAAACCAATCCGATCAGGGCACCCAGTATTATGTTATCTTTTTTCAGCATCCATGTTCCATTGTTGTAGTGTTGACAGTGCATAGTGAGCTGTAAGGTCGAAATGGACCGGTACAACAGAGACATAGTTATTCATCAGAGCCCACTGATCCGTATCTTCATTTTCCTCCAGGTTTTCAAAATAACCTGTAAGCCAATGATACTCGCGGTTGTGTGGGTCGGTGCGACTGTCAAATTCCTCTACCCAACGGGCTCTTCCCTGCCGGCAGACCCTGATGCCCCGGATCTCTTCGCCATTGACCGCCGGGATGTTGACATTCAGGCACACACCGTCCGGGAGCCCGTTGGCCAGAACTTTCTCTGCCACAGTCCTGACAAATGGACCACATGAACTGAAGTCGGCATTATGACTGTAATCCAGCAGGGAAAACCCGATGGAGGGGACGCCCCCGATGGCACTTTCCAGGACAGCAGCCATGGTTCCGGAATAGATGATGTTGATGGAAGCATTCGAACCATGATTAATTCCCGAAACCAGCAAATCGGGCTTTTTCCGGAGAACCACCTGTTCTCCCAGCTTCACGCAATCAACCGGCGTACCGTTGCAACTGTATTCCTGATAATTTTCTCCTTTTGCTATGAGATGGAGCCGGAGAGGATTTCTGACCGTAATGGCATGTCCGGATCCTGACATCGGCTGATCAGGAGCGACGACCACTACGCTTCCGATCTGTTTCATTTCCGAAATGAGAAACCGCAGGCCGGAGGCTAAAATACCATCATCGTTTGTTATCAGTATGACCGGGCGAGTATCCAAAGTTCAAAGTTCAAAGTTCAAAGTTCAAAAATAGCCAAATTTTAATGTGTCCCGGGTATCAAAATCTGCGAAGTTCCTCATAAAGTCTTTGAACCGGCAGCCCCATCACGTTGAAATATGAACCGTCGATCCGATTGATCCCGATAAATCCGATCCATTCCTGGATTCCATATGCCCCGGCTTTATCGTATGGCTGATAATTTTCAAGGTAATACCCGATCTCTTCATCGGTCAGTTCGCTGAAATACACATCGGTCAGATCCGTGAAAGAGATGTTTTTAGACTTGCTTCTGACCGTTACGCCGGTGACAACACGGTGCATTTTACCTGACAATAACCTGAGCATTTCCCTGGCTCCTTCCTTGCCTTCCGGTTTCCCGATAACTTTTCCGTCAACGATTACCAGGGTGTCGGCAGTGATGAGGATTGTCCTGCCATCATCCAGGAA
The DNA here is from genome assembly GCA_964619555.1 of uncultured Bacteroidales bacterium. Classification (GTDB taxonomy): domain Bacteria; phylum Bacteroidota; class Bacteroidia; order Bacteroidales; family JAGOPY01; genus JAGOPY01. The sequence goes on along the minus strand of CAZUDV010000002.1, from coordinate 264,489 downwards.
TTCCATGAAATGATCCGCTTTCTTTTCGGAAATATAAGTAGCCGCTTCCTCAGGGGTCATTCCTTCAGGGACGGTTTCATCCACCTTCGCGCTGATTTCCGTGAATTCCACCCCCAGCTCACGCAAAAGCTGACGTCGCCTCGGGGAATGGGAAGCCAGTATGATCCGGTATTCTTTAAGGTTTTCCAGCATCCTTTTAAATGTTTCTGAACCAGGTTCCTGCGAGGGACAGCAATCCGGTGAGCATAATCAGCTTGAAGAGCACGCTTAATCTTGAAAATGATTCTTTTGATCTGGCAGACAGAGTTAAGAAGAGGGATATCAACAGCAGTAATTGAGTCGGTATCAGCATATAGGTTATAATAATATATCCTGTCCCGGATAGTACAGTCTGGAACCAGGCCAGGCATAAAATGGTGATTGCCACGAGGATGGTCACAATGATCTTCGTGCCGGGGATGCCAATGGCAATCGGTACAGTTTTACAACCGAACCGGGAATCTCCTTCAATATCCTGTGCATCTTTAACGATCTCCCGAACGAGGGAGACCATGAAGGCAAAAGCCGCATACGCCAGGATAAACCGGTTAATTAAAATGAAATAGCGGCTGGCTTCAATAAAACGGCCTGGCTGATCTTTAAGATAATAGAATTCAAATACCCAGTAAATGATGATGACCAGGGCTGACAGGGAAGCCACTACCAGATTGCCCACTGCTGGCATGTATTTGTACTTGTAACTGTAATAAAACAAGGCAGTTGGGATAATGACAAACAAAATGCCCAGGAAAATATTACCGGAAAGGTAACTGAAGGCAATTCCGAAAGCAATTCCAACGGCTGTGAGGTTAAAGTGCAGATTTTTCCCCCTGACATCACTTATCTTTTTACCGATTATTTGCCTGGAGGGTTTGTTCACCTTGTCCATTTCAATGTCAAGCACGTCATTGATAACATAGCCCCCGGCACCGATAAAAAGCGTGGCCAGGATCAGTAGAATAAACTGCCAGTCGGGCATAAGCCCTTCCAAACCATTCTGCCTGAAAATGGGAAGGAATATACCGTATCTCACCAGGCAAAGAGTGAGGGCCATGATCAGAAGGTTTAAAGGGCGGATGAGTTGAAAGAAGGCTTTTGGGACCATAATCTACCAGGTAAAAGCATCATCATTCATCCAGAGGCCCTGGACTTTTAACACCTGTTCAATGATATCCCTGGCACATCCTTCGCCTCCTTTATAGTGCGATATATAATGCGAAACGGATTTGATCTCCTCGGCAGCATCAGCCGGGCAGGTTGCAACCCCGCAATACTTCATGGCATGGAAATCGGGTATGTCATCCCCCATGTAAAGGACCTGGTGCGGTTCCACGTGGTTGGTCTGAAGAAAAGTCTTGAGAGTGTCAAGCTTATGTTCAACCCCTAGAAACACATGTTTTATATTCAGCATTCGGAAACGGTTGACCATTGACCGGGATCGTCCGCCCGAGACAATCACTACGTTAAATCCTTTCTTGACAGCCAGTTGAAGGGCATAACCGTCACGAACATTGGCCGTGCGCAAAGGCTCTCCTTCATCCAGTAAAATGACGGTACCGTCGGTCAGGGTTCCGTCATAATCGAATATAAAGGTGTTTATATGCTTGAGCAGCTCTTTATAGTTCTTCATTTAAGCGGTGTTGAATAATGTTTTCAGTAATCAGTTTATAAATATCTCTGTATGAGGGCTCATCCTCCAGCATTTTCAGATGCTGGCCAATCACCTTCAGGTCACCTCTTGAAGCAGGCCCGGTCTGGTTATGGACAGGTCCCTTCAGGGCAGATTTGGCTGCAGTTTCGCGAATCAACGGGACCAGCACTTCGAATGCGATTTTCTGTTTTTCGAGAATCGAGGCAGCTATTGTATACAGGTGGTTTGACAGGTTAGATGCTATCACGGCAGCGAGGTGCACGTGTTTCCTTATAGGTGATTCGGTGGAAATGACGGTATCCGAGATGGATTCCGCGAGGTTTTTTAGGATGGATAAAGTATGATCGTTATTGGCTTCAATGAAAAATGGAATTTGCCTGTAATCGACGCTTTTACCTGTAGTCAGGGATTGCAGGGGCCATATAACTCCCGTGTCGGATGAAAAGCCCTGCAAAACAGCCAGATCTGAAAAGCCTGAAGTATGGACCAGGAGTTGATCATCCAGCTTCAGGCTCAGAGCGGCATGTTCTATTTCATCATCCTGCACGGCCAGGATGTAGATACCGGCTGCACGATCCATCAAGGCAGGATCTGTCACAAATGGAACCTGATAATCATCAGAGAGCATCCTTGCCGTAACGGGATTGCGGGCTACAATCTGGCGAATCACAATACCTGAATCCCCCAACGCTTTGAGCATATGCCAGGCAACATTACCCGAACCAACAATCACGGCACTTTTAATTCTTTCTATCATTATTTAAATGATTCCATCGTTTGACCACCGCATTACAAGCCGGATACCAACTGAAGCACAGCCGTATCCCGCCCTCTCCTGCAAATTTAAAATTAATAATCATCTCTTCTCTCCGATTGATTATTTCTGATTAAATTGCAGCCTTCCGTTGAACAATAAACGGTAGTCATTGTTAATAGTCGGAGTTTAACCAGTTAAGGCAATGGCCCTGTATTCCATTAAAGATTTAGAGCGAATAACCGGCATCAAGGCACACACGATCCGTATATGGGAAAAGCGATACGGGATTGTGGAGCCAGCCCGGACGGAATCGAATATTCGTCTGTACTGTGATATGGAAGTCAAGAAACTGATGAATGTATCCATTCTGTTACGCAATGGCTATAAGATATCCAAAGTCTCTGAATTCGACCAGGAAGAGCTGGCCAGGAAAGTCATGGAGGTGTCGATGGTCACCAATGGCCACGACAGCCAGATCGAAAGCCTTGTGGTTGCTATGATCGAACTCGATGAAGCCAAGTTTGAAAAGTTGCTCAATATATCGATTCTTAAAGAAGGCTTTGAAAAAAGCGTTTATCATGTCTTATATCCGTTTTTCGAAAGGGTAGGGGTCCTGTGGCAGGCAGGAAGTATTAATCCGGCTCATGAACATTTCATTACCAACCTGGTAAGACAAAAGATTTATGTGGCGATCGACAGTATTCCAATACCGGCCGGACAGGAAGTCAAAAAGTTCCTCCTTTACCTCCCGGAATGGGAGCTGCATGAACTCGGGCTGCTGGTATATGATTATATGATCAAGAGCCGGGGATTCAAAGTGATCTACCTGGGCGCGAATGTTCCTGAAGATGATGTCTATGCGGTTTCGGATTTTATTTTACCGGACTATATGCTGACCTCATTTTCTAATTCGGTTTCCAAAGAAAAGCTTGAAGCCTATATCACTCGTGTCGCAGGAAGATATCCGGACAAGCAATTATTTATTACAGGTTTCCAGGTAAATGGCATTACCTGCCAGTTACCTGCAAATGTTACGAGGGTTAATTCTGCACTTCAATTCTCAAATGAAATTCTCCGAAAATTGAACCCGAACGGGTAGTTGTTAAACAATTTTGCCCACTTCCTTTAACACTGTTTAACATTTCATTTTGTTAATATGTTAACAAATGCATATTTAATTGACTGATCCATAGGAATATAAAAAATATTATTTAGAATAATTCTAAAATAAATGTTAAAAAACTTGACATGCTATTAGTTTAATGTTTAACTTTGCATCAATATAATTAAACAAAAAATAAATAGCCATGACAGCTTTAGAATTCAATTATAAGCTCACCAGCATGCAATCATACCTTCTGTATTTTGCTAAGAAGCTGACATCCAATGAAGATGATGCCTATGACCTGGTCCAGGAAACTAATTACAAGGCCCTGTTGTTCCGTGAAAAGTTCGTGCACCATACTAATTTTAAAGCATGGTTGTTTACGATCATGAAAAATATCTTCATCAATAATTACCGGAGGACGCGGAAAGCCCAGACTTTCATTGTAAAAACGGACAACCTGAATTACATCCACGGAAAAATAGAGTCTTTCCCGGTTGCCCCGGATTCCGAACTACGTGAAAGCGAAATCCTGGAAGTGGTCAAAACCCTGGAGGATGAGCAGAGAATTCCATTTGAAATGCACACACAGGGTTATAAATATAAAGAAATAGCTGATGAATTGGATATTTCAATCGGTACTGTCAAGAGTCGGATATTCTTCGGAAGAAAAAAACTGATGGAAAGACTGGAAGGATACGGTAATTGATTAGCAAGTTTCTCATATAATTTTCAGGCGGAGGGATTTCGGGTTCTCCGCCTTTTTTATTGAAGTGTAACCGGAAAGTATTTATTCAGGACAGCTTCCCGATAACTGAAAATAGATTCCACTTTCCTCCGTAAGAATAATTTTTCCGTCATCTTTCCAAAAAAACCCAGCGGCGCCGCATAGTGAAGGATATCCGTCATTTGTACGCCTCCTTCCACCTCCCTGAAGATATGCTGATGGTGCCAGAATTTATAGGGGCCGTGGATCTGGTTATCTATGAATAATTCCTTTTCTCTGACCTCCGTGATTTCCGTGACCCAGGTCACAGGTATTCCGGCGACCGGACTTAACTTATAGGCAATGATCATTCCCGGATACATCCTTCCATCACCCAAGTCAGATAAGATAATAAAGTTCATTTCGGGAGGTGTTATCTTTCCCAGGTTCCTGGGATCGGAAAAGAAATCCCATGCTAAGTCGAGAGAAATCGGAAGAAATTGAACCTTGGTCAGGGATTGCATATTAAAATAGCTCCGATGCTTCAGTTTTCAATTGGGATATGGCTGACTGCAGCGGATTTTTTTCCCAGTCTGCCGCCCTTTCCAGAATTTTAGCAGCGAGTTCGTGCGCCGACTCATTTGATGCGGTTTCTGCCGATACCGTATTAATCAGACGAATAACTTCCTCTTTGGCTGATTTGATCATGAACCATGATTGCGGAGATACATATATCTGCTGGACCATGTTGTGTTCAAATTCCTCCCGGATGCTTTGGGTTAACAGGATTTGAAACTGCAATGCCGGTATTCCCGGTTGCAATACCCTGGTAATAGCCTGTGCCGGCGAAATCCGCTCCAGTAATAATATCAGGCGTTCATAGGCCTGCAACCTCAGGGGCAAAGTGATCTGACGGTTTCCGGATCGCTTTGAATCTTCCCTTTTCAAGGCTTCATTCCCAAGATAAGCCCGAATGCACATCCGGGCAATGAAAAATAATACGACTGCCGGAAGCAAGAATTTTAATACTTCAGTAATCCAAACACCTGCCATAGGTTTATTTTTCAACAAAGATAAAGGATATTTCAGTCGTCAGTCTTCAGTTTGCAATCATATGACGGATGACTTCCAAATTTTAAATTCTATTTTCCCTCTTCTGTCTCCTGTCTGTGTCTTCTCAAATTAATTCATACCTTTGTGAATCTTTTAACAGAACATATCACATGGACTACATCTCACAACTCATTCACGGACTATCCGAGTCAGAAACTCTGGCAATGACAAGACGCAGCAGGGAACTGACCGCACAGGGCATTGACGTGATCAACCTCAGCATTGGAGAACCCGATTTCAATACACCGGAGAATATTAAAAATGCTGCGATACGGGCTATTCATGAAAATAAAACGCATTATCCTCCCGTCCCCGGCTTCCTGGAGTTGAAAAAGGCTATTTGCTTTAAACTGAAAAGAGACAACAACCTCGATTACAAGCCGGAACAAATCGTTGTTTCCACCGGTGCAAAACACTCCATTACCAATGCTATCATGAGCCTGGTCAATGAAGGTGAAGAAGTGATCTTACCTGCTCCGTACTGGGTGTCGTACAAGGAAATGGTAAAACTCGCCAGGGGGAAAGCCGTTTTCATCGAATCCAGTTGCGAAAATGATTTTAAAATTACCGCTGAAGAACTGGAGAGCCATATGACACCGAAGACGAAGGCCATTGTATATTCCAGCCCGTGTAATCCATCCGGAAGCGTTTATTCCAGAGACGAACTGGAAGACTTTGCCCGGGTCATAGCCCGGCATCCCAATGTCTTTGTGATTTCTGACGAAATCTATGAATTGATCAACATGGACTGCCAGCATGAGAGCATTGCCCAGTTCGAGGAAATCCGTGACCAGGTTATTCTGATCAATGGCGTTTCCAAAGGTTTTGCCATGACCGGCTGGCGACTCGGATACATGGCGGCACCACTTCCGGTTGCCAAAGCCTGCGAGAAATTGCAGGGGCAGATCACTTCGGCCACTTCCTCCATTTCCCAGTACGCTGCGGTCGAAGCTATGATGACGGACCCCAAAACCTCGCCGGATATCCGTGAAATGGTTTTTACATTCCGGCAGAGGAGAAACAAAATGCTGGAGATACTCAATACTATCCCGGGTATCAAGACTCACGTACCGAAGGGGGCATTTTATTTTTTCCCGGATGTGACGAGCTATTTTGGTAAGAGTTTCAATGGATTGCCGATTGAAAATGCAGTTGACCTGACGATGTACCTCCTGGATGTGGGGCATGTGGCCCTGGTGCCCGGGGATGCCTTCGGTAATCCCGATTGCATCCGGATTTCATATGCCGCTTCAATGGACCAATTGCTGGTTGCCCTGGAAAGGATCAAAAAAGCCCTGGCAGACCTGAAATAAGGGAGGCAGGAGTTCCAGGTTCAGAGGGTGTTTAATGGTTTTAATTTAAATTAGTGTAACAATTTAACTGTTTAGCAGTTTAACAATTTAACAGTTTAACAATTTAACAGTTTAACAAATTATATCCCTTACTATCAAATGCCAGACATGGATTATCATATGCTTTTCGAACGGTTCCGAAGCCTGAAGGTAATGGTGATCGGCGATGTGATGGTGGATGCTTACCTGTTCGGCAGGGTTGAGCGGATATCCCCTGAAGCGCCTGTGCCGGTGGTCCAGGTTGAAAAGCGGATAAACCGCCTCGGCGGGGCTGCCAACGTTGCGCTGAATATCCGGTCCCTGGGCGCTGAACCGATATTATGTTCTGTTATCGGTAACGATCATAAGGGAAACGAATTCCGGCAATTGTTGAAAGAAGAAGGCATTTCGGGATCCGGAATCCTGGCCAGCACATCCAGGATCACCACCACCAAATTCAGGGTAATTGGCAATAAGACCCAGATGCTCAGGGTGGATGAAGAACTGACAGCTGACCTGGACCGGCAGGATCAGGTTGCATTGCTGAAAAGCATTGTCAATCAGATGGAAGCTCAAAAGATCGATGCCCTCATCATGCAGGACTATAACAAAGGTGTCCTTACCCCTGCTCTTATCCGTAAGGTCATCGATAAGGCAATCGAACTGGAAATACCTGTTGCGGTCGATCCTAAAAGAAAGAATTTTCTTCAGTACCGGGGTGCCACACTTTTCAAGCCGAACCTCAAGGAGCTGAGGGATGGATTAAATAAAGAACTGAATCCGGATTTTCCGGAAGAACTGGATTCAGCATCGGCATTCTTTCATACCGAACAGGGACATGCCATCGTTATGACCACGCTTTCCGACAAAGGCATTTATGTGAGCTATAAGGATGAGGATGGCCGGACCCAATCCCGTTTGATCCCGGCACATGTCCGCCATATTGCTGACGTATCAGGAGCCGGCGATACCGTGATCAGTGTTGCGGCACTTTGCCTTGCCTGCGATGTTTCTCCGTTTATAATGGCCGCCATCTCCAATCTGGCCGGTGGGCAGGTTTGTGAAGAAGTCGGCGTCGTCCCGGTTAACCGTGAAAAATTGCTCGGTGAAGTCCTGGCCGTACTTTAAGATCAGCCAACTTCGCAGCATCTGAGTGGGGTCGCATTCAGTTTGGAAACTTTTCACTAAGTTTGCACCCATTAAAAAATAAAAATGTTGATGTTGCCGTTAGTCTAAAAGTTAATTTCAGAAGCTTTGAGAAGGGTCCTGGTATTTTTTACCGTAATAACAATGCTATCCCAATCGGCGGGCCTGTTTGGCCAGGGCCGTAAAGTGCTGAATCTTCCCAAGTATGATTATGCACCTTATCATTTTGGTTTTACAATAGGAATGAACCAGATGTTGTTCACGGTAAAACCAATGCCGGATATCCATACGAAAATGTATTATGAGATCGAGAATGAACTCGGGGAATTATTGGCAGATTCGGCAATGGTGATGGGGATTAATTCCGATCCGACCTTTGGTTTTGACATCGGCATCGTGGGCGATAAAAGATTGGGGAAATACTTTAACCTGCGCTTTGTGCCGGCCTTGTCATTTGGGGAACGATACCTCAATTATTCGGTCAAGGGCTGGCAAAATGGCGAGGTTAAACTGGTGGATGTCAGAAAAAATATAGGATCCGTATTCATCGATTTTCCCCTTCTGATCAAATATAAATCCAAGCGGCTGAATAATGTCCTGGCATATGTGGAGGCCGGCGGAAAGTACAGCATGGATATTGCCTCCAATGCGAGAAAGAAAGACCAATCCGGCCAGGTCATTGTCAAACTGGACAAGCATGATGTTTATGCTATTGTCGGAGTCGGTTTCGACTTTTACAATCCCTGGTTTAAACTGGGTGTTGAATTGAAGATGTCATACGGATTGATGGATATGATCAAAAGGGATGACACTTTCCTTACCCAGAGCATAGAAAAACTAAATTCCAAAGTTTTTCAACTGGGATTGACATTTGAATAATTCACCCTCAAAATAATGTAAAATGTCCGTGCCAATAATTCCCGATCTTTTTGATACATTGAACAATAAGGGTCGGCTTAAACAAATTGTTTACAGGAATACGCTGGAATCTTTTGTACTCATCCGGAAAGCGATTGATGATCTTGGTCTGGAATACAAGAAAAAATTCGGGGATGATTCCAGTGCCATCCCATTTGTCCACCAGGATGAAGGGGAATTTGAAACCCGGTTGCAGTTTGCCGGCGACGTTTTGATTTTCCTGATGCATACCAATATATTCGAATTTTCCCGTTACCACGAGGTTATGACGACGAGCTATATCCGGGATGATAAACAACGCTCATACTGCGGGATCATCAATATCTATAATTTTCTGGCAGATTCATTCAAATATAACCGGTTGAATGATGTGGGATACCTGATCGGAAGGATATTTATAAATAAAGATAAATGTTATTTTATAGAAGGAAAAAGGGAGATCGGGCTTTTATACAATAATTTCGGCAAGGAAAAGCTGGATAATGCGGCGGCCCGGAAAATAGTAGAGTCAGCCATCCTTTACACCATCAATTTCGACTTGTTGACACCTCCTTATGACTCCCTGAAGGAAATATCGATGGGGGAGATGAAGTCGATCGTGGATAGTTATACCTTGAAAACCGGTAAACGGCTGGGATTTAAGTTTCAGGCCGATCAGGTGGAGGATTAGGGCAGAAAAAAAACCAGGAGGTGTTGTTTCAATAAAAAAAACTACTACCTTTGCACCCACGTTTTTTGGCCCGTTCGTCTAGTCGGTTAGGACGCCAGGTTTTCATCCTGGAAATCAGGGGTTCGAGTCCCCTACGGGCTACAGGGCCGGGAGTTTAACTCCCGGCTTTTTTATTTTCCCAACTGACCAGGGCCCTTTCAGCCAGTCTGTCGGCCACAGGAATCCCCGACCTGTTTCCAGACGAATGGAAACTAGTCAGGAAAATAAATCGGGCTCCCGGACAATGTCCCTTTCCAGAATGGTTTTCCTCCTTTTTTGCCTGGCCTTTGCCGCAGCCTCTCTGATGATTTGCTCAATGCGTTCATTCAATGCCCTGATCCCTGATGATCCCAGGTGTATATCGATGGATCTGGCCAGGTGTCGGGCAGCGGTGGTGTTCAGTAAATGTGCCATCGGTCTGATTTTATAATTGATTTATTTTTGTACTTCCGTATGCAAATGGCACGGTAATTTCGACGTGGGTACCCGGGTTCTGCCTGCCCGGATAGGTCTCCCGGATAGTAATACCCGTTGCAGCGTTAAATTTCTTTCCCAGCAAATCCAATCGCTTCTGGGTCATGTTCATGCCCATTTTCAGGTGTTTGCTGCTCCTTGCCGAAATGGCGGTACCTGTCCTGTCATATCCTATACCATTGTCTTCCACTATTATTTTAATGGTCTTGTGATCGTTCTTAAAAAATCTGACCTCGATGCTTCCATATTCCTTAATGTTGGAAATCCCATGCCACACCGAATTCTCTACAAACGGCTGAATGATCATGGATGGAATCATCAGCTTCGAGCGATCAAGGGATTGATCAACGGATAATTTAAATTCGAACCGGTCCTCCATTCTCATTTTTTCCAGGTCGAGATAATTTTTAAGGCGATCGACCTCTTCCTCCAGGTTGATCATTGCCGAGTTGCTGGCCCCCAGGTTCTGCCGGATCAGACGGGCAAATTCAGCCAGGTACTGACCGGCTTCACGCGACCTGTTTTGCAAAAGGTAATTCTGGATCGAGCCCAATGAATTGAATATGAAATGCGGGTTCATCATCGACTGAAGGGCGCGCTGTTCCAAAAGTACCAATTGATGCTCCACCTCCTGACGTTTCATTTCAATGTTCTTCTTCCATACAAGTAACAGATGAATAATGCCGGCAAATAATACAAACATGGAAATGATGAACAGGGGATGCTCCCAGAAAGTTGCCTTGATCCGGATGTTCATCTTGACCGGTTCACTCCAATCCGACATTGGTTTTCTGACTCTCAGTCTGAATTCATATTCGCCCCTCGGCAATTTTTCATAGACCACGCTGGATCCGTTTGCGGTTTGCCAGTTGTCATCCAGTCCATTTAACATGTAAGAAAAAATGACGGGAGATGATGAAAAATTGATACTGCTGAAATCGATGTGAATTTTGTTCCGTCCTTTCATGATCAGCGTGTTATTACCCGGACCTTCCTGAAGGTCATTGACCATTATGGCCTGAAAGTATGGTATGGGGGAATTGACAAGCGTATCTTTCAGAAAGTGGGAAGAAATGACGGTTAAACCATCGTCTGAAGCAACGTGGAGTTGATCATTCCTATAAAGTATACCGTGTATATTCCTGAAACTTGTTTCGATCATATGCAGTCCGGCCGGTTTGCCTGAAATGATCTTCTCCGGTTCCCTGCAATAAAAAATGTTGTTGGAAGTAGCCATAAAAAGGACAGGGCTATGATATTCAAAGTGTTTAATATGAAGATCAAGCGGGTAATTCCAGGATGAAGAAAGATCGTATATATGGCCATTGTATAAAATGAATATGCTGTCACCTTCAATATTGTAAATATCCGCCGAATCTTCCAGGTTAACATGATCGGAAATGATCCGGTTGTCAAATCGCGCCAGGGTAGGGGCATACTGCAGGTCATCTTCCCTGAGGATGAAATTTCTACTGGCATTGACTATTATTACGCCGTCAGAGTCGTAATATGCATTAAAAACCCTTTCACCAAGATCATATGATTTCCATCCAGATATGTTTTCAGGATTTATTCTTATGACTGTGAAAAAATCCCATGTGATGATCTCCGTTCCATCTTTGTTTTTTGTAAGCTTTTTGAATGGTCTCAAAGAAGGCCGGAAGTTTCGGTAGGATATTATTTTATGCGCGGTGTCCGTATATAACCCTTCAATGGCATAATATTGCGTACTAAGTTCCCCAACAATCAAAGTATGTTCACCACATTGTAAAATTTCATCTAAATTGCCTTCTACATCCGGAATGTCCAGTGGAATGAACTCATTGTTCATGAATAAGTATACCATCTGTCCGTTGGTTAGCCAGATCCCCAGATCATTGCTTCCGTCAAGCCCTGATATTCCTTTCCCGTCAAATGTTTCCTTTCCGAAATGAATGCGTTTATCGGATTGAGGATTTAATTTAAACGCCCCATCCTTTAAAGAAGTGATCCAGATGTTTTTTTCATGGTCTTCAATTACAGCCTGGGCTTGCTTGATATCGTAATGACGCAGCAAAGATTTCCCATTGTAACAATAAACCCCTTCATCATATGTCGATACCCATATATGGCTGGATTCATCTTCGATAACGGCTGAAACATACTCTGAATTGATACTGATAGGGAATACAGTGGTATCGATGTTGTACAGCCCGTCCAACTTTTGGATTTCATATTTGGCGCCATGTGACTTATTGATCAGGATGAACAATGATTCAGAATCTTTGAAAACAGCTTTGTAAAGAGGTGAATCCGGAACGAGGACTGGGGAGTTATTCAATTCCTGCATCAGGATCAAGCCGGATATGGTCCATAAGTAAAAAGTTTCATTGTGCCTTTCCAGATGCCTGACATCCATACCTTCGACCTGTTGAGGCTTTAAAAGATTCTGTACCATCAGACTTGGAAGTTTAAACCGGGTGACCTGGTTTGCCGTATCCAGTGAAAAAATTTCCCGTTGATGGTTGTGGTAGAAGTAGAGGGTATGATCGGAATCCTCGAAGAAATCGCGGAATAGTTCCAGGCTTACGAGGGAATCCAGGAAAGGGGCATTTTTATTGTTAAATATCCGGCCATTGTAATAATAATTAAGGGTAGCATCCATATTAAAAAACCAGATCCTGCCGGTTGAATCTTCTTTTATACGGACAACGTCATTGCACGACAAACCATCCTTTTTGCAAAGATGCATATAACTTGACCCATCGAACCTGCAGACCCCTGCGTCTGTAGCAAACCATATGAACTTTTTGCTGTCCTGGTAGGCCTGGTAAACATTATTGGAAGGCAATCCATCGAAGGTGGTATAATTTTTTATGAAAGGATTTTGAGCTGACAGGAGCCCGACACCTGAGAGCAGGATTATGATTATATATAATGTACTTTTCCGCTTCAATTCCCGGTTAACGGTTAATGAATTTTTTCAAGGCATCGCGAAAAGCACTGACCGATCTCCTGGAAATCACCAGTCGTGTTCCGTCGTTCAATTCCGCATAATTCCCGTCAATACTTGAATAGCTCCTGACATAATCCAGATTCACCAGGAGTGACTTATGAATCCTGAAGAAGTTATTTCTCTGCAGTAATTTTTCGAACTCCCCCAGGGATCGGGTCGCATGAATCTGCTGCATACCTTTGAAATGTAGGATCGTTATGCTTTTGTTCGCTTCCAGGTAGATCAGATCTGAAGCTTTGACCATTTGGTTTCCTAAAAAGTGTTCCACGATAATTTCATCCGATCTGACTCTATCTGATTGGATCTGCTCATACAGGTTTTCCAGGGCTCTGTCATAAACAATCCGAACTTCGGCCCTGGTCTTCCTGAGTTCAAGCTGTTTAATGGCTTTTGCAACCGCCGATCTCAGTTCATCAGGATGGACCGGTTTCAGAAGGTAATCTATCGCATTGGCTTTAATGGCATTTACAGCAAATTCTTCGAAGGCGGTTACAAAGATGATCCCATAGTTTTCTTTTGGTATAGAACGCAGGAATTCGAAACCATCCTCCTCAGGCATCATGATATCGAGAAAAATCATATCTGCTTTGCAGGATTCGAGAAGTTTCCTGCCTTCCCTGGCCGAAGCTGCCGAACCGCAAACCCGGATATCAGGGCAGTGCTCTGCAAGCATCAGTTCAAGTGCCTCCCTGATATTTCGCTCATCATCGATGATGATTGCCTTGTATTCTTTCATACAATGGTTTTACTGAGATAAATTTAGGTAAAGTTTCAGCTACTTTCTAAAAATGATATGAAAATCAGTATAGATTGACCATACCGTGTCCAAATGTGAAAACATGGCTTCGCCAAAGGAATCAGCGATATTCTTCCATTCAAATATTGAATGCCTGTCCGGATTTTTTTCGCGTGGGATGTAATTATCTTTTGAGAATTTTACTGATCATAACTTCATTGTCTGTTTTAACCCTCACCATATAGGTGCCGGAAGGTAAATCTGACAGATTCAGTTCCCCCTTGTTCTGGGGAAATGGCACTTTCACGACAGCCCTTCCGAAGATGTCGGTTATTTCCAGTGAATGAAATGGTTCATTCTGTTGATCCGGCAACTCATAATGCAAGCTTTCATCTACAGGATTTGGATACAACCTGATCCATTTTACCTCAGGTTCATCAACTGTCAGCAGTGAAGAACAAAAATTATCCCAGACTGCTTCAACCTCCTGCGCGGTCCAGTTCAGATTTCGGATTATAATGGAAGAAACAAATCCCGGTGATGCTTCATATTCGAGCACGGATGGGTCATCCCTGAAAAACACAATGAAATTGTTGGGAGGTGCAGGGACGAACTTTTGTGTCTCGCTGTCGTCATAGGTGGCAAATTCCTGGCCGTTTATGTAAATGGTTATCATCCCATTGGCGGTTCTTACCAGGATCAATTGATAGAAGTCTGTTGTATTAAAAAAGTCCCATTCCCCGACGGTGCCATAGGGCCAGAATTCCAGAGTGCCGTTTACAGGCGGATTGGTCAGATAGATGTAGACCCCGATATCATCGAAATGGGTGAAACTCAAAATCCTTACCCATGATGGAGGGTCAATGAATTCATCTATCTGAAAATTGAAAGCAAGGGAGTAGGTCTGATCGATGAATCCCTCCGGGTTATTGAACTGCAATCCGGCATCATCGGCAAAAAAATAGCCTCCTGCCGTGCCCCCCTGGCCGCAAGTGCTGGGTGGCACCGCGCGGGTAGTGAATTCCCCGGTCTGGCCATTATCGTTCATTATCTGTAACAAATCCGGCCCACCGGGCTGAACGGATGAAAAATCTCCGGTGAGAGGATAGGTGTAAATGGTTTGTCCGGCTGAAATGAACGGAATCAAAACCAATGTAATACCGACAAATAATAATTTGATTGTTTTCATAAGACTTGAGATATAGGTCCGGTTAAGAAAGTCAGGTAAATATACAAAATATTCCACTCTTAATCAATAGTTTGGCAGATAAAATTGTCAAATAGCGGAATAGTTAAATACACCGGTTTTTTTAGTAATTTAACCATGGAATTCAACCGAAATCAATTGTGAATTATGAGGAATATAGATAACCGCTTTCTCAGTGCATACAGGCATGAAAATCTTGCAGTTGTAATAATTAAAAATGATGTTTTCGAATTGATTACCAGCCTGTCGGAAAGCCAGGTACTAATGGATTTTTTAAGGGAAGCCGCACACAATAACCAGGTTAAGGGCGTACTTTTTTTAAATCAATCGGAATGTCTGGGAGAATCTGCCTATGAACAGTTCATCAGGGTGATTATGAAACCTGAAAAAATAAAAGATCTGGATAATCCCGAGTTTATACAGAAAAATACCCGGTTCCGGCAGATCAGCATTTTAAACAGGTTCATTCATTTCCTGTCTGAATACCATAAGCTTGTGTTTGTGGGCATTGATTGCAACATTGTGACGCCTTTCATTGGGGTTACCCTCGTGGCAGACATCCGAATGGCCAGTCCTAAGGCCGTATTCTCCCTCGCACATAACCAATACGGGCTCCATCCATCCGGTGCGATTCCATTTTTCTTTACGCATTATCTTGGCCACTCCAAATCGGTCGAAATCCAGTTGTCAGAAAAAGTTACTGCAGAAGAAGCTTTCCGCCTGGGACTCGTCAGTCAGATATTGCCGGCCGATCATTTCCTGGAAAATTGTATCCGTTATGTGAAGCCTTACCTGGAGCATTGCCGATCAACCCTGCAGATGACCAAGCGGCTGGGCAATTTCAGGCAAAGGTGGCTGGAAGAGTATTTTGAACACGAGACCTCTTTGATGAATTTGTAGATTGAGAAAGAGTAAAAAATGGTGATATCATGTATGATAAAAATCCTGAAATCAAGTTACTGATAAAGGTGCTGGCGATTATTGGAGCCATTGCTATCCTGCTTGCTACAGGACTTTATATCTTTCTTAAACTTAAGGCCCCTTATTTGCTGGAATTCTCTCAAAATATAACGGAGTACCGAATAGAAGTGGACCTGGACAGCCTGGAAGGTGCCAGGTTTATCAGCGGAATGAATGGCTGTGAAAACCTTGCCCTTAGTCCTTATAATCTGGATTTTTATGTATCCTGCCTGGATGGAAGTATACACCGATTGGAGAAAGAGGCATCAAACGGGTATTCACTGGTTCAATCTGTCAGGTTTGGAAGAATGGTACTGGGTATGGTTATCGGCACGGATACCAATCTTTATGCGCTTGTGGCCGAAGGGGATATTAGCGATTGGAAAAAAAACGGAGGGGCTGTCGTAAAGATATCACCAGGGCTTGACGTCCACAGGCGAATTACCGGTAATTTTCAGGCGATCAATGGGATGGCTTCAGATAGCCGGGGAAATCTGTATTTTACTTCAAGTAATGCGAAATGGATCAATCCCCAAGGAAAGGTTTACCGCATGAGATTAACTGATAATGGTACTTATGCAGCACCGGAACTTTTCCTCGAAGACACCGGGACAGCCAATGGATTATATTATGGCGAAAACCAGGACTGGATATATTACAGCAATACCCTGGGCGGAGTGTACTGGTTCAGCCCGGAAGACGCGGCGCTGCACGCGGTCTATTTAAAATTGCATTTTCTCGAAGCCACTGATGATATTTGCACGGATATCAGCGGAAATATTTGGATGACAGATCCCGGGCAGAGTACCATAAAATATTTCAATCCGGGGACTAACAGGGTGGTACGGTTCAATATAAAGGGCATAGGGCAAACTTCATCGTGCAGGATAAGAACAGAAAATGGTCGTGAAATGCTGTATATTACCGAGTTACAGAAGATCCAAAAACCAATGAGAATGGATTTCGACGGAAGGGGAGTGCTGATCGTGCCGGCAAACTCCTTGATTAGTCTTTTAGAACCGTTCCTGATCGATGATCAATAAATTCAATGTTATGAAAACTATCCTATTTTTCTTACTATTCGCCGGGTTTGCGTTTCAAGTCCCGGCACAGAACCTGATCTCGTCCAATCCTGCCTCCCTGCAAATATTTCTCCAGAAAACCGACGGAAGCCAGGTGATGATTTCATGTGACCGGATCAATAATCAGTTTGACCGTCTTCATATGTATGGAGAAATCAATTTTTCAGATTTAATCACCGATGATGAAAAAATAATGGAATTGCTTGATTCTGTGAAAACAAAGAAGATAAGTTATTCCACAATACTTCCGGAAGGGGAGTATATTTTTCAAAATACAGTCAATTATAAATTTACTTCTGAAGTGGAACTTCAAACAGATGACGTGGTAAGCCGCTTCGTCATGGACTATGAGATCAGCAATTTGAAAACCAGTATTGCCAATAATTTTTTATTGACCTGCACGGGGACTTTATCTTTAAAGGATAATCTGGGAATAACGGGCAGTGCAGAGGTGAAAGACCGTATCAGCTTTCAGTTTTTTCAGAATGTCAGGTCGATTACTTATTGAAATTCAGACGATTACTTAGAGTTTTTTATCCGTTCCGAATCCCAGCAGGAAGTTCAGGGCCACGATCAGGTCGCCGTCACCGGTGAGGGTGCCATCAAAATCACGTCCAAGGATAAGGGATAATTTTTTATTCCGGCCGACCTCATATTCCGCATTTAAAGCAAAACGCCAGGCCGGGTCTATATCCGCATTGTTCAGCGCCATCCTGTAAAGTCCTTCAATGCTTGTGCTGAAGCGGCTGGAGGGATTGGCCCAGATCAGCCTTAAACCCCCGTCCATGGAGCTGTAATCACGGTAAAGTATCAATTGCTGGTCGCCGGGAATGGGGACGCCGGTAAAATTCAGGTACCGTGCAATGGCCAGCAGGCTGAAACCGCAGGGGCACTCGTATCCGCCGGTAGCCCATGCAGCTAAAGTGCTGGTTTCTCCCTGGTCAAAATTCATCCCCGGGAAATCCCAGATGATGCCAGCGGCGATATCAAGCTTAAAACCGTACCTGGTAATTCTCAAAGCTTCTGAAGCTTCCCTGGCTCTCTCAAATTCATGATTGAGATCATTTCGCAGAAGCTGCGACAAGGTATCCTCCCGCGCCACCAGTTTGTCCCGGAACGGTTTAGTCAGGGCAGGCTTTTCCGAAGCCGGAATAGATTGGTTATTCAAAATGGACTTGTAAACACTGTCCAGGCTTTGGTACCTATCATCCTGCTTTTTCATGGAGTCCAAAGCATCTCCGAAATGAACGGTAAGCAGTCCAAGAATAATCCCAAGTTCTTCCAATTGCTGTTTGGATTCATTACTGACCTGTCCGCGAAGAACGGAAAACTTGATTCCGGCCGATAATCTAGTTACATCCGGCAGGGTATCGGCATCTGCCTCGATCGTATTGGTTGCGACACTCAATACAAAGCTTTGCGACATACTTTTTCCGGCTTTTGGAGAGAGATAATCCTCCAGTGTTATTTTTGAACCGGCTATCAACCAGGCTGGAGCCAGGTCTACCGCATAGCTCGTTGGGATAGCGGTAAAATTTCCGCTGGCGGTCTGGATGGACGCCATAAAAGCGGCAGGATCGCTGGGTTTCTCGATCTGACTGCTGGAAATGCCTAATAAATTTGCAGCCGGGGAAAGCGGCGCCCTGAGAAGATCCAGGGAGACGTCTTCCGTTTCAGGGTCATCCTGCCCCAGTGCCCCTGTGATAAAGGCGAAAAAGACCAGGCAGGATATCAGCAGGAATGGTATGATCCTCGTATTCATATCAGGTGATAAAATTGATAGTTGCTTTATAATCCACGGGATTTGCCGGGGAATCGTCTTTCAATGTGGGATAGGTAATCTCTTTCTCTACCTGGCGGATACTTACGGTGAACGAACTATTGTTGTTCCCATCAATGGTTTTGAGCACCATGGTCAAAATGGTCAGTTCTTTACCGGCATTGTCTTTAGCCGGGCCTAGGTCATAGGTGAAAGAATTCTCAATGATCCCGTTCTGGGGAGAACCATTCAGTTTAATATACGAGGTTGACTTTCCCGCAAATCCGATCACTACACTGAGGACGATATGACTGTCCTGATCGGTAATTTGATATATGTCATTCATTCCGGGCATAGATTCTGCATTTTCATACAAATTTAATCAATTGATATTGAGGAAGGAAATACATGAAATGAAAAAAGTTGAAAAAAAGTTGAACTTTGACCGGGTATATTTTTCAAAAAACCGGATAAACATAATAGTATGGTACATTATACTCAAAATGGAATTATTGATGGTATTAAGCGCCAGGACAAGGATGTGCTGAAATACGTTTACCGGCAGTTCTATCCGATGGTCCGGCATTTTATTATCAGGAACCACGGCTCCGAAGAAGACGCTCAGGATGTCTTCCAGGAGGCTGTGGTAGCCATATTTCAACGGGTCCGCAGACGCAGGTTGGTACTGGACTGTACCTTCAAGACCTATTTCTATTCAGTGGTCCGGCACATATGGCTTCAATACATGGAACGGCAACGGATGCGCTATGAATTCAGTGATCTTGACGAATACATCATTATGGAAGAGCCAGAGCTCTACGATGATTTCAAGGACAAGAAAGCGATATACCAGAAGCATTTCATGCAACTGACCGAATTATGCCGCAAAGTGCTGATGATGTTTATTGATAAGGTTCCTTTTGATGAGATAGCTACCACACTGGGATATAAAGGCAGGCAATATGCGATCAAACGCAAGTACGAATGTATGAAATCACTGATTAACAGGGTATCAGCTGACCCTGAATACAAGAAATTAAACCAATGAAAACAATTTATCTGGATTATCTGGAAAAGTATTTCAACGGGGAAATGTCTCCGGAAGAAATCGAAGAATTTGAACTGAGGATCAGGGAAGAGCCGGAACTTGAAAAAGCTTTCCATGAATATCAACAAATCCTTGATGCCCTGAGCGATAAATCAATTATCGAACTAAGGTCAAAACTTAAAAAGATCCGGGAGGAAGAACCGGGTTCTGGAACTTTCTACCGTTTCCTGGAGGGGAACCAGAACCTGGTCTGGCTGGCTGCACTTCTCCTGATTGTACTAAGCTTCACAACGGTCATCGTGTTGTTGATAAAGTCTTACGATCAGGACCTGGAGTACGTTGCAGAATATCGGCAGGATGACGTCCAGGCCTTGATAAATCTGAACAATGAATTGATGAAATATAAAATGCGCAGCCATGGCCAGGTCATACTGAGTCCTAACGATACCAACAGTATATTTGTTGAGGGCGATATTAATTTTGAATGGGCGGTTGACAGCACATATAATCTGCTTTTGGACGTGATCCGCAAGGATGGTCGAGTAGTGTTCGTTTCTCCCAGGCCCCTGGAAAGTCCATATGTGTTCAGAATGGATCTCGACGAGGGGATTTACGTGTTCCGGTTCAGGGATGATAAGGAAACCTTTAGCCTTACCGTCATGTACGTGAAGTGACAGGTGAACGGGAATTTGTCCGGTTCGAGCAGCGGTATGAGCAGATACACTCCAGTTCGGATTACCATTACCTTTTGCTCCGGGATTCTCTTATCCATATTGACATCTGCTGATTTATTTTTCCATGCTATCATTGGAACAGGCATTTTTTATGCTTTTTTCCTTTTGGCAAAGGTTGTTTTCCGCACCGACTATGCCAAAAGGTGGATTCCGGGAGCCCTCGGATTAATCGCCCTTTTTTCTGCCGGTACCGTGCTCACTGAAACTAAGGATCACCAAAACCGTCGACAGGATTTAGTTATCTCGGATATACGCAGTGGCCCTCTCAAAATATTTGTCATGGAGGAAAAACCAATCCTCAAATCCCGGAATTATTACGGGAAAGCGACACTTGTCGGGATCATAGATTCGGCCGGTAACAAGGTGGATGCAAACGCAGGAGTCGTCCTTTACCTTGCGGTTGGTCCCGGTGCTGAGGCTTTAAAGCCGGGAAGCATGTTACTTGCCAGGTGTGATATTGCCCCAGTCAGGGATCCGGCAAATCCCGGGGGATTTAATTTCCGGAAATACCTGTACTACCAGAATATACGCTGGCAGGCATTCCTGGACAGCTCGAACTGGAGTGCTTTAAATCCCGGTTCCAAACGGATTATTAAATCATGGGCTGAAGAAAACCGCAGCCGGTTCAGGGAAGTGATGGCCATGTACCATATCCGGGGGGATGAACTTGCACTGGCCTCAGCGCTTATCCTTGGCAGCAGGGACCTTCTCGACCGGGAAATGACGCAGGAATTCAGCAATGCCGGGGCTATTCATGTTCTCAGTGTTTCCGGGTTGCATGTCGGTATCATGTATGTGCTGGCTGACCGTTTGTTGTTCCTGCTGAAACGTGGCAGAACTTCCCGGAAAGTGCACCACTTCATTATAATCGGCATCATTTGGGCATATGCTTTTCTTACAGGGTTGCCGCCTTCTGTTGTCAGGGCAAGCCTGATGTTCAGCCTCATCACCCTGAGTCAACTGTTGAACCGGCACCAGGAGGGGATTAATATCCTGGCCGGTGCATTTCTGATCCAATTATGGATCAATCCATATGAACTTACCCAATTGGGGTTGCAATTGTCCTATGTGGCTGTTTTGGGTATATTTGCATTTTATAGGCCTATAAACCAATTATTTGCGGATTCACAGTCATATGTGTCATGGACCTGGTCTGTCGTAGCTGTTTCAATTGCGGCACAACTGGCAACATTCCCTTTATCAAGTTATTATTTCAATTTTTTCCCTTCTTATTTTTTAATTACGAATCTGATAGTCGTTCCTCTGGCTGCGATAGTGGTGTATCTTGCCCTGGTCGTTCTGGTTGCCGGATTGTTTGAGATCCCCCTTACCTGGTTGGGTTACCCGCTTTCCTGGTCGCTTCGCCTGATGCATGAATCGGTCAGCTTGATTCAATCATTGCCGGGAGCTGTATTGAAACCGGTTGTCGTCAGTGACTTCCAGGTGATCCTTCTGTATATGGCGATTGCCGGTATTTTTATTTTTTTCTTGATGAAGAACAGGCTGGGAGCCTGGATTACCCTTTCAGCCCTGTGCGTTTTCGGTTTAAACGGCAACATCCGCAGTTATCATCGGCTGTCTCGACATTCCATTACGGTTTATTCGATCCGGAACCATTCCGCCATCGATTTGTCTACCGGGTCAAGGGCTTATTTCATAGCCGATTCGGCACTTATTACATCTCCTGAAAAGATCAGGATGCAGATAGAACCGAATCGAAACAGGTTAGGAATAAGAAGCGTAAGTATTGTCACACCGCCAGAGATTCCTGAATTCCGGAATGACTATTTATTTCACCGGTATCCTTTTTTGGAATTTTGTGGGAAGACGATTGTCACGATTGATCAGAACTGGCCCGGGAACGACCGGAATTCTCAGGTTTTGGCCGATTTAGCGGTCGTATCGGGCCGTAAAACGCCAGATCCATCAAAAGTACTCGCCGGCCTGCATTTGTCGCGGTTGATCATTGACGGGTCCGTGCCTGAATACAGGGCGGTATATTGGAGAACCGCATGCAAGGAACTGCACATCCCTTGTTATGAAGTCCTTCTTGAAGGGGCATACCAACTAACCTGGTAAAATTTACCTTGAAACAATAAGTTTCCGGGAATATTTCCTTCCACTGGTTTCTACGACAATGAAATAGATTCCGGAATTCATGCCCGACAGGTCGATATTTCTGGAATGGGACCCCTTATTCATTCTTTCATCGGCGATTTTTATAATTTCCCTTCCGGTAGCATCAGTCAATGTCACAAGGACGGTGCTCTCGTCTGATAAAGTCAGGTTGATCACAGTAAAGTCTTCGGCAGGATTTGGCAGTATCCGGATAACAGGGGGCGTTGCCTCCGGGTTATCACCAATCCCCACACCCACCACATCGATTTCGATGTCGTCGATGAACATTCCCTGGGCTTCTACATAGACATCACTGGTAAAGTGGAAGCGGATCACTACATTTTCCTTGTTGAGGTAGTTGTTTAATGGATAAGTGAACTGTGTCCAGGTATTCTGGTTCCCGGTGTATGAGGCCAGCTGATCCCAGTCCAACCCGTTTGTGGATACTTCGAGGTACATGAAATCGTAATCGCTTTCCAACTGGTAACGGGCCCAGAAGGATATCTGGGCAGAGGTAGCTCCATTCAGGTCAAGCGAACGCAATGTCGCTGATACATCCATATTGGGGCCGTAGTTGCCGGCAGGGCTTTCGGTCATCGAAAAGCTTGAGGAGTGGTAAATTCCACTTTGCAATCCCCATGGGCTTTCAAAGCTCCAGTAAGGGGCGCCGGTTTCAAAATCATCATAAAACGGAAAGGCGATGGGTGGCATGGGAACGACCGTTACCACATTGGAAGGCCCGGATTCTTCACCGGAAACCATGAACACCGCTGTGATATAGTACGTGTAAGTATCACCGTTAGTTACTTCCAGGTCCGTATAATTGATCTCTGATGTCGTGGCAAAAGGAGCAATTCCGCCATTGCGGTAAATGTTATAATGGTCCACACTGTCCAGGGCTGTCCAGTTCAGGACAACTTCTCCATCGCCGGCAATGCCGGTAAGGTTTTCTGGAGAGGGGAGCAGGTCTGACATTGAAACCACGCTGGCGAGGGTTGCCTGAACGAATACTCCGTGTTGTTCAAAATTATTGACACTGGGACCTATAATGTCATTGGTGGAATGGATGTAAGGACTGTAATTCTGGGAATCTTCGAATGGAAAAATTCCCTGGTAACCGGCGTTATTAAAAGATGTATGATCGCTGTCACCACCAGAAAGGGCGCCGTTTTCCACTTCGAAGTCAGGCAGATAGATAGCACATACGTCCTTGTAAAATTGTTTCAGTTCACCGGCAGAGGCAGGTCCGATCACGTCCGTATGGATATAACTGCCAGGTTCCAGGTACCCGGCCATATCGATATTGAAATAACCGAGTATATTCATGCCATTCTGGGCAGCTTCATCTGCCCAGGCCTCGCTGCCGTAAAGACCATATTCTTCACCGCTCCAGCATGCGAAAATAATCGACCTGTCGAACTGGTACTGGCTGAGGATCCTTGCGATTTCCAGGATGCCAGCCGTCCCTGTGGCATTGTCATCAGCTCCCGGTTCATAGCTTCCACCCGCATAAGAATCATAATGTGCACCCAGCACCACAAATTCATCGGGGTATTTTGTTCCTGTCAGGGTGGCTATGACATTGTCGCTGGCTGGCCCCTGGGGCATCGAAAAATCGTGCAATTCTACTTCCAGGCCCAGGGAATCGAACTTGCTGAAAATCCAGTTCTGCGCCAGGATACCCCCTGATTTATAAGCATTGCGTGTGCCGAAATCCTGCAAATGCTGGACCAATTGTCTCAACCGGGCAGTATCTACCTGACCGATCATGGTCCAGATATCGTCCCGGGAATCAAGGGAACCGCTCCGGTAATTCAACGGTTTTTCATGGAGTTTTGCCTGGTTCTGGCCGATCCTGACCAGTCCACCGTGTACCGAGGGATATAATTCTGCAGTCCGGGACTTTTCAACCGAAACGATTAGAAAATCATCAGACTGGTAGAGAATTTCGGCTACAGACTTCACAGACTCCAGGTATGAATCTTTTTCGCCAGGATTAAATCTTATGAGAAAGTACTCATTCTGGCTATTCCATGGATTGCCATCGATAATTTGGTAATCCAGCGGCAAGGCTGAATGGGCTGTACCGATGATAAAATGATCGCTGAAATAGTTGACAGTCAGGCCATTTGTACTGAAAGCCTGCTTGGTCTTTTCCATTGATCCGGTATGGATAAGAACGAGTTCCGATGCGGTCAGGTACAGGCTGCCAAAAAGAGCCACAAATAAGATGGAAATTTTTTTCATGATGCATGATTTATTGCGTGGCCAAAGGTATAAAAAGAGAATAGAAAGATTATATTCTCAAAGCATTTAGTTTGAAAAGAATGAAAATTCCGGAATTCAGAATACAATGGAATCTCCAGGATTGATATTGTGTTTATCTGCAAAGCCTGCATTGACCTCCAGGACGTATTTAGCGGGTTTCTCGGAAGGAAGGGAATAGGTCGAACGGGGCTGTGTGTATTTCTGAATGCTTACGATCTTTTTATCGCTGCTGATGTAAATGATATCCAATGGAATATAGGTATTTTTCATCCAGAACGAGCGGTATTCTTCTTCGGGGAATATAAAGAACATCCCTTGATTTCCAGCCAAAGAATACCGGTACATCAGCCCCTGCATTCTTTCCTCTTCTTTGTCGGCCACCTCAACATCAATCAGAATTTCTGATTGGCCAGCCATTATCTTAATGGTGTTGTCCTTTCTGAAAGTAATACCTTTGGGGGAAGGACTCGTCGATTTTTCTTCCTGCCGGGACTTATTCCACGGAGTGTAGACACTGAAAAGAATAAAGGCCAGGGCTACGATCAGGGCCAGTGGAGCCAAAATGATGCGCGGAAGGTTTTTCTTCTTTTTTTTAATTGTTTTCCCTGCTGTTTTCGCTGACCCTGTCTTCATTCCAGTCTTAAATTTCGACAAATTTACCGGTTTAATCAATCCGTCGCAGGATAATTAATTACTATAAAATTCAATTAAATTTTCTTATGATTGAATTGAAAAAATTCGTATTATAGCAGTTCCAAACCAATTAAAAAATTTAATTTTATGAGGACTCTGATTGCCGTTGTATTTATTGCGGTTTACGCATTTTCCGGTTTTAACAATTCCACACAGGCTCAAAATCTGGCGACCTGGGATTTCGAACTTCAGACACCGGCACCGGCGTTTGTAGCCACTTACATGACAGCCAATCCTGCAGCATTCGGACCTAACCAGACTTCGGTACAATTTTTTACCGGTAATGGATCCTTATGGGCCTATTCAGCCACACCATGGCCGACAGGAGTGATGGATACCAACAGCTATCTGGAGGTTATGATAGCCCCCGAAGCCGAATACATGTTCGACCTGCTGGCATTTCATTTCGAACACCGTAGGTCTGCCACCGGAGTGAGGGCATGGGAACTGAGAACAAGCGCAGACGGATTTACTGCGCCACTGGCTTCCGGTGTCATTGCGGATAACACTAATTTTAATTATGTTGATGTGCCTTTACCTGCTGAATTTCAGGATATTGTGTCAAGTCTGACTTTCCGGATCTATGGTTTTAATGCAGAGGCCACAGCCGGAACCTGGAGATTCGATAATATTTTTATTACAGGCACCGCAGAAGAAATACCGGTGATCCCGGTCGCTCACTGGGCGCTATTATTGGGT
The DNA here is from genome assembly GCA_964619555.1 of uncultured Bacteroidales bacterium. Taxonomy (GTDB): domain Bacteria; phylum Bacteroidota; class Bacteroidia; order Bacteroidales; family JAGOPY01; genus JAGOPY01. The sequence continues at coordinate 238,241 of CAZUDV010000002.1, read as the reverse complement.
GGGTTGCTTATGATAATCTTCGTCATTCTCCGATTCAGGAAATAGCTGCGCCGGAGTCGTCGCGGGAACCAGCTGCATTTCTGATTATTTCTTTACCTGCATCATTTTTTAAGAGTGGTGTGGATTGTTTTTTATTCTGAAGGTTATTATCCTGATGCCTATCTTTGAAGAAATATTACCTTACTATGCCAGATCCAAATCAGAAAAAGCCCTGGCCCAAGTGGAAAACCAGGCTTAACCGAGTAATATTCGGTACAGATACCAAGGGAGGAAAACTTTTTGACATTTTACTGATAGTTTTCATTACCCTGAGCGTAATGGTTGTATTTATGGACAGCATTGCAGGCATTCACAGATCTTTCGGAAATGTCCTATACATTGCTGAATGGTTTTTTACCATTGTATTTACCCTGGAGTACCTGCTTAGGATCATCAGTACGCCCAGACCGTTAAGATATATATTCAGTTTTTATGGCCTGATCGATCTGTTATCGGTACTGCCTACCTATTTGAGCTTGATTTTCAAGGGTGGGCAATTATTAATTATTATCAGGGTATTGAGGCTGTTGCGAATATTCCGGGTTTTTAAGCTGGGCAGGCTTCTCTGGGCATCCAGTTACCTGATGGTAGCCATCCGGAACAGCCGGCATAAGATTGCTGTATTTCTGTGGTTCATCATCATTATTGTGGTGGTGATGGGCTCTATCATGTACATGGTGGAGGGCCCCGAGAATGGATTCCGGAATATTCCCGAAAGTATATACTGGGCCATTGTGACACTTACAACGGTCGGATATGGGGATATCTCTCCTCAAACCGGCCTCGGTAAGGCCCTGGCCTCTGTCATTATGATCATCGGTTACGGCGTCATTGCAGTGCCAACCGGTATATTCACCGCTGAACTCACTAAGTCCAGGCAATTAGCCGATAGGGAATGCAATAACTGCCATAACCGCAATCACGAGCCGGATGCTTTATTCTGTAAAAAATGCGGCTCTCATTTATAGGAAAATCGCTATTTTGATTTTTTTCTGGAAAAAATGATGATTGGCACTACAAATAGTATGATCATCACAACTCCGATGATAATAACCCCAGTATTCATGGAAATTCGATTAATCGTTAAACCAATTGGGCAAATGACAGATTGAACTGTTTACCCGAATCATGTACAGTGAAAATTGCTGAAAGTCAAAATGACACGTAGGATTACCAGAAATAGTGGAAAGGAAATATTATGTCAGGTTCTTCGAGGAGTTCCCTAATAAAAATGTTACTTTTCAAGGACCTGGCAAATTGAATGACCAGGGAAAAGTCGGTTACTTTACTACAGACAGTCGTATAAACCGAAAAACTTTTCAAATGAGGAGAAGGAAGCCTGGAAAGCTCCCTTGCATGGGTTTCGCTAAAAGAAAGCACGCAATACAGATTCTGGGAATACAACATCAATGTGCTGTCGTCCGGTTCCTGAAATTGATCAGGATTAATTGCCTGACCGGTATAAGGGGTATAATAATAAAGTAAGGTCGATACCCAAAAGATCAGGCAAAAGGTTGACGACAGTACTGATCGGATCCATACTTTCATACGGCAAAAATAAGCAAATACAATAGATCTTAGATTTTTAATGTTATTTAATGGATTCCTGAAGAGGTCGGACAGATAGACCTACTATGGGATGATAAAAATTTTCAATTAATTAAAATGATTGGTAAAAAATATTAATTTTGCACGCTCAAAGTTCTTAAACATATTGGTCTGGTAGTTCAGCTTGGTTAGAATGCCTGTCCCGAGTACTCGGGAAGGTCGCGGGTTGAGCACCTCGTTCTTAAACATATTGGTCTGGTAGTTCAGCTTGGTTAGAATGCCTG
>CAZUDV010000002.1:3306-236270 GCA_964619555.1 uncultured Bacteroidales bacterium | reverse complement strand
AGCACCTCGTTCTTAAACATATTGGTCTGGTAGTTCAGCTTGGTTAGAATGCCTGTCCCGAGTACTCGGGAAGGTCGCGGGTTGAGCACCTCGTTCTTAAACATATTGGTCTGGTAGTTCAGCTTGGTTAGAATGCCTGCCTGTCACGCAGGAGGTCGCGGGTTCGAGTCCCGTCCAGACCGCAGCCCCCAACCTTCATAGATTCGTTTCTATGAAGGTTTTTTATTTTCCTACCATGATCTATTATGTCTATATTTTGGAAAGTGAAGCTGATGGAAGCTTTTACATTGGTTATTCGGCAAATCCTGGGATTCGACTAATCAAGCACAATGAATCCAGGACAGGATATACATCGAGAAAGCAACCCTGGAAGATTGTATATATGGAACAGTTTGCCAATAAAGGCGAAGCAATCAGACGGGAGCGGTTCATCAAGGAGCAGAAAAGCCGGGATTTTATTGTCAGATTGATTATGTCAGATCATCAAAGGGATCGATAGGCTGTCTTAGAATGCCTGTCCCGAGTACTCGGGAAGGTCGCGGGTTTCCCGAGGTCTCGGGATCCAGACCGCAGCCCCCAACCTTCATAGATTCGTTTCTATGAAGGTTTTTTATTTTCCTACCATGATCTATTATGTCTATATTTTGGAAAGTGAAGCTGATGGAAGCTTTTACATTGGTTATTCGGCAAATCCTGGGATTCGACTAATCAAGCACAATGAATCCAGGACAGGATATACATCGAGAAAGCAACCCTGGAAGATTGTATATATGGAACAGTTTGCCAATAAAGGCGAAGCAATCAGACGGGAGCGGTTCATCAAGGAGCAGAAAAGCCGGGATTTTATTGTCAGATTGATTATGTCAGATCATCAAAGGGATCGATAGGTTGCTTTAGAATGCCTGTCCCGAGTCCTCGGGAATGAAGACGACCTCCGGCTGTTATGCTATTTCTTTGAAAGAGTCAGGTCAGTGTTTGTGCAGGTTCACTGAGAAATTATACCTGAACGAGACCTGGATCTTGGTAGCCATGGATGCCCACCCATCGTTATAATTATTTCGCCGGATCCATTGTAATTCGAGCCCGGCCATCAAGTTCTCCATTGGATAGTAGAGCAGGTTTGCACTGGCATAATGGCCCTGGCGGAAGGCATCGGCTTCCTGGGCATCCGAATTGCCGGTAAAGATGGCCGAGTATCCGATCGAACTGCTGAATTTTGCGCTCCAACGGTGGTCCAGGTAAGTTGAGAAGCTGACCAATGGCAGGGGCACCCCTTTAACAGGTGTAAGGGTATCGTTGAAGTTATTCTCGACACCGATATCTGTGGGAGCATCATTCATGAGGTTTTGTATAGCTTTCCCTGTAATGATCCCGCCCTTGAAGGCATCTTTTTTCCCAAGCTTAAGGATCGAGCTCAGATTAAACCCCCAGCCGATGGCCTCGCCGCTCAGGTCATAAGCATCTGTGCCCTGGTCCTCCCATTTGATCCTGCGCAATACACCAGCCAGTTCCACGTAGCCCCAGTCACGGGTCATACGGAACTCAGCCGTCAAATCGGGCAGGGAGAATTTCGGGGCTACATCTTCCAGTTCGATTCGGTCGCGGTAAATGCCCTGGTCGGCGCTGGCCCCCGGGCGTTCCAGTGCAATGGAAAGGCGGTTTTTACCCACTATGGGACTGTATCGGACAATTACATTTTTGCACAACGACATTCCTACAGGCCCCCAGTATTCAACGATGCCCGGCCAGATCTCATAATCGCAAAACTGGCTCCATGTCCAACCTGCGCCAATATTCCTCCACTCCATCCATGCGTAGAGCATATGAAAAGTGGTCTGGCCCGTATTTGGCCCCACCCCGAACAGGTCAAATGCAAAGCGGACCTTCAATTCGCCTTTTGAAGTGGGAATATAGCCCCAGAAACCAAACATGCTCTGGCGTACGGAGAAAAAAACATTCCCATCTGTTCCATATTCATTCTTGTATGATGGTAGCTGTGTGGGACGCATCACATCCCAAAAATCCGGATTGACCTGGTTAAAGTTATACCCTGCATCGGTCATCACTTGTCCATATATCAGGACTTCTGCGGTTTTTTGTTCCTGCGCGAAGGTCAAATGGACCCATAAAAATATCAGCAGGGCAATGGTAAAGAGCTTCATGTCAATCGAATTGGTTAAAGGTAAATCTTTAGAGTCAGCAGGGATCCTCCTTTTGATGAATAAAGTTCGGATATTATTCAATCGACATTTAACGGGATAATTTTTTTTTTAATCATTACTACTTGATTATAAATTTCATCACTAATATAGTATTTCATTATAGTCGGTCCGTCTGACCCTAAATTTCGAAAATGCTTTGGAAGAGGTGCATTCATGTAAAGAATTAGCTGGAGAACTTAGTTGGTATTCAGGAAGATGAAACAAAATTCTCAGGTGTTCTATTGAAGCGTGGACAATGTCAAAGCCATCCACACCTGGGTGTTGCACCCTGATTGTTGAATTAATGTTAGGTTTTTACTGGGATGGTATAAAATTGAGAATATTAAGGCTGTTAATTTGCATGTTTTGGCAATAAAAAAGCAAATTCCGATTTTAGTCGGCAAACGGTGATTTTTTATTTCTTATTTTAATCGCCGATGGTAATCATTCGGTTGGTACAGGTATGGAAACTCAGTATAAATTACTTGAACTGGCAAAATTGTTCTTGAAGCTTGGAACCATCGGTTTCGGTGGCCCAGCTGCTCATATTGCCATGATGAGGGAGGAAGTGGTCAGGAAGCGAAAGTGGATGGACGACCAACATTTCCTGGATTTGTTGGGGGCAATCAACCTGATTCCAGGGCCGAACAGCACTGAAATGACGATGCATCTTGGACACGTGAGAGCAGGCTGGAAAGGCCTGGTAGTAGCCGGTCTGTGTTTTATCCTTCCTGCAGTGATCATCACCGGGATTTTTGCGGTTTTGTACAAGAATTATGGCCAATTACCACAGGTTCAACCTTTTGTCTATGGTGTAAAACCAGCCATCATTGCCATTATCCTGGCTGCCGTTTACCCGCTCGCACGAAAATCATTAAAAAGCTTTGAACTAGGTATTTTAGGCATAATTGCACTCCTCGCTTCCTTATTCGGGTTCAATGAGATCTATACATTGTTCGGGACGGGCCTGATTGCTGTTATGCTTTTCATTGTGAGAAACAGGAAAATAAATTCCATGCAGGCTTTCCTTCACTTACCTATCTTAAATATTTCCGGGTTTGGTTTATTGAGCATTAGCCACGCTGGCTTATTCTTCACCTTTTTGAAAATAGGTGCCTTACTTTATGGAAGTGGTTATGTTTTGTTTGCTTTTCTTGATACCGAACTTGTCCGGACAGGTATCATCGACCGGCAGCAATTGATGGATGCCATCGCTGTCGGCCAGTTCACTCCCGGACCTTTGTTTTCATCGGTAACATTCATTGGATACCAGATCGATAATTTCAAAGGAGCATTGCTGGCAACTACCGGAATCTTCCTGCCGTCGTTCATTTTCGTCGCTTTGCTTAATCCGCTGGTGCGCAGGATCCGCAACTCGAAACTTGCTTCTGCATTTATAGATGCAGTCAATATGGCTTCAGTTGCTATTATTTTAGCTGTTTGTTATCAGATGGGGAAAGATGCCATTACCGATTGGCGGACCATTACCATTGCAGCGATCAGCCTGGTTGCCGTGTTCGGGATAAGGAAGGTCAGCAGTGCCTGGATTGTGATCGGTGGCGCGGGTTTGGGTTATGTATTGAATTTGATTTGAGGCAGGAAATTCCTCAAATTGAAAGTTTTCCATTCATGGGACGTAATTAAGACAGAACTTAAAAACATCAGCTATGAAAAACTTCATCAAAATCATTTTCTCGGCATCGCTTGCAGCTTTTCTAACCGGACATGTTTTAGCCCAGACTGCTAATCCGGCTGCTTCTGATGATCAAACGACCAAGCAAACCACTGTGCAAACACAGACTGTTGGAAAGTTTGTCGATAAAAATAACAATGGAATCTGCGATAACCGCGAAACAATGCAAAACAACAACGCTAAAGGACGGAACTTCGTGGATGCCAACGGTGACGGTATCTGTGACCGCCGTGGGGAAGGCAATCTCGGAAAGTGCAATCCGGATTGCCGGAGGGGCCGGGGAAATTGCTATTGCAGAGGAATGGGATATCAGCACCGGCCAGGAGCAGGCAACCAGCAGTGCCGGTTCGGCAATAGGTAGATGATATCAGTCAGGCCTGGGATTTTCATTTAATCGTGGCCCAATGTTCTGTTCAGAAATTATTGAAGCGCCAAGAAAATGTTCTTTTGAAATGTTTTGTGAAATCCATATTCCCTTCTAACTTTGCGCGCGATTCTTAATGCAGAGAATATGCGTAAAATTACCAAGATTCCTTTGTTGCGGTGGTTCCTGCCGTTGTTTGTCCTTACGTTGATGCCAGTAATTTCCTATGCTGCGGGTGAAAACCAGACTCCCTCCATCTTGGGCATCCGGGTTGAATTCATCCTGTTTGCCCTGACCCTGATCGGGGTTGCCGTTTTCCATAAGAAAACTATGTATGTGGCATTGACGGGTTTGGCGGCTGTGCTCCTTTTCAAACTCATCTTTGATCCCGGATTCAACCTGGGGCATCATATTTTCGGCGGAGCACATGAAGAAGGGGAATGGCGAATATTACTCAACCTGATGGGGCTCCTCTTCGGGTTTGCCATCCTGGCCAAGCATTTTGAAGAATCAAAAGTTCCGGAGATCCTGCCCAAATTCTTGCCGGATGACTGGAAAGGCGGCCTGGTATTGCTCGTCATGGTATTCATACTCTCCGCTTTCCTGGATAACATTGCTGCGGCCATGATCGGCGGGACCATAGCCATGGTCGTTTTCAAGGGCAAGGTTCACATAGGTTACCTGGCCGCCATCATTGCAGCCAGCAATGCTGGCGGAGCCGGTAGCGTGGTAGGTGATACCACCACCACCCTGATGTGGATCGATGGCGTTGAACCGGGATGGGTACTACATGCCTATGTTGCATCATTCGCAGCCCTCTTTGTTTTTGGAATAATCGGCGCTGCCCAGCAGCACCGTTTCCAGCCGATCGTTAAGGATGGCAATACGAATCATGCGATCGACTGGGGCAAGATCTTCATTGTGGGTTTGATCCTGGTGGGCGCTATTGCCACTAATGTGCTGTTTGATTTTCCGGCATTGGGAGTGTGGATTGCCATCCTGCTCGGTGCATTGATGCGTAAAACACCATGGAGCGAGTTGCGTAAGGCCTGGCAGGGAACGGTGTTCCTGATGTCGCTGGTGACCATTGCATCTATGATGCCGGTTGAAGAATTACCGCCTGCATCCTGGCAAACTGCATTCATCCTGGGTTTTGTTTCCGCGGTCTTCGATAATATCCCCTTGACCAAACTCTGCCTCGAGCAGGGCGGTTACGACTGGGGTGTTCTGGCCTACACGGTCGGTTTCGGAGGGTCGATGATATGGTTCGGTTCGTCGGCCGGTGTTGCCCTTTCCAATATGTATCCCCAGACAAAAAATACTGTTAATTACCTTAAAAGCGGGTGGCACGTCATTATTGCTTACGTGATCGGTTTTTTCATACTCCTGTTTACAATAGGTTGGGAACCGCATGCACCTCATAAAAAATCTCACGGAACTGAAATCCCTGAAATGACCATTCAGGCGGATGAAGCATCCCAGGGTGAAAAATAATTTCTTACCCTAACCTGATAGGCAGATGGTAAAAAGTGTATATTAGGAACCGCAAACCAAAAACAAGCAACCAGAAACATTGCATTATGGGCATAAATACCTTTTTTCAACGATTGGTGCCAAAGGATAAAAAGTTCTTCCCGATGTTTGAAGCCCAGGCCGGTCTGATTGTGAAAGCGATGGAGATGCTGAGCGAAATCTTCACTACAGCGGATCATGAAAGACAACTGGAATTGTGCAAATCGATCAAAGATCTGGAAAACCAGGGGGACGAAAAGGCTCACCAGATTTTTGATGAACTGGATACTACTTTCATCACCCCTTTCGACCGGGAGGATATACACCAGCTGACCTCAACGCTGGATGATGTCCTGGATTTTATCAATGGGACCAGTCAGAAGATCCGTCTCTACAAACTCAGGGATTTCCCAAAGGAATTCCTGCAATTCAGTCATATTCTGACAACCGGTGCTTCTGAAATTCTCCATGCCACCAAGGAGCTGCACAATTTAAAAAAACCTGAAAAGATCATTAAAGCATGTATCCGGATCAATGAACTGGAAAACGAAGCGGATGACGTATACCATCAGGTGATCTCAGACCTGTTTGAGCATGAAAAGGATGCCATCGAGCTGATCAAGAAGAAAGAGGTTCTGCAAACCCTCGAACGGGCTGCAGACCGTATGGAAGATGTGGCAGACGTATTAAAAACCATCATGATCAAAATAGCCTGAAGCATTCTTTATGCTATCCATAATTATTATTGCCATTGTTATAGCCCTGGTTTTCGACTTTCTGAACGGAATGAACGATGCCGCGAATTCCATTGCCACCATCGTCTCGACAAAAGTCATGCCCCCTTTACTGGCAGTTGTTTGGGCAGCGTTTTTCAACTTTGCGGCAATTTTTATTTTTGGGGTTCATGTCGCCACGACCATTGGGAAAGGCATTGTAGATCCTTCCATTATCAATGAATTTATTATTCTGGCAGCCCTGGTCGGCGCGGTCATATGGGTATATACCTGCACTCGTTTCGGGCTGCCTATCAGCGTATCGCATGCCCTGATCGGAGGCCTGATCGGTCCTTCCTTACTCGTAGGAGGCAGTGATGTCCTGATATCTTCCGGGATAATAAAGGTGTCACTTTTTATTGTATTATCTCCTATCATTGGACTGATCCTGGGTTATTTGCTGATGATCCTCACCATGATGGTATTCCGGGGCCGGTCGCCAAGGAAAGTTGACCATATTTTCAGGGGTTTACAGCTCGTATCCTCCGCTGTGTTCAGCCTAGGCCACGGTACCAACGATGCCCAGAAAACCATGGGGATCATTTCAGTATTATTGTTCAGTACGGGCAGGCTGGGCCCGGAATTTCACGTACCCATGTGGGTCATTGTCTCTTCATATTCAGCGATTGCCCTGGGCACAATGGCAGGTGGATGGAAGGTCATCAAAACCCTTGGACTCAACCTGACCGATTTGAAACCGGTTCATGGGTTTTGTGCGGAAACGGCAGGTGCCATGACCATCATTGGAAGCTCCCTGGCCGGCATACCGGTGAGCACTACCCACACCATTACCGGTTCGGTCATGGGAGTAGGCATGACCCGCAGACTTTCAGCTGTAAGATGGGGGATAGCGGGAAATATAGCCCTGGCCTGGCTTCTCACCATTCCCGGTACGATGGCGATTAGCGCAGGGGCTTACTGGATCATATCCTTGTTTTTGTAATGAGTGGGTACAGATTCCCTGCCAATCTAAGTTTAACCTCCAAACTTCCCTCTATTCTCTTCCGTTTCCGTACAGACTGGTATATCCTTTCATGATACCTCTTGTAGAAGCTGAAATGAATGCCAGGATTTCATCTCTTTCAGGAGTTGCCGGCATATCGGCTTCTATGATGTTAATAGCCTGGGAGACATTATAATTTTTAAGGTAGATGATCCGGTACACTTCCTGTATCTGGTTGATCTGTTCACTGGAGAAGCCTCTTCTTCGCAGACCGATCGAGTTGACACCGACATAGGAAAGGGGTTCCCTGGCTGCTTTGGTATAAGGCGGAACATCCTTGCGTGCAATACCACCACCTGCTATCATGCAGTGTTTACCTATTTTTACGAACTGGTGTACGCCGGCCATCCCGCCGACTATTGCCCAATCGTCGATCTCAATATGCCCGGCCAGGGTTGCGGCGTTGGCTAATATAACATGGTCCCCGATGAAACAGTCATGTGCCACATGAACATAGGCCATCAGCAGGCAGTTTTTACCTATCACGGTTTTAAAGCTGGCTTTGGTTCCACGGTTTATGGTTGCAAATTCACGTATGGTTGTATTGTCACCTATCTCAACGGTAGTATCTTCCCCTGCATATTTCAGATCCTGGGGAATGGCTGCGATAACGGCGCCGGGAAATATACGGCAGTTCTTGCCAATTTTGGCGCCTTCCATTATGGTAACATGGTGTCCGATCCATGTTCCTTCTTCGATGGTCACATTTTTTTCAATGGTCACAAAGGGTTCAATAACCACGTTATTGGCCACCTTTGCCTGAGGGTGAACATAGGCTAACGGCTGAATCATTCTGATTTATTTGGTAAGTTGTTTTTGGGTTTTTCGACAATGGAGGCCAGGAGTTCCACCTCTGCTACAATTTTATTTCCGACCCAGGCATTTCCCTGCATGTGACAGATCCCCCTCCGGATTGGTCCTACTAGGCCTACATCGAAGATCAGGGTATCCCCGGGCACCACTTTCTGCCGGAATTTAACGTGGTCTATTTTCAGGAAAAGAGTAGTATAATCATTTGGATTGGGAACTGTGCTCAGCGCCAGAACGCCTCCGACCTGTGCCATGGCTTCCACCTGCAGGACTCCCGGCATGACCGGCTCATCAGGAAAATGACCGGTGAAGAAGGGTTCATTCATAGTTACATTCTTGATCCCGATAACTCTCGTGTCAGTCATTTCGATGATCTTATCGATCAGCAGAAACGGCGGTCTGTGCGGGAGGATCTTCTGGATCTGCATAATATCCAGCACCGGGGGCTTGTTCGGATCATATTTAGGTGCCTGGCTCATTTTTTTATCTTTAATGATTTGTTGTTTGATCAGTCTGGCCAGTTTAGCATTAGCGGCATGCCCCGGTCTTCTGGCAATGATATGTGCCTTGAGGGGCTTACCTAAGAGAGCTAAATCGCCGACCACGTCCAGCAGTTTATGTCTGGCCGGTTCGTTTTCAAAATGCAATTCAAGATTGTTGAGAATACCTCCGTGACCCACTTTGATAGAGGGCTTGTTGAAAAGTTGGGCAAGCCGGTCGAATTCTTCTTGCGTGATGGCCCGGTTGACAAAGACGATGGCATTGCTCAGATCTCCACCCCGAATTAACTGGTTGGAAAGAAGATATTCCAGTTCGTGGAGAAAGACGAACGTGCGGCACATGGAAATTTCTCGGGCGAAATCATCCAGGTTCTCCAGGATCGCATACTGGGTGCCCAGGACTTTGGTTTCGAAATTGATCATGGTGGTTACCTTGAACCTCGGATAAGGCATAGCAACCATCTCAATTTTATTTGCCGGATCCTCAAAGAAAACCGGGGTCTGTAATTCAAGGTATTCCCGGTAAGCATTCTGTTCCTGGATCCCCGCATCCTTAAGGGCTTCGACGAAAAATCGGGAGCTGCCATCCATGATTGGGGTTTCACCCTGGTCCACTTCCAGCAGGACATTGTCGATTCCCAGCCCGGAAACTGCTGCCATTACGTGTTCTACGGTCTGAACTTTAACTTCGCCTTTGGCAATGGTCGTCCCGCGGGCAGTATCAGTAACATTGTCAATCAGTGCCTCAATGGTGGGCGATCCTTCCAGGTCTGTCCTTGAAAAAATCCTGCCGGTGTTGACAGGGGCAGGTTTGAACGTGATGCTGACAGGGTGACCGGTATGAAGGCCTACGCCTGAAAGAGTGACCGGTCTGGATATGGTACACTGGTTTTCCATGCTCAATCCTTCAGCTTCTTTTCAACTTCATCCAGGCGTTTAACGATATCCGGCAGTTTTTTGAAAAGGACCACTGACTTTTTAAAGTTCGACATATCGATGGCCGGAGAGCCCAGTACGATCATGTTCTCTTTAATATTTCCGGAAACCCCTGCCTGGGCTCCGATTTTAACGTCATCACCCACCACAATGTGACCGACCAAACCTACCTGGCCCGCGATCATGCAATTCCTGCCGATCTTGGTGGAGCCTGAAATGCCCGTCTGCGCAGCAATGACCGTATTTTCGCCTATTTCGACGTTGTGTGCCACCTGGATAAGGTTATCCAGTTTGACCCCCCGGCGAATTATTGTCGAGCCGAGAGTAGCACGGTCGATGGTGGTGTTCGAGCCGATTTCCACGTCGTCTTCAATGATTACATTGCCTATCTGAGCTACCTTCTTATAATTCTTATCCTCCTGCTGCGCAAATCCAAAACCATCGGCGCCAATTACTACACCACCATGAATGGTACAATTATTCCCTATCTGGTTATCCGAATAAACGATTACCCCTGCATACAGGACCGTATTCTCCCCGATCGTAACATTATCGCCCAGAAATGTTTGCGGAAATATCTTGGAGTTATCCCCGATGGTCACCGAATCACCAATATAGGCCAGTTCGCCGACGTATACATTATTACCGATCTTCGCGGTAGGGGAGATAAATGCCATGGATGAAACGCCGGTTTTTTCATTTTTGATCTTATTGTACATTTCAAGCAACCTGGCGAATGCGGTGTAGGCATCATTCACCCTGATCAGGGTGGAGCCGATCTCCTGTTCCGCCTGGAAATCTTTGTTGACAATAACGATGGAAGCTTTTGTGGTGTAAATGAAGGTGGTATATTTCGGATTGGCTAAAAACGTAAGGGAACCGGGTACACCTTCTTCAATTTTGGAAAGTTTGTGGATGGTGACATCGGGGTCCCCTTCAATAACACCTTCCAAAACTGCGGCAATTTGCCTTGCAGTGAATTTCATTCGTAGTGTGTTTATTTAAAATGTATTGATGCCGCGAAAATACCAAAATTTCCGCTCATTAAAAGCACCTATTCAAATTCTGTTTTCAACATACCCGGATTCTTCGGATAACCGATCACATATTTCACATCCGGTTCGGTCAGGATAGTCAGGTTAAAAAGCCCGGATGCTTCCGTGAGATCAATAACAGAGCCATCTTTCAGGATAACGCTGATGCGGTTGTCAAAAGGATCATACGAGTAGTTGGACGTGATGTCGTTGAACACAAAATAATCAATCTCTGCTTTGCCCAGATTGGGGTAAATATCTGATACTTTGGTTTTGATAGTATTCAAATATTCCGGCAAGTAAGGCTGCGATTGCATTTCCACTCTGAACAATTCCCTGTTAACCAATGACCTGCTTAAAGTTGACAGAATGAAATCCGGGTGCGACGACCAGGTCTTAATAGCTGAAAATATATCGAAATCATCTATTTTCGAAAAATGGTCCAGTGCGAGAGGGTTATGCCGGAAGGAGTCGCGGTCAATCGAATTGGCCAGAAAAAAAGCCAGCGGGGGAGTGGCGAAGAGGGGTTCGCCCTGCCCGGCAAGTTCCCTGGCCCTCCTGAGGATCCTGATCAAAAGAGCCTCTGCGGAAAGCACCGTTTTGTGCAGATAGACCTGCCAGTACATCAACCTTCGGGCAATGATGAACTTTTCGATGGAATATACGCCTTTGGCTTCAATTCCAAGATTGTCATCCAACACAGCCAGGGTCTTTATGATCCGGTCGTTATTCACGATCCCTTCGGCAACCCCGCAAAAGAAGCTGTCTCTTTTCAGATAGTCCAGCCTGTCGACATCCAGCTGACCCGAAACGAGCTGATGTAAAAACCTTTTTGGGTATTCATCACGGAAAATCCTGATGGCGTCGGTCAGTTTTCCTGAAAATTTTTCATTCAGCCTTTCCATGAATAGAAGGGAGATTTCTTCATGATGGATCCCTTCCACGATGGAATTTTCAAGGGCATGTGAAAAGGGCCCGTGGCCGATATCGTGCAGCAAGATGGCCAGGACGGCTGATTCAATCTCCGTTTCACTGATCTCATACCCTTTTGTGCGCAAGGATTCGAGCGCCTCGGTCATGAGGTGCATGGCACCCAGGGAATGCTGAAAACGGGTATGGTGGGCCCCAGGATAAACCAGGTGGGTGAGCCCGAGTTGTTTGATCCTCCTTAATCTCTGAAAGTAAGGATGTTCAATGATCCTGAATGCGGTTTCCCCCGGGATCGTTATAAAACCATATACCGGATCGTTGATGATCTTGCTTTTATGAATCCTTGTTCCTGGCAATGGATTGATGTAAATTTGCATCGGATTTCAGTTTTGCCCGGAAAAATGATGCCCCGCACAATAAAACCCGATTTTTTTCATTTGATTTAGACAAAATTAATCGAATTCCCGCAATTAAAACATTCTGAATGGAAAACGCAAGGATCCTCTGGGTGGATGACGAAATCGAATTGCTTCGCCCGCATATCATTTTTCTGGAACATAAAGGCTACAAGGTCGATACTTCCAATAATGGGCACGAAGGTCTCGATATGATCATGAACCGCGTGTACGATATTATTTTTCTGGATGAGAACATGCCCGGATTAACCGGTATCGAAACGCTGGAAAAGATCAAGACGAAATATCCGAATTTACCGGTTGTGATGATCACCAAGAGCGAAGAAGAGTCAATAATGGAAGACGCTATTGGTTCGAACATTGCGGATTACCTGATAAAACCGGTCAAGCCGAACCAGATTTTGCTCAGCCTGAAGAAAAACCTGGAAAATAAGAAATTGGTGAGCGAGAAGGCCACCTTTTCGTATCAGCAGGAATTCCGGAGCATCAGCATGGATATATCCAATAATCCTGATTTCAATGGGTGGACTGATATCTACCGGAACCTGGTCAGATGGGAACTGGAGCTGGAAAAATCGAATGATGAAGGCATCCAGGATGTGTTGCAGCTGCAGAAGAACGAGGCGAATCAGGTGTTTTCCCGTTATGTGGAGAACAACTATGTGGACTGGGTAAATGGCCGGACCAGGGAAAGGCCAGTGATGTCGCCAGGCTTGTTCAAGGATAAGATCTTTCCACTTTTGGATTCAAACGACTCCTTGTTCGTGATCCTGATCGACAATCTTCGATACGACCAGTGGAAGGCTATACAGCCCATTCTTGAGGAATTTTTCAGGGTGGAAAGGGAAGAGTTGTATTACAGCATCCTCCCTACAACCACCCAATATGCGCGTAATGCCATCTTCTCGGGGCTGATGCCATTGGAAATTGAGCGTAAGTATCCAAAATACTGGATCAGCGAGGAGGAGGAAGGAACCAAAAACCAGTTTGAAGGGGAGTTGCTGGGGGAATATCTCAAACGCTACGGACGGGATATCCGGCATTCATACAACAAGATATTGAACCTGACTGCAGGCAGGAAGCTGGTGGAAACATTGCCCAATCTGCTGAACAATAAACTGACGGTGATCGTTTACAATTTTGTCGATATGCTTTCGCATGCCCGCACGGAAATGGAAATCATCAGGGAACTGGCGGATGATGAAAAGGCCTACCGATCGCTGATGGTGTCGTGGTTCAACAACTCTCCCCTGTTCGATATCCTGAAATACCTTGCCGAAAAGAAAGTCAATGTGGTAATAACAACAGACCACGGCTCTGTGAAGTCACAGGATCCGGTTAAAGTCATCGGCGACCGCAACACCAATACCAACCTTCGTTACAAGACAGGTAAGAGCTTGAATTACAATGCCAGGGAGGTGTTTGAAATTCGCAATCCCAACGAAATATTTCTGCCAAAATCAAATGTCAGTTCCACGTTTATATTTTGCAGAAAGAATGACTTTTTTGCCTATCCCAACAACTATAACTATTATGTGAATTATTACCGGAACACTTTTCAGCATGGGGGCATTTCACTGGAGGAAATGCTGGTTCCGGTCGCCTACCTCCGCGCGAAATGATTTGCATATCCCCGTTAAAATAGCTAATTTTGGTCTATCACTTTTTAAAGTATGGACCAATTGGTGTTTCAGAACAGTTCACTGTCAGACCTTACTGAGATTGCAGATCAGATATTAAGAACATTTCCGGAGGAGATGATCTACGCATTCTATGGTACCCTGGGGGCCGGCAAAACCACCCTGATCAAGGCTTTCTGCGAGGTGCTGGGAGTAACGGATGAAGTGACAAGCCCCTCGTTTGCTATTGTGAATGAATATCATTGTCAGAATGACGAACTGGCCTACCACTTTGATTTTTACCGGATTAAAAAACTGGAAGAAGTTCTCGACATTGGTTATGAAGAATATTTGTACAGCGGATGGTATTGTTTTATGGAATGGGCCGATAAAATCGGGGAACTTTTACCTGAATCTTACGTTGAAATCATTATTGAACGAAATGATCCGGACGATCTGAGAAAAATTCTTGTCAGAAGAGTCCGGACCAATTAATCACACCATTTTAATGGATCAAAACCAGAACAACTATCTCAAATTTTCTCATTCCGATGGATTGATGCCGAAGGAGGAAATGCTTGAAGTCCAGAGGCAGAGGTGTCATCTGACAATAGGGATCCCGAAGGAAATTTCTCACCAGGAGCGGAGGGTGGGCCTTGTGCCTGAAGCGGTCAATTTACTCGTGCAAAACGGTCATACCGTATTGATCGAGTCCAATGCAGGGGCAGGGGCCCGTTTCCATGACCATGAATACAGTGAATCGGGCGGCCAGATCGTCTTTTCGAACAAGGAAGTCTACCAGTCGGATATTGTGATCAAGGTCGCTCCTCCCGTGGAGGAAGAAATGGAGTTGATGAAGGAGAAACTTTCCGTTTTTTCCGCACTGCATCTCAGTAACCGGGAAGAATTGTTCTTCCGCAACCTGATGCGCAAAAAGATCACTGCTTTTGCTTTTGAATATATCCAGGATCAGTTTGGCTCATATCCAGTTCGCCGGACCATTAGCGAGATCGTAGGTAACGCAGCTATTATGCTGGCGGCCAGGTATCTGAGCGATCCTGATTACGGAAAGGGAAATATGCTGGGCGGATTTTCCGGTATCAGTCCCACTGAAGTGGTGATCATCGGAGCCGGGACTGTGGCTGAAAATGCTGCCCGTGTTGCCCTGGGAATGGGTGCGACCGTTAAGGTCTTCGATGATTCTATTTATCGTCTCCGCAGGATCCAGATCCATATCCAGAACCGTCTTTTCACTTCCATCATCCAGCCGAAAGTGCTTCAGAAAGCATTAAGCACAGCCGATATTGTCATCGGAGCAATACACAGCGTTCGCGGCAAAGCTCCGGTTATTGTCACGGAAGAAATGGTCCGGCAAATGAAGCCCGGAGCTGTCATGATAGATGTCAGCATCGACCAGGGCGGTTGCATTGAAACCTCCCATATCACCACCCATCAAAATCCGGTATTTAAAAAATACGATATCATCCATTACTGCGTTCCCAATATAGCCTCACAGGCCCCTCATACCGCTTCTTACGCGTTGAGCAATTTCTTTACTCCCGTCATGCTGAGCATCGGGGAAGCCGGCGGTGTGGATAACCTGATCCGGACAGACAGGGGCTTATGCAAAGGGGCCTACCTATTCAAAGGTATCGTCACAAACCTCGCTGTGAGTGAACAATTCGACCTTCCATTCCAGGATATTGACCTTTTACTGGCTGCGTTTCATTGATATCAGACAGAATATCCGAAACAGAATGACCGGATCAGGCAAAATTGATATTCTGAGTTATCCCGTTTTCGTCGGGGAAAACGTGCTGGAGGATTTGAGCGGCTGGATCGGATCAAGGTATCCGGCATCCCGGATATTCGTGCTGACGGATGAAAATGTAGCCCGATTGCATGAGGAACGGCTTAGAAGTGAACTGACAGAATTGAACCGGGTCAGTATCC
Organism: uncultured Bacteroidales bacterium; assembly: GCA_964619555.1. Taxonomy (GTDB): domain Bacteria; phylum Bacteroidota; class Bacteroidia; order Bacteroidales; family JAGOPY01; genus JAGOPY01. Next base: position 220,526 of record CAZUDV010000002.1, on the reverse strand, counting down.
GGGTCCTGCCGGCCGGCGAGTCTATCAAAGATTTGGATTATGCCAAAGACTGCTGGACATGGTTGACTGAAAACAATGCCACAAAGACAGACCTGCTGGTCAATTTCGGCGGTGGAGCTGTTACAGATCTTGGCGGCTTTGTGGCAGGAACCTACAAACGAGGTATCCCTTATTTAAATGTCCCTACCTCTCTCATCGGTCAGACCGATGCAGCCCTTGGCGGGAAAACGGGAATCAATTTCATGAACCTTAAAAACCAGGTGGGGCTTTTCCGGGATCCGGAAGCTGTATTTATCGATCCCCGATTTCTGCTGACACTGCCTGCCAGGGAAGTCAATTCCGGATATATTGAAATTATCAAGTCCGCTTTGCTTACCGGCGGGGAATTCTGGGAAACCGTTCGATCGGTACACATGTACATCGAACATGACTTTGAAAAATTTCTGAAATGGACGGTCCAGGCTAAAATGGATTTTGTCATCCAGGACCCGTTTGACCTGAATGTCAGAAAGGCCCTGAATTTCGGACATACTATCGGGCATGCCATAGAAGGGCTTTCCCATGAAAAAGGAGCTAATCCCCTTACGCATGGCGAAGCTGTTGCATTGGGAATTATTTGCGAATCCTATATATCGAATAAAATAACCGGTCTGACCGAAACAGACCTGCAATCCGTCAAGGACACCATCAATAAATTCATTGCTGTAGATACGCTGGATATTGGAGATAGTGGCAAGTTCATGGATTACATCCGGCAGGACAAGAAAAACAGTGGTGGAAGGTATTTGTTCAGTTTGGTGGAAGCACCTGGAAAACCTGTCACTGGCGTGGAGGTGTCCGAAGACCTGATCCGGCAGGCGATATCGGAAAACCTGAAATTTGATGCCGGATGATTGCTATAACCAGGCCTGCCGGTTTTTTGAATGCACGGATACAATTACCTGCTTCAAAGAGTATTTCCAACCGATTGCTCATCCTGAAGCATCTATACGGACCATCATTGAACATCCATAACCTGTCCGCTGCTGATGATACTGTGCTATTGTCGACCTTGCTGGCTATCCTGGAACAACATACGTCATCTGGCAACACGAATATCCTGAGGCTTGACACGCATAATTCAGGAACCACCTTCAGGTTTCTTACCGCTTTGCTTTCCAATACACGGGGAACCTTTTACCTGACGGGAGATGCTAGGATGAAACATCGCCCGATCGGTCCATTGGTGGACGCATTGCAGGAACTGGGGGCCATAATCGATTATCCGGAACATAAAGGTTATCCGCCATTGCTCATAAAAGGGCGCAGGCTGACAGGCGAGAGGACCACGCTGGATACTTCCCAGAGCAGCCAGTATTTGTCCGCAATTCTTCTCATCGCGCCGGTGCTTGATCACGGCCTGGAGATATGCACAAAAGGCAAAAGGACATCCTGGCCTTATACCAGGATGACCGAACAAATCATGAATTCGCTCCGGATCCATATCCATGAATTCGATGATGTTATCAGGATATTGCGCGTTCATAAAGTTGAGTCTGATTATACGGTGGAACCTGACTGGAGTGCAGCATCTTTCTGGTATGCCATGGTGGCCCTGGCAGGTGGCAGGATCGAATTTCCGGGACTCAGGCTTTCCGGTTTGCAGGGGGACGAGAAAGTTGCCGATTTTTTCCGCGAGCTGGGAGTGAAAACGGAAGCATCAGCAACCGGGATCGTACTCACCGGCGGAGGAGATGTCAAAGCTTCAGCTTTGCTTGATTTCACGGATTATCCTGACCTGTTCATGCCGTTATTGCTGGCAAATGCTTTACTGAAGGGCGATTCCGGATTCACTGGCCTTCAAAATCTGGGGATTAAAGAGTCTGACCGCGTAATGGTGATGCGCAGGGAATTGTCCAGGGCAGGGATAGAAGTAGAATCCAATAGCGACGGGATATACAGGGTTAATGAGTGTAACATAACTCCCGGTGAGTTGTATGTCGATCCCGAAAAAGATCATCGGGTCGCCATGACGATGGCCTGTCTGGCAGTGCTTGGTTTCAAGGTATATATAAGTGATCCCGGAGTGGTCAGCAAATCCTATCCGGGATTCTGGGACGACCTTTCGTCAGCGGGATTTTACATAAGGCAGGGTGTTGAAAAGATTTAACGGGCAAAAAACAATATTTTGATACCTTTGTCCTTTTCCGGAAAGATTTCATGAAAAAAGTCGATATCTTCATTCCTTGTTTTATTGACCAGATCTATCCCCAGACCGGGTTCAACATGATCCGGATCCTTGAGAAATTTGAAGTTGAAGCTGTATATAATGAGAATCAGACCTGTTGCGGGCAGATTGCATTTAACAGCGGATACTGGGATGATGCCAAGGCCATAGGGGAAAAATTCATCCTGGACTTCAACCATAACCGGCCGGTTGTAGTGCCCTCCGCATCCTGTGCGGGTTTTGTTCGTAACTACTATTCGGAACTTTTTCTGAATACCGGGTTGCATTTGGAATTCAGGCAATTACAGAAAAACATCATCGAATTCTCCGATTTTCTGGTAAATGAATTGAATGTGACCGATACAGGAGCCACATTTGAACATAAGGTCACATACCATGATTCCTGTGCCTCTCTTCGGGAATACCGTTTGGGCAATGAACCCAGGATGTTGCTGGAAAATGTCCGCGGACTCGAACTCATTGAAATGCAGGACCGGGAGGTGTGTTGCGGTTTCGGGGGGACTTTTTCTGTCAAAAATGAGCCCATATCGGCAGCAATGGCCCAGCAGAAAGTTCAAAATGCAATGGAAACAGGAGCAGAATACATCATTTCTACGGATGCTTCATGCCTTATCCATTTGGATGGCTATATCCGGAAACACAAACTGCCCCTGAAAGTCGCCCATATCATCGATATCCTGGCATCCGGATGGTGATCGCCGTTTTTCATTGCCAACTTAAAAATTAACGCATTTATAATTTGATATTATCTTTGGGGTGCATCTTGATCCAAAACCTGTCTGATATGAATGTGATCTTTACGCGAATTCTCGGCCTCTCTCCATTGACACTCCTGCTTACTAATCTGATGACAGTGAATGCGCAAACGCCTACCGTGCAGGACTGTCTCGGGGCTATCCCGGTATGCCAGGATATTTATGTCGAAGAAAATAGCTATTATGGAACGGGTGCCTATCCGAATGAAGTTTTCAATCCGTCAGGTAACTGCGAGAACGACTGTCCCGGAAGCTGTCTCGACGGCGAACAGAACAGCGTTTGGTATGTGTTTACCGTTCAGCAGGGAGGCATGCTCCGCCTGACGATTGATCCGCTGAATGACAGTGACGACTACGACTGGGCTGTTTATGACATTACCGCATTGCGTTGCGACCAGATCTATACCCAATATCCCTTAATGCAGAAAAGCTGCAATGCATGGGGTTCTTCCGGCATCAATGGAAATACTGGGATCAGCAGTCTCATGGGCGGAACGGCTCATTGCAATCACTGCGGGGAAGCTGGAACCAGCAAATGGAATGCCGATCTTCCTGTAATCGAAGGGAGGACCTATGTGCTGCTGATTGAAAACTGGGGTTCGCCTGAAGGGGGTTACACACTGGATTTCAGTGCTTCGACAGCGTCCATATACGATGATGTCAGGCCTGAATTGATGGACGTTCATGAATCAGAAATCACCTGTGGAGTGACGGAAATCGTTTGTGAATTCACGGAAAATGTGATGTGCGAATCGGTTGATCCGTCCGATTTTACTTTCTCCGGTCCGGGTGGCCCCTATACCGTACTCGACGTGCAGGGGCAAACCTGTATGCTTGGCGGCGAGATGGAGAGAGTATATACCCTTATTATTGACCGACCTGTCAGCGAAGATGGAGATTATTCCCTCCAGCTGAAGCCTCTGAATTTTGTCTACGATGCCTGCAATAATTTCGCACTCGGGAATACCATCTCATTTGTCGTTGACCTGGGTGCCCCCGTTATCGATGAATCGGGGATGTCCGTTCAGACCGCTACCTGCGGACTGGCTAACGGTTCCATTACCGGCCTGGAGGTCACGGGGAATCCGCCTTTCGCTTATCTCTGGACCGACTCCGGCGGGAACACTGTCGGTACCGGCCTGGACCTCCTGAATGTACCCAGCGGGACTTATTATTTCCAGGTTACTGACGAAAATACCTGCGAAACCAACAGCGGGCCATATTTTATCGATCAAACCGGCGCCCCGGTATTCGACGACAATGCCATGGTCATCACATCCGCCACCTATGGCGCTAATAACGGGTCTATCACGGGGATTTTAGTTACCGGTACCCCGCCTATCACCTACCAGTGGACAGACCCATTGAATAATGTCGTCGGGACCAATCTGGATCTGACGAATATTTATGCCGATACTTACACATTGACTATTACGGATCAATACGGATGCGACACGCTTGCCGGGCCATATTTCGTCCCGGAAATAGGTGGGCCAGTGATGGTAACGGCCGTTGCGGATCCCGGTGATATCTGCATCGGGGAAGGTTCGGAATTGAATGCACTCAGTACCGGCGGCACGGGTGTTTACACCTATTCCTGGACATCCGATCCCCCTGGGTTTACCTCCGATATCCAGTCGCCTGTGGTATACCCAACGGTAACTACGACTTATTATGTCACTATCAGCGACGGCTACAATCCGGCGGAAGGCAATGTTACGGTAGTTGTAAATCCTCAGCCCCAATGCAATGCCGGTGAAGACGAGACGATCCCTTATGGCACAAGCACCACGATTTACGGTGCAGCCTGGGGCGGAACAGGAAGCTATATTTACCATTGGGAACCATCGTATTTATTGATCGATCCTGATCTTCCGACGCCGTCTACAAAAAAACTTTACTCGACAACAGTCTTCGTCCTCTATGTTGCTGACCAGAATACCAATTGCCTTTCCCTGACCGATTCCGTGATTGTCTATATGGAAGGGGGGCCTCTCGGAGTAACCCTTTCGGCCGGTGATGATACCATCTGTGAACTGGAAAGCACCACTCTCACCGCATATGGTTTCGGCGGGAATTTCGATCATTATACCTATACCTGGAAGAAGGGCATGAATGTGTTGAAAATAGAGGAAAATGCCACTTCATCCCTCACCATTCATCCGGGTGTGCAGGGAAATCATACTTATGCCGTGGAGGTATTCGATCAATTTAACACATTTACTTCGGAGATTACCGTCAATGTCTCGCCTTCGCCTGTATTTTCAATCGAACCGGGACCTTCCATCGTAGCCTGTCCGCTTGATTCTGTCGTGCTCCTGCCCGATCATGCCTATACCGGGGCTTCCTATTACTGGTCCAATGGGTCTACCGGTCCATCCCTCACGGTGGGCACTACCGGGATCGGATTTGAAATAAGGACGTTAGATCTGACCATAACCAATTCGGAAGGGTGCTCTTTTTCCGACACGGTCACAATAGTATTCGATTTTGCCTCATGCTCGGGTATCATGGAACAGGATGATGCCCCGTCTTTACTGGTTTATCCCAACCCAACCACTGGAGAACTGACTGTCCGGTTCACCGATGGCGCCGGATTCAAACAACTCGACGTCATCGATATCCAGGGGGTAACGATTAAGAATGAAAACCTTCAGAACAGAAATGATGGTTTAAATCTCATTACGGTCGATTTATCAGATCTGCCGGATGGAATTTATTTCCTGAGGGCCATTCACGAACAATATGTCCGCTATCAGAAAGTAGTGGTCAGTAATTGATAATTAAAGACGACATATTTAAGCCGCAATAATTTATTTATTTATTTTAGCGGCCTCTTTCAGAGCAAATCACGGATTAACTGAATTGAATTTTAACATTTTATGAGATTACCAGCACTTATATTCCTGCTGCTATTTACCATTATTGGAAAAGGTCAGTCTGATATGGGAATTTCCATGTCCAGCCCTCTTGACCCCATGTTTACCTTCGATCAAACGCAGTTCGATGATCGCTTCGCCGTGCATGTTTTTTCGGATGAAGTATATGATTATTACGTGATCGATTACACCAAAATGCCCCAGCGGTTCGAGCGGATCTATTTCCTCAACCTGATCTACAAGGACGACCAGGTGGTCCACATCGACCCGGATATCAACAAAACTCAGTCCTGGTTCAAATCGCATGAGAGATACCCTCAAACAGAAATTATTTGCAAGCTGGAGGATTTTCTTGACGAAACGCTGGAAGCAAGCCGTCTTTGGCCGGAGGCTGACAAGCAAGCATGGCTTCTGAAGTATGACAAATTTAACTCCTATAAGATCGATGAAAACTAGACTGACTGCCCTATTCTTCCTTTTAGTTTCTTTTGTAATAAATGCCGGAGGGCAGGGACTAACCTGCGAGACATCAGAACCATTCTGTACCGGTACTATTTACACATTCCCTGCGGGAACCTTAGGGAATGCACAGAGTGGCCCGTTTTACGATTGTCTTAGCACTCAGCCGGCCCCGGCCTGGTACCACATGCTTATCGAAGATCCGGGAACCATCAGCATTTACATGTACAGCACTCCTCTGGTGGATATCGATTTCTGCTGCTGGGGGCCATTCACCGACCCTTACGATCCCTGCGGGGCGGGTTTAACAGCCGCATCGGTCGTGGATTGCAGTTATTCAACTTTAGCATATGAGACCTGTGTGATCCCGAACGGCCAGACAGGTGAATATTATATACTGTTGATTACCAATTATTCCAGGCAGCCATGCAATATTACTTTTTCGCAGACGGGTGGCAATGGCAGCACCGACTGTACCATTCTTCCTCCTCCGGTCAGCAACAACGGACCGCTTTGTGTGGGTGAAACCCTGAATCTTTACGCCGAAACCATCCCCAATGCCACTTACTGGTGGAGCGGGCCTTCCGGTTTTCTTTCCACATTACAAAATCCGGTCATTCCGAATGTTACAACGGCCAATGCAGGAAACTACAGCTGTGTGATCACAGTGAACGGACAAAGCAGCGACCCCGCCATCACAACGGTCAATATCTTTAATTTACCGACTGCCAGCCTCCAGAGCGGCGATACGACCGTTTGCGTGGGCACGCCTGCCTATGCCATTTTCAACCTGGTCGGATGGGGGCCATTCCAGGTCGAATACAGCGATGGGACCAACACGTTCGTTTCGCCAAATTTATTCGGCCCAAAGGATACGGTATTTTTAATTACCTCAGAACCAACGACCTATACATTTAACAAGGTGATCGATAGTCATTGCGAACGGACATTACTCTCAATGAGCCTGGATGTCGATACTCATCCCCAGGCCAGCGGGTACATGACCGGATCAGGTGATATCTGTGCCGGAGAACCGGTTGAACTGGAGTTTGACCTGGCAGGAACGCCACCATGGACTGTCACTTATACGGTTAACGGAACGAGTCCTCAGACGTTCGTGGCAAATTCAACTCCCCACATATTGACGGTTTATCCATCCGTTTCTACGTTATATGAATTCGAAGTTCTGGAGGATGCTAATTGCAACGGACAGGTCAACGGGCAGGTGCAGGTTACGGTTTCGCCGACGCCAACTGCAAATGCCGGCACCGACCAAACCCTGCCTTATGGGGCGAATACCATCCTGCCGGGGACTGCCAGCGGTGGATCAGGCAATTACAGCTATAGCTGGGCCCCGGCTGCCAAGCTGGTCAATCCCAATATCGCCCAGCCGCAAACGGTGAGTTTAACTGAAACTACTTTATTTACACTTACCGTGACCGATAACAATGGTTTGTGTCAGGGTACCGATGAGGTTTGGGTAACCATAACGGGGGGCCCATTGGGGTGCAATCCCACTGCCTCACCGAATGAGATATGCCATAACCTTACTTCACAGTTATATGCCACTGCGGGTGGAGGCTCCGGGACTTACACTTACAACTGGACTTCAATTCCGGCCGGATTTACCTCGACGATCCCGAACCCCGTGGTTAATCCCGGTGAGACGACTACTTATCAGGTCGCGGTTTCCGATGGGTACAATGTCGTGAATGGGAGTGTGACTGTGACCGTTAATCCCAGGCCTGTTCCCAATGCCGGTGCTGACCAGACCATCCCGCACGGGACTTCCACGACTCTTACCGGAACAGGAGCAGGCGGCAGCGGGAGTTACGGCTATCAATGGGAACCTGCCGGTAAACTGGTCAACCCGTTCGTGCCTGACCCTCAAACAGTCAACCTTTATACCACAACGCTCTTTACCCTGACGGTAACGGATTTGGCGACCGGTTGCTCTTCAGTCACTCCCGCTGAGATGAATGTGATCATTTCCGGGGATGCCCTCTCCGCCAGTCCGGCGGCAGAGCCTGATGAGATTTGCGAAGGACAGTCTACAACCCTGCATGCCCTGGCCGGGGGAGGTTCGGGGCAATACACCTACTCCTGGTCATCTGATCCTGCCGGATTTTCATCAAATGATCCCGATCCGGTGATCAGCCCGGCGCAATCAACCCTTTACACTGTCCAGGTAAACGACGGATTCAATTCAACGACAGGAAATGTCTATATAACAGTTCTGGATGCCCCGGAGATCAACCTGGGTCCCCAGAGTATGACTGCCTGTGTTTATGACACGATCAGCCTTAATGCCGGTAACCCGGGTTCTTCTTACCTGTGGTCTAATGGCTCTGTAGACCAGATCATTAAAGTGGCTACTACGGGTCTGGGATTTGATATCCAGACCCATACGGTATTGGTGACCAGCCCCTCCGGTTGCCAGGCTGAATCTTCCATGACCATAACATTCGATTTTTCAGCCTGCAACAGCATCGATGAAGGCCCATCCGGTCCAGGCGTCATCATTTACCCGAATCCCGGCAATGGCAACCTTCATGTTTCATTTGAAAATGGGTCAGGGGCAGAAGAAATCGCTGTTTATAACCTGCTTGGAGAAAAGGTGTTTGGCCCGGTCAGATCTGCATGGTCGGATACGGATGAAGGTAAAATGGTCCTGCAGCTCGAACATCTGGCGACAGGCCTTTATTTCGTCAGGATAATCATGGTTGACCAGTCATTGCATGACTTTAAATATATTTTGAGAAAATAACAGACCTTGCCGGCCTTGAGCGCAAATTCAGACCACGGTTTTTTGAGGATTCAGGGAAAGTATTAACTTTGGCCGGTCTATCAATATTCTGAAATATTAACAGAACACGTAAAATGAAGAAAAGCGGTCCTTTTGGCTTTCCACACTACACTTTCATTGTATTGCTATTGATTTCCGCCTTACTATGCCCGGCCTTTGTTCAAGCTCAGGGATACCTCAAGGCTCAGTTGAGAAATACAAATTGCGAACTATCTGACCATGAAGCCGATCGATGGTATTTCGGCCAGAATGCAGGATTGGATTTCAGACCGGATAATACCATTGCAGATGTTTCGAATGACATGATGAACGTCCCTACCAGCCCTGCCATCATTTCTGACAGCCTTGGCAATGTTCTATTCTTTACGGATGGCCGTAAGGTTTGGTCAAGAAATCATTTACAAATGGAAAATGGTGACAGTCTGCATGGTTTTGTGGGTTATACCATGCCGGTCATCATCGTACCAAAGCCAGGGTCCGATAATGTCTATTACATTTTTACCACCTACAGGCCTAAACAGAATCCTCTGGACCCTCAAACTATCTATGGTCTCGAGTACAATGAGGTTGACCTAAGCTATAATGGTGGACAGGGCAGGGTGACCAGGCGGAACAGGCAGCTTCTTGCCCCGGAAGTCTCTTCCAAATTAACGGCCGTTAAGCACAGCAACGGAATTGACTACTGGGTTGTCGGACACAAATTCAATTCCAATGAATTTTGTGCTTTCAGGGTGACCGGTAACGGTGTGGATACGACTGGTTATGTTTCCAGTACCCTGGGCACTGCGCACACAGGACCGGGAGAAACAAATAACGGCATTGGCTATATGAAAATCAGCCCGGATGGTACCAAACTGGCTCTTGCTGTCCATGGATCGGATATTTATGAGATCTACAATTTCGACGCCTCCACGGGGAAGGTCACCAATGTGATCACCTCACCTCCGGTTTTCAATGAGGCATATGGCATTGAGTTCTCTTCCGATTCAAAATATCTCTATGGTACGACTACTTCCACCAGTCTTCCGGTGCCAAATTATACCCCTCCGTCCTATATTTTCCAGTTTGATATTTCGAATGGCAATGCCATCTTCACCAATTATGACACGATTGCTTCTGATACGCTTGGAAGCTATTTCGGAGGAATACAGCTTGGAACCGATGGTAAAATTTACGTGTCCAGGTCACCGAACGGATACGCTGCACTGGGGGTTATTGAGAATCCGAAACGCCCCGGGTCTGCCTGTAATTTTACAAGCGGGGCGATGGATTTACAGGGAAAAAGGAGCCGTTTCGGGTTTCCGAATTTCGTACAGACCTACTTCGATCTCCCTCATTTCGACGTTGAAAATGTCTGCTTTTCTGATACCACGATGTTTTTCCTTCAGAATAATTCCAATATTGATAACGTGACCTGGACTTTCGGCGATCCGAATAGCGGAAACAACACTTCCGACGCATTACAACCGACTCATATTTTTTCAGAACCCGGGACTTACACCGTTGAGGTGACCGAGTTTTTCAACGGGACCCCATACGGGCCTTATTCCGAAACAGTTATCGTTAATGAACTTCCCGAATCTCTCCTGCCGGATACCGTTTATATGTACCCCGGTTCTCCGATTTTACTGGATGCAGGAGCAGGTTTCACCTCTTATGAATGGTCGCCGGTCTATGAGAGCTCCCAGTTTATCACGGTCAGGGAAGCGGGAACGTATTATGTGACCGTCCAAAATGAACGCTGCTGCTTCAATAGCGACTCGACAGTGGTCATATTGTTCGATGTGCTGGTGCCCAATGCTTTCAGGCCAGGTGGCGCCAATCCGATTTTCAAAGCAATTCCGACGTCAGATGAGGCTATCAATAATTTTGCTCTTTACATTTACAACCGTTGGGGCCAGCAGCTATTTTATTCGGATGATATCGAGCGGGGTTGGGATGGCAGAATTAACGGTAAGGATGCCCCTGGCGATGTCTATGTGTGGCTGATCAATTATGATGTCGAAAGGGAAGGCAGAACTGAGAGAATTGCTTACAAAGGAAATGTCATCCTTTTAAGGTAATATGGAAAAGAAGTTCTACGTTCAGATAGCCGAAGAATTAAATATTTCCACTGAACAAGTTATTAATACCGCTGCACTTCTGGAAGGAGGTGCAACGGTCCCTTTTATATCCAGGTACCGGAAAGAAGTCACAGGGAGCCTCGATGAAGTGGCAGTAACCCATGTCAGGGACCGCCTGGTGCAGTTACAGGAACTGGAAAAACGCAGGGACGTCATCCTGAAAAGCATCGAGGAGCAGGGTAAAATGACGGACCAGCTGAGGGTGCAGTTGATGGAAGCTTCGACCATGACCGAGTTGGAGGATATCTATTTGCCATTCAGGCCGAAAAAACGTACCCGCGCCACTATTGCCAGGGAAAAGGGACTGGAACCACTGGCAAAGATCATTATGTCAAAACGCGAACTGAATGTCCACGGCAGAGCTAAACAATTTGTCGACCCTGAAAAGGGTGTGAATGATGCTGACGATGCCCTGGCGGGCGCCCGCGATATTATTGCAGAATGGATCAATGAAAACAGGTATGCCCGGATCAGGATAAGGAAATTGTTCTTCCGGGAAGGAGAAATTTCGGCTCACATTATAAAAGGTAAAGAGCTCGACGGGATCAATTACCAGAGCTATTATGACTGGAAAGAACCCGTTTTCAGGACGCCATCCCATCGGTTCCTGGCCATGATGAGAGGGGAGGAAGAAGGATTCCTGAGGGTCAGCATACAACCTTTGAAGGAAAAAGCCGTGAAGGCACTGGAGGAGATGTATCTTCATCAATGTACCGATTCCTGTGCTGAGCAGATCGGCGAAGCGATCTATGACAGCTATGCCAGGTTGCTTCAGCCTTCGATGGAAACAGAAGTGAGGGCCGATATGAAAGCAAAGGCAGATGATTACGCCATCCGGGTTTTTGCCGATAACCTCCGGCAACTTCTCATGATGCCTCCTTTGGGACAAAAAAATGTGCTGGCAATCGATCCCGGGTTCAGAACCGGCTGCAAGCTCGTTTGCATCGACAAACAGGGGAATCTCCTTCACAATGAAACGATATATCCGCATCCTCCTGAGAATCAGGTTAGACAGGCTGAGAAAAAGATATTAAGCCTGATCGGCGCCTATAAGATCGATGCCATAGCGATTGGAAACGGAACAGCCGGAAGGGAAACGGAGAGATTTATCAGGAATATCCGCTTTGACAGGGACATTCTGGCGATCATGGTCAATGAAAGCGGCGCATCGGTCTATTCTGCTTCAAAGGTAGCCCGGGATGAATTTCCCGAGTATGATGTGACGGTCAGGGGAGCGGTATCCATTGGGAGAAGGTTGCAGGATCCCCTGGCTGAGATGGTGAAGATCGATCCGAAATCCATTGGTGTAGGACAGTATCAGCACGATGTCAACCAGACCCTTCTGCAAAAAAGCCTGGAAGATACCGTGATCAGCTGCGTGAACCAGGTTGGTGTGGAGATCAACACCGCCAGCAAGGAACTGCTGGCGCATGTTTCAGGTGTCGGCCCATCGCTTGCACAGAATATTGTGGATTTCCGAAAATCCAACGGTCCTTTTTCCTCCAGGGATGAATTCAGGAAAATACCCCGGTTCGGAGAAAAAGCTTTTGAACAGGCGGCAGGATTCCTGCGGATCAGGGATGCTTCCAATCCTCTGGACCGTTGTGCCGTGCACCCCGAAAGCTACCGGGTTGTTTTTAAAATGGCGGAAACACTTGACACCACCCTTGAAGAACTGGTGAAAAGCGAAGAAACCCGAAAAAAGATCAAACTGGAAGACTTTGTTGATGATAAGGTCGGGCTGCCGACTTTGACTGATATTATGCAGGAGCTTGCCAAGCCTGGCCGCGATCCAAGGCAGGAGTTCGACCTTTTCGAATTTGCCAGGGGCATCAACAGCATCGACGATCTTGTTCCGGGCATGGTGCTGCCCGGGATTGTCACTAATATCACGGCTTTCGGTGCATTTGTAGATATTGGCGTTCACCAGGACGGCCTGGTTCATGTATCGCAACTGGCCGGTAAATTTGTCCGGGATCCGAAAGAAGTGGTCAGGATCAACCAGAAAGTAATGGTCAAAGTGCTGGAAGTTGACAAGGATCGCAAAAGAGTCAGTCTTTCGATGAAAGACATTCAATAATTATTTCATAACCTGTCGTTCATCAATCAATTTTTTCAGGGATCGGGATATGGGAATGGTTGGGAAAAATGAATAATAATTGTAATCAGATGACGTTAGTGATTTATACTTTTGACCATGCGTAGAATTCTGCTACTCTTTATCCTGTTCTTAGCCTTAAGCCCCATGATCTCTGCTCAGAGGTTCAAAGGAGCCGTTATGGGCGGGATGAATATTTCGCAGGTGGATGGTGACGAAGTGGTCGGCTATAATAAGGTAGGGGGCCATCTGGGTGTAGCAGCCATACTTCCCATCAATAAATTCGATATAACCCTGGAAACCGTATTCAATCAGAAGGGGGCCAGGGAGAAAGCCCAGTACGATTACTACGATTCTACCCTGGGATACCGCTATACAGGGGAATACAACCTTCGCCTCAATTATGTAGAGGTGCCGGTACTGGCACATTATACGGATAAGGAAAGATATACGTTTGGCCTTGGATTTTCTTACGGCAGGCTGGTTTCCACTGATGAAACCGAACACGGTGGAAATGTACCGCCATATTCCGATACCGTTCCGTTTAAAAAGAACGACTACAATGTGCTGGTCGATTTACAGGTCAGGATATGGAAACAGTTGAAATTCAATGCCAGGTTTGCTTATTCCATTGCTCCGATCAGGGAACGGACCTATTACGATGTCATTTACGATACCAAGGACCCATGGACACGCAAACAATATAACCACCTGTTTACTTTTCGGCTGGTTTATGTGTTCAATGAAAGATTTGAACCGAGGAGACCGCAGGAGTAACAGCTGACTACCTGACGGGGGCGATCAGGGCCTGGCCAGTTCCTGGTATCTGAAACAATTGGTCACATGATCATTCACCATTCCTGCTGCCTGCATAAAAGCATAACAAATAGTCGAACCGACAAATTTGAAGCCCCTCCTCGACAGGTCCTGACTCATCTTATCCGACATTTCAGTTCGGGCAGGTAATTCAGATAAGGATTCCCAATGGTTCACTATCGACTTATAATTCACAAATGACCAGATATAATGATCGAATGAACCGAATTCTTCCTGAACTTTAATGAACGCTTTGGCATTTTCTATGGTCCCTTTTATTTTCGCCCGGTTCCGAATGATACCGGCATCCTGGAGCAGGGCGTTGTACTTATCTTCTCCATACCTTGATATCTTTTTCACATCGAAATCATCGAAGGCTTTCCTGAAGTTCTCCCGCTTATTAAGGACTGTCTTCCAGCTTAATCCAGCCTGGAATGCATCCAGGACCATAAATTCAAAGAGCTTTTTGTCATCGTGCAAAGGAACGCCCCACTCTTCGTCATGGTATTTTTGCATCAATGGATCGGTTATCCATGCGCACCTCGGTTTTGTTTCAGAATTGGTCATAGATTGATATGGATTGAAATAATTAGTTATGCATCATAATATGTTGTTCTGCCGGAAATAAGATGGTTAATACGAATACTGCTTGTATGTTAATGGAGCTGGCTTTTCCTGCATTCCTCCAGAAATCGCTCCCCGATTGCGCCTGATAAAGGGCTGGCAATGTCCATCCTTTCGGGATGCCATTGGACACCCATAAGGAAAGATCTGCCTGTCGTATCCGCCCATTCGATAGCTTCAATGATACCGTCGGAGGTATAGGCTGAAATCCTGAGTCCTGGTGCCAGGAAATCAACCGCCTGGTGATGGTTGGTAGTGACCTCTCCGCTGCGTACTCCGCAAACAGAGGAGAGTATAGTACCGTTGGATATCCGCACGGGATGGAAGCATTGCAGGTAATCATCGCATTGATGGATTACGGCAGTTCCTCTGTCCTGCGGTATATCGACCACCAGGCTGCCCCCAAGGGTTACGTTGATCAACTGGTGCCCGCGACAGATTCCCAGCACGGGTATACCCCAGGCTATCGCTGAATCCAGTAACCGCATTTCCAGGGCGTCCCGCTTGTGATCCACCGGCCAGCACCGAACCGTATCGTGCGCTTTATCATAGAACTCAGGATTGATATCGGTACCACCTGTCAGGATCAGCCCTGAACATTCGCGGAATTTTTTCATGGCCTCTTCTTCCCCAGGTGCGTACATATCAATGCATAAGGCTGAAGTGTCAAGGCTTTCGACCCACCGGTAGTAATTGGCATACGAAGAATCGGGGCTGCCTTTTGACAGGGCGATCAACAATTGTTCAGGCTTATTTACCGGTTGCTGGCAGGAAAAGACCAGGGTGAACGAAACCAGGTACAGGACCGCGTAAAGAAAATTTTTCATAGGCAATATCGAATTAATCGTTAAAAATAGTCGTTGGAAATTTAAGTGCTCAAGCCTGTTCATTTACGGGTTGTCTTTTGGAATTACGAAAGTGGGATTCTCGTTGCTTACTTTATTGCCCGGTTTGTATAATTATCAACCGGGGCGAATTCATCGGTGAGTACTGGTAAGTCTGTTGTAATCAATGGAGTGACATCAGCTTTCAGAAGGCCCGCGAGTTCGGCATCCGTATTGGTCCTTTCAGGTTCCTGGTCCGTCCTTATCGCGACCATCATCACGCTCTGAACCTCTTTCAGGTCGCCAGGTTCCGTTACGGCAAAAACATAAACATAAGGGAAAACAGTCCTGAAAGTTGCCAGTTCTGCCTTCAGAAAGGCGCTTCCGTCTCCGGTAATGGGTGAGATGATATTCTGCAGCAGGCACCCTCCGTCGTTCAGCATGTTGTAAGCCTTGATGGCGGCTTCAACGGTGGTCAGGTGCCATGGTATGGTATAAAGCGATTTGTAGGCATCTCCGATAATAACGTCGTATTTTCCTTCACCGCGGTTTATAAATGTCCTGGCATCTTCATGGAATATCTTCAGCCTTGGGTCATCCTTGAGTTTGAAATGTTCCCGGGCCAGTTCGGTCAGTTCGGGATCGATCTCGACCACATCTACTTTTGCTTCAGGATATCTGGCGAGGCAGAATTTCGGGAAGGAATAACCTGCACCTCCCAGGATGAGAATAGATTTCGGATCGGGAATATAATGTTCCAGCAAACGATATGCCCTGGTGTACGGGAATACCAGTTCGTCAGAGCCGGTGAACATGGCAGAGGAACTTTCGTTGTTGATGCGCATGAATTTGATCGGTTTGCCTGTCGATTGGTCTGTGGCGTCATAGATCCAGACGCGGCTGTATTGGGTATCGCAATCAAGGTAAGGTTTTGGGTTGGTGTTGTACGCATAAAGGTTATATCCGGATATAAGGAGCAGTAAAAAGGGAAAAATGCTGATGGTAGTACGTCGCTCCAAAATAAACAGGATGATAGCCAGGATGGCAAGCAATGCGGTGATGGTCATCAGGATATTAGTTGTACCCATGACCGGAATAAGTACAAATCCGGCTGCAAATGTTCCTGCAATGCTTCCGACCGTAGAAATGGCATAAAGATTTCCAACTGTTGTGCCGGATGTTTGTAAAGCTTTGATCTTCAGCCTTACAGCATATGGTGAGACCATTCCGAGGAAAATGCTGGCCGGTGCAAACAGGAAGACTGATGCCGCTATCGACTGCCATTTAAGTCCGGATATAGCCTTAGGCAGGTTGAACAGGAAGAATTCCTTCACCAGCGTGGTGAAACCGATCAGCAAGGCTGCAATCAGGATGATCCAGGCGAGCATGGAGTAGGAGGGACGCTTGTCGGCTAACCTGCCGCCAATGAAATAGCCTAGGCTCAGGCTTCCCAGGATGATGCCGATCAGGCTTGTCCAGATAAAGATGGAAGTGCCCAGGTAAGGCCCCAATACCCTTGAACCGGCCAGTTCAAAGATCATAACTACTGCCCCGCAGAGGAAGACGATAATTTCCAGAAAGAATCGTTTCAAGAATGGATTATTATGAGGTAAAGATAATGATTTCCTTGGGACCTCACAGGTGACCTCACAGGTGACCTCACAGGTGACCTCACAGGTGGTATTAAAAATCGATGTAAAATTCTCCTGTAAATCGTTTATATTCTTCGGAGAATTCCCCGTCGGCGGACCAGTGGGTCAGAGTCTCCAACCTGATTTCCGGGCATTCCTGCCTTTTCAATTGCAGGACTACCCGCTTCGGCTCCTTTCCGGTTTTAGGGATGATCTTTAGTATATAATGAACATGAAATCCAACTCCTTCTGCAGCTGCAGTGAAATACAAACTTTCCCTTACAGGCAGTATGACCCATAAACTGCCATCATCTGCCAGGAGCCTTTCGGTGTTTGAGATCAAGTCATTGAAACTCAACCGTTCATTGTGCCTCGAAATGTTTCTCTTGTTTTTATCGGATCTGTAGGTGCCTGGAAAAAATGGCGGATTGGATATGATAAGGTCATATTTGACTGAGGAACAGTAATCCTGCAATGGGCTGTGAATGATATTGATCCGGTCTTTCCACGGGGAGGATGCCACATTCTCGCCGGCCTGCAGGATGGATTCGGCATCGATTTCCAGGGCATCGATCATCGCGGACGACCGTTGCGCCAGAACCAGGGCGATCACCCCGCAGCCCGTGCCAACCTCAAGGATCTGCCTGGCATTGCTGACATCTGTGGCGATTCCCAGCAGCACGGCATCGGTGCCTACTTTCATTGTACTGCGATCGTCCTTTACGCTGAATTGCTTGAAGTAAAAAACGTCGGTAACTTTACCCAATTGTTTGATCCGGTCGATTTCAGTCATTAGTCCTGAGTCGTTACTTGAGCCCACGTGATAAAGTAATATCACAGGTAAATGTCAATCAATCCTTCCGGCGCTTTCACCTCGATCTGTTTCTTCCGTCGGTCAACTTTAACGATTATATCATCCGAAATGGGCAACAGGATTTCCTTCTCTCCGAATTTGACTGCCAGAAGCGGGTTGTTCGGCAGTTCGATGACCCGGTCTACGGTACCCAGGTCGCCGCGTGAAGCGTCTTTCACCTTGAATCCGATGACTTCGTGGTAATAAAATTTATTGCCGCGGAGTTTGGGCAGGAGCTCTACCGGCAGGTACATGGCATGGTGCACCAGCTTTTCGGCGGCTTCCATGGTGTTCAGGTCTTTCAGCCTGATGTTGGCTTTATTTTTTTCAAGATGGATATCTTCCACCATCCAGGGGACCAGTTGCCCTTTCATATCCACGAATATCATATCCAATTCCCTGTATTCCTGCGGTTCGTCCACATCCAGGACAGCTTTCAGTCCACCTTTGTAACCATGCGTCCGGATGATCTTTCCCAGGAAGAAGTATCCTTCGAATATTCTGATTGGTAATGGGCTCATGAAGTAAAGATAAAAAAAAGGCCGGAATCTGGTTTGGATATCCGGCCTTTGACTTTTTTCGGTTCTGATATTTTACCTAATCCGGAAAATTTCAGATTATTGGGTGAAAAAGTAAAGGGTCTGATTAAGCTTTTTCTTCGGTTTCTTCGGCCAACGGCTCTTCGGCTGCCGGTTCAGATTCTTCCGCCGGTTCAGCTTTTTCTGCCGGTTCTTCTACCATAGCAACTGCATCTGCGGCAGGCTCTTCAGCGACAGGTTCCTCAGCAGCGGCTACTTCTTCCGTAACCGGTTCAGCTTCAACTACCTGAGCTTCAACGGCCGGTGCTTCAGCTATAGAAGCCTCTTCCACGACCGTTTCCGCAGTTTCCCCTGCCTCCGCGGCTTCAGCCTTATGGGCAGCAGCCAGTTCCTTGGCGCGTTTGGCAGCCAGTTCTTTGGCACGGGCCTCATTCACCCTGGCTTCATCGGCCAGGCGTTTTTTATTAGCCTCTTTACCGGTCAGGTCTGCATCTTTGATAGCTTTCAGGTGCTTTTCCTGTTTTTCCTTTAACCAGGCTTCGAATTTAGCATCGGCAAGTTCCTCGGTCAGGGCGCCTTTCTTTACGCCTTTGAGTAAATGGTACTTGAGCAGGATTCCCTTGGAGGAAAGAAGAGCGCGAACGGTGTCGGTCGGTTGGGCACCGGCCTGGAGCCAGTATAGCGCACGGTCAAATTTAATGTCGATTTCAGCTGGTTTGAGCACAGGATTGTAAATGCCAATTCTTTCGATGAATTTCCCATCCCGTGGTGCACGACCATCCGCAATGACAACGTGGTAAAAAGGCATGCCTTTTTTCCCTTTTCTCTGCAATCTGATTTTCGTTGGCATAAGTTGTTGTTAATGTGTTATGAAAGAATTTCCAAAATTGGGGTGCAAAGATCGGAAAATAATTCCAAATTCCAAATTCCAGCGATTAAAAAGTTTTGCACTTCACCCCATTTCCCATAGCATAAGTTAACATGGATACACGTCCGCATGGGCGCTGGGCGAACTACTGTCAATTGCGAACCGCCGACCGCCGACCGCAAACCAGACTTCTCCTATTTTTATTAACAACCCGGCCAGACCCGTCTCTTTTGCCTATTTTTAGCCACACAACCTGTAATTTCTAATTCGCATTATTTCAAATGTTCCTGATATACGATACCGAAACGACCGGCCTGCCGCGTAATTTTGAAGCGCCGGTAACCGATCTGGAAAACTGGCCGCGTGTGGTGCAGCTTGCCTGGCAACTGCACGATGTGGAAGGCAAATTGATCGAAGCAAAGGATTTCCTGATCCGCCCCGATAACTTCACCATCCCATACAACGCAGCCAAGGTTCATGGCATAACCACCGAACTGGCCCTGCAGGATGGCGTAGACCTGGGCTCGGTGCTGGATGCCTTCCAGGAAGTGATTTCACGCAGTACCTTCATCGTCGGTCATAATATCACTTTCGATGTCAGGATCATGGGTTCCGAATACATCAGGGCTGGACGGGAGAATCCCCTGGATGGCCGGCCGCTGATCGACACGGAAACGGCGGCTGTGGAATATTGTGCCTTGCCGGGTGGCAGGGGAGGCGGATTTAAATGGCCGAACCTCGGTGAACTCCACCAGAAACTATTCGGCGAGGGCTTTCCTGATGCCCACAATGCCGCTGCCGATGTTGTTGCCACAGCTCGTTGCTTCCTGGAATTGCTCCGCCTGCAAATCATACCTTATTCCAAAGCTGGCCTGGATGAGGCAATGTTCGCAGCTTTCCTGCATCATAATCCGGACGTCATACCACCGGAGATGATCAGGGTAAGGAATTTCAGGGAGATGAATACCTCACTCGGATCAACTCCCGATCCCCAGATTCCCCTCCCCAAGGCTGAGGAAGGATCAGTGAGTGAGGCTGTAAACTTCTGTCATCTGCATGTACACTCCCAGTTCTCTGTGCTGCAGGCTACTCCGGATATCAAAGAGATCGTGGAAAAAGCGACAAAAGACGGGATGACAGCCATAGCCCTAACCGACCATGGCAACCTTTTCGGAGCTTTTTCGTTTATTGCTGAAGCCGGAAAACACAAGATAAAACCGATCATTGGCTGTGAATTCTATGTGGCCCTGGAACGTACCCGGAAAAAATTCACCAAGGAAAATCCCGACGTCCGTCACCACCAGGTGTTGCTGGCAAAGAACTATGAGGGCTATCAGAATCTTTCCCGCCTGAGTTCCATGGGTTACCTGGAAGGTTTTTACGACGGGGTGCCGCGAATAGATAAACAACTGATCGAGAAATGCAGGAATGGTCTCATCGCCACCACCGGCAGCCTGAAATCAGAAATACCGGAACTTATCCTTAATGTGGGCGAAACGCAGGCCGAGCAGGCTTTTCAATACTGGCACAAGCTGTTTGGAAAAGATTTCTATGTTCAGATCAACCGCCACGGCCTGCCGGAAGAAGAGCACGTCAATAAAATCCTGCTGAGGTTTGCCAAAAAGTATAATGTCCGGTACTTTGCGGCCAATAGCGTTTATTACCTGGAAAAGGACGATCATGACATTCATGACATGATCCTTTGCCTGCAGCTCAATGAGTATCAATCAACACCGGTGGGGAAGGGGAGAGGATTCCGGTTCGGATTTCCCAGCAAGGAATATTATCTCAAATCACGGAGTGAAATGCTGGAACTTTTCCGGGATATGCCTGAAGCACTGGAAACAACGGCTCATATTGCAGATCAGGTAGAATCTTATCAGGTCAAACGGGACCCTTTGATGCCGGACTATCCGATTCCGGAGGGTTTCGATGATGCCAACGAGTACCTCCGATATCTTACCAACAAAGGCGCCGAATGGAGATACGGTGCCGTCACACCTGAAATACAGGAACGGATCGATTTTGAGTTGGCCACTATTAAACGGATGGGTTATCCGGGGTATTTCCTGATCGTGCAGGAAATACTGCACCAGGCCCGGAGCATGGGTGTTTCTGTTGGCCCGGGAAGAGGTTCGGCTGCTGGTTCAGTGGTAGCTTATTGCCTGAGGATCACGGATGTGGATCCGATAAAATTTAATCTGCTGTTCGAACGGTTTCTCAACCCTGACCGGATCTCCTTGCCGGATATTGATATAGATTTCGATGAAGATGGAAGGGAACGGGTTTTGAGATGGGTAGTGGACCGGTATGGCGCCGGCAGGGTCGCCCAGGTCATTACTTTTGGCCGGATGGCGCCCAGGGGTGCCATCCGCGATATTGCACGTGTGAAACAGCTATCGCTCAATGAATCCGACCGGCTTTCCAAACTGGTGCCCGGTAAACCGGGTGTGACTTTCAAGGAAGCCTATACCGAGTCACCGGATCTGCTCCGGGAACGCAGGGAGGGGGAACCACTGGTGCAGGAAACGCTCCAGGGCGCGGAACGAATTGAAGGACAGGTCAGAAGCACGGGTACACACGCCTGCGGGATCATTATCGGTAAAAATGACCTCATTGACCTGATCCCTCTCAGCATTACCAAGGAGTCGGATATGCTCGCAACCCAGTACGAAGGAAGCCAGATCGAAAGCGTCGGGATGCTGAAGATGGACTTCCTTGGGCTCAAAACTCTGTCAATCATTAAAGACGCTTTGGATAATATCAGGCGGTCTAAAGGTGTCGCCATCGATATTGAACAAATACCTGCCGATGATCCGGATACCTTCAGGCTTTATTCCAACGGAGATACCAACGGCATCTTCCAGTTCGAATCCGAAGGCATGAAGAAGAACCTGAGGGAGTTGAAACCAAACCGGTTCGAGGACCTGATCGCCATGAATGCCCTCTACCGCCCGGGACCGATGGAGTACATCCCGAATTACATCAGGAGAAAGCACGGGAAAGAGAAAATTGAATACCCGATACCCGAAATGGAGGAGATCCTCAAGGAAACATACGGCATTACAGTTTACCAGGAGCAGGTGATGCTCCTCTCACAACTGCTGGCCGGATTTACCAAAGGGAAGGCCGATGCCCTTCGCAAAGGCATGGGCAAAAAGAAAAAGGAGATCATTGATGAATTAAAGGCAAATTTCATCGAAGGAGGGAAGAAAAACGGATATCCGGAAGAGCAACTGGAGAAGATCTGGCAGGACTGGGAAGCTTTTGCCGGTTATGCCTTTAATAAATCACATTCCACCTGTTATGCGGTGGTCTCTTACAGAATGGCCTACCTGAAAGCGCATTACCCGGCGGAGTTCATGGCCGCGGTCCTCAGCCGCCATCTCACGGAAATCAAAAAGATAACCTTCTTCATCGACGAGTGCAAACATCTGCATATTCCTGTCCTGGGCCCTGACGTCAATGAGTCGGATCTGCATTTTGTGGTCAATAAAAAGGGAGAGATACGATTTGGGATGGCCGCGATCAAAGGCGTGGGTGAGTCTGCCGTTGAAGCTATCATCGCGGAACGGAACCAGAACGGGCCTTTCCGGAATATTTTCGACTTTGCCAAGAGGGTCAACCTCAGGGCGGTCAATAAGAGGTCGATGGAAGCCCTGGCTTTTGCCGGTGCCTTTGACTGCTTCGAAGGGGCTCACCGGGCCCAGTACTTTCACCGCGAGAATACGGATGACTCTATATTCCTGGAGAAAGTGATCCGGCATGCCGGGCTGTTCCAGGAAAAACAACAATCAGCGCAACATTCGCTGTTTGGAGAAAATATGCCCATTGAACTGCCTGATCCTAAAATACCGGATTGCCAGCCCTGGTCCAAACACCAGCAACTCAAACACGAACGGGAAGTTACCGGTTTTTATATCTCGGGACATCCCCTGGATATTTACAAGGCTGAAATTGATGCATTTTGCAACGTCACTTTTCAGGACCTGAACAGCGGTCTGTCGAAATACCAGTCAAAAGCAGTTTCCTTTGCCGGTATGATCAATTCAGTCGATATCCGGACGGCCAAGACCGGCAGCCAGTACGCCAACTTTGAACTGGAAGACTTTTCCGATACTTATCAATTGTCTTTGTTCTCAGATGACTTTATGCGATTCCGGCACCTCCTCGTGGAAGGTACCTATCTGCTTATATTCGGAAGGATCGAAGCAAACAGGCGCAATAACCGGCTGGAAGTAAGGGTGAAAAATATGGTACTGCTTGGCGAGGCACTGGATAAGTTCTGTAAATCAGTTAGTCTTTTTATTGATATAAAGAGCCTTAATGATCCGTTGATCAATGAGTTGAATCAAGCTCTCCGGTCATACCCCGGCGAATGTGACGTGAAACTGAAAGTTCAGGATCTGGATGAAGGATTTGTCCTTGACATGTATCCGCGAAAATTCAGGGTCAGCCCGTCTGCCTTTATCCGTGCCGTCTCCATACTTGAAGAAATCGAATTCAGGGTAAACGGTTTTCAGCTGAATAATTGAAAATTATTACCTTTGTGATCACATTATTTAAACATTAAAAATATTCTTATGGCTTTAGAAATAACGGACGGTAACTTCCAGGATATGGTTCTGAATTCGGAGAAACCTGTGATCGTTGACTTTTGGGCAGAATGGTGCGGACCTTGCCGCATGGTAGGACCGATTGTAGAAGAAATTGGTCATGAATACGAAGGCAAGGTAGTGGTGGGAAAAGTAAATGTTGACTTTAACCCGGGTATCACTGCCAAATATGGAATCCGCAGTATTCCGACCCTGCTTTTCTTCAAAGGAGGTCAGGTCATCGACAAACAGGTCGGAGCAGTACCTAAACAGGTGATCGTCGGGAAACTCCAGAGCCATTTATAATTCCTGCTTTTGACCTATTCCATAGATCATAACCGGCTGCAGCAGTTCGGTTCTTTGGAATTCCTTGCCAGACAAGTCGTTGAGGGTTTCATAGTGGGTTTGCACAAAAGTCCCTTTCACGGGTTTTCTGTTGAATTCGTCGAACATCGCCTCTATAACTCAGGTGAATCGATCAAACATATCGATTGGAAGTTATATGGGAGGACCGATAAACTATTTGTCAAACGATTCGAGGAGGAAACCAACCTGCGGTGCCAGGTGGTAATCGATAATTCATCTTCGATGTACTTTCCGGTACTTGAAAAGCCGTCGATCGACAAACCCAACAAGATCACTTTCTCCATTTATGCAGCAGCCTCCATTATGTACCTGTTGCGAAAGCAAAGAGATGCCGTGGGACTGAGTGTATTTTCCGATAAGATCGAGTTCTCCTCAGAGGCCAAATCAAGTTCGGTGCATTTTAAATATCTCTTTTCCGAAATGGAGAAAATGCTGGTACCCATTTCTGAAGGTACACGACGGAATACGTTTGCTACCAATGCCTTACATCATATCGCAGAAAATATCCACAAACGATCACTGGTAGTGATTTTCTCGGATATGTTCGAGAACTCCATTGCCGGTGAGCAGCTTTTCTCGGCCCTTCAACACCTGCGTCATAATAAGCACGAAGTGATCCTGTTCCATGTAGTGGATAAAAAACAGGAACTCGATTTCGATTTCGAAAACCGGCCATACAAATTCATCGATCTGGAATCGGGACGGCAGATCAAGGTTAATCCTTTGGAAGTCAAGGCGGAATATATTAAGGCTGTCCAATCATTTAAGGATGAACTGAAGGTCAGATGTGGCCAGTACAGGATCGATTTCGTGGAAGCCGACATTAATAACGGCTTCAAACAGGTGCTGCTTCCCTACCTTCTTAAGCGCGAAAAATTATACTGATCAGTTTTTGACCCTTAACTGTAACTCCACTTTTTCCAGATGATTTTCCCGTATTTCATCCCAACCCGTACCAATAGCCGGGCGATCGAGATATTTCACCGTTGAGATCCTGAACCAAAAATCCAGCCATTTCCACGGCGAGAATTTCAACATCAACACAGACCGCATCCCCTTGCCATCGTGCATGAATGAACTGAAATCGTAAAGGACATCGTTTTCATACGCATAAATCCTTGTCTCATAATCCTCCGACTCGAAATAACCAATCCGGAACCATAAATGTGCCGGCACTCCGGATGGCCTGTATCCAAAGTCCTGAAAAAGCAGCCACCCGGAAGGATCCTCCTTACCCGGGGATATGTACCTGTTACATTCAATTCTTGACTTCAGTTCCACCCTTCGGTTTACGGTTTGGCGTCCTTCAATCCTGAAATTCAGTTTAGTTCCCGGAACAGGATGAGTTATTCTACCATTAGTCAGAGGATTCATGAAAGATTTCTGATATTTTCCGCTCAGGTAGACCGCTCCCCTGTCGCGCCATGTCTTTTCCGCCATTATCATTACATGCCATTTCCTGGCTGGTGCATTCATCTGATATGAAACCCAGTAATACCTGGAAACATCTGCAAGGAGATTAATGTTCCACCCCCATTCGGTTTCCATGTTTAATATTGCCCTGACTCCCGATTGATTATTGCTGCCTCCTTCAAAACCTGAACTGTGAAGGTTTTCATAACTCCTACCAATATAACGGTAGAGGAAAATAAGCGCCATTCCATCCAGGGGAATGAGTTCTGCCCCGGCAATCAATCCCAGACATTTATTCTTGCTGATTGACATTTCCGACACGAACCGGATACGCCGAAGCCACGTGGCAAATGTCAACCCGGAAATTAAATTGGAACTGCCCGAATACCTGAATAGGGAATAGGGTTCCGTTTTTTCCCGGATGGGAATGCTTAACTCATTGTAATAGCTTATTAAACCGATTTTCAACCAGTTGTTCATAAATACCAGATGGCCGCCATAGATTTTTTCCGAGATCGCTTTTCGACGGTCGATCTCTGAAATGGAACGGTGCAATCCGGAGTTGTCGAAAGCAGAGAATGATACTGGTTTTCCGCCCAGGGAGTCAGTCGTTACGGATGTTCCGCTGTGATTCCGGTAAGAAAAGAACCCCGTAAGGCCGAAATGACCTTTTTGAAGGTAGATCGATGCTCCGCTCAGGTAACCCGTTTCGCTGACCGATGTATTTGCCCTGATACGGTGCGCCGGATAAGCCAGGCCTTCCTGGCTGCCAGCTATCATGCTTCCACCTGAATAATTCAGACCGTAACCGAAAACCATGCGGTAATCTCCGAGTATTACGGTTTTTAACAATCTCTTGAAATTGAGCTTAATATATCCTGAAAAATGATCTACCATCGGATAGGTCACCTTCGCCAGCCTGTTGTCCAGGACCCACGGCTCTCCCTGGTCTTTTTCCAACCTGAATCCTGACTCAATCCTATTGGAAAAACTCACGTCATACCTGAGCCCTGTCCTGATTGGATTGCCCTGGTAGTAACTTGATAATTGGCCGTCCTCATCTGTCAGGTCCAGGTACCCCCTGGATTTCTGCAAATCAAAAGAGGTTTTCAGGACGAGCTGGTGCTTCAACTTCTTTTCATAATGATAACCGGACCGGCTGGGCATGGCCTGACAATCTGCATTCACGTAGGGAGATATCTTTTGCGCCAGATCAATCTTCCAGCCGTCGATATTTTTGAGCTCATAGACCGATAACAGGTCACCATACATCAATCGATACTCTTTCAGCTTATTGAATTGAAAAATACTGATCAGGCCATAGTCAGCCAGTTGCCTGACTTCTTCCGAATTGATGCACAGGGGCTTTTCAAGCCAGATGTCAAGCATTTCTTTAAGTTCGGTGGCGGATTTGTCATTCTCCTCATTCAGGATCATCCCGTCAAAAAATTGATGGTTTTCTTTCCCGGTCCATCCGATTTCCTGTGCTGCCAGGTCACTTCTGAAAACCACTATATGGATCGCGGTAAGAATGAAACCGGTTATTTGACGGACCGTGTTCATTTTATACAGTACTGCAACGATGTGGCGGGAGTGATTCCAAGATACTGATGATAACCGGCCGCCAGTTCAATCAATAGCTTTTTAAGCCGGATGCCGGCGCCCAGGCTGAAGGAAGCCGGAAGCAGCCGGATGCCTCCCCGGAGGTATATTCTATCCTGACCGTTGTACTCGCATGCCAATGCCACCGCTACGGGATAATCTGCATCCTTGATCACTTCTGCAAATAAGCTGAATGTGCGGGATGGTTTATAACCTCCCCCGATTCTGAAAACCGACATGAGGGAAGCCTGTTCATTACTTTTATAATGAATATTCAAAGGATTGAAGACGGAGATTGCAAAGACATATTTTTCCGAAACATTAACCCTGCTGCCAATTGAGAAGCTCACTGAATGCACGGCCGGGTTTTCATTACCGGCTTTCCGGATGATGTAAAACAAGCCGGCGCCCACTGAGAATACTTCTCCGATTCCCATACCGTAAGCCAGGGTAAAGGTTTCCGAAGAATAGGATTCAAAACCTTCAAAAGAAGCATATAATCCGATGCATCCTGCCGGATTGGGAATGGAAGCAGCAAATGCATATTTCCCCAGTTCTTTCATCAGGAAAACCTGCTCGTATGACGAATTGACCGTGAATTGTCCCAGCCGGGCAAGCCCGGCGGGATTGCCAGCTGCTGACCACGGATTTTCAAGGACCGTGTATATGCCACCCATGGCCTGGCTCTGCCCCCCGGTTACTATGCCCTGACCTTTTGCCGTTACAGCGCCCATCACCATCCATCCTGCCGCCGCAAGTAAATAATATTTCATAAGAAAGAAGGCTTTTTAATTATTTGAATTAATGGCCGCCGACCGCTGACCGCCGACCACCGACCGCTGACCGCCGACCGCTGACCGCCGACCGCTGACCGCCTACTACTCTTAATCCGCATTTTCTGAAAATATACCCGGTCAATCGGGTGGAAAATGATAATTTTGTGAAAAAAAACATGGACCGGCTAATACTGGATTTTTTAAAAGACCTCAAGGAAAACAACAACCGAGAATGGTTTCAGGCCAATAAAACCCGTTATGAGAAAGCGCGGATCATCTTCGAGGCATTTGTTGATGAACTCATCCCTCTAATCCGGCAATTTGACACTTCCATTGACCTGATTACGGCAAAGGAGTGTGCATTCAGGATTTACCGGGATGTCCGGTTTTCAAATGATAAATCACCCTACAAACCGAATATGGGGGCATATATCGCCAGGGGAGGAAAGAATTCCACGATGGCTGGCTATTATGTTCACATCGAGCCGGGATCCTCTTTCCTTGCAGGAGGTATGTATGCCCCCCCACCTG
Organism: uncultured Bacteroidales bacterium; assembly: GCA_964619555.1. GTDB lineage: Bacteria > Bacteroidota > Bacteroidia > Bacteroidales > JAGOPY01 > JAGOPY01. Next base: position 191,741 of record CAZUDV010000002.1, on the reverse strand, counting down.
AAATCCTGAGGAAGATCAGGGAAGCCATCTATTACCGGCCGGAAGATTTCAAAAAGATCATTGATGATAAAAACTTTACCCGATATTACGGCGGTTTTGGTGATGAGGATAAGTTAAAAAAGCCTCCCAAAGGTTTTTCAGCGGATTTTCCATATATTGATTTACTTAAATATAAAAGCTATGCAGTTATGCATTCCGTTAGCGATAAGCTGGTAATGGACAATGACTTCATAAACTATTCCCAGGGAGCTTTCCGGGCGCTTCATCCTCTTAATTCCTTCTTTAACAGCCATTTTGATTAATCGGAAGAGATTGAAAATTAGGTAAATGCGTTTTTTTCGGAGGTTATTTGATGATGAAAGGAATAGGTTTGCCGAAAACTGACTCAAAATGACCGTTAACTGATTTCTTCTTTACAGATATCCGAATCAGGCTTACTTTTATCTCGGATTAATTGGTTAATTATTTCCTACTTCTGAGACTTTTGAGGGTTTGGTTAAATTGGTTTACTTTACTTCAAAAGTCTGAATCTCACCTCAAACTAGTAAGACTTGGCAAAAGCAGTCCCGACCACCGGTCGGGATTGTTTTTTATAACCCGTTAGAAGTAATGGATCTGCCGAAAAAGACAGATCGGTGGATGGCGGTAAGAAACGGTAAAAAACCAGCCAGGCTTAAGCGTCAATGTTGGCGTATTTAGCGTGGGTCTCGATGAATTCCCTCCGGGGGGGGACATCATCGCCCATTAACATGGAGAATACACGGTCAGCTTCCGTGCCGTTTTCGATCGTTACCTGTCTTAGGATACGTTTAGCCGGATTCATGGTAGTTTCCCATAATTGCTCAGCGTTCATTTCACCGAGACCTTTATAACGCTGGATATGGATGTTTTTCTCACTGCCGGTGGCTGAAAATTCTTTCACGGTAGCCTCCCGTTCTTCTTCCGTCCAGCAATAACGTTCGTTCTTTCCGCCCTTAATCAGGTAAAGAGGGGGCGTGGCAATGTACACATACCCTTGCTCAATCAATTCCTTCATATACCTGAAAAAGAAAGTCAGGATCAAAGTGGCAATGTGGCTTCCGTCCACATCCGCATCGGTCATGATGATCACCTTGTGGTAGCGCAGCTTTTCTAAATTTAAGGCTTTGCTGTCATCTTCGGTTCCGATCGTAATGCCTAGGGCCGTGAATATATTCTTGATTTCGTCGTTGTCGAAAATCTTATGCTGCATGGCTTTTTCCACGTTCAGGATTTTGCCCCGGAGTGGGAGGATGGCCTGAAATACCCTGTCACGGCCCTGTTTAGCCGTGCCTCCGGCAGAATCTCCTTCCACCAGGTAGATCTCGCATTTGGAAGCATCTCTTTCCGAACAATCGGAAAGTTTTCCGGGCAATCCCGATCCGCCCAGGACATTTTTACGTTGTACCAGTTCGCGCGCTTTTCGCGCGGCATGCCTCGCCGTGGCCGCCAGGATGACTTTATCCACAATGGTCCGGGCCAGTTTCGGGTGTTCTTCCAGGTAATACATCAGGTATTCTGAAATGAGCTGATCAACAGCTCCCATTACTTCCGAGTTGCCCAGTTTGGTTTTGGTCTGGCCTTCAAACTGCGGTTCGGCCACTTTAACGGAAATAATAGCCGTTAAGCCCTCCCTGAAATCGTCCCCGTTAATATCAAATTTGAGTTTGGATAGAAAACCTTCTTTTTCGGCGTAATTTTTAAGGGTGCGGGTAAGTCCCCTCCGGAACCCGGCCAGGTGAGTCCCGCCTTCATGGGTATTGATATTATTGACGTAGGAGTGAATGTTCTCGGCGAATGAAGTGTTGTACTGAAGGGCAATCTCCATAGGAATGCCGTTTTTTTCACCCTCGATGCAAATGGGTTCCGGTATAAGCGGCTCCCGGTTGACGTCCAGGTAATTGATAAAGTCTTTCAGGCCATCTTCGGAAAAAAAAGTATTGGAAAATACTTGTCCTTTGTCATCGGTTTGCCGTTCATCGGTAATGGTCAGCCGGATTCCCTTGTTGAGAAAAGCCAGTTCCCTTAGACGGGCAGCCAGTAAGTCATAATCATAAACTGACACGGTAAAGATGGAAGAATCGGGCAGGAAAGTGACTTCCGTACCTGTTTTATCCGTCTCGCCGATGATTTGAACATCATGTACCGGTTTACCGAAGGCATACTCCTGCATGAAAATTTTACCTTCCCGGAACACCCTGGCTACCAGTTTGGAAGAGAGGGCATTAACGCAAGAAACGCCGACTCCATGCAAGCCGCCTGAAACCTTATAGGAACCTTTATCGAACTTACCGCCCGCATGCAATACAGTCATCACCACCTCCAGGGCCGATCGGTTTTCCTTTTCGTGCAGACCGGTAGGTATTCCGCGCCCGTTATCCACAACTGTAATAGAATTATCCGGGTGAATGAAAAGGTCGATCCGGTCACAGAACCCGGCGAGGGCCTCATCGATGGAATTATCCACCACTTCATGCACCAGGTGGTGCAAACCGCGTTCACTGATGTCACCGATATACATGGCGGGACGCTTCCGTACCGCCTCCAATCCCTCCAAAACCTGTATGTTGTCTGCTGTATATTCCTGAGCTTGCAATAACTTTTCTTCTGCAGTCATAATCAATTAGTTACATAAATTTGAATAAGTCTTCAAAGATACAATTTTTTCCTTGGCGGATTGAATAAAACATCAGTAAAATCAGGCATTTTATTAACAAAATCACATGGCCTGATTTAGAGGCATCTCAGAAGGAAAATTGTACCCCCAGCATAGCCTGGATACCCTGCACAGGATATTGATGCCATCTTTGATAATTTTGGTTCAGGATGTTATTAACCGTGACGAAAGCCGAGAGTTGTTCCGTGATCCTGTAATCAAATCCCAGATTAAGATCAAAAGCCGTACCCAGTTTAGTTGCAACGACTTCGTTCTTATCAAAAGTCCTGGCATACCGGTGGCCTAGTATCAGAAAGTCACCTGTAACCGTGTATCTTTCTTTTATTAAATACCGGACATTCAATCCTGCTTCATAGGAAGGTAAATGCCAGGCTTTTTTCTCATCTTCCGGGATATACTTATTGAATGAGGCGAAAAGTCTTGCATCAAGATGGCGTATCTTCAGGTAACTGACGCTTGCCTTGATGTTCAGAAGGTTTACATCATCATATATAAGTTGAAATTTATTCTGCAGTTCCAAGGAAGTATCGTTGACAAACAAAGGGACATCCTTATTGTAGGAATAGGAAGCATCGGCATTGAAATTAAACCCGCCTGCACTGCCGGTTATTCCGCCGGTAATATTGATCGGCTGGTCGGTGTTCAGAATCAGCGGTGTTGATCCCAGGTAAGGATTAATCCCTGTTAGCCCCCGGTAAGTGTTGATTTCCTTCTTCCCGCTCACCTGGGCAAAGGCCTTCAGCTGATCCTCAATAAGGATGACTTCAGCCTTCAGATGAGGGAAAACATCCAGCCGGGAATCCGATTGCAGTTCTGAATTCTCGGTAATAAAGAAAACATTCAATCCAACTTCAAAGCTGTAGATGTCAAGTCCGAACCGGTAGATGGGCGATAGGTCGAAGATCAGCGGCGAGTTTGAGACCAGCGTATCCTTGTAGCCCAGGTACTTGAGCCCGAGATCCACACCCAGGGCATGCCGGAAATCCTCGTCCGTCGAAAAAACCTTGTCGATGCCTCCATTCAGGTCGAACTGAACTTCCCGGGTCTCAAAACGGTCATTATAAAAATGAAAATCACTTCCGATATTATACTTCAGTTTTTCCCTTGATTTGTTTTGTCCCTGAAAATCAACCGATAACCAGAAGTGCTGGTACCTTTGTCTCAGGTCCTCACCAGACAGGTTGAGGTCAGGGAAACTGTCGATCGGGAATCCGTAATAATGCACCATATCCCTGTTATAACCGATCTCCCCGCTTATTGTTCCGGGTTTCAGAAAGGCTGATGCATTGGCAGCAAACAGGTTATGGCTGTAGGAATTATCAGCATAATCCCTGATTTTGCCCTGGGAGGAATGATGCCTGAGCCGGGCTCCGGCGAGATACTTTTCCGATTCGCCGGAAGTGGCTATGAATTCCAGGTAGGGTGTAAGGTAATTTCCAAATCCGGCTTTAATGAAATTACGGTAGATGTCTTCTTTCCGCTCTTCCGAGAATTTCATCGGTTCCAGCGGGTCCAGTTCCGTCGTTACCTCCATCTGCCTGGTCAAATATTGGTATTCGAAAGGTTCATGGGCTTTTACCGACGGTTGGACCTCAGGCCTGAAAGGGACCTTTGAGGCGTTCTGTATACTTGGAATATAAGGGGCAATGATGGTAACTTCCTCATTTTTCCCCTGACCGTAAGTGATGTTAATGGCTAAGAGCATTACCAGGGGCAATGCCATCCGGTTCTTTTTTAACTTTAGAAGATTTACAAACATCTTGTTTCTTTTTAGCAATGTAAGATCATTCCTCATTTAGTCGGATTCAAGTAAATCAAGTTTTGACCTGGCAATTTCACCAAGTTCTGGTCCCGAATAATTATCGATGACACTTTGCAGAGTTTGCCTGGCCTGAAAAGTATTTCCGTTTTTCACAAATACGTCTGACAGCAGGATGAAACCTTTGGCTACCCAATAGTCAAATGCCGCGAATTCCTCAGAAAGAATGTAAATGTAGTCTTCTGCTTCATTGAGCTTATCCGTCTGGAAAGCGATCCATGCCAGTTGATAAGTGGCGTCAGCACCCATCTCAGAGCCTTTGAGTCTGCCTATCATCCGGAATTCCGTGGCAGCCTCCGTTATATTATCTTCTGCCAGGTAACCGTGCCCCAGGGCGAAATGTGCCTCCTGGATGGCATCTTGCGCTGCCTGGCCGGTGTCCAGTAATTTTCTAGCAGCACCGGCCGCAGACGAATAGTTCTTAGCTTTCAGGTGACACTTCATCTGACCGGCAAGTGCCTGCGCCAGGTTATCCGGGTTTTCAGCATTTACTTCCAGTTGCTCAAAGATAATCAGCGCTTCATCATAGTTTCCTGACGAATATTCAATATTTGAGGCTTTGACCAGGGCTATTTCCGTGAAACCGGACTTTGGCCTTGAAGCGGCTTGCATAAAATATTCGACAGCTTCGTTCTTCCGGTTTGCCTTCAGGTTGCATTCCCCCATGTTGAAAAGAGCATTGGTGACATATGCTCCGTTCGGGAACCGGTCGATATAATTCCGGAAGGCCTGGATGGACTGTTCGTATTGTCCTTTCATGTATAAATTTCCGGCAGCTTCGTAACTGAGCGAATCTTCCTCGGAAGCATCGATTTCGGCGAATGAAAGGTTCCTCGCATAGGTATAATATTGCTCAACCTGCCCGGATTCCACATAAATATTTTTGAGGGCTGCCAGGGCCTCCTGGGCTTCCTGGGAGGTGGAAAATTTCTCAATGACATGTTTAAAGGAGCTGATTGCCTGGTTGTTATCATCCCGGTTATAATAAATGAATCCCTTTCTTAACCAGGCCTGTGTAGCTTTGGTGGTGGTCGGGAAATCCCGGATAAGCCTGTCAAACCATGTGAGTGCCTGACTTTCCTGGTTCAGCAGAATATAAGACAGGGCTATTTCATATAGAGCATCATCCACATAACCCGATTTGGGATAATTGTTCACCAGGACCTTCAATACATCTATCTTTCTGGCAAAATCACCCCTGGCCCCTTCACTGAGGGCTTTGTAATAAAGGGCGTAATCCATTGAATTCTCTTTAGCCGTGATGACCTTGTCATAATGCGATATGGCTTTATCATAATGGTTGGAGATAAAAGAAGCATCTCCCAGCCTGAGATTCGCATCAGAAATGAGGGATCTGTCCTTGCTATAGCCGGTTTCCAGGAACCTGTTGAATTGTGCAATGGCATTGGAATATTCCTCGCTGTTGAAATAAGCGTAACCAAGGTTGTAATAAGCTAACGGATATATCGGGAGGGATTTGGATTGCCTGGAGGCAAGAAAATCCCTGAAATATTTAATTGCCGAAGGATAATTTCCCTGACGATAGGCTATTTCACCGGACCAGTACAGGGCTTCTGCCTTAACTGGTTCATCGTAAGATAACCGGGAAGCTTGCTGGTACAATTCCAGGGCAGCGTCCATATCATTGGTGTTGAACAGCTCGCCGGCACGGTAAAGCAGGATCTGCTGGTAAACTTTATCCAGCACGGGAGTCCTGTCGTTCATGGTTTCGATGGAAACCAGCGCTTGTTTGTAATTCCGGGAGGAAAGATATAATTGGGACAGGTAACCATATCCTTCATTTGATCTGGGCGAACCCGGATTTTCCTTCAGGTAGGATTCCAGCAGGGAAATGGCTTCATTGTATGGATTCGAAGGATATTCAAGACCTATTTTGATATAGTTGAACAACGATTCTTCATTTATTTCCGGGTCAAAACCAGCCTTGTATGCTGACAGAAATGCATTTGCGGCATATTTTTTCTGGCCGGTTTCATTGTAGCATATCCCCAGGTAATAACAGGCATTTTGGGAAAGGGCATCATTTTGTTTGATAGCCGCCTGGAAATTGCCGATGGCGCCTTTGTAATCTTTGCCAAGATAAGAAACGAACCCAAGAAGGTATTGATCTTCCCGGGTCATGGTCCTTCTGGATGTCCTTTCAAAGATATCCATATAGTAGGCGGCTTTTTCAAAATCCCCTGTATTGAAGCAGGCATTGGCGGTGATCCTGGCAACTTCCGCCTTGTTAGTGGTAGCGGATGACTCCACCATCGCCGGACCCAATTCCAGGATCTTCTCATTCTCCCCCAGGTAATGATAGATCTGGATTTTGTACATGGGTACAATTTTATAGTATCTCCTGTCTTTCTCAATTTGTTCAAAAGACTTTAAAGCCTGCTGATAATTTCCTGAGAGATAGTCGATATGGGCCAGAAAATATTTAGCCTGCCCGTAATAGGGTGATTTCTGATTGGTTATCCTCTGGAAATTTCCTTTGGCAGCGGTGATATTTCCGGACTTAAGCTGGGCATAACCGAGCATGAAATTCAGTTCCTCCCGGCTTTCCCGGCTAAGTTTCGCTGCATCGACTTCCTGGAGGGCCCGTATCGCCTCCTTGTATTTGTTTTCGCGGAAAAGGTTTTTCCCCAGGTAAAAGCTGGCTTCTCCTTTTAGCGCATTTTCTGGATAGTCGTTCACAAAGTTGCTGACCCTGGCCGGTCCATCTGCATTGGTCATTTCGGTAGCGCTGATGGCGTCCATGAATTCCATGTCAGGCTGTGGGGGGAAATCCGAATTGCTTTGCTGATCCGTCAGGTCATCGAACATGAATCGGGCAGCGCCGTAGTGTTTTTTCTGGAAGAGTTCAGAGGCGAGGAGATAGTCCCTGCCCGGCTGGTTGTAGATCGCTGATTCCTGTCCTTTGGCCGCATTTGAGAGGAACAATGCAGCCGTTAAGGACAATAGTGTCCAATTGAGGTAAATTCTCATCTTCATTAATTCTTCAGGAGTGTCAAATGTAGGTAAACAGGCGATAAGCGAATATTAGGTCATTTGAACTTATCAACAAATTATGTTTAATACCAACGGTCAATCTGATTAATTATTGCCGGGATTGGATCCGGAATGCTATAAAAAGGCAAAGGCTGGCCCGGGATCCCGGACCAGCCTCCGTAATAAGGTGCTGTCAGCCCTGTAAGCAGGATTCTGTCCACCCGGTGGCAGGAACGCAATATTTTGCGTCCCTGCAACCGGGTTCGTCTGTCATTTATCTACGCCTGACGTCACCGCCAGGCTTAAGCAGCCTACCCGTTCCGATTCCGCTTTTCAACGGATTCACGCGGGCCGCATGATGAGGGTAAATGATTTTCGGGAAACCGTTTACCCTGATCGGAACATATTTAGCCTTGCAACCCATAAGGTTTACCCCCTCAGAATGTCACCATCCTGAGGCGTGGGCTCTTACCCCGCGTTTTCACCCTTATCCCGACCAGGTCGGGACGGTTATTTTCTGTGGCACTTTCTGTGAACCCCGGTTTACCCGGGATCCCCTTCCCGTTAGGAAGTATGGCGCCCTGCGTTGTCCCGACTTTCCTCTCCCGCCTTGCGGCGGCAGCGACAAACCAGGCTGACGGCAGGCTGCAAAGATACGACATTATTGCCAGATATGCCTTTAAAGAGGAGCGGTTCATCAGTAAAGGAAAGAAATGCTATTTTTGATCACCGTTCGGCATTCCTCACTATGAGATACATATTCGGTTTCAAATGAAGGATTTAAGTGTTGGAAAAGAGAGCAAACTGATCTTTCAGTTTGCCATCCCGATGTTGGTTGGTAATGTTTTCCAGCAGCTATACAATATCATCGATAGTGTAGTAGTGGGCCAGTATATCGGCAAACAGGCCCTGGCAGCAGTGGGTGCCTCCTTCCCATTCATTTTCACACTGATTTCACTTGTGATAGGGATATCCATCGGGGCAACCATTATCATCGCCCAGTATTTTGGCGCAAAAGATTTGCGAAATGTCAAGCGAACCATCGACACGCTGCACATTTTCATGTTTTTTACTGCTATTGTCGTGACCTTTATCGGGATCCTGATAAGTGAGCCAATTTTTAAGCTGATAAAATTACCGGATGATATACTGCCTTATGCCGAAGATTATTTTGATGCCTACATGACCGGCACGATCTTTTTCTTTGGCTTTAACAGTATCAGCGCTATACTGAGAGGACTGGGAGATTCGAAGACTCCGCTTTACTTCCTGATCATATCCACCGTTTTGAATATTATTCTGGCATTGCTGTTTGTGATAACCTTCCAGTGGGGGGTCAAAGGGGCTGCTTTTGCGACTGTCATTTCCCAGGCGGTCGCGTTCATCTGGGCTGTGATTTATTTGAACCGGAAGCATGAGATCGTAAGATTCCATTGGCTGAAAATGGAATTCGACCGGGCCATCCTCAAAAAAAGTGTGAGGATAGGGTTCCCGGTTGGATTTCAACAGGCATTTGTGGCACTGAGCATGATGGCCATGTACTGGCTGGTGAACCGGTTCGGCACCAACACGACGGCTGCTTTCAGCGTGGTTTTCCGGATTGATTCCTTTGCTGGAATGCCGGCCATGAATTTCGCCATGGCCCTGTCTACTTTTGTCGGCCAGAACCTGGGTGCAAGAAAACCTGAAAGGGTCAGGAACGGTTTGATTTCCACCTTTTATATGACCGCTGCCATTTCCATCTTCATGTCATTGCTTTGTATATTTTTCGGGGATTCGATCATGAGACTGTTTACCGATGATGAGTCAGTGGTGAGGATCGGGGATCAGTATTTGAGAATTGTAACCGGCTTTTATATTTTCTTTTCGACCATGTTCGTAGTCGGGGGAGTAATGAGGGGAGCGGGCGATACTTTCATTCCCATGTTGATCACATTCTTCGCTTTATGGGTGGTACGGATACCTCTCGGTTATTACATGTCGGAACATTTCGGTCCGGCAGGCATCTGGTGGGCGATACCCATTGCCTGGATCATAGGCCTTGGATTATCTTATGGTTATTATTTAAATGGCAGGTGGAAAAGGAAGGTCGTTATCCGGTAAAAAAATAAAAATTTTCTTTGTATTATGAACCTACGTTCATTATATTTGTAAAAAAATAGTTGCACATGAAAGCTGCACTCTGGATTAAGTTTTGTATTTACCTGCCATTGATATTTCTTTTCGATTATCTGGTCATGGTCCTTTTAGGATGTTCTACCTGCCTTCTGGGATTCGGGGATGATTATTACTGCGGGAAATACTGTATAATAGGGAAGATTATCCTGGTAATTTCAGCTGCTTTTTTCCTTTTTCTGGTTTATCCGGATATCCGGAATATATTTAAAAAGAACGGCCATGCCTAGACCCGTCAGGAGCCGAAAGTTGAAAAATCCTCCCCGGATGGCCGGTTTCAAACCGTTCGGAATGCCATTATGCGATATTCCGGCTATAAAACTGCAATATGATGAATATGAAAGCTTGAACCTGGTTAATTATCAGAATCTACACCAGGATATTGCAGCTGAGAGGATGAATATTTCGAGGCCGACCTTTACCAGGATATACAACCGGGCGCTGAAAAAGATAGCAAGAGCATTTGCAGAATGTGCTTCGATTGAGATCGAAGGGGGGAATGTCCAGTTTGAAAAGCAATGGTACAAATGTAAAAAATGTTTCAAGCTGATTGAAGGCCTTGAAAATCACACCCGATGTAAGAATTGTAGTTCATTTGGTGAAAATGAACTAATTAATATAAATCAATCTTTAAAATAAAAACACAAATTAATTACAATGGAAAATCAACAAGCACAGGGCATCGTCGCTATGCCGAGAATTGGTGAAATGGCTCCGTCATTTCAGGCAGTAACGACTCAGGGAATCATTAATTTTCCTGAGGATTACAAAGGAAGTTGGGTAATCCTCTTCAGTCATCCGGCCGATTTTACGCCGGTTTGTACATCCGAGTTCATGACATTTGCAAACATGGAGAAGCAATTTAATGAGGCCAATTGCAAACTGGTGGGATTATCGGTGGATGGTCTATACAGCCATATCGCGTGGCTTCGCACCATCAAGGAAAAAATCGAATACAATGGAATGAAAAACATAGAGGTGACCTTTCCGCTGATCGAGGATATCACGATGGAAGTTGCGAAGAAATACGGCATGATCCAACCGGGAGAAAGTTCTACGAAGGCTGTTCGGGCCGTATTTTATATCGATCCCAAAGGAATAATCAGGGCTATTATCTATTACCCGTTAAGCCTGGGCCGGAATTTCGATGAGTTGTATCGTGCCCTGATCGCAATGCAGGCAGCCGATGCCTTCTCAATTGCCACTCCGGCAGACTGGAGACCGGGAGACGATGTGATCGTTCCGACGGCCGGTTCATGCGGGGTAGCAAAGGAAAGAATGGAAAACCGTGAAAATATGAAATGTTACGATTGGTTTTTCTGCACCAAACCAATCAGCAAAGAAGAGGTGGAAAAGAAAGTGCTGGTCAAATAATTGAATTTAAACCGTTATTAATCCAAAATCACGAAGAAGATGCCTGGATTGGATCATACCGGTCCAGATGGTGCAGGCCCCAGGACTGGAAGAAAATTAGGCAAGTGCCGAAGACCTGAAAATGAAAAAGGAGAAGAAGGCACCCTCGGGATTGGCGAAGCAAAGCGCCGCCAATCCGGGGGCGGTCCTGGTAATGGAAAAAGATTGAAATATTACGAGTCTAAAAAGAAAAATAAAAAATGAAAATAGCTGTTCCTGTCAGGGAAAATGGTCAGATTGACGATCATTTCGGACATTGTGAATATTATGCAATATTTGAACTGAATGAGGATAAAAAAGTGGTACAAAGCCAATACCTTAAATCAGTTAACGGATGCGGCTGCAAATCGAATATAGCTAGAGACCTGGCCAACCAGGGCGTGGAAATCATGCTGGCTGGGGGAATAGGAATGGGTGCCATCCATGTCCTTAATGCTGCCGGTATTCAGGTGGTCAGAGGTTGCTCAGGGGATGCCCGTGAAAATGTGCAGCTTTATGCTGAAGGGAAAATAGAAGATAACGGTGAAATATGCCAGCACCATGAACATCATCATGGGCATGGCCACGAGAATTGATCACCGGTCGTAAAATTCATACCGGTGAACAAGCGAATAAGCTCTTTTGTCGCCGGTATTTTTATTGGTAATTTCAGCAGTGACGATGTGCAGGAGGCCATCTTCGTCATATGACCTGAAAACCTCATGGTTAAGCTGCCCATGGAGATCCGTCTCCTTTTGGTGGATCACCCTGCCAGATTCATCGTAAGTAATCTCGGTCGTATTCTTTTTCAACCGGTTTTCCTCGACAATCCGGACAATAAGCCCTTGTTCGTTTTCTTCCCAGGTATTCCGTTCCATGATCTTGTCATTGCGGTCGAAACGTGTCTCCTGTTCACGGTTGCCCCTCTCATTGTATTCCGTGATCAGGGTATAGGGCTCTTCATCTTCCGATGACCATATTTTGCGCTGTACCATCCTGCCATCGTCTATTGTATCCTCCTGATAGAAAATGATCTCGCCTTCTTCATCGAACCGCTCTGTTCTCACCAGTTTTCCTTCCAGGTAATAGTAATTTTCCGAATAGTCCGGCTCATCTTCATCATCTTTTACCTCCATTCCCGTAAGGTTGCCTGCCGAATCATAGAAAAAGGTCCGGATGTCGGCGGAACCGTCCAGGTAATGGACCACTTCCCGCACCAACCTGCTATCCTTGTCCCTGAATATCTCGTTCCGTTCAAGGATCTCATCATCCTCGCCAAAAATCAGGGATTCGACAAGCATTCCGTCGTTGTTGTATTGGTAAGAGCTTTTATCCGCAACTTCTCCATCCCTGGTGTAACCGATTTCCAGGGTGAGGTTTCCGTTTTCATCATATTCCTCCTGGGATTGCAGGATCCCATAATGCTCAACATCCGGTAACACTGAACCCGGGATATGATCAATCCGAAATATTTTCTGGCTTTTAAGTTTTTTGTTCATGGTAATGCGAAAACTTCAGTTTGTAAAATGAAATACAGAATCCGTCCAAAATTGGTTAAATTTGCCCATCTGGCAATGAACCTGAACAATTTTTCCTATTTTTTATTAATTAAACATCTCTAATATGAAAAACAAACTGCTCCCGGCAATGGGAATAATAATGGCACTGATGATTTCCTGTCAGCAACAGAAGATTGAATATCCGGTCACTGATAAGGTTGACCAGGTGGATGATTATTTTGGTATTCAAGTGAGCGATCCTTACCGCTGGCTGGAAGATGATACCTCTGCTCAGACTTCGGCCTGGGTAAAAGCTCAGAATGAAGTGACTTTTGCTTACCTGAATGCAATTCCGTTCCGGGATAAGATCAAGGAAAGGCTGACAAAGATCTGGGATTACCCAAAGGTAACGGCCCCATATAAAGAAGGCGGACGGTATTACTATTACCGGAACAATGGCCTGCAGAATCAATATGTAGTTTATTCCAAAGAAACCCTGGAAGGCGAAGAGCGGATGGTACTGGATCCAAATTCCTTTTCAGAGGACGGAACGGTCGCACTGACGAATTTTTCCCCGTCCGATGACGGCCGCTACATTGGTTACGGCATTTCCCACGGTGGATCGGACTGGAACGAATATTATGTAATGAATGCGCAGGACCTGAGCCTTCTGGAAGACCACCTGAAATGGATCAAATTTTCGGGTATGTCATGGTACGGAGATGGTTTTTTCTATAGCCGTTATCCTGAACCCGTCAAAGGGGATGAGTTGTCAGGGCAAAACCTTAACAACAAGGTTTATTATCACCGGATAGGGGATAAGCAGGAAAACGATAAACTGATTTATGAAGATCCGGCCCATCCGGAATGGAGTTTCGGGGCTTATGTATCGGAAGACAAGCAGATCTTATTTCTCTCCGTTGCCGAGTCAACCAAGGGTAACCAGCTTTATTTCCGTAAGGCAGCTGAAGAAGGAAAGCCTTTCATTAAACTGGTGGATTATTTCGATTATAATTTTTCGCCGGTCGCCCACATGGAAGGGACCATTTATGTCATGACCGATGAAGGCGCACCCAAGTACCAGGTCATTTCCATCGACCTGAATAATCCGTCCAGGGAGAACTGGAAAACCATCATCCCCGAAAAAAGCGAAGTTTTGACCAGTGTTTCAGTGATAGGCGGCAAGATCATTGCCGGTTATATGAAAGATGCCCATGATATTGTGCAGGCATACGATCTGCAAGGCAATTTCCTGTACGACCTGGATATTCCGATCCTGGGAACCATTGGTGGATTTGGAGGCAAAATGACCGATACACTGACCTTTTATACGGTCACTTCATTCACAACTCCTTCCATTATTTATAAGTACGATGTGAAGAACAACCAATCGGAAGAATACAGCCGGTCAGCGATCGATTTTGATCCAAGTCTTTACGAGACAAAGCAGGTCTTCTATACTTCCAAAGACGGGACCAGGGTTCCGATGTTCATCGTACATAAAAAAGGACTGGAAATGAACGGAAAGAACCCGACCCTTCTATACGGTTACGGTGGGTTCAATGTAAGCCTGACCCCTTCATTCAGCATAAGCCGGTTGATCCTTCTGGAAAACGGATTTGTATTTGCCCTGGCCAACCTCAGGGGAGGCGGTGAATACGGTGAAGAATGGCACCAGGCAGGGACCAAGATGAACAAGCAAAATGTATTTGACGATTTCATCACGGCGGCAGAATACCTGATAGCCAATAAATACACCAGTGCAGGAAAGATTGCCATACAGGGTGGGTCCAATGGAGGCTTACTGGTGGGAGCCGTGCTTAACCAGAGACCGGAGCTGTTTGGCGCTGCCTTGCCACAGGTCGGGGTCATGGATATGCTCCGTTACCATAAATTCACCATAGGGAAATACTGGGCGGTGGATTACGGTACCAGCGAAGATTCCAGGGAAATGTTCGAGTATTTGTACAAGTATTCACCATTGCATTCCATTAAAAAAGATGTGAAATACCCGGCCGTACTGGTCACCACGGCCGATCATGATGACCGTGTGGTACCGGCGCATTCCTTTAAATACATAGCCACATTGCAGGAGAACAAGGCCAGCACCAAACCGTTGATGATCCGGATCCAGACGAAAGCAGGCCACGGTGCAGGCATGCCGACTGCTATGATCATCGAGGAATACAGCGATCTTTGGGCCTTCGTGATGAAGAACCTGGGTGTGACGCCGATCTACCAATGATTTGCCGATGAAAGATCGCCTAGGGCGATGCTGTCAGAATAATCATATAACCTGACAGGGACAACATGGTTGGACCTGGCAGGTTTTTGTTCATGGCATGTTTTCAGGTCTGGAAAAGGCAGGATTCTTTACAAAATCTTCATCCGTAAGTGCAAGCAGGAACGCTTTCAGGTTTGCTTTTTCCTGTGCGGTCAATTGAGTGCCGCCATAGCTGATGTAATGCATCAGGGGATCAACATATGGGGAATAGACCAGTTCACCTGAATAAAAGTCAATTACTTCATCGAGTGTTTTAAACCGGCCATCGTGCATGTAAGGAGCGGTCAGGGCTATATTTCGCAATGAAGGGGCCCGGTAAGCTCCACGCATCATTGGATCGCCGGTCACGCCAAACCGGTCGCGGGGATCGTCAAACACAGAATCCTTGGCGTTATTGTAAAATAGATGTGTGGTAAACATCGGATTACCGGATCCCCCGTGACAATGAAAACAATCGGCTCCCTCTTCGGTGACAAAAAGAACATATCCACTCACCTCGGCAGGGGTTAGCTGGATTTCTCCCCTCAAATATTGATCAAACCGGGAATTCGAAGAGACCAGGGTTCGGATGAACTGGGCAATCGCTTTACCCATCCGGTCAATGGTCACATCCTCCGAGCCAAATGCTTTTTTGAACAATTCCCTGTACCTGGGCACCGATCCGATGGCATTTACAGCGCTCAGTGTATCGCTGTGCATTTCATGTGGCGCAATGATGCTCAAGTATGTTAGCGCTTCTATGTTACGAATAAGAGGATCCGGATTATCCGAACTCACATATCCGTTCCAAAGGTATCCGTTATGGTTCCATACCAGGTTGATAAGTGGCAGCATGAAATGAGGCGTTGGAATTCCGGTAACCCCGAAAGTCTTTCCTTCTAAGAATCTTGGATGATCGATGCCACATTCAAAGGCATTTTCCTGCAGGTGGCAAGTTGCACAGCTCATTTGTTTTTCCGGTTCAACATGACCAGAGACCCTTCCATCGTAAAACAAGTATCTTCCCAGTTCAATTCCTTCAACCGTCAAAGGGTTATCCTCCGGGATATTCAACTTGGTTGGAAACCCGAAAGGGATGGTCATTTCATACGGAGTCGGCCTGAATGCCGGGATGAGCTCGATGTCGTCATTCCTGTTACAACCGGCTAAAACTGTCGTCAGAATCAGAATCCTTAAACCATATGCGGCAAATTGTTTCATCTACCTGGTAAGATTGGTAAATCAAGGCTGAAACAATCCCGGCCATTTTCTGCGGCAACTTCCATGGCAGCCTGATTTTGCATGATATCGCCACCCCACTCGTTAAAATCCCAAACTTCCGGAGTTTCGAACCAGGATTCCAAATTCATGACTATGACAATGGCGGTTTCTTTCCCTTTATTGATGGCAAATGAGCGATTCTTGAGGGTCACTTGAAAATAATTCTGTACAAATCCTGTTATGTTTCCCTGCCCGTCATAGATTTGTCCAATTCCGAGGTGAAATTCGAAGGGTCTGAGCAATAAGTCGGGGGCCAGCCATTTACCGTTCAGTTTCATATAGTGGTACCCGCCACCCAGGATATCCGGCCAGAACATCAGGGATTCAGGGGGATTGACATAGAGGAAAGACTGGTTCTTTGCTTCGTTGATGCCAAAAGTGAAGCTCACGGAATCGCATTGACCGGCCGGTATTTCATCAAAAACATCCCATACCGAAGTCTCCGGCAAATCACTGTCGACATAATGAATGTCCTTCCAGGCGTCGATGGAGTAGGCAGATCCATCCTGGTAATGCAGGGTAACGTCCGAGATAAAATACTGCAATTCGGTGAACAGTAATTGATTGCCGGCAGCATTGGCATATTTTAAAGTGTCGAATTGAACGATTTCATGATCAAACCTGTGATCGAAACTAATCTCTAATTTGCCAGTCTGAGGGTCTGGCTCCGGGACATCCGGATCATGGCAGGCTAAAAGGAGTATGGGGAGAATGATCACTGAAAATGCCGCTGATCTTGTCATGTGTGGGCTGGTTTTAAAATAATAACGCTGTTACGGCAAATAAAGTTTATTCCCGTATAGGAATGACTCCCGAAACCGTCACAAATGATGCCGTGTCATTCCTGCTCGAGCCCTGCTTGTAAATTTTTCCGTCGATATAAATTTGAACCCTGATGGCTGAAGCAGGATCATCATAATTAGCCGATACAAAAACAATGCCGCCATCTTTCGAAATGAAGGAATAATTCCAGACATCCTGGGCACTCTGGGTGATCACATTCCCAGACACCAATTCCCCCGATGCATCCAGATATCGTACGCTGAATCCTGAATCAGAGTCCGTAATTTTATAGTTCACTAGTCGGTCAGAATCCTTGTCACAACCCAATAATACGATCAGAATTAACCAGATATACCTTTTCATGATAACGAATAATTACAGAGTGAATTTCAGATTGACGAAGAAGTTGCTGCCCGGTTCGTAATAATTGCTTGTTGAACCAACGATATTTCGGTTCAGGTGTTCATAATATGCCACATTGAAAAGGTTATCCACACCGGCCGTAATCTGAAGGGCGGAATTGAACTTATAGAAAAGCGAGATGCCCGCCAGTACAAATCCGGGAGTGCTTCGCTCATCATAGGCCACAGAGGTCCTTTCCTGGCTGGCAACGCCTCTCAGGGTGATTTTCGGTATGAAACGGCCGTGATAGAATTTCCAGGAAAACCTGGCAGAGCCTTCCAGCGGTGGGATTTCAGGCAGGGGGTCGTTTGTGATCTCTTCCGTTCCGGTTATTTCACCGTGTTCAATGATGTAATGTTCCGCCCTTGGGTTAACGGCAGCCGTATAGGCAGCTACGACCTCCAACTGCCAGGGTTCGGAGGCCGGCGACTGATATTCCAGCTCAAATCCGGTAAGCCAGGCATTATCCAGGTTGACAAACTGCTTTACTCCGTAAACTCCCTTGGTTTGTGGTTTTACGATGGCCTCCGGCATTAACTCGCCGCTGATAAAATTGGTCACATAACTGTAGAATAAGTTTAGCTTAAGGTTGCCTGCCCGGCTGGGATTCCATATGACCATACCGTCGATCTGATGATTGATTTCAGGCTTAAGCACAGGGTTTCCCAGGTAATCATAATTGTCATATCCAATTGGCAGAAGGATGATGAACCGTTCGGTCATATCGGGGCTCCTGGCTCCGCGACCTGCCGAAAGCCTTATCACCAGGTTTTTGCCCAGTGAATAATCGGCACCCAGGCTGAAACTGAAATTTGTAAAGGAGGATTCGACTTCATCCTGGTAATAAATTTGCTGGCCCTGAATATTTTCCCATGACAGTGGATTGGAACCGGCAACATTAAGATCAAACCGGACAGCCCCTACCAGGGTAAAACGGCCTGCGAGCCTGGAATATTCTGCAAAAAATCCGTAATTCTCAATGTGAGCATGATCCCAGAGTTTTTCCATCTTGACAGGCATAGTTGGCTGCATGATCATATTCTTGACCCGGTCCCCGTCTTTATCGATGTTCTCCATGTCTGTTCCCAGGTGCAGGGTTCCCTTTGCAATAGCCAGGCTCACTTCGCCACGGTATCCCAGATTGATGGCATGGATCGTTGAAATGGCAACAGTGGTGTCAGATATTGGCCGCTGCTTATTGTCCATTTCATGCCGGACTCCGGAATAATATAATTTGCCGTGGATCCCCTGCAGGACCCGGCCGGTAGTCTTATAGATGTAGTCTGCAGAATACAGATTGGTCTCATCCAGCCTTTCGTCCATCGGGAGAGTAGGGAAATCCAGGTTTTTACCAATTGACCGGTCATAAGAAATACTCAGGCTGTGTTTTTCTGATGGGGTCACCCGGAACATCCCGCCATAGTTGTATCTTTCGAATGAAGAACCGACGCTGTTACCATTACCGTCATTATAATCCCCGTACTTTTTATAATTCCCTGCCAGCCTGATCTGGAACAACTTATTTCCGCCGGTCATTGCCAGGTGTTCTTTAAACCCATTCCAGGAGCTTTCATAACCAGTCACAGCCGTCAGTTTTACCTGGAACTTGTCAAATCGTTCTTCCGGCCAGGTATGCAAATGGATCATTCCGCCGAAATTCGGGCCAAACCGGAGGGCATACGGACCTTTAAAAATCTCTATTTTGATTACATCTTCGATATCCACGTGTGCAGTGGGTGGATCCATGCGGTTCGGACAGGCTCCCTCTATTTTGTGCCCTTCGTTCAATTGCACATTTAACTGGCTGTATTTAAATCCCCTGACGACCGGATCGATGCCCGTTCCGCCTTTCCGGATACCTGATACATTGGACTGGCTCCGCAACAGGTCCCCTATATCCCTTGATGGCATCTGGCTGATGATCATCTGGCTGATCGTATCAGCCGGATGAAAAACTTTCTTCCCCAGGAAATCGGTAACTTCGAATTCCTTCAGACGGATCAGGGTATCGGGCATAACCTGTGCCCATACGTCCGAGAATAAAATCGGTATGGTGAGGGTCAAGAGAGTCAGGAAAAACTTCCTCATTCGGTTATGGTTTAACAATCCTTACAAAATTAAGGCATATCCAAATATTTTATTTTGTTCAATATAATTTATATATGATTCTAAATAAGTAATCGCATTGCTGAACACTTCCGAACATTATCCGTTTGAAACATTTTTGGACCAGAGGAAGCAAGGGTCCGGGCTTACAACTTTCAGTCTATCTTTGCATTTATAAAACCTAAGGATATGAAATTTCAGATCGGAGATAAAGTAAAATTCCTGAATACATCGGGCGGTGGTATTGTCAGTAAGATCATCAGCCCGACTTTAGTCAATGTTATGATCGAAGACGGTTTCGAGATCCCCACGCTGACCAGCGAGCTGATCAAAGTGGATCCCAAAGGCAAGGTGGAAAGGATGTTTGACGAGGATTTCCCGGTCAGCAGCCAACTTTCGGCAGCCAGCGTCCGCCAGTCATCAAATGCCAGCCAGCCGCCGAAATCTTCCGGGCCAGTTCCTCCTGACAAGCTCCAAACCCAAAACTCAGATAACAGAACTCAAAACTCCGGGCTTCCTGACCGCCAGACGCCTTTTGGCAATTATTCGTTCATTACCAGGAATACTCCGGGCGTTTATCTCGCTTTTGTTCCGCATGACCAGAAATGGTTCGTGACAGGCCTGGTGGAGGTATACCTGGTCAACCATACCGCTATGAATGCACTTTATGCGTTTTTTCTGGAAGGAGAGAAAAAACTGCTGGGGAAAGATTACGATGTGCTATTTCCCGGAAATAAGATACTGATCGATACCATTGACAGGGATGAGTTACTGAAGTGGACAAAGGGAATCGTTCAACTGGTATTTTTCGATGATGAGCCCGAAAAGATCTATCTTCCGGTCAGCACGGAATTCGATATATCCCCCAATCGCTTCAATGACGAGCATAATTACAAGTCCACGCAGTTTTTTGAGGAAAAGTTGTTGTTATTGTCTGTAGCCCAGGTTGCCGGCCTCAACTCGCTGGTTTCCCGGGAGGAATCCAAAATGGATGAAGAGGCGATGATGAAGCAAAAGGCCAGGGAGATAAAACCGGCTTCTTTGATCGAAAAGCACCAGACCGGTCCGAGGGAAGCTGTGGTGGATCTGCATATCGGAGAACTCCTGGAGAATTTTGCCCATCTTTCGCCTCACGATATATTAAAATACCAGATGGAATATTTTAAAAGATGCATCGAAAGTGCAGCGGAGAGAAATTTCCGTAAAGTGACCTTCATTCATGGAGTCGGTAACGGGGTGCTGAAAGCAGCCATTATCAAAAAAGTCCAGGAATATGAACATGCCGAATCGCACCTGGCTTCTTTGGAGAAATTTGGGGTCGGGGCTATCGATGTTACCATCAAACCGCTAAAATAGGCTCTGGATTTGTTCCCAGAAACTGATCAGCAGCCTGGGTTTTAAAGCAACCGTAAATGCGATCCCGAAAACTGCCCCGAAGAAATGGGCGTTATGCCCGATGTTATCCCTGCCACGGCGGGCCATTACAGCCGAATAGACCAGGTACAGGACTCCGAAAACAACCGAAGGAAGAGGGAAGGGGATAGGGAACAGGTAAACGGAACCGGTAGGGTAAAGGAAGATGCTTGCAAACAGGACGGCCGACACGGCTCCCGAAGCGCCAACAGCATTGTACCACACATCGTCCTTATGCTTACCGAAATCCACCAGTACTGAAAAAACGATCCCGCCGATATACAACATCAGGTAAAACATGTAACCCTTATCGTCGAAATAGAAGTGATATGCATCGGTTACTGCTTTACCAAAAGAATACAGGACGAACATGTTGATGAAAAGGTGGATGAAATCGGCATGTACCAGACCGTAAGTAAAAAATCTCCATCCTTGTCCGTTGTGCTTGATGCCAAACGGATTGAACTTCAGCCGGTCAAACAACTCCTGATTATACAGGGCGATGATGGAGATCAGGGTGGTTATGATGATGATGGCCAGGTTCACAATATATTGATTTACATTTAGTTATTATCGTCCTGTTGTGACTTCGCCGGTAGTATAATCCAGTTCGCTTCCAAACATGCTGTGCGGTATCAGGTAAACCAGTAACAGGACGACCATGGCGATGACCGGCCAGGAGCGGTTAGCAGGATTTCGGCGTAACCTCCAGAGTGCGACAGCCCAGAAGATCCAGGCGGCCAGGGTCTTGTTATCGGTAAGGTCCTCACCGAAAGGCCAGCCGGTCCAGAAGGCTCCAAAGGCATATTTTTGCACGACAGGACCCAGGATCAGCCCGCCGACAAATAACGTGATTACCGTCACCCAGGCCATCCGGTAAGCTTTTTTACCTCCGGTAAGCGCTTCCAGCCCGGTGCGGGTTGAAAGCATCATGGCAACGAACATGATGATAATATGCGGGATCAGAACCCAATCGGGCACTTTGCCCTTGTAACGGATCACGACCGGCTCTTCGTTAAGCGTTGCTATTGTTCCTCCACTTTCCAGGGTCACAAAATATTCCAGTTTGCCTGCCGGCGGCTGGGGAGGCAGCGTTCCGACAAGGTTTTCACCTTCCCTGGTCATGATGACCGGGGTCCAATCATCCGGTGAATTCAGTCGTTTGAATTTGATCATCCCCTGAACGGATGCATCCACCTTTTTTATTTCAATTCTAGCGCCATGCGCATCATCAGAGCTTCTGACAAGCCGGTATTTGATCATTTTACCGTTCAGCTCTATGGTTCCCCTGACTGGATAGGTGGGACCTGTAGTCCGCTGATAATAAGCAATGGCAATAGTGAAAAAAAAGGAAAATATCCATAATAGTGGTCCGCGGAACTTCATATGTAAAAAACATTATTTGAGAGGGGCAAAATTCGCACTTTTTTCGATGGCATCGTACAGAATCTGGTGGATTTTTGGGCGAATCCTGAGACTGCTCAGTTTATTGTTCTCCGCATCGGGATAAACGCGGTTGGAAAGGAAAACGTAAGTCAGCCCGTTCGAGGGATCGATCCACATGTAGGTCCCGGTGAAGCCAGAATGACCATAACTCAACACAGAAGCGCTTTTGCAGCAAGGCCCATCATCATTATATTCAGGCAGGGGCCGGTCAAAACCGATACCGCGCCGGTTGTCATTCAGCGGAAATTGCTGGCTGGTATACTCCCTGACCGTTTCGGGTTTAAGATACTGATCTCCTGCATAAGACCCTTCCCGGATCAGCATCTCGGATACAATGCCCAGGTCGTTGGCATTGGAAAATAATCCGGCATGACCTGAGATCCCACCCATCATGGCCGCACCCGGATCATGCACATCTCCGTGGATCAATTGTTTCCGGAATATCATATCGTTTTCGGTTGGTACGATATGTTCCAGCCCGAACCGGTATCTTGGCTGAAAACCAAGTGTGGATAACCCCAGCGGTCTATAAAATAAATCTTCCGTAAATTGTTTCAGGGACTTGCCGGAAATCCCCTCAACAATATCAGGCAACAGGTAAAAGCCAAGGTCACTGTATTTATAGGAGTTGGACGGAAGGAACTTCGATGCTATGATGCTATCGTAGATGACATATTTGTAGTCGTTTTTGATATAGATATTTTCAGCCACCCTGGCGGTGAAGTCGTTCCCGGGGCTGCTGCGATACCAGGCAGAATCAAGCTTATCATCCTTGAGGGTGTACTTATAGAAAGGGATCCAGGGTTTTAACCGGGCCTGGTGCGCCATCATTTCCCTTATAATGACCGACCCCTTGGTGGTATTCCTGAAGTAAGGGAGATAATCCTGGATTTTGCGGTCGATATCGATCTTATCTTCATTCTGAAGACGCATAATAGCTATCGTTGTGGCAACGACCTTTGTCAGGGAAGCCAGGTCATAGATATCAAAAAGGCCTACCCGATTGGTGTTTTCAGGGTATGTGTGATGGCCGAAAGCCTTCAGATAAAACACCTTTCCATCTTTGGCCGCGTAGACCTGGCAACCCGGAAATATCTTTTTACGGATGCTTTCACTGATCATGGAGTCGATTGGGGCCAGCCAGGAGCGTTGAATCCCAAGCTCTTCCGGTATGGTATACTTAAGCCGGAATGCCGAAGTGGTAATGCCTGAGCCGTAAGGAAAACTGACGGAAGCCGTAACAGGGAGCTTTCCCGTGGCAGGTATGCCCCCAAAGATGACTTGTGCGGAGATATCCTGCATGAAAGGATGGTCCTGGTACGATAAAACGATTGCTGCGGGCTTCATACCGGCATCCAGGACACTTATGGCATAGGGTGTGGTGAAAAGGTCCAGCACTACTTTTTTATTCGTGGAACACTGGCGGATGAAATTCAGTGCCTGGTTACTGATACCGAACGGCTTTCCTCCCCAGATGCTGGTATTCTGAAGCGATACTATAATGAGATCATATGCTTTTAATTTTGCTATCAATGCCATAATCTCACTCTCTGCAGGTTCTTTTTTAAGCCAGAAATGGTCAACCGGGGCATAGTACTGAAGCCGTTCCTGGAATGGCGTTATTTTGTTATAGCCAATGGATACCGAAGCAATCTCAAGCGTATCAAGATTTTTAAGTGGCAAGAGGTCCTGATCGTTTTTTAAGATGGTCACAGCTCCTTCAAACAACTGCCTGGCAACAAATTCCGAGGATGGTGAATTCAATTCCAGGTCAATGCCGGAAACGTCGGTTGGCTTATATTCCGAGAGTCCTGCCTTGTATTTGAATGCAAGCACCTTGCGGCACCGTTCCCTGATCAATTCCTCTGATATTTCACCTGATTCAACAGCTTGACTGATGCGTGCCAGGGCAACGGGAACATTGGAACTTAGCAATAAGATGTCATTACCGGCTTTCAATGCTTCCAGTTCTATCTCTCCAGGATTAGAGTTAAGGGTAACACCTTTCATATCCAGTGCATCTGTGACGATCAATCCGTTGAATCCAAGTTCTTCACGCAGGAAACCGGAAACTATGGGGGCCGACAGGGTGGAAGGGGTATGGGGATTGCTGTCCAGGGCAGGGATATTCAGATGGGCTATCATGATACCGTCCAGCCCGGCTTTGATCAGTTCCCTGAAAGGGTATGTTTCGATACTATCCAGCCTGGCCCTGGAGTGTTTGATTAGAGGAAGGGTGGAATGCGAATCAGTATCCGTATCCCCATGCCCGGGAAAATGTTTCGCGGTAACGAGCAAGCCTCCATCCTGCATTCCCTTCATGTACATGATCCCCTTTCTAGCGACATCATCCCTGTTTTCTCCGAAAGAACGCATATGGATGACCGGATTGGCCGGATTGGAATTGATATCCACGACCGGGGCAAAATTCAGGTGGACCCCAAGCGCCTTGCACTGTCCGGCAATTTCCAATCCCATGTTATAGATAAGGCTATCGTTCGAAACTGCGCCGAGAGTCATCTGGTAAGGAAAGGCAATTGTGCTGTCCAGCCTCATGGCAGGTCCCCATTCGCCGTCAATTGATATCAATAATGGTGTTTTAGCGAGCGCCTGCCAGGAGTTGGTCTGCCTGGCCTGCAATTTGGGATGGCCCCCGAAAAAAGTCACTCCACCGATATTGTATTTCCTTATGTACCCATCAATTACGTCAAAATAAGGTTGGTTGGGATTATTCGCTCTTATGATCATTAGCTGCGCGATCATTTCCTCGCGGGTCAGGCTGTTCAGTACCGAATCCACCCAATCCTGTCCGTTCTGGTGTGGAGGAACGGAAGCCGTTTGTGAAAACCCTGCCGGAAAAATAAAAAATAAGAAAATGATAAGAAGGTATCTGATGAAATCGTTATCACTCATATCATGAATATTCAAGTCCTTTTGGATTGTCAAAAATAAACACCTTGAATGCGGCATCCATTAAAACCTGAGCGGATTTTTCAACAATTTATTTTCACAAGTGCGTAAATACTCTATTTTTGAAAAAAAACTAGTGCTTTGGGCAAAGCGGTCCGGACAACCATATGGTCTATACTTCTTCTGATAACCTGCCTGACTTCTGTCGCCCAGGTTCAGCCAAAACCTGCCTTGAACAATGACCAGAAACCTTTAACGCGAATTTTATTCGTTTTCGATGCATCTCAAAGTATGTACGGCCGGTGGCAGACCGACATAAAGTACAATATTGCCAAAAATATCCTTACCAAGGTTCTGGACAGCCTGAAGACCATGAATGGGGTCGAAGTTGCTATCCGCCTTTACGGACATCAATATGCCTACCCTCCGCAGGTTTGTACGGATAGCAAACTGGAAGTGCCTTTTGGCAAAGGGAATTTCGACAAGGTCGTAGCAAAGCTGAACAGTATCACCCCGAAAGGAACTTCACCGATAGCATATTCGCTGGAACAAACAGTGAACGACTTTCCACCCTGTGATAATTGCCGGAACATCATCGTCCTGATCACAGATGGAATTGAAGAATGTGACGGGGACCCCTGCAAGGCTTCCGAGGTCCTTCAGAAAAGCGGGATCGCGCTGAAACCTTTCATTATAGGCATCGGTACCAATTTTGAGAAGGCATTCAATTGTGTGGGGACATATTTTGATGCTTCGAGTGAGAACCAGTTCACAGAAGCAATGAATGTAGTCATTTCACGGGCATTGAATCCGACCACCGCGCAGGTGAATTTACTGGATGCCAATGGCCGGCCAACCGAAACCAATGTCAATATGACGTTTTATGACAATTTTACCGGCAAGATCAAATATAACTTCATTCATACGATGAATTATCTTGGACTGCCTGATACCCTTACTATTGATCCATTGATCACTTATAACATTGAAGTCCATACGATTCCTCCTGTTAAAGTCGACAGTATCAGGCTGAATCCCGGGAAACATACCATTATCCCGGTCAATGTCCCTCAAGGATTCCTGCATTTGAAAATGAACTCTCAAAGCGTGGTTCTCCGGTCGGTGAAGACCATTGTCCGCAGGCAGGGAAGTATGGAAACGATCAATGTTCAGGATGTGGATATTCCGGAGAAATATATTACCGGGACCTATAATCTCGAAATACTCAGCCTGCCAAGGATATACGTCAATGATGTCAAAATAACCCAGAGCCATACCACCTCAGTTGATATTCCGGTTCCGGGAATATTGGTCGTACAGAAACCAATCCGGGGGTTCGGGAGCTTATACCTTGAGAAAGACGGTAAGCTCGAATGGATATACAATTTACGCGACAACGGGCAGTCGCAGGAATCCCTGGTGCTTATGCCCGGATATTACCGGGCTGTTTTCAGGTCTAAATATGTGGAGAGGTCTGTGTACACCATTGAGAAAGCTTTTGAGATAAAGTCAGGCATCACCACAAATATCAGACTTGCCAACTGATCTTTCTATTATTCAGGTGCTGCTAAAATGCTGATATTTATTATTGGTTATATGGGGTCGGGAAAAAGCATGACAGGAAGAAAGCTGGCTCATGTCCTTCATTACCGATTCCTGGACATGGATGAGATGATAGAGGTTTCATCCGGATATTCGGTTAAGGATTTTTTTGAAAAGTATGGCGAAAAATCTTTCCGGAACAAAGAAAGGGAATTGCTAATCAGTCATTTGCATGATAAGGACCTCGTGGTGGCTACCGGCGGAGGAACACCCTGTTACGAAGATAACATGAATCTGATGAATGCATGGGGCATTACAGTCTTTCTGGACATTCCCTTCGATATGATCATGGCCCGGCTTTCAGGAAAATTTTTAGACCGGCCTTTGCTGAGCAACATCCCGCAGGAACAATTGCCGGGATTTATCCGGCAGCACCTGGAGGCCAGAAGGAGTTTTTACTCACAGGCCAGGATTCGTGTGGAAGACAGTGAACCGGACATCATGGAACTTGCCGCGAAACTGATTCAGTCAGCCTCATAGACACTATATTCTCAACGTGCTGGGTGTGAGGGAACATGTCCACTGGTTGAACGGCCGTAATCCCGTATTTATCGGTCAGTAAGGACAGGTCACGTGCCTGTGTGGCTGGATTGCAGCTAATGTATATAATTTTTTCAGGTGCAATTTCCAGGATCTGCCTGACGACCTTTTCATGCATCCCTGACCGGGGCGGATCGGTTATGATCAGATCCGGCCTTCCATATTCCGCCACAAATCCTTCGTTCAGGACACCGGCGATATCGCCTGCGATGAATTCAACATTGGCAATCCCGTTTAATCGGGCATTTTCCCTGGCATCTTTTACGGCAGCGCCTATGTATTCGATGCCTATAACTTTTTTTACCAGGGGAGAGACATAACAGGAAATGGTTCCAGTCCCGGAATAGAGGTCAAAGACTGTTTCATGACCTTGCAGATCCGCCATTTCGATTGCTTTTCTGTAAAGAACGGAAGCCTGCAGCGAATTAGTCTGGAAGAAAGAAACCGGTCCGATTTTGAATTGTAAGATCTCCTGTTCATTCAGGAACGTCGGCAGATTTTCCAGGATGAAAGGCTCGCCCTTGAACAACCTTATCTCCAGGTCGGAAATGTCATCGTTACGCTTGGCATTGATCGTATACATCAGGCTGGAAATAGATGGGAACCGGTCGGAGATGAATTTCATCAGGTCATCGATCACTTCGGTTTCTTCATGATTAAAAACCATGATGACCATTACCTGGCCGGCAGACGTATTGCGGATGATCAGGTTTCGAAGGAACCCTTCCCAGGTCTTCGCATTATAATAGCTGAGGCCTTTCTCCAAAGTATAATTCCTTACCGCAAGCCTGATTTCATTACTGGGATCAGCCTGCAAATGGCACTTTTCAATATCCAGGACCCTGTCAAACATCCCTGGCAGGTGAAATCCCAGGCCATTGGCGTTGGTATCATCCCTGAATTCCGGCCTTGGCCCTGTGAACCATTTACGGTTCGAAAAAGTGTAATCCAGCTTGTTCCGGTAGAAATAAACATTGGCTGAACCGATGATCGGCCTGATCTCCGGAAAGTTGAATTTTCCAATTCTGTCGAAATTATCCCTCACTTGTTTTTGCTTGTAGTAAAGTTGGTGCTGATAATCCATATTCTGCCACCGGCATCCGCCACAAACGCCAAAATGCTGGCAAACAGGATCAGTTCTTTTGCCGGAATAGCTGTGATAATTCACAATCCGGCCTTCGAAAAATGATTTTTTCTTTCTGATCACCTGGATATCCACCACGTCTCCTGGAACACCATAAGGGGTGAAGACCACTCTGTTACCATCTCTGGCTATTGCCATTCCCTCTGCCCCGGCATCGATGATTTCGACCGATTCAAGCAGGGGCAGGGATTTGTACTTGCTCTTACTTTTTTTCATCTCCGGCGCAAAAATAACTTAAAGATGGGTGTTCCTGACGGGGGCCCTGTCTAATAAATTGCCTATTTCTTGGTATTGCCTGGATGAAATCTTAAATTTGTGAAACAATCCATCCCTGATGAAAATACTCCCGGTTGAAAAGATCCGTCTGGCTGACGCTTATACGATTGAGCATGAGCCGATAACTTCCGCCGAACTGATGGAACGGGCAGCCACGGCCTGTTACAACTGGCTGCGTAAAAGGACAGACAACACCCGGCGGGTGCTGTTCTTTTGCGGAATGGGCAACAACGGCGGGGACGGCCTGGTTATAGCCCGCCTGATGGGACAGTATAATTACAATGTCGAAGCTTTTATTATCCGTCATACGGAAAATAGCAGCGGGGATTTTCAGGTCAACTACCGTAAGCTTCTTGAAATGAAGACGGTGACATTAAAAGATTTATCTGACCAGGACCCTTTGCCTGAAATAAGGTCCGGCGATGTAGTGGTCGATGCCATATTCGGTTCAGGGCTCACCAGGCCCGCCAGCGGTTTAACTGCGAAAATCATCAGGCATATCAACCATAGCCAGGCCCTGATCGTTTCGGTGGATTTCCCTTCAGGGCTGATGGGAGATGATCATACGGATGAAAAGGAGGGGCCGGTGGTAAAAGCTGATTTTACGCTGTCATTCCAATTCCCTAAGCTGGCATTTCTCTTCGCCGAAAATGATCCTTATGTTGGTGAATGGGAAGTCCTGCCAATCGGCTTGCACAAAGATTTTATCCGACAGGTCGAAGTGAAAAACCATTATATTCAGAAAAAAGATGTCAAGAACCTGATCCGGCCCAGGACGAAGTTTTCACACAAAGGCAATTACGGACATGCCTTGCTGATTGCCGGAAGTTACGGGAAAATGGGGGCGGCGATTCTGGCTGCCAGGGCTTGTTTGAGGTCGGGTGCAGGCTTGTTGCATGTGCATGTCCCCTCTTCCGGATACCCCGTCATCCAGACTGCTGTTCCGGAAGCTATGGTGACGATCGATCCGGATGAGAAATGTCTTTCCCATTTGCCGGATCTTTCTCCTTTCCAGGCAATTGCCATTGGACCGGGCATCGGATTCGACAGGAAGACCTCTTCCGCATTAAAACTGCTGATCCAGAACACAACGGTGCCGTTGATCTTCGACGCCGATGCGATAACGATCCTCGGTCAAAACAAAACATGGCTGGCCTTTGTACCACCAAACAGTGTTTTCACTCCCCATCCCAGGGAATTCGAAAGGATGGCCGGAACCGCAAAAAATGATTTTCACCGGAATCAGTTGCAAAGGGAATTCAGCGTAAGATACGGGGTATATGTCGTTCTCAAAGGCGCCCATACCTGTGTCAGCACTCCGGACGGGACCTGTTACTTCAATTCGACCGGTAATCCGGGGATGGCTACAGGCGGTAGCGGTGACGTGCTCACCGGCATGTTGCTCGGCCTGATGGCGCAGCGCTACAATCCCAGGGATGCCTGTCTGCTTGGGGTTTACCTGCATGGACTTGCGGGCGATCTGGCAGCGAAGAATCTTGGAATGGAATCTGTCATAGCAAGCGATATTACGGAATTTGCAGGAAAAGCATTCAGGAAGATCCGTGTTTAGAGTTTAATCGATACTATACTGTGGATCCAGGACTTCTTCCACGAAATCCTCTTCGACCCTTAAATTGCGGATGATAAAGTTTTGACGGTCAGGTGTGTTTTTGCCCATATAATATTCCAGCAGGTGTTTGATGGAAGCTTCCCGTTCCAGGAGAACCGGTTCAAGCCGCATGGAACTGCCGATGAAATGTCCGAATTCATCCGGCGATATTTCGCCAAGGCCTTTAAACCGGGTGATTTCGGCATTCTGGCCCAGTTTGTTCAGCGCTGCCTTTTTTTCTTCCGCCGAGTAACAATAGATTGTTTCCTTTTTATTCCTGACCCTGAACAGCGGCGTCTGAAGGATATACAGGTGCCCTGCCTTGACCAGATCGGGGTAAAACTGCAGGAAGAATGTCATAAGCAGAAGACGTATGTGCATGCCGTCGACATCAGCATCGGTGGCTATGACCACATGGTTATACCGCAGGTTTTCCAGGCTGTCATCCACGTTCAGCGCTGACTGCAGCAGGTTGAACTCCTCGTTCTGGTAGACGATCTTTTTCGTCAGGCCGAATACGTTCAGGGGTTTGCCTTTCAGGCTGAAAACAGCCTGTGTGTTTACATTTCGGGCTTTTGTGATGGATCCGCTGGCGCTGTCACCTTCCGTGATAAAAATGGTGCTCTCCAACCGGTCTTCGTGGTTGGTATTATAATGTACCTTGCAGTCCCTCAGTTTTTTATTGTGCAGGCTCGCTTTTTTAACGCTTTCTCTGGCCAGTTTTTTGATGTCGGCCATATCCTTTCGTTCTTTTTCTGACTGAAGGATTTTAATCTGGAGAGCTTCAGCCGTATCGGGATTCATGTGCAGGTAATTGTCAAGGTGCTTTTTGACAAGATCTGTCACGTAATTTCGGATCGACTGACCGTTGGGTTCCATCTGGGCGGACCCGAGTTTGGTCTTAGTCTGGGATTCGAAAACCGGTTCCTGGACCTTCAGGCTGATGGCAGCCATGATGGAAGTCCGGATATCATTCGTATCGTAATCTTTGTTGTAAAACTCCCGGATGGTTTTCACGATCGCTTCCCTGAATGCCTGGAGATGCGTACCTCCCTGGGGTGTGTACTGCCCGTTCACGAACGAGTAATACTCTTCGCCGTATTGCTTGGAACTGTGGGTGAATGCACATTCGAAATCATCCTCCTTGATATGGACGATAGGGTACAGTGCCCCACCGTTACCATTCAGGTACTGGTTCAGCAGGTCTAACAATCCGTTCTTCGCCTGAAATTTATTGCCGTTAAAGGCAAGCGTGAGTCCGTTATTCAGGAAGGCATAGTTCCAAAGCAGTTTTTCGACATATTCGGGGATGAAATGATAATGTCCGAAAATGGTTTCATCCGGTACAAAGGTAATCTCGGTACCACCCGGCAGATCGGATGCTGAAATTTCATGGTCCGTTATAATGTCGCCCCGCTGGAATTCCACGATCTTGGTCTTGCCTTCCCTGACCGATTGAGCCCTGAAGAATGAAGACAGCGCATTGACGGCTTTGGAACCGACGCCATTCAGTCCTACCGCTTTTTTAAAGACCTTGGAGTCATATTTGGCTCCGGTATTGATTTTCGAAACGCAATCGATCACCTTTCCCAGCGGCATTCCCCTTCCATAGTCCCGGATAGTGACGGTTTTATCCTTGATGAAGACTTCGATCCGGCTGCCATGTCCCATGACATGTTCATCGATGGCATTGTCTATGATTTCCTTGATCAGAACGTAAATTCCGTCATCCTGGGAAGCGCCGTCCCCCAGTTTTCCGATGTACATTCCGGGCCTTAACCGGATGTGTTCACGCCAGTCAAGGGATTTAATGCTGTCTTCTGTATATTTTTCTGCCGTCATACCATGGATTCCAATCCGGGGCAAAGATAATCTCAGGAAATCATTGTTTGACGGGCAAAATGGAAAATTTATCAAGAATTTGCTGTTGAAAAACCATCTGAACGATTCTTTATTACCTTTACATTTCACATTCCGATATGTCAAGGTTTTCCAAAACAATCAAAGCGCTCAGGGCCGTCGTCCGGAATCCCTGGTTATTGAACAAGGTACTTGAAGAAGATAAGGTATGGAGAGACTATGTAAGGGATAAATATGCCATGACAGGTGGGTTCCCGGTGGTCCGGCCGGAATTAATATTCGGGGATTTCTCCGAAACCGTATCACCTTTTGCTTACCTGGACGGCGGATCTAAGCCCACCGATCTTGCCTTGCTAAAGAGACTGGCCCGGTCGCTCCCTGATTGCAGTTATTTCGAAATCGGGACCTGGAGAGGGGAAAGCGTTGCGAATGTGTCACAGGTGGCAAAAGACTGTTTTACTTTTAACCTTTCCCAAGAGGAAATGGCCAGGTTGGGATGGGATCCCGGTTATATCGAACAACATGGCATGTTTTCCAGGGGGTTGCCTAATGTCCGTCATATTGAAGGCAATACGAAATCGTTTGATTTTAAATCCCTGAAACGGAAATTCGACCTGATCTTCATCGATGGGGACCATCATTACGAAATGGTTAAGAACGACACGGGAAAAGTATTTGAAAACCTCGTTCACGACCGGACCATTGTTGTTTGGCATGATTATGCCAAAAACCAGGAAAGGGTCAGGTATGAAGTGATGGCGGGAATTTTGGACGGAGCCCCTGAAAAATTTCATGGGAACATCCGGCATATCGCACATACAATCTGTGCGGTTTATTTTCCGGAGCCTGTCGGAGGTGTCTCAAGGGAAATTCTTCAGCGGCCAACGGGATTTTTTAATATCAGGCTGGATTATCACGACGGCCTCGATTCAATATAATTCTATTTTCAAAGGAATGAGGGTGGTTTCCAATTACCGGCATATGCTGCCAATCAACATGGTGGTCATCATGATAACCATTTTCTCTCAACTGGTGATGACGTTAATTGCATTGGGATGGACCGGTTCCCACCCACCTGCGCGTTCCGGTGGGTCTGTGTCAATTGATACCAACGTCATTCTAATCTACAGGGATACAGTCAGGATACAGCCACAAACCGACTTTGATCTTCCGGTGATTATGACTGAAGGATACACGGTTTCTGCCATATCCCTCAGTTTATTATTTCCCGATGACTACATGGAAATAAAAGGGATCGACCTGGCCTCCGGGATCCAGGGATATTCACTTAACATCGAAGACAGCATGTTAATTATCGCCTGGTCGTCACTAAATCCTTTGATAATAGAAGATAATGAGGTGCTACTGACTATTCACGCAAAAGCCCTCGATCTGACCGGCCTGGAGGAAACGCTCAAACTGGAATTAGGCGGTGTCAATGAATTTGCGGACGATTCTGCCCAGGTCATCGAAAATGTGATCCTCCAGGTCCCGGAGATCTATTATCCCATACCGGAAGATACCCTGACCAGCAGTTATCTTAAAATTTATCCAAACCCGATCAAGGACTTTCTCTGGTTAGAATTTTACCTTGAATCAGACAGCAGGGTTGAAATTTCGCTCAGCGGTATTTCAGGTGAAATGCTTGAACCAATTGTAGCTGGATATTATTCAAAGGGTTTTAAACTATTAAAACTATCTGATTTTCCATATTCAAAGGGTGTGTACCTGCTTCGGTTTGAAGCGGATGATGGCGAAAAAACCTTTTCCAGGAACATTAAGATCTTATCGATCAAATGATCCTTATTCTTAACGGGAATGTAAAAATGAAAGAATCTCCTGTTTCACATTCTCTGCGGTGAATCCAAACTGCTCGTCCAGTACCTGGAATGGAGCCGAATTCCCGAAATGGTCCAGGCCGAACACTTTTCCATGGCAACCGGCCAATCCGGCCATCGTGACCGGCAGGCCGGCAGTCAGGGCAAACACGGGGATACCATCCGGCAACAATAGCTTCCGGTATGAAAGATCCTGCTGGTTAAGCAATCCTTCCGACGGAGCTGAAATGATGCGTACTTTCAGGTTATTTTGCTTTTCTAGCAAAGTCATAGCCTGGATTAGAGTGGAAACTTCAGATCCATTGGCAACCAGGATAATATCCGGTTCACCTTCCGTATCTTTGACGATATAGGCCCCTTTCCTGATCTTCCCGGCTTCGGCAAAACGGGGGACATCGTCCGGGGCCGGCAGATCCTGGATATTCTGGCGGGAAAGGATCAGCGCGGTCGGGCTTTCGGAATTTTCCATGGCTAGCTGCCACGATACCACGGTCTCAGCGGCATCGGCCGGCCTGAGCACCAGCATGCTGTTCTTCCCCTTATGATTTTTGAGATGTTCCAGTAACCGGAGTTGCATTTCCTGTTCCACGGGCTGATGCGTTGGCCCGTCTTCACCAACCCGGAATGTATCATGCGTGAAAACGTATTTCACTGGAAGGCGCATCAGAGATGCCAGCCTGATGGCTGGTTTCATGTAATCGGAAAAGACGAAGAAGGTTCCGCAAACCGCAAATACTCCGCCATGCAGCACAATTCCGTTGGCTATTGCCGCCATGGTCAGCTCCGACACCCCCGCATGCAGGAAACCTCCGGTGAAATCATCCTTTTTAAGCGGTTTCGACCCTTTCAGGAAGCCTTCGGTCTTATCGGAATTCGAAAGATCGGCCGACATCACGATCATATTCCCGACATGACGGGAAAAATGGGCGAGCACATCGCCCGATGTATTACGGGTTGGGCTGTTTGGCTTTATCATGATCCCGGAGTAATCCACGGCAGGGGAGTGGCCGCCGAGGTACTCATTCAGTTTACCGGCCAGTTGCGGATTACTTTTTTCCCACTCTGCCTGTAACTTCTTCTTTGCACCGGCTTCGGCTTTTTTATTGTTCCTGACCAAACCGTAGTACTCAGCTACATCCGGAAACACTCCGAAAGGTTCACCGGGATCTCCCCCCAGGTTTTGGATGGTACGAGCAAATGAAACACCTGCTTTGGACAGGGGTTGCCCGTGTGTCGAGGTCTTACCTTCCATGTTTTGTCCATCTTCGGCAACCGATCCAAAACCCATGATAGTTTTTCCAATAATTATGGAAGGGCGGCTTTTTTCAGCGATGGCATTTTTAAGTGCCTGCCGTATCTGACCGGCATCCTGGCCATTGATCGTTTGCACGTGCCAGTTCCACGATTCGTATTTTTTGGCCGTGTCTTCACTGGTGACCATATCCACTTCGGTCGACAGCTGGATGTCATTCGAATCGAAGAACAAGATGAGGTTGTGCAAACCCAGGTGCCCGGCGATCCGGCCGGCTCCCTGGGAAATCTCTTCCTGTATACTGCCGTCGGAAAGATATGCAAAGGTTTTATGGGCCATCCATTCGCCAAATCTCGCAGCCAGGAACCTTTCTGCAATGGCACAACCTATGGCCATCGCGTGACCCTGGCCCAGGGGCCCCGAAGTGTTTTCAATACCGTGATTCAGATCCAGTTCCGGGTGTCCGGGTGTCAGACTCTTCCATTGCCGGAAGTTTTTCAGATCTTCAACCGAGAAATATCCCAACAGGTGCAAGATGGAGTAAAGCATAGGCGACATATGGCCGGGATCGAGAAAAAAACGGTCCCTCATGGGCCAGTTCGGATCATCCGGATCAAAGCACAGGAACTCACTGAATAAGATTTGGATGAAATCGGCTCCTCCCATTGCTCCTCCCGGATGGCCCGAATTCGCTTTTTCAACCATGGCGGCCGATAGAATACGGATGTTATCCGCAGCCCGATCAACGATAGACTTGCTCATAGAAATGACTTCTATTTATTGAAATATGATTAACTGAGATAAATATAGAAGAGAAATGAATCAGGGTAGGGCGGGGGTTGAAAAGTTTTGAAAAAAAGTCGTTACGTATGATCATTGTAAAACCACCCTGAATCCCAGTTCTTTCAATTTGTCCGCTAATCCGTGGCGATCCCCGGGGATACATACCGAAAAGGCTTCGAACTCCCGCCTGGCCGGGTAATGATTGCGATAAAACTCAAATTTAGATGGATCATCGCGCAATACACAGTCGTCGGTTGTTATATCATAGGAATGGATAATGGCTTCCAGGATGGCTTTTTCGTCACTTATTTCCTCCCTGCCGGTGTAAATCACCGGATGGTCAGGAAGAG
The DNA here is from genome assembly GCA_964619555.1 of uncultured Bacteroidales bacterium. GTDB lineage: Bacteria > Bacteroidota > Bacteroidia > Bacteroidales > JAGOPY01 > JAGOPY01. The sequence continues at coordinate 155,309 of CAZUDV010000002.1, read as the reverse complement.
GCAGATCCGAGGGGTACCATTCAAGTGGACCCAGGTGGAAATGATGCTGGAAAGCCCTGACACAGGCGGCCGTTCCATTTGCCTTACCTTCCACGGAATAGCCGGCTATATGGGGAGTGGCAATTTCGCTCCATCTGATCAGATCAGGATCCGGACGGGGTTCATCTTCCCAGACATCGGTTATATAACCGGTTATCTTTTCCTTTTTCAGTGCATTGATAATGGCATCCCCGTCCGATACTTCCCCTCTTGAAGTGTTGATCAGCAGTGGTTTCCGGTTCAGTTTATGCAGGAAGGAATCATTTATCAGGTATTTGGTTGGAAATGGGCCTGTATGGTTCAATGGAACATGGAATGTGATGATATCCGCTTCCGCCATGATCTCTTCGATACTGGTGAATCCTGCTGTTCCTTCTGTCCGCTCCCTTGGCGGATCGTTCAACAAAGGATTCATCCCCAGGCATCCGGCTAACCGGAATATTTTCCTGCCCACATTGCCGACTCCCACGATGCCGATGGTTTTACCTGAAAGTGATATGTTCCGCTTAATTGCCCAGGCAGCCAGGGCGGAAGCTACATATTGCCTGACCGAACCGGCATTGCAGCCCGGGGCATGGTGCCATGAAATACCGTTGGATTGACAATAGGCCGTATCGATATGGTCGAACCCGATCGTCGCTGTAGCGATAAACCTCACGGAAGTTCCATGTAACAGGGTTGCGTCACATTTTGTCCGTGTGCGGATGATCAATCCATCTGCCTGTTTGAGGTCAGAGAAGGAAATTCTGTCTCCCCGGAGGTACTGCACCGATGCAAATGGTTCCAGGACCCCTTTCAGGAACGGAATGTGTTCGTCGGCAACTATTCGGATCATTAACACGGATGAATTACACGATAAAAATAGGAAATCCGTCCAACTCAGGGTAGGAAAATATCCGGTACACCACCCTGTTCCTTCAGGTCTTCAAGAAAATTCTCAATGGAGAGGATCAGATCATCCGTTTTGCTGCCATCTATTGCGCCATCGGGAAATGATCCGGCCGTCCTGAGAATATCCCTGTAATCCATCAGAAATTTGGAAAGCAGAAAATTGTATTCATTCTTAAAATCGCTGACAGCGTACTGCAGGGCCGGAAATTTCCTGCATATCCGCAATGTTTCCCTTAATCCGGGCTCATTTAGGAGTAAACTGAAATCCGTGCCGGGAACTCCCGGCTCGGGTAGTATTCTGGTCAGACTGATCCATTCCTGGTCCTTCGTCGTGCAAAGGTGTGCTTCGAGATCTTCCTGGAAGTTCCTGACCGATCCTATCAGCCAGGCATATTTCACTTCCAGGTTCTCCATGCCTGCCTGGTAGGATTGGGTGGCTAGGAGCAGCCTGTCAAAAAAGTTGATATAGACCTGCATGTCATTTTTAAATGCGCTGATACTGCTGTTGTTAAAAGAATCGTCCTGAGTAACGGCCAGGTCCTTGATCCTCCCGCCCTCCTTTTCCATTTCAACCGATGTAGTGGTAAATCCCACTATGGTGCTGATAACTGTCGCAACGACCGAGGTAATCGGATTGGAGCTGGCAAGGGTCGTGACCAACGGATTGCTGATTATTTTGGACACTACCTGGGACAACCGTTTTTTGTCTTTTTCATTATTCAGCTGACCTGAAAAATGCTCTTCCACGGATGAAAGAATGATGTCCGTGAACCGAAATCCAAGAATGTCGCTGGCAGGATTGTTCGCCTGCATCAAGCGGGAAAACAGGCCGGTTATGGATATTTTATCCGTTGTGTTTTTAAAATCGAATTCAAGTTGTGACTTATTGGTATAAGCTTCGAAAATTTCCATTCGGATGTTGCAGTATTCGATACTGTCAGCCATCCTTTTACTGGTACTGAGCCACTTGTTTTCCTTTTCCAGCTGTTTGATCCTCAGTTGCAAATCTTCTAACCTCCGGCCAATATCCGGATCGGCCTGGCTTAAAAGGGTCAAAGCCGGTAAGATCAGGGAAATGGTGAAGATCAATCTGAACATGATTGGCAGGATAAAAGGAATCGTATTGACTGAACATTGATCGGCTGTATTGCTCCTATTTTATATGCAGTGAAATTGCTGCGTCTATTTCATTATCCATATTCTCGTTATATCCGTTCAAATACCACAATATTTTACGGGATTCCGCGTCGAGCAGTATAAAGACGGGATAACTGCCATGGCCCGTGGTTTGAATGGAAATTCTTTCATACCTGTTCAGCAACACCGGGAAAGACAGTTTTAAAGAGTGCATGAAGCGGATGATCTTGGCCGTATCGGTATCCACCTCATTGATCGAAAGAAAAAGCACTTTCTCATGGTATTTTTCCCACATGCTTTCGACGACAGGCGAGGACTTCAGGCAGGGAAAACAACCTGCGTACCATAAGTCCATGAAAATTAACCCCTTGTCAGGCAGTGGAAACTCATTCCCTGAAAGATCGACCAGGTGCAGATTATCCAGGTATTTTTCATCGCTGGCAGACAGGTCGGTTGAAGGTAACTGCGCAGCGTTTGATCTGAAAACTTTAGGATGGACGCGGAAAGATTCCGGAATCAGGTTGGAATCAGGAGCATGAAATCGATAGTTGCTCAGAATCAGTTCCCGGTAAATATTATCATGGTACGCTTCAAAATAGCTGTCCATGATCATCTGATAGAGCAGGTGGTCGTCGTTGCCGATTTTCAGAATAACGTCGAGCCTGGTTAGTTCCGCGGGTCTATCCTTTATCTCCATTTTTACCACACTGAAGTTTTCTTCCTTTCCGGTAACATGCCAGAATGGTTGGGGAATATGGCCGGAATACCTGATGGTGAACATGTTGACCGGTAAAAAACTCATTAACCCGCCTCCTCTGATACTGTCCAGTCGCACTCCGGTCATCTGCCATTCCATTTTACCAGGGATAAAATACCAACCCGTATCATTCAGAAAAAGAAACTCGTCTTGCCTGTCCAAACCGAGAATGTGGATAAAATCGATAGAATCCTTGTGTTTCCTGAAAACCACCCTTGCCCTGGAAAGAACAGTATCGGTTTCAAACAAAGCTTTCTGGCGGTTCTCCGCTTCGTATTCAAGCATCATGGACGGGGACATCCGGACCACATAATCCAGAAAAATGTCGCGGGCAGGTTCCTGGATGACATCCTGTGAAAACAGTGATTGTGAAAACATGGAAATAATGAGAATATACTTTTTCATCCGGCGGAAATTTTAGTTGTTAATTAAAAACCGGGAACCAACCGGCAAAGCGAAACGCTAATCTGGTTATGTTCCCGGGTATTCCTGAAATGAATCAAAAACCAACATTGATATTGACTGTAAACGTGACTTCCATATTGCACAGTCCCTCCGGGTCGTTGCAATGGCACACGATGATCGGTAACCAGCCTCCAGACACCCATTGAATGGTGGGTGTACATGACGCGCATGGATTTCCGATGCAGGTCACCGTAGCGCTGCCGCCTATACCGGTGCCACCGCCACTGTCCTTTTCGCCGGCCACTATGTAGGCTTCATTCCTGACATTCACCAGCATGACCCCTATTGAGCTTATACCAGCTTTGTTCCCTGTGACTTTCATGTAAACAAAAATCCTGTCGGCAGTCGGGGAAAAGTCTGTTTTGATCTCATTGCCAAGGCTTCCGGATTTCTCCAGGTTTTTGTTGAAAAATGATTTCAGTCCGGTTTCATTGGTGATTTTAAGCTTGCCGTTGACCACATCCCCGATCTTCAGCTTTTCCTGTGCAATTCCCTCTATCATAAAAGATACAAGGATCAAAAGGGTTACCATTAATCTGTTCATAGGCATTTTTTTTAACCGATGGCGCCTACTCTGTTTACCCTTTTCGGCCTCCGGGTCCTTCGCCCCTCTGTAGGGCATTGCGTGACTGGTCCTGGACACAGTGACGCATCAGAGTGCCTCATTTTAAGAGACATTCTGACTCAGTGCTAAATTTCAGGCCTGTTGATTATTATTAATGCCGATTGCCTGTAAGAGGAAAGTGTGATTTATCCTGACTCGTGGGGGGCCGGCCCTGAGAAAATATCCGGCAAACAGCTTCGTATACCTGTTTATCGGAAAAAAACGAAAATATACCCGGTCGGTTGAAAAATTTTTTTTACCGGAGAACAGTGCTGGAGTATTCCACACTGTAAGCGGCAAAAAATCCTACCGCTCCGTTGGTGATGTTGCCTTTGACATTAGCCGGTGGCCCGCTGAACAGCGGAGTGGAGAAACCGACCTCGGATTGAAGGCTGACAATGAAATTGTAGTATTCTTCTGATATCTTCCCCCCCTGGAATGTTACCGTATCCCCTGCGGCTAGTTTTTCACTCTCTTTCGACTGATCCAGGTATCCCACCCCGATCCCGTTGGTGTAACTGCCATTGTAAAATTCATCGCTGGATACGAACATATCTGTAATGGTATCTGTCACCAGGACACCGTTTTTTAAAATATTGAAAAGGTAGTAATCCCTGGTCGGGGGATCCTGGTAAAAACACGTCACTTCATAAAATCCCTCTTCGGTCCAATCCTGGAAAACAAGACCTATGGAATCGATCGGATCGATCGGGTTGACCGATGACACGGCCAAGTAATTCCGGTGACCATTGATCTCTTCCTGCAAGGCAATATCCAGCGTGTAGGTTCTTCCCGGCAGTGCAAAGAAAGAAGAAGGTGTCGAGTACCTTCCGGGCAAAGTCTCATTCAAGGTGACCTGGTTTCCCAAATCGTCAGATATGACAAGCTCAGCGCCTGTCACAGGAGGAGGGGCCTGGTTGTAATAATAACTGGTCGTCATCGAAAGATCGATAATATGGGCCATTGTATCGGTGGTTATAGATCCGTAAACGACCAGCCTGGTGTATGTATCATCCAGGTCTATATCGATTATTTCCGTGCATCCCACTGCCCCGGCGATTAGTACCCATAAGCCGATTATCAATTTTTTCATTTAGAATTTGAAATTAAAGGTTATGGCGGGAATGATCCCGAAAAGATAGGTTTGCTCCGCATAAGTCACATAAGGGTCCTGCGAATCCTGCATAAAGTTTATAGACCAGGTATTGTGACGATTATAAGCGTTGTATACCGAAAACACCAGGTCCCAGCTAAACCTGGAAGGAATTTCGCCGGGTTTCTGATGCAGCGTTACCGACAGGTCCAGGCGGTGATAATCGAGCATCCGGTAGGCATTCCGGTCGGAGTAAATGGGCACGACAGCTCCCCCGATCACGGCCCTTCCGGTAGGGAAGGTGACCGGTTTTCCGGTCGAGTAGATCCAATTGGCCGACAGGCTGATCCTTTTATTGGCCTCAAAATTCATTACGATCGAAACATCGTGAGGAGAATCATATGGAGCCGGGTAAACCTTTCCATTATTGATATCTTTGAATTTCCGGTAAGTCCTGGAGTAGGTGTAACTGACCCATCCATTGATCCTGCCCTGCGGCTTGCTCACCATTACTTCAGCACCATATGACCACCCTTTTCCGAACCTGAGTTCGCCTTCGAGCTGCTTGTTCAGTAATAATTCAGCATGATCCTTGAAATCGATTGAATTTCGCATGCTTTTATAATAAACCTCAAGAGAGGTTTCGATGGTGTTTTTCCTGAAATTCCGGAAATAACCTGCTGCCACCTGATCGGAAACCTGTGGTTTTACGTTTGGGCTGGCTGAAAACCAGATGTCGAGCGGGGTCCCGGCAGTGGAATTTTGCGCAAGCTGCAGGTATTGATATGTATGGGAATAACTGGCTTTCAGTGAAGATTTCTCATTGAGTATATAGGTCAGGCCAAGCCTGGGCTCAACACCGACGTAAGTGTTGTAAAAATCCCCTGCCTTGTACACGGCTGAATCTGCCATAATAAAGTCATCATTGTACCGGTAAACAGTTTGGGGCCCGATATTCTGGAATATCGAAAACCGGAGGCCATATTTGAGTATCAGGCGACTGCCGACATTTTGATCGTTGCTGAGATAAATGCCGCTTTCCAGTGCCCTGGAATGTTCCAGCGCATATTCCGTGAAAAGACTCTCAGAGCCTGTTCCCCGGGCTTCTCCGGGATCAAACCAGTGCAGAGTGCTGTTGAACCCGAACTTCAGGGTATGGTTGCTGTTGAGGTACCATGTGAAATCCCCCTTGGCCTGGTAATCCTGGAGGGTGGAAGTCCAAAGAAAAGAACTCGGATCATCCTCATTGGCAGTTCCCAGGTTATAATTGTAATGAGTGTATATAAAGGCAAAATTGCTGAACAGTTTCTGTGAAAAAAGATGGTTCCAGCGGGCTGTGGCAGTTGCATTGCCAAGCTTGATGTAGGCAAATGGATTTTTAAAAACATCTCTCCCGAAATAGCCTGACAGGTATATCCTGTTTTTTTCGTTAAAGGTGTGATTGACTTTAGCATTGAAATCGTAGAAATACATCCGGCTGTCCTGGACATTTTCATCTTTTGCCAGGAAGAGGAAAAGGTCGGCATAGGTCCGTCTTCCTGAAATGATAAAGGAAGTCTTATCCCTGACGATTGGACCTTCAAGGGTAAGCCTGCTGCTGATCAGCCCAATCCCGCCGGTTCCACCAAATTTTTTGGTGTTGCCGTCCTTCATCCTGACATCCAGCACAGAAGCCAGACGGCCGCCATATTGCGCTGGCAAATCACCCTTATATAATTTGACATCCTTAATGGCGTCATTATTAAAAACGGAGAAGAATCCGAGAAAATGTGAGGGATTATAGACGGTAGCCTCATCCAGAAGGATGAGATTCTGGTCGGGACTGCCCCCCCGCACACTGAACCCGGAAGCCCCTTCGCTGACTGACTGGACGCCTGGCAAAAGTTGGATGGCTTTAATGATATCAACCTCTCCCATGAGGGCGGGGATCTTATTGATGGCTTTGACATCCATCTTCACCACACTCATTTCAGGGGCCCGGATATTGGCATCGGCCCGTTCCGCGCGGATCTCAACTTCCTTCAGATCCTCCAGGACAGGTGCCATGCTGATATCCAGCACCTGGTCCTTTTCCAATTCCAGTTTGATGGTTTGAGGATTGTACCCAAGATAAGTGAATTTAAAAGTATAGGTTCCTTTTGGCAGGCTGATGGAGTAAAACCCATATTCATTGGAAACGGTACCGGTACTCAGTTCCACCACCAGGACAGATGCCCCGAAAAGGTCCTCGCCCGTCTGGGAATCCTTAATATGGCCGCTTACTGTATACCTTTTAACGTTTGGATCCGTCTCCGGTCCCGCTATGAGGTCAATTCCAAATAACAAAATAAAAAGGGAAATGGTCAGTAATCTCATAATCGTTTTTGAGATTAAGTGTATCGAGATTCATCAAAAACTAAGCCGAACAAACAAAGAGACAAATAAAGGGTAAAAGTGTTGCAGGAAATTGATATCGGGCGGGTATTTTTTTAAAAAATCCGGATTAACCTATGAAAGCATTAAAAAATCCTGATTATGAAAAAAACACTTATTCCTTTGATTCTCTTTGTATTGTTGACAAGCATCCTCCAGTGTCAACAGGCCGGGATCATGTTTTATAATGTTGAAAATCTGTTCGACACCAGGGATGACATTATGACAAACGACGATGAATTCCTGCCTGACAGTGCCCGGTATTGGACTTATGAAAGGTTCTGGAAAAAGATTGTCAGGATCTACAAAGTTATCAGCGCAGCAGAGGCGTGGGATATGCCGGCCGTGGTCGGACTGTGCGAAATAGAGAACAGGGACGTGCTGGAAAAGCTGATCTATGATACGCCTCTGGAGAAGTACGGGTACCGGATCATTCACCAGGATTCCCGCGATCCGAGGGGCATTGATGTCGGGTTGATATACCGGCCGGAATTATTTACCCCTGACACCTCAGTCTGGCTGAAAGTTGAGCTGGATGGGAAAAGTACCACAAGAGACATATTACTGGTGTCAGGCAGGCTTTGGGATGTGCCATTGAGTATTTATGTCAATCACTGGCCTTCCCGCTCTGGAGGCACGATGCACTCCAACCCGCGCCGACTCAGGGCAGCCTCGTCTCTGATGCATTCCATCGACAGTTTAAGGCAGGCGGATCCGGTGGTAAATATCATCATTATGGGCGATTTCAATGATGAACCCGGGAATGAAAGCATTCAGATGTTGACGGGCGGCAGTTACGGTACTGAACTTTCCATACCGTATTCTGACCGTATTCTGAACCTGTCAGGAAATATCGGCAGAGGCAATGGCATCGGGACTATAAAATATCAGGGAGTGTGGAGCGAATTCGACCAGTTCCTGGTGTCGGGGAGTATTTATTACGGGATGAATGGATTAAGCCTGTCAGATCGGGAATGCAGGATCTTTGCCCCTTCATTCCTGCTGGAAACTGATCCCGGTTATTATGGCAGCAGGCCATTCCGGACTTACCTCGGTCCGAATTACCACGATGGTTACAGTGATCACCTGCCGGTTTGCATCAGTGTGGTTAAAATCTGATACCGGAATACGTTACCTTGCAACAGGTGAAGTAACCCACAGCCCCATTGCTGATATTGCTGTAAACATTAGCAGCCGGGCTGCCGTAAAAGGGGTTTTCCAAACCGGTTTCCGATTGCACTCCTCTCATGAAACGGGCAAAACTTTCGTCGACACTTGCCAGTTGAAGATAAACATAATCCCCTTGATGAAGCTTTTCCCCGCATTCCGACTGGTCCAGTATGCCGCAAATAATACCATCGGCATAATTTCCATTAAATAACAGGTCATCAACGACAAATTTTTCCGACAGGGTGTTGGTCACCAGGTTGTTATTGACCAGCAGATTGCACATATAATATTCCCGGGTAGGGGGATCCCGGTAATAACATTGAACTTCATATGCCCCGGCAATGCCCCAGTTTCCATGATACTTCAATTTGATCGAATCGACAGGCTCTAAAGGACATACCCTGGAAGTGGCTTCAAAAAAATCATGCCCCCCAAGCGATTCGGATAATTTGATACTGAGCCTGTATTCTTCTTCTTCCCTAAGGCCTGGCCATTCGGAGCATTGATAAATGGTTCCGTAGGTTGTTTCAACCTCCCTGAACACATGTTCAGTTCCATTACTTTCAGTGATAATAACCAGTGCATTCCTGACACAAGTGATGGAATCCGTATTTATACCGGCAGAATGAGTGATTAAAATGGTCTGAGGAACAGGATCGGAAGTTATCATGGCCTCCACCACCAGTAAAGTGGGGGAGGGAAGGACCTCCGATTCATCCTGGCACCCGGTCAGGATCATAAGTACGACAGTAATTGAGAGCAATAGCTTGATCATCGTTTCAGAATTTGAAGTGGTATGAGACAGATGGCATTATCGGAAACAGGTAGTTACGGTTAATTTCCATACCCAGGATGCTTTGACCGGAAGGCAGGAACTGAAGATTCATGACATTTTTCCGGTTATAAGCGTTATAGACGGAAAATGTCCAGTCGCTTTGAAATTTTTTCCCCGGTTTGCCCAGGATCTTCAGTGAAAGGTCCAGCCGGTGATAATCTGCCAGCCGGGCATTGTTTCTCGAATTATACAGAGGTACGATCGTTTCACTCAGATAGGCTACCCCGGCCGGGGAAGTGTACGGTTTGCCTGTTGCATATACCCATACAGCACTTATCACCAGTCTTTTGCCAGGCTCCAGGTTCAATACGACCGAGAGATCATGCGGGATATCATAAGATGACGGGAAAGACTGACCCAGGTTGATCGCATAGAACTGGCGCCAGGTCCGGGAATAGGTATAACTGATCCATCCGTAGATCCAGCCCGATGACTTCGTTATTCTGCATTCCAGGCCGGCAGATTTTCCGGTACCGGTGATGATGTTCTCCGATAAATCTCCTGCCGGGTATAATGTCGTGTGGTCCTGAAACTCCAGGGCCCTGCCGGTCGATTTGAAATACAGATCGAAATCGACGGATAGTTCTTTTTTAAATAAGTTTCCCTGAAGACCAAGCATAAAAAGGTCTGCTCGCTCCGAAGGAATCTCATCATCGGAAGGAAACCAAACATCTACCGGATTGCTGGCAATTGCAGTATGAGCCAAGTGAATGTATTGCTGGTTTCGGGAATATGAAGTCATAAGCCACCAATGCCGGCCCAGTCTTTTACTGATCCTGATCCGGGGCTCCAGGCCCAATAGCGGTTTTTGACCGGAATCCTGCACTTCCTCCGGGAGGTTTTCAGAGGAATGGTTAATGCCGCTTTTCGTTCCGGATTTCTCAAGGTTTATTAGCCCGCTGAACCTAAAACCATAGACTATTTTTAATGTGGAGTAGGGGAAATAGGTGTGTTCAGCGAATATTGCCCCCTCCAGAGCTTTGCCACCGGAATACTTATATTCCCCGAAGAAACTGTTGCCACCCGTTCCGGTAAAATAACACGGATCAAAATAGTGATTCAGCAATTGAAATCCGGCTGATATCGAATTTTCCTGGTTTATTGCAACGTTCAGTTTTTCCTTGATGCCGAATTCCCGGATGATAGAACTCCAGCTGAATGCTCCGGGTTTTCCCGGGACTGTTGTGCCCATTCCATACCGGTAATCGCTGTAGACGATTGCCGTGGAATGGTGAAACCGGCCCTTGTCTGTCAGCAACTGAGCCGATGCCATCTGGTTTCCGTATTGGCTGTAACCATGAGGATTTTTAAATGCATCATTTCCTTTGTAGGCAGAAATGCTCAGGCTCGTAAAGCCATTGAAGTTGTACCGGGCTTTGCCATATAGATCGTAGAAATAAATCCGGTTCTGGCTGAAGTCGGGATTATTCAGCAACGGCATGAACAGGTCTGCGTAAGACCGGCGGGCTGATACAGCACCGGAGAATTTATCCGATCCGGTCCGGCACGCAAGCATCAGGTTACTGGCCAGCAGCCCGGTTTCACCAGATCCATGCCAGCCTTTCCCGCTGCCGTCTGAAAGGGTCACTTCCGTAACCGACGACAGCCTGCCGCCATATCTGATGGGCTGGTTACCTTTGAATACCCTGATCTCTTTGACCATGTCATCATTGAAAACGGAAAAAAATCCCAGCATGTGGGATGGATTATAAAGAGTCGCCTGGTCAAGGAGCACCAGGTTCTCATCTATATCCCCGCCCCTGACCGACATGCCGGTCCCACCGTCAATTACGGAATGGATACCGGGGAGAAGTTGAATAACCTTCAGGGGATCATTTTCTCCTAAAAGAGCTGGTAATTTTGAGAGATCCTTCTGCCTGAACAGGACAGATTCTTCCGGAAAATCAGGCACACCCGGGGCAGTTATGATCACTTCATGCAGAGCATTTTCTGAAAGATGAAGCTGAAAACTGAAGTTCCCCGGCTGCGTAATAGTGACATTAGTGTCAAATTCGCTGTATCCGATATGACTGATCCGTATCCGGTAGTCACCTGGAGTCAAGGTTAAATGGAAAAAACCTGCCGAATCAGTGATGCATCCCAGGCTGGTAGCCGGGATAAATACATGCGCACCAAAAAGTGGTGTCTGGCTTTGGCCGGTGACTGTCCCCCTTATAAGTACCCTAGAGCCGGATGGATCATTTTCTGCATAAAATATATTCAATTTCAGGATGGTGGTAAGCATCAACATCAGTCTTACCGTTAGTTTCATGAGTATAGTGGTAGCAGGGATTTATCGCCTTAAATGCCGGAAGTAACATGTGTCTTAATAATTTAGAATTAGTATAATTAGTTCGTTTGATAAATTGTATTTTTACATTTTCTAAACCGATCCGATGTTATCCAAAGCCATAAGGGAAGAAGAGCAGCGGATGCTCAGAAGCCTGCTGATACCATTATTGTTGGTGGTACTGATGTGGGCTGTCAAAGTCATCGAGATAGTTGGTGAGTATGACTTTTCCATTTTGGGTATCCTACCAAGAAATTGGTCCGGTTTGCCTGGAATCATTCTAACCCCGTTTCTTCATGGGGATCTTTCGCACCTTATGGCTAATTCTGTCCCAATACTGGTGCTGGGATCCGCATTGTTTTACTTTTACAGGGACATTGCCTGGAAGATCGTTGCTTTTGCCTGGTTGTTTACCGGTATCTGGGTTTGGATAGGAGCCAGGCCCTCCTATCATATCGGTGCCAGTGGAATCGTTTATGCATTATCCGCCTTTATTTTCACCAGTGGCATCATCAGGCGACATACGGGACTCATGTCCGTTGCCCTGATTGTCGTTTTTTTATACGGCAGCCTGATCTGGGGTATATTTCCGGAATTCTTCCCAAAGGAACCGATCTCATGGGAATCCCACCTGTTTGGCCTGGTTGCCGGGGTGGCCCTGGCGGTCTATTACCGCCATGAAGGCCCTCAGCGTCGCAAATATTCCTGGGAGCTGGAAGAAGAGGCAGGCGATGATGAAAGCCTTAACCATGATAACGAGAGTTACGATGATCCGTTGGAACGGGAGCAACCATGGAAAACGAATATTTCCTGATCATTCCTGATCTTTTTTTTCCGGTTTCGTCACTTTCAGATAGGGTGAAATTTTATCATAAAGTTCCGGATACATATTTTCGAGATCACTGATCTGAGCTACAGAGTCATAAGACCGGATCCTGTCTTTCCGGTTGAAAATGGCTTTAACCAGGTAGTACTCAAAGTATGGGTGCTTTAACATTTCCTTGAAAGCCACATGATTGAGATCCATTTGTTGAACCTTCGATCGATCGACCTCCATCCTTTCTTTTAAACCGGAAACCCGGGCGCTGTCCATGCCTTTGATTTCCAAAAGCTGGTCAACTGCGACGTATCCACCCAGTTTTTCTCGGTACCGGATGATCCTGGAGGCAAATCCGGGACCAATGCCGGGAAGGGATTCAAGTTGTGCCGAATCTGCCGAGTTCAGATCCAGGGTCCCGGTAAATTTTACTTCCGAAGGTTGATAAGCCGGGGGTTTATAATCAGGATATTTTTTGGCCCTGTTAACATTTGTGTCTTTTAATGATTCGACCGGTTTGATCTGAATATAGGGTTCGAGGATCTCAAAGCAGGAATCAGCCATTCCATAAATCTTTCTCAGGTCATCTTTTGACCTGAAAACACCGCCTTTTGCCCTGTAACGCAAAATGTTCCGGATCACCCTTTCATCCAATCCGGTTTTTCGCCAGCGAGTTTCATCCATCTCGTTCGGATCGAAGAAGAAGGGATCCGGGATGAAAATAGTTCCTGGACCGTTCGGAGAAACGGGGATATTTCCAGTACCGCTTTTATTGTATTTTTCCTCGGAAGTGAGGGTATCTTTAAGGAATTGTTCCACCTGCAGCCTGAAGCTTTCATCATCATACAGGTCCTCAATAATTAAAAATGGAAGTACGAACCTGAAACCAACCGACAATAGCATCAGCGCCAGCAGGATAACCATACCCCGCTGTTCATTCCGGTTGAACGTAAAGAATTCCTTAAACCATTCCTTCATTTCCACTTAATCGGGAAAAACAGGAAATATACCCGGGACTTCGGCCAAATTTTTTCAAATTAGTTAAAGCCAATCGGCTAACCTGATGAAACCTTTGATATTACCGGGGATTTCTGAATTTGCTGTGCTTTACTCCATATGTGAAATAAATAGCAAATCCGATAGCCATCCAGACCAGCAGGCGGAGCCAGGTGTCGAAGGGTAGGGCTATCATCTGAGCCAGGCAAACGGCTGCGCCGAGTACCGGGATGAGCGGGACCCATGGTGTACGGAATGGCCTGTGGATATCAGGCCTGGTTTTCCTGAGAACAATTATTCCGATGCAAACTATGGTGAAAGCCAGCAGCGTGCCGATCGAAACGAGTTCGCTGAGTACGCTGATGGGCAAAATACCGGCGAAGATCAGGGCGACAGAACCGGTCATAATGGTACTGACATATGGTGTTTTATATTTCGGATGCACTTTTGAAAACAGGGGCGGCAACAATCCGTCATTCGACATGGAATAGAATATTCGCGGCTGACCGAGCATCATCACCAGGATGACCGAGCTTAATCCGGCAATAGCCGCGATTTTAATGATAGGGCGCAACCAGAACATGCTGTCGCCCATGGCATTGACACCAACAGCCATCGGGTCTGCGACATTCAGTTCGGTGTAACTTACAATGCCGGTCAGCACTATGGCCACCAGGATATAAAGAATTGTCGAAACACCCAGGGATCCCATGATACCGACTGGCATATCGCGCTGCGGGTTTTTAGCCTCCTGGGCCGCTGTTGATACTGCGTCAAATCCGATGTAGGCAAAGAAGATCACTCCGGCAGCCCGGAGGATCCCGCTCCAGCCGAAATGTCCGAATCCCCCTGTGTTTTCCGGGATAAATGGTTTCCAATTGGCGCCCTGTACAAAGGCGAATCCTAATGCTATGAACAGGATGATCACCGAGACTTTCACGATGACCATTATATTGTTAAAGTTAGCCGACTCCTTGATCCCAATTACCAGCAGCAAGGTCAGGGTTGCTACAATGAACATGGCGGGCAGGTTGAACCAGGCGGTCATTTGGGGCAGGGCTGAGATATCCGTTCCGGCAGCAGCAAGCTGACTGATGAGATGTTTGGTTTCGATGATCCATCCCGACCCCGGAACGTTTACCAGCGTTGAACCCGTGGCAGCCGTGAGATAGGCCGGGATGCTCACCCCGAAGTCTTTCAAAAAGCTGACCACATAACCTGACCATCCAACGGATACCGTAGAAGCAGCAAATAAATACTCCAGGATCAGGTCCCATCCGATCAGCCAGGCGAAAAATTCGCCCATGGTAGCATAAGCATACGTGTAGGCGCTGCCGGCAATGGGGATCATGGATGCAAATTCTGCATAGCACAATCCCGCAAAGGCACACGCCACTCCTGAAATGATGAAAGATATCATGATGGCCGGCCCCGCATACTGCGCCGCTGCCTGCCCGGTGATCACGAAGATCCCCGCGCCGATAATGGCGCCGATCCCCAATGTGGTCAGGTTCGTGGCTGTAAGGGTCCGTCTCAGCCCTTTACCGGAATCTTCCGATTCTTTAAGAATATCATGGATAGGTTTGGTGGTAAATAGCTTGTTATGCATCTGGATAGGTTATGATTTTACCGGACTAAGTATCTAAGTCAAATTTATGAAAAACTTCAGACCTTTTTTCTTCTTTTCCATAAATAAAATACCGGCACGCCGGAGAGCACGATAGCCAGCCCGGGCCAGGTGAACAATGGTTTGTATACCAGTAAAATGCCGATGATCAACAGGCATGCAGCAATATAAATGACCGGGAATACGGGGAACCCGAAAGCTTTGTAGGGTCGCTCCCATTCCGGATGCTTCTTTCTCAGAATGAAGACGGAGGTTATGACAAGGACATAGAAAAGCAGTGCGGCGAAGATGACGTAATCGAGCAACTGGCTATATGTACCGGTCAGGCATAAGATCATGGACCAACCGGCCTGTATCCATAGACCGAAAGCAGGGACCCCTTTAGCGCTCAGGTTGCCCGTCCGGGAGAAGAAAAGCCGGTCATGTGCCATGGCATAGGTAACCCTTGCACCTGAAAGGATAATGCCATTGTTGCAGCCGAAGGTAGAGATTACAACGATAATGGCCATCAGTATCTCTGTATTCTTTCCGAAAATGCCGTAAATGGCTGCTGTTGCCACCCGATCTTCCGTGGCAAACTGGATACCTCTCTCGAGTACGGTGGCCCCATCCGGTATTCCGCGGAGCGGCAGGGCAATAATATAGACCACATTCACGAGGAAATAGATAATGCAGACTGTAAGTGTCCCTACCACGAGGCTTCGTGCAATGGTTTTTTTCGGATTGATTACCTCATCGGATGTATATGTGATATTGTACCAGGCGTCAGCCGCGAACAATGAGCCCACCATGGCCATGCCAACAGCGATCAAAAGCGAATATCCGCTCAAAGGTACCTGGCTCCCATCTTCCGCTGCCCTGGAAGCCTGCCAGAAATCGGGTGAATGGAAGATGTCCAGTTGAGTGGATTTGGCCACATATATACCGACAATTATAAATGCAATCAGTATCAGGACTTTAGAATAGGTGAAAATATTTTGAACCCTTTTTCCTTCTTTTATCCCTCGTGTATTGATCCATGTCAATAATAAAATCATCAGAATTGACACGAACTGGGTGGAATTGAATTTGAAGAAGCCCACATCCACCAGTGTGTTTTGCGCGGAGATCCATGGGATCATGACCCCGGAATACTTGGCAAATGCCATTCCGACAGCGGCAATCGTACCGCACTGGATGACCAGGAAAAATGTCCATCCGTAAAGGAATCCGAATAGCGGGGAATAAGCTTCCCGGAGGTAAACGTATATTCCTCCGGCATGCGGCAGCATGCTGGCCAGTTCACCGTAACTGATGGCTGCCAGCACAGTCATGACCGCCGTAATTCCCCATACTGCCAGGAGCCACCCCGGGGAGCCAACATTACGGGCGATATCCGCGCTGACAATAAAAATACCGGAACCGATCATTGAACCCATTGTGATGGCTGCTGAGTCGAACAGGTTTAAAGATCTGAGAAAGTGGCCCTTGGTCTGCATATCCTGAATGAATTAATCTTCTTCCTTTTCGCCTTTCCTCATCCGCTTCACCACTCCCAGGTAGTGCCTGGTCTCTTTCATCAGGACGGGTGTGAGCAACAATACGGCAACCAGGTTGGGAATGGTCATGAAAGTAATCACGGCATCCACGAAGTGCCAGACCAGGTCGATCCCCCAGATACAGCCGAAAAAGACAAAGGCGGTATATATGTAATTATAGGGTTTGACGGCATTTTCGCCAAAAAGGTAAATAGCTGCACGGGTACCATAATAATTCCAGCTGACTACCGTAGAGAATGCGAACAACAGGATTCCAATAGCCACGATGTGACCTCCAATTCCCATAATTCCAACCCGGTTCAATCCGGTCTCCATTCCCAGGACGGTCATCCCGACGCCTTTAATGCCTGAATGCCAGGCTCCGGTCAGCAGGATCACCAATGCTGTCAGGGTGCAGATAATCAACGTGTCCACAAGTGGTTCAATGGATGCTACCAGCCCTTCCCTGGCAGGGTATTTGGTTTTAGCTGCGGCATGAGCGATCGGGGAGGAACCCTGGCCTGCTTCATTGGAAAAAAGCCCCCTCCGCACCCCCCAGATCATGGTGGCAAAAAAGGTGGATCCGACAAAGCCTCCCGTCGCCGCGGTGCCTGTAAAGGCGTCCGATACGATCATGGCCAGTGTGGAAGGAATACGGTCATATTCTGCCACCAGGACGATCAGCACTCCTAAAACATAGAAAATAGCCATGAAGGGCACAAGTAAAGAGGTGACTTCCGCGATCCTTTTTATCCCTCCGACCACGATCAGAAAAACCAGGAAGGTAATGATTAATCCCGAAAGCCATGTCGGGATTGAATAATTGGTAAATAAGGCGTCTGACATGGAATTTGTCTGAGCCATATTTCCGGTTCCCAATGAACAGAGAATAGTGGCAAAGGCGAAAATCAATGCCAGGATCTTGGCGTATCTGCCCAGTTTTTCCTTCAGACCGTACTCCATGTAATACATCGGCCCACCTGACACCGATCCGTCGGAGTTGAATCTCCTGAATTTATGCGACAAGGTGCATTCTGAATACTTGATGATCATGCCCAGGAACCCGGTCACCCATAGCCAAAACACCGCTCCGGGCCCACCCAGGTAAATGGACAGGGATACCCCGACGATGTTCCCTGTACCTACGGTGGCGGATAAAGCCGTGGTCAGCGCTTTAAAATGATTGACATCGCCTGAGTCCTGTTTTCGGTCAAATTTCCCTGCCACCACCCGGATTGTATGCCGAAGCATAGTGACATTGAGAAATTTAAGCTTTAATATCAGGAAAATTCCGGTTGGAATCAAAAGGAGAAGAATGAGATATCCCCCTACATAATCATTGTAAAATACCAACCCATGGTCAAGTGCTTTCAGAAATGGATTCATCGCAGACTGTCATTTGAAGGCCAGAGGACGTATTGACCAATCGGCCGGATTCACAGGCTAAAATAAAAAATTAATGAGCGCCTGAATAAATCTCACTAAATTTATGCGCTTGCAAAAGCTGCAGTTTTATGTTGCTAAATATACTGACAGGTTTTGATTTCCTTCCTTTAATGGTGGTGGTAATCATTGCATGGGTTACCCCAATAGCTCTTTCCTTGCTTCGGGTTCAAAAGATCCCGGCAGTCGTGATGGAAATCATTATGGGCTTTATTATCGGTAAAGCATTCATAGATATGATTTCCGGAAACACTATGTTCATTCTGGATTTTTTATCATTTACCGGATTGATTTTCATTATGTTCCTGAGTGGTTTAGAAATAGATACGGACATTATGATCGGATCTTTGCCAAGGAAAAAGATAAAAATTTCAAACATTCTGGTCAATCCTCTATTAGCCGGCCTGATCCATTTTGCGCTCACGCTTCTGATCTCTTACATCGGTTCATTATTGCTGTCTCAGTTGGTTCATATTCCAAATATTTGGTTTTTCTCAGTTATACTGACAACTACTTTCCTGGGATTTGTCCTTCCGGTTCTGAAGAACCGGGGTGAGACCGGGTCGTTGTACGGACAGATGATCATTATTTCTGCCGCTGTAGCAGATGTGCTGGGGATAATCCTGCTTGTTATTACGAGCGTAGTGATAAGATATGGCGTTAATTTTGAGTTGCTTATTGTAATTGGGATTTTCCTGGTTTTTTATATTTTCTACCAGATCGGTAAACGATACAATCGAAAACTCTTCAACAAGATTACCTTTCAACTTTCCCATGCCGCCTCCCAGATAAGCATAAGGGGAGCAATGGCACTTTTATTCTTTTTTGTGGCCATTTCACAGTTTATAGGGCAGGAAGGAATATTGCTGGGGGCATTTCTCAGTGGTTTGCTGATATCATTCTTTATGCATAAAGAAAGATCGCTCCTGATTATTAAACTGGACGGAATGGGCTATGGATTCTTTATACCCATTTTCTTTATCATGGTAGGTGTAAAATTCGATCCATTTACCCTGGCCGAATTCAACACGTCATTGATCCCTTTTTTAATTTTCCTTGTCTTGCTGATGTATCTTGTGAAAATCCTGCCTTCCTTCCTCTGGTTGAATATGTTTGGCTTCAGAAAAGTGCTGGCAGGAGGATTTTTAATGGCCGCAAGGTTAGGATTGGTAATTGCAGCCGCATTTATTGGCATCGAACTGGGTGCCATAACCCAGGGAATTAATTCCGTGTTAATAATCATGGCAGTGTTGACCTGCATTTTTTCACCGTTGCTGTACAACCTTATCAACAGGCAGAAGTTTTTAACCGATGATAAAGTCATCATTGTGGGTGGAAGTAGCGTCGGGGTTCTGGTGGCCCGACGTATGCAGATGCTGGGAAAGACTTCCGTTATTATCGAAAAATCCCGGGAGCGTTACAACGAGATCCTGGATAAAGGGATCAAGGTTATCCTGGGGGATGGCATGGATCCCGAAATATATCGAAATCTGGGGCTTCTTGATCAAAATTACGTGGTTGTCCATACCAGGTCAGATCAGACCAATATTGAAATCTGTGATATGTTGCGAAAAGATCTTCTGCACGAAAAGGTCATCTCGATACCAAATACTTCTAAAACGGAGCATTCCATGAGGGTTATGGGGATTGAAGTCCTGGACCACCGAAGGATTGTCGCCACCACCATTGAAAATCTGATTCTCAGGCCTACCACATACCATTCATTGATGGAAAGTTTTGAAAATTATTCCGTCGAAGACATCAAGCTCTTGCATTTTGAAATGGATGGGAAAATGATCAAGGAACTTCCTTTGCATAAAGATGGCATGATCATGCTTTTAACCCGGGGTAGCGAAAAATATGTCCCCCACGGGAATACTTACCTGCGGTCCGGGGATATCCTGACCGTTTTCGGTACGGGTACTGCTATTCGACAGATCCGCGAGATGGTAGGTTCCGGTAAGGATTTCACATCCTCTAACCACTCTTTGTAAAAAAAAGCAGAGACATTTCGGGAAATGCCTCTGCCCTGGGTATGCCTTACGGCCAGGAATATTGACAATGATCTATTTCGCGTAGTTCACCGCCCGGGTTTCCCGGATCACCGTGATTTTGATCTGCCCCGGATAGGTCATCTCATCCTGGATCTTTCTCGAAAGCTCGTAGGAAATCTTGCTGGCGTCAGTATCGCTGACCTTGTCGGCCCCGACAATAACCCTGAGTTCACGTCCGGCCTGTATAGCATAGGTTTTTACGACACCGGGGTAGGTAAGGGCCAGGTCTTCCAGCTTGTTGAGCCTTTGAATATAGGCTTCCGCCACTTCCCTTCGGGCTCCCGGGCGGGCTCCTGAGATGGCGTCACACACCTGGACAATTGGTGCGATCAGCGACTCCATCTCAACCTCGTCGTGGTGGGCTCCGATGGCATTGCAGATTTCCGGTTTTTCCTTGAATTTCTCCGCCATTTTCATGCCGAGGATAGCGTGTGGAAGGTCCGGTTCATTGTCCGGCACTTTACCGATATCATGAAGCAATCCGGCGCGTTTGGCCAGCTTAGGGTTCAACCCGAGTTCTGCCGCCATCGTAGCGCTTAACTTGGCCACCTCGATGGAATGGGCCAGCAGGTTCTGGCCATAGGAAGAGCGGTATTTCATCCTTCCGACCATCCTGACCAGTTCGTGGTGCAGGTTATGAATGCCCAGGTCGATGCAGGTTCGCTTGCCTATCTCGATGATCTCCTGCTCGATCTGCTTTTTGGTCTTGGCAACCACCTCTTCGATCCTGGCGGGGTGGATGCGGCCGTCGGTGACCAGCTTATGCAGTGACAACCGGGCAATTTCTCTACGGACCGGATCAAAACCCGATAATATAATCGCTTCGGGTGAATCGTCGATGATGATCTCCACCCCGGTCAATGCTTCCAGCGTACGGATATTTCTGCCTTCCCGGCCGATGATCCTGCCTTTGATATCATCATTTTCAAGCGGGAAAACAGATACGGTATTTTCTATGGCATGTTCCGCCGCGGTCCGCTGGATAGTCTCAATGACGACCTTTTTAGCTTCCCGCTGGGCGGTGAATTTAGCTTCTTCCATTGTTTCCTTGATGTAAACCATGGCGTCGGCTTTAGCTTCCTCTTTTAATGTTTCAACCAGTTGTTCCTTGGCTTCCGAGGGTGACATTCCCGCGATGGCCTGCAGCTTGTCGACCTGTTCTTTAATTACCCGGTCAAATTCCGATTGTTTTTTTGCAACGATCTCCAGTTGGTTGTTCAGGTTTTCTTTGATCAGATCCAGCTCTTTCTGTTTGCGCTGGAGTTCTTCAAATTTTTGTGAGATCTGGCCTTCCCTCTGGTTCAGCCGGTTCTCATTTTTTTGGATCGCGATATTCTTCTCGTTGATGATCTTTTCATGCTCTGCCTTGAGTTGAAGGAATTTTTCCTTCGCTTGCAGGATCTTCTCTTTTTTTATGACTTCAGCTTTTTCTTCCGCCTCCAGCAACATCTGTGCTGTCTTTTTCGCATTCAGCCGCTTCAGAATCCAAGTTCCGATCACTGCTCCAAGAACCAGGGCTGCCAGACCATCCAGCAGGTAAAATATTATTTGGTTCATGATTCAGTTTGATTAGGTGTATGATTTAGTTTATTAACGGTCACAAAAAAACCCGCGATTAATCCTTGGGTTATGTATAAACCCATTCTTCATTTCTAGGGATGCTCCGTAAGTTCGAACGTCCACTGTCCGTGCGCTTTCGCGGACGGATCCTGACCGGGTCAGGATGAGGCCTGTTCTGCCAGACGGTAAGTCTAACCCTAAAGGTGTTCGTGTTGATTTATCAAACCAATGAAGGATTAATGCGGGATAATTTTAATCTCTTGTTTCAAAGAACGTTCTGGCACCGAACTTATTCCAGGTATTGGTCAAGCACTTCTTCCAGCTTCTTCAGACGATTGGTCATATCGTCATTCAGAGATGGGACAAAAGGCTCGTTCTGCAGCTTTAACGCCGTTGCTGAGAAATGCAGAAGCGCCATGGCCAAAAGGTCCTGCTTGTCTTGAAATGCGAACTGCTCTGAGTATTGCCTCAGTCTCAGCTCAATTTCACTTACTGCTTTCCGGATCACTCCTTCTTCGTCCCTTTTGATCTTTAACCTGTAGGGCCTGTCAGCTATATTTACGGTAATGGTGATTTCATCCATATCCAAAAATCGTGCTTTCAGCCTTTTATTTGTTTAAAAGTTCAATGCACCGGTCAATTTCCCGCACCAGGTCCTTGATCCTTTCCCTGGCCCCTGTCAGTTCTCTTTCGTTGGCCTCTTCTTCGCTCCTGGCCTGTTCAAGGGTGCGGACCTGTGTTTTCAGATTCTCTATCTCAATTTCCTTCTCTTCCAATTGCTTTTTCTGAATGACCGATTGATTGATCAATAGATCTCTTTCTTCTTTCAATTTTACGTAAAGTTCTGCAAACTGTTGTACCTTGATTTCAAGGCTGTTAATTAATCCGTCCACACTTTCCATAGCTGTATTTGCAGTACTTTGATTCCAATTTCTACAAAATTACCAAAAAAGATACACAAATTATCAGTATGGAAGAAAATGTTTGAATGGGGGTATGGTGAGAAAAAAGGATGCGGATTATGGGAGGCTTGGATTAGTTCATCGAAATTTTTTAATACCGACCGGGTATATTTTTCTTTTTTCCGGATAAAGATGTAAACACTTTTATGATGACGGAAGATTTTTTGCATTATTTGTGGAAGTTTCGCCTGGCTGGAGAAAATCTCTGGTCGGTCACCGGCGAAGAGCTTCTTGTTTTGTCACCGGGTGAGCCGAATCCCGACGCCGGGCCGGACTTTCTGAATGCCCGGATCGTCCTGGGCGGGACGACCTGGGCCGGGAATGTGGAGTTGCATGTGCGGGCATCTGACTGGCGCCGGCACCGTCATGAAAAAGATCCGGCTTACGACAATGTCATCCTGCATGCAGTTTATGAAAACGACCTGGACATCCACCGGAAGAACGGCGAGCTTATCCCGGCACTGGTGCTGAAGGATTTCTGCCGGATAGAAGCTTTCGAAACCTACAACCACTTCCTGAATAATCACCTTTGGATTCCCTGCGGGAACAGTATATCGGAAGTGCGGCCCCTGCTCCTTGGCGACTGGCTTACAGCTTTATCCGTTATGCGCCTGGAAAGGAAATGTTCGGAACTGAAACAAATGCTGGATTACTATTCCGGTGACTGGCAGCAGGCATTCTTCGAAGTGCTGGCCTCCACGCTAGGGTTCCGTATCAACAAACTGCCCTTTGAGCAATTGGCCAGGCAGACCCCGGTGATACACCTGTCGCGGCACAAGGATCAGTTATTCCAGGTTGAAGCCATGTTATTCGGCCAGGCCGGGCTCCTCGAAGGCCGTTTTAAGGATGATTACCCCAAACGGCTCAGGAAAGAGTACCTGCATCTCCGGCACAAGTTTTCCCTTCAGCCGGTACCGGGGCATTTATGGAAATTTCTGAGGATCCGGCCCAATAATTTTCCGACGATAAGGATTGCGCAGTTATCCATGCTTTATCACCGGCAAGCGAATATTATCGGGGACATACTGGAAACAAAGGAGATGGATAAAATAAGGGGGCTTTTTGCCCTTGAAGTAAGTGAATACTGGAAATCCCATTATTTTTTTGACAGGATTTCCGGGAAACATGGCAAGGTGATGTCGGAAGGTACCATTGACCTCATTTTGATAAACAATGTCATTCCTTTTCTCTTTCTCTACGGGGATCTGAAGATGAAGCCGGAGATGAAAGAAAAAGCGATGATGATGCTGGAGGCAATTCCTGCTGAAACGAACCGGGTAATCCGTGGATTTGCAGAATTGGGGATCAGAGCGGAAACGGCATCTCAATCACAGGCCCTGCTGGAGTTAAAAGGTAATTTCTGCGATTCGAAAAAATGTTTGCAATGCCGGATAGGGTTGGACCTGATCAGGTGATCAATTCACCTGGTTGCGGGATTCGAATTCCTTGACCAGTTCTTCAAGCGGTTTCCCGAGGTTTTGGAGGGATATCCTGGCATCATCGGCAAAGTCATGGTCGGGATAACGGCGGAGGAAATCTTCATAGATTTCTTTGGCTTTGCCATAGTTCTGCAAGTTGTTTTCGTAAATATAACCCAGCAGGAACAGACAATCGGGTACTTTTTCAAAATCAGGATACTGGTATATGATCCGGTTGAACAATTCCATAGACCTGGTGTTCTGGTTGAGGTTCATAGCCAGGTTTCCGGCTTCGAATAGAAACCGGGGGGCATCCGGATCCTTTTTTAAAGTATCGGCATAGGCCACGTAAGCATTGATCAGATCATCCGCCACCTGAAGACCTTTTTCGTCAAATTTGAAATCCGGGGCACTCATCTCATGCTGTAATTTTTCTATTCTTGCTTTCGGATTTTTGGAACACTGGGCCAAAATGAGGACTAAAGCCATCAAACCTGAAGTAACGCGAAAAAACCTCATAATAAGTTATTTAGAGTTGTATAACTACAGGATCGCCTAAACGCGGACCCGCTTTTTCTGAACCGGGAAGATCATCTTGTAATCCACTTTTATATTCCCGGTTGAAATGTCCTGGAGTTTCCGTTTCAGCAACATTTTCCTCAGTGAGCTGATTCGGTCGACAAACAATTTTGCTTCCAGGTGGTCGTATTCATGTTGTATGATCCGGGCGATGACCCCTTCGAAATATTCATCATGAACGTTAAAAGCAGAATCCAGATAACGGATTCTGATCCGTGACTTACGGGTGACATCCTCCCGGATATCGGGTATGCTAAGGCAACCTTCATTAAATACCAGGTCGTCACCCGTTTCTTCTATAATATAGGGATTGATGAATACTTTCTTAAATCCATTAAGCTCGGGATTATCTTCCGCATAAGGTGTCGCATCAATCACAAAAAGGCGGATTCCCCGGTTCACCTGCGGAGCCGCAAGTCCTACTCCCTTGGAAGAATACATGGTTTCATACATATCTTCGATCAATTGTCCCAGCCCGGGGTAATCAGGGTCAATTTCTTTGGCAACCTTCCGAAGGGTAGGGTGCCCGTATGCTACAATTGGTAGGATCATTTCAAATTTCTATTAGATTGGTGTCTTCTGCTCTCCAGGTATGATTGAAGCAGGATGGTTGCACTGATTGTGTCTACAAGGGATTTATCCTGACGGTCCTTTTTTTTCAATCCGCTATCGATCATCGCCTGCACGGCCATCCTGGAAGTGAATCGCTCATCCAGCATTTCTACCGGTATACTGGGAAACTCTTTCATCAGCCTGGTAATGAATGGTTTGATATATTGTAACGCTTCCGAGGGCTGATTGTTCAATTGTTTTGGTTCTCCGACGACAAAAACCTCGATCTTTTCCCGGGAAGCATAATTTTTAAGATAATCCAGCAGCTCATGGGCGGACACGGTTGCAAGCCCGGTGGCAATGATCTGCAGTTCGTCAGTAACGGCCAGCCCGCAGCGTTTTCTTCCGTAATCTATGGCCAATATCCTGCCCATCTTGGTTTTCGATTGTTTTTACGCTGCAAAGGTAATCATATCTTCTTTAACTTTGGGTTCTAAACCATTTGATGAGATGGCAGAACGATTAAAAGGCATTATCGAATCGGCATGGGATGACCGCACGCTTCTGTCGGAAGAACCGGTCAGGATGGCTATTCTGGAAACTATATCAATGCTGGATGCTGGCAGGGTCAGGGTATCTGAGCCTCTGGGTGATGGCTGGAAGCTGAATGAATGGATTAAAATGGCCGTCATTCTGTATTTCCTGATCCGGGACATGGAGTCGTTGGAAGCCGGCCCCATGGAATTTCATGACAAGATCCCTTTAAAGAGGAATTTTGCCGATAAGGGGATCAGGGTTGTACCGCATGCGATCGCCCGTTATGGCTCCTACCTGGCTCCCGGGGTTATACTCATGCCATCTTATGTGAATATTGGCGCATACGTTGATTCCGGAACAATGGTTGATACCTGGGCTACAGTTGGCTCATGCGCACAGGTTGGGAAAAATGTCCACCTGAGCGGCGGTGTTGGGATCGGCGGCGTACTGGAGCCGGTACAGGCATCGCCTGTCATTATCGAAGACAATTGCTTCATCGGTTCGAGGTGTATCGTGGTAGAAGGGGTGAAAGTGGGAAGGGAAGCGGTGCTTGGAGCTGGTACGGTATTAACGGCATCGAGCCGGATAATTGATGTAACAGGTATGGAGCCTGTCGAATACAAAGGCGTTGTGCCTCCACGATCCGTGGTCATCCCCGGCACTTATCCCAAGACCTTTTCCGCCGGTACCTACCAGGTCCCCTGCGCCCTCATAATCGGTCAGCGAACAGCTTCAACCGACCTCAAAACATCATTGAATGAAGCACTGAGGGATTTTGGCGTCCAAATCTGAAATCTTCAGTAAAACAAGAAACAAGAAACAACCACCCTAACTCTTCTCCCCCACAAACTGATCGTCCTTATTGGCAAACAGGACATTGAAGGTTGTCAGGCTGCCGTAGATCCGGGTGATATACTGCTGGATATCCACCTTTTCCTCGTCAGACAAATTGCTGGAATTGACTTTTTGTTCCATGACCCTCAGCCGGTCACGCAACATGACTACCTTATGGAAGAATGTCTCAATTGGGATTTCCTTAGGTTGCAGGACCGGATCGGCAGGTTGAAGGATCATCTTTCCCCCGGTCCATTTATTTCCTAGCGGAACTGTTTCCTGGAGATCGGTAATACGCCGCAGGATCCTTACCAGAGCCTTTTCTACTTTGGCAAAACTAAGCTGGTCGGGCTCCTCGCTTCGATAATCGATGACTTCCAGCTGATCGGTGCCATGTATGACCTGTTTCAGCCCATGATCCATAAATACGATTTCATAACTGTCCGACCAGACCTGGATAACCACCCCGGCACCAAATTTTGGATGTTTTACCCTGGAACCTATTCCGAATATCAGTTCTGCCATAATGAGTTGGATTCAAATTTATATATCAGATTCCCGATTCTTAATCCTTATACCTGCTTACAGTTGATCATTGACCAAAGATAAGATCTTCCTGTGGACATCCATCACCTGAGGGATCAGCATTTCTTTCCCGTCATTCCGGATGATAAAATCGGCCATCGGGACTTTCTTATCTTCAGCCCATTGGTTGGAGATGCGATTCAGCACTTCCTCACGGTCGGAGTTGTCCCGTTCCATTACTCTCTTGATCCTCAGCTCTTCCGGAGCCATCACAAGGACGATCCTGTCCAGATCTTTATAATAGCCGCTTTCAAACAATATAGCTGCTTCATAGAGCAAATAAAGGTGGTCTTTGTGGTCCAGTGTCCACCTCCCGAATGACTCCCTTACCAGTGGATGGATGACCTGATTCAATGTTCGCAATTTCACCGGGTCATTAAAGACGATCCCGGCAAGGATACTCCTGTCAATTTCATCGTTGTCATTGAATATGGTCCCCCCGAAAACACTTTTCAGGATGACTTTAACCTCCAGTCTTTCATACAATTTCCTGGCTTCATTGTCGGCATAGAACACCGGTACTCCGAGTTTACTGAAAATACCGGATACAACCGTTTTACCGCTGCCAATATTTCCGGTGAGTCCGACTTTCAGCATTATTTAATGATGATAAATTCAACTTTTTCGGGCTCAATTTTATTGATCTGGATGTAATCCGGATGGTTCAAGACCTGTAACCTGACTTTGTCATCTTCCGTGTAATTGACGTCCGAAAAATCAGCTGCTATACTAATCATACCAGGTTCGATTTTTGGGTAATCTTTCAGCGCGATTTTAAAATATACTTTTGCCCTGTCCGGAAAGATCTTGACCTTTTCATCCCGGTTATCGATGACTTTGATATTTGAAGTGATCTCTGATTCGGTGTACCTTTCTACCGGTATGGTGACCTTAATTTCGCCGGGCGTAAATTCTAGCAACCTGTTGACAGAATCTTTTGTAAACGGCAAGGTCAGAGTAGTTGTCGATTTCAGGTTCTTATCATGAAGGATCCCGAGAAATGCCCCGTCCAATCCTTCCATCAGTTTGACGGGACCTTTCACCTGGACACTGTCTGGCTCCAGCAGCACGGGGCCATAGGGCATGAACTCCTTCTCATACGTTACATCCATGACAACTTTTACCGGTAATTTTTTCGATTTCAGGTTTTCAAAAGTCAGGAAGATCGTATCAGGCTTTATGGAAATGATCTTCCCCATCAGACCGTGTTCATGCTCGATATCATTTATAAATATGGAAGGATTAACTATACCGGTATATGTGCCATTGCTGTGATATAGCGAGATGTTCTTAAGACTGATCGTGGCGGAGCTGATCTTCTGGATGTATTGCAACCGAAACAAATCCGACCCTTTTTCGACTACCTCGACATACAGGACACTATCTGACAATCCCGTCAACACTTTGTTTTTCGGGATATTGGAAAAGGTAACAGGCAATTCTATTACCGTAGCAAAGTTATTGGCGAGCTTTACTGAAAACCAGATGATGATAGATATCACGAGGCAAACCAGGAAGATGGAAATCCTTTGCCGGAATTTCTCATCCTTCGGTCCGAATGCCGATCGGAATAGTTCGTATAGGCTGCTCTTCATGAAACCGGTTTTAAGAAAGATGCCTGATGAGCAGGGAATGAAACAAAAAACCTTATTTAGCCTGGCCGATTTGCGAGGAAGTATCCATCGCTATGGCAGATTTCTCAAAGGTCATTTTAACCTGATTCCCAACGTCAAGCGTCACGGTTGTTTCATCAATTTCAGCGATCTTTCCATGCAGGCCGCCGATGGTGATCACCTTATCGCCTTTTTTCAGGGCCTCCCTGAATTTCTTCTGCTCTTTGCTCTTTCTCATCTGCGGCCGGATGAAGAAAAAGTAGAACACGACAATGATAAGGATCAGTGGAAGGAATGACATCAGGCCGCTGCCCGATCCGCCTTCCTGTCCCTGTGGCGGTGCAAATAGTAAAATGTGATACAAATTCATGTCTTAAATTTTATTTTTCTTAATTCTTCTTTCTGTTGATTAAAATTTCCTTCGGCCCGGTCCCTGACTTTTATAATTCCGCATCAATCTTTCTCAGGTGTAAATACCTTCGCTTTAACTGCCAGGGTTGTGTTGCTGGGTTGCGTATTCGCCGCAATGGTGATGGTTTTGTGCTGGAAACCTTCCTTCCCGGCGCTGTCGAAAGTCACCTTTATGAAGTTCTCTTCACCAGGTTTAACCGGTGTCCTGGGATATTCGGTAGCCGTGCACCCGCAAGTCGCGCTGATGTTGGCAATGACCAGGTCCGCATTTCCGGAATTTTTGAATTTGAAGGCAAACGTCACCTTTTCGCCCTCGATGACCTTCCCGAAATCATGTTCGGTCTTTATGAATTCAAATTTCGGGATGCCATCCGTCGTGCTCCCCGAGGCTGAGTTGGGAACATTGACAACGGATGCTGGTACCCGGTCCGTATTGCCCGAACAGGCAAAAAGGATGACTGACGCTATAATCGTGAGTATCTTAATAACCTTCATCATTCGGCAATTCATCAAGAGATCAGTTAGTGATTACTTCCGTAGATGGATACGGAACCCCGGAATACATCTTCATCCCAATATCCCTGGCATTTTAAAATGTAAAAATAGACTCCGTCCGGTAAATTTCCCCCATCCCAGTCATTATTGTAATTCTTCGCTTCAAATACCCTTTCGCCCCAACGGTTAAAAATAATGAGCTGATTGGAAACGTACCGGTCAAGATACGGGATTTCATAGAAATCGTTAATGCCGTCTCCGTTTGGGGTAAATACATTATAAACCTGCAATTCGAATTCCTTGACAGTGACCTCGATGATCATGGTGTCGATGCAACCGTCAATCGTTTCATAAATGAACAAAACGGAATCAGTTTCCGTGAATACGTATTCTGGAGTCAGCAGATTAGTGCTCGAACTGTCGGGAAATACCCAGGTCCAGTTTGAAAGCGGTATGGAATCTGCCGAGTTATTTTCAAAGGAAAAAGTTGCCTTGGGATTGGTTTCGTATAAAGAATCCGGGACCATGGTAACAGTAATTTCCGGTAAATTGTAACCTTCTGCCAGGAAACTGGTATCGAACACACACATGGTATCATAGACCAGGATATGGGAGGTTTCATCCGTGCAAAGCCCCAGGGCAAGGGAAGAATCATTGGGTGCCATCACAGCGCTCCATAAATAACGGTACGGAGGCATGCCTTCCGATGCTGTGGCCTTTACCTGTGCCTTGCATTCATCCGGGCAACCCTTGCTGATCTGCTCGAAAGCAACCTGAATTTTTGGGTAAATGTCAAAAGTGATGCTGTCCCTGCACATAAAAGAACTGTCATCGTTGTATACGGTCAGATAAAAGGTCGTCGTGTCTTTGATCTGTTTTGTAATGATAACGCCGGTTTCCCCGCCCGGTTCCCAGGAATAATTCAGATTTGCCGCAAATTCCGAAAAGAGATAAATATTCTGGTTGTAGCAGACGACCGTATCATTCTGGAAAACATTCGTATCGCCTTCGAAATTGCAGAAAATCGTGCAATCGACCTGGGATTGTACGGGAAGTGCGCCCAGCATAATGCAAATAGAGGCCAAATGCTTCAACTTCTTAACGTATGACTGAATGATTTTCATGAGAGGGGCAAAATTAAGGTTTTTTTTCATCGGCATATGCCCGGCTGTTGTCATTTATTACACCCTTATTCTCTAATAATGATTTTTAACCTGAATTATTGTCCTGGTGAATAAAACCGAACTGACGGGATTTCATTGCTTTTCGGAAAAAGAATGACAAAATATCGTGGTTTAGGGTAAATTTCCGGCTGGTACGTGATTTGATGAACCTGGGTGATTAAATTTTTTTGAAATGAATGAGTATCAGAATATAAAAGGAGATTCAGGGGGCCGGTACCAGTCCCTGGATTTGTACGCCCGTAATCTGAATGACCTGGCAAAACAGGGGAAACTGGACCCGGTCATAGGTCGTGACGATGAGATACGACGGGTATTGCACATACTTTCCCGGAGAACAAAAAACAACCCGATCCTGATCGGTGAGCCGGGAACGGGTAAGACAGCCATCGCAGAAGGGCTTGCCCATCGTATTGTCAAGGGGGATGTGCCGGAAAACCTTAAATCGAAGCTGGTCTTCTCGCTGGATATGGGCGCCCTTATTGCCGGAGCAAAGTACAAGGGGGAATTTGAGGAGCGTTTGAAAAGCGTGGTGAAAGAAGTAGTGGAATCGGATGGCGAAGTCATCCTGTTCATCGATGAGATCCATACCCTGGTGGGCGCAGGAGCCGGAGAAGGAGCGATGGACGCGGCCAATATCCTGAAACCAGCCCTTGCCAGGGGCGAGCTTCGTGCTATTGGGGCCACAACCCTGAAAGAATACCAGCGATTTTTCGAAAAAGACAAAGCCCTGGAAAGGCGGTTTCAGCTTGTAATGATTGATGAACCTGACACACAAGCATCTATCTCCATATTGAGGGGTCTGAAAGAAAAATACGAGACCCATCATCACGTCCGGATACAGGATGAAGCGATCGTCGCTGCCGTTGATCTTTCACAGCGCTATATCACTGACAGATACTTGCCGGACAAAGCAATTGACCTGATTGATGAAGCTGCAGCCAAGCTTCGGCTGGAGATCAATTCCCTCCCGGAAGAACTGGAAGTGGTGGAACGGAAGATCAGGCAGCTCGAAATTGAACGGGAGGCGATCAAAAGGGATAAAGATGAAGTGAAACTGAAACAGTTAAGTGAAGAGATCGTTGTTTTGAACAAGCAGCGTGACCAGTTTCAACGTCAATGGAAAAGCGAAAAGGAGATCGTGGAGAAAATTCAGCGCCGGAAAAACGATATTGAGAACTATAAATTCGAAGCGGAAAAGGCGGAAAGGGAAGGCAATTTCGGCAAGGTGGCGGAATTGCGTTACGGGAGAATAAAAGATGCTGAAAATGAACTTGAAGCGTTGAAGGACCAAATGGTTGCCATCCAGGGGGATAAACCCCTGATCAATGAAGAGGTAGGGGCAGAAGAAATAGCGGAGATCGTATCCAAATGGACCGGTATTCCTGTAAACAGGATGTTGCAGGGGGAGCGTGAAAAACTGCTGAACCTGGAAGCCGAACTGCATAAGCGGGTGGTTGGCCAGGACGAAGCGATTGCCTCTCTGTCCGATGCCATCAGACGGAGCAGGGCCGGGCTACAGGACGCCAAACGGCCGATCGGATCATTCATTTTCCTGGGGACTACTGGGGTTGGTAAGACTGAACTGGCCAAGGCCCTTGCGGAATTCCTGTTCAATGACGAAAATGCCATGGTGCGCATCGACATGTCTGAGTACCAGGAGAGGCATACTGTCTCGCGTCTGATCGGGGCTCCTCCGGGGTACGTGGGATATGAGGAAAGCGGCCAGCTTACCGAAGCGGTGAGAAGAAAGCCTTATTCGGTTGTCTTGCTCGATGAGATTGAAAAAGCCCATCCGGATGTGTTCAATATCCTCCTCCAGGTACTTGACGATGGACGGCTTACCGACAACAAAGGCCGCTTTGCCAATTTCAAGAATACGATCATCATCATGACGTCCAACATCGGATCTCAGTTGATCCAGGAGCGGTTGGGCCATATGACTGAACAAAACAGGGAATCCCTCTGGCAGCAATCCCGTGAAGAAGTGTTTCACCTGTTGAAGAGTACCATCAGGCCGGAATTCCTGAACCGGATCGATGATATTATCATGTTCAAACCTCTGACCGAAAAGGAAATAGAACAAATTGTAGTGCTGCAGTTCAATCAGTTACAGCAAAGACTTCAGAAATCAGGCATTGAAATATCCATGACCGGTAAGGCTATCCGGTTGATTGCCCAAAAAGGTTATGATCCCCAGTTCGGAGCCAGGCCGGTTAAAAGGATCATTCAGAGGGACATCCTCAACGATCTTTCCAGAATGATCCTTTCAGGCCAACTGGACAATGAATCGGCTATTTCCGTTGATGCCGGGGATGACCGGATCGTCTTCCGGTCTAAAGGGGCAGCATAACGACTACCCCAACCTGGAGCAGGAATTCATTGTATACAGATTTGTAATCCCAGTCGGCACGGGATTCTTCCTCATTGTCGTTCCGGTCCGTCCAGGCATAATGATTGAATCCCATGAAAAGATCAGCCGCTACAAAGTCGTTAAAGAAATACGACAGGCCGCCGCCAACCCGGAACCCGAAATAACCTTCCTTTCCCCAAATGTCCCAGTCGTCCTCTGAACCCGACTTTTCCGCTGATTTCCATGTACCGAACCCAACGGATGCTTCAGCGTATGGCATCAGGTTCTTAATGTCCGCAAAGTAATAACGGATAAACGGCCCGATCAGGAAGGTGGTCTGCTTGTACTTGTCTTCGTCATCTTTCGCCTTTTGCCTGTAGCAATCAATATCCATCCATAATCCGATGGGCATGTTGTCGATGACCGTATAGCCGACCTTTGGCTGGAAATCGAAATCGAAATACGCGTATTTGTCTTCCATATCCCCATCATTATATTTGTCAGTTTCACCGCCTTTGTTGACTTCGATTCTGAATGCCCCGGAAGAAAATAACTTGTTTTTTTCAACCTGTGCCTGGATTTTGATAAATCCCATTACCAGTAAAATGGTCAGAAATAAAATTTTTGTTTTCATAATACCTGGTTTTGAATTAATACTTCTTTGGCAATTAATGCATAAATATAAGAAATACATTGATGTAATCGAACAATAGTCGCCTGCGAGATATTAACCGATTTATTACCCGGATAGAAATTATTAATCAATATTTTCTATTTTAACAGCCTGCTTGGAATTAATCACCTTTATGAAAAAGTTATCCGGAATTATTGCCCTCTTATTGAACATCACGCTGCTGTCAGCACAGGAAAAAACCGTTACCTATCTCTATGACAGAGGCGGTTCGCCGCCCGATAAAGTCATCGATATCATTCATTTAAATGCGGAATTAGCTATTGATCCTTATGATACGCTGGTCAGAGGTTCTGTGGTTTTCACGTTTACACCGGTCCTGAATCAATTCGACTCCGTGACTTTCTGGGCGCCTGATATGGATTTTGACCGTGTGGAGATTAAAGGAACGGAGATCAGTTACTTTAAGAAAGGCGACAACCTGGTCATCAGAAGCAAGAATCCGGAAGAAGTTGCCGATCATTCCATGCGATATGAACTTTCAATGAATTACACCAGCCGGCCAGCCTATGATTTATTCTTTATCGGGTGGAATGAGCCTGCTGAAAGGCCGAACAAGCAGATCTGGGCGCACCGGCCGTTCCATTGGCTTCCTTATTATAGCGACAGACTATCCGCCGACATGTTCATCACTTTTGACAGCAATTACAAAGTTTTTACAAATGGTGTCCGGGAATCGGTAACGGAGAACCAGGACGGGACCAATACCTGGCATTACAGGATGTACAAGGAACATCCTTTCTTTTCCACCTGCCTCGTGGTCGGGGATTACAAGTCCCTGGAATGGAAAACAGCCGATGGCCTTCCGCTTGAGTTATGCTATTACAGCTGGCAGGAGGATCATGCCGAACCTACTTACCGGTACACACCTCAGATGTTTGATTTTTTCAAGGAAGAATTCGGAGTTCCATATCCTTATGAGGTTTACAGGGAAATGCCGGTAGCGGATTATCTTTATGGGGCCATGGAAACCACGACGGCAACCGTGTTCGGCGATTACCTGGCAGTGGATGAAAGGGCCTTCGACCTGCGGAACTATGTGAATGTCAATGCGCATGAACTGGCCCATCAATGGTATGGAAACTGTCTGTCGCACCTGAAAAATTCCGATGTGTGGCTGACCGAAAGCTTTGCCACTTATTATGCTAAAATGTTCGAAAAACAGGTATTCGGTGAGGATTATTACCAGAACGTCCGGCGCCTGGAGTTCGAAGAAGCCCTGGCGGCTTCGGGCAGGGATGGATTCGGGGTTGGACACAGCAGGGGGGGGCGGGCCAGATGGTACCCGAAAGGCAGCCTGGTTCTGGATATGATGAGGGATTACCTTGGAGAGGATGGATTTAAGGCTTCCATTAAGCATTATACAGAAAAAAACCTCTTCAGCGAGGTGGAAACGGGAGAATTCCTGGCGGCTGTCTACGAAGCGACTGGTGTTTCCATGCAGTGGTTCTTCGAGGAATGGATTTACAGAGGAGGGGAACCGGGATATCAGGTAAGCTGGAGCCCGGATAAGCGGCCTGACGGAGGTGACGAGACCGTGATTCGGGTCAGGCAGGTACACCCGATGAGTGAACTGGTCGGATTGTTCAGAATGCCGGTCTTTTTTGAAGTTTACTATGAAGATGGCACTAAGGATGTTATGAAACAATGGATTGACGAAGAATACGAAGAAGTTGCATTAGCCAATCCTGAATCTAAAAACGTATCGTTTGTCCTGTTCGATCCTGGAAGCAGAATCCTTAAAACGATTTCATTCGACAAATCTTTAAAAGAATGGTCAGCGCAGGCCCTGATGGCCGGTGAAATGATCGACCGCTACGATGCGCTGGTTGCATTGCGCGGTTATAAATTGGATGTTAAGGAGGATATTCTGCTGAAAGCCTATGAAAATGAAACATTTCACCTGACAAGGGGGGAAATTGTGAAACAATTGCTGGAAGTTTATGATACCCAATTTGATGAATTGATTGTCGGTGCCTTATCGGATGAGGACCCTTTGATGAGGAGAGCGGTCCTGGAAGGTACAGATACCATTCCGGATCAACTGCGGGGAGAATATGAAAGATTGCTTCATGATCAATCATACGTTAATGTTGAAAAAGCTCTTGAATTACTTTGCCGGTCATTTCCTGCTAATATTCCAGCTTATCTGGAAGCGACAAAGAATGAAACGGGTTGGAGGGGCATGAATATCCGCATGAAATGGCTCGAAATGGCCATCGGTGCGGAGCAACGGGAATATACCATGGAACTGGCAGAATATGCGGGACCCCGTTTTGAATTTGAAACCCGGATAAATGCTTTTCAATTGATGAAGAAACTGAATTACCTGGATAAACGATCGGCCGGTTACCTGGTAGACGGATATTTTTACTGGAATTACAAGGTCAGCAATGCTGCCCTGGATGTGCTGCGATATTTTTACCAGCAAAACAAAGGAAAGAAATTGATTGATGAGGCTGTTTCTTCTGGCCCATGGACGTCAGAACTAAAGGAAAAGGTGAGAAGAACCCTTGATTCCGGGTATTGATTTTTGCCGGGGATTAACGGATTGCGAAATAAAATGCAACATTCTTTGATCGGTGAATCTATGTCCCGGTTAACAGTTTCTCCAACACTTTTGTAACTTTGTATTTCTATAGCAAATCATTAATCTATAATATTCAATTATGAAAGCAAAAAAATTACTGGCATTTGCCCTGATCATGCTGACGGGCATTTCAGCCTTTCCTCAAAATTATCTTATCCTGGCCAAACCCGTCGGTGGTAAGGATTGGGGATATGCCAACCTGAAGGGTGAATTCGTCATCCAGCCGCAGTACAGGACTGCCATCGGATTTTCTGATAATGGGCTGGCAGCCATTTATGATGGTAAGCAAAAGGAGTTCTTTTTCCTGAAGGAAAACGGCGAAAAGCTGCAAACCGAGGTAACCGGATTCAAACTGATCGAAATTTTCGGATTTGGCATGAAGGGATTCAACAACGGGATGGCCCCGGTCAAAGTGAATGACAGGTGGGGATTTTTAAATACTGAAGGAAACCTGGTCATTCCCGCCACATTTGAGAAAGTGACCCCGTTTAACAGTGGTTACGGTTCCGGTATGAGAGACGGTAAATTTTTTGTGTTGAATAAGGATGGTTATGAAATCATGGTCGATATTCCCGGTTTGGCTGATATCAACGAGTTTTCCGAAGGATTGGCTACTTTCAGGGGTGCAGACGATATGATCGGTTACATCGATGGAAGTGGAAAAATCGTGATCCCCGCGAAATTCAAAAGCGCCGGTGAATTTGTCGATGGCCTTGCCTGGGCGAAAGATATCACCGGCTCCGTTGGATATATCGATAAAAACGGAGAGTTCGTGATACCGCCAAAATTTGAAGCCGGGAAGAATTTTGATCCGGAAACAGGTCTGGCAAGGGTCAAATTGGCTGGCTCATGGGCTTACACCACGCGGCAGGGAGATCATGTATTTGTAAAAGATACCGAAATCTGGGAGGACTTCTTCAATGGTCTGGCAAGAGGCAAGAAAAACGGTTTGTTTGGCTTCTATAACGCCGGGGGAAACTGGGTAATCCAACCTCAATTCGATGGGGCAAGAGACTTTAAGAACGGATATGCCTCGGTAAAGAAAGGCGACAAATGGGGTGTGATCGATACTTCAGGAAATTGGGTGATCGACCCGATGTTTGAAGATATTAAAGACGTAGAATTGGTTAAATAATATCCCCCCGCAAGGACGCAAAATTTTACGCCTCTTCGGGGACAACATCAGACGTTGAACCGGATGTGCATGATGTCGCCATCCTCGACGATATAATTCTTGCCTTCCACATGCAATTTGCCGATTTCCTTCAGGGCGTGCTCTGAGCCGTAATGGATGAAGTCGGCATATTTCATGACCTCTGCCCGGATAAATCCCCTTTCCAGGTCGCTGTGGATGGCACCGGCGGCCTGCTGCGCCGTTTCCCCTTTGTGGATCGTCCAGGCGCGCACTTCCTTGGGCCCTGCGGTGAAAAACGACATCAGGTCGAGCAGGTGGTAGGCGGCACGGATCACCCGGTTTACGCCGGGCTCCTGCAGTCCGGCATCCGCCAGGAATGCCTTGCGGTCTTCTTCATCCTCCAGCTCCGCGATCTCCGACTCCAGTTTACCGGCCACTACGGTGATCTCGGCATTCTCCGCCGCCATAGCCTTCTTGAAAGCTTCCACGTAAGCATTGCCCGAAGCGGCCGAGGCATCGTCCACGTTGCAAACGTAAAGCACCGGCTTGGCCGTCAGCAGGTACATGTCCGTGATGTGTTTCTTGTCTTCCTCTGCCACCGGGAATGTCCGGGCATTCTGGAAGTTCTCCAGGTGGTCCTTCAGCTTGTGCAGCACTTCCAGGATGTGCTTCGGCTCGCGCTCACCGGACTTGGCGGTCTTTTCCACGCGCTGTATCTTCCGCTCCACCAGGTCCAGGTCGCGGATCTGCAGTTCCAGGTCGACGATCTCGCGGTCCCTGACAGGGTCCACCGAGCCTTCAATATGCGGCACGGTATCCTCGTCGAAGCAGCGCAGGACGTGGATAATGGCATCGGTCTGCTGGATATCGGCCAGGAACTTGTTTCCCCCGCTTTCGGCCCCGCCGCCCTTGGTCAGGCCCGGGATATCCACGATCTCCACTGTGGCCGGGACGATCTTGACGCTTTTGATGAACTTATCGATCTCATAAAGCCGGGGATCCGGGACATGGATCGTCCCGATATTGGATTTGGCTGCTCCGCCGGAATGTGCTCGGGCATTGGAGAAACAATTGAATATGGTGGTTTTCCCAACGAGGGAAAGCCCGACAATTCCGCATTTCAGTGGCATGGCTGATAGGATTAGGTTATTTGCAAAGATAGTGAAAAGATGACAGAAGAAGGAAGTCAAACAGGTAATATGGAACTTCATTCCAGGTTGAAACGGTATCCGATTCCCGATTCCGTTGTAATGAATTTCGGATTTTCGGGATCAGTTTCGATTTTTTTCCGGATCTGCGCGATGAAAACCCGAAGGTACTGGGATTGTTCTATATACCCGGGACCCCAGATCTCTTTCAGGATATACTGGTGGGTCAGGACTTTATCGTGGTTCTTTGCCAGGAGCGTCAGCAGGGCATATTCAGTTGAAGTGAGTTTGACAGATTCATTGTCCCTTGTCAATTTCCTGGCTGCCAGGTCGATCACAAGATTGCCGGCCGATATGATATTGCTGTTTCCAGTATCGGATGATATCAACCGGAGGGCATTCCTGATCCGGGCCAGGAGTTCACCGGTCCTGAACGGTTTGACCAGGTAATCATTTGCGCCATTATCAAGGGCCCGTATGATCTCTTCTTCCGAATCCCTCACGGAGAGGATAATAATGGGCGACATATACCACTCCCTTAGTTTTGTGAGAACGAGCTGGCCATCCTCATCAGGCAGGCCCAGATCGAGGATAATGAGACCCGGTGGGTGGATGGCAGCCTGGATCATGCCTTCTTTCCCGGTGGAGGCTTCGAAAACCTTGTAACCGGCTGAATTCAACGTGACCTCCAGCAGTTTCCTTATCTGCCTTTCATCGTCAATGATCAGGATTGAAGCTTTATTGCTCATCTGGGGTAACATTTGAAACGGTAACCGGCACACTTATTGTGAACAGGGCGCCTCCTGTTTTCTTATTATCAATGCGGATGTCTCCACCGTGAGCCTGGACAAATCCTCTTGCAATCGACAATCCCAGGCCTAAACCTCCGCTCCGGGCAGAATGGGCGCGGTAAAATTTTTCGAATGCCCTGAGTTTGTCTTCTTCACTGAAACCGGGACCTTCATCTGAAATCTCTAAGAGCAGGATCTGATCCCGGCAACTTACGGTAATACTTGCCGGAGTTTTTTCAGGGGTGTGCAGGCAAATATTCTGTACAATGTTGAAGAGGGCTTGTTCCATCAAGCCGTAGTCTAATCTAACGATAGGAAGACCTGGCTGAAATTCCACTTTGAGCGGATGCGTCCTGATCTCTTCGCTGAGCCTGTTGATGGCGCTCCATACTAGTTCATGCAAGTCGCACCAGTCGTATTTTGGCTCCAGGTGGCCTGACTCCAGCCTCGACATATTCATCAGATTGTCAACCACCCGGTTTAGTCTGCTGGATGCAATATAGAGTTCTCTATAAAGTATATCCCTGTCCCCGACCGGGATTTTGTTCCCGGATGTAGCGAGGTTTTCAGTCACACCCATGATCGTTGTCAATGGTGTCCGGAGTTCATGTGAGACTGAACTGAATATGGCATTGTACAATTTCAACGATTTCAGACGATCCTCGCGGCGTCTGACAATCTTTTCATAATGCTTGATCCGGGTGTTAAGAAGACCGTTGATCAGGGCGATGGTAACATACATGGCCAGGATGAGGACATCTTCCGTTTGACCGATGTGAAACGTGAATGGAGGCGGGATAAAAAAGAAATCCCAAATGAGGGCACTCAGAATGGCTGATGTCAGGACAGGATATAGACTGACGGTCACTGAAAGAATCGACACCATGAACAGGAGCACGAGGGCAACAGCAATATGTCCGATATAAGGCGCGATCAGGTAGCAAATTGCAGAAACAGAAAGAGTTGCGGCAATCGCGATCAGATATTGCTTTATCGGGCTTTTATCGAATCGGCTCGTAAACATCATTTAACAGAACAAATGGTCAATCACAGCGGATATCAATTTGAACAACACCTAAACAAAGGTAAGGCATGTTCTGTATCAATAACTTTATTTTGCACCATTAAACTTAAGGTTACCTTCCTTCGAATATTCGACGAGTCGCTCCAGTTCCTTGATGCATGCGTCATAGGCTAAAATTTCGCCCGACAATAAAAGAGATACCCGGTTATTTGCATCAAAAGGCTGGGTTTTCACTTTCTGCAGAATATCGTTCCGTGTGCTCACAAGCCTATCGATTAGGTCTTCCACTAATTTTTCCATTTCAAGCCAATATTTTTAAATTCTGTAATGAATATAACATGCTCATATCTAATGGTATAGGAACAACGATCGTCGTCATTCCATGAATATATAGTTTCCTTTGAATGGCGAAGATGGTGTAATTATGCAACAGCCGGGACAATCCCGTATCACCTCCGAATATCAATTGTCCGCCGATAAATATCGAGTCAGGATATTGACGGATGATTTCGGGGATCATCCTGTCGATCTCTTCCACCACATCGGTCCCTATGGCGTATAGGTAATCTGCAGTCAGGCCCAGCCTTTCCGCAATGTACTTGTATTTTAAGAGATCTATCACGATGGTTTCCTTCATTTTATCCATATGCTCATGGCTCTTCACATTTTGGGAGTCCAGTAACCCGATATGTAAAAACAGGATATGCCTGCATTCCGGATTGAAACTGTCGATGATCCTGAAGAGCGAGAACAATCCCAGGCCATTATAACCGTTCACAAGAAGGACAGCGGTTTTAAGGGACTGCCCCTGGACCGGCCTCGAATAATTGTTCCTGAATTTTCTGTTGAGTTTTAGAATTATCTCGGGAATGGCGTGAATGACCTGTTTTTGAAAAATAATCAGGCGTTTCCTGACATTTTCGTAATGCCTTTTCACTATTACGGCAAAGGTTACCAGTGTGCCGGTGATCACCAGTGTAATCCATCCTCCTTCCGTGAATTTCATAATGACAACAGTGACCAGTATCGAAGAGGTCATGACAAATCCCACTCCATTGATGATCATTTTCCGTAACCATTTGGTTTCTTCCTTCCTGACCAGTATCCAGTGTCTTACCATTCCAAACTGGGACAAGCTGAAAGTGATGAATACATTGATACTATATAGGATGACAAGCCATGACACCTTACCTTTGGAAGCATAGAGAAAAAGGAAAGCGGCTATGCCCATGATGAGAATTCCGTTTTGCGAAACCAGCCTGTCGCTCAGCAGCATGAATCGCCTAGGGAGCCAGTTGTCAGTAGCCATATTGGCCATAACCCTTGGCCCGTCAAGGAAACCTGTCTGGGCGGCCACAAATAACAATGCCGCCTCTGAAAGTAGGGTCAAAAAGAGAAAAGAGGTGCCAAGCCATGGGAGCCAGGAGGCAACAACCATTTCGGTGAGCGCTGCGTTCAGGGTTTTGTTAGGCAGGAACTGAACGTTCAGCAAATAATAAGAAATGATCAACCCAAAAGCGGCTATAGAAAGCGATAACGATAACAGGATCATGGTTTTCTGAGCCGTGATCACTTTAGGTTCCCGCAGGTTGGGAATCCCGTTGCTGACTGCTTCGATGCCCGTGTAGGTTCCGGCCCCCATACTGTATGCTTTTAAAAGTAACGCGAGGGCTCCAATAAAGCCAAGCTGTTGGATCGTACCGGTCAATTCCACGGAGCTTCTTTCAACTACCGCACCGGCGTCCGGAAGGTGCTGGAACAGGCTGACACCGATGAGGACCATATGGGTG
Source organism: uncultured Bacteroidales bacterium (assembly GCA_964619555.1). Lineage (GTDB taxonomy): Bacteria > Bacteroidota > Bacteroidia > Bacteroidales > JAGOPY01 > JAGOPY01. Next base: position 112,913 of record CAZUDV010000002.1, on the reverse strand, counting down.
ATGATGAAAAGCACGAAGATGGGAGTGAGTACCATGACGGATTCCTTTACACCGCGGAGGTTCAACAGGATCAGGATGCCTAAGACAAAGAACGAGAAAATCAGCTTGTAAGGATGCCAGGAGCCGGGAAGGAAGCTGAAAATGGCATCAGCCCCGCTGGAAATGGAAATGGTAATGGTCAGGATATAATCGATCAGCAATGCAGATCCTGATATCATCCCTATGGATGGAGAGATGAGCTTGGTAGCCACGATATAGCCGCCTCCGCCGTGAGGGAAAAGGTTGATGATCTGGCGATAACTCGTGCTGATGATGAAAATCGTAAAAACGGTCAGCATCCCTACAAATATGGCAAGGTTGGTATGTCCCTGCAAGTTCCGCATGATCTCCTCAGGCCCGTAACAGGAACTGGAAAGAGGATCACTGCCCAGTCCGACCCATGCAAAAAAGGCAACAAGCGAAATTTTTTGAAAGACCTTTTTATCTGAGATATCCCTCGCCCTCCCGATAAAGGTTTTCTTAAGTTTCTCCGCTAACCGGGAATCTTTTGACACATCTGAAATTTTTTGCGTAACAAAATTACCCCGGCTTAAATTTTGATTTTATTATATTATTCGCCGGTTCCGTAAAGATTATATAAAGAGGCTGCATCACATCTCCGTCCGAAGCGAATCGATATTCCTAAGAATTTAAAATGACCACGGCATGTCTTGTCATTTCTCTTCCTCTCATATTATTTCCTTTCAAACACCATATATTTGATTCAAAATTTGTATCTTTGCCGCCCCTTTTGGGAAGATTGCCATTCACTGCACAGCAATCCTTGATTTGAATGTTTAACCCGCTTTGCGGAATGCCCGGGTGCAGAGGCACGAAACAGAGCCAAATGATTCTTTTAATGACTGAAAATGAAATGAAAGTTAACGAACAGGGCGAAGAGATCCTGAACCCTGAGGTTAACGAAATTCCCGAAGCTGTCGAAGCTGAGGGCCCCTCTCCAGAAGAAATCCAGGAAGAACCAGTCGAAACCCCCGAAGAACCCGCCGAAACCCCCGAAGAACCTGCTGAAATCCCACAAGAGGTCAGTCCGGTTGAAGATGAACCGGTCGAGGAGATTTTTGGTAAGGTTGCCCCGGAACCCGTTAAGCCGGCAGCTGAATTCGACTGGAATGCCATCGGTAAAAAGCAGGATAAATATTCCGAAGATGAGCGCAAGCGGCTGGAGAGTATTTATGACAAAACCCTCAGTTCCATAACTGAACATGAAGTGATCACCGGAACTGTCGTAGGCAAGAATGCCCGTGAAATCGTGGTGAATATCGGGTACAAATCCGACGGTATCATTCCGGCATCCGAAGTGAGGTACCTGCAGGACCTTAAGCATGGCGACAAGATAGACGTATATGTGGAAAGCCAGGAAGACCTTGGCGGACAACTGGTCCTTTCACACAAGAAAGCCCGTATCCTGAAATCCTGGGAAAGAGTTAACACTGCTTATGAACAGGATGAGATCATTACGGGTTATGTCAAATGCCGCACTAAAGGCGGCCTCATCGTCGATGTTTTCGGTATCGAGGCTTTCCTTCCGGGCTCACAGATCGATGTAAAACCCATCCGCGACTATGATATATTCGTCGATAAAACGATGGAATTCAAAGTGGTGAAGATCAACCAGGAATATAAAAATGTGGTGGTTTCGCACAAAGCCCTCATCGAGGCCGAACTGGAACAGCAAAAGGCTGAGATCATGGCCAAGCTGGAAAAAGGGCAGGTGCTCGAAGGAACTGTTAAGAATATCACCTCCTATGGCGTATTCATTGACCTGGGCGGGGTAGACGGCCTGATCCATATCACTGACCTGTCATGGGGCAGGATCAACCATCCGGAAGAAATCGTCCAGCTCGATCAGAAGATCAAGGTTGTTATCCTGGATTTCGATGATGAGAAGAAACGCATTGCACTGGGTCTTAAACAACTTATGCCGCATCCGTGGGATTCTCTCGACCAGAGCCTCAAAGTGGGCGATAAAGTGAAAGGCAAAGTGGTGGTGATTGCTGACTACGGTGCATTCATCGAGATTGCAGCCGGTGTGGAAGGCCTTATCCATGTGTCGGAAATGTCATGGTCACAGCACCTGCGTACCGCTCATGACTTCCTGAAAGTCGGCGATGAAGTGGAAGCGATCGTACTGACACTTGACCGCGATGAGAGAAAGATGTCCCTTGGTATGAAGCAGCTTGTGCCGGATCCGTGGGAGAACATCGTCCAGAAATACCCGATCAATTCCAAGCACACCGCAACCGTTCGCAACTTTACCAATTTTGGGATTTTTGTTGAACTGGAAGAAGGCGTCGATGGCCTGATCCATATCTCTGACCTGTCATGGTCAAAAAAGATCAAACACCCGGCAGAATTCACCAAGATCGGGGAACAGATCGATGTGGTTGTCCTTGACGTGGACACTGAAAACAGGCGTCTGAGCCTCGGTCATAAACAACTCGAAGAAAATCCCTGGGATGTGTTCGAGTCTGTCTTTACGCTCGGCTCCGTTCATCAGGGAACAGTGGTCAGCTCAAATGACAAAGGGTTCATCGTTTCATTGCCCTACGGCGTTGAAGGATTTGTTCCCTCACGCCATGCCCAGAAAGCGGATAACACTCCACTCAGGGTTGACGATGCTGTGGATTTCAAGGTGATTGAGTTTTCGAAGGAAAATAAGAAGATCATCCTTTCCCACACCAGGGTGCACCAGGATGAGGCGCGCACGGAACGTGACAAGGAAGAATCGAAGGAAAAGAAGGAGAGCCGTTCTGCTAAAAGAGCCGTGAAGAAAATCCAGGACAACATCGAGAAAACCACTCTTGGCGACCTTGAAGCCCTTGCCAATCTGAAGGAGGATATGGAAAAGCAGGAGAAGAAAGAAAGGTCAAAAGGCAAAACCGCTAAAGAAGAATAACCTGTCTATATAGGTTTAATAAGCAAAGGGCAAAGTTGAAGTTAGCTTAATATTTGGTTAACTTTACACTTTGCCCTTTGAACTTTTAACACGATCAGTATGTCTTTCACCATAACCATCCTGGGATCGGGAGCAGCCGTACCCCTGGTCAGCCGTCATCCGACAGCACAGGTCGTTCAGGTCGAAAACCTGATGATCCTCCTGGATTGCGGTGAAGGGACCCAGATGCAACTGCGCCGGTTTATACAGAAACCCCTCCGGATCAGTCATATTTTTATTTCCCATCTGCACGGAGACCATTTCTACGGGCTGATCGGCCTGATCAATACGTTCCACCTTTTAGGCCGTAAAAAAGAGCTTCATTTATACGGTATAGCCCCATTGAAGCATATCATCGATTATCAGATGGAACAAAGCTTTACCACGCTTAATTATCCGCTCATCTTTCATGAACTCGACCCGGAGGTCTCGCAGGTTATCATGGATGAGAAATATCTTTCCGTTGTAACGCTTCCTATGAACCACCGGATACCGACCTGTGGTTTCCTGATCCGGGAAAAACCGCATAAACGGAAGATCCGAAAGGAAATGCTGGCAAAATTGAAGATCCCGATGTCCGAATTTGAAAAGATCAAGGAAGGGGCTAATTTTACCGACCTTGAAGGGAATGAGATCCTCAACCACCTGATCACCGAAGACCCTGTTCCGCCTAAATCGTATGCTTACTGCACCGATACGGCTTATCATGAGCCGCTGATCCCTCTGATTGAAGGATGTGACCTGCTGTACCATGAGGCGACATTCACGCAGGACAAATTGGAGGATGCCCACGTCAAATTCCATTCAACTGCGATAGAAGCTGCTACCATAGCCAGTAAGGCCAATGTTAAAAAACTTCTCATCGGGCATTATTCAGCCCGGTACAAAGAGATAGATGAACTGCTGAAGGAAGCCCGGTCAGTGTTCCCGGATTCCTATGCTGCCACCGATGGAATGGTGATGCAATTGTAAGGTGTTGGAAATGAAGCCGGTGAAAACCAGCTGACGGCTCAGGCGAGGGCCCTGTATAGCACTTCTACAGGATGCAACGCTTCCCGCCCGGTGCCATCCTTGATCTGGTGGCGGCAACTGGTCCCCGGGGCGGCAATGATCACCTCTTCCGGTGTATTCCTGACAGCCGGGAATAATTGGAGTTCACCCACTTTCATCGACAGCTCGTAATGCTCTTTTTCATATCCGAAAGAACCTGCCATGCCGCAGCACCCCGAAGGGATTTCTTCTACTGTGTAATTCTGCGGAAGGCTCAGCATCACCTTGGTCGACCTGGTGGACGCGATCGATTTCTGATGACAATGCCCATGCAACCGGATGTGCTTCTTTTCAACGGTAAATTGTGCCGGGGTAATGTGTCCCCGCCCGATCTCTCTTTCGAAGAATTCATCGATTAACAGGCAATTCCGGGAAAGTTCGACGGCAGCCTGCTGCATTTCACTGTAGGCCAGGTCGGGATACTCGTCCCTGAAAGAAAGTATGCAGGACGGTTCAATGCCGATCAATGGGATCTCTTCTCCGACAATATCTTTAAAAATGCCGATGTTCAGGTTGGCCAGTTCCTTAGCCGTTCTGACAAGCCCTTTCGACAAATATGACCTGCCACTCTCCGGGTGATCGACGGTTAATACCTGGTATCCCAGTTTGTTCAGGAGTTTGACCGCAGCGATACCGACATGGGCATCGTTGTAATCGGTAAACTCATCTACAAAAAGATAGACTTTCCTGATGGATATCCCGGCCGGCAGGGTTTGGCGGTAATTTCGCAGCCAGTGGTGCAGGGTCTGCCTGGACAATCCCGGTAAACTCCGTTCTGTCGCAAAACCGATCATGTTTTTGATAAAACCGGAAATGGCAGGTTGTCTCACTATAAAATTATAGGCCCATGGTGCGATGCTGCCCACCCGGTTCATGCGGGTAATATTAGCAACTGCAAGGGCCCTGAAAGGAACGCCATTTTCATCATAATAATGCTGCAGAAATTCAGCCTTGAATTTGGCCATATCCACATTGGAAGGGCATTCCGATTTGCAACCTTTACATGAAAGGCAGAGGTCAAGGATATCATATATCTCCTTGTGATCGAACGGGTTCTTTTTTTCCGAATTGGTAATGAATTCCCTCAGTGTGTTAGCCCTTGCCCGGGTTGTGGTATTTTCGTCCGTGGTGGCCATGTAACTGGGGCACATCGTGCCACCCATCAGGTGGGACTTCCTGCAATCACCCGATCCGTTGCATTTCTCAATAGCTCTCAGTATACCACCGTCAGCCGAAAAATCGAAAAAGGTTTTTACTTCTCTGGTCGGTTTGCCAGGCTCATGGCGGAGACTGGTATCCATGGGGGGGGTGTCAGTGATCTTCCCGGGATTGAATATATTGTCCGGATCCCAGGCACGTTTGATTTGTTTCAGGATTTCGTAGTTCCTGCCGCCGATCATCAAAGGTATAAACTCACCCCGCAATCTTCCGTCGCCGTGTTCGCCGCTCAACGAACCGTTGAATTTTTTGACCAGAATTGCGATATCATGGGCAATTGCCCTGAATTTTGCAACGTCGGCCGGATCTTTAAGGTTCAATACCGGGCGCAAATGCAATTCCCCTGTGGCAATATGGGCATGATATACGCAGTTAAGGCCGTGTTTTTCCAGGATAACCTTAAATTCCGAAATATAATGGGGTAATTTATCGGGCCTGACAGCGGTATCTTCAATAACGGAAACCGGTTTGGCGTCGCCGGGTATATTGGTCAGGACCCCCAGCCCGGCTTTACGCAAAGCCCAGACTTTGGTGATATCATCACCCAGGATCACGGGGTAATGATATCCCAGGCCGGCCTGTTTAAGATCAGACTCCAGTTCACCGGCGATTTTCAGCAATTCGTCCTGGCTATCCCTGGCAAATTCAACAATAAGGATGGCACCCGGATCGCCTTTCAGGAAAAACCTGTTCTTTCTCTGCTCAATGTTGTCCTTGGTACAATCCAGGATGAACTTATCCATTAGCTCTACCGCTCCGGGATTATGTTTCAGGGCGATCAGGTTCCCCTGAAGCGCATCTTCCAGTGTCTGAAAATGAGCACAGACCAGGATTTTTACCTTAGGAGGAAGCGGGACGAGTTGCAGCTTGATTTCAGTAGTGAACGCCAGCGTTCCCTCGGACCCGGCAAGCAAACGGCAGAAATTGAAAGGTTTCCCCGAGGTGTTGAATGGCTGATGACCGATCATTATGTCAATGGCATAACCGGTATTCCTCCTTTTAATTTCATTGTCCGGATATTCTTTGCGGATTTCTTCCCGGACCTCCCGGGGAGATAAGAGCTGATAGATATTTTGGTACAGGGAAGCTTCGAAATCACTGCCGTTTCTCCTGGCGTCAAATTCTTCCCGTTCCAGCGGCCCGAATTCCACCTCTGAACCATCGCTGAGGATCGCCCTGACCGATAAAGTATGGTCCCGTGTGCTTCCATAAATGATCGAATGGGCCCCGCATGCATTGTTTCCGAGCATCCCGCCGATCATGCAGCGATTGGATGTGGATGTTTCCGGTCCGAAATAAAGACCATAATCAGCTATTTTCCGGTTCAACTCATCCAGGACGACACCCGGTTCTACTCTTACCCATCTCTCCCGGGCATTCACCTCCAGGATCCGGTTCATATATTTTGAAACATCCGCCACAATACCGCTTCCAACTACCTGGCCCGCCAGTGAAGTGCCGGCAGTCCTGGGTATAAGAGGGATCTTGTGTTCCGTGGCAAATCGGACCAGTTTCCGTATATCCTCCGCATTTTTTGGCCTGGCCACTGCCAGTGGCACCTGGCGGTAAGCCGATGCATCGGTTGCATAAAGGATACGATGGCGGTATTCTGTAAATAGATCGCCCTGAAGAGAAATCTTCAGATTTTCAAGTGATGCGGAAATGGTTTGGTCGAAGTTGCCCATAAAAGAAATCCCAAAGTCACCTATTGCTTGTAATAGTTGGTGCTGTCAAATATCTTGTCGGCCGATTTGGCAATGAACCCGGAGTACAATTGTCCCTTTTCATCAGGATAACGCCGGGCAAATTCGTAATAGCACCCCGGAATTCCAAAAACACCTTCCAGAAAACCGATATTGACGATACCTGATTTGATCGATGATTGTTCCAGCAGTTCCGTAGGGGTACCTTTGATCTCTCCGCCTGAATCGTTGATCAGAAAACCATTATTCTTTAAAAGAGTATTGACTTTTTCCAGCGAGTTGTACTTTTTAAGATGATTCACGCTGACAGTGAAATGGTTGGCACAAAAACCAAAGACGTATACCCATGCGGCATATTCCGATTCTTCTTTCAGTTTATTGTAAATCTCGAAGGAAGGCTTCTCCCAGGTATTGCCCGAAAAGATCAGATCATCGGAAAGAAGCAAGTTATCCGGAATTTTATTAATAACCGATTTGACTTTTTCCTGCAGGAAACCGCTGAAATTCTCTGTTAACAATTCGCTGATGAACACTCTTGGAGCATCCGGATCTGAAGGGTTTTCAAAGTGCTTTGCGAAGAGTTTCTTCTCTTCGAAATGATAGGTGCCCTTTTCCTGGTAACCATTTGCCAAAAATGGCCTGGACAAAACATCTATTCCAACCCTCGGGTCATTGAAAGTCCGGAAGGCGATATGGTCATTAATGACCCTTTCACCTTCCCTGATAAACAGGTTATAAACCTGTTGAACGGCCGGATTTTGTTCCGTATAGATATTCCAGAGCTTATCGTATATAGTGTTTAAGTTCATTTTAAAATATATTTCTGATAAATGAATATATATCAAATTCCGGGTAATAATCTGCAAAATTAATATTCCCGAGTGAATCCCCGAGCCTGTCTTCCCTGTGGGGGAGCCCGGTAATTAATTTTTCCAACTCGACAAATTGAATCCCTTTTTCATCTGTAATTGTGCAATTTAGGATTATGCCTTTGGACACGGAAAGGCGGATGGACCAGGTTTTACTCAAGTTGTTCATTTCTGAATCAAGTGTATAATCGGGTGAATATCCGTAGACCCACTCCCATGTTCTGTATTTTGTTTCAGCGAGTTTGCCGATTTCTGTTTCCTGCTCTGCTGTCAGCTTATAAATGTCACTTCCCGGATGATTGTTCACAACAAACCGGAAAAATGACTCCCGGAATTCATACGGGGTCATTTTTACCTGCAGATGATCCTGGATATTGGTAACCTGTGCCCTGACGGAATGAACGGATTTATCTGATAATTTTCCGGCACTGCGGTTTAGCGATTGATTAAGACGCTGTATGTCAGACGAAAACATAGCGGTGCCATGATGAATCACACGGTCTTTATAAACATGGGCAGAGTTCCCTGAGAATTTTCTTCCGTCGATGGTCAGATTGCTTTTCCCTTCAAATGCGGCTTTCACGCCGAGTGAATCCAGGAACCGGATGAGAGGCAGGGTAGACCGCCGGTAGTCTACCAATTTATGCCTTTCACCTGAAGTAATAAAACTGAAATTGATATTGCCCTGATCATGAAAAACGGCGCCACCGCCTGTGATCCGGCGAAGGACGGGGATTTGCATTTCCTTCAGGTAATGATAATTGACTTCAGCCAGTGTATTCTGGTGTTTGCCTACTACCACACACGGATCGTTGATCCAGATGGAAAAGACATCTCCTTTAAAATTTTTAAGAAGATACTCCTCTGCGGCAAGGTTGAAAAATGGATTGGTACCGGTTCGGGGAATACAAAGCATTTATTTTAACTCTCAGGCAAAAGTAGGAGATTATTACTGATAAATTCTATCTTTGTCCTGCCATCAATCCCTGAATTATTAACCTATGCTCACTCAGGATAGCATTTACGTCATTCTTTTTTCTCTTCCGATCTACCAGCTGTTATTTTACACCGTTCAATTGGTCACATTTAGAAAAAGCAGTCCTTCCAGGAGGTATTTCGGATTTCTGATGTTTCTCATGACGCTTTTTCTGGTTTTAAACGCTTCTTATCACCTTGGCTACCGGGATCTGTTTTCATGGTGGTACATTGTTTATGTGCCTGTTCTACTGAGTATTGCCCCGGTTTTCTTTCTGTATATCTTATCCCTGACACGGGAAGATCATGACATTAGCCCCAGGAGTAAATTGCAGTTCTTCATCCCCCCTGTAATGGTGTTCATATTGAATGTTATCTTCTATGGAATGCTGCCGGAATCTTCCCGGTTGACATTTATCGACCAGGGTTTTACGGCCGGGAATACGGGTGTGACAGGCAGGTCGCTGACGGAAAGGATATTTTGGACCGGATCAGTCATGTTACTTGTTCTTCAGGTAGTGCTTATCGCTTACCAGGTGAGGAAAATACTGAAAGCAGAAGCGATGACCATGAGGCAACGACCGGCCTACCTGGCATATCTGGACTTGAATTGGGTGATGATCATATCACTGAGCGTTCTGCTGTTTCTTATTTTCAACGGAATGGTAAATTTTTTCGGGCAGGGAAGAACCATCGGATTTGCCCTGGTCTATAACGTCCTGATGCTTATTAGCGGTGGCCTGGCAGGATACTATGGGATGAAACAGAATTCAATGCTGATGCAGGTTTCCCGGATGACCGTTCCGGCAGATGTTTCGGGAAGCTCTGATAAGAACGCTTTATCCGAGAATCCACCCGCTAATAAACTGGTGGATTTTATTCATCCTGAGGATATTGAACGGATCAGCCTGGAGATCACCCGGATCATGGAAGAAAAAAAGCCATTTCTGAATGCGGCATTCAGTATGGGCGATCTTTGTGCCTTGTTGAATGAGAGCAGAAGAAAGGTCACTTATGTGATAAATGTGCATATGGAAAAGAATTTCTATGGGATCGTAAACGATTACCGTATTAAAGAAGCCGTTGATAAATTGTCAGGGGATAAAAACAACAATCTTAAAATTGAAGCGATTGCCGAAATGGTCGAATTCCAGTCGAAATCATCCTTCAACGCCTGTTTTAAGAAATATACAGGCCAGACTCCCAGCGCATTTAAAGCTTCCCAATCAGGAGAAAAGGCAGAACAAGCTTAAGACCTCCCCAGGCCATCCTTACTTTTTCGTATTTTTGCACCCTGATGAACATGAACTTTAAGCAATTCCTGGATTACCCGGTATTTTTACCATTGATCGAAGCAGTGAGAGAAGGAGGAAAACCGGCGTATGTCGTTGGTGGATATGTTCGCGACAAGCTGCTTGCCAGGCCGACAAAGGATATCGATGTCGTTGTGATCGGCAGCGGGATAGAGCTTGCCCAGGCCTACGCCGCCAGGATAGGCCGAAATGCGCATGTGAGCGTGTTCCGTAATTTCGGGACCGCAATGGTTCGATACTTCGAGGGTGATGAGGAATGGATCGTCGAGTTCGTGGGCGCGAGAAAAGAATCCTACAGGGCTGACTCCAGGAAACCGCTCGTTGAAAACGGAACCCTTGAAGATGACCAGAACCGCCGCGATTTCACCATCAATGCTCTTGCTATCAGTCTGAACCAAATTGACCTGGGCCGGTTGCTGGACCCGTTTAACGGAAGGAAAGACCTGGAAAATGGTATAATCAGGACGCCTCTTGATCCCGATTTAACTTATTCGGATGACCCCCTCAGAATGATGCGGGCAATCCGGTTTGCCACCCAACTGAATTTTACGATCGAGAGCCGCTCTTTCGGAGCTATTACACGAAATGCAGAACGGATCGGGATCGTTTCCAGAGAAAGGATCAACGATGAACTGGAAAAGACCATCCTGGCGGAAAAGCCCTCGGTTGGATTCAAAATGCTGCTGGAGTGCGGACTGCTTGCCATTATCTTCCCGGAACTGGTTGCCCTGAAAGGCGCGGAATTCATCGATGGAAAGGGCCACAAGGATAATTTCTTCCATACCCTCCAGGTACTTGATAATGTTGCGGCTAAATCGTTGAACCTTTGGCTCCGCTGGGCCGCTTTATTGCATGATATAGCAAAACCCCAGACGAAGAAATGGGATGATGCGGCAGGCTGGACTTTTCATTCCCATGAATTTATCGGTGCTAAAATGATTCCAAGGCTGTTCCACCGTTATAAGATGCCGGTTGATGAACGGATGAAGTACGTACAAAAACTAGTCATGCTTCACTTGCGGCCTATTGTCCTGTCGCAGGAAGAAGTGACTGATTCAGCCGTTCGACGCCTCCTTTTCGATGCCGGAAATGATATTGACGACCTGATGTTGCTTTGTGAAGCTGACATTACTTCCAAGAATCCTGACAAAGTCAGGCGCTACCTGGGTAATTTTGAGCTGGTGAGGCGTAAACTGGTGGAAGTTGAGGAGAAGGACCGGATCCGGAACTGGCAGCCTCCCGTCAGTGGCGATCTGATCATGAAGACTTTTAGCATACCACCGGGGAAGGAGGTTGGTATCATTAAAAATGCAATACGGGAGGCCATCCTCGACGGCATCATCCACAATAATTTTGATGAAGCGTATTCCCTGATGCTTGAGGAGGGGAAAAGGCTGGGGATGAAGGCAGCCGATCTGCATGTTGAATAAATTTATTCATTGAAATATTAATTCAGAAAAATCGGATGAGTTGGATCGAAATACCTGATAACAGCGATTTTCCGTTGCAGAATATTCCATTTGGCATTTTCAGCAAAGAGGCCACCAGGCCAAGGCCTGCCACCAGGATCGGAGATACGGTGATCGATTTGAAGGTGCTGGCAGAAAGGGGGTATTTCGATAGCCTCCGTTTGCCCGACCTGACTGTTTTCGATCAGCCGGTGCTGAATGACTTTATTGCGATGGGAAAACCATGGACCGGCCTGGTGAGGAATAGGATAATCGAGCTCTTCACCGGTATGTCGACCATGCTCAGCCATGACCCGGAAACGGTCAGGTTGGCCCTGGTCCCGGCGGATGAAGCGATGATGCATCTCCCCGTTGAAATTGGCGATTATACTGATTTCTATTCCAGTGAAGAGCATGCCACCAATGTGGGTAAAATGTTCCGGGATCCGGCCAATGCCCTCCTGCCTAACTGGAAACATATTCCTGTAGGGTACCATGGCCGGGCATCATCTGTCGTGATTACCGGAACGGACATCAAAAGGCCCAGGGGCCAGACCAGGGCGGATGATAAGGATCTGCCGGATTTTGGCCCGACCAGGCAGTTGGATTTTGAGTTGGAAATGGGTTTTATCGTCAGCAAGGGTACGGTCCTGGGAGAATCTGTTCCTACCAATGAAGCGGAAGACTATATTTTTGGCCTGGTACTATTCAACGATTTATCAGCCCGTGATATTCAGAAATGGGAATATGTTCCGCTGGGCCCTTTTTTGAGTAAGAATTTCGGATCGGTGATTTCTCCTTGGATAGTTACGCTGGAAGCCCTGGAACCATTCCGTACCCCCGGCCCGGTGCAGGTGCCCGAAGTATTACCCTATCTCAGGTATGAAGGCTGGAAGAACTATGATATCAACCTCGAAGTGGCCATTGAGGCAGGTCGGCAGTCAACGGCCGGTGATCAGCTATCCGGAGGTTTGGAGAAAGTCGTATGCCGGTCAAACTTCCGGTATATGTATTGGAATATGTGCCAGCAACTGGCTCATCATACTGTAAATGGCTGCAATATCCGGGTGGGCGACCTGTACGCTTCCGGTACAATCAGCGGGCCGGATGAGGGCTCCTTCGGATCGATGCTGGAACTGACCTGGAAAGGTACCCGGCCAATCCGGATGCCTGACGGTACCGACCGCAGTTTTATCCATGACGGAGATACTGTCATTATTCGCGGATGGGCGGAAAAAGAAGGCTTGCGGATAGGTTTCGGCGAAGCCCGGACCACTATATTACCCGCGACGCCGTGACAAGTATGTAAATTTAGAATTAAAAATTCAGAAGGGGATCTTATGCTACAAATATTAGCCGGTGAATTGCCGAACAGCCAGCTCCAGAAGTTGTTACAAGGTGCCATTGGGCCCAGGCCGATTGCTTTTGCCAGTACTATTGATGCCGAAGGTAATCCCAATCTGTCCCCGTTCAGCTTTTTCAACCTGTTTGGCATTAATCCCACAACCCTGATCTTCTCCCCATCGCGCCGCAGCAGGGATAATACCACCAAACATACTTATGAAAACGTCAGGGTAGTTTCGGAAGTGGTCATTAATGTGGTCACTTATGAAATGGTCAACCAGGTCAGCCTGGCAAGCACGGAATTTCCGGAAGGTACGGATGAATTTATCAAAGCTGGGTTTACGAAAATGCCTTCAATCAAGGTGCGGCCTTTCCGGGTCATGGAATCGCCGGTGCAGATTGAATGCAAGGTCAGGGATGTCATCGAGACCGGTCAGGGTGGGGGAGCTGCTAATCTCGTGATTTGTGAAATACTTGTCATGCATGTGAGCCAGGTCATCCTGTCAGAAAATGGGATGATCGATCCGCAAAAAATAAGACTGGTTGGCAGAATGGGCGGAGACTGGTATTGCAAGGCTTTCGGCGATGGGCTTTTCCAGGTGGAAAAGCCTCTTGACAAGATCGGCATCGGCATCGATGCCCTGCCGGAAAAGATCAGGTTCAGCTCACTTCTGTCAGGCAATGATCTGGGAAAGCTGGGAAATCTGGGTTGTCTTCCGTCTGAGAAAGAAATTCAAATGGTTAAGACAAATCCTGACATCATTAAAATCTTAAATAAATCAACGGATAAAGAATCCGGTCTGTATGAACTGGCAAAAAAGCACCTGGATGAGGGGAATGCTTCCCGGGCGCTTGCCATCCTTTACCTTCTGTGAAATGAGGACCTCCTGCCGGATCAATTTTGCAGGAATCGGAGCCCGTTTTCAATCAGCCTTTCCAGTTCAGGTTCATGTCCTTTCTTGATCAGCAGGTAATCAGAAATTCTTGATCTGAGACCGGCAAGCTCCGGGTATTGGGCCGCTATTTCTGCAATTTCAAGTGGCAGAAGCCATTCTTCCGGGAATTGATCACATAAAAGGTCGAATATTTCCGACAGGTTCAGATTAACTGAAGTACCTTCCCTGAAGTCTCTCACTTTTTGATATAAACGGTGAAGATCGAGCGCCCTTTGCGAATGGGAGATTTTGTGGGTCTTCTCTTCAGGAACGGGGAATTCCATTTCAAAAGCGTCCGGATCGGCCGGTCCTGAAAAAGCGGATATTATTCTCTGGCCGACAGCCATGTCAAATGTACCCCATTCAGGCCTGAAAAGTATCTTTTCCCTGAAAGTGACCCGGCAATTGCTGAAAGCCATCAGGATATTCATCCCATTTTCCCTTACTATCCTGTCGAGATATCCTTCAACGATCAAACCGGATTCAAATTCAAGTGTTACTGATTTACCGGTTTCGATTCCAATTTGTACGAGTTCCCCGTCTGATAAAAGTTCAACGGGAATAGCCGAATTTTTAAGTTTTCCGACCGGAGACCCGAAACCATGCTTATGGTAATCCTTTCCTTGTCCTTCCAGTTGTCTGTTTGCATAACAAAGTTGAGTGGGGCCTTCGGTTCGAAGGTAGACGATTGCTTCCCGGTGAAGGATCATTTCCTGGAATGTACCGGAAACCTGGAGACCGGAACTGTAAACACAAGTGCCTGTATTACCGGATGAAATAGCTTTCATAACGCCGTCGATTCCACCTTTCCGCAAAGCCATTGAACCGGCAAACTCCTCGAGCACATCTGAAAGTTGCTGAAAATCCGGTGTGACAAAGAGTTGCGGCTGACGGGTGGTAATATCAAAATTAAAATTGACCGCTTCGATCGTGTATGGCAACTTTTTAACATCGGGTTGAAGTGAGGAATAACTTTCTCCGATGGAGGAAAGCAATCCGGCTCCGTATATTTTCGGATTTGACAGGTCGCCGATCAAGCCGTATTCGACGGTCCACCAATGGAGGTTACGGATAAGGGTCATTTCAGAAGGGGCGTCTTTGAGAGCATCTGCTTCTGCCAGTGCCTGTTCGGCTTCTTTGATGATCTCCCCGGGGGTGTAAGGGTCGGCTTTCAGAATGGATAAATGCCTTACGGCCTCATATATCTCATAGTCCCTGGCTGAAGAAAATGCTTTGGACCCGATCCATCCGAACTGTTTCAAATATTCTGCATATTCGGGATCGGCTATGATCGGGGCATGTCCGGCGGCTTCATGTATAATGTCAGGCGCAGGGGTATACTCAATCTGGTCGATGGGCCGGATATCGGCAGCAATCACTAAGACATGGTATGCCTGGAATTCCATGAACGCCGAAGGGGGTATAAATCCATCCACGGCTACCGCCGCCCATCCGATCTCTTTCAGGATCCGGTTCATACCATACATATGCGGGATCCGGTCGATGGATATTCCGGTTTTACGAAGGCCGTCGAGATAAGAACCGTGGGCTACCCTGCTGAGATATTGGACATTCTGCCTCATGACATAACGCCAAACCGCATGATCCTGTGCCGTATAATGATTGTACGGCTGATCGATCACCAGGCGCATCAGGTGTTTGGGCAACCTGTCCAGTATTTCATTCATTTCCATCATGTCCCAAAAATAGGAAAAAGTGATACACCGCAGATAACGATGTTTTGGATTAACCAAAATTTAACTTTTCTTCACATTAGGGCAAAAAAAAAGCCTGGAGAGAAAATTCCCCAGGCTTTTTCTCAAAATGAGAAATTATTTCTCAACTTTAACATCAATGGTGATGTCGCCGGCGGCTCCTGTATTAATACTGGTAACTTTAATAAGGCCGTGTTTTCCGGTAACTGTGATGAAGGCAAACACATCGTCCACGGCAAGGTCTTCCATGCGGGTCTGATCCGCACCGGTGGCCTGATCTATGCACACCTCATCGGTGTCCACTGCATCGAATTCAGTAGTGGTCAGGGTGGTGACTTTGAACCTGGTTCCGTTCTTCACAGTCCAGTTGGGAAGCCCGTTGACCCCGGTAAATACCAGTCCGGCGTTGGCGTCATCAGGTGCACCAATGGTCGCATTGGTAGAGGCGCCCCACCAGTACATGAAATCTATGATGGTCTGGTTGGCAAAAGCCTGGGCAAGGGTGTAAACACTACCATCGATGGAGGCAAACGAACTGCCGGTTGGGCTGGAATAGGAACCCAATATCCGCATGGGGAAGGCGTTAATACCCCCTGCAATTGACTGGGTGGTAATTTCCAAACTAGCTTTTGCACTTTCCCCATCCTTGTCCGTCGCTGTGAATTCAATCTTTTCAACTCCCGGATCTGGCAGGGCATTAAAGGTAACCTCAACCGGGACAGTGTAAGCCAAAGTGGTATCAAGGAACACCTGGTTATTCGTTACCCTGGTTATTCTCAGGGACTGAATCTTTGCACCGGATGTCGCATTAGGTTCACAGAGCACTTTAACTTTAAACTCGGAATTAACCGGAACGGTGGCATCGTCGGTCAGGAATCCGGATCCGGACACAAAGCTGATGCTCGGCGGCAGATTGGGCGATTCTTCATCATCGGTACAGGCCGTAAAGAACAATGCGGATGAAATCAGCATTATCCCAGCCAAATAAAGGATTTTCTTCATGATTGATAAATTAATTAGTTATTACTTGTTCCATAACGATGTTAAACATCTTCATCGTATTCGTTCAACAAAATTAAGGTTTTATTTCATTCTTTGAGAATAAAATACTATTTCGGGATGCCAATCATAATTCGTGCCAAAGATGAAAATTCAGTCTTTAGCCCTTTTTTCAAGCATGGGGACAAACCTGAACCTCTCATGCTCGATCCTTTCAAGCTTGTTCCCGGCTATTTTCCGCACGGTGGTCATAGTTTGAAATTCCCTGGGCCCTACCGGTGCGACCAGGATCCCGCCTGTCTTCAACTGGACCAGTAATTTTTCGGGAATATCCGGTGTGGCGGCCGTGATGATAATTTTTTCATAAGGAGCGAAAGCGGGCAGTCCAAGATATCCGTCGCCGTAAAATAATTTGGGAAAATATCCTATTTCAGGCAAAAGGGCCCTGGTCTTTTCGTACAGATTTTTCTGCCGTTCAATGGAATAAACCTTTGCCCCCATTTCCAGCAGAACACAGGATTGGTAACCCGATCCCGTGCCAATCTCAAGCACCTTGTCGCCTTCAGAAATCGCCAGCAGGGATGTCTGGAAGGCCACGGTATAGGGCTGGGAGATCGTCTGACCGGAACCGATTGGAAAGGCCTTATCCTGGTAGGCGAATTCCAGAAAAGACGAATCTAAGAAGAGGTGCCTGGGCACCTTATTGATCGCTTCCAGCACCCTTTCATCGGAAATCCCCTTTTCCCGCAGCGTATCTATGAGTTTCTTTCTTAAGCCTTTATGACGGTAATTGTCCTGCAACATTCGCCCTGCTTTTCAAAATGCCTGTTTCAGTCACGAAAATACTAATTCCCCTCAAATGACAATAATTGACATCGATATGTTTTAAGTTTAAAAAGATTACTTTTGCAGAAAAATCTGGACCATGTTAAATATTGGGGTTTTAGGGGCCGGGCACCTGGGCAAGATCCATCTTAAATGTATCCGTGAGATCGAGAACTATAAACTGCTTGGGTTTTATGACGCCGATGGAAAAACAGCTTCTCATGTGGAAAAGGAATTTGGTATTCCGCATTTTGACAGCATCGATGATCTGATCTCTTCCGTCGACGTGGTCGATATCGTTACGCCAACTATTTCGCATTTCGATTGTGCGGCGCGTGCCTTGAAAAAAGGCAGGCACGTATTTATCGAAAAACCGGTCGTGACGACTCCGGATGAGGCACGTCAACTGATGGTTTTTGCGGAAGAAGCCGATGTAAAGGTCCAGGTAGGCCATGTGGAGCGGTTCAATCCGGCTTTCCTGGCTGCCCAGCCTTATATCAACCAGCCTATGTTCATCGAGGCTCACCGTTTAGCACAGTTCAACCCCAGGGGTACCGATGTGCCAGTTATCCTTGATCTGATGATTCACGACATAGACATTATCCTGAGCGTTGTCAAATCTAATATTAAAAAGATCCACGCAAGCGGTGTGCAGGTTGTAAGTGACACCCCCGATATAGCCAACGCCAGGATTGAATTCGATAATGGTTGTGTGGCAAATCTCACTGCCAGCAGGATTTCCATGAAAAGCATGAGAAAAACCAGGTTCTTCCAGAGAGATGCTTATGTGGCGGTAGATTTTCTGAAAAAAGATGTGGAGATCATCCGGATCATGGATGTCAAAGAACCTTTTGATGATCCGATGGCCATGATCATCGATCTTGGCGAAAAACGCGGAAAGAAGAGAATATCCCTGGATCGGCCACCGATAGAAAACCTGAATGCGATCCGAACCGAACTGGTCAGCTTTTACCATGCCATTGATAGCAATACCACACCGCCGGTCACCATTAATGATGGTTACGAAGCCCTTGAGGTAGCCTATCAGATATTGAGAAAAGTCCAGGAAATGCAACCGGGGATGCCTTAATTTCAAACTTTGTTGACAATAATTAATTTGGCATCCCGTTTTTTCCATACCATCCTAAGCCGATGAAGCAAGTATTTATCCGTCATTTTACACGAAATCCCCTGATCTGGTCGCTGGCGGTCCTTTTTTTTGCCCTTTTTATCGGATGTGATAAATTTGAAGGAGAACAGACTATTCCTTCCTATATTCGGATTGAAAACATCGGATTTGTAACGGATTATGCATCGCAGGGCACGGAGGCACAGATGCTGAAGGATGTGTGGGTCTACGTGGATGACGACCTGATCGGTGGTTTTGAAATTCCAGCTACCATCCCCGTACTGGCTGAGGGGAGTCATAAACTTGAACTGCGTCCGGGCATCCTGTTGAATGGAATTTCGGATACCCGGGCTCCCAATCCATGCTTTAAGCCTGTTATTTACAGCGATTTCGTCTTGATGCCGGATAGTGTGTTGCCCGTTTCAGGAGTCTCTTCGTATATGGATAATACTGAATTTGTGTGGATGGAGGATTTTGAAGATCTCAGCCTGGCAATCCATCCCGGTAATAAGAGCGATACGGGTATTTTCAGAACGCAACCGGCCAATGCTCCGGGCGCGTACATTGACCTGAATTCCAGGTTTTCAGGAATATGCTACCTGGATGAAGAAAATAAATTCCTCGAATTGGTATCCGATGACGGCAATGGAAAAGGATTTGAATTCGACAGGGGTGATTTCGTATTCCTGGAGATGCATTATCGGTTCGATGCTGATGTTCTCATCGGCTTATACATTGAGATGATAGACGGGATCATACAGGACCGGGCTTTTTTAGGCGTGAATAATTCGGAAGAATGGAAGAAAATATATGTTAATTTTACACCCATCATCAATGAGACCGTTGATGCTGTAAGTTATAAGATCTACTTCCAGTCACAACATACTCAGGGAGATGATACCACTGTTTTAATGTTCGATAATTTAAAACTGCTGACCAGACCAAACCTATAATGAATAAAAAGTTACAGGTAACCAAATATGTTATTGCTGATTTTATTTCAGCAGGCCTGGCATGGATGCTCTTTTTTATCTTCCGGAAGTATTCGCTTGAGCCCGTCGTTCTGCAGCGGCTTGGGGAAGTCTTTGACGATCGCAACCTGTACCTTGGTATCCTGATAGTACCGGTTTTCTGGCTGTTGATTTACAGTATGACCGGCACTTACAATGTCGCTAAGATTTACCGGAAATCAAGGTTAAGGGAGCTCAGCCAGACGTCTTTCATCTCCCTGGTCGGAGTGATCATTATCTTTTTTGCGTTGATCCTGGATGATGTTATTGTGACATACCGATCATATTATCAATCATTTATAATACTGTATTTACTGCACTTCGGCCTGACCTATATGTTCAGGCTCTATATAACAAGTGGGACGGTCAGGAAGATACACAGAAGGGAACTGGGATTCAATACAATCATAGTCGGAAGTAATGGCAATGCGGTTAAGATTTTCGAAGAGATCGAACGCCAGGTAGTCCCGTCCGGAAATAGATTCATCGGCTTTGTGAATCCGGTCGATTATCATAATTATAAAATTGCCAAATACCTGCCACGGCTTGGCGGCGTTGAGGACCTGCTCCGGATAATCCGGGAGCAGAAAGTGGAAGAAGTGATCATAGCCATGGAAAGATCCGAACGGGAAACCATCCGGAACATTCTCACCATTCTTGAAGAGACTGAGGTTGTGATAAAGGTTATCCCGGACATGCAGGACTACCTGATGGGAATGGTCAAAATGACCTCGATCTGGCATTATCCGCTGATCCAGGTTTCTCAGGACCTCATGCCGCCCTGGCAGCAGTCCATGAAGAGAATGATGGATATTTTAGCCTCCGGAATAGCCCTGATCTTTCTTTTTCCTGTCTTTGTATTTGTCGCTTTCATGGTGAAAATGAGCTCAAAAGGCCCCGTAATTTATTCCCAGCAACGGATCGGGATCCATGGCAAGTCATTCAAAATGCATAAATTCCGGTCGATGTATTCCGATGCTGAAAAGCATGGCCCGCAGCTCGCTTCCAAGGACGACCGGAGGATCACCAAATTCGGCAAATTTTTACGCAAAGTCAGGTTAGACGAGATTCCGCAGTTTTATTCAGTGCTGATAGGGGATATGTCCCTGGTCGGCTATCGTCCTGAAAGGCAATATTATATAGATCAAATTGTCCAGAAAGCGCCCGAATATAAGCTGCTCTTTAAGATCAAGCCTGGCATAACTTCCTGGGGCCAGGTAAAGTACGGATATGCTGAAAATGTCGATCAGATGGTGGAACGGCTCCGGTACGACCTGCTTTATATAGAAAATATGTCGCTTGCCATGGATTTCAAGATACTTATCTATACGATATTGATCGTTATCCAGGGGCGCGGCAAATAGGCGAAATTATAACTGCCCGGTTTCTATCAGCCTGACTATCATTTCTATATCGCTGTCTTCTCCTTCAGGGTCATATCTGACTTTCAGATTATAGCCAAAAATACGGGCAAAGGCCTGGTAAAACGCTGCCCTGAACTCGCCCCTTAAATCCGAAACCAGTTCGTATGAAGTTTCACCGCACTCCCGGTCTATCAGCTTGATCAGTATTTTTCCCTGCGAAATGGTCAGATCCCGAAGTTCCTTTCCGTACTCAGCCTGGATCTCATCTTCGGCTTGCTTCATGATCTTTCTCCGTTCTTTGTCGCCTGGGGCCTGAAGCAGGATGTCTTCATATTCCTTCAGTTTGATCCCGGCCAGCCGGGCATAGGGATAGGCTACCTTGACGTTCTTCATCAGTTTGGTCAGTTTCCTGGCTTCTTTTGAGTCCTGGTTTTTCCATGAAAAGATATGCACTTCCCGAAGCTGGACCACGGGTAGCGTGTCCCCATCCATCACAGTAGCATAAACAATGACCGGATCACTTTCCTGGGCTTTTGCCGGAAGGAGAAATAATATGAGCAATACCGGTGGGAATAGAATCCTCAGCATCATCCGGCTGTGAATTCAATAATTATGCCAGAGACCAATCAGGCGACCTTCAAACGGGAAAGCCCTGATTTGCCGAAATGCTTTTCTGCAAAATTCCGGGTGACGACGAGAGATTTGGTCTTGCCTTTGGAAGGAAGTTCAAACATGGAATCAGTGAGGATAGCCTCTAAAATGGCCCGCAGGCCACGAGCCCCCAACTTATGTTCCGTAGCCTTTTCGACAATGAAGTCAAGGGATTCGTCCTCAAATACCAGTTCGATGCCATCCATCCGGAAGAGCTTCGTGAACTGCTTGACCAGGGCGTTTTTCGGCTCGGTCAGGATTCTCTTTAAGGCTTCATTGTCGAGCGGATTCAGATAGGTCAGCACGGGAAACCGTCCGACTATTTCCGGGATCATCCCGAATTTCTTGATGTCACCCGGTGAAACGTACTGCAACAGGTTTTCACGGTCCAGCAAATCTTGTTCTTTGGACTGGAATCCTATTACATTGGTTCTCAGTCGGCTGGCAATTATCCTATCGAGTGCGTTGAATGCACCACCTGAAATGAATAGGATGTTCTGGGTGTTGACCTGGATGAACTTCTGTTCGGGATGTTTTCTGCCCCCTTGCGGCGGTACGTTAATGACGGCGCCTTCCAGCAGTTTCAGCAGGGCTTGTTGGACGCCTTCTCCTGAAACATCCCTGGTTATGGAAGGGTTATCGCCTTTTCGGGCTATTTTGTCGATTTCGTCGATAAAGACGATCCCTCTTTCAGCGGCCGCAACATCATAGTCTGCTGCCTGCAGGAGCCTTGCCAGGATGCTTTCAACATCCTCGCCCACATAACCCGCCTCGGTCAGGACCGTTGCATCGGCAATGGCAAAGGGAACCTTGAGGAATCGGGCTATGGTCCGTGCCAGTAAAGTTTTACCGGTGCCCGTTTCCCCCACGATCATGATATTGGATTTTTCGATCTCTATGCCGTCATCATCTTTTGGCTGCAAAATCCTTTTGTAGTGATTATAGACGGCCACTGAAAGCACCTTTTTTGCTTCCTCCTGCCCGATGACATATTGATCAAGGTATTTCTTGATCTCGGCAGGGGGTTTGAGTTCCAGTTCGGGCAACTGACCTTTTTGCTCATGGACGAATTCTTCATTTAGAATGGTTTGAGCCTGGGTGATACAGGCATCGCAGATATGAGCGTCGATACCTGCAATCAGGATATTGACCTCCGACCGGTCCCTGCCGCAGAAGGAGCATTTTTGGGAATCCCGTGGCATTTTATACCTTTTTGATCTTGTTCTTATCGAGCACCTCGTCGATCATTCCGTAATCCCTGGCCTCTTCAGCTGTCATCCAGTAATCCCGGTCGGCATCTTTCCAGATCTTTTTATAGTCCTGGCCGGAATGGTTCGCAATGATCTCGTAAAGCTCCTTTTTTATTTTCTGGATCTCCTTGGCGGTGATCTCAATGTCGGAAGCCTGTCCCTGGGCGCCGCCCATAGGCTGGTGAATCAATATCCTGGAATGTTTCAGTGCTGACCGCTTGCCTTTTGATCCGGCGCACAGGATAATAGCACCCATGGATGCAGCCATTCCGGTGCAGATCGTGGCAATGTCCGGGGTGATGTACTGCATGGTGTCGTAAATGCCTAAGCCGGCATATACCATGCCTCCCGGGGTGTTGAGGTAAATCTGTATATCCTTGGAAGGATCCACTGATTCCAGAAACAGCAACTGTGCCTGGATGATGTTCGCCACATAATCATCGATGGGAACCCCGAGGAAAATGATCCGGTCCATCATCAGACGGGAAAACACGTCCATGGTGGCAATGTTCAACTGCCTTTCTTCAATAATGGTAGGGGAAATATAGTTGCCTATCATGGATGAATACTGATCGATGGCAAGGCCGTTCATGCCGCGGTGCTTGACCGCGTATTTTCTGAATTCGCTGGATTTCATGCTATTGCTTCCTTTCTGTGATCATTTTTACAAAATCGTCGTAATTTATATCCCTGGTCTTCAGGTTAAGACTGGATTTGAAAAAATCCATCATTTTTTTATCGAAGAGCTGATTATGCAATCGGGTAGCTTCCTCACGGTTGCTTAATACAGAGTCTACAATCTGGTTAAGTCGTTCATTTCTTTCCGGATTATCCTCCTGCTGAGCGATATTTCCCGTAAAATAACTTCGGACGACGTTCCTCATTTCCTCTTCTTCCACATGAATTCCATGGTCTTTCATTATCCTGGACTCAATGAGCTGCCATTTGATCGATCGTGCGAAATTATCGTATTGGGCGTCGATCTGTTCGTCGGTCATGTTGTTCTCATCATTCTCCTTCAGCATTTTTCGGATAAAAGAGTCGGGCAGGTCAATCGGGGTTCCCTTTACCAGGTCTTCAATGACCTCATTCAAAAAGTGCTGGTCACTTTCCCTGACCAATGATCTTTCAATGCCTTCCCTGATCTTTTCACGGAACGTTGCTACTTCCTTGATATCGTCAAGCGGGAAAATTTTTTTAAAGAATTCTTCGTTCAATTCAGCCGGTTCGATGTGGTGGTCATGATCATGGTCCCGGTCCTCTTCAGCCGGTAATGTATTTTGCGGCTCACCGGTGGAATCTTCATCCTTTTGTTCTTCATGATGGTGGATTCCATATCTTTTCTGCAGGTCCACAATGTATTCCTCCACCATCTTATCCGTAGCCTTGATGTTGTAATAATTTGCATTTCTTTTTTCAGAGATCTCCAAATCAAATTCCGGTGCGAGGCCAATGTCGAAATAAAATTCGAAATCGGTCATTTCATCCAGGTTCATTTCTGACTTTTCCCTGTCCGGTAGCGGATTTCCGATCAGTTTCAGGTCATTCTCCGCAATATAATTCTGAAGGCTTTCTGAAACGAGTTTATTGACCTCATCCAGAAGTACCGGTTTTCCGTACATTTTTGTGATCAGTCCGTACGGTACTTTACCAGGCCTGAATCCGGGCATATTGGCCTTTCTCTGGTAGTCTTTCAGGGTTTTGTTCACTGATTCTTCATAATCCTGTTTGCTGACAGCGACTTTGATGGAAGCTGTCAGCAATCCTGTCTCTTCTTTGGAAATGTTCATTCTTTTTGATGTTCGTGAATTATTATCGTGCGGATGAAGGGACTCGAACCCCCACGCCTTTCGGCACCAGATCCTAAGTCTGGCGCGGCTACCAATTACGCCACATCCGCGAGGAACCACAACCGGAACGGGCTGCAAATATACGAATTTTGCCGTTTTGTAGCACGATCAAAGACAGTGCCGAAAATTAAGCGGCCAATCTGGCAGATCGACGAAATAAATAATAAAAAATGACACGGTTGTATACCGAAAGTTATAAATTTGCCGTTCACTGAATTAAGAAACTAATAGTATTATCAGGTATTCTTTTTAATGTATTTATTCTGGCGGATAATACTGCGTATCGCACTGACAGGTATCTACTTTGCTTTGGTTACTGGCCTGCAATCACAGGAAATGTGGGGACTGACCACAAGTAACTTTTCCGGTTCCAACGGAGCAATTTTAAATCCCTCTTCCATTGTGAATTCCAAATTGTACCTGGATATCAACCTGGTTACGCTGGATGCCTTCTTTGAAAACGATTATGCCTATATCCATAAAGAGGATTATTCCCTGTTCAAATTCCTCAACAAGGACCCGCAGTTCCCTGAGTATCCCCCGGATGACCTGCCGTTCGACCATTTTACCGGCAAAGCCAATAAATATGTTTATGCCATGGAACTGGTCAAAGGGCCATCTGCCATGCTATCCATTGGCCGGCATGCCTTCGCGGTACATACCGGCGCCAGGGTGCTGACTTCACTGAACCGTGTGCCGTACCATATTTTAAATTTCGGCTATTACGGACTGGATTATACCCCCCAGCACAATATCGAATATCATAATCAGAACTTTGGCGCGGCAGCCCTGACATTAGGCGAAATCGGAGCCACTTATGCCTTTGCATTCAGAAGGTTCAGCAATGAAGACTGGTCGTTGGGAATTACCGCGAAATATCTTTTTTCAATTGGCGGGAGTTACCTGGATGCCAAAGATGTCAGGTATATGGTCATTAATGACACAACCATCGATATTAAAAACCTGAATGCCGAAGTTGGCTTTTCCATTCCGCTGGATTATGATAACAATGATTTTCCCGACGGATCAGGTTGGATTAAAGGATCCGGAATCGGGTTTGACATCGGCGTCACTTATCAGAATAAGATCCTGAGCTATCAGAAGAAACGGTTCAGTAAGCTTTGCCGCCAGAAGTACATAGATTATACATTCAAAGTCGGGGCATCTATCCTGGACCTGGGATTCGTCAATTTTAAATCCAACACCCAGACACATGCCTTTGAAGATGTCAGCGAATACTGGATCGGGATCGATACGTTGTCTTATTATAACGTCAATCAACTGGCCCGGACCCTGAGTGAAGTCTTCTATGGCGATCCCCAGGCATCATACCGGGACAGCAAGGCAAAAATCTTTCTGCCTACCGCCATCAGCATCCAGGGTGATTACAAAGTGCATAAGAACTGGTATGCCGGAGGGGTTTTCATACATCCCCTGGTGATAGGAAAGTCGTTCATCCACCGTCCGCCCCAGATTGCCCTGATCCCCCGGTATGAATCTCCTCAATTTGAGTTTTCCCTTCCACTTTCACTTTATTATTGGAAGTACCCGCGGGTGGGAGCTGCTTTAAGGTACCATTTCCTGTCCATTGGAACCGATGACCTTCTTGGCCTGGCTGGCCTTACCAATTTTACCGGTATGGACTTCTACATGTCGGTCAAGTTCAATTTCAGAAAAGGCAAATGCGGAAGGTATAACCGGAACATCCCCTGTGAAAATGACGAGTATGGCATCCGGGGTAGATAATCCTCCGCGTATCCCGATAATCCTTTTCTTAAACAAATTTCTGTTGATATTTACCGGATCCGCCTGAAATTTAATTCTGCATGCCGCGTTAATTTTGCTGTCAATACATATAACTATTATCCGGAATTTAGGATTTATAGTTATTTGCAGCCATATGAAGCATTTATGGACATTGGGCCTTTGGTTGGTCCTGGTTAATTCCGGCCTGTCGCAACAATCAGTCGGGCTGGTGGCCGGGAATTATTCAGGATCCGTCGGGAATACCCTGAATCCTGCCCTTATGGCAAATTCCTGGCTGAAGGGCGATGTCACCCTCATGGCTGTCAGTGCCTTTGTGGAAAATGATTATTTCTATCTGCCTGCCAATGAGGCCGGAATTATAAGACTCGTGCAGGGAATTTATGAATTTCCATATTTCGCCAAACCTTATGGAAAAGGTGAAAGAAATGTTTATTCTTATTACGAGGATAAATCCGATAAGGACATCATAGTACATGGAAGGGTGACAGGTCCCTCAGCGATGTTCTCCCATCACGATCACGTTTTTGCCATCAGGACGGGTGCCCGGGTGATGTCGACCACACACAGGCTACCCTATGATATTGCCAACTTCTCTTATTATGGCATGGATTTTAAACCACAACATAATGTTTACTATGTAAGAGAAGATTTTGACATGGCCTCCATGGCCTGGTATGAATTTACCCTAAGCTATGCGACAGTGGTGAAACGCAGCCATTCGAATCACTGGGCCATCGGTGTTTCAGCAGGACCCCGGTTGGGTTACAGCGGGGCCTATATCAGCGGTAATGACACACGGTATATCGCTTACAACGACAGCATACTGAATGTCGAGATGCTGAATGCCGAAATGGGCCTGGCACTGCCGTTCGATTATAATCAGTACAAGATCAGCCTTGAAAAACCCATGGTCCGCGGCGCAGGATGGGGAATGGACCTCGGAATGACCTGGCAGTTCAGGGAACGTCCGTACCAAAAGAAATTTCCCGGTAATTTTTATATTAAGAGGTTTGAAGATTATCGGGTGAAATTGGGTGTTTCAATCACAGATATAGGTTGGCTGACATTTACCGAAAATGCGGAAAAACATGTGTATGACAATGTCTCTAATAACTGGATCCGGGTGAATGAACTGGATTATGACAATATCCATGACGAATTATACGTAACGAGCGTGATTTTTTATGGCGATCCTCATGCTTCACTGAAAGACCGCAGGATAAAAATATATCTCCCGACAGCCTTGAATATTATGGTGGATTATCATATCACAGACTGGTGGTTCCTCAATACCATCCTTGTTCTGCCGGTTAAGCTGTATTCTCCAATGCTGGAGGTTCCAGTGACCGTGTCCGTTACTCCCAGATTTGAAAGCAGGAACCTCGAGATCCATATTCCCCTCGTATTGTACGATTTAAAGGATCCCAGGTTTGGTTTCGCAATCAGGCTGGCAGGACTGACTATCGGAAGCGATAATCTGCCCTCGTTATTCGGTTACAGGGATTTTACCGGTGGTGACCTTTACGTAGCGTATAAATGGAACATCGGGAATAACGGCAAAAACCCATTTACCTCAAAAGGGGCTTGTTTTAATAATTGGAGAAAAGATATCCGGAAGGTTCAGAAATAGGTTCATGCATGACGGCTTTCCACGGACCTTACATCGAAGGCGTCTCTCAGGCCGTTCCCTATTATCATAAAGGCCAGGACCGTCAGCATGATGGCAATACCGGGTAATAAAGCCAGGTGGGACGCATCCAGGATGATATAGGCATAGTTCTCCCGGATCATATTGCCCCAGGATGGCATGGGCGGTTGCACGCCTAATCCCAGGAAGCTCAGACCGGCCTCCAGTAAAATGGCAGATGCAAAATTGGCTGCTGATATTACGATGACTGGCCCGATGATGTTCGGAAGGATATGCCGGAGAATGATCCTGAAATTCTTATAACCCAGGGCACGCGCGGCTTCTACATATTCCTTTTCCTTGATCGAAATGATCTGGCCCCGCGTCACCCTTGCAACCTCCACCCACATGGTAAGTCCGACAGCGATAAATACCTGCCAGAAACCTTTTCCAAGCGCGAAGGTGATGGCTATGACCAGCAACAAGGTAGGGATGGACCAAACCACGTTGATGAACCACATTACCGCCTGATCCACCCATCCCCGAAAGAAACCGCCCAGGGAACCGATGAAAATTCCGAGAACGAGTGAAATGAATACAGAGATAAAGCCCACAGCGAGGCTTATCCTTGTGCCGATCATCAGCCGGCTGAGGAGATCCCTTCCAAACTGATCCGTGCCGAGCAGGAAAGTGTATTTTTTAAACTTCAGACTGTCAGTTTCAATTGGGTAATCAGCAACCGGAACCAGTTGAAAGGAGGCGGGTTGCCCCGAAATCATCCTGTGCACCAGGCTTCTTCGCTCAACCGGTTCGGATTTTGTGATCTGGTACATGCCCACCTGGAAACCGGGTTGCTTAACTGCAATTTCCAGGATTTGCCGGTTACATCCTGGCGTTGGGTCCGGAGTGATCAGGTAACCCATGATCGCGATAAGGCTTAATAACAGTATAAAAACAAAGGCAATGAGTGCCAGCCTGTTCCTGGTGAATTTTTTCAAGGCCAGGGAGGTCAGGGATGCGGAGGAATAATCAAATTTGGTTTTATAAAACAGATTCATTTTCCCTTCACTCTGTTTTTCACTCCTGATGGATTCCCGCAATCGGGAAAGCTTAATTGCTCAACAAATATAAGGTTGTACATGAAATGAGTAAAAAATATATTGTATATTTGCACCCGTTTTCGAACACGGTGTGCGTAGCTCAGTTGGTTAGAGCGTCGGATTGTGGTTCCGAAGGTCGAGGGTTCGAGACCCTTCGCGCACCCTAAAAAACCTCACGAGTTTCCCCGCTTGTGAGGTTCATTGTTTTATATTTTTGCATTTATAAAGTTTTATAC
The DNA here is from genome assembly GCA_964619555.1 of uncultured Bacteroidales bacterium. Classification (GTDB taxonomy): domain Bacteria; phylum Bacteroidota; class Bacteroidia; order Bacteroidales; family JAGOPY01; genus JAGOPY01. The sequence continues at coordinate 83,540 of CAZUDV010000002.1, read as the reverse complement.
TACCGATCACTATGTTCGAAGGACTGTCAGATAAACTGGAAAGGTCATTTAAGCTGCTAAAAGGCCAGGGTCATATTACCGAAATCAATGTGGCCGAGACCCTTAAGGAAGTGAGGAAAGCGCTGCTGGATGCAGACGTCAGCTATAAAATCGCAAAGGATTTTACAGACCAGGTAAAACAGGAAGCCCTTGGCCAGAAGATCCTGACTTCCGTATCGCCCGGACAACTCATGGTGAAAATCGTCCATGATAAACTGGCGGAACTTATGGGCAGCAGCCATGCCGACCTGAATTTACAAGGCAAGCCGGCCGTCATACTCATGTCAGGCCTCCAGGGATCTGGTAAAACCACGTTTTCCGCCAAACTTGCCCATTACCTGAAAACCAAAAAGGGAAGGCAGGTGCTGCTGGTTGCAGGCGACGTTTATCGCCCTGCCGCCATCGAACAGCTGAGGGTACTCGGAGGTCAGATCGGTGTGGAAGTCTATACCGAAGACGACAACAAAGACCCTGTCAATATTGCTAAAAAAGCCCTTCAGGTTGCCCGTGACAGGCATTTCAACGTCATGATCATCGATACGGCCGGACGCCTGGCAATCGATGAAGATATGATGCGGGAGATCGCTGCCATTAAAAAAGCGGTCGAGCCTGAAGAAACCTTGTTCGTGGTGGATTCCATGACCGGCCAGGATGCCGTAAACACAGCCAAAGCATTCAACGACCTCCTGGATTACGACGGCGTGATCCTGACAAAGCTCGACGGCGATACCCGAGGCGGAGCCGCACTGACCATACGGGCCGTGGTCAATAAACCGATCAAGTTCGTGGGAATCGGAGAAAAAATCGATGCCATCGACATCTTTTATCCTTCCCGTATGGCTGACAGGATACTGGGAATGGGCGATATAGTCTCCCTGGTGGAACGGGCACAGGAACAGTTCGATGAAGAAGAAGCCCGTAAACTGCAAAAGAAGATTGCCCGGGATGAATTCAATTTCAACGATTTCATGACCCAGATCAAACAGATCAAAAAGATGGGTAATGTGAAGGACCTGCTCGGCATGTTGCCGGGAATGGGAAAAGCTTTGAGAAATGTTGATATCGATGATAATGCCTTCAGGGGCATCGAAGCGATCATCCATTCCATGACCCCGTCAGAAAGGGAAAATCCCAGGCTCCTCAATGGCTCCCGCAGAAAAAGGATCGCCATGGGCAGCGGTACCGATATCCAGGAGGTGAACCGCTTGATCAAGCAATTCTATGAAACCAGTAAAATGATGAAGATGATGTCAGGAGGAAAAGGTAAAAACCTGATGAGGGCCATGCAAAACATGAAAGGGAGATAGTATGATTCTTATCGATGGAAAAGTCGTATCTGAAAAGATCAAGGAAGAAATTAAAGTAGAAGTTGGCCGGCTTGTGGATTCTGGAGTTGACCCACACCTGGCAGCGATCATTGTAGGAGAAGATGCCCCCAGCCAGACCTATGTCCGCAATAAAGCCAGGGCATGCCAGGAAACCGGGATCATCTCTTCGGTCTACAAACAATCCGAATCCATTTCCGAACAGGAATTGCTGGCCATGATCGATTTTATCAATCACGACCCTGAAGTGCATGGAATGATCGTCCAGCTTCCATTGCCTGAACATATCAATCCTGAGAAAGTCATCCAACAGATCCGGCCTGATAAGGATGTGGACGGATTCCACCCCGTCAACATTGGGCGGATGGCACTGGGATTGCCATCTTACCTTCCTGCTACCCCTTTTGGTATCATGAAACTGCTGGAACATTATAAGATTGAAACGGAAGGCAAACATTGTGTGGTCCTGGGCCGGAGCAATATCGTCGGGACACCGGTCGCCCTGCTGATGTCAAGGAAATCAAAACCTGGCAACTCTACGGTCACACTCTGCCACAGCAAGACGGCAAACCTGGAGAAACTGACCCGCGACGCCGATATCCTCATAGCAGCCATCGGACAACCGCACTTTGTTACAGCTGATATGGTGAAAGAAGGGGCTGTGGTGATCGATGTCGGGATCCATCGGGTTCCCAGCACGGAAGCACAATCCGGGTTCAAACTGATCGGAGATGTGAAATTTGATGAAGTGTCAAAAAAGGCATCCTATATTACCCCGGTGCCAGGTGGTGTCGGCCTGATGACCATTGTATCATTACTCCTGAATACGGTCAGCGCCGCTAAGAAATCCATTTATACCTGATAGATCTATCCCCGAACCATGAACAACCTCCTGGCAGACGAGTTGAATTCTCTCCTGGAACAGGGGAAAATGCTTCCTTTGATGGAGGAATTCCATACCATCCAGGGGGAAGGTGCCAATACCGGCCAGGCCGCGTATTTCATCCGGCTGGGTGGATGTGACATGGGTTGCTGGTGGTGCGATGTCAAGGAATCCTGGGACGCATCGGTCCATCCACTGACGTCCGCCGACCTCATTGCTGAAAGAGCCGGCCAATACCCCTCTAGAGCCGTGGTGGTTACCGGTGGGGAACCGGTCCTCTACAACCTGGATTACCTCTGTGCCATACTTAAAAAAAACGGTATCCGGACTTTTCTGGAAACATCCGGGGTTCGCAAACTCACCGGTACCTGGGACTGGATCTGCCTTTCCCCTAAAAAGGGCATGCTGCCCGTCGCGGAGTATTTTCAAATCGCTGACGAACTGAAAGTCATTATATATAATGAAAGCGATTTGCAATGGGCGGAAGCAAATGCTGCCAGGATTCATCAGGGATGCCTGTTGTATCTTCAGCCTGAATGGAGCCGACACGACGAAATCCTGCCTGTGATCATTGAGTACGTCAAGCAGCACCCGGAATGGAAAATCTCGCTGCAGACCCATAAGTATATGAATATCCCTTAATCTGACGTTATCCGAGTTAAAAGAAGAGATGAAACCGCTGACCAGAAAATGCCTGTCATTTGATCCTGCTTTTCCTGTGAAAAGAGCTATTCTGGTCATGACCTTATTTTTTATCACTTATTTTCAGGGGTTTAGTCAGGATTTTAATCCTGGCAGGGCCTTGAAATTTTTCGAAAAAGCACGGCAGTCGTTCGATGTCGGAGATTATAAATCGGTCATTAAGAACCTGGATGATGCCATTAAAGCGGATTCAACCCTGGCGGAAGCCTATATCCTTTATGGCGATGCGCTGCTCGAAATGGGGAGACCTTCCGATGCTGCCGAATATTACCTCAGGTCGATCCGGTATCGCCCAGAATCTCCCGAAATCGTCTGGAACCTGTTAGGGAATACATTATTTTCCCTTGAGCGATATTCCGAAGCTTGCAATTGCTTTGACTCTGTGCTTGTAAGGAATGGCCTGAGACCAGATCTGAGAACGGCGATCCTGCAAAAACTGGAACTTTGCCGTTTGAGAAGCGATCTCATGGCTAATCCGGTCAGTTTTGAGCCCGTTAATCTGGGACATAGTATCAATTCCAGGGATGATGAATATGTCAATACGGTATCGGCTGACGGTAAGCAACTCTATTTTACCCGTCGCGAACCATCACCGGATACGGATGGTAAAGAGTATATTGAGAATTTCTTTATTTCGGAGTGGCAGGATAGTGTCTGGAAAGAAGCAGCACGGCTGGGATACCCTGAGGGGAGCGAAAATGATGCCGGAGCCCTGTGCCTTTCAGCCGATGGAAATCTGGTCATATTTACATCCTGTTTCAAGAAAGATGGATTCGGGAGTTGCGATCTATATTTCTCGGAAAAAAAAGAAGGAACCTGGGCCCCAGCTAAGAACCTTGGGATCCAGGTAAATTCCGATCACTGGGACGCTCAGCCAAGCCTGTCATCCGATGGAACTACGCTGTATTTCGCCAGTAACCGGAAGGGAGGATATGGAAGTTCTGACATCTGGGCATCAAACCGTCTTGCCTCCGGTAACTGGGGAAAACCTTATAACCTGGGGCCGACAGTCAATTCGGGCGAAGCGGATATGGCCCCTTTCATCCACTTTGATAACAAAACACTCTATTTTTCATCGAAAGGTCATCCCGGAATGGGAGGAATGGATCTTTTCAGGACCGAATACCTGGACAACTCCTGGACAGTCCCGTCCAACCTTGGTTTTCCAATAAACTCCCTGGATGATGACTTACTGATTATTGTAAATCCGGATGGGGAAACAGGTTATATCTCCAATAACAGCCTGAAAGGAGAAGGAGGTTTCGATATATTCGCTTTTGTATTGCATGAAGCCATCCGGCCTGCACCGGTTACTTACCTGAAAGGCCTGGTTTATGATAAATTGAGCGGGGAACCGGTTTCCGCGACATTTGAGCTGACAGATCTGAAATCGGAAGAACTCGTGATCCGGTCGGTATCGAATCCTGGAACCGGTGATTTTATGGTCTGCTTACCGGTTGGAAAGGATTATGCCCTGAATGTATCATGCCCGGGCTATTTATTCTATTCTGAATATTTCCCACTGGGGGAAATAAAAACGATCTCAGACCCTTTCATCAAGGACATCCCTCTTGAGAAAATATCTATGGGAAATGTCATGGTCCTCAATAATATATTCTTTGATACGGATCAATTTGATCTGAAAGCGTCCTCTGTTCCGGAATTGCAGAAACTGATCTCCTTCCTGGAAGAAAATCAAAATGTCTCTGTTGAGATTTCCGGTCATACGGACAATACGGGAAGTGAGGAACATAACCTGGAACTTTCCACCCGGAGGGCCGAGGCCGTTTTGTTTTATCTGACAGATAAGGGGATCGATCGTAACAGGCTGTCCTTCAAAGGTTACGGAGAAAACCAACCGGTTGCTTCCAATGATTCGGAACAGGGCAGGGCACTGAACCGTCGTACGGAGGTCAGAGTAGTCAATATCAGGTAACTCGATTCAATCTATCCGGACGAAATCCTTTTTGGACACCCCGCAAACCGGACATTCCCAATCGTCAGGGATGTCTTCAAATGCGGTTCCGGGAGCAATTCCGGAGTGGGGATCCCCCTCCTCAGGGTCATAAATATATCCACATACCTTGCATTGGTACCTGGCAGGCCTTTGTTGTTTTTCACTGACTCGTTGCAATCCTGTTTGCTCCATCTTGTCACCGGTATAGGTTGGCGCATTTTCAGGCGAAATCCCTTTGATCACTTCCCTGTAATAGCTGTAGGTAAGCGGTTGCCGGTCGTTCCTGAGGACCTCGGCCTGCACAACCTTACCGACGAATAACAGGTGCGTGCCGGTGTCAATCGTTTCTTCCAGTTCACATTCGATCAAAGCCAGGCTTTTCGACAGCACCAGGGGAACTCCCGTGATACCGGTCTTGTATTCTATCCCGTTGAATTTATCCACGCTTCGGCCTGATTTAAATCCCCATGGACCCAGGAATTCAAGATTGACATCCTGTTGCAGGACAGAAATGGAAAAAACCCTGCTTTTTTGAATGTATTCCGATGTAAGATTATTTTTATGAGAAGCCACTGCAAATTTCGGCGGATCGGCCGTTATCTGGAAGACTGTGTTTGACACATGGCCGTTTAAATTATTACCGTCCCTGGAACAAACCAGGTATAGTCCGTAGGTAACCTTGAAAAAGGCTGCCGGATCGATTTGAGATTCCATAAGGAAAATTTTTGTCCTACAAAATAAAGAAAAGAAGTTGAAACGATGGATTCAACTCCTTGTCATATTTTAATCTCAAAAGATTCAGCCTTTTATCCAATTAATGATCTTGTCTGACAATGGATTCTCTCCAGGAGTAGCCACATCCACCAGATTTCCGGTTTCATCGATCATGAATTTCTGGAAATTCCATTTTACTGGAGCATCCATTACGCCATTTTCTTCCTTGGAGGTCAACCACTTGTATAATGGGGCGATGTCATTGCCCTTGACGGAGATTTTTGACATCATAGGAAATGTAACGCCAAACCTGGAACTGCAAAATTCCTGGATTTCAGCATTTGAACCCGGCTCCTGGCCCATGAAGTTATTGGCGGGGAAACCAATGATGGTAAAGCTGTTTCCGCCATATGTCTCATAAAGCTTCTGGAGGTCTTCATACTGAGGGGTGTAACCACATTTTGAAGCAGTGTTGACAACCAGGACCTTTTTGCCTTTAAGCTGTAATAATGGAAATTCCTTACCATCAATGGTCGTTACTGTAAAATCATAAAAGCTTTTGCCGGTGTTTTGGCCATTCATTATATTGGCCATAAGGAGCATGGAGATCATCATGAGTGTTTTCATTTTAATTTGATTTTTGACTAAAACAAGGGCATTGCAGTTTTGTTCATGATGAAGGATGGAATAATGCATCACCTAAGGAAAAGCAAATTAAAACATATAATTTGGACATCCACCCTAAAGCCCTTCCATTTGCTAACTTTGCAGCCGATGGCAATCAAGTTAATTCCGGCTGGAAAGTGGATGACCGACTCCCTGGAGCCCGGCGAAAAGCGCACATTCCGGCTGCATCTGGCCTACCAGTCAATTGAAGGTATTATACTGGGGATCCTTGCCCTGAACGAATATGTTTTTCTCAAAAGTCTCAAAGGCTCCAGTTATGAACTGGGATTCCTTTTCCAGTTTTCCATGCTGGTATTTTTGTTCCTGGTCCTGTTCAATGAATTTCGAAAAAGGATCAGGAATAAAAGACGCATGCTTCGATGGGTCGGGATCATGACCCGGTTGCCCCTCATTGCTTTGTTGTTATTCCCTGACAACGCCTCTGCCTATGAGGAAAACAATGTCTACCACCTGTTTTTCCTGGGTATTTTTCTGGTCTATTATCTCGGGAACACCATTATTTATCCCTCCATAAATGTTCTTCTTAAGACCAATTACCGGCACGAGAATTTTGGCAGGTTATACGGATACACCACTTCCATCAACAAATTGATCATGCTCATCAGTACGTTTGCCTATGGTACGGTCATGGATTTTGATTTCTATGCCTTTCGTTATATTTTTCCCATTATTGCCTTGCTCGGCATTTTTTCCATATTCATATTGTCAGGAATCGACAGCAGGAAGATGTCAGTCCTGCCGGATAAAGGCCCATTGGTGCAATCAGTCGGAAGATCCATCAGGAGCATGTGGCATATTTTAGTTACCAATAAACCATACCGTGACTTTGAGATTGGATTTATGGTTTACGGACTGGCATTCATGATGACGGAACCGGTTATCAACATGTATTTCGATGAAGGATTGAAATTGAACTATTCGAGTGTGGCATTTTATAAAAATGCTTACAATCTGCTAGCGATCGTTTTATTATTATTTACGGGCAGATGGATGGGGAAAATGGATCCCAGGAAATTCGGAGCCATCACATTCCTTTCTTTGCTTTTTTATTTGTTTTTTATGTTAATGGCGAGTTATTTGCCGGGTTATTTTGAATTCGGCAGTGTCCGGATCTATTATATGCTTATCTTTTCATTCATGTCATATGGATACTTTGCCGCCACCATGGTCCTGTTGTGGAATATCGGATCGGCTTATTTCTGTAAACCCGAGGAAGCGGACGATTACCAGTCGAACCATCTTTTCCTGACGGGAGTAAGGGCCATTTTCGCTCCCCTGTTGGGGGTATGGCTGTTTGAAATGCTTGGCTTTACAGGGACTTTCTCTCTTGCCATAGGATTGCTCCTGCTTTCAGTAGGATTAATGTACTATTCTTACAGTCAGGAACACAGGACGGAAAATCTGGCTTCTGCCCCGTGATCCTTTCAATTTCAGCCGTATCTTCCTATTCCAAACAAGGCGAAATCATACCTGACCGGATCGTCCGGATCTAAGGTTCTCAGGTACCCGGTGAGTTGCTCGACTGCTTTCCAGTTATTCTGTGATACCGATAAAATTCCCAGGCGCCTGGCTGTCTCTCCGGTATGAACATCAAGCGGACAAAACAGTTCGGATGGCCGGACGGATTTCCAGATTCCGAAATCCACTCCGCTTGCATCCCTTCTGACCATCCAGCGTAAAAACATATTGATTCTTTTGGCCGATGATCCTTTTGACGGATCGGCCAGGTGCTTTTCAGACCTGCCCGGATGGGGCCCGGCTAAAAAGATACGCCGGAAATTCAGGATACCGTTGTAAATGCCATTTTGTGGATGCAAGAATGCGTTTTCCAAGTCCCCATAATCCCGGTAGATCTGACCCAGTCTGTCGATAAAAAAGATACAATCATCACCATTGAATGTCCTGTGCCTGAAGTCTTTAAATGGTAACAAATCATGGTCTCCGTGATGGAGGATAAAATCATAGGGGCTGTGATCCATCATTTCCATTAACCGGCCGGCATTTTGAAGAATGGTCCTTCGATTTCCCCAGGATATGATCGCGGTCAGGAATCCGGAAATCTCGATGTCTTCTTTCAGGTTGAACCTGTGAGGTATGGAAACCGGATCTTCCGGAATGAATTCCTGACGGTTGTATTCAAATACTTTTTTATCGAGTAACTCTTTAATGAATTGATGATTTGGAATCATTCCAAATATCTAATTATGGTGATTATATTGGGATGACTTTGTAAATTTGTGGTCGAAAGATATTCAATTTCTGACAATTATAATTAGCCCATAATCCGAATTCAATACTTATCCTTATGACAAAAAATTCACTTACGACCATTGAGGAATTCCTTGCTCCAAAGAAATTCGCTTTTATCGGGTTGTCCAGAGATCCGAAGAAATTCAGCCGGACAGTTTTCAAGGAACTGAAAGCAAAAGGTTATGAGATGCTTCCGGTTAACCCCGGAATAGAAGAAATTGACGGGGTAACCTGTTATAAAGATACTTCCCTGCTGCCTTCAGGTGTCAAACATGCATTGTTCATGACTCCAAGGGATACAACGGCTGTTGCGGTGGAAAATGCTTTAAATCACGGTTTCACTCATATCTGGATCCAGCAGGGAGCCGAGTCAAAGGAGGCAATTGATCTTGTTACAGAAAGAGGAGCCAGGCTGGTTTCCAAATCCTGCATCATGATGCATGCTTCTCCTTCCGGCGTTCACAAATTCCATGGGTTCATCATGAAGCTCTTTGGTTCCTTTCCGAAGAAGTAAAATTCTGCCCGGCCGTTCTTGCAGGCCGGGGAATAACTTCTGAGGCTATTTCTGCCGTGCCTTAATAGAGCAACCCACCGCCTTGGTCATGGTGACCTCCGGTTTTTTCCCGGCCAGCAGGGCATCCACTGCATTCTCCACATACGGGGTAGTTACCTGGGAGGCATCTTCATAATTATCGTCAATTGCACCGATATATTCAACCGTATAACTGCCATCGGATTTTGAAAGTACGAAAATATGCGGGGTCCTGGTAGCTCCGAATTGAGGATATACGGTTTGTTCCTCATCAAACAGATAAGGAAAAGAAAACCCCTTTTCCTTTGCCCTTTTCTGCATATTCTCAAAACTGTCTTCTGCATAGGCTGACGGATCATTTGGGTTGATGGCTATTACGGGAAAGTTTTTGGATGCATATTTATTATTGAGGGCGATGATGCGGTCTTCATAGGCTTTTGCATATGGACAGTGATTACAGGTGAATATGACGATAAATCCCCGTGCGTTTTTATAATCAGCCAATGACACTGATTTCCCATCGACATTCTTCAATTTGAAATCGGAGGCCTGATCACCCACCCGGTACCCCCCTTCGGAGGCAAAAAGTTTCATGCCCGTAACCAGGGCAGCCAGGATCATTATTACATTAGTTGCTTTCATTTTTATCAGATTTTATTGTTTGAATAATAGATAATAACTCATAATAGGAGAGGGCCTTTTCAATGAACACCCTCGATTCTTTCCTGAAAATCAATGTGGCCGGAATGGCTCCGGACCATTCGGTATCGACCTGGTCGATCCATTCGTTTGCCTGTGGATCATGGAGCATGGCCACATTTTCTGTCAGCCGGTTCGATTTCAGGAACGGAATGACCACTGTTTCAAGGTTCCGCCTGAAATCGAGGTTGACAAACAGAAAGACGACCTGCTCGTTTTTCAATTCATCCCGGACTTTCAAAAAATCAGGCAGTTCTTCGATGCAGGGTTTGCACCATGTTGCCCAGAAATTGATGACATAGGTCGTATCGCCGGCAGAGTGCAGATTTGAGCTCAATTCGCTGAATTTAAACACGGGTACCGTTATCCCATCGGCTGAAACCACCTCCTGTGGGATTCCTTTCCAATTAAAACTATTCCGTATATCATGGTTTTGTGCCATTGCTACTTGAACAGACAGGGAAATCAGGATGAAAATTGCTTTTCTCATTTCCAATATTTTCTGGATGAGAACAAGCTATCGGGATGAATTGTTCAATAATGGGAATGACCGAAACCGGTTGTCAGGAATATGAAGCCCGATGGTCAGGGTTTTCGTGGTCCTGAGTAAAAAACAAAATTTCTTTCGGTTTCATAAAGATTGATCTCCAGATCGAAACTCTCGTCAATATGTTCCTTAAGAATGTACCAAATTTTAATGGCAATGTTTTCAACGGAGGGGTTGAGATCTTTAAAATCTTCGACATCCAGATAGAGGTTCTTATGATCATATCGTTCCACGATTTTTTCCCGGATCAGATCATTAAGTTTCTTTAGATCAATAACATAACCTGTTTCCGGGTCGACTGGACCTGTAACTTTAACGATTAAATTGTAGTTATGCCCATGGTAATTTTCATTGTTGCATTTTCCGAAGACTTTTTCATTGAGTTCGTCGCTCCAGTTGGGATTGTGCAATCGGTGGGTGGCATTGAAATGAGCCTGCCGGCAAGCGGTAACGTACTCAGGTTGATATTTTGCAGACATAATCTTCCAATTTACGGTTATGGATCAATTGATTGACAGGTGGTTTGCAGGTATTTCCCACAAAATTAAGAAATAAAAAGAAAATCAATGATGCCTGAGCCTGTCGCAGGACGGATAACCTTTATGCCGGAGATATTTTCTGGGAAAGGGGTTTTTAAAGAAGAACCTGGGGACAGGATCAAATCCGCTGGTACCCCAGGGGTGGCATCGCGCAATTCTTTTCGCTGCCAGCCAACTGCCTGTAAAAGGCCCATGCATTTTCAGGGCATCAATGGAATAGGCTGAACAGGAGGGAAGGTGCCTGCAACTCCGCGGTAATATAGGAGAAATGAAATAACGGTAAATAAAGATCAGACCGATAAGCGGAGCTGATAAAACTTTCTGGAAGATATCCCTGAAATTATAGATAATGAAGGTAGATTAAAATCTGGCTTCCTTGATACGTGCTTTTTTGCCTTTCAAATCACGCAGATAGAATATCCTGGCCCTTCTGACCCGTCCCTTTTTATTAACCTGGATCTCTTCGATAAATGGGGAAGAGATCGGGAAGATCCTTTCAACACCAATATTGGCTGATATTTTTCTGACGGTAAATGTTTCGGTGGGACCTGTTCCGACACGCTGTAAGACCACCCCCTGGAATTTCTGGAGCCTTTCTTTATTTCCTTCCTTTATCTTATAAGTCACTGTAATGGTGTCCCCGGCTTTAAAATCGGGAAATTCCTTAACTTCTGTGAGGCTTTCCACATAATTCATGATCGCGTTCTTGCTCATCTCTTTCAGGTGTTTAAAGCGTTTCTCTTAAAAAAGTGTGCAAATATACAACAATTTATAATTATGCCAAGAATTGCCGGTATAAATTTTAATTCACGGTTACCTGTCAGTAAATATTCCCGGCTCATCGATGCCGGAAAGAAGATCGGGCCGTCTTACGCGGGTCCGCTCCAGGGCTTGGTTCAGGCGCCATTCCCGGATGTTCTTTTCATGTCCCGAAAGCAGTACTTCCGGCACCTTCCAGCCCCTGAAATCGGCGGGACGGGTATACACCGGCGGCGAAAGCAAATCATCCTGGAACGAATCGGACAAGGCGGATGATTCATCTCCCAAAACACCCGGGATCAGCCGGGCAAGGCCGTCGACCATCACGGCTGCTGCCAGTTCCCCTCCTGACAATACATAATTTCCAATGGATATTTCCCGGGTAATGAAATGTTCCCTTATCCTTTCATCTATACCTTTATAATGACCACACAGAAGTATCAGGTTTTCTTTCAAAGAAAGACTGTTTGCCAGTTTCTGGTCCAGTAGTTGTCCGTCGGGGGTCAGGAAAATAATCTCATCATATAAAGTAGTTTTCCGGAGCTCTTCTATACATTTGGCGATAGGTTCCGCCATCATGACCATGCCGGCGCCTCCACCATAAGGATAGTCGTCAACCGAACGGTACTTATCAGATGCATAATCCCGAAGATCATGCAGGTGTAATTGCAATAATCCTTTGTCACGGGCCCGTTTTATGATTGACAGATCAAAGGGCCCCCGGAACATTTCCGGAAAAATGGTTATGATATCGATCCGCATGAGGTAAAATTATGAAAAAATGAAACAAAAAGCCCGGCTGTCTGTTATTCGGCTATGGAACCGTGAAGGATATAAAAATTTCACTCAATTATTTACCTTTGCTAAAATTAAATTCATGAAAAAGCTGATCATTTACTCTGTATTACTACTGATTTTCAATAATATAAGTGGGCAGATTGCACCGAATAAGTATTACGTTCAGTTTACGGATAAAAATGACTCGCCCTATTCGCTTTCCGACCCTTTGGAATTTCTTTCCCAGAGGGCAATTGACCGACGTGTTGCACAAGGCATTCCTGTGGATGAATATGACCTCCCGGTCAATCCTCAATATATCCAGGGAGTGGAAAGCCTTGGGGCAGTAATCCTGAACCCTACCAAATGGTTGAATGGCGTTACGATTTACACGGAAGATCCCGCCGTTCTCGATGCTATTGAACAATTGCCTTATGTGGCGGGTGTGACCCGGTCCGGATTGTCGCCGGCCGCCGGTAATGCATCGTTTGAAAAACCATTCTTTCAACATGAAATTTACGGCCAGGAAGCGGTACCGGTAAGCAAAAAGGGACAAGAGATCGCCACATTTAATTACGGTTTGGCACTTAATCAGATCCAAATGCTGAAAGGCGACCAGATGCACGAAATGGGCTACCGGGGACAGGGAAAAGTTATTGCCGTGCTGGATGCCGGTTTCCTGAATGCCGATGACATGGATGTATTCGACAGTCTCTGGGTGAACGGACAGATCCTGGGGACATGGGATTTTGTAGAAGGCGAGGAAATAAGCTTTGACGAGCATCCCCATGGAACAATGGTTTTGTCAACAATGGGAGGGAATATGCCCGGTCAACTCATCGGTACGGCTCCGAAGGCATCCTACTGGCTTTTAAGATCGGAAGACGGCGGTTCAGAATATATTATCGAAGAGTATAACTGGGTTTCGGCTGCGGAATATGCCGACATGATGGGCGCCGATATCATCAATTCCTCCTTAGGATACACTGAGTTCAATGATCCCACTCAAAACCACACTTACGGCGATCTCGACGGTGATACGGCGCCTGCTACCAGGGGGGCTGATAGGGCAGCCAGCAGGGGGATGCTCGTCGTAAACAGTCTTGGTAATGAAGGGTCAAGTTCCTGGTATTACCTGTCAGTGCCTTCTGATGGCGATAGTGTCATGGGAATAGGCGCCGTTGATGGAGATGGAAATTATGCCTCTTTCAGCTCTCATGGCCCTTCTGCCGATGGCAGGGTAAAACCGGATGTTGCCGCCCAGGGTTCCGGATGCTATATTGCAGATCCATATACAGGTTCGTTTACTTTTGGAGGAGGCACTTCATTTTCATCCCCCATTCTTGCCGGAATGGCTGCTTGTTTATGGCAGGCCAATCCGGATCATTCCAATATGCAAATAGCTGATGCTATCCGGATGTCGGCCAGCCAGTATCTTTCTCCCGATGATTTCCTTGGTTATGGCATACCCGATTTTATGATGGCCAATAATATCCTTACGATAATTGACGGACCGGATTCCCGGAAAATAGACATGGTTGTTTCACCCAATCCTTTTTCAGACAGGATAAACCTGGATTTGACCAGTATGGAAGGGCAGGGGAGCGGTTCCGTTACCATCACCGATCTTGCCGGCAGAAGGGTCAGCAAGGAGGATTATTCATTTCAGGATAACGACAGGAAAAGTATTACCCTTAACCTTCAGCAGCTCGATCCGGGTATCTATATGCTGACGGTAACAAGTACTGAAGGAACTTATTCCACCAAGATCTTGAAAAAGTAGCCCTTAACATTCTTTTCCAGTTTCCTGATTTAAATGACATGATTGTCATAGTTGATTCTTTTCTAAATTGAAATAATACAATTGTAAATTACAAATGTAAATCATTGTATGATCTTATTTATAAAGGCAATATTGATAAGATTTGTAGTAATAGTATAATGTCAGGATTTAATTAAAGAAAAGGTTACAAATGTAAATTATATTAAATACACTCATGTAATTATAAATTATTACATTTGTAAATACCATGAAAGAACGTCTTAAATCAATACTTGAGCAATTGGATCTGACCTCTGCCGAATTTGCCGATAGATTAGGGGTGCAACGGTCATCGGTTTCACATATTTTATCAGGAAGGAATTATCCCGGATTTGAGTTCATTCAGAAAATCATAAGGTATTATCCTCAAATCAGTCCCGACTGGTTGATCATGGGTGAAGGAATCATGTGGAGAGAAAAACCTGGTTTAAATAGCTTGAAAGAAGTGCCTGGCACGGAAATGTTTCCCGAACCTCAGCAGACCTTGGCCATAAAGGATGAAGAGTCCGGACCTTACCGTGTTTCTCCAAAATTTAAAAAAAAACCTGAAGAGGAAAAGTTAGCCCCTGACATTGAGCATCCTGTGGAGCCAGGTCTGGAAAAGATTGTATTGTTCTATACAGATGGTACTTTCCGGGTTTTTCACCCCGGATAAAGATAATTAAAAGCGCTCCAGTTCACTGAAGAAAAAGGCAGCTTCCTTTATGGCGTTCTCATCGCTGTCGGAGCCATGGACGGCATTTTCCTGGATATTGGTTCCATATAAGGCCCGGACCGTACCGGGTGCAGCTTCTTTTGGGTTGGTCGAACCGATAAATCCACGGTAGGCTTCGACGGCATTCTCCTTTTGTAAAATTGCCGCCACGATTGGCCCGGATGACATGAATTCCACAAGGTCGTTGTAAAATGGACGTTCCCGGTGAATGTAATAAAACAATTGAGCTTGTTGCCTGGAGAGTATTATGTATTTCATTGCGATGATTTTAAAACCGCCCTCTTCAATCTTAGCTATAATATTCCCGGTATTACCGTTCCGAACTGCTTCTGGCTTGACCATGGTCAGGGTGATATTTCCACTCATTTTTTTGGTATTAGGATTAATGGCTGCAAAATTAAAATATTATCCCCTGGCTTCGAAAGATATTTCCTAATCCGGAAGAAAATTGCTTATTTTGCTGTTTATCAAATATACATCCTTTGAAGAACTTCGAATATGCCTACATGACAGACTTGCTCCGGAATAGCATGTCAATTGTCGTGACGAGTCATCATAATCCAGATGGCGATGCAGTGGGATCAGTCCTGGCCCTAGCGAGAGTTCTTCAGGATTCAGGCAAGAGTGTCACTCCTATTGTACCGAACGAATATCCCGGGTTTTTAAAATGGATACCCGGACAGGAACAGGTCCTGGTCTATGAAAATGAACCTGTTGTATCAGATGAAGTAATTATTTCAGCAGATATTATCTTTTGTTTGGATTACAATGCATTAGACCGTACCGGTAGCATGCAGAAAATGCTGTCGGCGTCCCGTGCTGTAAAAATTTTGATCGATCATCACCTTGAACCAAAACTTTCCGATTTTACCTACTATTTATCTGAAATTGAGATCTCTTCAACGTCCGAGTTGGTTTATCAGTTCATCAGAAGTTGCGGATTGTCAGGTTATATTGGGGAGGCGGCTGCTACCGGACTCTACGTAGGAATAATGACCGATACCGGTTCTTTTGCCTATTCCTGCGATTTTCCGGATACTTTCAATGTGGTGGCTGACCTGGTCAGTAAAGGGATCAGTCCCGGATATATACACCGGCTTGTATATGACACCTATTCCGAAAGCCGGCTCAGGTTGCTGGGTTATTGCCTGAGCGATAAACTTACGGTACTGCCTGATCTTTACACGGCTTATATTGCTCTGTCTAAAGCCGAACTTAAACGATTCGATCACCAGGTCGGCGACACGGAGGGAGTCGTTAATTATGCGCTTTCCATTGAAGGCATTAAATTGGCTGTTTTGATGACCGAGCGGGATGACCGGATAAGGATCTCATTTCGTTCAAAGGGTTCTTTTTCGGTCAATTTACTGGCTCGTGAGCATTTCCTGGGCGGAGGCCATAGGAATGCAGCAGGCGGCGATTCATTTGCCACCCTTGACGAAACAATCCTTAAACTTAAGCAGGTACTGTTGCAATACAAAGATGAACTCGACCGTTCCTGACTATATAGTCGTTGCAAATTCAATGATATGTGCCGGTTAACTGCGCTGATGATCTCCATTATTGTCCTGCTTTCATCCTGCCGGAACAGGAATAATGACCCTGGCCCTGGGAAACCCGTTGATTACAGGGAATCTCTTTTAAAAGCGAACAAAGAAGTTGTAATCACTGAAAATGATCAAATTAATGATTACGTAGCCCGTCATGGCTGGGATATGAATACAACCCAGACAGGACTGAGATTATTTGTCTATAAAAAAGGAGGAGGGCCGAAACCATCCCCTGGCGATCTGGTTAGGTTGAATTATACTTTGACTTTACTCACCGGTGATACTGTATACTCCAGCAAGGAAGATGGACCGCTCCTTTTTGAAGTGGGCAAAGGCCAGGTTGTCACGGGTATGGAGGAAGCCATTTTATTGCTCGAGGTAGGCGACAGAGCGAAAATTATCATACCTTCGCACCTTGCTTTCGGATTGATTGGCGACCAAGACCGGATCAACCATAAAGCTACGCTTGTCTATGATATAGAATTTGTCAGCACAAACAATCCTTAATAAAATCAAAATGAAATTGAAAAGCTTGTTAGTTTTGACCGTTATCAGCTTAACGGTTGTTTTATGGATGCCATCCTGCAATTTTGGGGAATACCCAGGATTTAAAAAGACGGAATCAGGTATTTATTATAAATTGTTATCTTCTGATAACCAGGATACTACTGGTATCAGGACCGGAAGTATAGTAACCATGAATCTTTCCTACGGTTTGAAAGACTCCGTTCTTTTTGACAGTAAAATGATGCAGGAACCTCTGATGATGTCAGTGATCGAACCTCAATATCCGGGGGACTTCTTTGACGCATTGAAATTATTCAATCAAGGTGACAGTGCCACTTTTATCCTGAAAGCCGGGCAATTCTTTACCAAAACGGTTGGACAACCTGAAATTCCGGACTATTGTACCGATGAAACTGACATTTATTTCACTATTTATCTAAGCAAAGTCCAGTCAAGGGAAGAGGCTGATGCAGAAAGACAAGCCCAGGTCGAACAGATGAGACAGGCAGAAATGGCAGTTCTCCAGCAGTATGTCTCCCAGAATAATATAACTGTTTCACCGTCCGGCACGGGTGTTTATTATATTGAAACCAAAAAAGGGACCGGTAAAGCACCAGAAAAAGACGGTTATGTGAGTACGCATTTCACGGTTTACCTGTTAGGCAGTCCCAACAAACTGTTCTCCACACATGACGGAGGTGAACCTGTTGATTTTAAATTCGGTGGACCTTTTGAAAACCAGGGTTTCCAGGAAGCGGTAGGCCTGATGAAAGAAGGTGGGAAGGCCAATGCCATCGTCCCTTCTGCTCTGGCTTTTGGCGAACAGGGTGCCGGTGATGTAGTCCCGCCATATTCTACTTTATATTATGAAATCGAACTTGTGGATGTTATGACTAATTTGGAGTGGGACAAGAAGCAGGCTGAAATCGCAGTAAAAAAACAAGCCGAACAGGCGCAAATGGAAAAGGATGAAGATGGTTTGATCCAGAAATACTTGAAAGATAATAATATCACTCCGACAACTATCCTCCCGAATGGTCTCATCTATGTTGAAAAGCAGGCTGGGACCGGGGACAGCCCGGTAGATGGGAAGAAAGTCAAAGTTCATTACACCGGAAGACTTCTTGATGGGACTGTCTTTGATTCTTCCGTGGAAAGGGGCCAGCCAATTGAGTTCCCGATAGGAAGAAAATCAGTTATCGAAGGATGGGACCTCGGAATTCCTCTGATGAAATCCGGGGGGAAGGCTACGCTGATCATTCCGTCAAAACTGGCCTACAAGGACCGCGGGGCAGGCAATGTAATCCCGCCGTTTGCCACTTTGGTGTTCGATGTGGAACTGGTGGAAGTGGAGAAGTAAATAAGGCCTGTATTCATACTTATGAGGTTGTAGCAAAAGGCAATAAATAGCTAAATTGATTTTTTAGGAATATTATATGCCACAGATTCATAGATTACTATCTGCCTGTAGCTCGCAATAATCTGTGAATCTGTGGCCCTATTATGACTTTTGACACAACCTCATTATTATTTCCGGCCTGATATAAACCAGGGATTCAAGAGGCTTTCCTTATTATATCGCAAGGGTTCATTTTCCGGATAAGCATTGACAAAACCCCCGGAAATTTCAACCAGGGCTTGCCCGGCAGCCGTATCCCATTCCATGGTAGGCCCGAATCGGGGATACAAATCGGCTTTACCTTCGGCAATCAGGCAAAGCTTTAATGAACTGCCGACCGATATGAACTCAAGATCAGGATGATCGGGCCGAATACTTTCGATATAGGATTCAGTCTCAGTTGACAGGTGGGACCGGCTGCAAACCACCCTGTACGGTCTTGATGCCTGATTTTTATCCGGGACAGGCGACGATTCAGCCAGGCTTTCTTCGATCTTCACAAAATCTTTAAGCGTTGAGGTATATGCTCCTGAACCGGAAGCTGCATAATAGATTTTTCCGGTCACAGGGACCAGGACTACTCCCAGTATTGGTATTGTGTCCTCTATCAAAGCGATATTAACGGTGAATTCTCCGTTTCGTTTAACAAATTCTTTTGTCCCATCCAGTGGATCAACCAGCCAGAATCGTTTCCATTGCTTTCGGATTTCAAAGGGAAGGTGTTTCCCCTCTTCACTTAAAATCGGAAGATTGGTTCTGGCCAGGATGGTTGATATCGCTTCATGAGCCCATTGATCGGCCAATGTCAGAGGGCTGTTATCCCGTTTGAATTCGACCTCGAAATCCTTCCGGTAGACCTCCAGGATCTTCCTGGCACCTTCCGCCGAAGCCTTTATCGCGATATCCAGGTATTCCTTTTCCAGCATTTTTATAATTTATTATTATCTGCTCCCAAATAAAACCAAAACAACAAGAACTTTCACCCTTCACTTATTATCTCTTTCCTTCAAGTAATCCTCCAGGGCGAACATTTCATCCCTGAGTTTTGCCGCCTGTATGAAATCCAGTTCTTTGACCGATTTTTCAATTTCTTTCCTAAGGTCCGAGATATTCTTTTTAATCTGATCATCAGTCAAATATTGTAGCACCGGGTCTGCTGCCACATCTGCTTCCGATTTTTCAAAATACGGTTCAGGTTCTTTTCTTTTCGCATCCGCTACGGCTGTTTGTCCCAGGATTCTCTCCACCGATTTCACGATCTGTGTCGGGGTGATGTTATTTTCAGCATTGTATGCCAGTTGCTTCTCTCGTCGCCGGTTGGTCTCCTCAATGGTTCGCTGCATGGAATCGGTTATTTTATCGGCATACATGATCACTCGGCTGTTGATATTTCTGGCTGCCCTTCCGGCGGTTTGTGTCAGCGATCGTTCCGACCGGAGGAACCCCTCTTTGTCAGCATCCAGAATGGCTACCAGCGATACTTCCGGCAGATCGAGCCCTTCCCTCAATAAGTTAACCCCTACCAGGACGTCGAATTTGCCTAGTCGCAGGTCACGCATAATTTCCACCCGGTCAAGCGTTTCAACTTCAGCATGGATATAGCGGCATTTGATATTTAATTTGCCCAGGTACTTAGCTAACTCTTCAGCCATTCGTTTGGTCAGGGTAGTCACCAGAACCCTGCTGTTGCTTTGAACTGTAAGGTTAATTTCATGGAGCAGGTCGTCTATCTGGTTCTGGCTGGGTCTTACCTCAATGACCGGATCCAGCAGGCCAGTCGGACGGATCAGTTGTTCCACGACGACTCCGCCGGATCGTTGAAGTTCATAATCAGCCGGAGTTGCGCTGACATAGATGACCTGGTTGACCAGATTCTCGAATTCATCGAATTTAAGTGGCCTGTTATCGAGTGCCGATGGCAAACGGAAACCGTATTCCACCAGTGTCTGTTTCCTGGATCTGTCCCCACCGTACATGGCCCTGATCTGAGGAATGGTAACGTGGCTCTCGTCAATAACCAGCAGGAAATCATCAGGAAAATAATCGACCAGGCAAAATGGACGCGTACCGGCTGCCCGTCCGTCGAAATAGCGTGAGTAATTTTCAATCCCGGAGCAGTATCCCAGTTCCCTCATCATTTCCACATCATAAACAACCCGGTCTTCCAACCTTTTCGCTTCCAAAGCCTTTCCATTTTCGCGGAAATAAGCGGTCTGTTTCCACATATCTTCTTCTATCTCCCTCAATGCCAGTTTCATTTTATCCTGGGAGGTGACGAAAATGTTTGCCGGAAAAATGGTAATTCCGCTGTGCTTGTCAATTTTGAATCCATTGATCGGATTGAATGATTCGATCGTTTCGATTTCATCGCCAAAGAAAACAAGGCGGTATGCAAAATCTGTGTAGGCGGGGTAGATATCCACGGAGTCGCCTCTCACCCGAAACCTACCTCGGCCAAAATCGGTCTCAGTACGGGAGTATAAAGCATCTACGAGGCTGTATAGCAACTTGTTACGACTTATCCTGTCACCTTGTTTAACCCGGATGACATTACTGGTAAAATCATCCGGATTACCTATTCCGTAAAGGCAGGAAACAGAGGAAACCACGATTACGTCCCTTCTTCCGGACAACAGCGAAGAAGATGTGCTCAACCTGAGTTTTTCAATTTCTTCATTGATGGACAGGTCTTTCTCAATATAGGTATTGGTCGTGGGGATATAGGCTTCAGGCTGGTAGTAATCGTAATAGGAAACGAAATATTCTACCGCATTGTCAGGGAAGAACTGGCTGAATTCACCATAAAGCTGGGCTGCCAGTGTTTTGTTATGACTGAGCACCAAAGTTGGTTTCCGGACCTGTGCGATAACATTGGCAATGGTATAGGTCTTTCCTGAACCGGTTACGCCCAGGAGCACTTGTGCCGGATCTCCGCGGTCGATTCCTTCGACGAGTTGACGGATTGCTTCCGGTTGGTCGCCGGTAGGAAAAAAGTCGGATATAAGTTTGAAATCCATCAGCAGTTTAGTTTAATTCGGTTTTTTTCTGCCATCCGATATAACAGGAAACCGGGTAATGGTCGGAGTACCTGACCAGGTCGCGCCGGAATTCGGTGGAAATAAAACGGTCATCATGAAAGATGAAATCGATCCTGAAAGAAGGCACTTTACCTATATAGGAATTGGCAAATCCTCTTCCGCTTTCGATAAACGCATCGGTCAAGCCTTTCGAAAGTAAATGATAGACGTACGAATTCGGGGTGTCGTTAAAGTCTCCGCAAAGAACCACCGGATAGGGCGAATTTTTTATAAAAACATCCAGCCTGTCCGCCTGTATTGACCGTTTTTGAAATGCCGTTTTCAATTTGCGGAATATCCTGAGCGAGTTTTCACGAATTTTCTCATCTTTCTCAAATTGAAGGTCAAGGCCTGAGATGAAAGAATAATCCTCATGTTTTAACCGTATGGACTCCAGATGCACATTGATTAGCCGGAAGGTATCTTTGCCTTTGACGATATCCGAGTAGATAGCAAAATTATGCCGGCTGTCACTTTCCAGTGCTCCTGTTCTAAGAACAGGATACCGTGAAAATGTGAAGATCACATCGATGAATCTTTTTTGTTCCTCCGAATAGGGTGCATAAGAGTGATAGGGCAGTCCAAAGACATTTGACAGGGAATCGATGAAGGCATCGGGATCTTTGTGAATAACCATCATTTCCTGGAGGCATATGATATCAGATCCGGTCCTGTCAAGATAATCGATGATGTTGTTCCGGATCCTGTGGTCCAGGAGATCCACGTTATCATTTGACAAATTCTTGACGTTATAGCTGGTCACTTTAAAGTATTCGACGCCAGGCAAATAGTCGGAGGCACCGGATATCCTGTAAGTTCTGCCAATGTGATTCCAACCGGCCAGGATGGCCAGCAGAGAAAACAAAAACAACCATTTCCGTCGGATAGACCATAATACGACAAACGCGACGTTAATCAGGAGAAGGTAAGGATATGCCAGGCCAAAGAAGGGGAGGAGCCAGTTTTTATCCGGGCTGATGTGAACGGACAGGTATGAAAACAACAAGAAAACAACCGCCAGGACATTCAATGCCAGGATGATGACGGTAACAATCCCTAGTTTTCTCTTTTTCGAAGATTTCTTCCTGGCCATTTCGGTCGCCTATCCGGAATTACCCGATTTAAACAAGATTTCTTTCTCTTCCTTGGTAAGGCTCTCGTAACCTGATTTAGCTATTTTATCCAGAATACCGTCGATTTGTTTTTGCCGTATGGCTTTTCTCCGGTTGTATTCCTCATCTGTTACTGGTCGGTTGTTCCATGGATCATTATCAGTCTCTGCATAATCCTTTCTTTTTTTATAACCCCTGGAGCGGTTAAACAGATGCCAGTTGCTAAAGATCTCACCGAAATTCATGCCTTTTCTTCGGGCCAGGATATAACTGATCCCCAGCATTGCCCCGCCAATATGGGCAATGTGACCGCCTGCATTTTCGGACCGGATCATAAAAAAATCCATGATGAATAACGCAATGGCGATATAAAATATTCTGACTTTTCCCAAAAGCAACAGATAAACAGAATAACCAGGAACATAGAAGGAAATGGCAGCGACAATGGCCATTACCGAAGCGGAGGCGCCCAGGGCAACCGATTGATCGAGCGATTTTTCGAAAACCGGAAATACATTGAAGAATAAGATGTACAGAATTCCACCGGCAATACCCCCAAACAGATAAACCAGCAATAATTGCTTTTCTCTCATGAATTCCAGGAAAATTTTTCCAAACCAGTATAACCAGAGCATGTTGAACAAGATGTGGAAGAAATCGATGTGCAGGAACATATAAGTGAAGAGGGTCCAGGGTTTAACCGCCAGGTCCTCAAGGTTTGCCGGTAAAGCCAGATATTCAATAGTGACGGAGGTAATGGCATCGTTCGGGTAGTTGAGAAGAAACCCGAATACCCTTAAAATCCCGATGAGGATCCAGATCCCGGAATTGATTATGATCAACCGGGGCAAAATAGCCTTCGATCTGAAAAATCTGCGGATTTCATCCATCGGGTTTCTTTCCTGGTACATAAGGATTTTAATATAGATTGCCTTTTTTCTTCCAATAACGAATAAGGAAAAAGCCGAAGATCATTCCACCGAGGTGAGCGAAATGGGCTATATTCGACCCGCTTCCACTCAGGCCATAGAACAATTCGATCGCACCGTATATAATGACGAAATATTTAGCTTTCAGCGGAAAAAGGAAATAAATGAAAATCAATGTATTGGGAAAGATCATCCCGAATGCCAGCAAGATTCCGAATACGGCTCCGGAAGCACCGATCACATTGGGCAGACTTAAGTAATGTTCCCTGTAGTCGATCAGGAAATTGACTGCGGTTTGCATGGCCTGCCGGTTATCAGGATTGGTCGCCAGCGTTTTCAGCGCATCCTCGAACTTCTGCATCTGGATGTAGATTTCACCGGAATACTGGCTGATCTGCAGGGTGTGCGACGAAATAAAGTTGAAAATCGAAGGCACTGAAGGATCCGCAATGATTTGATTTAGCAGGGTGACAGTCGGATTAATTTCGAAATAGACCACCAGGTAATGGACCAGGGCAGCGCCGATCCCGGTAACAAAATAGTAAATCAGGAACCGTTTGGGCCCCCAGATATTTTCCAGGGCATAACCGAACATCCACAGGGCGAACATATTGAAGAACAGGTGCCCGAAGTCACCGTGCAGGAACATGTAGGTAATGAATTGCCAGGGTTGAAAGGCCTGTGATGCAAAGTAGTGCAGTCCCAATAAATCCTCCAGCCGGATACCAAAGGATTTGTCGGCAACGATCTGGGCCAGGAATGCCAAACCGTTGATGATCAGCAGGTTTTTGACTACTGTCGGAAGTAGGGTAAATCCTCTTGGTCTGAATTCTTCCTGCGTCATAATGCTCTGATCTTATCGGTTCATTAGTTGATTGATGTTCTCCTCAAGGATAATAATGAATGTCTTTTTCCCATCGGGAGTCAGCTCTGGGGCTTTACAGGCGAAAAGTTCGCCGATTAGATGAGACATTTCTTCCTGGTAAAGTCGTCTGCCGGCAATTGAAGCCATACTGGAAGCCATGGACCGGGCTAAATTAATGCTTTTATCCATATTCAGATCCGCCAGGTTTCTTTTATACCTGTCCAGGATGCTTTCAAGCAGGGTCTGAAAATCGGTTTCACCGGCGTCGGCAGGTGAACCCACCACTACAAACGTATTCTTTCCGAGTTTGTTCAAACGAAAACCCAGTAGTTCCAGGTCTTCAAGCAAATCGTCGATTAAGTCGGCATCCCCGGCCGGAAAGGAAACCTGTGTCGGAAACATCTCCTGCTGAGAAGTGATCCGTTTTTCCTTGATCCTAAACAGGTATTGCTCATAAAGAATGCGTTCCATTGCCCGCTGCTGGTCAATAATCAACAATCCTGATTTGACCGAACTGATGATAAATTTGTTCTGATACTGAAAGGAGTTGAGAGCAGATTCCACAAAATCAACCGGTTCATCTTCAGATGGAAATATAGGAGCAGGGCCATCACCGGGTACCCTATCCGCCGGTTCAAAGAGCTTTTCCCAACCAGCGATGGTTTTTTTCTGCCAGTCGCGGGAATCATAGTTTCCACCTTCTTTAGTATCAAAGGGATTGAAGTTACTTGGAGGAATATTGAATGGGTTTTTTATGGTCTGGCCGGGTTTTAGCGGGCTCAAGTCAACACTTTGCTCCACATCAAAATCGATGGGGGAAATAGACTGGCTCAACCCGAGCGATTGCCTCACCGCCGACCGTAGAACCGCGTAAATAACTTTATTGTCCAGGAAGTTGATCTCCGTTTTTGTAGGATGAATATTGACATCGATCGTGGCCGGATCAGTATCGATAAAGATAAAATAACTGGGGGTTGAATCCTGGGGTATCAGTTCCCGGTATGCGTTTTCCACGGAATGATGCAGGTAGGCATGTTTAATGAACCTCCCGTTCACGAAAAAGAACTGTTCCCCCCTGGTTTTTCTGGCAAATTCAGGCTTTCCGATGAAGCCGGTGACAGAAATAGCTTCGGTTATGTGTTCCATCGGCACCAGCCGTTCATTGTAACCTGATCCGAAAAGTCCGACAATCCGTTGTTTCCGTCCGGAAGCCGGAACCATGTACAGCGGCTTCTGATTGTGGTGCAGGGTGAATTTAATCTGATGATAGACCAGGGCCACCCGGAAAAATTCATCTATGATATGCTTGAGTTCAGCGCTGTCAGTTTTCAGAAAGCTCCTTCTGGCAGGAACATTAAAGAACAGGTTTTTGACTGAAATTGATGTGCCGGGCGGGCTGCTGCAACTCACCTGGTTTTTTACCCTGGACCCTTCGATTTCTATCAACGTACCTATTTCATCCTCATGCCTCCTGGTTTTCAGTTCAACCTGGGCCACTGCCGCCACTGAAGCCAGCGCTTCGCCCCTGAAACCCAATGTACGGATGGCAAACAAGTCATTGGCTGATTTGATTTTACTGGTGGCATGTCGTTCAAAAGACATCCTGGCATCCCGTTCCGACATGCCGCAACCATTATCCACCACCTGCACCAGGGTCTTCCCTGAATCCTTTACGATCAGGTTGATCTCCGTCGCACCTGAATCCACTGCATTTTCGAGCAATTCTTTAACTGCTGATGCCGGTCTTAGAATAACCTCCCCCGCTGCAATCTGGTTGGCAACGGAATCAGGCAATAAATGGATGATGTCTGCCATGTATTACTCTACAAATAGTGAGACCAGTTTGTTAATGAAATCGGAGAAAAAAATAAAATAAAGGGTTAAAGCTATGAAGGCCAAATATATGAAAATCCTGATGTAAAAGAAGTTCCTGGAAGCGGGAGACTTTTCTACCCGCCATTTCCGGCGGATTTCGGCCCTCATCCTTTCTTTATGGTCACCATCGCTTAACAAACCTAAACGTCTCTTTCGCTCCTCCAGTTCTTCCTTCACCGGATCATAATAGCGGGGGATATAGTTGAACTGTTTGGGTTTCGGACGTTTGAAGAAAACGAAATTCATAGGATTTTCTTTGAGGCAAAATTACGGATAATTTTACGATTAAGAACAGCGGACAAGGTAAGTAACAAAGCCGTGCCTGAAAGGAGGAGTCGGGTCGAAATGGAATAAGTGGAAATTATGCTGCGAAAATTTCCGGATCAGGCAAGTGCCGGTATCCTTTGCTTTGCAAAGTAAAATGCCCCAAAGAAGATACCGTTGTAAAAGAGGCTGCCTATTACTTCGTTCAGGAAGAATGATATCCCCAGCGAGCCGTTGTTAAAGAACGCTAAGCCGGCGATATAGCTCTCCATCAGTCCTGCCGGTGTATTGGGATATATCGGACTCGCCAGCCATGCGGAGAAATTCGTTATCAGGTAAAAGATGACAGACGAACTGATCGATGCCATGACTACCTTACCGGCAGATGTTTTTCCACGGAGCAGGAATCCGATCATCACGGTTATGCCAAAGGCTACGTAAACCGCACCCATGTAAGCATGCAAGCCCAGGATAAGGTCACTCAGGAACATGGCTGCAAAGGGAATGAGAAAAGCCAGGTATTTTCTTCCCAGGTAGGCTCCTCCGAACAGGGCCATGGCCGCAACAGGCGTAAAATTAGGCCAGTGAGGAATAAAACGAAACAAAGCCCCGGCTATGATGATCGAAAGAATGACAGCGAACTGAGCGGATGTATTTTTGTGATTCATTTCCCAATAGATTTACTTGGCTACAAATATATAAAGGATTTGACATCCTCCTTGGCTGAATCTGGATTTTAATTAACAGCCTTTTTTTAATTTTGTTCGAAATTCCGAAAAATCCAAAGCGATGTATTCTAAAGTCATACATGCCAGTTTAATATTCCTGGCTGTGTTTACAACTGCGTGCAATATGAAAAATAAAGCAGATCTTATTCTTATCCGGGGAAACATATATACGGTGGATTCCTCTTTTTCCCTCGTTGAGGCTATGGCGATAGGAGAGGGAATGATCATGGCAACTGGGACCACTGAAAAAATCAGCTCCGAATGGTCTTCGGACAATATCATCGATCTGGAGGGTAAGGCCGTTTATCCCGGTTTTAACGATGGACATTGCCATTTTTACGGATATGCACTGAACCAGTATCAGAAAGTCAATCTCAGGAATACCCGTTCCTTTAGTGAGATCATTGAAATCCTCAGGGATCATCAGGCGAAGCGTCCGCAGGAATGGATCCTGGGCAGGGGTTGGGATCAAAATGACTGGGAAGTGAAAGAATTTCCGGATAATGACGAACTGAACCGGCTTTTCCCGGATAATCCTGTGGTGCTTACCCGCATCGATGGCCATGCCGTGCTGGCCAACGAAGAGGCTTTACGTAGGGCGGGAATAAATCCCGAGACAAGGATAGATGGTGGTGAGATCCGTCTGAGTAACGGAAGGATGACAGGCATTCTTCTGGATAATGCAGCTGACCTTATGAACAGGGCGATACCGGAACCAGATATTGACGTCCGAATCAAAGCATTGCTCAAAGCACAGGAAGATTGCTTCGCGGTTGGTCTTACTTCGCTTTCTGATGCCGGACTCGACTATGAAACCATCATGCTGATCGATACCCTGCAAACGGCTGGAAAATTGAAAATCCGAATCAATGCCATGCTATCCCCGACTGAAAAAAACCTGATGGAATTTGTGGAAAAAGGACCGTTTAGCAAAGATTTCCTGACGGTCAATTCAATTAAATTATATGCAGACGGCGCCCTGGGTTCCAGAGGGGCCCTGATGCTTGAACCATACTCAGATGATCCCGGAAATTACGGATTATTGATGTCTTCGACAGATTATTTTATGGAGATCCTTCAAAAAGCTTATGATAAGGGGTTCCAGGTGAATACTCACTGCATCGGGGATTCGGCCAACCGAATGATGTTAAATCTTTATGGTAAAGTACTGAACGGCAGGAACGACCGAAGGTGGAGGATTGAACATGCCCAGGTAATTCATGCTGAGGATTTCAGGCTTTTTGGAGAATATAGCATCATCCCGTCTGTTCAGACAACGCATTGCACATCGGATATGTACTGGGCCGGCGAAAGGCTTGGACAGGAAAGATTGAAAGGAGCCTATGCCTATAAGGATTTGCTGGAGCAGAACGGCTGGCTGGTGAATGGAACGGATTTTCCCATTGAAGAGATCAACCCCTTACTGACGTTTTATGCGGCCGTTAGCCGGCAGGACCAAACCGGATTTCCGGCTGGAGGGTTCCAGCCTGATAATGCACTGACCGGCGAAGAAGCTCTTCGCTCCATCACCATCTGGCCTTCAAGGGGTTCGTTTGAAGAGAATAAGAAGGGGACTCTGGAACCTGGAAAAGTTGCCGATTTTGTGGTCATCGAAAAGGACATTATGCAGGCCGATATTTCGGAAATACCTGCCATACGGGTCAGCGAAACTTATATCGATGGCAAAAAGGTATATCCGGTTCAGTGAGGTGACTGCACGATTTACAGATCTATTATCGAAACCTTTTGTTACGGGTAAATATCGGGTGTCCCGAAAACAGCCATCATTTCCTCAAAAACAGGCCACTTTTCATCGCCGTATTTGCGAATGCTCTTTTTGATCCTTTCGAGTGGTTTGGGAAGCAACAGGTTATTACTTGATTTGGAGTAAAACTTATCAGCATAGCAGATGATCTTCTCTTCGATCGTAAGGGGCACCATATCCCTCTTCGGCAGGGGCAGATCCTTTTCTTCGATTTCTTTCCTGGTAATTCCAACCCCTATGTGCCTCTCGCATACCGGTGCTATTTCTGCGAGTCCTTCCTTTTCCAGCAATTCCCTTCCCTTATATCCGTGTGCCAGGTAAGGCAGGGATCCAAAACAACCGATGTCCGGGGCATCGGTCATGTAAATGCCAATGTCATGCAGCATAGCCCCAATTTCAATCACCTGATTATCAGCCCCAAGTTCCGGATGGCTTAAGGAAATTTTCAGGGCAAGATCTTTTACCGCCGTGCAGTGAGGGATGTAAATCTTATGCCGTAAGGATTTTGGCTGGTAGTACTTCTCAATAATCTTCATGTAGTTGAACATAGTGATAGAGTTTAAGCAGACATCCGTTAGAAACAAACGGACAATCAGTGGTTTTGGATCCAGTCCAGGACAAATTGCCAGACCTCTGTTTTGTTGATTTCGTTAAGCATTTCGTGGCGTCCGTTCGGCCAGATCCTCAAAACGACATCATTGAATCCGCATCTTTTATAAAATTCCGACATTTTGACGGGATCACGCCCAAAATGCCCGGTCGGATCCTGTTTACCTGCAAATATAAGCAGGGGGACGTTCTTTTGAGTGACAAAGCCGGAAAGATTTTCCCTTAATCCCCTGAAAAAATCGGCATAGAAAGCGTTCGTACATGGAAATCCGCACAGGGGATCATCTACGTACTTATCCACCACAACCTCGTCAGAGCATAACCAGTCGAATTCGGTCCTTACAGGCTTGAAAAACTTGCTGTAGCTTCCATACCCCAGGTTTTTCAGCAAGTCTGACCTGAACCGGGGCCCATGCACCAGTTTCAGGAAAGCCACCAGCAGGATACCGGCCTGCAGCAAAGGCCGGGGCTGGAGCAACGGGCCGGAAAGAATGGCACCATCCAAACGGTCAGCGAGATTGCGCAGGTAACTTTGCACCAGCACCGAACCCATGCTGTGTCCCAGGATAAATACCGGAAGTCCGGGATATTCTTCTTTGATTCTCTTTGTCAGGTTTACTGTGATATCCAACAATTTTCCCCATCCGTCACGGTCGGCAAAATGGCCATGGATCATCTCTCCCATGACCGGTTCACCGGGAGTGTAGCGAAGGTTTTTCCCGTGGCCTGGATGGTCGTTCATATATACTGAAACTCCCTTGCCAGCCAGCCACCGGGCAAATTCCAAATACCTTCCGGAATGTTCCATCATACCGTGGACCAGTTGCAAAGAAGCGACGGGTTTGTCCGGTATGAATGACCATGCATGGACGTCTATGCCCATGGACGAATTCAGGATAAATTGCCGGTAGGAAGCCACTTAAATTAATTTGAGCGGAAAGATAATAGATTTCAGGGCACAAAAAAAGCAATCAACTCACAATGCTGACTGCTTAATTCCGTCCTCACATCTCAGTCTGAGGAGTGAACCTGGAGGGACTCGAACCCCCAACCTTCTGATCCGTAGTCAGATGCTCTATCCAATTAAGCTACAGGTCCTCAGTAAAACGGTGCAAAATTATAAATAAATTTGTTATCTGCAATTATCAACCAGTTATCTATGAATATCGAAAACTTTAGGAAGGAGTTTATCCATACCTATGGAGGAACCCGGGAAGATATCCGCCTGTATTTTGCCCCGGGCAGGGTCAATCTGATCGGGGAACATACGGACTATAACAATGGATTTGTACTACCCTGTGCGCTGAGTTTCGGGACATACCTGGCCGTTCGCAAAACCAGTAAACCCATTATCCAGTTCCGGAGCATGAATTTCCAGTTCACGGCAGAGATCCCGCTTTCAGGTACTTACAAAAAGGAGGGCAGTGAATGGATCAATTATCCCCTGGCCGTGATCGAAATGTATAACCTGAAGGGACTACCTACAGGTGGATTGCAGATGCTTTATACCGGGGATATCCCACCTGCGGCAGGGCTATCTTCTTCCGCTTCCATAGAAATGGTAACAGCCTTCGCTTTAAATGATCTGTATGAATGGGGGTTCGATGTCATGGAAATGATCCACCTGTCAAAAAAAGCGGAAAATGAATTCATAGGGGTGAATTGCGGTATTATGGACCAGTTTGCCGTAGGGCAGGGGAAAAGCGGCCATGCCATTTTCCTGAATTGCGGGACCCTGGCTTATCACCACGTTCCGGCCATACTGCCCGGGTACAGGCTGGTGATAACCAATACCAATAAGAAACGCGGACTGGCCGATTCAAAATATAATGAAAGGGTGGCGGAATGTCGCAAAGCAGTGGAGTTTCTTGCTGAAACCGTTGAAATTGAGTCGCTGGGTGAGATCGGCCTGGACCAGTTCAAACAATATGAAAGCAATATAACCGACGAAACCGTGTTCAAGCGTGCCAGGCATGTGGTATCGGAAAACAACAGGGTCCTGGAAAGTGTAAAAGCATTGATGAACAATGATCTAAAACAATTTGGCAAGCTAATGACCGATTCCCATCATTCACTCCGGGATGATTATGAAGTGACCGGATTTGAATTGGATTCGCTGGTTGAGATCATGCTTAAGCAAGATGGGGTTCTCGGGGCGAGGATGACAGGGGCCGGATTTGGCGGATGCACCGTGGCATTTGTCCGGGAAGAGAACCTTGATGATTTCATGGATTCTGTGGGGAAGAGCTACAGGGCCCTCACCGGGCTGCCCGCCGATTTTTACCTCCCTGAAATCGGTAATGGGGTCATGAAGCTGTCGGATTAAGTGAAAATTGCCGTTCCTATTCTTACTATAGTGCTTCCTTCTTCAATTGCAATTTTATAATCGCCTGACATGCCCATGCTTATTTCATTGAAACGGACATCATCCCTAAAAAACTCATTTTTCAGGATTTCAAAAATTGTCCTCAGATTTCTGAATTCCTTCCGCACCAGCTCAGTATCTTCCGTAAATGTTGCCATGCCCATGACTCCGGATAATTGAATGTGCTTTAAATCCTGTCTTGACGGATCATAGAGGATACTCCGGGCTTCTTCCGGGTTCAATCCGAATTTGGCCTCTTCGGTTGCAATGTGAAATTGCAGCAGGCAGGAGATGACCCGGTTGTGTTTGGCAGCTTCCTTATCGATCTCTTTAAGCAGTTTCAACGAATCCACGGAGTGGATCATGCTGACGAACGGAGCGACCATTTTGACTTTATTGGTCTGCAGATGGCCGATGAAATGCCATTCTATGTCGCCCGGAAGCAATGGTTGTTTCTCGGTCAGGGATTGTGCCCGGTTCTCCCCGAAAAACCGGTGGCCGGATTCGTACACTTCCATGATCGTTTCAATGGATACGGTCTTGGACACTACAACTAGTTTGACCGAAGAGGGTATACTATCTTTTATCTCCCAGAGATGGTGCATATTTCAAACTTATACTGTGTACGAATTTACTGGAAGATACGGGAAGAATCACAGAAAGGATAAAAAAATTCAAGTTATTCCTATTTTTGCATTCCTCTACCCATATGAAAAAGATCATCTTTTCAATTTTCAAGCAATACCTGTTCTGGATGGTGTTTTTCATGATCCTGAGGGCGGTATTTCTCATCTATCATTATCGTCTTCTCGGTTCGGAAGACATTTCCACCGGTGAAATTTTCATGTCATTCTGGTATGCTTTAAAATTGGATACCTCGACCGCGGGCTATATTCTAGTTATCCCTTCCATTCTATTGATCATACAAGGATTTTTCAAGGTTCGGGCTTTCAATCAGGTTAATAAAATCTGGGCCTTCCTGGTGATCTTCGCCTTTAGTTTAATTGTGACCGTTGAACTCGGCTCATTCGAAGAATGGAAGTCCAAGCTCACTGCAAAGGCTCTTACCCACGCTGAGAATCCTGCTGAAATCTATTATTCCATCCCGGCACTAAAATTTTTCAGCTTATTGGGAATACTGGTTTTATTGACAGCATTTTCCTACTTTTTATACACCAAATACTTCTTTATCAGAATTTTTGAAAAGGTCAGGCCGGTCATATATCCTGTTCTGTTTTCATTGCTTGTTCTTCCTGTCCTGTTCATCATGATACGGGGTGGGGTAAATGCCATACCCATTTCCCAGAGTTCAGCCCATTATTCCCATCGCAGCATACTGAACTGGGCGGCGGTAAATTCCGGATACCATTTTTCTGTAAACCTCTTAGAAACAAACCGGTATAAGGATTACAATGCCTACCAGTTTTATGAGCAGGCAGTTGCCGAAGAAATCGTGAAGACAATCCATCACGTTGAAAAAGACACTACCATCAGCATTCTTAAAGTCAGGAGCCCGAATATTGTCATTCTGCTTTTGGAGAGCTGGACGGCGGATATTATTGAGTCTCTGGGTGGAGATCCCGGAATTACGCCGGAATTCAGGAAACTCGAGCAGGAAGGGTTGCTTTTCACGGAGTTTTACTGCACCGGGAACAGGTCACACGAAGCTGTCGCGACCCTGTTCGGTGGCCACCCGGCTTTACCCTTCACCACCTGGCCTGAGAATCCTCAAAAGTACCGCAAGATGCCCAGCATGATCAGAATGCTGAATGATTCAGGTTACTCCTCTTCCTTTTATTTCGGCGGCCAGCTGGATTACGGGAATATGAGGGCATACCTTCTTTTTAACCAGTTCCATCATATAGTGGAAGAGAAAGATATTGATCCTGAAGTGCCCCGCGGCCGGCTT
Source organism: uncultured Bacteroidales bacterium (assembly GCA_964619555.1). Lineage (GTDB taxonomy): Bacteria > Bacteroidota > Bacteroidia > Bacteroidales > JAGOPY01 > JAGOPY01. The sequence continues at coordinate 49,639 of CAZUDV010000002.1, read as the reverse complement.
GGAGTACACGACGAATTTCTGTTTGAAAAGCATCTGGCGGACGCCGTCAAGTTCCGGCAGCCTTTTTTCAGCGTTGTTTTTACATTAAGTTCACATTCCCCGTACGATCAACCGATGGACCCGGTAATTGACAGGCCTGGCACTCACAATCCTTTCCTGAATTCCGCCTACTATACTGACCGGTCACTTGGCGAATACCTGAATCATGCCCGCCTGGAACCCTGGTACGACAGCACCTTGTTCATCATCATGGCTGATCATGGTCACAGTTCTCCAAAGAATTGGAGGTATGAAAGCTATGAGTATCACCGGATACCCTTGTTATTTTATGGTAATGCACTGAAGGAAGAATTCCGGGGGGTGAAGAACAGCAGGATCTGCGATAACAGCAGCATTGCGAAGACCATACTCAGGCAGCTTGAACTGCCTTCTGTGGATTTTCCCTGGGGCTCAGACCTTTTCAATCCATATTCCAAAGAATTCGCCTATGTCGTCTTAAATAATGGTTATACCTGGAAAGAACCAGGCAAAGAAATTGTTTTTGCCATGCAATGGCAACATTATTACAAAAAAGAATTCCCGGAAGGAACCGATCCTGAAGCACAGCGTCAATTTATCAGAAAAGGTAAAGCCTACGTGCAGGTACTTTTCCAGGAATTCCTAGATTATTGATCCAACCTTACTTAGCGCGATAGAAACAGCGCTGAGGGGAATCCACCAGGTTTTCCTTTACGAGAACTTTAATGGCTTTGTCAACTGCGGCTTTATCCTGGCCCGTTTTTTCAGCAATTTCACCGGCTTTCATAGGTTTGCCGGCTTCTTTCAGGGTCATAAGAACCGTTTCTTTTATTTCCATTAGTTTTAGTATTTAGAGTCGATTGTTAGTCAAGCAGATGAACTACCAGCCCGCTTCTGAGTTTTGGCTCGAACCAGGTGGTTTTTGGGGGCATGATATTACCGCTGTCGGCAATGTCGATCAGCTGTTTCATCGAAACGGGATAAAGGGCAAAAGCCACCGCCATTTCCCCGCTGTCGACCCTCCGCTTCAGTTCTCCGAGGCCCCGGATACCACCGACGAAATCTATCCTTTTATCCCGTCTGAGGTCTTTTATTCCAAGTATCCGGTCCAGTACCAGGTTGGAGAGGATGGTCACATCCAGTACCCCGATGGGGTCATTATCATTGTAAGTTCCCGGTTTTGCGGTGAAAGAGTACCATTTACCGTCCAGGTAAAGGCTGAAATTGTGCAATCCGGAAGGTTTGTAAATCGCCTCACCCAACTCAACAACTTCGAAATGTTCGCTCAGCTTGTCCAGGAAAAAGGCCTTATCCCATCCGTTCAGGTCCTTTACAACCCGGTTGTAGTCAATGATGGTAAGCTGATTATCCGGGAAGTGAACGGCCAGAAAGTAATTGTACTCTTCAGTTCCATTATGATGCGGGTTACCTTCTTTTTTTTCATGGCCGACCAGAGCTGCAGCAGCCGTCCGGTGATGTCCGTCTGCCACATAAACGTACGGGATCCCTTTAAATAGTTCTATTAACTCATCGATGACGGCCCTTTCCCGAATAACCCAGAAATGATGGCCAAACCCTTCATCCGCCACGAAATCATATTCCGGGGCATTCTTTTTGACTTGATCAGCAATGATTTGATCGATTCTTTCATTTGCCGGATAGGAGAAGAAAACCGGTTCCATGTTGGCATTGGTTATTCTTACATGCTTTTTGCGGTCTTCCTCCTTATCTGGCCTTGTCAGTTCGTGCTTTTTAATGATGCCATTCATGTAGTCCTCCACTGAAGCGCAGGCAACGAGGCCATATTGCGTCTTTCCATTCATCGTCTGGGCATAGATATAAAGGTAATCTTCTGTATCCTGCACCAGCCATCCGTTCTCCCTGAATTTTCTGAAATTTTCAGCCGCTTTATCGTAAACCGCCTGGGAATAATGGTCTACGTCAACCGGAAGATCGATCTCCGGTTTAATGACATGCAGAAGTGAATACTCGTTTCCCTGCGCCTCGATGCGTGCTTCATCTGAATCCAGGACGTCGTAGGGCCTGGATGCTAAATGCTTAATAATTTCCTCCGGGGGCCTGAGTCCCCGGAAAGATTTGATAGTTGCCATATGAGTTAAATATTAGTGAGATTAAAAGTGGTCCGGATCCAAATCATGATGTGGTAAATCGAGATCGTCGTCAGTATCATCCGCTTCCCGTGAACCTCCTGGTCCGCGTTGAAGCGACGATATCAGTGCGCCGATCATTTTGGTGAGTTCCATCAGATAATTTCTCGATTCTTCTTCCTGCCGGTCGGTAAGATATCCGAATTTTTTAACGGTGGAAGTCATGACCAGGCATTCCCTGACGGAACTTTTAGCCATTTTCAGATAGTAAATGAATTGGCTTTTGTTCCTGGCCGAGCCTTCCGCAATATGCTGGGAAATTGCCCTGGCGGCGCCATTGAACCTGACGCCGATATCGTCCTGGCAGTTTTCCTGGAAAGAAAGCGAGGCACGGTGCACCCAGGCACTGTATTCCAAAGCTTTGTGATAAATTCTCAGATCCTCAAACCTGAAAAAAGCGGCATTTTTGTCAACTGATGTAGAGTCCATAAGAGTGGCATTAATTGGTTTACTTCTCGTTAAATTAGAAATGGCAGTTCCGGCTGGATTATTACCGGAACTACCGTGATATTATTGTTAGTTTACTTTAAATCGGATATCGCCTTTTTCAAAGAAGTCAACTATTTGCCGTGCGGCAGCTAATCCGGCATTAATATTGGCTTCCGAAGTCTGGGCGCCCATTTTTTTCGGGGTGACGTAGAATCTTCCGGTATATTTCTCTTTCAGCGCTTCGAGACATTCCGGAGCAACATCGGAAACATAGCGGAAATCCTCCCTTTCTGCAAACATCCTCTGTAACGATTCTTCATCGATTACCTCCTTCCGGGCAGTGTTAACCAGCACCGCTCCTTTGGGCATCTTTGACAACAGTTCAAAGTTAATGGATTTTTTGGTTTTATCGTTAGCAGGAATATGTAAAGATACAAATTGACATTTCGCATAGAGTTCTGCCGCCTCTCCGATATATTTCACGCCGTCTTTTGACATTTCTTCTTCGTTCACGAATGGATCAAATGCAAAGACTTCCATCCCGAACCCCCTGGCAATCCGGGCTACATTTTTACCGACATTGCCATAGGCATGCAGGCCCAGTGTCTTTCCCATGAGTTCGGTGCCCGAGGCTCCATTGAAATGGCTGCGGATCTGATAGATCATCATACCGATGGCCAGTTCTGCGACCGCATTGGAATTCTGTCCGGGGGTGTTCATGGCCACAATCCCGGCCCCGGTGGCGGCAGGCAAATCGATATTGTCGTAACCGGCACCGGCCCTGACCACGATTTTAAGGTTCTTACCAGCGGCGATTACCTCGGGCGTTACCAGATCGCTGCGAATGATCACAGCATCCACACCGGCCACTGCATTTACGAAATCCGACGGATCCGTGTATTTCTCAAGCAGAACCATTTCATATCCGGCTTCATCGAGTATCTGCTTGATACCTTTAACGGCAATTGCTGCAAAAGGCTTTTCGGTAGCTACTAATACTTTTTTCATGGCATTACATTATCATCCGTTTTCTTTTTCAAAATCCTGCATGGTCTGAATCAATGCATGAACGCTTTCAAAGGGAAGGGCATTGTATAAGGAGGCCCTGAATCCGCCTACAGAACGGTGTCCCTTGATTCCGACCATACCTCTTGAAGAGGCAAATTCCTGGAATTTCGGTTCAAGTTCTTTATACTGATCGTTCATAACGAAGCAGACATTCATCCTGGAACGGTCGGCGGGATTGGGAATAGTCGGCCGGAAATATTTGTTGCGGTCTATTTCAGTATACAGCATTCCGGCTTTCTCGATGTTCTTTTTCTCCATTTCCTTCACGCCGCCCATTTCCTTCAACCACTTCAGGGTCTGCAGGCAGGCGAAGATCGGCAGGACCGGGGGGGTATTGTATAATGAACCTTTATCAATATGGGTCTTATAGTTCAGCATCGTGGGTATCTTGCGAGTGACTTTTCCCACAGCATCATTTTTGACGATCACGAAGGTAACCCCTGCAGGTCCCAGATTTTTCTGAGCGCCGCCATAGATTAATGCGTATTTGGAGATGTCGACGGGCCGGCTGAGGATATCTGAGGACATATCAGCCACCAGTGGCACCCCGAAATCGAAATCTTCGAATAATTCGGTACCGTAAATGGTATTGTTGGTGGTAATGTGGAAATAATCCACATCTTTTGGAACGGAGAAACCGCGGGGGATATAATTAAAAGTCTTGTCTTCCGATGAAGCAACCACGTTTACTTCTCCGAACATCTTTGCTTCCTTGATGGCTTTGGTAGCCCATTCTCCGGTATTCAAGTAGGCAGCCTTAGTCTCCAGCATATTGAAAGGGACCATAGCAAATTGAAGGCTGGCCCCTCCTCCCAGAAAGACAACCGAGTACCCCTCCGGTACATTGAGCAGCTCTTTGAACAAGGCTACTGCTTCGTCAACAACTGCCTGGAATTCTTTGCCTCTGTGAGAGACTTCCATTAATGACAGGCCTGTCCCGCTGAAATTCCTCAATGCTTCGACAGTTTTCTCGATCGTGAAATCCGGCAATACAGAAGGGCCGGGGTTGAAATTGTGCTTTTTCATAGGTATAATAATTGATTTTTAGAGCTTTGCCCTTTATTGTTTAATTTGTAACAATGCAAAGATATAACTTTTGGATGGTTTATTACCAAGCGAAAACCATAAATAAATCCTATTTTTGCGCCATGCTGCTCTATACTTGTATATGTCTGATATTCATAAAATAATAAGGTCTTTAGCTGGGCTCGGGGAGGTTTTCGGAAGGGTATCGTCTGGTAAGTCCCCTGATTTGTCTGACAGCCCGGCTTGCCAGATTCTCCGGAAGGAAATGGGAGAAGGAGTTTTGTATAATCCCTGGTTTATTGAAGAATTTACCAGGTTTGCCTGTAAGGCATGGTCCGAGGCGCTTACGCTAGAAAAGGCCGAGACCTGGCTTTCCCCTTACTCCATTCCGGAAAAACGACCGGCCAATCCATTGACCGTAGCTATCATTATGGCCGGTAATGTACCCATGGTCGGACTGCATGATCTGATCTGCGTGCTGGCATCCGGTCACAATGCCCTGATCAGGCTGTCATCACAGGATGACAGGCTCATTCCGGCAGTGATTCGCCTGCTTTCAGAATCAGATCCGGGCATAAGTGAAAGGATCAGGCTGGAGCGGGACAAGTTAAAGGGATTTGACGCGGTGATCGCCACCGGCAGCAATAACACGTACAGGTATTTCGATTATTATTTTGGCGGATATCCCCACATAATCCGTAAGAACAGGAATAGCATAGCTGTCCTGACCGGCAGGGAATCCCCTCAGGAAACGGGTGCCCTCGCCATGGATATTTTCTCCTATTTTGGAAAGGGTTGCCGGAATGTCTCCAAATTGTATCTGCCTCAAAATTTCGATCCGGCCTCCCTTTGGCCTGCCTTTGAATCCTTTTCTTTCCTGGGGGATCATTCTAAATACAGGAACAATTATGATTATCAGAAATCCATACTGATCATAAACCGGATATCTCATTTCGACAATGGATTCACGCTTTTAACGGAAGACCGGAATTTGAATTCTCCGGTTTCAGTGTTACATTTTGAGAGATATGATGATCCGGAGGCCGTCAATGAACAGTTAATTGAACAAAGGGATTTATTACAATGTATTATCTCAGGTGATGACTCGATCCGCCACAGCATTCCGTTTGGCCGTAGCCAGTTCCCCGAATTGTGGGATTATGCGGATGGGATCGATGTCATGCAATTCCTGCAGGATCTCGCGAAAGGGCAATCAGAAATAAAAAATTCGGAGTTGAAAAATAAAAATTGAATCTCATTTTTTTATGTCGAAATATAATAGTACCTTTGCAGCCCGAATTTTCAAAGGAAAAAGAATATGAAAAAAGATATCCATCCAAAAGATTACCGGTTTGTGGTTTTTAAAGATATGTCAAACGGCTATACTTTCCTGACCAAATCAACAGCTAAATCAAAAGAAACCATCACCTGGGAAGATGGAAAGGAGTATCCGCTGATCAAGCTTGAAATATCCAATACATCCCATCCTTATTTTACCGGCAAAATGAAACTGGTCGATACGGCCGGTAGGGTTGATAAATTCAAAAACCGCTACAAACAGCATTTGGATAAGAAAGAAAAGCAAGGAGAATAAGAACTCTACCCATATGAATCAAGCCCTTTGCAACGCGAAGGGCTTTTTTTTTGGCTAATTTTCGTATTTTTACAGAAAATTACCCGACATGAATTTTATCCTGTTTGATCATTTCAGAAGGAGCGACCTTTTACCTTTGACCTTTTTAAGGCCAGTTGCCGATATCCGTATTGGAATCCTGACCATTCGGGAAAAATGGGAAAAATATCTGGATTCAAAGACTTCGACACTCACGGAAAACTACCTGAGAAAAAAATATCCGATCATTGAAGAAAATGATAACATCGTTATCAATGGATCCGTTCTTCCGAATCCAGACCTGGTCAGAGAGATCCTGTACCTCAAAGAAGGACAGATCCTGTTTCAGGGGGATGTTATTCTGGCAATGCGGCTTCACGCTGGCGAACTGGAAAAAATGGATGATGATAAGACGGTGGATGACAATATGATGGAATCAACCAGCCAGTATATCAAGATCAATAACACCTGGGATATTTTTACCTACAACGGCGAAGCCATAAAGGAAGACTTCCAGTTGCTTGTCACCGGCAGGAAGTCGCAGCCTGTCAGCAAAACCAACCAGGTGATCGGGGATGCCCTTTTCCTGGAGGAAGGTGCCAGTGTCGAATGCAGCATGATCAACACCGCCACCGGACCTGTTTATATCGGAAAAGGTGCCGTAGTCATGGAAGGATCTATGATCCGAGGGCCCTTTTCGCTAGGGGAAGGTTCGGTAGTCAAGATGGGGGCTAAAATTTACGGTCCTACAACAGTCGGTCCGTTTTGCAAAGTCGGGGGCGAGATCAATAATTCAGTCTTTTTTGGTTACTCCAACAAAGCTCACGATGGATTCATGGGGCAGTCGGTCATTGCCGAATGGTGTAACATTGGAGCCGATACCAATACCTCAAACCTCAAAAATACTTATGAGAATATAAAACTGTGGAATTACGCTGATAAAACTTTCGTAGAAACGGGAAAACAGTTTTGTGGCCTGATCATGGGAGATCATTCCAAATGCGGGATCAATACCATGTTCAACACGGGCACTGTGGTTGGCATAAGCTCCAACATTTTCGGATCAGGCTACCAGCGGAATTTTATACCAAGCTTCGTATGGGGAGGAACCTCCGGACATAAAGGGTATGATATTGAAAAGGCCATTGCTGTGGCCCGCCGGGTGTACGCCAGGAGGGGGCTGGAATTCACGGCTGTTGATGAGGAAATCATGCGTGGCGCTTATACCCGGACCCTTGACATCAATACCTGAAAAAATAACCATTTTCTTTCAGCACAGCCACTTTTTTGGCATATTAGTTGACATACCCTATCCGACCAGTAACCATGTAAAGAATAGTTGCTGGCTATCAGCGGTTTTTCTATTGTACGGGATAATGACAAGAACTAGGGAAATCCGCCATTACTGACAAATTGACGTGAAATATGGATGATCTCTTCAGAATACATGGTCTTTCGGACCCTATTGATAATGAAACCGAGTTTATTCCTTTGCTCTCAACGGAAGAAGAGGAACAGATGCAGGCGGAAAAACTTCCGGAAAGTCTGCCTATATTGCCGCTGAGGAATACCGTTCTGTTCCCGGGTGTCGTTATCCCGATAACGGTAGGCAGGGATAAATCCATTCGTTTGATCCGGGAATCATACCGGCGTGACAAAGTGATCGGGGTGGTTGCGCAGCGCGACGGAAATATCGAAGACCCTGAAGAAAAAGACCTATACAGGGTGGGTACCGTTGCCAATCTTATCAAGATCCTGCAAATGCCTGATGGAAACACAACCGTGATTATCCAGGGGAAAAAGCGCTTTGAAATCGATGCCTTCATTCAGGATGAACCTTATTTTAAAGCCAGGATCAAAGACCTGGCCGATTTCGATAAAAGCCTTGAAAAAAATGAGCATTTTATTGCACTGATCGCATCCCTGAAGGATCTTGCCCTGCAGATCATCAAATTAAACCCGAACATCCCGTCGGAAGCCGCCTTCGCCTTGAAAAACATTGAAAGTCCTTTCTTCCTTGTGAATTTTGTTTCTTCCAATCTTAATATAGAACTGAATGAAAAGCAACGGCTCCTGGAAATGCCTGACCTGATCCTCAGGGCCAATGATGTTCTGACAGCCCTTGCCAGGGAACTCCACATGCTCGAGCTTAAGAACCAGATCCAGGATAAAGTAAAATCCGACCTGGACAAGCAGCAGCGGGATTATCTTCTCAGCCAGCAGTTGAAGACCATCCAGGAAGAGCTTGGAGGCAGTCCGAATGAACAGGAGATCAATGATTTACGTACCAGGGCATCAAAAAAGAAATGGTCCGCAAAAGTTTCTGAAACCTTTGAAAAGGAATTTAAGAAACTTCAGCGCATGAATCCCCAGGCTGCCGAGTATTCCATCCAGTTAAATTACCTGGAGACTATCGTGGAGTTGCCCTGGGGTGAATATACTCCGGATAATTTCGATCTGAAGAGGGCCCAGAAGATATTGGACGAGGACCACTATGGACTTGAAAAGATCAAAGAAAGGATCATTGAGCACCTCGCGGTTTTAAAGCTCAAAAAGGATATGAAATCGCCGATCCTTTGTTTTGTAGGCCCACCGGGAGTCGGTAAAACGTCGCTTGGCAAATCCATTGCCAGGGCCCTTGGAAGGAATTATATCCGGATGTCGCTGGGAGGAGTGAGAGATGAAGCGGAATTGCGCGGACACAGGAAAACGTATATCGGAGCTATGCCGGGCAGGATCATTCAGAGCCTTAAAAAGGCAGGTTCGGCCAATCCCGTCTTCGTGCTGGACGAGGTAGATAAAGTCAGTGGAAATAATATCCAGGGCGACCCCCAGGCAGCATTGCTTGAAATACTTGACCCTGAGCAAAATATTGAGTTCTATGACAATTACCTGGAGATCAACTTTGATTTATCCCGGGTCATGTTCCTTGCTACCGCGAATACACTTTCCATGATTCACCCCGCTTTACGCGACAGAATGGAAGTCATTGACCTGAGCGGTTACCTGCTGGAAGAAAAGGCGGAGATCGCCAAACGCCATCTTATACCTAAGCAATTGAAAGAGCATGGCCTGACGGCCAGACATGTGGTCTTCAATAAACCCGTCCTTCAAAAACTGATTGATGATTACACACGGGAATCGGGTGTCCGGACCCTGGAAAAGCAGATTGCCAAAATTATCCGCAACCGGGCCAAATTCGTGGCCATGGAAGAACCGGTCGAACCCAGGCTCACCATCACCGATGTAGAGAAAATCCTGGGAGCTCCCAGGTACCAGCGTGACCAGGATACCCAGCATGACGTTCCGGGAGTGGTGACCGGCTTGGCATGGACCATGGCAGGAGGCGAGATCCTGTTCGTGGAAAGCAGCCTGAGCCGGGGTAAAGGCAACCTGACCCTGACCGGTAACCTGGGGGATGTGATGAAAGAATCCGCTACAATCGCCTACGAATATATCAAATCGCATGCGGATCCTCTGGGCATTGATCCGGCAGTATTTCAGAACTGGAATGTGCATATCCATGTCCCGGAAGGCGCAACGCCCAAAGATGGCCCTTCGGCAGGTATCACCATGCTGACCTCACTTGCGTCGATATATACGCAGCGGACTGTGAGGTCAGATATTGCCATGACAGGAGAGATCACGCTCAGGGGGAAAGTGTTGCCGGTAGGAGGGATCAAGGAAAAAATCCTGGCGGCAAAAAGGGCAAAAATTAAGAATATCATCCTATCGGTTGAAAACAGGAAGGATATCGATGAGATCCGGGAGGACTATGTTGAAGGATTGAATTTCATATACGTCGATAAAATGCTGAATGTCATCCATGAAGCACTACAGAAAGAACAGGTGAATCATCCTCTGGACTTTACGATAAAGGATTAATACGCCAGTCAGGCAGTCCGACTTCGCCCGGCGTCGTACTTTTTGTTAAAATTGCACTGAATAAGTTCCTATGCACCGGGCCGTACTCTTTTCTGTGTTGATCCTAATCCTGTATTCCTGCCGGTCAGATTTCACTGATAACGGGGGCATGACCGTGTTCCGCTATAACGAAGCTTCCAATATCACTTCGCTGGATCCTGCTTTTGCCAAGGACCTTGCAAGTATCTGGCCGTGTAACCAGATTTACAACGGATTGCTCCAGATCGACGATTCCCTTCGCATCCTTCCATGCATTGCCAAATCATGGGAAATTGATTCAACAGGCTTAGTTTATACCTTTCACCTTAGAAATGACGTCTGGTTTCACGATCATCCCGTTTTTCCAGATGGCCTGGGCCGGAAAGTCACGGCACATGATTTCGTATTCAGTTTCAACCGGATCACCGATCCGGAAATTTTATCGCCTGGAATCTGGGTTTTTGAAAAGGTTGACACAACAGGGGGGAGGTATAGCTTCAATGCATTGAATGACAGCACTTTGACAATCAGGTTGAGGGAACCCTTCCCGGCCTTTCCGGGAATCCTGACCATGCAGTACTGCAGCGTGGTACCGCATGAAGCAGTAAACCGTTTTGGAGATGAGTTTCGCCGGAATCCGGTGGGTACCGGTCCGTTTGTATTTAAGACCTGGAAACTGAATGAAAAGCTGGTCCTGGTTAAAAACATGAACTATTTTGAAACCGATGGAGCTGAAAGACTTCCTTACCTGGATGCCGTGGCGATTACTTTTCGCATCGATAAGCAGGCTGCATTCCTCGAATTTGTCAAGGGAAATCTGGATTTCATGTCAGGATTGGACCAGTCCTATAAAGATGAGTTACTTACGAAGGAAGGGAAGCTGAAAACAAAATATCAGGATAAATTTGTCTTGATTTCACAACCATTTTTAAATACCGAATATATTGGTATACTGATCGATACAAATTTGCAGATCGTTAAGGAAAGCCCACTCCGTCACCGTGCAGTCCGCCAGGCAATCAACTATGCATTTGACCGGAAAAAGATGGTTTATTATCTTAGGAATAATATCGGAACTCCCGGGAACTACGGGATCATCCCTCCCGGATTACCCGCTTTTGACACGTCTGAGATTTTTTTCCGGTACGATCCCGCTATGTCCAAAAAACTACTCACTGATGCCGGGTTTGAAGACCCTTCAGATATTCCTGAATTAACTCTTCATACTACGCCGGAATACGTTGATTTGTTCAAATACCTTCAGCACCAGTTAAAGGAAATTGGAATACAACTGGAAATTGAGGTCAATCCTGCGGCAACATTGATGGAACTAAAATCCCATTCAAAAATCAATTTGTTCAGGGCCTCCTGGGTGGCTGACTATCCGGATGCTGAAAATTACTTGTCCTTATTCACAGGTAAGAACGTGGCACCGGCAGGGCCGAACTACACACGCTACCAGGATCCTGAATTTGACAGCCTGCTGGCCGCATCCCAAAGAACGGCGGATGAAACCGAAAGGATAGCAATCTATAAGCATCTGAACAGGAAAGCTATGGAAGAGGCACCCGTAATCATACTTTACTATGATCAGGTGGCCAGGTTCTGTCATAAAAATATTACGGGTCTGGGAAGCAATCCTTTGAATCTTCTTACGCTTAAACATGTTAAAAAATAAAACAATAATAGCAAAAACTCGTACTTTTACATTTTATCATCAGAGTCTGAATGAGCCTGTTTAATACTATAAAAACCAAGGCCAGAACGTATTTTCTGCACAAGCGGCTGGGTTCTGTCCAGAGGTCACGAAAACTGGTCAATATCAACACAGCGGGATCGGTTGGAATTTTATTTGAACTGACCGATGAATCGACATATTTTGCCGTACAGAAATATCTCCAAAAGCTCCAGGAACGCAAGGTCCGCGTGAAAGCGCTGGGATTTGCCAGTAATAAACAATCGACCAACAAGTTTCTTCCGGTATTGACATTTGATTTTTTCAAGGAAAGCCAGGTCAATTGGATGGGTTTCCCGAAAGCGAAATGTGTGGCAGATTTTATCGAAAATGAGTTCGATATTTGCATCAATATTGCTTCGGAGAAAATTTTTCCCCTGCATTACATTGCCGGAATGTCAAGGGCCAGGTTAAAAGTGGGACCCTTTTCCCAGGACGTCAATGGCCTCGGAGAAAGCGATCTCACCGGTATCTATGACATATTGCTCAGAACAGAGGTCGGTCATGACCAGGTCGGATTTTTAGATATTATTCATGACTATTTAACCATTTTAAATCCAAAAGAAAATGCCTGATCGCTTTAAGGGTACCGGTGTAGCCATCATTACACCATTTCATGATTCCGGGAATATTGACTTCGGTTCTCTTGGAAAGATACTGGAGCACGTTATATCCAACGGGGTAAATTATATCGTTGCCCTTGGAACTACAGGGGAATCGGCTACCCTTTCAAAAGATGAAAAAGTAGCGGTCCTGGATTTTGTTATAGAGGCGGTCGGGAAAAGGGTCCCCATTGTGGCAGGCATAGGCGGAAATAATACACAGGAAGTTATCAATACCATTAAGAACATGTCGTTTGAAGGCATAGATGCCATTCTGTCCGTATGCCCATATTACAATAAACCGCAACAAAAAGGTATCTACAACCACTTCAAGGCAATTGCCGGGATTTCGCCTGTGCCGGTCATCCTTTACAATGTGCCCGGCCGGACCAGTTCCAATATGACATCCGATACAACACTGAAACTTGCCCAGGATTTCGAGAACATTATCGGTATTAAAGAAGCTTCCGGCAACTTTTCACAATGCATGGAGATCATCCAAAATAAACCACAGGATTTCATGCTGATCTCCGGAGACGACGCCCTGACTTTGCCATTGCTTTCGCTGGGCGCAGAAGGTGTCATATCGGTGACAGCCAATGTGTTTCCTCAACAATTTACTGAAATGGTCAATTACGGCCTTAAGGGAAAATTTAACAAAGCCAGGAGCTCACACTATCTCTTGTTTGAATTCATGGAAGCCTTGTTTATGGACGGAAGCCCGTCAGGTATTAAAGCATCCATGGAACTGATGAATCTTTGCAAAAGCAATGTCAGGCTCCCCCTGGTCAAAGTAAACAAGACCGTGCATTCCATTTTATCGGATCAGGTTGAATATATCCTGAAAAACTCAAAATCAACAGATTGACCTTACAAACATTTATATAAATACATTGAATCCGCATATGAAATTGCTTTACCAATTACTGTTCTTTATCCTCCTGCTGATCTACTGTCCTGAATCGTTTCCTCAGAATCATGCGAACAGGGGATCGATCGATGAGATATTCGGGACCGATCTGGAAATATATTTTCGTTTTCAGGCAATGGACAAATTCGAGGTGAACGAAATCAGCAAGATATTATCGATTGATAATGTCAAGCCTGACATGATGGTTTATACTTATGCGAATCGCAAGGAATTCGGGCTTTTCCTGGAAATGGGCATCGATTATGAGCTGCTGCCGCACCCGGGTGATTATCATGGCATAATTAAAATGCTCGATGAAGTGGATGTCAGAAATATTACGGCATGGGATTTTTATCCGACCTATGAAGGCTATATCGAAATGATGAACCAATTTGCCTCTGAATACCCGGACCTTTGCCGGATAATCAATATAGGCACCACCTATGAGGGAAGAGAACTCTTAGTCGCGAATATTTCGGACAATGTGGGTATCCAGGAAAATGAGCCGGAATTCCTTTATACTTCGTCCATTCACGGTGATGAAACCACCGGATATGTGCTGATGCTGAGATTGATCGATTATCTGCTGTCTAACTACGGCAACGATCCCAGGCTCACTGATATGGTCAATAATATAGACCTTTATATAAATCCTCTTGCAAATCCTGACGGGACATACTGGGCCGGTAACAACTCCGTTAATGGGGCCAGGCGTTACAATGCCCTTGGCGTGGATCTTAACCGCAATTACCCTGATCCCGATGACGGACCCCATCCCGATGGCAATCCCTGGCAGGTTGAAACGGTTGCCTTTATGGACTTTGCAGAAAGCCGCGATTTTGTGGCCGGGGCTAATTTCCATGGCGGCGCTGAGGTTTGCAACTACCCGTGGGATACCTGGGAGCATCTGGCTGCCGATGATGCCTGGTGGAAATATGTTTGCAGGGAATATGTCGATACGGTTCATGAATATGCACCCTCCGGATACCTGACCGATCTGAATAACGGGATCACCAATGGATACGCCTGGTATACCATCACCGGAGGACGGCAGGATTATATGAATTATTTCCACCAATGCCGGGAATTTACCCTGGAGATATCTGAGACCAAATTACTTCCGCCCGGTCAGTTACCTGCTTTTTGGGAGTACAACTACCGGTCGTTGCTCAATTATATCGAACAAAGTACCTTCGGCGTAAGAGGAACCGTAAAAGATGCGACAACAGGATGGCCGGTAGCTGCCGAAGTCTATGTCCTTTTGCATGAGGCGGACAGTTCATGGGTTTATTCAACGCTTCCGACCGGTAATTATCACAGGTTACTGGCAGAAGGAACCTATACACTGAGATTTTCCGCGCCCGGATATGAAACTGAATTCCGGAATAATGTCATCGTGACCAAACGCCAGGCGACCGTCTTGGATGTATTGCTGTCACCCAGCACTGGCGTGGGAGGACTGGGCAACAGCCCTATCAACCGACGCATTGATATCTACCCGAATCCGGTAAGCGAACAGTTCCTGACGATCAGTTCAGACTTGCATCTGTCTGAAATAACCGTATACAATCCAATGGGTCAGGAGATCAGGAAGTTCATGCCCGACAGTGCGAAAGCCCGTTTGGATCTCGGGGATTTGACAAATGGCGTCTACTACCTTATATTCAATACGGATAAAGGCCTGGGAGTGAAAAAGATGATTATCAGCCGGTAAATCCATTCATCATGCGCCGAATCTGATCCCGACTGCCAGAATAACCCTGTACAGGATCAGGATTCCGATCAACATGACAACTGACATCCAGAATATCTTTGGTTTCTTTTCCTCTTCGTCAAAAAACAGGTCATGGATAGATCCTGAAACTATGAAAAGTGGCAGCAGACTGATTATCAGCACCAGCATTACGAAAGTCTCATAATACATGAAATGGGGTTGGCGGAGCAGGAAAATAATAATGGTCCCGGTGATATAGGGTGCTAATACCTGTGACTTGAGTAAAAATCTCCTATTTTCCCTCGTAACCTCATTGAAATAAGCATTCCCCGAGATCAGGAAAGGTTTGGCAACCAGTAATCCTGCCAGTGCAAGGATGAAAAGTGAAAATATGGAATAAAGCACTTTCCCGGTATCCATAATATACATCCAGCTGATCACATGCCCGACCCCGGTTTCAAAGAGGGTGCCGATCAAAAGAGCTCCGAACAGCATATTGACTCCATGCAGGAATCCCCAGAGAAAGAATAATTTGAAATTACCGGTCAGTTCTTTGAGGTTTGAATAAATGATCAGGAAAATTATTCCGATGATGAAGAGTATCAAAGGCCCTGCGGCAAAGATCGTTTTGACTGAATCGTGGTACCAGGCTTCCGGACTGATATTAAAAAAGATCTGATAATAATATACGATTACCGGGTAATTGAAAAAACCTGCCGCTATAATGGTAATGGCCTGGTAGACAAGGTATAAAACGAGGTATGCCAGTAAATACAGGACAGTGGAATTAAAAGAAATGATGAAAAAGAGCTTTCTTCGGGGCGCTTTGGACCTGAAATCCCTGATCCTGAGTTTGATTGCAGCGGGGCTGAATGACCGGAACAGTTGTTTTAAATTCTCTACTTTACGGTTTCGCTCATTTTTTTGCTGGCGCTTTCTTTCCTGCTTCTCATCCAGGTACCTGGCTTTCAGTTTTTCTTGTTCAGCTCGGGAGGACTTCTGCCACTCTATTCTTGCCTGTTGCTCGCGCAGCCTGAATTCACTCCTCAATTCTTCCTTTATGCGCTTCTGTTCCTCCCTGTCGGCCTTTTGCCTGATCCGGATTAATTCGGCTTCATGCTTTTTAAATTCTATGAACTTTTTTTTAGCATCTTCCTTTTCAGCTTTGCGCAGGGATTCAGAAAGTTGCCTGGATGTTCTTGCGGATTTTTTTTTATACCGGAGGAACCGGATCCTCCGGTATATTTTGTAGATGGCTGAATAATCCCGTTTTCGGTTGGTTGAATTCAAGGAATACGTTATTCTTCCGGTTAAGCGCGCATGCTCTTTATTTCAGTATTGGAATATATCCCCGTATCCAGTTTCTTTTTAACCTCGGTAAAGGCATCCAGTGTATATTGGACATCTTCCAATGTATGGACAGCGGTTGGGATGATTCGTAGCATGATGACCCCTTTCGGTACAACCGGATAGATGACCACGCTGCAGAAAATGTTGTAGATCTCCCTCAAATCATATGCGATGTGGGAAGCTTCTCCTAATCCTCCGCTGAAATAGACCGGAGTGACCGGGGATTCAGTCTTTCCGATGTTCAATCCCTTGTTCCTCAGACCATCCTGAAGTGCGTTCACGATTGTCCACAGATTTTCCCTCAACTGGGGCTGGCTGCGAAGCAGTTCAAGGCGTTTTAAGGCGCCTATGGTCATCGCCACCGGTAAGGATTTGGCAAAGACCTGTGACCGGAGGTTATACATTAAGAACTTAATAATCTCTTTTTTACTCGCAATAAAACCGCCAATGCCGGCGAATGCTTTGGCAAAAGTACCGAAATAGATATCAATTTCTTCCTGGACGCCCAGATGTTCTCCGGTTCCCTGGCCTGTTTTGCCCATGGTCCCAAATCCGTGTGCATCATCCACCAGCAATCGGAACGGATATTTTTTCTTCAGCTCGGCTATTTTATCCAGTTTTCCCAGATCTCCCGCCATTCCATAGACCCCTTCGGTGATCACGAGAATGCCGCCTTTTGTCTCCTGAATGATCTTAGTGGCATGCTGAAGCTGTTTTTCCAGGCTTTCCATGTCATTGTGCTGATATACAAAGCGTTTCCCAAAATGTAACTGCATTCCATCGAGGATGCAGGCATGTGCTTCGGCGTCATAAACGATGACATCCTTTCTGTCGACAATCGATTGGATCAGTGAAACCATTCCCTGGTATCCGTAATTGAGAAGGTATGCAGCTTCTTTGCCCATAAATTCGGCGATTTCCTTCTCGAATTGCTCATGGTAAACGGTTTGACCCGACATCATACGGGCTCCCATCTGGTAAGCCAGGCCGAATTTTGCAGCAGCTTCGGCATCGGCTTTGCGGACTTCCGGATGATTCGCCAGCCCGAGATAATTATTAAGGCTCCAAATCAGTCTTTCCTTACCCTGATAAATCATCCTGTTGGCAATTTCTCCCTCAAGTTTCGGAAAAAAATAATAACCATGACCCTGTTCATAATACTGGCCGAGCGGGCCCATTTTCGATACAACCTTTTCAAAAATATCCACGGTATAAGATTTTTAATGTTTGTAAAAATGATTTCTAGGCAGGCAAAAGTATTAATTAATTCCGATCCGTTCAAAGGAATTGACATTCATAATAATTGCATGCAATCCAACGTTATGGATTGATTGAAAATTTGTACCTTTGCGCGATGTTTTCAAAAAAGCTGCATATCATCCTGTTACTGGCCGTTATCATTGTTTCCGGATGCGGAAAGCACCAGAAGCTGATCAAGAGTAGCGACAATGAGGCCAAATATGCCGCTGCCATTGATTATTACGATAAAAAAGATTATTACCGGGCGCTCCAGCTCTTTCAGCAACTGATCAATTTCTACCAGGGTACCGATAAGGCTGAAAAAATGCAGTTTTATTATGCTTACTGCTATTATCACCAGCAGGATTATATCCTGGCCAGTTATTATTTTAAACGTTTCGCCACCACCTATCCCAGGAGTAAATTTGCCGAAGAAGCTGTATACATGAATGCTTATTGCTATTTTCTGGACTCTCCGCCATCCAGCCTTGACCAGACAAATACCTTCACGGCCATAACGGAATTGCAGCTGTTCATCGATATGTACCCCAACAGCGAAAGGGTGGCCGAGGCTACTGACCTGATCGATCAGCTCAGGGCCAAACTTCAGAAAAAAGACCTTGAAATCGCAGATCTTTACTTGAAAATGCGTCTTTTTGAGGCAGCAATCAAATCATATGAGAATTTGTTGAAAGAGTACCCGGATACCGATTTTAAAGAAGAAATACTCTTCAATATACTTAAATCTAACTTTTTCTATGCGGAGAACAGCATCCGGACGAAACAAACCGAACGGTTCCAGGAAGCCCTGGATGCCTACAATGAATTTGTATTCCAATACCCGGAAAGCAGGTACCTCCGGGAAGCCAATAATATGAAGAGAACAATTTTAGCGTTCCTGCCGGAAAGTGTACCTGCATCTGACTGATATGTAATTAATTAAATAAGATCAAATGGATATTAAGAAAATTAAAATCGATCCCGAAGCTATTACCCGTGACATGCACAAGTTCAGTGAGAAGACGGGTAACACCTACGAAACTGTAGTCATCATTTCTAAAAGGGCCAATCAGATCTCACTGGAACTCAAGGATGAACTCAACAAGAAGATCGAAGAATTTGCAACCACAAATGACAACCTGGAAGAGATCTTTGAGAATAAAGAGCAGATCGAGATTGCAAAGTTTTATGAGCGCTTGCCCAAACCAACACTGGTTGCTGTGAATGAATACCTGAACGAGCAGATTTATTATCGCAATCCTCATAAGGAAATTAAAAAGAAAAAGGCCTGATAGCCCGTTTTAAAGATGCTGAAAGGGAAAAAAATAGTCGTTGGAATTACAGGGAGCATTGCCGCTTTTAAGATTCCGGCACTGGTCCGGCTCCTGAAAAAAGAAGGTGCTGAGATACAGGTTATTATGACTCCTTGCGCAAGGGATTTCGTGACCCCATTGACTTTATCTACCCTTTCAGGAAATCCGGTCATTTCGGAACCGTTCGATGCCACTGATGGGACCTGGCACAGCCATGTCGATCTCGGAAGATGGGCTGACCTGTACCTGTTTGCCCCAGTTTCTGCGAACACACTTGCCAAAATGGCTAATGGCATTGCGGATAATTTCCTCGTGACTGCCTATCTGTCGGCGAAATGCCCCGTTTTTTTTGCCCCGGCGATGGATCTCGATATGTTCCGCCACCCTACCACCAAAAAGAACATTGAAATTCTTCAGTCATTTGGAAATATCCTGATCGAGCCGACTGTTGGCGAGTTGGCCTCCGGGCTTTGCGGTGCAGGAAGGATGGAGGAACCGGAACAAATCCTCAGTAAGGTTATCGATTTTTTCAGGAAATCGGAGGGACCGTTCAAAGGAAAGAAAATTCTCGTGACAGCCGGGCCTACTTATGAG
Source organism: uncultured Bacteroidales bacterium (assembly GCA_964619555.1). GTDB lineage: Bacteria > Bacteroidota > Bacteroidia > Bacteroidales > JAGOPY01 > JAGOPY01. The sequence continues at coordinate 29,958 of CAZUDV010000002.1, read as the reverse complement.
AACATCGATCCGGTCAGGTTCATCGGCAATCATTCCAGCGGTTTAATGGGATTTGCCATTGCCGAAGAATTTGCCAGGCAGGGTGCGGCTGTAACTTTAGTAGCCGGACCGGTGGCCATCTCTGCCGATAACCCTTCCATCAACAGGATCAACGTGACGTCAGCTTCTGAAATGAATGATGCCTGCCTGAAGCATTACCCAAAGTCGGATATCATCATCATGGCTGCTGCCGTAGCCGATTACAGTCCAAAGAATCCGGAAACCAATAAAATAAAGAAGTTAAATGGACTTTTATCCATTGAACTGATCCCGACCATAGACATCCTTGCCGGAATTGGCAAGAATAAGAAGAAGAATCAGATCCTGGCCGGCTTTGCACTTGAAACAGAGCATGAAGAAGAAAATGCCCTGAGAAAACTTAAGGAAAAAAATCTCGACCTGATTATCCTGAATTCCTTGAATGACCCTGGCGCCGGATTTAAAACCTCTACTAACAAAGTAACGATATTCAGCCGGAAAGCTAAACCCTTGAGACTCCCGCTCAAATCGAAACAGGACCTGGCCGTGGATATCGTTGACTTCATTGCTTCACTCCGGTAAGTTCCTGACAATCTGAATAAAGCAACATCATGCCAAGATTCATCATAACCCTCGTTTTCCTCGGCTCATTCCTTGCTGGTTCCTATGCACAGGAATTGTATTGCAATGTCGATGTAAATTCGCAGCAGGTAGCTTCCGGTACCGACAGGAAGGTTTATGAAACGCTGCGAAGTGCCATATATGAGTTCATGAACAACAGGAGCTGGTCAAATTTTGAATATAAACAGTACGAAAAGATCGAATGTTCCATCTTGCTGAATATAACCGAACGCCAATCGTCTGAGCAGTTCAGGTGCGACATGACCATTGCCGTGCGCCGTCCTGTTTTCAATTCCACCTACACCACCGTCTTGTTCAATTTTATAGAACGGGATATCGATTTTGATTACATCGAGAACCAGCCGCTGGATTACAGCACCGGTATCTTCACCTCGAATTTGACTTCGGTGTTGGCCTTTTATGCTAATGTAATTATAGGATTGGATTTTGATTCTTTCATCCTGGAAGGAGGTGATGCGTTTTTCGAAGAAGCCCAGAATATTGTAAACCTGGCCCAGAACAGTAACTACAAAGGCTGGAAATCCTTTGAAGGCAACAAGAACAGATACTGGCTCATAGAAAACCTCACAAACCCGGCTTACAAAGGAGTCCGTACCTTCTTTTACGATTATCACCGGTTGGGATTGGATCTGATGTTTGAAAATCCCGACGAAGCCAGAAAGACCATTCTGGCCTCTTTGAAGTATCTGCAGGTGGTGAAAAAATCTAAACCGGCACTGCTGATCCTTCAGATCATTTCAGACGCCAAAAGGGACGAACTGGTGAATATATTCTCTGAGGCGACCGTCTCTGAAAAAAATGAAGCCGTGACCATTTTAAAAGAGGTTGATCCCTCCAACACGATGACTTACCAGAAAATCCTGGCCAGGTAATCTGGTCGTAAGCCTTTTAAATATCGGGTTTGCAGTTCCCGGTTGATAAGTTTAAGTTTGCAATGAATCTAAATAACTGCATCTTTTTTATTTTTGTGTAAACAGCTTTGCTTTGTCACCTGATGCTGGAACATTTAATCATACAGAATTATGCATTGATCGATAACCTGGATATACCGTTTTATGGTGGGTTTACCGCCATAACCGGGGAAACAGGCGCCGGAAAGTCAATTCTGATGGATGCCCTGGATCTTGTTCTTGGAAAAAGGGCCGATACCCAGGTGTTATTGAACACCGACCGAAAATGTATAGTGGAAGGGACATTCTCGAATCCTGGCAAACTCCTGGATTCCTTTTTCGAGGAAAATAACCTTGATAAAGATTCTGTCATTATTCTGCGTAGGGAAATAATTCCTAACGGTAAATCGCGGGCATTTATCAATGATACACCGGTCAATCTATCCGTTTTAAAGACCCTGGGGGACAGACTGGTGGATATCCATGCGCAGCATGCAACGACATCCCTTCAGGATTCTGGCTTTCAGCTTTCGATCTTGGACAGCTTTGCCGGTTGTGAGAGCATGCTCAGCCAGTTCCAGGAACAATTCCGGCAGTTGCGGAACCTGAAAAACCAGTTAAAAGAATTAATCGGAAAAGAAGAAGAGAGCAGGAGATCATGTGATTATAAGCAATTCCTCCTGGACGAGCTTATCCAGGCCAACCTGGATGCCAGTGAACAGGAAGAGCTTGAGACCCGGCTGAATGTGATGACCCATGCGGAAGAGATTAAAAGCCATCTTTACAATGTCATCGAAATTCTCTCTGGGGAAGAATTTGGTGTGATTGACCGGATTTCAACAGCGGAAAGCAATCTCCAGAAGGTATCCGGTTTTCACAATGAACTGGCTCAGGTTGCCGAAAGGCTGGCGACAGGGCTGATTGATCTGAAAGAGATCCTGCGGGAAATATCAGCCATCGACCAGGGAGTCGATTTCAGCGCTGACCAACTGGCAAAGATTCAGGAACGGCTCGACCTGATCTATCGCCTGCAGTTAAAACACCAGGTCAGGACCTGCCGGGAGTTGTTAGAGATTAAAGAAAACCTGGAAAATGAACTAAGGGATTACCATTCCATTGAAGACCAAATCCTTGCTCTTGAAAATGCAATAAATTCAGCAGAGGATCACCTGTTTCAAAAAGCTACTGAATTATCCGAGGCCAGGATAAAACACTTCAAGACCTTTTCAAACCTCGTGGTCAATCTGTTGCAACATATGGGCATGCCGGAGGCCCGTTTTGAGGTAAACCGGGAGAAACTGGCAGAAGTTACCCTGTATGGTCAGGATAACATTGAATTCTATTTCAACGCTAATAAGGGTCATTCGTTAAAGCCAATTGCAGATATTGCCTCCGGAGGTGAGCTTTCCAGGGTCATGTTAGCTATCAAGTCATTGATTTCCAATAAGAAAATGCTTCCGACCATAGTTTTTGATGAGATCGATAACGGACTGTCAGGAGATGTGGCCGGCAGGGTAGGAGACGTCCTCACAAGAATGTCGTCAGGTATACAGGTCATCGCCATTACCCACCTTCCGCAGATAGCGGGAAAAGCAGATCATCAATACACGGTTTATAAAGAGACGAAGGGCCATGTGACCTATTCCAACATTAAATTACTGGATGGGCCGGGAAGGCTGGCAGAACTTGCCGTGATGATCGGCGGAAGGGAAACATCCGCGGCGTCAGTGGCAGCCGCCCGGGAATTGCTGGCTCCGTCCTCGGAAGGTTCTAAATTATTTGATAACAACTAATTAAAGAAGAATATGGCTTATAACTTGCTCCAAGGTAAAAAAGGTATCATCTTCGGTGCTCTGGACGAAAAATCAATTGCCTGGCAAACCGCTCTTAAGGCCTATGAAGAGGGGGCCCGGTTTACTCTTTCCAATACCCCGACGGCCATCAGATTTGGCACCATTGATGAACTGGCTGGCAAATGCGAATCGATTATCATTCCGGCCGATGCTACCAATGTGGAGGATATCGAAAAGGTATTCAAAGTGTCAATGGAACACTTCGGGGGGAAAGTGGATTTTGTGCTGCATTCCATCGGTATGTCCATGAATGTCCGAAAGAAAAGGGTCTATAACGACCTGGATTACGACTATTTTAAAACGACTTTAGATATTTCAGCTTTGTCGTTCCATAAACTGCTCCAGGTGGCTTATAAACTGGATGCGATCAATGAATGGGGTTCTGTGCTTGCCCTTTCTTATATCGCTGCCCAGAGGACCCTGTATGCATACAATGATATGGCCGATGCCAAAGCCTTGCTGGAGTCTATCGCCAGAAGCTTCGGTTATATCTATGGCAGAGAGAGGAAAATCAGGGTCAACACCATCTCCCAGTCACCTACGCTAACGACGGCCGGGAGCGGTGTACGGGTGATGAGCGGCCTGATGGACTTTACGGACAGAATGTCTCCCCTCGGGAACGCCACGGCAGAAGAATGCGCCTATTACTGTGTCACTTTGTTTTCAGACCTTACCAGAAAAGTGACCATGCAAAATCTTTTCCACGACGGCGGATTTTCCAGCATGGGCATGAGTAATAAAGCCATGCAGATGTATAACAAGAGTTTCGAATGTGAGCATTGCCAGGATTAATTTCTAAAAAGGCTTCCGGCAATTTGAGGATTCTTTTATATTTGTTAACCGATAATCCTACCTGACTTCATAACACATTAACCAGGCATTCAATGATTGATTTTCAACTAGACAAAAGACAACAGGAAATCGTGGAAAAGTATCGCGATTTTACCAAAAGATGGATCATTCCTAACCGGATGAAGTATGATGAATTGTCCCAGTTTCCCTGGGATATTGTTCATGCCGCCTATGACGAAAAAATTATTAACGCTTCCCTGCCTCCGGAATACGGCGGGCATGGTTACAGCATATTGGACGGAGCGCTTGCTTCAGAGGAACTGGGCTATGGTTGTACAGGAATCGGTATTTGCATCGACGCCAGTACACTTGCCCTTACCCCGATGCTGCTTTCCGGGACCGACGAACAAAAGAAAAGGATCTTCGGGGAAATCACAGAAAAAAAAGCTGTTGCAGCCTATGCGCTGACAGAACCCAATGCCGGTTCCGATGTACAGGGCATCAAATCCACAGCGATCAAACAAGGTGATAAATATATCCTGAACGGACACAAGAGGTTCATCACCAATGGGGAAGTGGCCGAGTACATCACCGTTTTCGCCCTGGCAGATCCTTCCAGGGGATCCAGAAGCCTCAGCGCTTTCTGTGTGCAGAAAGACACACCCGGCATCAAAATGGTTTCACGACTGGACAAGATGGGACAAAGGGCGTCTGTCCAGAATGAAATTGTTTTTGAAAATGTGGAAGTGCCGGCAGAAAATCTTTTAGGAGGTGAAGGATATGGATTCCTTATCGCCATGAAGACCTTTGACAGGACCCGGACCGGTGTGGCCTCTGCTGCAGTTGGCAACGCTCAGGCCGCATACGATTATTCGAGGGAATGGGCAAAGAACAGGGTACAGTTTGGCCATCCGGTCACGGTCCTCCAGGGTGTTTCGTTTATGCTGGCCGAAATGGCTACTGAGATCGAAGCTGCCAGGATGCTTGTCTGGCGGGCGGCATGGGCTTATGATACGCAGCAGAAAGATTTCTCGAAACTTTCGGCTATGTCAAAATACTTTGCCACCGATGTGGCTATGCAGGTAACCACCAATGCAGTCCAGGTTATGGGCGGGGAAGGTTATTCCAGGGAACACCCGGTCGAAAAAATGATGCGGGATGCCAAGCTGTCGCAAATCTACGAAGGCACCAACCAGGTCAACCGGCAGGTGGTATCGAAGCATATCCTGAAATAGATCTTAAAACGTATAACGGGTATCGTAAATAAGCCTGTCGGCAATCCGCCGGCGGGCTTCTTTTACATCCACCGGCGCCACTGTGGTGAAAATTTCAACGGCTTTATTCAGTTTTCTGGCGACATCGCCCTCTTCACAGCTGTTGATGGCATCTTTCCCTGCTTTACTGATCTTCGTGGCAGCATCGTAGGTAAATACATCCAAAATATCCTGATATATGCCGATGTGCTTTTCATCGAAGTATTTCTGCATTTTATCAATACGAAGCAAAGTCGATTCGGCTGAATAGACTTGCATCATCATATCAGCTATATTCATCATGATCTCCTGTTCGTTGATCAGGCTTTTACGGTAACGCTCCGCAAATGTATAAACCACCAGGAGTGTGGCTTTCTTGAAGTTATGGATATAATGGGCCTTTTCTTCGAAATAGTTTTTGAATTCAACTTCAGTTTCTTCAAGGGAATCAAGCGAATCATGAATGGCCTTTGCTTTGCCAAAAAGGTCGTATTCTCCTTTCTGGCCTTTTTTGATAGCGGTATCGGCAGCCAATAAACGGTTGATTTCATTCGTGCCTTCAAAGATCCTGTTTATGCGGGAATCCCTGTAAGCCCTGTCGACCGGTGCTTCAGCGGAATACCCCATGCCACCGTAGATCTGCACCGCTTCATCCACCACGAAATCCAATGCTTCGGAACCATATACTTTCAGCATCGCACATTCTACGGAGAACCGGGCAATAGCTTCAATTTCCGCCCTGCCTTTTTCCATGCCGGCTTCCAGGTTGATTTTTGCAGCCTCCTCAATATTCATGCTTGTCCTGTAAACGGCAGACTCATTCGTAAAGGTGCGGATCACCTGGTCGGCCAGCTTTTGCTTGATCGCCCCAAAACTGGATATAAGTGAGCCAAACTGCTTTCTTTCATTGGCATAGGATACGGATTGATTGATGGCCCTTTTTGCCGCCCCCAGAACAATCCCCCCCAGTTTGATCCTGCCCATCTGCAGGATGTTCAAGGCAATCCGGAAACCTTCCCCGCGGTTCCCCAGCAGATTTTCAACCGGTACTTTCACATCATTGAAAAAGATCTGCCTGGTAGAAGACCCTTTAATGCCCATCTTGTTTTCTTCCGGGTTCATGGTGATACCCGGCAGATTGCTCTCCACGATGAATGCGCTCAACACCCTGTCATTGTCAATCTTTGCAAAAACGGTCAGAATATCGGCGAAGCCGCCATTTGTGATCCACATTTTCTGGCCATTCAGTATATAATGCTTTCCATCATCGGAAAGGGTGGCTTTTGTCCTTCCGGAATTGGCATCCGAACCGGCATTGGGTTCCGTGAGGCAATAGGCGGCAATCCATTCGCCGGTGGCCAGTTTCGGCAAATACTTTCGTTTCTGGCCTTCATTTCCATAATAGACGATAGGCATGGTGCCGATACCCACATGGGCGGAATATGCTACCGTGAAGGAATAACCGGCGCCCAGGGATTCATTGGCCCTCATGGCAGTGATGAATGACTGGCCGAACCCGTCGTATTCCTCCGGGATCGAAATGGCCAGCAGACCTAATTCGCCGGCTTTGGCAAGCAATTTTGGCATTAATCCCAATTCCTGCTTATCAATTCGATCCAGCATCGGAAACACTTCTGACTCCAGGAAATCATCACACGTCTGGGTGATCATTTTCTGTTCTTCATTGAATTCTTCAGGAATAAAAATTTCCGTTGCCGAGACTTCCTTGATTAGGAAATCGCCACCGGTTAAGTTCTTGCTGTCGTTCATCAAATCTGGTTTTTAAAATTTCGGCAAATATAGGAAAATAATCAGCGGCAATATTCCTGGCCGGGCCTCCTTTGAATTGTTGATATTTCTTCTTAAACCAATGCTCTTTCGATATTACTTTGAACCTAACTTTGTGATTAATCTGAAAAAAATCAATACAATGGAATCACGAACCTTACTCATTGCGGTAGGCGTTTTTTTACTATTCATCATTCTTTTGATAAGATTCAGAAAACCGCTCGGCTTGCTATTTACCCGGATCATATATGGAAAATTCAGTATTGAATTCTTTCACCTATACAAGAAATATTTTATCCGGAGCCCATTCCAATATTGTTTCAGGGATGAATTCGTTTCACATCTTCTTTTTGTAATGGATAAAAGCCAGGACATACCTCTTTATAAATCTTCCAGGGAAATATATTTTGAGAATACCCCATATTTTATAAGATACAAAGAGTTCATCAAGTTGAGAGGAGAGCCGTATTGTTTCAATGCTTATTCTTTTATAAACCCTGATTTTGTCATTAAAGCAATTGGTTACCAGGACCATATTGTTGGAAGTAAAGCTGTTGTAGTATATTATTTTATGAACGATTACTTCTTCATGGGGGAATATATCTTCAAAAATCCCAAAACCAACATCAAGGAAAGCCTTGTGAATCATTTCCTTGGATATGACGGAGTAACTGAGGATAATTTTTATATCGAGAATACCCTGAAAAGGACCATTCACTACCAGGATACGGGTTTCACCATTGATATAAAATATATTACGGAAGAAGACAGCCAGGTTGCTGAGAACCTGAGATCATATCTGAACCAGGTTAAAAATAAAAAACTGGTTATTCAGTGATTTTTTCGGGAGCGGTAACCGTAACGACCATTTCATCGGCATCCTGATTATAATCGACCACGATCACTTCACCTTCTTTAAACTTGGATTTGATGATCTCTTCAGCCAGCGGGTCCTCAATGTATTTTTGAATGGCGCGCTTGAGTGGCCGGGCTCCGAACTGGGCATCCCATCCTTTTTCCACCACATAATCCTTGGCTTTATCGGTCAGTTTAATCTTATAACCGAGGTCTTCCACGCGTTTAAAGACATATTTCAGTTCGATGTCGATAATTTTATGAATGTCCTCGATTTCGAGGGAATCAAAAATAATCACATCATCGATACGGTTCAGGAATTCCGGCGCAAAAGTCTTTTTCAGGGCATTTTCAATGACACCTCTCGCAAAACTGGCCCTGGAAGTTCTCTTGGCAGCGGTCGTAAATCCTATTCCTTCCCCGAAGTCTTTCAGCTGGCGTGACCCGATGTTTGAAGTCATTATAATGATCGTATTCTTAAAATCGACCCGTCTGCCAAGGCTATCTGTGAGCACACCGTCGTCCAGCACCTGGAGAAGCAAATGGAACACGTCCGGGTGGGCTTTTTCAATTTCATCGAGTAGCACGATGGAGTAAGGTTTCCTGCGGACCTTTTCGGTCAGCTGACCTCCTTCTTCGTAGCCGACGTACCCCGGGGGGGCGCCGACCAGCCTGGAGACGGCAAACTTTTCCATGTATTCGCTCATGTCCACCCGGATCAAAGCATCTTCCGAATCGAACAGGTATTTAGCCAGGACCTTGGCCAGGTGCGTCTTGCCGACGCCTGTAGGGCCGAGAAAAATGAGCGAACCGATTGGTTTGCGGGGATCCTTGAGACCGGCCCGGTTCCTTCGGATCGCTTTGACCACTTTTTTGATCGCATCATCCTGTCCGATCACGCTGCCGGCCAGTTCCACTTCCATGCTTACCAGCCTGTCACCTTCATTCTTGGCAATTCTCTGTACCGGAATGCCTGTCATCATGGCAATAACCTCCGCGACATTTTCTTCGGAAACCTGTTCACGGTTTATTTTGGACTCTTCTTCCCATTTTTTCTTGGCAGAATTGAGACTATCCTGCAATTTCCGCTCCATATCGCGGTATTCAGCCGCCTCTTCGAATTTCTGGCTGTTAATGGCCCGGGTCTTTTTCTGCCTGACTTCTTCTATACGGTTCTCAATATCAATGATCTCCGTCGGCACATGGATATTGGTAATGTGTACCCGGGCGCCGGCTTCATCGAGCGCATCGATGGCTTTATCCGGCAGGTAACGGTCCGTTATGTAGCGGTTGGTAAGGGCTACACAGGCAAGGATTGCTTCGTTCGAATATTTGACCAGGTGGTGGTCCTCGTATTTTTCCTTGATATTATTGAGGATCTGGATCGTTTCTTCAGGACTGGTGGGGTCAACCAGCACTTTCTGGAACCTTCTTTCAAGAGCGCCATCCTTTTCGATATATTGCCTGTATTCATCAAGGGTAGTGGCTCCGATGCACTGGATTTCGCCCCGGGCAAGTGCTGGCTTGAACATATTGGATGCGTCGAGCGATCCGGATGCATTTCCGGCGCCTACGATCGTATGGATCTCGTCAATGAAAAGAATAATGTCAGGATTTTTTTCCAGTTCATTCAAAACCGCTTTCATCCGCTCTTCGAACTGTCCGCGGTATTTGGTTCCGGCGACGAGTGAAGCCAGGTCGAGGGAAATGATACGCTTGTCGAACAATGCCCTGGAAACGCGGCGTTGTACAATCCTTTCCGCCAGGCCTTCCGCTATGGCAGATTTACCTACGCCAGGTTCTCCAATGAGGATGGGGTTGTTCTTTTTGCGACGGCTGAGGATCTGTGCAATTCTTTCCAGTTCTTTCTCCCGTCCAACAATGGGATCCAACCGGCCTTCTTCGGCTGCCTTCGTAATATCCCGTCCAAAATTGTCAAGGACAGGCGTTTTGGATTTGGAGTCCGATGTCCTGCGGGCCGCATTACCGTAGCCCCTGCCACTTTCTTCAGCTTCCTCATCCGAGGGGTCTCCGGAGAGTTCATCGCGGATATCCAGGCGCTCGTCGGAATGGCTGTTTTTATGGATCCGCTTCAGTTCTTCCCGGACCAGGTCATAATCGATGCCATTATTCTGAAGATATTTGGTGACGATATTGTCTTCGTCCCGGAGGATGGAAAGCAGTAAATGTTCAGTACCGATCATCTCACTGTTGAACATCTTGGCCTCCAGGTAAGTGATCTTCAAAGCCCTTTCAGCCTGTTTAATAAGGGGGAGATTCTCCTGGTGCCGAAAGGATTCCCCGGGTTTGGCGACAGTCTTTTCAATGATTTGCCGCACCTCCTTCAGGTCAACCCCGAAATATTTGAGGATCTGAACCGCCAGGCCTTCACCTTCCCGGATAATACCCAGCAATAAATGCTCAAGGCCTATGTAATCGTTGCCAAGCTTAATAGCCTCTTCACGGCTGAACGTCAGAACATCTTTTACTCTTTGTGAAAATTTTGCTTCCATCTATTCCATTTACACGAACTATTACCCGACAAAATTATATAAAAACCTCATTAAACTTTCAAGACTTATTTTGATATAATATCCTTAAACGATTGCAACTATTAAAAGTTCACATCCGCAGGGGTACTTTTAATGAACAAATCTATTAAAGGTGGCTGCCCGAATACAATAAGTACTGTTCGTAATTATAAACACGCCCGTGTTAGTAATAAAAAGGCTGTAATAACTGATCGTTTCTTGTAAAAATTGGTTACCTTCGCAAAGTAAGTTAAAGAATAACAAGTTGCTGATTAACAATGATTTAATTCTAAAATGGAGACTCAGGACGAAAAGATTGTAAAGGTTAATATAGAATCCCAGATGAAAACGGCTTACATCGATTATTCGATGTCAGTTATCGTTTCTCGCGCACTGCCGGATGTCAGGGATGGATTAAAGCCGGTGCACCGGAGGGTACTATATGGAATGCTGGATCTGGGTGTCCTTTCCAACAGGCCCTATAAAAAATCGGCAAGGATCGTGGGGGAGGTGCTGGGAAAGTATCATCCACACGGGGATACTTCTGTATATGATGCGATGGTTCGCATGGCGCAGGATTGGTCGCTGCGTTATCCGTTAATTGACGGTCAGGGAAACTTTGGTTCCATTGACGGGGACAGCCCTGCTGCCATGAGGTATACCGAGGCAAGGCTCCGGAAGATTGCCGAGGAAATGCTCGAAGACATCGATAAAAACACGGTCGATTTCCAGCTCAATTTCGATGATTCACTGGAAGAGCCCAGGGTATTGCCTGCAAAGATCCCCAATTTGCTGGTCAACGGCGCATCAGGGATCGCCGTAGGCATGGCCACCAATATGCCTCCGCATAACCTGAGCCAGGTTATCGACGGCACTATTGCCTATATAGATGATCATGAGATCACCATCGATGGCCTTATGCAATATATCAAAGCCCCTGATTTCCCGACAGGAGGGGTCATATATGGTTACGAAGGCGTAAGAGAAGCGTTTGAAACCGGCAGGGGAAGGATCGTCATCCGGGGAGAGGCCAGGATTGAACCGGGCGCCCATAGCGGCAGGGACAGGATCATCGTGACCAGTATACCTTATATGGTCAATAAAGCTGAAATGATCCGCCGGACGGCCGAACTGGTCGATGAAAAGAAAATTGAAGGCATTTCAGATCTTCGGGATGAATCCGACAGGAATGGTTTGCGAATTGTCTATGAGCTTAAAAAAGATGCCGTTGCCAATGTGGTCCTGAACAAGCTTTACCAGTATACAGCCTTGCAGACTTCCTTCAATGTGAACAATGTTGCCCTTGTCCACGGTAAACCGAAGACTTTGAATCTGAAAGATCTTATTCGCCATTTTGTGGACCATCGGCATGAAGTTGTTATCCGCCGGACGGAATTTGACCTGGACCAGGCTGAAAAGAGGGCTCATGTACTCGAAGGATTGCTCATCGCCCTGGATCACCTGGATGAAGTGATAGCACTGATCCGGGCGAGCCGTACGCCGGATGACGCCCGGGAAGGGCTGATGACCCAGTTCGGACTGACTGAGATTCAGGCCAAGGCTATCCTGGAAATGCGGTTGCAACGACTTACCGGATTGGAACGTGACAAGATCCGGCAGGAATATGATGACCTTTTAAAGCAAATCGCATATTATAAAGAAGTGCTGGCTGATGAATTGCTCCGGATGAAGATCATCAAGGATGAATTGCTGGAAATCAGGGATAAGTATGGCGATGAGCCACGGACCTTGATCGAATACACCGCCGAAGACTTCAGGATTGAAGATATGATTGCCGATGAGGATGTGGTGATCACCATTTCTCACATGGGCTATATCAAACGGACCCCATTGGCGGAGTACAGGGTACAGAACCGCGGTGGGAGAGGGGCCAGGGGAAGTGACCTGAGAGGGGAGGACTTCCTGGAACACCTGTTCATTGCAGGTACCCATAATTATATGCTGTTCTTTACGGAAAAAGGCAAAGTGTTCTGGCTAAGGGTTTTTGAAATCCCGGAAGGAGCTAAAAACACAAAGGGAAGAGCAATCCAGAACCTTATCAACATCGAACCGGATGATAAAGTCAGGGCTTTTATCAATACCAGGGACCTTGCCAATGAGGAATACGTCAACAGCAACTATATCATCCTATGCACCCGCAACGGAATCATAAAAAAGACAACGCTTGAAGCATTCTCCAGGCCCAGGCAGGCGGGCATCATAGCGATCAATATCATTGAAAACGACAGCCTGCTCGAAGCCAAGCTCACCTCCGGAAGCCATGAAGTAATGCTGGCGTTGAAATCCGGCAGGGCCATCAGGTTTAATGAAAAGACCGTCAGGCCAATGGGCCGGAATGCATCCGGAGTTAAAGGGATCACCCGGGGTGGAAAGGATGATGAAGTGATCGGGATGATTTGTGTGGAGAGTGAAAGTTTTGGAGTCCTTGTGGTATCGGAGAACGGCTACGGCAAGCGGTCCAGCATCGAGGATTACCGCATTACCAACCGGGGAGGTAAAGGAGTCAAAACCATCAACATCACGCCAAAAACCGGAAACCTGATTGCTATCAAAGGAGTGAAAGATACCGATGATTTGATGATAATTACCCGTAACGGTATACTTATCCGCCTGGCTGTTAAAGATTTGAGGGTCATGGGGAGGGCAACTCAGGGCGTGCGCCTTATCAATCTGAAAGATGACGATGCTATTGCATCAGTTGCTAAAGTTGAGATGGACGAAACCGAAAGGGACGGAGAATTCAGTGATGAGCAACCGGATGAAATCCAGGGAAATGAACAGCTATAACTAAATGGCAAGGAAATTGATATGTAAGGATAAATTGATAATTTTGTCACAGAATTAACCATTCAAACTAAATATCTATGAAAAAAATCATCTTAACCGGTCTCATCTTACTGTCAGCTACCATCTTGTTTGGCCAGACCAACAAAGTCGTAAGTGCCTATAATTACCAGAGATATGGCAAGCTTGACCTGGCCAAACAGGCAATTGATGAGGCAGTCCAGAACGAAAAGACCATCATGAACGCTAAAGCATGGTTTTACAGGGGAAATATTTACTACGATATAGCTATGAGCATTGATTCCAATTTCCGCAAACTTGATCCGGATCCGCTCAAAGTGGCTTATGATTCCTATACAAGGGCCAAGGAATTGGATACCAAAGGGGAATATACGACTGATATAGATCGTTACACCATGGCGGTGGCCGAAGGTTATTACAACCAGGGTGTGATCCATTATAATGAACAGGATTATAAAAATTCAGCCCTGAGTTTCGAGAAATCCTTTAATGTGAACAGAAACTTCGGAAGAATTGATACTACGGCTTTGTACAATGCTGCAGTGGCTGCTAACCTGGGCAATGAAACCCAAATGGCAAAACAGTATTACCAGCAAGTCATACAGCTCGGTTACGAACGCCCGGATGTCTATTCTTCCTTGGCTGATATATACAAGGCAGATGGCGATACCGCCATGGCAATAACAGTGGTTGAAAAGGGTAGGGAGCTCTATCCCAATGATTTTAACCTGCTGGTATCTGAGATCAATATCTTCCTGGCCACGAACGAAAAGGAAAAGGCCAAACAGGATCTTGAAATAGCGCTGGAAATGGATAAAAGCAATCCTTCTATTTTCTTCGCAGTGGGCACCATCTATGATCAACTCGGTGAGATTGACAAAGCGGTGAACGCGTATAAAACGGCTATTGAGCTTAATCCTGAATATTTTGAAGCAAACTATAACCTGGGGGCGCTTTATGTAAACCAGGCCGCGGAAATTCTGGATAAAGCCAATGACCTGCCTTTGGATGCAGTAGCGGAATATGACGCGGAAAAATCGAAAGCCGATGAAATGCTGAAGACATCGCTGCCATACCTGGAAAAATCTCTTGAACTTACACCGGACGATGTCAATACGATGGTTTCACTCAAGGAAATTTACACCCGGTTGGGAATGACAGAAAAACTGAAAGTGATCGATGAAAAATTAAAGCAATAAGATAGGAAAGGGGCTGTTCAAGCAGCCCTTTTTTATTTTACCCATTTAATTTAACATAATATTAATTATAGGACATTTATATATGCGAATTTCAGAACCAACCGGCGCCTAAGTTCCTGAAAGGCCATGGAATAGATAACAGGATTAGCAACAAACCTATTCCATAATAAACCAGGATCATTTTGTGTTTCGCCATTTTTTGCACGGCTTTTTTGGATTTCACAAATCCAAGAGTGATCAGGACAATAGCTATCAGCATCAAAGCGATATGTTCAACCAGGAAAAATCTCAACAAAGGTTCTTTCATCGAAGCCCCGTCGAAAACAACCTTCGGACTTATAAAATAAAGTACCAATCCGACAATGATCTGCAAATGGGTAAATATCAGTGCAAATCGGTTAAATGCCAGGTCAAGTGTCGTGGTCACCGATTGCTTGCGATATTTCACCCATGCATTGATCAATGCAAAAATAATGATGAGTAGTACGATCCAGCGTAATCCTGAATGAATGTGTAACAATATGTTATATGCCATGTTCTGAATTATTTAATATCCTTGATCTTAACTACCCAGTCGTGATCCAGTGTAAAGCTTCCGCCAATATACGGGTTTAACAAATATCCCCAGTTAATGTTCTCACCGGCTTCACAATCCCAGTATTTATCTTCAAAATAAAATTTGTACCGGGATCCTTCCCTTTTAATAATACAATGGTATTCCTTTCCCGGTTGTATAGTGTCTATTATTCCTTTTAAATCAGGGTTTTCCTGAGGGCTAACGCCGTCCTTGTAACAATAAGCCCCTACCACCAGCAAAGAATCAGAAAGGCACTGGTAACCCAGTCTAGCTGACGATTGATTCTGATGCATGCCTTCTGAAAATCCCCTGATCTTGTTCCACCCGGGATTAGGCACTTCCCTGTAATACCAGCTGTTATCCGCCCGGAATAAAAATTCGATCTCATTGACACCTGTAATCAGTTTCATGGTTCCGTTTGAAGAATGATTCCCTGCTTTCACGACATAGGTTTTCCATGAATTATTGCATGAAGTAATTATAAATATTATGTTGATAATTAATCCAATAAAGATAATATTTTTCATTTTTCATTTATTTTTGAAAAATCTGTATCCGAAGATAAGACTTAAATTCGTCAGATCGATAGAAAGCCTTTAGCATTTTCATAATTTTGAGGTATGATTGTAACACTATGGATAAGATGATTATTGACCTTCGCAGCGACACAGTTACCCGCCCCTCCCCTGCCATGCTGGACGCCATGTTCAAGGCGGATGTGGGCGATGATGTCTGGGGAGACGACCCTACGGTCAACCATCTGGAAGCCATGATGGCTGAGATGTTTGGTATGGAAGCTGCCGTTTACTGCCCTTCCGGAACAATGACCAATCAGATCGCCGTTAAATCGCATACTCAACCCGGCGATGAAGTGATCTGCGATATCACTTCCCATGTATATGTATACGAAGGTGGTGGAATGGCCTTTAATTCAGGATGTTCCATCCGACTGGCAGAAGGTGATCACGGACGCATGAAAGCCTGGCAGGTTAAGCAGTGCATCAATCCTGACAATGTCCATAATCCCAGGACAAGCCTGGTAGTGGCCGAAAATACCAGCAACAAAGGGGGCGGAAGCATATACGATCTCAAGGATCTGCAGGAGATCAGCCAATTATGCCGGCAACATTCCCTGAAATTTCACCTGGATGGAGCCAGACTGTTCAATGCAATGGTCGAAACCGGCGAATCACCGGCAGATTTCGGTAATATATTTGATTCGATATCCATCTGTTTTTCAAAGGGATTAGGTGCCCCGGTCGGATCAGTGCTGATCGGAAACAAGGAGTTTATAACCAGAGCCCGGCGAATAAGAAAAGTTTTTGGCGGTGGGATGCGGCAGAGCGGATATCTCGCTGCCGCGGCCATTTTTGCGGTCAGGCATAATATCCCCTTGCTCAAGGATGATCACCGGAGAGCTAAAGCAATCGGCGAATTTCTTACCCATTTAAATTTTGTTGAGGAAGTGCTGCCGGTTCAGACAAATATTGTCATCTTCAGGCTGAAAGATTTGATGAGTTCGGATGACTTTTTCCGCCTGACCCAGGAAAGAGGGTTATGGTGCGTGGGATTTGGTCCCCAGACCATCCGGATGGTAACGCATTTGGATTTTACAGAGGAAATGCTGCAGCACACCTTCTCCATCCTGAAGGAACTGGATGGTCAATAAATCACAATCTTCCGGGTTACCCTCCAGGTATCAGAAGAAATTTCAGCGAAATACAGGCCCCGCTCCAGCCGGCCGCAATCAATCTTCATGGTGTTCCCTGAAATAGCATGTCTTTCCATCACCTTCTTTCCTGAATGGTCAAACAACCTGAGGTCGAAACTGTCATGATGGTCCGGTTTGATGTCAATCCTGAAATAATCCTTAACCGGGTTAGGGTATAGGGAAACTGTTCCTGCCAAATCCTCCGGCGGTTCAATGCCTGTTGAACCCTGCCGGTTAAATTTCCGGAAGAAATTCCAGATCTCCTGGCTTGCACTGATATCCTGGTTGGTGACTCCAATGATCAGGTTGCTTCCGGGCCATGTATGTTCACCGTTGATAACGGTATAAAGTATTACTTCTGAAGAGTTATTGCAAGGCCCATAATAAGAAGACTTTACGGTTGAGTTATCGGATTGGTTAATATCTGGAAAATCAGTAATGACAGGTTCTTCAGGACAACCATTTTGTTCCGTCCAGAAGGAGATAGTTGCATTCACCCCGGCATAAGGAACGATCGGATCAGCAGTCCCATGGATCTGTAAAACGGGTATTGGCCTGGCTGGAGTACATGGAAAGAAGGCATGCAATCCGGTTACCGATGCAATGGCTGCTAACCGGTCGCTCAGTTCACAGGCCAGGCGGTACGACATGAACCCTCCCATCGACATCCCCGAGGCATAGACCATATCCGTATTAATGCCATACCGGGCATCCAGCGAGTCGATCAGGGCCGAGATGAATCCGACATCATCTGTTCCAGCCTGGGATGAAATATTCCAGGAACCGTTAATTCCATTTGGATAAACGACCAAAAATCCTTCCTGGTCAGCCACGGCATTGAAACCTGAATAGATTTCCTGTTCCCAGGCATTGGATGTAAGTCCATGAAGATTGAACACCAATGGATACAAACTATCCGGGCTATAACCTTCCGGCAGGTGCAGCCGGTAGGTCCTGGTCAGGCCATCATGGATAATGGTATATTCCTGGGAATTGACATTTCGGGTCAAAATAAAGATAAGGAGTGCAAATAGGATGCGCGTCATAATCGCTGTAATTTGTGCAAAAGTAACCGATTATAGTTTTAAGCGCTCTCTTCCTGTGCCTGGATTTCTGATTTTTCCCTGAGAATATTGATCAATGGTCTGAATTCGCTCCGGATAAGTTCCCATTTGTCAGGATGGCGCAGAATTAGCTGACGGATAAGGTCTTTGTACTTAGACAGGGCATCGGTGATGGCCGGTGCAGAAATAGGCGGATTGAAGTTTTTCCCGACATGTGCCCCTGTAAGCGATATATTCCGGCTTTTCAGTGATATAGCCGACTTTTCTAATTTATCAAGGAACATCATGGCTTTCGACTGCCGGCTGTCAATTCGGCGGGTCGCCTGGTCCGTTTCCAGGTTCGTTTGGTAGCTCTCAAAGTCCAGGCTGTAATCATGCAGCTTGATTACGTCAGGATCTTCATCCAGCATGAGGTTTTCCGTGAAAACAATGGCATTTTTCGCTATGGAGGTCAGATGTTTGACGTTGCCGTGAAAATTCCTGATCTTTTCGATTGCATCATGGGTCAGGATATAGGTTTTATTTGTACGGGTAGAATAATCGGCAAGAAATTGCTGAACAAGATTGACCATGCTGTCACTGTAATTCATCTGCAACTCCCTAAATTGATCCTTCAGGACCGCATTCCTGTTAATGACCGAATGAACTCCCCGGTTAAGGTTTTGGAGCAATTTCAGATTTTCAAGGTTCATTTTCAGAACAGACCTAAACTGATGATATAACAAGTGACCGATAATCGATTTATTTTCAGTAGACAGTGGTTTATCAGCACGATTGAGGCCAAAACTGCTAAGGTTATTGTTGAAATAAATGAACACCAAATCATTTTTCCCATCGGCTTCACTTGGATAACCCAGCACCAGGATCACATTCTCGAATTCCGTGAATATGGATGGTATCCCTGTCTTTTTTACGGGTACCTCAAAGGGCATCTCTTCCTGCCTGATCCAGGCAACACTTTTCGATTGGGACCTGAATTTCTGTATGATAACGCGAATCTCCGGCTTGCTTAATAAGTCCTGGAAATCCCATTCGATCTCCTCATCCCTGTGCCTTGAGAGAATGTTGATCTGACGGTTTGATTTTGAGGAATAGATGGCCATCATCTTCTCAATTCCGGGAAGAAATAGTTCCGAGTATCGTAACAGATTCTCGAAATCATCCCCCAGAAATGAAAATTTATCGGCCATTTTATAGAAGTATTTCTGACAAAAGTAATTCAATTAAGCTCTTAAGTCAATTATTAAGTAATATTTTTAAGCATGATTAAGTAATTTTTTCGTTCACTTAATAAAATATTTCAAATTGTATAAATCGCTTAAAAAACTATAATACAATATGATACCGATGATATATTTGTAAGCTTACTATCTGAAGCCATATTATTGAAGACTAGAATTAAGTTAACAAATATTAAGCTTTTATGAAATACTTGTCAAGATTTGTTTCCATTTCTGATCGTGTCTCCGGATGGGTATTTCACCGTATTTTCCTTTTTTTCAACGGCGGAACCAGATCAGAAAACGAGGATATCTCTGGTAATTATAAATCTAATTATCAATTAAATGGAAGCAATCAATTCGAGTGGCGCTTGCATCAAGGATTAGCCGATATTTACCGGCATGATTTCTTTGTACTGTATAACCAGTTTACACCGGGGTTTTTACTGAAGATTTTTCATCAATGGAGAAAGGATATTTTATTCTTTTTCTTCCTGGACGAATCACTGGAGGAAGTAATTCCCAACAGCCAGGAAATGCCGCCATTGGATCTAGAGAATGAAGGCACAAAAAAACAATCCTGGGTGTCGCGTCCATCAAGGATGAAAAATTGCTTCAGGTCATTTGTTTATCGGGCTAAAGCACTTATAACTAAAGAGATGGAAGGACTTTTACAAAAGTCTGACAAAACCACAGCTATATACGTGTATAAATACAAAAAAGATTATAAATTCCTTAATTTCAAGCAGATAATTATTGCCATCAGGAATCCTGGAATCTTCAATTTAATTTCCAGTCATTCATTTCACAAGAGAATTTGATTAAATTCGCTGCATGAAAATTGCAGTCACCGGTGCTAACGGTCATGTCGGTTCTAATCTGTGCCGTACTCTATTAGCTGAAGGGCACCAGGTCAAAGCCCTGGTTCATCATCAGAAAAATTCTATCGAAAAATTAGATCTGGAGATCGTTCACGGTAACCTGAAAGATAAAGAATCTCTCCGGAAGCTGATAAAAGACTGTGAGATTGTCTTTCACCTGGCGGCCGTCATTTCCATTGACGGAAGTAAGGACAAAGTGGTTCAGACCAATGTTAACGGAACTTCAAACCTGCTCGATGTTATCCGTGAAAACGGTGTGAGACGGCTGGTCCATTTCAGTTCAATACACGCCCTCTCCCACTTTCCTCTCAATGAGCCAATGGATGAATCCAGGCCACTCGTCGAGGAAAGCCACATGTGGTATGAGATTACTAAATCCAGGGCTGAAAAGATGGTCCAACAGGCCGTGAGCAATGGCCTGGATGCTGTAGTGATCAATCCGACAGCCATTATCGGTCCGAATGATTACAAACCCAGCCTGGTCGGGCAGGTATTGATCAGGCTCTACAACGGCACTTTGCCTGCACTCGTCCCGGGAGGTTACAATTGGGTGGATGTCCGGGATATTGTCAAGGGAGCCGTTTCGGCAATGAATAACGGCAGGAAAGGTGAACGCTATATCCTCTCCGGGCACTGGTTGGATGTCAGGGACCTCGCATTACTCCTGCAACAGGTTACCGGGAAGAAAATGCGCAAATTCGTCGTCCCTACTTTCATGGCTAAAGTTGGCGTGCCCTTCATCAGGACCTATGCCGCCATGACCCGGCAGGAACCTCTGTACACGTATGATTCCCTGAGAACCCTGAGGGAAGTCAATAAAAAGATCACCTGCGCCAAGGCTGTCCAGGAATTGGGGTACCAGCCCCGGCAACTGGAAACGACCCTTCGGGATACTATAGATTGGTTCAGGGCCAATGGATATATTAATTAAGAGATTAAGCAAAGTCACTCATTAAACCACTAACCAATCCTTTATGCCAACTGCTTCTACTATTGAATACATCGCGATTGCCTGGATCATTGTTGCCATTCTGATGTTTCCTATTCTGATTAAGATCACGGCGCCTTATGGCCGGCACACCACGGGCAAATGGGGACCTTTGATTGATAACCGGCTGGGCTGGTTCATTTACGAGGTACCTTCCCTGATTATCTTTGTAACCTTGCTGCTGACCGGTGGCAAGTCATTCACACAACCACTCTGGATCCTGTTCAGCCTCTGGACGATTCACTATGTCAACCGTTCGATCATTTTTCCCCTCAGAACCCATACCAAAGGAAAGAAAATCCCTGTAGCCATCGTTGTTTCCGCTATTTTTTTCAATTTGATGAATGCCGGTCTTAATGGCTACTGGCTGGGATATGTGGGGCCGGATTACCCGGTTTCGTGGCTTACGGATCCCCGGTTTATTATTGGTGCAGTAATCTTCATTGCCGGATTTTTCATAAATCAATTTGCAGATAAGAAATTGATCGGCCTTCGAAAAGGAGGTAAACAAGGGTATTTCATCCCCAGGGGCGGATTGTTCAATTATATTTCCTGCCCCAATTTCTTCGGAGAGATAGTGGAATGGACCGGATTTGCCATAATGGCCTGGAATCTGCCGGCCCTGTCATTTGCGGTCTGGACGGCAGCCAATCTCATACCCAGGGCCCTTTCGCATCACAAATGGTACAAGGGTTATTTCAAGGATTACCCTAAGAACAGGAAGGCCGTTATTCCTTTCCTGATCTGATATATGGAAAGAAACCATCAAAATAAAGATCATCACCACCAGGAGGTCCGGGGAAACCGGTTGCTTTTCGCAACTGTCCTCAACTTCATTATCGCACTTGCCGAACTTATCGGAGGCGTTATCTCCAACAGCCTGTCGCTGATATCGGATGCATTCCACAATCTGAGTGATGCCCTGGCAGTATTCATAGCCTGGATCGCGCACAAGATCAGCAAAAAACCATCGAATGCGAAAAGGACATTTGGATACAAGCGGATTGAGATACTGGCTGCCCTGCTGAATGCCGTTGTCCTAGCCGTTATTTCCATTTACCTGTTCTATGAGGCCGCGCTGAGGCTGATAGAGCCGCAGCCTGTCAAGGGCCTGATCATGCTGATCGTGGCTGTCATTGGACTGATCGCTAATTTTATTGCCGTGATCCTCCTGCATCGTGACTCAGGCAGGAATATTAACTTCAAGGCAGCCTATCTCCATCTGCTGGGGGATACGCTTTCTTCCGTCGCTGTCATTATCGGCGGCTTGCTGATCTATTTCTTTGAGATCTACTGGGTCGACCCGGTCATAACTATCCTGATCGGCCTCTATATCCTGAAAGAAACTGTTGTTATCCTCAAGCAGGCCAATGATATCCTGATGCAGGGAAGTCCGGCGGGGATCGATCTTGAAGTGATCAGGCAGGACCTGGAATCCTTCCCGGAGATTTCCAATATCCATCATGTCCACATCTGGAGCCTGGATGACCAGTCCATTCATTTTGAGTGCCATGTCGACCTCGTGAATGATACTTTGTTGTCCGAAACTGGCCAATTACATAACCGGATTCAGGATATCCTCAAGGAAAAACACCAGATCAGCCATATCACGATCCAGTTTGAACACCAATGGTGCGACGATAAAGATATCATCCACCGGTAATCAGTAAACGATCACTTTTTCAAACTGGTTTCTTCTCAAATATCCCCGGATGATAACGTGTGCATCCCGGTTATCGTCATAAGATTTAATAATGTCATGCAGGATCCCGGCGTCCTGGCCGATGCTGTCGAGTTCTATAAAACCAAAACCGACATACCTTCCGTTCTCCACCTTGACCACTGAACATTCATGATCAAACCGTCCGTCATCGACAATGAAGAAGTTCTTGTTGCGGTAGCTGTATTTGCTGATGGCATCGATCACCCGGTCGTTGTATTCATCCGGTGGTTCCTTGCCCATGCAGGCTCCTTTGCAGGCGCCCATGTGGTGGTTGAAACAGCCTCCGGAAGAGGAATACAAGCCGCAAAGGGTCTGGCAAAGGTCATATTCATCGATTAACCGCTGCAAATGGCTGATCCCCTCTTTTCTGGTTGAATAAGATGTCAGTGGTAATCTATCCTTCTTGATGGTTTCAACTTTCAGGTGAATGTAGCCATCCTGGCCGGTAAACGAAAACAACCCGTACTGAAAGAACGATCTTCTGAGCGACCGGTTAAAGACCGGCTTATGCTTCTTTATTTCATCCGATTCCAGCAAAGAAGCGACCAGGTCGCTGCCTGTCAGTTCATAAGTGACTGAAGCGGTGCGTTCCCTGAGTTCCATCTCTCTTTTATGGTCATTATTGCTCATGTGCGACATTACCCGGCTGCGTATATTGACACTCTTTCCTATATACAGGATGTTTCCTTCCTCATCATGAAAATAATACACGCCAGGATGTTCGGGCAGGTTTTTGATGGATTCCGCGGATAGTTTGGTATGCAGGCCTTTCAGGGAGATTTCATCGAGTTTGTTTTCAATTTTCCGGAGATGTTCGAACAGGGCCACGGTCGTCAGGGCATCTCCACCGGCCCGGTGCCGGGCAGGGTTATGAATATTCAGGATCCGGGACAAACTTCCCAATCCGTAGGATTGGATACCGGGCAATAGCTTCTTGCTCAATTTTTTGGTGCACAGTGTATGGCGGGAGTAATCATAAAGCAACCGTTTAAACTCGCACCGGATGAAATTATAGTCGAAAGAGGCATTATGGGCGACAATAGTCGCCCCGTCGGTCATTTCGACCACTTTTCGGGCAATTTCGAAAAACCTCGGTGCGTCGGCCACCATTTTATTACTGATACCGGTCAGCGCGGTAATATGATAAGGTATACGGACCTCGGGGTTTACCAGTGTTTCGAACCGCTCCACGATCTTATCGCCATCGTGCAGGATGATAGCGATCTCGGTGATCCTGTCTTTCCGGGCATTCAGGCCGGTAGTTTCAATGTCGATGACAGCATACATAGAAGTTCAAAGTTCAAAGTTCAAAGTTCAAAGTTGAGGTTAGTATCGAATCGTTCAACTATTTTGGTGATTGCCGTTAACCGTTTAAAGATTCAGTTTCATCTGTATCGCCTTGATTTCTTTTTCCAGCGACTGGATCGTTTTCACCAGATCGTCTTTCGGGATATTGGGTTCCGGGACTTCGGAGGAGAAATAATGCACGAATTTCCATACTTCCCGGATATCCTTCACATGGACATCAAAGGGCTCATAGAGCGGATTCAGGGAGATGAGCGTCAGTTTTTGTTCCTCTTTGAGTTTATTATCGATTATTTTAAAAACGATCCCATCCTCCATGGTCAGGATGACATAGGGATGGCCGCTGCGGATTGTATGCCAGTTCTGTACGTACTCCCCTACTACCCAGGATCTATCCGGTATCGGCAGCATGGAGTCGCCATTTACCTGGAAAGCCCTGTATTTGCGGTCTTTCGACAGGAAAGGCAATTGGAAGACAGGCAGTACCCGGATGAATTCAGGATCGGCAAAACCACTCCGGTACCCTGCTTTGGCGCTTTCGCTCACAACTTCGATATTCTCATTATTCTCCTGGTCCACGGTGGTGGATAAAACACGGAGATTTCCTCCCGTCACGAAAATGTCGTATCCCCTTTCAATCTGGGACAATTCACTTTCGGGCAACTTCCGGAGGTCCACTTTCACCAGCGTATCGATGGATATTTTGAAGTACCGGCTGAAAGTTGTCAAAGCCTCCAGTCCCGGCTCCGCGATTCCATTCTCATAACCGCTTAAAGTCGATCGTTTCATTTCCAGCGAAAAGGCAATATCATCCTGGGTCCTGCCCAGTCTCTTCCGTAAAAGCTTGATGTTAGAACTGAAATACAGCATAGCTTGCTCGTTATTGGTTTATCCGGGTTTTTTCAAAATATACCCGGTCTGTTGAAAAAAAAATTTTTCCTCTTGACTTGCAATGATATTTTGATTAAATTGTAGTCAAATATTTGATTAAATTTTAATCAAAAGTATAACAAAAAAGAACAGAAGTCAAGAAAAATTTTACCCTAATGACTAATGACCGACCCTTCCCGTCATATCATCCATCTTGACCTCGACACCTTTTTCGTATCGGTGGAGAGGTTGCTGAACCCGAAGCTGAACGGGCTCCCGGTGCTCATCGGGGGCACGTCGGACCGGGGCGTGGTAGCCAGTTGCAGCTACGAAGCGCGGCAGTTCGGCGTACATTCCGCCATGCCGATGAAGACTGCCCGCCTGCTCTGCCGCGACGCCATCATCGTGCGGGGCGACATGGACCAGTACACCCGCTATTCCCGGGCAGTTACGCAGATCATCGCCGAAAGGGCGCCGGTATATGAGAAGGCTTCCATCGATGAGCATTACATCGACATTACGGGGATGGACCGCTTCTTCGGATGCCTGAAGTGGACGCACGAACTGCGGCAGACCATCATCCGGGAAACGGGGCTGCCCATCTCCCTGGGATTGTCCGTCAACAAAACGGTATCCAAGATCGCCACGGGCGAGGCCAAGCCCAACGGCGAACTGGAAGTCCCGGCAGACAGGGTACACGCCTTCCTCAACCCGCTGTCGATCAAAAAGATCCCCATGATCGGCGACAAGGCCTACCGGCTGCTGCGCTCCATGGGGGTGGATACCATCGAAACGCTCAGCCGCATCCCGCCCGAGATGGTGGAGAAGGTGCTGGGCAAGAATGGCCTGGCGGTATGGAAAAAGGCCAATGGCATCGACCAGGCGCCTGTCAGGCCTTACTCGGAGCGCAAATCCATCGGCTCGGAAACAACTTTTGAAACCGACACCATCGACGTGGCGCAGATCCGCCGCCTGATCTCGGTGAAGGTGGAACGCCTGGCCTTCGACCTGCGCAAGCAGCAGAAGCTCACCTCCTGCGTCACGGTAAAGATCCGCTATTCCAACTTCGACACGCACACCCTGCAGCAGCATATACCTTATACATCCTTCGACCACGTGCTGATCAAAACGGCCCTGGAACTGTTCGACCGGCTCTACCAGCGCAGGATGCTCATCCGGCTCGTGGGGGTCAAGTTCAGCCACCTCGTCGGCGGCGTGCAACAGCTCGACATGTTCGAGGACACCCCCGAGATGGTGAGCCTGTACCATGCCATGGACCAAATCCGGCTGCGGTTCGGGAAGAAAGCGATCAGGAGGGCGGTGGGGGTGGGGCATTAGAACAGTTGGCAGTTGGCAGTTAGCAGTTGGACAAGGGCAGGGAGCATGGTGGCAGGGAGGCAGAAAGGTTGAGAAGTTGAGAGGCAGGTGAACGGGAAAGCGGAAATGCGCTCCGGAGGAGCGAACTGAATGTAGCCCCGGGTGAAACCCGGGGAAAAGAAAGGGCGGCGTAAATACCTCCCCTCCCCTGGAAAGCCTTGCTCGAAGCAGATTTCGATAGCATGGGAAGCGCGGGGAAACGGGAACGCAGAGATGCGCTCCGGAGGAGCGAAGTGAATGTAGCCCCGGGTGAAACCCGGGGAAAAGAAAGGGCGGCGTAAATACCTCC
>CAZUDV010000002.1:0-3206 GCA_964619555.1 uncultured Bacteroidales bacterium | reverse complement strand
CCTCCCCTGGAAAGCCTTGCTCGAAGCAGATTTCGACAGCATGGGAGGGGCGGGGGTGGGGAAAGGATTGTTCGTTCGGTCCGCCAGCCGACGGAATATGTATGGAATTTGCAATATGTTTTGGAATTGTCACAGCTATTTCAGTTTGCGTTTCGGGACCATGTCCCTCGAAAAACTCATTGAAAAAGCTTCATCACTTGGGGTTGAGACCCTGGGCCTTACCGATATAAATAATTCCTCCGCAATACCGGATTTCGTGAAACTCTGCCAGGATGCCGGCATACGGCCCATAGCGGGCATAGAGTTCCGCGACGGCGACCGGCTGCTCTACACCGGCCTTGCCATGAACAACGACGGTTTCCGGGAACTCAACACCTTCCTCTCCCGGCACAACATCGAGGGCACTCCCCTGCCCCACCGGGCGCCGGAGTTCCTGAACGCCTTCATCGTCTATCCCTATGGCTCCATCCGCCTGGATGAACTGAAAAACAATGAACGTTGCGGCATCCGACCGGAACACGTACGCCGCCTTTTCTCCGCGGAACCGCACAACCACCTCAGCAAGCTCGTCGCACATCACCCCGTGACCCTCGATGGTCCGGGCGACTTCGAACTGCACCAAAACCTCAGGGCCATCGACCACAATACGCTCATCAGCAAGCTGGCACCGGAGCAAATGGCGCCCAGGCACGAGCACTTTGTCCTGCGGGAAAGGCTTTCCAATGCCTTCAAAGACTACCCGGAGATCATCGAAAATACCCACCGGATGATGGATGCATGCACCATCGCCTTCGACTTCCACTCCGTGAAGAATAAGCAGACCTTCACCGGTACGCGTTACGATGACCGCATCCTGCTGGAAAAGCTGGCGATGGACGGACTGGAATACCGGTACGGGAAAGCTGACAGGGAAGCCGCCAGGCGGGTGAAGCACGAGCTCGGGATCATCTGCAACATGGGCTTTTCGGCGTATTTCCTCATCGCGTGGGACATCATTCGGTACTCCATGAGCCGCGGCTTTTACCATGTGGGCCGCGGCTCCGGGGCCAACAGCGTCGTGGCCTACTGCCTGAAGATCACCGATGTGGACCCAATCGACCTGAACCTTTACTTCGAACGG
The DNA here is from genome assembly GCA_964619555.1 of uncultured Bacteroidales bacterium. Taxonomy (GTDB): domain Bacteria; phylum Bacteroidota; class Bacteroidia; order Bacteroidales; family JAGOPY01; genus JAGOPY01. The sequence goes on along the minus strand of CAZUDV010000002.1, from coordinate 2,086 downwards.
TTCATCAACCCCAAGCGCACCAGCCCGCCCGATTTCGACATCGATTATTCCTGGAAGGAGCGGGAAACCGTGCAGGATTACATCTTCAAAAGATACGGCCATGAACACACGGCCCTGCTTGGGGCCATGTCGACCTTCAAAGGCAGGTCCATCCTGCGGGAACTGGGCAAAGTGTACGGGCTGCCCAAAGCGGAGATCGATGACCTGGCAGAAAACCCCAATGCGAATTTCAACAAGAACGGGATCACCCGGCGCATCCACCAGCTTGCGCGCAAGATGGTGGATTTTCCCAACCTGCGCAGCATCCATGCCGGCGGGATACTTATCTCGGAGGAGCCCATCACCTGCTACACCGCACTGGACATGCCCCCGAAAGGATTTCCCACCACCCAGTGGGATATGTACATAGCGGAAGACATCGGGTTTGAAAAACTGGACATACTTAGCCAGCGTGGAATCGGACACATCAGGGAGTGCGCCGATATCATCGCGGAGAACCGGGCCGTAAAAGTCGATGTACACCAGGTGGACAAATTCAAGAAAGATCCGAAGGTGAAGGCCCAGCTCAGGGACGGCGAAACCAACGGTTGTTTTTACATCGAAAGCCCTGCCATGCGTGGGTTGCTGAAAAAACTGAAGTGCGACAACTACCTGACACTCGTGGCGGCCAGTTCCATCATCCGTCCCGGCGTGGCCAAATCGGGCATGATGAAGGAGTATATCCACCGGTTTCATCACCCCGATAAGTTCGAGTACATCCATCCCGTGATGAAGGAGCAACTGGAAGAGACCTTTGGCGTGATGGTCTACCAGGAGGATGTTTTGAAGGTCTGTCACCACTTTGCCGGCCTGGACCTGTCGGACGCCGATGTGTTGCGGCGGGCGATGAGCGGCAAGTACCGCAGCCGCAAGGAGCTCGACCGCATCGTGGACAGGTTTTTCAGGAACTGCCGGGAAAAAGGCTATCCGGAAGAGATCACAAGGGAAGTGTGGCGGCAGATCGAGTCGTTTGCCGGCTACTCCTTCTCGAAGGCCCACTCCGCCTCGTATGCCGTAGAGAGTTTCCAGAGCCTGTACCTGAAGGCGTACTTCCCGCTGGAGTTCATGGTGGCGGTGATCAACAATTTCGGCGGGTTTTACCACCGCTGGGTCTATTTCAACGAGGCGCGGCGGTGCGGTGCGAACATCATGCTGCCGTGCGTGAACCACAGCAACTATCTTACCTGTATCCGGGGAAAGGACATTTACACCGGCTTCGTGCACATCGACAGCCTGGAGCAAAGGGTGGGGCACGCCATTGTAGCGGAGCGCGAAACCAACGGGGACTTCGCGGGGCTGGAGGACTTCCTCAGCCGTGTGGACGCCGGACTGGAACAGATGATCCTGCTGATCCGTATCGGGGCATTCCGGTTCACCGGGCAGTCGAAGGCGGCCTTATTGTGGCAGGTACACCAGCTTTTGCGCCGCACCAAACCCAACCCTCATCACCAGGCCCTGTTCCCGGCCCCCGTACGCAATTTCAGCCTGCCGCAACTCGTGCATACGGGGGTGGAAGACGCCTACGACGAGATGGAACTGCTCGGATGGCCGGTGAGCATGACCATGTTCGACCTGCTGCAGGACGGTTTCCGGGGCGAGATCATGGCCCGCGACATGGTGAACAACATCGGCCGGCGGGTGACCATGGCGGGCAACCTGGTAACCATCAAATATGTCCGGACGGTGAAGGGAGAGATCATGCACTTTGCCGCCTGGCTGGATACCGAGGGAGAGTTTTTCGACACCGTCCACTTCCCTCCCACCCTTCGCGCTTCGCCCTTCCGGGGCTACGGCGTGTACCAGGTCACCGGAAAGATCGTCGAGGAGTTCGGGTTTCCGAGCATGGAAGTGGAAAGTATGATGAAGCTGCCGCTGGCGCCGGACCCGAGAGGAAAATAACTTTTTGTCACCTATTCATTGCACATTGTGCATTGCGCATTGCGCATTTTACCTATATGCATTTTACATTTTGCATTTTTCACGGTGTATTTATGTCTTGTCCTAAAATAGGTTTACACAAAAACCTACAACTATGGACAAGAATTAT
>CAZUDV010000001.1:0-332099 GCA_964619555.1 uncultured Bacteroidales bacterium | reverse complement strand
ATTAACTAAAAAATCACCCCAGGTGTCAGGTCAAGTCTTAGCAACTACATATAATTCAACGACATTGTGTCATTGAAACAGAGAAAATTACAAACACATTTCCTTCCCAGGTATTGGTCAGAAGGGAAATTCATGATTTTGGGCTATTAACTTGGCGACTAATTAATTAATATCAATAGTCACATGTAAATATACGAAGAATATTGATAAATCCAACTCTTATACATGTTTTTTTTGATTTAATTAGGGCGCACCAGATTATTCGGCTAATTTAGAAAGAATCTTAAGAATACAAATCGATTAATCGCAATTTAATGCAGATAATAACAAAAAATTAACAAATAATCATAAAAAAGGAGACCATCAATAAATGACGGTCTCCGTACATATAAAAATTCGAAATATTTCAGCTCCGGTTAAAATACTGGATATTATTCCAGGATCTTTTTCCGGGCATTGTATAGCTTTTTGGTCCCATATCCTGCTCCCATGGCAAGGAGAATAATCAGACCGCTGCCGATTGGCGCATATCCCCCTACAGGCGGATTTGTACCACCACCTGAAGGATCTCCTCCCGGCATTGGTTGTCCGATTAAAATATTTAATGCCACAGTGAAGGTGATGAAGAAAACTGTTAGGAGGACTATTCTGATCGCTTTTTTCATTGCTATTGATTTTATCGTTTGCAAATATACTTAATTTTCAAAGGATTGAAGAATAAATCGCTTATTTAACGAATACTTTCTTCGTCACCGTACTGTTATCAGAGACCACCTTTACAATGTAAACAGCATTCCCCTGGGGGACTGAAACAATGTTCAGGCCTTGGTCAGCATTGGTTTTGCTGACTTCCTGGCCGAGGATATTGAAGATAGAAATCTCTCCCCTGGTACCGTTGAAATCCACAAATACCTTGCTGTTGTTGGCATAAATAGCTGTGATCTCGCTGTTTGAAGGATCATCGATACCTTGAATTTCACTGAAATGAACCATAAAACGTTCGGCGGTACCTTCGTCTGCAATAAAGGTGTAGCTGCCGGATTCTTTCAGGTTGACAATCTGGCTCGTCAGCAAATCTTCCAGGTAAATCGGCGTATTCACATCAAAGCTTTCCATATTGCCTGCAGAAATAGTGAATTCGCCAGTTTCATGGGCATTAACACCCAGTTTTACACTTGGAGTTTCTGTTATATTATTATTTGTATTGATTGCCATTTTTTCTTCTCCAAGCATGGTATACAATTGAGGCGCTGCCGGTGCAAGGAGTTTCGGGGCATCATATTCATAGTCTATTGCTGTCGTGGCATTTTCATTGAAATGGATCACGGTTTCATCACTAAGATCACCATTATTGATCACCAGGCTCAACCGGTTAGCCATGTTTTCTTCTGATTTGAAGAAGGGCTGTGTACTGTGAGCCCTCACAGCATTGGTCACTCCAAGGGTACCGGCTGCATTGGTCCTCACAAAGTATCCCTGGGCGGCAGGAATAAACTGTGTTGCGCCATTGGTGCCACCTGATCCGGAGGTGTAGGTTCCATACGTGGTACCTGTCCAGACACTGTAGGCATTTGGAAACACACCGGTTTTAGTCCAGCCTGTCGCAGTCCAATCGACGGCAGAAGGATAGCAGTTGCCCACAAAGTTCCAGCCATCACCATACGAACTGCCAACAGCCGAATAGGTCAATGCTGTGCTTTGATTGCCACTGTTTAGAACACCGGTATACGCTACAGTCGTATCCCCGATAGGTGCTATTGTGCCCGGGTAATATGAATTAATGCTGGATGACCATACTGCATATCCCTTCATCAGTCCAAGCGGGGTTGCTGCCGGTTCGATGAACGGGGTCCAGTTACCGGCTGTTTCATTGTATGTAAACATCCATACGTGCAGATAAACACCTGCATTCGCAGCAGCGACCGGAATGGTAATGTAGTAATAGCGGTCAGCGCCGATATAACGCTTAACGGATGCATTACCGGTTACATTTCCGTAAGTGATGATTGAGCCATCTCCACCGGGACTCAGTGATTCAATAACCAGTCCGGCTCCGGCATTTACTGTCAGGTCATGGGCATAGGCATTGTCGCCGCTGGTGATTACCGGAACGATGCCATTATTGGGAATTACCACGTTATGGCCCGCATCCGGAACATAAGCAGCGGTCCAGTTCTGGCCGTCACGCCATTCGGTGCCGCCTGAACCATCCCAGGTCAGTGTCATGCGGTGGCTTCCCGGGGTCATGTCAACATTGGCGGCATCTGAAATCACCCATTCGGTTGCATCGAAAGTAGTAACCGGGGCAACAATCGGATAATGCCGCACGGCATGTTTTCCGGTGTAGGATGAGCTCGTTCCATCGTAAAAGTCGATGAACAATCCATCAATTAAAGATCCATAAATGGACAAATAATGGGATAATGCACCTGTACCGGTAACAATGTCCGATGTAAGGTCGGCAGGGATACTTGGGAATCCTCCTGCATAAAGCAGCCCGCCGATGATGTAGCTATCACCTGCTGCCAGGGTTCCGGTCAGTTTTACATTATCATAGTTAGCGCCGTCCCATGTAGTTAAGTACCAGGGAAACACAGAGAAATCAACATCTTCACTACCGGCATTGTATATTTCCACAAAGTCGGCATTACTTCCCGTGGGGTCTGCCACCTCACTGATCATCAGATCAAACACGGTAGGGGTGGTTGGCATATTGAGCAAATCATTTTCGGCCACGATTGGAACATAGGTCGACATCGAACTGGTCGTAACGAATTTGAAATTATTGGTCATGGCAGCGATGTTAAATTCAATACCTGCTTCCTCGGTATCGTCCAATACCAGCATTTTGAACTGCATAAGCCCGGCATATGAAGTTGTGGGTACCGGGACAAAACTAGCTGGATTGTATGGCGGAAATAAAGGGGATTTTGCAACCCTGAAACTACTTGAATTAGGATTTACAGGCCCGACCTGAACAAGCATTGCCGAAGAGACGAGGGCAAGATTACTCATTGCTACAGGCTGAGCATTTGATCCGAATGCATCCGGATTGAAATTAACGTCAATCTGAAATGCGGTCAGATAGGTGCCGGCTGTAAAGCTCTTCAGTTCCACGTCAAAAATCAGGGTGTCGTTCGTTGCCCCATCTTTGACATAGAAATTATTGAACCTGACATAGAGGGTATCTGAGCCCAAAGCTGTAAAACTAAGGTACCCCAGAAGAATGATTAATAGTGTTTTTATATTTTTCATATTTTCAAATTTTTTCAGAACCAACATCATCGATTAATACAGTTATTGATGAAAGGTAATACCTACCTGTTTACGGGACTTGAGTTAATTTTCCGAAGTTTGGAACCCAGAAATCTGTGAAATCACTCAGGTTAACATCTCCATTCAGGTCGAAATCTCCTTTATTATAACCGAGGAATCCGAATTGAGGTACCCATATATCAGTAAAGTCAGACAGGTTTATATCCCCATTTCCATCTCCATCGGCGGCATACATTCCCACTCCACCTGCTAAAATCTTTTGACCAATGTTATAAGCTTGTCCCTGGGCCGTGGTGAAATCGTAAGTAAAAACATCACTTACAAGGGTAACAGGGACGCTGGACATCATGGCCAGATGATTGCGGTGATAGATAACAACGTAAACATTATCCGTGAAAGTAGCCGGTATTAGAACTTCGCTGGATCCGTCAACTGAAACAATGGTACCGTCATTCAATATGAAAGCAGCCTGCCTGGCAACAGTGGTTGCCGATGTTGCTGTAGCGGCAGCACCCGCAGTTTCCCGTATTTCAAGAATCACCCAGTCCACAACACTTCCATTCGGGATAACTGCAACGCTTTCCGTTCCGGAATAATTCCATGGTGCGACATTATATGGTTGAGATAGTGGCAGATAGCCGGATGAGTTCAAAATGGTATTCATAGTAGTTCCGTTAAATGGACCTTCCAGGAAAGCCTTTATATTGAACCTTGTCCCGGTGATTACAGCCCCATCAAAGAAAGACACAGGGGCTGTGGACAGATCTTCTTTGGCGAATTCACACCCTGCATCAAAGGTCAGTTCACTTTCTCCTCCATTATACAGGAAATGGATCGTAAACAAAGTATCATCATTATTAGGATCAATATCGATTGCAGGATATTCACTCCATTGCACTCCTATTTGGGATGTGGCCGACATGTAATTGATGAAGTAGCCGCTAATGGTTCCGGGTGTATGACCGGTGTAGGTCAATACATCGTCTTCAAATCCTATGAAGAGAGAAATAGCGGCGATGTCCATCGAAAAGTTCAGAGCCCTTACCGGAAAGTCGATAGGTTGCCCCACTGTTCCGGTTTTGATTGGCATTCGAACTTGTGGTCCTCCGGACACGGGATTGATGCTTCCATCATGATATGTCGTAGGTATGGAGGCCAGGGTGTTATCTGTTATTTCGCACCCTCCCTCAAATGTCACATCGCTTGAACCAAAGTTATAATCGAAATTCAAACTCAGGATAATTCCATTGATCGCTTGTCCTGTTGCACTTGACCAGGTTATTCCAAGCAGACCGGGATTGATGACATTTGCAAATGCTCCGGTGATGGTCCCACTGGTTATATTGAGAAAATCCAGATGAGCAGGGTCGTAACCGATATATAGTGTCATAGCACCCACATTGGTTGGATAACCTGCTGCAGTAATACTGAAACTGACAGCGCTTCCCGGAGTTGCGACTACATCTGCGATTGTTAGATTATAAGCAGTAGCCAACGGTTCAACTAGTCCATTGTCAAAGGAAACAACAGCCGGATCCAGGTTGGGATAGGTCACTTCGCATGCTCCTGTAAATACAAGCTCAGATGATCCGGTAGCTGTGTAATTGAATGAAAGGTTCAGGAAGGTGTTATTAATACTGGCCCCCGCTGTAGATGACCATGCCACGCTGATCAGGCCGCTTGTGTTATTCCCTGTAACGAGCATGGATGGCAAAGTGCTTGTAAATCCGGTGAAAGTCAGTACAGTGGGATCAAATTCGATGAAGAGGGTTATAGCCCCCACATCACCTGCAAATGAAGCCCCTGTCACACCTAAGCTTACAGGGCCTGCTGTGGCGAGGATCTCATCAATTGTTATCGTAGCAACTCCTGCAATGGGACCGATACCCCCGTTGGTATAGGAGACTGCAACAGGATTGAGAAGAATGTCGGTAAATTCACATCCGGGATTAAAAGTCAAATCACAGGATCCTCCAAGAGAGCTATACTGGAAGTTTAATGTCAGTAAAGTTCCATTTATATCTTCACCACTTGGATTTGTCCATTGGATTCCAATCTGGTTTGTCCCAATCATGTTATTCAGGATGTAACCCGTTAACTGGTTTCCAGTAGACCCGGTGAATGTAAGAACATTCGGATCATATCCGATGAAGAGGGAAACCGCACCAACATTAGCCGGTAGTCCTGCAACATCAATATCAAAAGTAACTGAAGCACCGGGCGTGGCAGTAGTGGATTCAATCACAGCCGTTTGGGCTTTTATGCCGAATGACCAGGCCAGAAGTACGGTTAATAAAATGTAAATTTTCCTATTCATATCATTAATTTTTAATTATTTGCTGCTATATGAATCAATTGGATTTGATGATTTTTCTGTTTTCTTTAAATACTTTCTCTTCCGCAAAACCATCTATTTCCAACATATATAATCCATTTGACAATTCCGGAAGATATATATCAAAGCTTTTTACAGCTATTCCATTAATTTCTTCAGAATAAATAAGTCCACCACTTGTATCGTATAGTTTTAACCGGATACCGGTCAATTCATGCGGTGAAGAAATGGATAATTTGTCCCTGAATGGATTCGGCACCAATATCAGTTCATTATCAAAATGAACCGGGCTGAAAATTCCGGTTAAAGAATCAACTGTCAGTGATGCCGGTCCCGAGACCAGTGAACAATGTTCGTTCGCTACTTCACAACAGTACCAGTAACCGTCCATGGTCAGACTGACGGGATCGATGGTCAGGGCGGGTGAAGTAACGTTTTGATAAGGAGGAGTGTTCACCAGGTTTGACCAGGTCATACCACCGTCCTGGCTTTCTTTCCACTGATAGGAAGATGCAGATGTCGCATTGACGCTGAATACTGCTTCTTCGCCTTCTGTGACGGTCAGATATTGGGGATGCTGAACGATGACGGGCATATCATACTGAATGATATGACCGTTGGTGAATGTAGTGTTGATCGGATTGGAAAGAGAATTGATCACTTCACTTCCGTCTTCAAATACAATGTCGTTGTTTAAAGAATTATATTGAAAAACAAGGTCAAATAATTTCCCACTGTTCAGTGAAAATGGGTTGATATCGTTCCAGTGGATCGAGATCCCGTTTGGATTGGTAATTGACTCGATGATCAGGTTTCCGTTTGTCAGGACCGGGTTAAGATTATTCAATTCAAGAAACTGAACGTACTGATCATCAAAAGAAATATAGAAAGTGAATTCAATGACATCAAACAGGTCGCCTGCGTACACAGGCTCCTCAATAATCTGCCCGGGGCAGGAACTGATGGATCCCAGGGTACAGGCCGGATAGGCATTGGCTACTTCCAGCAGGGCTATATGGGTGGTATCTTCACAAACACCGGAAGTGAGAACACACCGATATAGATTTCCGTTAAATGAAAGGGAAATATCATTTATAAATAAGGTATCTTCATTGACACCTGAATAGGTCTGGTTGTTCTGAAGGTCGATCCAACCACTGCCGGAATTTTCCTGCCATTGAAAGGCTGGTGTTCCGGTTACTGCAACAGAAAAAGATACGTCGTTGTCCGGATAAGCCTGCACACTGTCAGGTTGACCGACGATTACCATACCGTTCGAGATGCTCCCTGCATAAGTCGTGAGCGGGATGATCTCCAGGTCTGAATTTGCGACTTCAGTTCCGGGATTAAAGGGTAGGAAGCTGGAATCCCCAAGGAAGGTGAACTGAAGGTCAAACAATTTACCGCTTGTGATGGAGAATGGGGTCAGGCTGCTGTAAGCGATTCCAACCTGGCCATAATCCCCGTTGGTGGTAAAGAATCCGGGGATTGAAGGGTTGATGTTAGTTAAGGAAGTAAATACTGCTGCGTTTGAATCGTATCCGATAAAGAGGGTCATTGCGGAAACATCGATGAAATTGGTAACGTCAACGGCGACCAGGACACTTTCCCCGCTGCAGGAGAGAGCATTTTCGATAGTTGCTGTGGCATTTTGTGATTTCATGATATTGGGCATGATCAGGGTTAATATGATTGCCAGTTTAATCCGCATGCTTTTTTTCGATACGCTGAAAGGAATTACATTTTTAAATAGAAATAAAACCGAAGAGGGGAAAGGATTTCCCCTCTTCGGATGAATTATCTGTTAGTGAGTGATAACCATTCTCTGGGTAGAGACATAGTCTCGGGATTCGCCGTCAACGGTGATCTTATAGATATACACTCCGGTTGCGAGGCCCGGGTTGGCAAACTCGACGGTATAGGAGCCGGCAGACTGTGTAGATTCTACGAGTACTGCAATTTCCTGACCGAGCATATCGAGTACGCTGAGTCTTACCTTACCGGTTTCCGGCAGGGTGTATTCTATGAAGGTCGATGTGCTGAATGGATTCGGCCTGTTGGCGCTGAGGAAGTAATCCGCAGCGGCAGGATCGGTGCTGATGCCGTAGGTCTTCAAGGTCACCGGTTCGATGACTTTGGCAGAAGCATCGGCAAATTCAGATCCGAGGCCGATCGTGAACAGTTCATCGCTTGCGCTGGTCACACTGAGGGCTTTCACCTTCAGGGTTACCACCACGTCGTTTTCAGCAAGTGCCATTGGATTCACGCTGCTCCATGCGATGCTGACGTTACCGTCTGCAATGCTGCTCAGCATGCCTTCCATCGTCACCACGTCAACAACTTCGACCAAGGCCGGGTTGTATCCGAGGGTGAGGGTAATAGCACCGAATGTGCTGGATTCGGCGATGCGGATCGGGAGTTCATACTCCTGACCGAGTTCTACGTTCATCACACCGTCGGTGACCATGGCAATAGCCGGGGCTTCCTTCATGGAGGCCGGGATATTGGACCTGTTGGCGTCGCCGGCGTTCAGGGTCATGATATCATATGGGCTGTCGCCAGCGGAAGCGCTGAGTACTTCAAATACCCAGTTACCGGCCGGGAAGTAGCCAATCATATTGATAGCGCGCTGTTTGATCCACAGTGCGTCTGTAGCAGTAATACTGGCACTGTTGTTCACATCCATTGCTTCTGCTACGAGATCGTCCCACACGAATGATCCTGGCAGGCTATTGACAACCTTCAGTTCAACTGCAAGAGCGTCGGTAGCATTGGCACCGTACCATGGAGCGCCATAGGAAGCGGTAATAACGAATTCGGTAGTACCGTTGATTCCGGCAAATTCATAGTAACCTACGCCGTTTCCGCCTTCGATATCGTTGAAGGAGGTGGTGGTGGCTACCGGGATTCCGGCATTCCAGAGGGTCAGTTCGACTCCGTTGAGCGGGGTCTGGATGTTGTTATGGTAGTAGACATGTCCGGACAGTGTATCGTCGCCGATGGTTCCTGTCGGGTAAACCTTTACCCACAGGCTGTCGGTTGCGCAGCATCCGGTGCAGGTGTCGTGAACCTCAACATAAACGAGGCCCCATCCACCATTAACATTGTAATCTGTCCAGTGTACACCTATTGTACCAGTTCCCTGACCGTAAACGATCTCACCGCAATGCTGGACTTCCCAGATATACAGGTAGCAAGGATTCTGCGGTTCGGGGATGGTGTATTCGAATACACTGCTGACCTCAGCCACTTCAGGTCCGCTGATGGTGGCATCCGGGCGGTGTTCTACATAGAATTTCCATTCTTCAGTAGTCACACAACCTTCCGGTGTGGTAATGGTCAGATACAGGCGGGCGGTGTCGCAGCATTCGCCGAAGCAAATGTTGACCTGGTCACTGCCTCTCCAGCATTCTGCATCGCAATCCCACCACAGCGGATCGGCTTCGAAGAAGCTTCCGGCCGGGCCGGTGAAGCTCCATTCATAGGTCCATCCCGGGATAGGTCCGCAATCACAGACCTGTGAGCCCATATCTTCGCACATACATGGCCAGTCAATGCTGAAGCTGATGCAGGATTCTGCACAGACTTTGAGCACTGTATCCTCAGGATAGAGGCAGGTCAGGTAGCAATCATTACACCATTCAAAGTTAATACCCTGGTTCAGAGGACGCAGGTTACCATAAGGTGAACAGAAATTTTCAGGGGTATACCATCCACGGAGTGGCAGCGGATCCGGTTTCTTGTTGAAGTCGATCCATACGGTATCGCGTTCTTCGCAGGTACCATTGTGTTCAATCCATTCGAATCCGTACATACCGTGGTAGATGCCACAGTAAGAATCCTCCACGCAGATTTCGGCCTCTGGGTTATCCCATTCGCCACCAATTACGGTGAATGAAGGCATATATTCAAGGTCGTAATAATCATCCGGGCAAGGATCTGCCGGCGGGATATAGCTAAACCACGCCCAGTAAGCTGCCTGGTCTTCTGCCGGAGCGCATTCGTTTTCCACGTAGGAATACGGAATTGCCGTCATCATGTAGCAGTTGCCGCAGAGTTCGGCATCGTCGCCGGCATCAGCCACCGGGTTTTCGAAGAACCACAGGTAGGCAAAGGCGGTGTCAGCGCAATCCTCGTCACCGTTATACTGGATAAAGGCGAAGGTATAGCAGCCATATTCGTCAACGCAAACTTCTGCTTCAGGATCTGATTCCGGAGGAACAATGCCGGTCGGAGAGGTGAAAATCGGATCACCGGCACCGGCTATCTTGGTCCAGTACTGTACGTTGTAGTTGACATTCGGAGCGGGCAGGTATTCATAAGGTACCAGTCCGAGTACGCCGAGGTCATAGCACAGTTCGGTACAGGTGCTGTCATACAGATCGAGGGTATCGAGATACGGGTGTTCGTACCAGCATACGTTAACGGTATCGACGGATTCACATTCGCCGTTGACTTCATGCCATTCGAAGCAGTAGCATCCGAATGCGCTTACATGAACAGCGGTAAATGGATCACTTTCATCAACAAACGTAACATATCCCGGGCCACCGCACTTGCTCCAGTAGCCATAAGGCTCTTCGAAGCCGGTTTCCTGGCAATAGGTATAAGGCAGGGCTGCAAGGGTATGCCACAGTGAGAAGCTGTATTCTCTGTCGAGACAGTATTCTGCATCCTCACCAGCATCGGCGATTGGCGGTTCGTACAGCGTGATTTCAACGGTATCCCTGGCTTCGCAGGTTCCATTGACTTCCAGCCATTCGAAGGTGTACCAGCCATAGATGCAATCGGCTTCCTCATCCGGACAGACGGAGGCATGCGGGTCAGTTTCATCACTGAAAGTGACGGCTGCCGGTCCACCGATCTTGGTCCATTTACGATACCTTTCGGTAGATGTAATCGGATCGGAGCAATAGGAATAAGCAGTTCCCATCATGGAGAAGCAAGCTTCGGTGAAGCAGTATTCTGCATTTTCACCGGCTTGAGCGGTAGGTTGTTCGTAGAATCTGAGCGCAACCGTATCGGAATCGAAGCATTCTCCGTTGGTGACATTGAAGGCTATGATATACTCGCCGTATGAGCAGACTTGTGAGTCACGGCAAACAACGGTAGTATCGTCATTGGCATCAACAAAAGTCAACTGTGCGGGGCCGCTGATCTGCATCCAGGTGTAATAGAAATTGGGTGACATGGAGCAGATTTCCCAGATACCGGTTGAGCCCATGAGGGTATAGCATAGATCTTCGCAGATTTCTGCATCTTCTCCGGCATAGGCCATAGGTTCCAGGGAGAAATCGATATAGATACATTCGGTCACCGGTAAGCAAACGGTGTCGGTTCCGGGTATTTCATAAATGTGAGCACAGAATTTCCATACTCCATGGTAAGGAGCAGTTACGAGAAAATCAGCTTCCTGCCATGTATTGGCTGGAGGGATATAACTGAAATCTTCCAGATCCGGGCCTAAAACATCGATGGAATCACCGGTACATTCATTGACAAGATAATACCGGATGGTGTCATTCCCTTCCCTGTAATAACTTTCAATATACATGGAAACTTCAGTAGTGAGTCCGCAGGTGTCAGGTGCTGATAAATCAATTTCAAATTCATCATAGAATTTATACTCAGTCTGCACATATGAATTGAAAGGCAATCCCCAGTAATACCTCAGGGTATAAACACCGGGAAGATTGACCATAAAATTCATACCATGAAGATTCGTCGCATTTAAAAAATGGAGGTTACTTCCTGGAGGTGGCATTTTATCCGGATTGGTGGTATTCCAGCTCCAGGTTCCGGTGTTGGTGTCCGGGCAACAAAGACAGTTAAATGGGTCTAAGTTACCGGCCAGAGCGTAATTGAATGACCAGAGTGTGTCATTAAATAAACTATCTGGTTCCCAGCACACATCACTTTCCTGAATAAAATAAACGCAATCCAGCGCCCTGTTTCCGCCGCCATTTTTTGATTTAAGAGCATTGAGCACTGCCGGCGAATCAATGATTGAGTAGCCTTGAAAAGACGACTCAAAGACCAACGCCTTTGTGGAAGGATTTTCCAAGGCCTGGAGGAGTTCCTGGTTGCTAGCCACCTTGACAGTCTGTACTTGCTGTGCAAAGGTGCCCAGCACGAAACAGACCATGGCTAAAACCAAAAGCCCTGCCTTGAGTGGCCTCAGACTTTTCTTAGGTTTCACTTCGTAGTTTGTTTCCATAATAATTGAATTTTAATTAATAATAGATGTTCATATCTGATTTTAGTATGTAAGGTCTTGACTTGTAATACTTTGGCTTGGCAATATTCGCGATTTAAAATTTATACACCTCTAAATCGTCAAAATGACTTTTTCCTAAGAAATACAAACTTATAACATTTACTCAGAAAAAGCAAATATTCCCTTTACTTTTTTTTATTTAAACTAAATAATGCATCAATCGACATAAGTTTTGAATTAATTATTTGGTTTCAAACATCAAATATAGACATTGAAAGCCCCCGTCAATCACAATAAAGTGTTAAATCTTTGTTAAATGATGAAAAGAGAAAGTTACAATCGCAATAACCCTGTATTACCTTATATATATATGCGCTCCTCCGCAATTATCCATCCTGCTGCCAGTTACCGAATGCAGGGTATTTACATCCTTACGGTGACGCAGCATTCCAAGGAAAGCAAACACCAGGGCCTCTTTGTAATCCACTATTAGTTCATCCGGTATTTTCCAGGTATTTATCCCTGATGACCTGATGCGTTCCATTAAAAACTTATTTTTTGCTCCCCCTCCTGTCACAAGGATGCTTTTTAATTTGCCGTTACCGGCTGCATTATTCACCTGAATAGCAATGTGTTCTGTAAATGTCCTCAGGAGAGTCACCGGGGTGCAGGAAGATTCCGCAAGGATAGGATCTAAAATGGCCTCGACCCATTCCCTTCCCAAGGATTTTGGATATGGGACGGAATAATAATCCAGAACATTTAATCTTTCCAGGATATCAGGGTCAATAACTCCCCGTCGGGCCAGTTGGCCATCCTTGTCGTAGTCAAGGCCCAGTTCCCCCGCCAGCCTGTTTAATACAAAATTGACCGGACAGATGTCATAAGCGATCCGGTCACTCCCTATATCCATCGATATATTGGCAAAACCTCCAAGATTCAGGCAGGCGTCGTATTCGCCGAACAGATATTTATCACCGACGGGAACCAGTGGTGCGCCTTGTCCGCCGAGGGCAAGGTCCAGGCTTCTGAAATCAAAAACAACCGGAAAGCCGGTTTCTGCAGCTATAGCGCTTCCACACCCAATCTGGGAGGTGAATCCGAGATCGGGCCGGTGAAAGACAGTATGGCCGTGAGAAGCTATGAGGTCAGGATTAAACCCGGTATCGGCCATAAAGGAATTGATCGACCTGCCCAGAAGGTGCCCGAATTCGACATTGGCAAGAGCGTAAGTGAATGCGTCTTTCAGGTGCAGGTCCTTCAGTTTGTTTTTCCATCCTTCATCGTAGGGTATGGTTTTGGCATGGTAAATTTTGAACTTCCACTGATGGTTTTCCACGTAGAATCCGCAGGCAGCTATATCCAATCCATCCAGAGATGTGCCTGACATCAGACCGATCACCTTGAATTCATTCATTTACAGAAAAGGGATAAGTTTTTCAAGTTGCATTTTTCTCGAACCTTTGAGCAGGATTGTATAACCTGAAAAGTCCTGCTGTTCAAACCAGGAAATAGCTGTTTCCGTGTCGGCAAAACAAATGAACTTTTTATGGTTACCAGCAGATTGAAAATTCTGTCCGATTAAAATGATGACATCCAGAGACAAATTATGCAATCGGCCGATGATAGCTTCATGTTCTTCTTTTGCGTATTCGCCTAATTCCATCATATCTCCGAGTATGACCATTCTGGCCTTTGTTTCGAGGAGACTGAAATTTTCCAGAGCGGCAAAAAAGCTGGAAGGATTAGCATTATAAGCATCCATTATCAGCTTATTCCTTTCCGTTTCAAGGATCTGTGACCGGTTATTATCGGGAAGGTATCCGGCCACACACTGGTTGATGAGTTCTGGCCGGACGCCGAAATAATTCCCAACGCAAATAGAAGCCAGGATATTTTCAAAGTTATAAGCTCCCGTAATTCTTGTCTGTAAGTTTTGAGTTTTCGTGTTCTGGCAATGCCAGGCGATGTTAAGGTTGGGTGCCGGTTGCAACAGGTTTCCGCAGCAGTCACATTCGGCAGAGGATCCATAACTGATCCTGGCGGTTCCATTTGAGAGTTCCCACAGCAAATGATTATCGCGATTGACAAAAAGGACTCCCTTTTTTGATTTCAGGTGATGGTACAACTCTGATTTGGCGCGTATCACTCCTTCCAATCCGCCGAAACCTTCCAGGTGGGCCTTTCCAATATTGGTGATCAATCCATAATCAGGGTCGGCAATTCTGCACAGGTTTCGGATTTCCCCCTCGTGATTGGCTCCCATTTCGATAACTGCATATTCGGTCGATTTCTGGATGGAGAGCAAGGTCAGCGGGACCCCGATGTGGTTGTTCAGATTTCCTTTAGTGGCAACGATACGGTAGGTTGAGGCAAGCACACGGCTGATCAGTTCCTTGGTCGTTGTTTTTCCGTTTGAGCCGGTCAGTGCGATAATTTTGGCGGGCATCTTTTTCCTGTGTAAGGATGAAAGGGCCTGAAGGGCTTCAAGGGAGTCCGGCACCTGGCAGAACCGGTCATTGATCTCCATTCCGGGTTCATCGACAATGGCAAGGGAAGCACCTTTTTCCAGCGCTTCACCGGCAAAATGATTGCCATTGAAATTTTCTCCTTTCAGGGCGAAGAAGACATCGCCCGGCCTGATTGTCCTGGAATCGGTTGTAACGGTACCGGATCTCAGGAAAAATTGATAGATTCTTTCCAGGGTTTTATCCATATCGGAAGTGTCTATACAAAAATAAAAAAACCCCGCTCCGGTTGAACGGGGCGGGGCATATAAATGATTCAGACCGGTTATCTTCCGCTCATCGGGTCTCCAGTGCGGATCATGGCACAGCGGAAACCAACCCAGTTGGTCGCGATGTTTTCATCGAGGTACCTGCGGGTACCCGGGCTCAGGAAGTAGGGGCCATCTCGCCAGGAACCACCTTTAACAACCCTTGATTTATCGGTGATCAGGGTAGTCACGCCGAACTCATACATATCGGAAGTGGTGTTGGTGCCCGGATCGGTCAGCCAGTCGGTGGTAATATTTGACTGGTAATCACCGTCATCATAGTTGACATTATCAGCTTTGCGGTAATTGCTTCTGTTAATGCTTTCCTCGACAGTGATCGGGACTCTTTTCATTCTTCCGAGGCTGTCTTTTTCTGCCAGTATACCATCAGCGTCGGTAAGGGGCTTTGAAAAGACATTGCCTCTGAAAGGAGCATAATCAGCTACGGATTCAGGGGACAATGGGCGATACACATCGAGGGTCCATTCAGAAACATTGCCGGCCATGTTATAAAGACCGAAGTCGTTAGGCCAGTATGATCCCACCGGTGCGGGCAGATCGGCACCGTCGTTGAGGTTGCCGGATACACCCATATAGTCACCGCTGCTTCTTTTAAAGTTGGCTACGAAGCTGCCGTAATATTTTTTCTGATCGGTACGGAGGTAATTTCCATTCCACGGATAAATCCTTCTTTCGACCACTCTTTCATACAGGGTATTACCAATGAGGCCAAGGGCAGCATATTCCCATTCGGCTTCGGTTGGGAGCCTGTATTTCGGCAGGAGGATCCCATCTTCGAGGCGAATTCCCCGTTCCCCGGTACCGCTGGGGTCCAGATCTTCCTTGGGTTTATTGACAAGGCCCTGGTACTGGCCGGCCAGATAGGCATCGGTATTAAAGTTGTTTTCATTTTTCTGGTCCGGATCGAAGTCCAGGATTCCTTCCTTGATCAGCATCAACTCATTCACCCTATCTGTTCTCCAGAGGCAGAAATCATTAGCCTGGAGCCAGGTCACGCCGACAACCGGATAGTCATGGTATGCCGGATGGCGGAGATAATTTTCCACCAGTGGCTCGTTGTAAGCCAGTTTTTCGCGCCAGACGAGCGTATCGGGGCGTGCATTTTTAACGACCGCGGGGAAGTCCTGTCCAAAGACCCTGTCGAGCCAGAACAGGTATTCCAGGTAGTTAAGGTTGCTCACTTCGGTCTGGTCCATATAAAATGAAGGGACCGTGACTCTTCTGGGGATATTATCCCATTCGTAAGTCAGATTTTCATAATTGGCTCCCATTGTGAACGTGCCGCCTTCAATGAGAACCAATCCGGGGCCGGTGATCTGTTCACGGGCAGATGCCACTTCAAATCCTCCCATTTCGGGATTGTTGTATTCCCAGCCGGTGGTTCTTGAAACTTCCTTTTTACAGGAAGCCAGCAGGGCAAGAAAGGCACCTGCGATAAGAACTGCTTTCAAATTCCTGAATCTGATCATATAAAGCTTTAGTTTGATTTCAGATATAATTAACTAAAATTCCGGGCATTTTATTGCACGGATATTTCTTTTTCTTTCTATACACGGAAATTGCCAGGCGAGTGACACTTCATGTGCACCTCCCGTATTGCTTTGCAGTTTTGACAATGTAATATCGTAACTGTAGCCTATTTTCAGGCTTTTATAATTGATGCCGACGAGCGCAATCACCGCATCGGCATTTTCAAAATTATGCCTGAACCAGCCTCCGACAATGATCGGCAACCTGACGACATAGACTCCGGCATTAAGCTGGTGGAATTCTCCCTGTTGCTGGTACAGGATATTAGGTGCCAGATAAAATTTCGGTCCGTCTTCTTCCGATAAGCCACCTCCCATGCCGCTTCGGTCAAGGCTGATGTTAACGCCGAAATGCCCGGTCAGTTTCATGGGGAGTTTGTTTTCATTCTGATCATAGAAAGCCAGATCCGGTTGAGTGAGGTGGTGGGCTGCGACACCACCATGTATTATCCCTTTCCATCCGAATACCAATCCCGCTGAGAAATCCGGAACTATGACGGAGGTATTATCCGGAGGGGTTTCACCGGATGGCAGCACGAAACCAAGCTGAGGATCTATCTGATCGCCAAACTGGAGCTTGTTCCAGTTCAGGGATTTCTGATAAAATGTCCCCTGCACGGCCATATTGATATAAAAGTGCTTGGCTGCCTGAAGGTGATAAGCATACATCAGGCTGGCCTGGGTAGTCTTCAGCATCCCATCCCCGGCATTGTCAACATTCAGGAGGACGCCCACGCCGCCAAAGATTTTATCGATGTATTGGTCGTAAGAGGCATTGTATGTGACAAAGCTTTTGGAAAGACCAGGCCATTGGTTGCGGTAATTCAACACAAGCCTCGGACAGATATTTGATCCGGCAAGTGCCGGATTCAGGTATAAAGGATTGGCGTAAAATTGAGAAAACTCAGGATCCTGAGCCTTCCCTGGATTGTTGAACAAAAATAGTGTTACAACAGTTATTAGAGAGAGCAGTTTACGAAACATCAATCCAGCCTTAAATTTTTGACGGCACAATTATACAATATTTTTTTATTCGAAATATATTTTTTTGGGTTTTAAATATGTGACAATAAGGAATAATCTGCAGCGTTTTATTTTTGCATTCAGGAATCAACCGGTATCCATAAACCAATAACACGGAATTTATGAAAAAAATTGCATTATTCCTTACCTTGGTCTTTGCCACCATGGCTGCTTTTGCGGATCATGGACCATTTAACAGGGCCATATCCTGGAAAGGGCTGAATAAATATGCCACCGGGCCATCTGATACCCTGTTACAACCTTATTTTGAAGGCGCCCAATACGAAAAAGCCTATGGCCTTCTCCCTGTTTATCATGAAAATATCATTCTGGACAGTCAAACAAGTTCGATTGAGATCAACATCAGTAATGAAGTTTTTGATATTGCACCTGATGATATTATTTCTGTTCCTGGTTACCAGCTCATTTCCAGCGAACTCCGCTACGAGGCGTCAATTTCTTATGAGCGCGGCATCCCGGTGGCCATATTCAAGTTGGTTCCATTCCGGTTAAATCCTTACAACGGACAGGCGGAAGTCCTGATTTCTTTTAACTATTCGATTTCCTGCTTCGAGGAGGGCCATTCAAACGGCATGGTAAAAAATTCCCTGGCGTCCAGTTCGGTCCTCGCTTCCGGTGAATGGTACAAACTATCCGTGACGGAAACCGGCATCCACGTGATTACATACAGCGATCTGCAGACTATGGGAATAGATCCGGCCACCCTAGATCCGAAGAAGATTCGTCTATATGGCAACGGGGGAGGGGTTTTGCCAGAATCCCTGAATGAGTACAGGAGCGATGACCTGGTTGAAAATGCGATTTATGTAGCAGGAGAAGCGGATGGCATTTTCGATGCCCAGGATTATATTTTATTTTACGGGCAGTCACCACATGCCTGGTCCTACCAGAGTTTCAGCCAGGCATTCCAGCATGAGCAGAATATTTACAGCGATTATACTTATTATTTTCTGAACACAGACCTTGGGGCCGGAAAAAGAATTGCTACCATACCCTCATCCACCGAGGCTCCGAATGTTTTTGTCAACAGTTTTACCGATTACCTTTACCACGAACAGGATCTTTTTAACCTGGTAAACACCGGGAGGGTATGGTACGGTGAAGTATTCGATGTGACCACAACTTACAATTTCTCCTACGACATTCCGGATCTGGATACATCCAGCCCGGCCTTGCTCCGGGCTTATGTTGCAGCCAAATCGGTACAGTCCAGTTCATTCACTTTTTCCAGCGGGAATACGCCAATCATGACTGCCAGCATCAGCGGGATACCGGCATCATCGGAGACATACGCCCGGGCCTACATAGGCAGTGATTGGTTCAATCCCGAATCCGTCAATAAAATCGATATCAGGATCAATTATCAGAAGACTACATCGTCGTCCATGGGCTGGTTAAATTATTTCGAGCTCAACTTCAAACGGTTTCTCAGGTATTCCGGTTCCCAGTTGTCTTTCCGTGAGCCATCATCCGCCGGACCGGGTTCCGTTGCTGAATTTACGCTCCTTAATGCCGGCCAGGAAGTCGCAATCTGGAATGTGACCAATCCTACCCATGCGGTCAGGATCCAGACCAATATTGCAGGCAATAACCAGGTGTTCCGGATAGCCCAGGACACCCTGCAGGAGTTCATTGCGTTTAACGGAAGCGATTATTTACCGGTAACGTTCATTGAGAAAGTGCCCAACCAGGATCTGCATGGTTCCGGTCCGGTGGATATGGTCATCATCACCCATGCCGATTTTGCCGGACAAGCCGAGCGGCTTGCCGCCTTCCACAGGGAAATGGACGGACTGACCGTCCTGGTCACTGACATCCGGGAGGTTTACAATGAATTTTCCTCAGGGGCCCAGGATATCACCGCCATCCGGGATTTTATGAAAATGCTTTACGAGAAATCACCCGAAGGTCAGAAGCCAAAATACCTGCTTCTTTTCGGCGATGCATCATTTGATTATAAGGACCGCATCGAAGGGAATTCCAATTTCATCCCCACCTGGGAAGATGATGAATCCCTTACTATTGTATACTCCATTGCTACGGATGATTACTACGGATTCATGGACGGCCCGGGCGACAACCTGCTCGACATCGGTATTGGCAGACTGCCAGTATCAACGGTCGAACAGGCGACGGTCGCAATCGACAAGATCATCCATTACGCCACTAATTCATCAGTAGTTATGAAAGATTGGCGCAATATGATCTGCTTTGTGGCGGATGACGAAGACGCAAACCTGCACCTGAACCAGGCGGAGGAAATGGCTGTATTCATGAACTCCAACTATGGTGAATACAATATCGACAAGATCTATGTCGATGCTTTCCCGCAAATATCAACTCCCGGCGGTCAGAGGGCCCCGGAGGTGAACAGTTCGATCAACAACCGTATGAACAAAGGTGCACTGGTCATGAATTACACGGGCCATGGCGGGGAAGTTGGCTGGGGGCACGAACGGTTCCTTGAAATTTCCGACATCAATTCCTGGACCAATTATGATCACATGCCGATCTTTATTACGGCAACATGTGAATTCAGCCGGTATGACGATCCCGAGCGGGTATCGGCGGGAGAACTGACTTATCTTAACAATAACGGCGGGGCTGTTGCCATGTTCACCACTGCCAGGGCAACATTCGGAGGATCGAATTTCAACCTGAATACGGCCCTGTTCGAAATTATGTTTGAAAAGGAAGACGGGGACTGGTACCGGTTCGGAGACCTGATCCGGATTGCCAAGAACAGGGGAGGGGTTGTGGACAATGATAAAAAATTCATTTTGCTTGGGGATCCGGCTTTACAGCTTGCCTATCCGATCCTGGATGTCGTGACGACCCGGATCAACGGGGAAAACATCAGCGACACTCCTGATACCTTGCAGGCACTCAGTAAAATTACCATTGAGGGCGAAGTAAGAGATGGCGATGACCTGGCGTCCTCGTTCAATGGAACCCTATTCCCGATCGTGTTTGATAAGCCATCGCTGATCACAACCCTGGATACCGATCCTACCAGTCAACCCAAAACCTTTGAACTGCAAAACAATATCCTGTATAAAGGTAAAGCCCAGGTAACCGGTGGCAGATTCAGCTTTACTTTTATTGTTCCGAAGGATATAGCCTACCAGTACGGATTCGGTAAAATCAGCTATTATGCTGAAGATGATGATAAGACCGATGCGCATGGTTATTATAAAAATATCATGATAGGAGGGCTGAACCAGGCCATCGAACCGGACCTGACTGGTCCGCTGGTCAAGTTATATATGAATGATATCTATTTCCGCAGTGGCGGTATAACCGATCAGAATCCCGACATGCTGGCATTTGCGAGTGATGAAAGCGGGATCAATACTATCGGGACAGGGATCGGCCACGATATCGTTGCCGTACTGGATGGTAATACTGACAAACCTATTATTCTCAATGATTTTTATGAAGCCGACCTGGATAGTTACACCAGCGGCACTATCCGGTATCCATTCCAGGACCTGGCCGAGGGCAAACACACACTGAGCCTGAAAGTGTGGGATGTCTTTAACAATTCAGGAGAGGCTTACATTGAATTCAATGTTGTAAAATCAGATGATTTCGTTATCGAAGAATTGGTCAATTATCCCAATCCATTCAGCCATGCTCATTACACTACTTTCGTTTTCTCGCACAATCAATCGGATGGAAGCCTCGATATCAATCTCAGGGTATTCAATCTCGCAGGCCAGGTGGTTAAAACTTTTGAAAGCTCGATCCTGCCCCAGGGATACAGGACGGAAGTCATCGACTGGAACGGAATGGATGATTCGGGTAATTACCTCGCCCAGGGCATCTATATTTACCGCCTGTCGGTGAGAAATAGCAGGGGACAGGAAGCCGGTGCCCAGGGCAAGCTTATTCTGCTGAACTGAAGGATTTTTTTGTACCGAGGCAACCAAATGGCTGAAAATGGAGTCTGATTAAAAAAAGTTCATGCGAAATTTCTACCTATATATATTGATCTTTCTTGGGTTAGTTTTATTCCTACCGGATATAAAAAGCCAGGACGACACTCTCTATCTCGAAGGCAGGATCGATTGGCTGCCGGAAGTTCGGGCCATTACCGGGGAGTATTTACTTAATTTTCAGAACGCTGTCAATCATGATGACCTGGGAATGCTTCCCGTTTTACAGATCAGCTTACCCTTTGAAACCGGATTTGAGTATGACAAAGCTGTCATAACCGATGAAAAGACAGAAACCATTGCGATTAATGAGCCTGGTATTTATCCGGACCTTGACCGGATCATTGAGGATTATATACTGATTCTCCAAAATAATTACGTCAATAAAAGGCGGTTACAGTTGCTGCTGATTATGCCTTTGAAAAGAACGGGCGACGAAATGACCCTGGAACGGCTGGTGTCGTTCAGGGTCGCATTGACGAAAAGTGCGGTTTTGGAATCCCCGGAAAGATCATCCGGTAATACGTATGCTGATCATTCGGTATTAAGCGCGGGCGACTGGTACAAGTTATCCGTCACCCGGAACGGTATCCACAAGATCACCTTCAATGACCTGGAAGCAATGGGGATCGATCCTGGACAAACCGATCCCCGGAAGCTCAGGATATTCGGAAATGGAAGCGGCATGCTGGAAGAGTCAGTTGCCTTGCCGAGAACGGATGACTTGAAGGAAAACACCATCTATGTCCATGGCGAGGAAGACGGAAAGTTTGATGCTGAAGATTATATCTTATTTTACGGTGAGAGTCCCGTTTTACTTAAATACAACCCTTTCTACCAGAAATTCGAGCACGAGCTCAATTTTTACACGGACGAAACATTTTACTTCCTGACAATCGGTCCGGTTAATGGGAAAAGGATCAGCCAGGCTGAAAAGATTGATGAAGACCCAACGCATACCGTGTCATCTTTCCAGGACCTGGTTTACCATGAAAAGGAGGAACTCAACCTGATTAAATCCGGACAGATCTGGTACGGTGAAGTCTTTAACACCCAGCTTGAGTACCGCTTCGATTTTGATCTGGAACACCTCGACACTTCCCAGCCTCTTTATCTGAAAGCGAGCCTGGCCGGAAGATCCACAAAGAATACGGAGTTCACCCTGACGGCAAATGAACAGGTACTTGCTGTCGTCGATGTTCCTTCGGTGGTTCTGGGTTCGTCCATTTATGCCAGGGCATTGACTTCAAATTATGAAGAATTTTATTCTCCTGGCAATGAGGTGAGTATTGGCGTCACTTTTGACAAGCCCGGTACCACTGATATCGGCTGGTTGAATTTCATCGAGCTTAATTTTATCAGGAAACTGATTTTTAATGGCGGACAGATGAATTTCCGGGACATAAGAGCGGTTGGCCCGGGTAATATAGTGCAATTCGAGATCCAATCCGGGCTTTCTTTCCTGGAGATCTGGGATGTTTCGGAAAATTCGGAAATCACCTCGTTACCGGTTGAAAAGGGACAAGGAAATTATATTTTCAAAACCCGCCTGGAATCACCAAGAGAATACATTGCTTTCGACAGGTCATCATTTTTTACCCCGGTTTTTGTCAATAAAGTGGCGAATCAGGATCTGCATAGCCTTCAGCCGGCTGATTTCGTGATCATCACTTACCCGGATTTTATATCGCAGGCCACACGGCTGGCTGACTTTCACCGGCAGCAGGACGGCATGTCCGTTATCATTGTGACTCCGGAGCAGATATACAATGAGTTTTCTTCGGGCGCCCAGGATGTAAGCGCCATCCGGGATTTTATGAAAATGTTATATGACCGGGCACTGGAAGGTGCACGCCCGGGATATTTGCTGCTTTTTGGAGACGCTTCTTTTGATTTCAAAGGAATTTTACCGGAGGATAATAACCTTGTTCCAGCGTATCAATCAAGGGAATCATTGAAAATGGCCGCATCCTTTGTAACCGATGATTATTTCGGATGCCTCGACGAAGATGAGGGTGGCAACGGCTCAGGCACGGTGGATATTGGCATTGGGAGATTCCCGGTTCATACTTTGGAACAGGCTGAGCAGGCGGTCGATAAGGTTTTACGTTATGCCAGCCTGGCCCGTGAAAATTTCGGGCCATGGAGAAATGAGATCTGTTTCATTGGGGACGATGAAGACAACAACATCCATCTTAACCAGGCCGAAGGATTGACCGAGATTGCTGATTCCCTGGGAGCTGCATTCAATGTGTCAAAGGTTTACCTGGATGCTTATGCCCAGCTTCAGACTCCAAGCGGGACAAGGTATCCGGATGTCAACCTGGCGATCGATAAATCCGTGAATAGCGGTAGCCTTCTGGTGAACTATACCGGGCATGGAGGAGAAATCGGGTGGGCGAGTGAAAGGGTACTGGACATCCCTGCCATACAGGCCTATAAGAATATCTTCAACATGCCGGCCTTTGTGACCGCGACCTGTGAGTTTTCCCGGTATGACGACCCGGGACTTATCTCTGCCGGTGAACTTGTTTTCATGAATCCGGAAGGGGCCGGGATCGGACTGTTTACCACCACGCGCCTCGCTTATTCACAATCCAATTATACCCTGAATAAAAGGTTTTATTATGAGGCATTCCGGATCGACAGCCTGACGGGTGAATATCCCCGCATGGGTGATCTGATCAGGGTTTCCAAAACACCGTCGAACCAGAATATCAAGAACTTCGTGCTCCTGGGCGATCCCGCCCTCATGCTGGCCTATCCGAAAATGAAGGTGATTACCACAGAGATCATCAATGAAAACCAGGGCAGACCGGCCGATACTATTTTTGCACTTTCTAAAGTAACGGTAAAAGGGCAAATTCAAAGTCCGGACGGAAACCTCTTATCGGATTTCAATGGGATCGTGATTCCTTCTGTGTTCGATAAACCGGTAATTTACAGGACGAGGGGAAATGATCCGACCAGCAAGGTCACTGATTTCCTGGTCCAGGACAAGATCCTGTACAAAGGTGAGGTTTCAGTCATTGACGGCGAGTTTGTTTTCACTTTTATAGTTCCGAAAGATATCTCCTATCAGTTCGGGAAGGGCAAAATAAGTTATTATGCCGTTGATACCAATACTTTCATCGATGCAGCCGGATTTCAGGGTATATGGGTCGGGGGGAGTGATCCGCTCGGAAACACCGATGAGGACGGCCCGGATATCCATCTCTACTTAAATCATTATGAATTTCAGTCGGGAGATATTACAACCCCTTCCCCGATGCTCATTGCTCAACTCTATGACGAAAGCGGAATAAATACAGTCGGAAATGGCATTGGCCACGATATAGTGGCTGTCATCGATGGCAATTACATGGAATCCATTATCCTGAACGATCACTTTTCACCTGAAACAGACAGCTACCAGGGGGGAGAGATCATATACCCGATCGGTCCATTTGAGAACGGTATTCATACCCTCACTTTAAAAGCATGGGATGTGTTTAACAATTCTTCCGAAGCAACTATTGAATTTGAAATCAATACCGGCAAGGAACTTGTCATTAGCGGCCTACAGGCGCAACCCAATCCACTTGTGCACCAGACAGATTTTGTATTCCGGCACAACAAACCCGGGGTGGAACTGGATGTCCGGATCACTATCCATTCACTGATGGGTCAGCCGGTGCATCAGATTGAATACACCTCCAACACTGAAACGCTCGAATCAGTGCCCTATTCCTGGGACGGTAGAAATTCAGGCGGAAATGAACTTCCGTCCGGTTTATACGTTTATGTGGTCAGAGTTTCTTCAGATGACGGTTTCGTTAAGGAACTTTCACAAAAATTAATGATCTGCAGGTAATAACTTAAAGATGTCTGCGTTAAGTAGTACATAACAATATTATTACCATAATTTCGTTAATTTTGCACCTTCAAATTTTAATCCATTAAACCAACACAGGGAATGAAACGAGGATTTATTGTTTTCTCTCTAATTATTTTAGCAGCTTTATCCATTCAGTCTCAGAATTATAACCAGGTTGCCGGACAGGATGGATCCAGGGTTATTACCACGGCCGTACCATTTCTGATCATTGCTCCGGATGCGCGGTCCGGTGGAATGGGCGAAGCCGGTGTTGCTTCGGATCCCGATGCCAATTCCATGCACTGGAATCCGGCCAAATATGCCTTTATCGATAAGAAATTCGGGTTTGCCCTATCTTACAGCCCCTGGTTAAGAAAACTGGTAAACGACATCAACCTGGCTTATCTCGCAGGGTATTATAAAATAGATGACAAATCAGCAGTAGCGGCTTCGCTATTATATTTCTCACTGGGAGAAATCACATTTACGGATGAGTTTGGGGGTGAACTCGGCACCTACAATCCAAATGAGTTTTCCATCGATGCTACTTACAGCCGGAAATTCAGCGAAGTTATTTCAGGTGCTGTGGCAGCCCGTTTCATTTATTCCAACCTGACACAGGGACAGTTTGTGCAGGGCGCGGAGACCAGTGCCGGGACTTCCATTGCGGCAGATGCTGCCGTTTATTACCGGAAGCCGGTTGACCTGGGAAGCATGGATGGAGAAGTTACCTGGGGGATCAACCTCTCCAATATCGGCAACAAGATCTCTTATTCCGAAACCGCGGTCAAAAAGGATTTTATCCCGACAAACCTCCGGATTGGCGCAGGATTTAAAATGAATTTCGACGATTATAATTCACTGACTGCTTTATTGGATTTCAATAAGCTCCAGGTGCCTACACCACCGGTTTATGAAACAGATTCGGCCAGTGGTCTTCCCGTTTATGATGACGAGGGAAATCCCGTCATTTCCAAAGGCAGGGACCCCAATGTTTCCCCGGTCCAGGGCATCATCCAGTCGTGGTACGACGCACCTTACGGTTTCAGTGAAGAGATGCGGGAATGGGCTATCGCATTTGGACTGGAATACTGGTATGCTAAACAATTTTCTCTCAGGACAGGTTTCTTTTATGAAGATGCCACCAAGGGCAACCGTAAATTCTTCACCGTGGGTGCGGGATTACGTTACAGTGTCTTTGGACTGGACCTTTCCTACCTGATACCGATGGAACAGCAGCATCCACTTGAAAATACGCTTCGGTTCACCCTGATCTTCAACTTTGATCCTACAGCAAAGGCAAAGGAACCTCAGCCGTAAACATGTGTGAGTTGAAAAGGAAGGATTGAAAATAAAGGGTGAGTTTTTAAATTTCCCTTCTTCTTCTTAATATTTCCGGCATTAATTACCGTTGATCTGAGTGATGCTCAGGTTTGCGGTTTCAATCCGGATAATACCATCGTCATTCTGGGTGAATCTTACCGAAATGACATCATTTGAAGTAAGTGAAATAATTCCGCTGAATGAAATATTCTGGGATTTGCCACCTTCCTTGAACCATATCCTGGAATGCAGATCATCCCGGACCGTTCCATTTATAAACAGGGCCGCGTCCACAATTTTACCTCCCGACGGGACCTGGGCAGTGGCGTTAAATGCAACATTGAAGATCCCGGGGTTTTCCACGATCACGGATGAGGAAGTAAAAGTGAAGCCATTCAGGTCGCCCTGGAGCGCCGATGTCCAGGGTATGAATGTTCCGCTGGAAGGTATACTGATGGTGGAGTAGGAGCCGACAGGATTGTACTCGTACATTTCACTGAAGGCATAGACAGGGCTGGAAGCATTGACCGCATTCACCACATAATCCATTGTAGCGAAACTGGACCACATGGTCCCGTTCCAGTAATAAAATCCCTGTGAAACGTTGCTGCCCTGGTTATAAACCAGTAATCCCGGGGCAGGGTTATTCACCGGGGAAATATTGTCGGTTTCCGAAACTAATGTCACTCTTGGGATGAGTATGCCCTTCGAGTCGGAATTCACATCTAACATGGCGCTGGCGTCTGGTGCAGTTCCAAAGGAGTTAATAGCAACCTGGGCGATTGCAGTCTGAGTTAGAATAAAAATCAAGCTGAGAATTAGAATACGCTTTTCCATGATTTAATTGATTTGGGTTTAATCATTTAACCTGGACGGGTTAAAAAAGGGCGCAAAAGTAAAACGGATTTTCGATGAAGTCAAGCTAATTTTCAAAAAAATCTCAAAACAGGTTTTCTGAAAAATTGATCAGGTGGACTTTTTTAACTGCCCTGGTAAAAGCCGTATAGAGCCAGCGCAAGTGACCCGTGTCCAGTTCAACATTTTTTATGTAACCTTGATCGATAAAGACATTCAGCCACTGTCCGCCCTGGGTTTTATGGCAGGTAAGGGAGTAGGCGAACTTAACCTGAAGTGCGTTGTAATATGGATTCGTGCGGACTTTCTCTAGTCTGACCGACCTTTGGGGGACATCATTGTAATCTTCCATTACCGAGCTGAACAGTTGTTTCTGTTCGGCATCGGGTAATGCCGGGGCGTCAGCCATCAGGGTATCGAGAAGTATTTTCAGATCAAGGGTCGGCTCATCGGGGTAATCGATCATTCGTATGGTCACATCGGCAAACCGGAAACCATATATTTCTTCCGTATTTTGAATACGGAGGATTTCAATGATATCTCCATTGGCAATGAAACCCGGCCCGGATTCGGGATCGAGCCAGAAATAGTTATTGCGGGCGACCATCAGAAAATCTCCCGATGCGATTTCATTTTCCAGAAAAAGGATCCGTTCCCTTATTGCCTTGTTATACATGTTAGCCCTTTTATTGGAACGGCAGATGACCACCGTTTCCCCTGGATCACCGGACGAATAGGCAACATTCAGCCGGTCTTCAAGGTCGTTGCCGTTAATTCTCTCCACGTCCCTGTATTCTGAAAGATCGAATAAAGGAGCGGGCACCGGGCTGATACCCATGAAATCCCTTAGCCTGGTCGCATTATGCAGAATTCCGGATTCCATAGCCTGTCTCATCACTTCGGTCAGCTCAAAGTGATGGATTTTCCTTCCATACCTAGATTTCAGATATTCCAGGTCGAGGGCAGGGCTGACGATCATGCCGACGGGAGGGAGCTGGGCATTGTCGCCAATTAACACCAATCTGCAGGCTTCTCCTGCCGTTACATATTCCAATAGGTCATCCAGCAGGTTCCGGGCAGAGAAGACCACTTCGCGGGATTCAGTCGCGGCTGCAATCATGGATGCCTCATCCACAATGAATATGGCATTCCGGTACAGGTTCTTTTGAAGCACCAGCGATATTGACCCATCCCTTCCCAAACGCTGGAAATAGATCCTTTTATGGATCGTCCAGGCGTGCTGTCCGGAATAGCCTGACAGGACCTTGGCTGCCCTTCCGGTGGGTGCCAGCAGAATGGCTTTCTTTTTTACAGCCGGTAAAATCCGCACCATGGCACTGATAAAACTGGTTTTTCCGGTACCTGCGTATCCTTTCAGCACGAACAGGGCTGATGGGTCCTGTTCCGACAGGAATTGCTCCAGCCTGCCGGCCAGAATTTTCTGGCCATTGGTCGGTTCAAAGGGAAAGGAGTCGAGGAGAAGAGAGGCGAAGGACAAGGATCGATTCAGGATTTAAGATTGAGCATTTAACAATGGCGTTTTTGTCAAAGATAGGTAACATAGGGTGAAATGCGATGCATGGGGCAAAAAATTTCGGTCAGAATTTGTGTCGAAACAAAATATATCTATCTTTGCATTCCCTTTTAAAAAACGCGGAAGTAGCTCAGCTGGTAGAGCACGACCTTGCCAAGGTCGGGGTCGCGGGTTCGAATCCCGTTTTCCGCTCGGATAAAAAGTCCTGCCAGGCAGGACTTTTTTAATGTTAAATGAGTAATTTTGACTTTTAATTAACCATTAAACATTAAAAACTAAACACTAAAAGTTAAACATTCTTTAGTGCCGCCCGGGTGGCGGAACAGGTAGACGCGTTGGACTTAAAATCCAATTTCCAGTGATGGAAGTGCCGGTTCGATCCCGGCTCCGGGTACGGGTAAAAGCCCTTCCGCCGATAGCGGAGGGGCTTTTAAGCGTTTGGTTTTTAGTCGATTATGGTTTAGTCGAGTGGATATTTTTGGCCTTAAGAGAGAAAGAGTTTATCTTTATCTCAGAAATAATTAATTCAGCAGGAGCTTATGCTCAAAAAACTATCCAATTATATCAGCCTGGTCAGTGAAGTGGATGATTTTGCCGTCATTCACGATTCTATTGAAAAAGGGATCATTTTCAGAGGGACCAACCTGTGGATCCTTATGTTTGCCATCATTGTGGCTTCTGTCGGACTGAATATGAATTCTACGGCAGTGATCATCGGCGCCATGCTGATATCACCCCTGATGGGCCCGATAAACGGGATGGGATACAGCCTGGCAACCTATAACTTTCCATTATTCCGGAAAGCGATTAAAAATTTCACCTTTGCCGTGCTGGCGAGCCTGGTTGCTTCAACTGCCTACTTTTTTATCAGCCCGGTATCGACTGCCCATTCCGAATTGCTCGCCAGGACCAGCCCCACTATTTACGATGTTCTGATTGCTTTTTTCGGTGGCCTTGCCGGCATTGTTGCCATCACCAGTAAGTTAAAAGGGCAGGTGATACCCGGTGTTGCCATTGCCACTGCCCTTATGCCTCCGCTGTGCACTGCCGGATATGGACTGGCTACATTGCAAATAGAATACTTTCTGGGGGCGTTGTTTTTATTCACGATCAATTCGGTTTTCATAGCGATAGCATCGGTACTGATCACCAAATTGCTTGGATTCCCCATCATCACTATTGTCGACAAGACGTACCGTAACAGGATCAGCCAGTGGATTACATTCATTATTATCGTAACTCTTGTTCCCAGTGTCTATTTTGGCTATTTATTGGTTGAAAAGGAAAGGTTTATGGAAAATGCCAACAGATTTGTCCAGAGCATCAGTTTTTTTGAGAAAAATTACCTTCTGGACCATCAGATTGATGCCAGGCAAAGGAAGATTACACTGGTCTTCGGAGGTTTGTCATTCACGGATGATCAAAAGGTTTCCATAAAACAAAAAGCCGGCGAATATTCCTTAAAAGACACTGAAATTGATATCAAGCAGGGATTTACCCTCCAGGACCTCACGGGAGAAAACAGTGAAATGAACAGGTTAAAAAATGAACTCAATTTGCTTTCAACGCAATTGTACAGAAAGGAGGCCCAGCTGGATAGCGTCATGAACATTTCGGCCATCGGCTTGAATTTGCTGGAAGAGATCCGACCTTTATATCCCCAGATCGTTCAGTGCTATTATTCAGAGTCCCATGATTTTTCAGGGGATAAGCCTGAAAGAACCTCCATTATCATTTTCAGGACGTCCGGATCGACCATCAGCCCTAAAGAAAAGGAAAAAATCCATTCTTGGTTGAAAGCGCGTCTGAAACAATCCCAGATCAAAATTTTTTACGAAAACTGAAGCGTGGTCATTTAAGGATTCGGACAAGGTGGTCCTCGACCTTTTCTTCTCTGGATTCATCCGGGCTCATCTGGCCCCTGGTAATTGCTTCAACGACCAGTTCACTGATATCCCTGACTTCGACGGGCGAATGATGCTGGAAAGTTTTCTTACACAAAGGACAACCGGTGATGATCCTGTCCGGCTGCCCGGAGAGGAGGGATTCCAGGGCCAGCAGTGTGACTTCATCGCGTTTGGAGCTTTCAGTTCCAAAACTCCCCAGGCTTCCACCGCAGCACATGGATTGTTGTTTTTCATATTGAGCCGGGGCAAGTTCGGATATTGTTGAGATAAGTTCCCTGGGTTCTTCATAGATTCCACAACCACGGCCCAGTTCGCAGGGATCGTGAAAAACCACTTTCGACAGGGAAGGGCTCAAACGGATACGATTTTGGCCGACAAGCCGGAGGATGTATTGCGAATGATGGAGGATCTCAATATCCAGATGGTATTCTTCCCGGAATATTTTGAGGCAGATCGGGCAGGAGAGGACCAGCGTGGTGCATCCTGAATTTTCAATCAGCCGGCGGTTCTTCCTGACCAATTCACGGGCCTGCATGGTCTTGCCTGCCATCCATAATGGCCTGCCGCAGCAGATGCTCCCCTCCCTGTCAATGAAACTATAATCCTCTCCGGCTGTCTTAAAGATCGTTTCAACAGCCATTTTAATGGAAGGGGTCAGATGGGTCATGCAACCCGCGAAGTAGGCTACCCTGGCATGAGGCACTTCCGGCGGCCTGACGAACAGAAAGGAACCGTTCAATCCTGTGGAAGATCTAACCCTCTGAGCAATCCTCATGTCATTGATGTGGATGCCTACCGGGCAGAATTCCGTGCACCTTCCGCATAGGAGGCAGTCGAACGTGTCGGAAACCGTGGATTTCTCATCTCTCAGGGAACGGAGAAAATAAGCCGGTGGAATTCCGGTTCCTGTCGGATTTTCATTCACCGGGCACGCATCAATGCAGACCCCGCATTTGGGACATGACTGGATTTCAAAATTGGCATACCGGGTAAAAAAATGTCCGGGTTTAATACCATAATGCCGCATAAAAATAAGCATGACTTCCGTGGGGATATGCATAAACCTGGACCATGGAAGGCTGATGAAGAACAGCCCGAGTGCCCAGGAATAGGCCCACCAGGCAGGGTAGGCCAGTTGTTCAGCCGGTAGGAAACTTCCCAGCAGATGGCCGGTAGTGTTGGTCAGGAAACTTCCCCCGTGATGAGTGGCAGCCGTAAAACTTTCGGCCAATAATCTCAGTGGAAAGATCAGCCAGAGGCAGGAGATGGCCAGGCGGTCAGGGAGGGTATGCCGGCTGGCTTTTTTCATCCCGAACCAATTGGACCTGGCCCTTTTGATGAGAGCGAGAAAGAGTCCTGATAATACCAGCAGCAGGAAGGCATCCATCAGGATCCGAAATACTCCCGGTATGGAAAACAACTCGTGATGCAGGATACGGTCGTCCTGGACGAAAAACTTCAGAAAAATGGGGTAATATGGCGGATTTATATGCACTTTGCTATAGATACGTGACTCCAGGTTGCCGGTCACGATCAGCAGGAACCATCCCAGGGCGAAACTCATGTGCATAAAGCCCAATAAAGCATTGCGCCTGAACATTTTCCGGTGAAGGAGACTTTCCATGAAGATCTCGCCGATGGCATCAAAGCTTTTCCGACTCCATACCCCTCGTTGCAGCAGTAATTTGTCGCGCACTTCAAATCCCTGTATCCACCTGGAATATTTTACCGCCAGGATCACCAGTAAGGCGATCAGGCCGATAAAAAAAGGCAGTACAAAGAAATCAAAGGTCATAGCTGAAATTTTTCACACCCTCTCTGGATTTCCAGAATGATATTCCGGGTATTCACAAGCCGCGGGCAAATGAGCTGACATTTGCCGCAAAGCATACATTTTTCCGCTTCCTGCCGGATATGGTCAAGATTTCCTCGCCTGATACGGACAATTATTTCCCTCAGGCTGAAAGCTGTATATTGTGCAGAGCTACAGGTAGCGGCACATGTCCCACAGGAGATGCACAGGCCGAATGACCTTTCCCGCTCCAGCAGGTAATGTGCCAGTCGCAAGTCAGCCTTTGCGTGGTCGAGCTGCCGATCGGCATTAATCGAATACCCGAAATTAGGCTTTACTTTCAATCCCTCGCAAATTTAAAATCTATCACTACAATCATTCAAACAGTCTTGCCTTCTTAGCGTTTCACTGCCTTACTTCCCGCTTCGCCCGGGAAAGACTGGCTTTCCGGCTTTCAGATACTCCATGATCCTGATTACCGCGGAACGGGAATCGGCAAGGGTCTCATCGATGCTTTTGGGTGAGGTGCAGGTTCCGGCCAGGAATACCCCCGGGCTGGCAGTATCATTAGCCTGGATTTGCCTGTCTTTTGGCTGCAGGAACTGGTTTTCGTCAGTTTCGAGCCCGAGCAGGGCCTTCAGGTTCTCTGTACCCTCCGACGGCACCATGCCACTCATTAGCACGAGCAGGTCCACATTCATACGGAATGGTTTATTAGCCAGCGTGTCTTCGACTTTGACCATTACACTTCCGTCAGCATTTTCAAAAGATTCTGACAAGCGCCCCCGGATAAACTGGATGCCTTTTTCCTGGGCTTCTTTATAAAGGGCTTCAAAATCCAGCCCGAACATGCGCAAGTCCATATAGAAACAGAAGACTTCCGATTCCGGGATCATTTCCTTTATTTCGATTGCCTGTTTGACTGCCGTAACGCAACATACCCTGGAACAGTATAGATTTCCGACTTTTTCATCACGGGATCCGACACAATGCACAAATCCGACCCTTGACGGAATTTTTCCATTATTGTTCCGGATAGTCTCTTTGGCATTGAATTTTATTTCGAGGTCGGCAGAAGTAATGACATTATCATAAATGCCATAGCCATACTCCTCTTTTTTCCGGGCCTGGAACAGGTCGAAACCGGTTGTGACAAGGATGGCTTCCACGGTTAATTGGTCCCCTCCAGACAGTTGCACCTCCCATCTGCCGTTGCGGTAGTCGGTCCGGATCACTTCCGTTTCCAGCAAGATTCTGATGTTGTCGTTCATTTGTTGCCTGAGAAATTCAATCACCTCCGGACCTGGCCGACGGGAAGGGAAAAGCCTGTCCCACCCGGCGACATGTCCGCCAAGGGCAGTGTGTCGTTCGACAATCACAGGATCGTAGCCGAATGAGGCAAGGGAAACTGCAGCCTGCATTCCCGCAATACCGCCGCCAATGACCAGTATGGAATTACCGGAACTCATCAGGGGTAAAATTTGAGGACTTCCGTAGCTTCGGGTTTATGGAGGTTCTCCCCATTAATTCCGAGGTATTTTTTGGCCGGATCGTATGGTATTCCGATTTTATCCAGCAACGGCTCCACGGGGACCTGATGAGTTTGGAATCCAAGATCCCAGGGGTCATACCCCAGGACGATACCGGCAAGCTCTTCATAAGTCAGAACCGGTATCCCGTTTCCATCTTCGCCATAGGTTTTACCTTCCATTTCACTGATGGCATACTGCCAGCGGTCGAAGAAGAACGGGCAACCCGGACAGTTGGTCAGAATGGCTTCCGGTTTATAGGGTTCCATTGAATCGAATTTTTTCTTTGAGCAGGCAATGGAATAGCCCCTGTTGGCTTTGACCAGGTACTGGCGGAACCCAAAGCCGCAACAATGGCGACGTTCGGGATAGTCTACCACTTCACCTCCCCATTCTTCGATCATTCCTACCAGGACATGCGGATATTCAGCCCCGCCTACGCCCTTGGATGGAAACATCTTAGCATAATGGCAACCGATATGTTCGACGATCCGGATGGGTTTTCCGGTAAAACGGTTAATCAACCGGAATTTACCCCTGGCAGCAATTTCCTTTCTGAATTTATAGATCAGATCACTGGAATGGACCAGGTTTCTTGGTTTTTCGAACTCTTTGCCGGTAGCTTCTTTAAGATATTTTCTGATTTTTTTCTCAATTTCCGGGAAATGATGCCAGGTTTCCAGTATTTCCTGGTAAACTCCAAAAGATGTGATACAGGAGGGTACATAATGATGGAATCCGGCTTCAGTCATCAGGGCAAATTGCCTTGCCACAACGGTCATGGTGGTTTCCAGGGGTACGACATCGGCATGATAAGCTATCCCGGTGCAGGTGGTGTGAAAAGGGTGTTCGGAGATATTTTTGCCAAGTTCTTTCCGTAAAATCTTAAGGAAGGTCGTTTCAGAACCGGGGAAGAAGCTCTGCCTGACACAACTGCGGGCGTAAAAGAAGTCGTTTTCCGCTATTTCTTTTTGGTATTCCTGCCAGATCCGTTTTTTACCTTCAATGTTCATCTTTCCCGTGCTTGTTGTTATTGGCGTTATAAACGTGAAGATAGTACTCGCTTTTCTGGCCGGGGCTGAATTCGATACCCAGTTCTTCTGCTTTCTTCCGTGAAAATTCCTCCAGCTTCTTAAATCGTTCGGTTCCACCGGTCACGTCAAATATCCTTTTCAGTTCATCCAGCGAATCCTGCGGTATCTTTCGGAGAATCCCCGGACCCTCTTCCTGGTAATTCGCTTCAAACCGGCCATAAACCTCTTTAAGGTGGTCGTGTATCCAGTCCCAGACCGGACCTTGCTCGGGGTGGTCATAAAAGGTGATCTGTTCAGGGAACAGGCAGTAGCCATGATTTAAGATCCATTCACCGACCGTCCGTTTGATAGCCAGTTGCTGCCTGCCTTTTTCGGATTCCACGAAATAGCCTAAGTCCTGCGACAATGAACGCACGGCAGAAATCAGCAAACCCGGAGCATTTCCGCGCGGGCATCTTGTTTTGCACGACATGCATTCCCCGCAATACCAGATAAAATCGCTTTTTAAAAGGGACTCAATTTTTTCCTCATCGCGGCTTTGGAGGATATTGGCAAGAGTCCTGGGATCATATTGGTAAAATTCAGCGGCTGGACAGATTGCAGTGCATGTCCCGCAATTGATGCAGCCTTTCAGGCCCTCCTGGAACCGGACATCCTGACTGAGCAGGTCAAATAGTCGTCCCATGGATGAAGAATTCTGGTTGTTAAATTTTTAACAAAAATAATAGACAAAAGTATTCATTAACATAACTTGATTCACATTTAGATCTTTTTTTAGGATTTATGTGTGACTTTTTATCATTCATTCCGATTATTTTAATTTGATTCATAATACCTTTATTATCTTTACATTCAACCAAAATTCCAAGCATATGAACAGATTTACTTTAACTACCCTAATTTTTGTACTTTCCACTGTCATGGCTTATTCCCAGTTCAGGGAAGTCAAAATTCCGGAACATCTGCTGAATGTCAGGCATAAAATGCCTGAAACGGTTCCCGGAAAGGAAGGAGGTCATTTTATTCAGGAAATTGTCCCCGGGCAGAAATTGCTCATGGATGAAACAGTGGGGACAACATGGTACGATCTTCAGTCATATGATGCGGTACAGAACCGGATCTATGCCTTTGAAGATGGGACGGTCGGGGTCACTTATATGAGGGCAAACGACGTGGGGACCTGGAATGAAAGGGGTTCGGCTTACAATTATTTCGATGGGAGCAGTTGGGGACCGAATCCTTCCGGACGCATTGAAACCGTGAGGACCGGTTGGCCGTGTTATGCGCCATACGGACCTGGCGGGGAGATTGTCGTTTCACATTCAGTAATACAATCGATGGGGCTGATATTCAATAAAAGAGAAGTAAAAGGAGAAGGCGCATGGGAAGAGTTTTATTTGCAGGGGCCAACCGGTTACGATATTGTCTGGCCGGCAATGGTCACCAATGGCCCGGACCACATGAACATCCATATCCTGGCGGTGACTTATGGCGATCCTTATGAAGGTATGACATCGGCTTTGTTGTACTATCGTTCGACTGACGGCGGGGAAACCTGGAATATCCAGCATTGGCTGATGGATGAATTGAACAGTAATTATTTTAACGGGATCGGGGGAGATAATTACACCTGGGCAGAGCCCAGGGGGGACACGCTTGCTTTCAGCGTCGGTTTTGATACACAGGACGGTTATGTGATGAAATCGTATGACAATGGGGATAACTGGACCCAAATCGTGGTATATGACAGTCCATATACTCCTTATACCGGCGAAGCCACACCGACCTATTGCGCCGGAGATGGAACGCAGGCATGCGCCCTTGACAGCCAGGGCAATGTGCATGTGGTATTTGGCAGGATGTGGCACTACTTCGATGATGCCGGTACCGGGTATTATTATCCCACAACCGAGGGAATAGTATACTGGAACGAATCGATGCCGGTCCTGGATACGACCATCATGAGCACCATCAGCCTGGAATACCTGATTGAAGGTGGTAACCTGATCGGATGGATCCCGCCGAACCAGGGCGATTCAACCATTATCGGATATGGCATTTATTATGTATCGCTGACCTCCCATCCACAGATCAATATTGATGAAAACGACAATATTTATGTGGTCTGGGCTGCTCCGGCGCCCGGATACGACAATATGGATATGAATTATCGCCATATTTTTGCAAACGGCTCAACTGACGGAGGTCAGACCTGGTCGGGGATCAAGGATTTAACGACGGACCTGATGTATATTTTCTCCGAATGCATGTACCCGGTCATGTCGCCCAGTTTTGTCAACGATCAGGTTTACCTGACATTTCTTGCCGATGGTCTCCCTGGCATTCATATTTGGACTGGCGGACATGACCCCGTTGAAAACTGGCTGATGTTCCAGCAGAGGGAAATCGACGATTTCCTGGTTGGCTTCGAGGAGCACGGGATCAATGGTTTTGAACCAAAGTTGGAGGTTTATCCGAATCCGTTTTCGACCAGTTTTTACCTGAAAACAGGCCTGTCCGGGACAGGGACGAAAGGAAATATAAATTATACGGTCCAGGTTTTCGATGTTACCGGAAGACAATTAACGGAGATGGAAAGCAATCCGGAAATCCTTGAAATAGATGGGTCTGCCTGGAATCCGGGAATATATGTCCTATCCGTCAGGGCCGGGAATATTGTCGAAACGGCAAGGATAATCAAGCGATAGGATTTCCTATCTTCGCTGCGCCATGGCACGGTTTCAACCATTCCATCTATTCCTTATCTTCCTGAGCGGGATCGTATTGTTGTTAATAGTCGGGCCGCTGGTTGGCATGTTTGTGGCCACGGCTCCGGAACAACTCTTCGAATCTTCAAAAGATCCGGAGGTGCAGCGCAGTATTGGTCTGACCTTGTGGGTATCCATGGCAGCCACCCTCATTTTCGCCATCGGCGGCATCCCGCTGGCTTATTTGCTGGCACGGAAAGATTTTGCAATTAAAAAACTGGTACTGGGAATTATCGACCTGCCGATTGTCATACCGCATTCTGCGGCAGGCATTGCAGTTCTGGGCGCCGTTTCGAGGGATTCATACATCGGTCGGCTGGGCTCAATGATTGGGCTGGATTTCGTAGGGGCCCCGGCAGGTATTGCACTGGCCATGGCTTTTGTGAGTATTCCGTTCCTGATCAATGCAGCCCGTGATGGATTCGCGTCCGTTCCCCTGAGGCTGGAGCAGGCAGCGCTCAACCTGGGGGCATCCCCTGCCCGGGTCTTTTTTACGGTTTCATTGCCACTGGCCTGGCGAAACATCGTATCAGGGCTGATCCTTATGTTTGCAAGGGGGATGAGTGAATTTGGCGCAGTTGTCATCGTGGCCTATCATCCGATGATCACGCCGGTGCTGATATGGGAAAGGTTCGGGGCCTTCGGACTGAAATACGCACGGCCCGTGGCGGTGCTTTTCATCATTGTAAGCCTGGCTTTTTTTATTATCCTGAGATTATTGTCCCGCGACAGGAAAGATGCTTGAGCTCCAGAACATAGAAAAAACCTATTCCGGTTTCAGCCTGAAGGAGATTTCATTCCGGGTTGAAGATGGGGATTATTTTGTGATCCTGGGCCCTTCCGGAGCGGGTAAGACACAAATACTGGAAGTGTTGGCCGGGCTGGTCTTGCCGGATGACGGGAGCATCCATATTGACGGAAGGGAAATTACCTGGCAAAAGATACAGAAGAGGCCATTTGGCCTGGTTTTCCAGGATCTGGCCATCTTCCCCCATCTTTCCGCACGGGATAATATTCGGTACTCCTTGACCTCCAGACGGATCCGGGGTAAGACCGCCGAAAAGGAGTTAAAGGAGCTGGCTGATACACTGGAAATAAGTCACTTGCTGGACAGAAGGCCTTCAAGCCTGTCAGGCGGTGAACTGCAAAGAGTTGCCCTGGCCAGGACCCTGGCGAGAAGGCCCAGGTACCTTTTGCTGGATGAACCATTGGCATCACTGGATGTATCGCTGCGACAGGGTCTTCGAAGTTTGCTCAAACGGCTCAACGGCAAAGGACAAACTATGATCCATGTGACTCATGATTACGAGGAGGCTTTGGTCCTTGCCAATAAAATTGCCGTTCTCGACCTTGGAAGGATCATTCAATCCGGTCCCGCCGATCATGTTTTTCATCATCCCGAATCAGAATTTATGGCCAGGTTTACCGGGATAAAAAATTATTTCCGGGCCCGGTTATTCAGGGAACAGGACAAGCAATGCGCGGAACTGGAAAATGGCCAGCTCGTCCGTTTGAACACCAATGAACCGGAAGGAAAGGGATTTGTGTTGGTCAGGGGGGAAGATATCTTCATAACACTGGAGAAACTACCGACCAGCGCCACCAACCAGTTTTTCGGCCAGATTACAGCTATCCATCCATCCCCATCCGGTTTCGAGGTACTAATTAATACCGGGACATCATTTTATGTCAATATTACGAGAGATTCCCTTCAGGCGCTCGAATTGCGGGCCGGCAAGGAGGTCTGGATCAGTTTCAAGGCTTCGAATGCAAGATTTGTCAGAGTGTGATGACTGTTCTATAGCTTCACGCCAAGCGTCAGGAGAATGTTGTGAATTCTGCTCGTATTGAGCACGGGATTGGGTACGGTGGTTCCGGTGTTATAAAAGTAATAATCCTCTTCACTTTTACTGAAGGCGTAGGCCAGGTCCATGAAGAACCAGCCCTGGCGAAGCCCGACCCCGCCAGAAAATCCCCAGCGGCTGGCATCATTGATCTCATTTTCGAAAGGTGAAGTGAAGTATTTACCGCCAGCACGGAAACTGAATATATTGTACCTCCATTCAGTTCCAACCCTGATATGATGTCCGATCGCATAACTATTTGATATTGACCTGTTTTCTTCGGAGAAATTATAATCAGGGGCGTCAAATTTTGCATTGGCATAATCGGCAAATTCATAATCCGCACTGATCAGGCCAATATTTCCGACAATAAAGCCCAGGCTGCCCTGGAGCCGGTAGGGAGTGGTCAGGTTATAATTATAGGTACCAGCCGGGGATGTTTCCACATAACGATAATCGCCGTTGATGTCGGGAGTGGTGAATTCCGAAACCATGGTGGCCGACCAGTAATCTTCCATATTGCCGAACCAGGAGGGAGAATGGAAAGATGCGCCTACCCTGAGCCAGTCGGAAGCCCTGTAGATCAGCCCTAGTTTCAGGTTAAACCCGCTTCCCCTGGTTTCAAGGTCTTCTATCCGGCGGAAATATAACAGCTCAGTTCCCTGGATATCCGATTCTTCATAAACCGAAGATTCAAAATAACGGATGAATGGGATACCGAAGGTCATTCCCAAATAAAGCCGTTCGTTGTAATTTGCCCCGAAGGTAAAGACGTACTCATTCATAGAGCCTCTGGTGTCGATCGATTTAGCCTGGAATTTACTGCCAGCGGGAACCGGTGAAATGT
This sequence comes from uncultured Bacteroidales bacterium, assembly GCA_964619555.1. Classification (GTDB taxonomy): domain Bacteria; phylum Bacteroidota; class Bacteroidia; order Bacteroidales; family JAGOPY01; genus JAGOPY01. Next base: position 291,674 of record CAZUDV010000001.1, on the reverse strand, counting down.
ATTCATCATCCACCATGGGATCTGCCAGGTCGAGCAGGTAAGTCCACCAGGCCAGGTTCAGGTCGAAAGCATACTCTCCCCATGGGTCATCTTCAATGTCTTCGAATGGCACGCCATCGGCGAATTCCACATAAGTGTCCAGCAGGGAATTGGTTTCATTGTACCCGGCCATTTCGTAGCGGAAATTGAAATCGTTCAGCCGGTTCATTCCGGTGGCAAAGCTGAAACTTCTCCAACCTGCTTTTTTAGGATCGGTTTTAATTTTTGATGTCATGACCATGCCGACATTTCCGAGGTAAAAATTCGATCGGCCATCTTCGAGGAGGTTACCGTTATAAAGGGATTCCACAGCGCCAATGTGAACGGATGGTGTGATGGAGATCTCGGAAGATTTGAATAGTCCGATCCCTGCGGGATTGGTGCTGGCGGTCGTGAAATCAGCGCCCAGGGCTCCGAATGCTCCGCTTAGACCCATAAAACGGGCTGATCCGCCTATATCGATACGGGAGTACCTGAGTGCATCTACGGAATTCTGGGACATTGTCTGCCACGCGGCTGTCAAAAGGAGAGCCGAAACGATCAATAGCCTTTTCATGATAAGTTGTGATTTAAAAGTTATCTTCTTCCTCCACGGGCGCCCCCACTGCTGCCACCACTGCTGCTTCCGCCATAACTGCCGCCACTGGAGCGGGATCCGCCACCGCTGCTTCCGGAGTTATAGGAAGGAGAGCTGTTGGACCTGGACGGAGTCGAATAACTGCGGCTGCCTGAATTATTTGAGGGTGCGGAATAGGTGCTGCGCTCAGAGGATCTGGATGGAGAGGAATATTTCTGAGCCGGACTCGTGGAAGTATTCCTGTAAGTTCCGCTTTCCCTGGTCGAATGGCTCCCGTTGTCAAAGGTTTTCCTTTCGGGTGTTGTGGAATAAACCTTGCGTGTTGCCTCTTCACTTTGGGTGTTCTGAGGGTTGCTGTATGTACGGTTCTCCCGGGTGGCGGGGCTGGTGTATTCCTGGTTGGAAGGCGTGGTCCTGTAACTGGGAGAGGTATAACTTTTTGGTTTTTCGTATTTCATTTCAGGCTGTACCCTTCTGCTGGGCGACATGGAGGGATTCTCCTGTGTTCCCGAAGAAACACCGGTGGAACGATCGCTGCGTACAGGCTCGGCCGGTTTGTTATATGCCGGTTGAGTGGTGCCGGTAGTCCTGGTCTGCGTACCGGCAGAGGTGGGGTTGGTCACCTTGCCAGTGGAGCCGGAAGTTGCCGTATTGCCGTCAGTGCGCACGCCGCGGGCCGAAATGGCTTCCCCGGTGGTTTTATCGACGGTCTGACCGGATCCCGGGGCGCCGCCGCCGGTGGTAACAGCGGTTGTGGTGGCATCATTACGAACGCCCCTGGCGCTCTGGCTGTATGCATTGGTTGTATTTTCGTCTGTCCTCTGGTCCCGGGTCAACGATCCGGAGGTGTTGCTGCCATTGGAGCTGCCTCCGCGGCTGCCACGGTGGCCATAGTAATATCCATCACCGCCGCCGGGGTAAGGTTCAGGATAATATCCGCCGCCGCCCCAGTAGTAACCGTCCCAGTAGCCGTCGTAGTAACCGGCCCAGTAAGAGCCATAGTATCCGGGATAACCATATCCCCATCCGTAACCATAATAAGGATAATACCAGGGATCGTAATACCAGGGATCGTAATACCAGGGACGATAGTAACCGTAGTAAGGATATCCCCAGCCCCATCCGAAACTCATGGAAACCGACGGCCCGCAGCAGCCATATCCACCGTAGATGCTGCTGCCCATGTAATAAGGATCGTAGTTGTAGTAGTAATTGTCGGTATAATAGTTGCTGTAATAATCAAAACCGGGATTGTCGTCCTGGAAGCGTTTGATCCGCGAGGCGTATTCATAATCATAATATCCTTCCGAATCGAATTCGCCTTCTTCATATTCAGGAGCATAATAATCTCCTTCAACTGAAGAGGTCGACTGGACGGCTTCAGACCTGACCGTTACGGTTGCAGGGGCTGTATTTGCCGGATCCGTAGAACTGGCGTACACCTCATCGTAAGGTGCAGAAGCATTGTAGGTGGATGAGCATGAAGCCAGGAATAATGTAAAGATGACGACGATAAAAGTTAAAGTTCTCATGAGGTGTTCCTCCTTTGATTTAATTACCCGGTTGAGGCTTATATTTTTCATTATTGATTATTTTTGCGTCTTCTTAATAAAAAGCAAATTTTATACCAAAAAATACAATGGCTAAAGATTTTTCAAGCAGGGAAGAAAATTATGCGCAATGGTACAATGATCTCGTGATCAAGGCTGACCTTGCAGAGAACTCCGCTGTACGCGGTTGCATGGTAATCAAGCCTTACGGATACGCGATCTGGGAGCGGATGCAGGCAGCCCTCGACGGGATGTTCAAGGAAACCGGGCATGTGAATGCCTATTTCCCGCTTTTCATCCCGAAGTCGTTCTTCAGCAAGGAAGCTTCCCATGTGGAAGGGTTTGCGAAGGAATGCGCCGTGGTGACCCATTACCGCCTGAAAAATTCGCCGGATGGAAAGGGCATCGTGGTGGATGAAGAAGCGAAGCTGGAAGAGGAGCTCATCATCCGGCCGACTTCCGAGACGATCATCTGGGACACCTACCGCAACTGGATCCAGTCGTACCGCGACCTGCCGCTGCTGATCAACCAGTGGGCCAACGTAGTGCGGTGGGAGATGCGCACTCGCTTATTTCTTCGTACAGCAGAATTTCTCTGGCAGGAAGGCCATACGGCCCATGCTACCGAGCAGGAAGCAGTTGAGGAGGCAAAACTGATCCTGGGTGTTTACACCCGCTTCGCCGAGGAGTGGCTGGCCATGCCGGTGCTCCGGGGCGTGAAATCGCCGAACGAGCGGTTCGCCGGGGCGGTGGAGACCTATTGCATTGAAGGATTGATGCAGGATGGAAAAGCATTGCAGGCCGGCACTTCGCATTTCCTTGGGCAGAACTTTGCCAAAGCTTTCGACGTGAAGTTCCTGAGCAAAGAGAACAAGCTGGACTATGTCTGGGCCACCTCATGGGGCGTTTCGACCCGCCTGATGGGCGCGCTGGTGATGACCCATTCCGACGACCACGGGCTGGTGCTGCCGCCGAAGCTGGCGCCGCACCAGGTTGTCATCATTCCTATTTACAAGAACAATGACCAGCTCGCTGAAATCAGCGTTAAGGCCAACCAAATCAAAAAGGAACTCGAGGCGAAAGGTATCCGCGTGAAATACGACGGCCGCGACACGCAAAAGCCCGGCTGGAAGTTCAACGAATACGAGTTCAAGGGCGTGCCGGTGCGCATCGCCATCGGTCCCAGGGACCTGGAGAACAACACAGTGGAGGTGGCGCGCCGCGACACCCTCGAGAAAGAGGTGCTGCAGGCCGAAAACCTTGGGATAAAGATCGAGAACCTCCTCACGCAGATCCAGTCGAACCTCTTCCAGAAAGCCCTTTCCTTCCGCGAGAACAACACCTTCAAGGTCGATTCCTGGGATGAGTTCAAGGAGAAGATCGAAGAGGGCGGGTTCCTGCTGGCGCATTGGGATGGCACTTCGGAAACCGAAGAGAAGATCAAGGACGAGACCAAGGCCACGATCCGCACCATCCCGCTGGATACGCCGGAAGAGCACGGCAAGTGCGTGTATTCCGGGAAGCCTTCCAATAAGAGGGTGGTGTTTGCGAGGGCGTACTAACTTACTCTCCCATCCTCATCTGGCTCAGCGGGAAGGTGACCGAAACTTTCAAAGAGATATTGTCTTCGAACTGTGGGAAGGTATAGGGTCCCCAGCGGTACATGGCTCCGAAACCAAGCGAATAGACCTGCAGGTTCAACAGGTTGTCGATGCTGAAACCGCTTTCGAAATAGCCTTTTTCCATCGTTTTATAGCTGATGTTGTAATGGATGCCATCATGCTCCAGCCATCCGAAAGCCATATTGGTGGTTAACAGCAGCTCCGGCTGGAACTTTTCCCACCGTTTCAGCAGTTTCCCGAAATTGTGCGAGAAATAGAGCGCTACATAGCGATCCGAAAGGAATTCGTTCATGCGCATGGTGCCAAAGCTGTTCGGTGCGTATATGATGAAAAATCGGTAGCTTCCGTTGCCGTTGTAGAGATTGCTTTCCGGCAAGGCCCGGTCGATGAAGCCGCCCCTCAGCAGGAGCGAGGTACGGCCCAGGTACTTCAGGTAGAATGATTTTTCTATTTTGACATCGAACCGGTTATAGGCATATTCCCCGTCCAGCCAACCATCGATGCCCCTGGTATACTGGAACCACAGAACAGGGTATTTGGTGCCGAGGGAGATCCGTGTGCGTTTTGTCACTATGAATTTTTCCCGGAAGGCGAACCGGAAACCGCCGGTGAATTCTGTGAACCTGAACTGCCTGTCCAGTATGTCAAGACCATTTTCAGTTCTTCCGAAACGGTAATCATCGGGAGACTCCTTCGTATTGACATGAAATCCCAGCGCAAACTTAAAATCCCGCAACAGCCTGAATCCAAGTGTAGCGGAAATATCTTCCGTGGGGTTTTCCCGGTTGATGAGGAAATTCCGCCAGTTCTCCCCGGTCAGGAAATTATCCTTGTCGTCGAAAAACCGGGTGCCGCCGGTTTCAGTCAGATCGTTGTAATATTTCAACCCGAGTTCCACTTCATGCCGTCGGTCGAGGACAATGCTGGCATCGGCACCGTATTTCCAGTCATCATCCTTGATCCCGAAACCGAAATAGCCCCCAACTTTAAAATGCCGGGAAAGTTTGTCATTGGTGTGTACACCAAGGCCCAGGTATAATCCCTGGTAGGCATCGTATTTGATGATCTTGTCCAGGTCGATGTCCAGGAATTTGAATGGGATCCGGCCATTCAACAAGGTTTCAAAACTTCTGGAGATGCGGTCGAAATTGACTTCCTGCCCGATGCTGTCGAGGAAGGCGTAGGTTCGTTTATCCCGTTCGGTGAGGGTGTCTATCCGGTAAGCATTCCAGTAATCTTCTGGCATTTGGTGCGAATTAGGGTCCACATCCACTCCGAGGGTGGCGAACTGCCTTCGGACCAGTTCGGGGTTGATTTCGATATCCCGGATGTAACTTTTACCAATGCCGACGAACCGCGCCCTTTCGTTGCCTGTCGCGACCTGGAGTCCGTTGAAGGTGATATCCGTGTTGAGCTGTACCGGGAACCACTGGCGGTTGTCGATATGCTCGTACATATGCTGGATCTTGATGCTGAATCCTTCCATCCTGGCAGGGCGGGCAATTACGTTCTGCAAAGCCCATTTGTTGGAATTGATATAAAGCACGCCTTCCAGCCCGTCGAAATTGGTATTGGGCCTGGGGCGGTATGAGATGATGAAAACCGAATCCCCTGATTCCGTGTACAATGTGTCTTCTATGATGAAGATATACTTATTCTTGCTGCCGCCGGATATGGGATTGATATAGGCTTTATCGAGGATGTTGAAGGTTTCCCTGTAGAAGGAAGTGGTCTGGATCTGCGACACCAAAAAAACGAAGATCGGGTCCTGGAATCCCGAAATCCGGTTTGCCTTCACATTTTCATAATTCCGGTCCGGTGCCATGAACTTCCGTTCCACCACGGTTTCCATGATCGCTATATCCTGTTTCCCGAAAAAATCTTTCAACTCCTGCATCGAGGAATCCGAAATAACAGTGTCCTGTGAGATCAATTCCTCCTGCTGGTTCATGGCAGTATCGGCCATAACGAGCGTATCGATAACGGTGTTGCCGAGAGAGTCCTTTTCAGTCTCGAGAATTGTGTCAAGTTTGGCAGTAAAGATGGTCTTTTCGTAAGAAGTATAGGCAAAGGAACTGAGTTTCTCCGGATCGTTCTGATAGCGGTTTGCCAGTACGCTGTCGATGATGCGGTGGGCCGGATTGACTGTCGGCAGGATGACCACTTCATTCAGATCGATGGTCTTTTTTTGCAGGGAGATCAGCAGGTTTTCTGTCTTATTTCCGGGAATAGTGAAAGTAAGGGGGAAATAGCCCACATAAGATAGTTTGATGGATTCAACGGGAATATCGGACCAGATACTGAACTTGCCGTCGATATCAGTGGATACGCCTGTTTTGGTACCCGTGATGATAATATTCACAAAAGCCAGCGGGTCGCGGGTTTCGGCATCGATCACCCGGCCGGAAATGTGGTATTTGCTTTGTGCCAACAGGAAAGAGTTGGCTGCAATGAGCAAAATGATGGCCAACAGGATTTTTCCGGCTATATTTTTCATTTTGCAAAAGTAGGAAAATGTCAGACAGAGAAGTAAGACTGCAGTTCCTTCAGTGTGCTGTCGTCCGTTTTAAGGTCTTTCACGATGATCCCCTTTTCCAGGATGGCAATCCGATCGCAGACTTCGGTCACATGGTTCAGGTCGTGGCTGGAGATGAGCATGGTGACCTGCTTTTCTTTTTTCATGTTGCCGAGCATGTTTTTCAGGCGGATCTGCGATGAGGGGTCAAGGCTGTTGAACGGTTCGTCGAGGACCAGCACCTCAGGATCGGCCATCAGGGCTGAGGCGACTCCGATCTTCTGCTGGTTCCCCCGGGATAGGTCACGGATGAATTTCTTTTTGCCCAGGACTTCATCGTTGAAAAAATCTTCCATGGACGAGATGAACTGGCGGATATCTTCCTGTGAAAGCCCGTGTATCTTTCCACTGAATTCGAAATATTCTTCCGGGGTAAGGTAATCGATCAGGAAATTGCGGTCGAGGTATGAGCCTGTAAAGATTTTCCAATCTTCATAGCCGGCCACGTTCCTGTCCTTTATAGTGACCATTCCGGATTCCGGACGGATCAGATCGAGGATGAGGCGGAAGAAGGTTGTCTTTCCGGCGCCGTTGTTACCAACCAACCCGAAACTCTCGCCTTTGCCGATGGTAATTTCCGGGATATCCAGCACCGTTGTGCCGTTGTAGACTTTGGTCAGATTTTTTGCAGTGATCATGTTATGGACATTGATAGACATTTATTGACATTAGCTCGCTTCGCTCGCGACATTTATTGACATTGTAATTTAAAATTTAAAACTCAAAATTAATTTCCTCTAAAGCCTTCTGCCATTGTATATTTCCTTGTAAAGAAGTTGCCGGTGATCCGGCGGATCCATAGTTTACGGGAAAGGAATCCGGCAATGCCGAGGATCCCGATCACCGCCAGCCCGATATTATTCATTCCCAGCAGCCTGAAGGGAAGGAATATGAGCACCGGCAAAAGGAATGCCGGGATTAAAACCAGCCAATTCATGACGCTGACACCCTGGTAGTTGAATGAGGATGATTTGCTCAGGTCCATTCGCATCTTATTGAAAGTCGCCAGAAACATCAGCACAAAAGAAAGAAAGCCGATGTTGAACAGGTAGGTCATAGAATTGATAAATAAAATATGCCGGCCGAAAAATACATACGGTACGGTGATAATGTAACAAAAGGTACTGATCAGCATCCCTATGGTCAGCTTGGCCCGGATGTAGCTAGACATATCAATCTTCCGGGTAAGGATCCCATCAAAGTAATTGCTCTCATACCCGAAGGCATAATTGAGATAATTCATCATCAATCCCCCGGACATGAAAATGCCTACAAAAATGAGGAAACCGTAATCATATTTATAAGTAGGCATCGGGTAGAAGAAAAACCCGTAGAAAATAAACAGAGGCAACATATAAAGCATCGAACGGGTCCTTTTATGCCTCCACCACAGTTTCATTTCGAGCATAATGAGGTCCCCGGTAAGTCCCAGTGATTCGAGGTATTTGATCCGTGGTATGTCGGAAGCAATGTATTCCTTTCTTCGTATGACCTCTTCGGGGTACATCCTGGCGAGAAGGAACCTGAACTGTACCAGATATGCCAGGATCATCAGTATAAAAGGAATGAGGATGTACACCGGGTTCGAAGCAAGGGAATTGAAGATCTGTCCGGAAATGACCGACAGCCGTATGATGCCTGAACCATCCAGCACTACTGCACCGATGAGGACAAGCGCGGCCAGTCCGGTGACCCAGGCTCGCGAAACCAGTTGCCTTTTCAGGTAGGTAGCCAGGTAATTGTCCATGAAGATGAGAAATATAATGGAGAGAAGCCACCCGAGTGTTTGCACAGGACTGAAAACCGCGGCGACACTATTGAAGGCGAATGGGATAAACACGATGAGCGGAAGGAAGTTCAGCAGGTGCAAACCGCTCCGGAACAGCATGAAATGGACCACTGACCGTCTTCTGACAGGAAGGTGCAGGAACGATTCCACGTCAAAGGTCGGCAAACCCTGCATCAGATAGCGCATAAAGAGGTCGGACATGAAAAAGTACAAGAGAATCGAGTTGACCACATGCACCGGTTCCCTGTCAGGGTAAATGTCCTGGAGGATAGGGTCCAGGAAAATGCCGATCATCAGTAGGTAGAAGATCATCAGCACCACCAGGAACCCGATTCCGATGTTGGCAGCTATGTTTCGCTGCCAAATGTTGGATCGGGTCATTTCTTTCCAGCGGAGCTTTGCAAACAAGGGAAAGATCATGTTGGAGAGTGTTTAATGTTTAGTGTTTAGTATTTAATGTTGAAGGGTCGGGCAATGAGATAGCAAATTTCAACATTTATTTCATTGAATTTTGTCGGAGTTCACGGGTGAGCAAAATAATTTCACCGGCTGCGAGTTTAATTCTCTAATTTTACATTCGGATCATAAATCTGGCCAGAACAATGAATGAAGAATTCACCCGGAAACTGAAAGTTGGAATCTACATTTCCCTGGCGGTGATCATCTTTTTCTTCATCATTATCATTGCCAAAGGGATATTAATTCCACTCAGCCTGGCTTACCTGTTTGCCACGGTGATCTATCCCCTGGTGCTGTGGTTGAAACGGCTAAGGATCCCGAATACGCTGGCTATTCTGCTCAGTGTACTGCTTTTCATCGGGGTGATTTTCCTGGCTTTCAATTTCTTCTTCCAGCAGTTACAGGGTTTGATAGATGATATACCAACCATCAAGGAAAAGGCGCTTATCAACCTGCAGGTATTGAGGCAGAACATTGAGGAATCCATAGGGATCAGTTCAGAAGCCCAGCACCGCTGGCTATCTGAACGTATACAACATATGTTCGATTCCAGCAGCGCATTTATGAAAAACGCATTCAATGCAACGGCCGGTACGGCTTTCAAGTTGTTACTCATCCCCGTTTTCATGTTTTACCTCATCAATTCAAGGGACCGTTACAGGGGATTTGTCGCCATGATCCTGCCATCAGGACTAAAACCGAAAGCTGAGGAACTGATGAGTAAAATGTCGACGGTCAGTCAGCATTACATCCAGGGCGTCTTCATGGTGATCCTGATCCTTTGCGTATTGAATTCGGTGGGATTGTACCTGGTTGGGTTGAAATACGCTATTGTCTTTGGAGTGTTGTCGGCCCTCTTCAATGTGATCCCTTATTTCGGAAACTGGATCGGTGCTTCGCTCCCGCTGCTGTTTTCCATACTGACCGGGGAATCGCCCAGCCTTTTTTTTGGAGTGTTGCTGGTTTACGTCATCATTCAATTCATCGAACACAATATCCTGACCCCGAATATCACCGGAGGAAATGTCAGGTTGAACCCGCTGGTGACCATAGTAGGGATCATTGCGGGAGAAATGGTCTGGGGTGTTGCCGGGATGCTCATTGTAATCCCGGCTATGGCCAGCCTGAAGATTCTGTTCGAGAATGTGGATTCGCTGAAACCGCTGGCTCATTTGCTGGGCAGCGAGGAACCGCATCACCGGGTGCTGTTCCGGAAAGTGAAGAAGAAGTGGAAAGGGGGTTAGCGGTCGGCGGTCAGCAGTCAGCGGTCGGCGGTCAGCGGTCAGCGGTCGGCGGTTGGTGGTTCGTGATTTGACAATTTTACAGTTTAACCGTTTAACAATTCAAAAGTGTATCTAATAGCAAAGACATTCCAGGGACTGGAAGAAGTCCTGGCGGATGAGATTAAGGAGATTGGGGCAGGGGAGGTCTCTCCGATCACCAGGGGAGTGAAGTTTTTGGGCGATAAGAAGTTGCTTTACAAAGCCAACTACATGTGCCGGACAGCCCTGAGGGTTCTGATGCCGGTATCGAATTTTCCGGCAAAGGATGAATCTATGCTTTACGACGGCGTCAGGCAGGTGCCATGGGAAAAATACCTGCACCATTCCGGTTCCTTTGCCATTGACAGTGTGGTGAGTTATTCGAAGTTCAATCATTCAGGCTTTGTCACGCTGAAAGCCAAGGATGCCATTGCTGACCGGTTCCGCGATAAGTTCGGCAAGCGTCCTGACGTCAGTGCGAAAAACCCTGATATCCGCGTTAACGTGCATATATTCCGCGACCAGTGCACGGTTTCACTGGATAGTTCCGGAGATTCACTGCACCTGAGGGGATACCGGCACGCTTTTTCAGAGGCCCCGCTGAACGAAGTGCTGGCTGCGGGCCTTATACGATTGAGCGGTTGGAATGGCAGAGTGCCGGTCTGGGATCCGATGTGCGGGTCGGGCACAATCCTCACTGAGGCTGCTTTGATGGCCGGCAAGGTACCGGCAGGCTATTACCGGGATTTGTTCGGCTTTGAAAAATGGCGGGATTTTGACCGGGACCTTTGGTTCAGGGTGAAACGGGAATGTGAAGAAAACGTCGAGGAGCCGGAGATGCTTTTCCGTGGGATTGACATTGACGAGAAGGCTGTTGAAGCAAGCATCCGGAATATTGAGGAAAGCGGGCTGGAAAAAGTCGTAAAGGTGGAGCAAGATGATTTTTTCACGGCAGAGTGCCCTGTTCAAAAAGGGTTCCTTATCACCAACCCCCCTTACGGGGAACGGATCAAGGTGGATGACCTTAAGAAGTTTTACCAGGACTTTGGCGACAGGCTGAAGCAGAAATATGCCGGCTTCACCGCCTGGGTTCTTACCTATGACGAGGAAAGCTCAAAATTCATCGGCCTGCGGCCAAGCCGCAGGATTCGGGTAATGAACGGCCCGCTGGAGTGCCGGTTCCTGAAGTTTGATCTATACGAGGGAAAGAAAGTTAGAAGCGAAGATGTTTCTAGCTGATTTTCGCAGATCGTTACGCAAATATCTCTGATATGGCTAATATTCCGCGGTGATCAGCGAAACAATCAGCGTTTATCTGCAAGAAATAAATTAGAAAACCGTAATTTTGCCGCTTCAATTAGCAATGATATGCCTCAGATTAAAAGAATAGGCGTCCTGACTTCCGGCGGGGACTCCCCCGGGATGAACGCAGCGATCAGGGCCGTGGTCCGTACAGGGATCTTCTATGGCCTGGAAGTTTATGGCATTTATAAAGGTTATAGCGGACTGATCCAGGGACTTATAGAACCTATGGGCAGCCGGTCGGTTTCGAATATTATCCAAAGGGGCGGAACCATACTGAAAACTGCCCGAAGTGAAGAGTTCAAGACTCCGGAAGGCAGGCAGAAGGCGTATGACAATCTGATGAAATTCGGGATTGACGGCCTGGTGGTGATCGGTGGCGATGGTACGTTTACAGGGGCCAGGATCTTCCAGACTGAGTTCAATATCCCGATTGTAGGCTTGCCCGGAACCATCGACAATGACCTGTACGGCACCGATTATACGATTGGTTTCGATACTGCAGTGAATACCGTTATCGATGCCGTGGACAAAATTCGGGATACGGCATCTTCACACGAGCGTCTTTTCATTATAGAGGTGATGGGCCGTGATGCGGGTTTTATTGCCCTCCGCAGCGGTATTGCCACAGGCGCTGAAAAGATCCTCATACCCGAAACAATCACCTACATCGATGAATTGATCAAAAAGCTGGAAACCGACTGGAGCAACAACAAGACTTCAGGGATCATCATCGTGGCGGAAGGGGATGAGATGGGAGGCGGATTTGCCGTGGCTAAATCCATTAACGAGCATTTTCCGCATTTCGATACCAGGGTAACGATTCTCGGGCATGTCCAGAGAGGAGGATCGCCTTCCGCATTCGACCGGGTGCTGGCCAGTGAACTAGGCTACCAGGCTGTGATCGCTCTGAAGGATGGAGTAAGGGGTGTGATGGTCGGAATGATCAACAAGGAAGCCCAGTTCACAACTTTTGAAAAAGCTATCAAGATGCACCAGAGCATTAACATGGAAATGCTCCAGATTGCAGAAGTCCTTTCCACCTGACCGGCTTTTATTTTTAGTACCTTTCGGGTTTAATCAGTTTAAAAATCAAATGGGAGCAATGTTTGCCAATGTGCTTCTTCCGCTTCCCCTGCCCGGTTATTTCACCTACCGTGTGCCGGAATCCATGAGAGATTCGATGGCCACAGGCAAACGGGTCGTCGTGCCTTTTGGCAAAAGAAAGGTGTATACTGCCCTCGTACATGACATTCACGCGAATGCTCCGGAAAAGGTTGAAGCCAAAGACATCATCTCGGTGCTGGATCCCTTTCCGGTTGTGAATGATATTCAGTTTTCATTCTGGGAGTGGATCGCCAAATATTATATGTGCACACCCGGGGAAGTGATGAATGCCGCATTGCCCAGCGGATTGAAACTGGCCAGTGAATCCATGATTTGCCTTAACCCTGAGGCTGACCTGGAAACAGCAGATATTAACGAGAAAGAGATACTGGTCGTGGAAGCGCTGTTGCACCGTAAAAAATTGTCGGTGAATGAGGTTTCCGATATTGCCGGGCAGAAAAAGATCATTCCCATGATCAATAATCTCATTGAAAAGAGACTGATTTTTACGGAAGAAAACCTGGTGGATAAATACAAACCGCTGACCGAAACACTGGTCAGACTTTCGGAGGATTATGAAAAGGATGAGGAAAGATTGAAGTCCCTTTTCGACGAATTGGACAAACGGGCTTTCCGGCAGTTGCAGGTTTTGATGGCGTACCTGGCCCTGGCCCGTAAACCGGGCGAAACGGCGTCTGCCGAAGTTAAAAAGAGCGAACTGCTTCAGAACAAGGATGTGACTATCCAGGCGATCCAGTCCCTCGTTAAAAAAGGGGTATTGGAGTTTCACGAAGTGGAGGTCAGCCGCCTGGGCTTATCGCGCCAGATCAGTGATCCAGACAGCATCCTCTTCAGCGCTCATCAGCTCAAGGCATTTCAATCGATACAGGCCTTGTTTGCCGAAAAGGAAGTGGTTTTGCTGCACGGGGTAACCTCAAGCGGTAAAACTGAGATTTATATCAAGCTGATCAGCCAGGTCATCCGGGAAGGCAGACAAGTCCTTTACCTGCTTCCTGAGATTGCTCTGACTTCCCAGATAATCAATCGGTTGAGACGATATTTCGGCGACAAGGTCGGGGTATATCATTCCCGTTACAATGACCAGGAGAGGGTGGAAATCTGGAATCATTGCCTCGATATGGCGAATGGATTGAACAGCGGCCGCTTCCAGGTGATCCTTGGGGCCCGGTCGGCACTTTTTCTTCCATTCAGCAACCTGGGCCTGGTGATAGTGGATGAAGAGCATGATACCTCTTTCAAACAGCATGACCCCGCCCCGCGCTACCATGCCCGCGACGCAGCCATCATCCTTGCCGGTATGCACAACGCGATGACCATCCTTGGGACAGCCACCCCATCGGTAGAAACTTATTTCAATGCCGTTTCCGGCAAATTCGGGCTGGTTGAACTGACTGAACGGTACGGCGGCATCAGCATGCCGGGGATCATGCTGGCCAATATCAGGGAGGAGCTGATCAAGCGGACCATGCAATCACACTTCACATCTCATCTGATGCGAAATATCAGGGAAGCTCTGGAAAACGGGGAACAGGTAATCCTTTTCCAGAACCGCCGTGGTTTCTCACCGCACCTGGCCTGTGATGCCTGCGACTGGATACCGATGTGCCGCCATTGTGATATTTCCCTCACTTACCACAAACGGGAGAACAAGATTCAATGTCATTATTGCGGCTATTCGGAACCATTGCCGAATAAGTGCCCGCAGTGCGGCAGTACGCGAATTCTTATGAAGGGTTTCGGGACCGAAAAAGTGGAGGAAGAGTTGCAGACATTATTTCCCGACGCGGTTATCCGCAGAATGGATCTGGATTCGACGCGGACCAAATTCGGACATCACAGGATCATTTCCGAATTTGAAGAACGCAGGATACAGATACTGGTTGGCACCCAGATGGTCACCAAAGGACTGGATTTCGACAATGTAAGTGTGGTCGGTATTTTAAATGCCGACAGCCTATTGAATTATCCTGATTTCAGGTCGCATGAAAGAAGTTTCCAGTTGATGGAACAGGTGAGCGGCAGGGCAGGACGGAAGTCAAAACAGGGTAAAGTCATCATTCAGAGTTATAATCCCTCTCATCGCGTCATACAATTTGTGGTCAGGCACGATTACAAAGGGTTTTTCGAATCGCAGCTGGAGGATCGCAGTAAATTCCATTATCCGCCTTTTTACAGGCTGATCGTACTGAGTCTTAAGCATCGGGATTACAAGATATTAAATAAAGCGGCCGGGGAGTTGGCCTCAGAACTCCGGAAGACGATGGGGAAACGTGTTTTAGGGCCCGAGTATCCGCTGGTGTCAAGGATCCGGAATCTTTACATAAAGCAGGTGATGATTAAAATTGAGCGGGGGCCGAATGTTATTCCGTTTAAAGACCAGATAGGCAAACACATTGAAGAGTTTCAGAAGATACAGGTTTACAGGCAAGTAAGGGTTGTGGTGGATGTGGATCCGCAGTAATTAAAAAAAAAGGGGGAGGGACCCTCCAAGGGTTATAACCCCTGAAGGGTGGTATTAATCCCTCACAACGATATAAACATCTTCCGAATCCCTTTTGAACAGGTACTTTTCCCTTGCATATTTCTCCACCGTTTCCAGATTGGTTTCCAATTCGTATATAGCCTGTTCATTTTTTGCAATTTCCTGCTTGTAATAGGCCTGCATTTTTTCGATTTCTGCAATATGACGGTTCAGTTGCCTTTGCCGTTTAAGACTGTTATTATCAAAAAAAACCATCCATACAGCAAATGCCACGACGGTAAGAAAGTATTTGTTGAAGAGTATCTTTTTTACAAAAAGGGACATGGATTCAAATTTAAGGGTTAAGTATGAAGGGTAAAGAGTTAAATTGGAGAGATTGTTAACAGCAGCTTGTTGAATTGTTCATTGTTTCAGATTTCTTATCAATGGCTTATTACAACCAGCTGCCGACTGTCGATTGTTTCAATGTTCATCCAGCCCATGCAGCATATAAACGCTATGCTTCAGTGTCTTATTGATCTCATCCATATACTCGTTCACGGCTTTGACGCTGCCGGGCAAAGCATAGATCAGGGATTCCCCGGCCACTCCCGCTATGCTGCGGCTAAGTAGGGCATTGGGCTTTTCCTGGCCATATTTCATCCGGATATGTTCCATGATCCCGGGTATCTCCTTGCTGATAACCGATTTAATGACATCCGGCGTGAAATCCCTGGGGCCTATACCCGTTCCTCCTGTGGTAAAGATAAAATCTGTCTTCTCCCTGACCAGCAGGTCGAGCAGATGGGTCAATTGACCGGGATCATCCGGAAGTATGGTCGCTGATATATGATAACGCCAGCCCTTTGCATTCAAGAATTCTTCCATCAATTGAACAACCCGGGGCCCGCTTCTGTCTTCGTAATAACCTCTAAAGGCCCTGTCACTGAGTGTAATGACGTGAGCTGTAAAAGTTTTAGGGAGATAAGTTATTTTCATCCCGGCTTTCAGTGTTCCGGTCCGGATAACCCGACAGAATATGCCTTCCTTCGGCATAACACAATTACCGACTTCTCTGAAGATGCTGCAATTATCGCCGTGGCATTTCTTTCCGATCTGAGTGACTTCGAGTTCCGCCTCCCCAATTATAAAGCGGTCCAACGGGTGGGTTTCATGCAGGATAATGCCTTCCGTCGTGATATTCTCCGCGAATTCACCGAACAGCATCTTTCTTCCTGCATCCTCTGAAAATTTAGATATGCTTTCCATTGCCAGCAGGCTGACCTGCCTGCCCCACGGACCGGAATGGGCATCATTTTTCACACCCAGTTCGTTCAGTTCGATCTCCTGGACCGGAAGCTTGATGGTGCCTTTTTTTTCGGAAATATTAACCGAAAGTACTTTGATCATTTTGAATGTTTTTTTTTCACGCAAAGGTCGCTATTGTTTTATAAGAACGCAAAGTAACGGCATTATTCAAGATGGTTTTGCGCCCTTTTTCAAATCTTTGCCCCTTTGCATGGACTGAACAGTTTCATTCTTTTTTGCAGAATTGCCTGATAACCTTGTAAGCTTCCTGCAAACCGAGTTCCCCTGCTTTGCTCAAATCCTGGCACGCCGGACCGGTGTCATTCAGATAGATGAGTGTCAGGGCCCTGTTAAAATAGGCTTCAGCCAATGCCGGATGTTTTTCAATGGCCAGGCTGTAGTCGGCCACGGCGCCGGTGTAATCTTTGAGCCGTACCTTGACATTAGCCCTGTTGAAATATCCGAAGGCAAAATCGGGTTGACGCATGATCAGCTGGTCATAAACCTCGAGGGCCTTGTAATAGTCCGGAGATATCTGAGGTTCTTTTGGTTGGGAAGTGATATCGGTTTTTTCCCAGGTTATTGTGACCGGATTGCTGCGGTACTTATCGGAAGCGGTATTCTCAGCCATTTCGAAGAGGATATATCCCTTGTTGAGATAAACCAGGGGCTGGTCAGGTTGCAGTTGCAGGGAAAGGTCAAATTCCTGCAAGGCAGTGTTATAGTTCTGTACCATGGCATTGATGATCCCTTTCCTAAAGCTGGCTTCGGCAGGTGAATGAATGGAATCCGAAAGGCTTTCAATCTCCATGAGGCGGAAATAGGCCTGTTCCAGGCTCAGATCCAGTTGCAGGTTGGTCAGGACCAGCTTCATGTCTTTAATTTCCCTGTAGTACGATGCATTATTTCCAGGCAATTCGTAAACAGAAGGCGATTTTGTGATCACCAGCATCGGGTCAACGAGGATCTGCACCATAAAACTTAATTCCGGATCAACCGACCGGCTGATTAAGGAATCCGGCATGTCTATTTTCACAAAGTCTGCTTCGAACTGGATGATCTTGTCGAAGTACGCTGAGTCGGCAAATTGCCTGACGGTCAGGCTATCGTATCCATTTACATGGATCTCCTCCATGATCTCCATCGCTTTCAGGTAATCCCGGTAAGCTCCCTTCTCATCCTGCAAAGCTCTTCTGGCCTCTGACCGGTTAAGATAAGCTCCTGCAAAATCCGGAAACAGTTCTATCGCCCTGGTATAATCTGCGATGGCACCCCTGAAATCCTCCAGCATATGGAGTATCACGGCTCGGTTATAATAGGTATAAATATTATCCGGATTGATCATCAGGACTTTGTTATAATCCTCCAGGGCTCCGTAAAGATCATCGGTCTGGGACTTAAGCAAGGCCCTGTTGTAAAGGGACAGGGCATTGTATGGATCCAGGCGGAGCACCTCGGAATAATCCTGCAGGGCGCCCAGAGTGTCTTTATTATTATACCTGACCAGCGCACGGCTGAAATACGCATACGGATTTTCGGAATTCAACCGGATTGCGAAATTGAAATCTTCTTCCGCCAGCTTAAATTCCTTCATTTCACTGTGGATGGCTCCCCGCCGGAGGTAGGCACTGGCGTTGTAACTGTCCAGCTTAACGGCCCTGTTACAGTCACTGATGGCCCCCTCGTAATCCTTTAGGGATGCCCGGGCTACAGCCCGGTTCATATAGGCAAGAGTCTTTCTGGGATCAAGTCGTATCGCTGAATCCAGGTCATTCAGCGACCAAAGATAGCTTCCCATGTGGACCTTTATGGTTCCGCGGCTGACCAGCAGGTCCGGATCGAAAGGATTCAGTTCCACGGCTCTGTCCAGGTCCTGGAGTGCCTTGTAATAATCCTGCAGATTATCCCTGACCAGGCCACGGTAATGCCAGGCATAAACGAAAAGCGGATGCAGGTCGAGCGTCCGGGTGAAATCGTTCTCCGCTCCGATGAAGTCTCCAAGGTTGTACTTGGCAATACCGCGAAGGAACCATGCTTCGTAATTATCCGGATCAAAGCGCACGACCGTGCTGAATTTGGCGATAGCCTCAGAATCATTGCCCCTGGCCAGCTCCTGCCGCCCGACTGCCAGGAAATACCCGGTGTTCACCTGCGAGACAAGGGGATAAGGGGACAAGGAGACAAGGAGAAGCGACAGGAAGATGAAATGAAACAGGATGGGAAATTTTGAATTTTGAATTTTGAATGGCATGGCATCCGTATTCTATTGAGGTGCATCGCTTTTCGTTTTTTCGATCAGCCTGATTCCCCTGATCTCCATTTTTTTATCCACGGCCTTGCACATGTCGTAGATCGTCAGAAGGGCTACAGCAACGGCGGTCAGGGCTTCCATTTCCACGCCGGTCGGTCCGGTGCAACGGGCCTCGGCTGTGACGACTACTCCCCGGTCGTCCGGTTCGGTCCTGACTTCAATTTTCGTGATGGCCAGCGGGTGGCACAATGGGATCAGCTCGCTCGTTTTCTTCCCTGCCTGAATACCAGCGATCTGCGCGACAGTGAGCACATCGCCCTTTTTCATCTGGTTTTGCCGGATCAGTGCCAAAGTTCCCGGTTCCAGGTTTATCCTGCCGGTGGCTTTGGCCGTTCTCAACTGGTCAGGTTTGTGGCTTACATCCACCATCCGGGCTTTACCCTCCTGGTCTGTATGAGATAATGATGTCATATTTTTTTTATTAAAAACTCTCCCCCTTGATCCCCCTCCCTTTACCAAAGGGAGGGGGACTTGGGGTGGGTTTGTTTATCCTCCAATATTATAAAAATGCTCTTTCACATTAATCGTGCCGCACTTCGGTTTATGCTCAAGTGCGGACAGTATGGCCTGTTCCGCTCCAAGTTCCCTGACATTGAAGCCGGTCGCATTGAACAGGCAGGGTTTGACAAGCCCATTGCTGGTAAGCCTGAGGCGGTTGCATATCCGGCAGTTACCCCCATCTCCACCTTCCACGATATAAAATTCCCCGCTGGCAAGATCCATTTCCCGGATGAACCGGACCTGCAATCCACGGTCTTTTCCATATTTCTTTACAGCCATAGCATCCGATTCATCGCTGAAGCCACCGACTACACAATTCAGTTTGACAGGTGAGAACCCGGCTTCTAGTGCTTTGTCAATACTGTCCAGAACGTCATTGATATTTCCACCGCGGGTGATTTCCCGGTATTTCACCGGGTCGAGGGTATCGAGGGAAATATTGATGCGCATGAGCCCTGCAGTTTTCAGTGCATCGGCAAAGCGGCCCAGCAGTACACCATTGGTGGTCATCGACAGGTCCCGGATGCCCGGAATGGCAGAAATCAAACCGACAAGGTCAGTAATGCCTTTGCGCACCAGAGGTTCCCCACCGGTCAGGCGCACCTTCCATACTCCCATATCCGCCGCCACCCTTACCACTTCCGTTATTTCGTCGAAGCTTAGGATATCTTCGTGGCGAAGCATCTGGATGCCTTCCGCAGGCATGCAATACTGGCAGCGGAGGTTGCAGCGGTCTGTCACGGAGATCCGCAGGTAATCGATCGTCCTGTTAAACCGGTCTAACATCTATCAAGTCCCCGATTTTCATTTTAGTTACACCGAGTGGGATTGCGGCTATCGCATCGGCTTGGGCAAGAGAAAAGATATGGGCCGATCCATGATATTCAAGCGGATAAACCTGTCCGTCACGGATCGATACCGGGATCCACTGCATGCGGTTGTTCCGCTTGCGTTCATAAGCCATGCCGAGGGGGAACCGCAAGGTCAGGTAATATTCTTTTACTCCCATCATTTTCCAGAGCATTGGCTTTACCATGATCTCGAAAAGGGTGAAGGAGGATACCGGATTTCCCGGCAATCCGAAAATCCGCTTGTTTTCTTTAATGCCGAAAACGGTCGGTTTCCCTGGCTGAAGGGCTATTGTCCTGAATAAAATCCGGATGCCGGCCTTTTCCATGACCGCCGGCACGAAATCGAATGATCCCATGGAAACTCCGCCGGTGAGCAGGACTACATTGTTCCGCTCCATTGCGGTCAGAATCTTATTCAGCGTATCATTTTCGTCATCCGCCGCTATTCCAAGGTAATCAGGTGTACCGCCTGCTTTCCGGATCTGCTCTACCAGTTGGTAACCATTGCTGTTCCTGATCTGGGAAGCGCCGGGCCTGAGATGGGGTTCCACGATTTCGTCGCCGGTGGCGATGACGGCAACTTTTGGCCTTAAGGCTACAAACGGCCGGACATGCCCTACGGCAGCCATGATGGCAACATGCTGCGGCCAGATCATTGTCCCGGCCCCGATCACCTGATCACCTTCCCTGACATCTTCCGCGAAGCGCGAAAGATTGTCCTTGGTGTTATGGCCCGTGAAACGGATGATGTTTTCGGAAAGTTCTATAGTCTCCTCGACCATGACGACACAATCCGCGCCGTCCGGTACCGGCGAGCCGGTCATGATCCTTGTGCACTGGCCCTGTCCGACCTGTTTCATAGGGGACTGCCCGGCACGGATGGTCTCGATAATCATTAGATCCATGCCAAGGTCTTTTCTGCGGCAGGCAAAACCATCGACTGCGGAGCGGTTAAAGGGGGGCATGTTGATGTCTGAAAAAACATCTTCCAGGAGCACCCTGCCGGTAGATTCCAGCAGGTCGATCTTTTCACCGCCCATCGGATGGGCATTCCTGATCACTATATCGAGTGCTTCTTCAAAATTGATCATATCCAAAAGCAATACAGCGCAAAATTAGGATTAAAATCTGTTTTTGATGGCGGTAATATTTTTGGATAGTCCATCCGATGGTATCGAAAAATAGTCTATATTAACCGTCTTAATTAAATTTCTATACTGGTGATTCGGAACAGGATGTTATTAGCAGCGTGCTATTTCTTTCTGATCCTGGGCCAGGCAGGAAGTCAGGTTACCCTAATTCTCCAGCCCGGCCCTGATGAAGGAAAAGATGCGAATCTTTGGACCATTTATCCGGACAATAACTACGGGAATTCGCTGAAATTCGCCTGCATGGCATGGACCCACTCGGGGGTGCCAGGTAGGAGTAGAAGCATGGTGGAATTTGACCTTTCTGTCATACCTCCCGGCATGACCATCGTAGACGCCAGGCTGAGCCTGTATTTTGTCAATCTGGAACCTACCTATTTCGGGCATACGGGCGACAACGGGGCCTGGCTGCAACTGATCACCGAACCCTGGGAGGAGAATACGGTAACATGGAACAATCAACCTGCCACTACCACTTTTGACCAGGTCACCCTGCCACCCAGTACGGATCCGTACCAGGATTATACCGACATCGATGTCACTGAGCTTGTCCATCATTTGTATTCGGAGCCTGAAACCTATCACGGCATGATGCTCCGGTTGATCGAAGAATCCTTTTACCGCTGCCTGCTTTTTGCATCGAGCGACTACCTCGATACGATCGAAATGAGGCCTATGCTTGAGATCACTTATATCGACTGCACCCCTCCGACGGTCAGTTTCGAGTATACAACCACCGGATTGAGTGCCTCATTTACGGGCAATTCCCCTTCTGCCACGAGCTGGCATTGGGATTTCGGCGACGGGGATACTTCCAATGTCCAGAATCCTGAGCATACTTATTTGAATCAGGGAATTTACGAAGTTTGCCTGCGGGTGGAAGATACGTGTTATTTTGCGGAGACTTGCCAGGTCGTGGATGTATGCACCGGGCCGCCGGTTCCGGATTTCACGTGCAACCTGGTTGAAATGACCGCGTTCTTTCAGAACCTGACGTCCGATGCCCAATTCTTTCATTGGGACTTCGGGGATGGAGATACCTCCGGCCTGGTTGACCCGGTCCATACCTATTCGGACCTGGGCAGTTACCAGGTGTGCCTGACGGCCTGGAACAACTGCGGCACTGATATGTACTGCGAATTCATTGAAATTTGTTTACTGCCTTCTGCAGCTTTTTATTATTATGCTGATGGATCAGAGGTTCAATTCTGGGAAAGTGCCCAGATGACCGAGCGGTTTTACTGGGATTTTGGTGATGGAAAATCATCGGAATTCAGCAATCCTTCTCATGAATACAGCCAGCCCGGCGAATACTATGTTTGCCTGGAAACCATTAACGATTGTGGTACGGACGTACTTTGCGATTGGGTCTATGTTGACTTTACCGGGAACCCTGAGATCCCGGACCCTGAAACCAGACGGTTCCAGGTCTATCCGAACCCTTCAGGGGGGATGGTCAGTATTGCTTCCGAGTACCAGGGTCGTATAAAATTGTCCTTGGTCAACCTCCAGGGTAAAGTACTCATGAACCGGGACCTGATCCTTGATGGCAATGATCAATACCTGGATTTATCTGGTTTCCAGCCCGGCATATACCTTCTGAGGATCCATGACGGGACCATGGTATCAGTAAGAAAGATTGTTTTGATTTAGCCCCAGGTTACAAACTGCAAGCCTGTTAACTGGCGCTTGCCACCTGCCACCTGCGAACTGCGAACTGCGAACTGCGAACTGCCAACTGCCGACTACAACTTCCCCCTGTAGTAATCATAGATTTCAAACTGCGCCCTGTGTGGTAACGGGTCGTCAGTCGTGCGGTAATGGTTGAGCCTGCCGGGAGTGAGGTACCTTGACTTGACATTGTCACGGATCTGGATATGCAGTACATCCAGGAGTTCCTGCTGGATCTTATTGTCGAATACCGGGCAAACCACTTCGATCCTGTGGTCGAGGTTCCTGGGCATCCAGTCGGCTGAAGAAATAAAGAACTTCGGATCACCGCCATTGGCGAATACATAGACCCTGGAATGTTCCAGGAATTTGTCGACGATCGAAAAAGCGTGGATGTTTTCGCTTAAGCCTTCAGTACCCGGCTTCAGCACACAGATGCCGCGGTTGATGAGGTCGATCCTGACCCCCGCCTGGCTGGCCTCATAAAGTTTTGACGCCAACCTTTTATCGACAATGCTGTTCAATTTGATGATTGCCCAGGCTTCTTTGCCATGCTTATGGTTTTCGATCTCTCTGTCCAGCATTTCCATGAAGAATTCCCTCATTTTGAATGGGGAAACGATCATATGGCGGAACTGCGGCATGATGAATTTGCTTTCCAGCAGTTCAAACAGGTTGTATACGTCGTCACAAATCCTTGGATCACATGTCAGCAGGCTGAAGTCGGAAAACACCTTGGCTGTTACCTCGTTGTAATTTCCGGTACTGACATTGGCGTAGAGCTTATTGTCACCGTTCTCCCTTCGACGGATGAGGATCAGCTTGGCATGCACTTTAAAGCCGGGTATAGTCTGGATCACTTTGATGCCTTCTTCTTGCAGGCGCCGGGTCCAGTATATATTGGCCTCTTCGTCGAAACGGGCCTGGATCTCCATGAATACCGTCACGTATTTACCGTTCCTCGCCGCATTGATAAGGGCATTCATGGCTGCGGAGTTCCTGGTGGTCCGGTAGAATGTCATCTTGATGGACCTTACCAGGGGATCGATGGAAGATTCCCTCAACAGGTCGATCATATACTGGAAAGAATGATACGGGAAACAAAGCATGATATCCTTGTTCCGTATGATGTCGAACATGCTCTTTTGTTCCAGGAGGTCTCTGTGGGGCAGAGGAGGGGCAGGGGGATAGCGAAGATCCGGTCGGCCGATCCTGGGGAATTCCATGAAATCCTTATAATTGTGGTACCTCCCACCGCTCTTTATGGTGTCTTTCTTCGATATATTGAGTTTTTTGGTCAGCAGCGTCAGCAGGTCCTCCGGCATGCTACCGTCGTAGACGAAGCGGACAGCTTCTCCCTTCTTGCGCTTCTTGACGCTTTCACTCATCAGTTCCAGGAAACTCTTGGAAACGTCGTTGTCGATTTCCAGTTCCGAATCCCTTGTGAATTTGATCGTATAGGTCTCGAAAGTGTCGTAATCCAGGTGTGAGAAAATATCGCCCAGGCTGTAGCGGATAACGTCGTCAAGCAGGATGATGAACCTCTTCTTTCCTTCGTTGGGCAGGACGAAGAAGCGGCCAACCTCCTCGGTGGGCACCTGGATGAGAGCGTAGTCTTCCAGCGCAGGTTCCGATGTCTTACCCATCTTGATTGTGAGGTAAATGGAAGCATCTTGCAGCGACAGGGAACTGCGAACATTGAAAAGCATCAGGGGGAACAGGTTTGGCCTGACCTTTTCCTGGTAAAATTCCCTGACGATCTGGCCCTGTTCTTGCGTCAGCTGCTTTTCGTTGATGATGTATATGTCTTCTTTGGCCAGCTCCTTCGAAACCAGTTTGTAAGCTCTTTCAAAGATCTTTTCCTGTTTGGCGATGATTTTAAGCACCTCCTCCAGGTTCTTTTTGTGCCTGGGATCGGGTATTAGTTGAGTTTCTTCCAGTTTTATCATCCGTTTGAGGGTAGCCACCCTTACACGGAAAAATTCATCCCTGTTGTTGGAATATATTCCGAGGAATTTCACCTTTTCAATGAGAGGGGTGTTCTTATCCATCGCTTCCTGCAAAACCCTTTCATTAAAATGCAGCCAGCTGATCTCGCGATTGTAATAATGTTGATTGTTTTCATCCATGTTCAGACAGATCCGTACCAGGTAAATTCGTGAATTAACCATACAAAGTTAATCAACTTGCCATAAACTGAAATTAAATCGTTTGAAGGATGAATAACCGAAGATTCACAGGTCCCTTGGAAAAAGCACGAAGTTTATTTCATGTCTGGAAACAGGGACTTCATGCCAGGCCTCCGTTTTGAAGGATATACTGACAATTCCGGATGTCGGAAGGTGATCGATGGGTTCAGGCAGGTAATGGTTCACAAAATCGCTTAATGCCGGGTTGTGCCCTACGATCATGACGGAATTGTAACGGTCCGGAAGATCGAAGAACTGGTCGACCAGATCATCACCGCCCGTGTAATAAAGGTGGGGATCCAGTTTGATGTTCTCCACATTGTATTTGAGGGCGTGGGCCAGGATCTTAGCCGTCTCAACGGCCCTGACCGCATGGCTGCTGATGATGTAATCCACGCGGATATTTTTTTCAAGGAGATAATCGATGACTTTTTTCGTCCTTTTTTTGCCTTTTTCAAGCAATGGCCGATTTTCATCCGGAATATCGGTCATATCCCAGGATGACTTAGCATGACGGACAATATATACTGTTTTCATCAATTCAAAATTGACGGACTAAAGTAAACTTCGTCCTTAAATCAAATGAAAAGCGAAAGTTAAGAAATTATTAAATAAATGCAAAGGGATTATCCGTAGAAAAGGGGATAATCCTCCATCATGTCGTTCACCTTTTTCCTGACTTTAAGGATCACGTTTTCATCGCTAATCTGAGAGATGACTTCATCGATCAGGTCTACGATAAGAGGCATATGCTTTTCTTTCAGTCCGCGCGTGGTTACGGCAGGGGTTCCGATCCTGAGGCCGGAAGTCTGGAACGGGGAGCGGCTGTCGAAGGGGACCATGTTTTTATTAACTGTTATATCAGCCTGTACCAGGGCGTTTTCCACCTGACGGCCGGTGAGTTCCGGGAATTTGTTCCGCAGATCAATCAGCATCAGGTGATTGTCGGTACCCCCTGAAATGACGTGGTATCCTTTTTCCACGAAGGCTTTTGCCATCACCGTGGCATTTTTCTTGACCTGGAGAATATACCCGAAATATTCGTCCGATAATGCTTCGCCGAAAGCGACCGCCTTGGAAGCTATGACATGCTCCAGCGGACCTCCCTGGATACCCGGGAAAACGGCCGAATTGATCAGCTGTGACATCATTTTGATCTCTCCTTTTGGAGTTGCCCAGCCCCAGGGATTTTCAAAGTCCCTGCCCATCAGAATCAGTCCTCCACGGGGTCCGCGAAGGGTTTTATGAGTGGTGGTGGTAACGACATGGCAATGCTCCATTGGATCGTTCAGAAGGCCGCGGGCAATGAGGCCGGCCGGGTGAGAAATGTCAGCCATCAGCAGGGCACCGACCTGGTCGGCAATAGCCCTCATTCGCGCATAATCCCAGTCGCGTGAATAAGCACTGGCGCCGGCAATGATCAGTTTTGGCTTCTCGCGAAGAGCTATCTCTTCCATTTTATCGTAATCGACAGTACCCGTTTCCTTCTTAACGCCATAGGCAGTGGGTTGATAAAGTATCCCTGAACTGTTGACCGGGGAACCGTGGGAAAGGTGCCCGCCATGCGACAGGTCGAGTCCCATGAATTTATCCCCTGGTTTCAGAAAAGCCAGAAATATCGCCATGTTGGCCTGGGCCCCGGAATGTGGCTGCACATTCGCGAATTCGCAATTGAACAGTTCTTTGGCACGTTCTATGGCCAGTTGCTCTGTTTCATCCACAAACTGGCATCCGCCATAATACCTTTTTCCGGGGTATCCTTCTGCATATTTATTCGTCATCACCGAACCCATTGCTTTCAGGACCTGGTCACTGACAAAGTTTTCCGAAGCAATAAGCTCTAAACCATGCAATTGTCTTTGTTTTTCCTTCCTCAGGATCGCAAACACCTTACTGTCTCTTTTCATATCTTAATTTGTTGAACAGATAATTAACAGGAAGCAAAATTAATGATTTCGGCATAATCTTGCCGATACAATATTACCTTTTGGGAATTGTTATATTATTAAAGCTGGATAAACTATTATTTTTACACCATGAACAAGGCAAGGTTGTTTTATTGGAGCTTCTACCTGATCCTGTTCCTGGCCTCCCCGGATTTGAAAGGCCAAGGACCGGCGCGCCTGCGTTGCCTTGAAGTGCTCGATAACGGAGATGTATTGATTCATTGGGAGCCTGAAGTCTTCGGTACTGGGGCCTATTCCTACACTCTTCACCATTCGTCAGCGATTGCAGGACCTTACACCTTGCTGGACAGCGTCACCAACCTTTCCCAGGAAACATTGATCCATGCCGGTGCAGGGGCAAACCTGTCGCCCCATCATTATTACATGTTCGTTTACAGGACGGATGGCAAATCGGAACCTTCCGATACCCTGAGTTCCATGGTGGTTACCGGCACCACGACCGATTTTGAACTGATCAGCCTTAGCTGGACGCCACTTCATTTGCCATTGGCGGATTATATGCATCCGTGGTACCTGCTGTTCCGGGAATACCCTCCTGGTGCCTGGCAGGTCGTGGATTCCACTACCGGCCTTTCCATGGATTACCATTTCCTGGAATGCAATGCCGGTGACGATACGGTAAAGTTTAAAATCGGCGTCAGGGTGGACGATGCACTGGTGGATTGTCACAGTTTCAGCAACAAGACCGGATATGTCCTCAAAAATCAGACAAACCGGTATCCCCCGGTGATCGATTCGGTCAGCATCGATGCCAGCGGCAACTCTGTAATCGGGTGGCAACCTGCCATCGAACCGGATATCAAAGGGTACACCATTTTCCGGGTTTCAGGCTCGAATGATTCCATTGCTTATGTGGAAGGACGTTTCAATACTTCGTTCACCCACCTGAATTCCAATCCCTGCGATGGTCCGATGAGTTATATCATCCTCTCCATCGATTCCTGCGGGAACGAAAGCCCGTTTCCGTACGATCCGGTCACATTCAATGACAAACCCCAAAATACCCTCTGGCTGGAAGATATCCAGTATGATCCCTGCATGATGGCCAACCATCTGAAATGGAACGAGTACATCAATTTCGATCCCCCGCTGGCCGGTTACAGGGTGTATGCCAGTGAAAACGGCGGACCTTATGAGCTTTTAATGACTGTTCCGGTCTCCCAGAGATCGTACACACATACCCTGCTTCAAAGCAATACCCTTTATTCCTACTACGTAAGAGCTTTCAGCCAGGATTATCAGACCACTTCCACTTCCTGTGTGAAGGAGCGGATGACCTACGATTCGCCGCGGCCTGAATACATGTATATCCGCTATGTGACAGTGGTTGAGAACCGCCAGGTCAATTTTTTACTTTACACCGATACCTCGGCTCATATCGACCATTACAGGGTCATGAGGGGCCAGTCGCCGGAAGGGCCATTTGAACAGGTAGGACATATCTATGACGAGGGCCGGGATTCGGTGTTTTTTATTGATGCCACGGCAGATGTAAAAGGGACCAGCTATTATTATCAGCTTGAAGTGATTGACAGTTGCGGAAACCTCTCCGTACCGGCAAATCGGGTCCGTACCATCTTCCTATCAGTAGAAGCGCTGGAGAATTATGAAAATGTCCTGACCTGGAATGCCTATGAATTCTGGAGCGGGGGAGTGGAAGGCTACAGGATATACCGGAGAGTAAACGACAGCCCGTCACTTGAACTCCTGCAGGAAGTCGATTCTTCTGTCCTGACTTTCACGGACAATGTGGCAGGGTTGACCGGCGGAGCAGGCAGGATCAGTTACCTGGTGGAAGCGTTCGAAGGATCTGGCAATACGATGGGTTTCAGAGAATCCAGCTTTTCGAACGAAGCACTTGCGGAATTGCCCCCCCGGATTTTTGTGCCTAATGCCATAGTCCCTAATGGGATCAATAACTACCTGAAACCTGTCCTTGTTTTCATCGGGAGTGATGGATACGCGTTTTATATATACAACCGCTGGGGCCAGGAGATCTTCAGCACTTCTGATCCCGAACAGGGCTGGGACGGTACATTTAACGGGAAATACGTGGAAGGCGGGGTTTATGTTTACCTGATCAAATACAGGAACGCCAAAGGTCAGCCCCGCGTACAAAAGGGGAATATAGCTGTCGTTTATTGATGTCTTCTCTATCTTACTGCCAGTCTCTGAATCCGTTGCTATTAACAAATTTTAAGAGTCAGTAACCGGTTTTTTCATACATTTGCAGATTAAATTTTTCAGGTCATGATACTGGACAGCAATAAATTTCTCGGTGAAGCTTTGACTTACGACGATGTGCTACTGGTGCCGGCTTATTCCGAGGTTATGCCCCGTGAAGTGGATATCAGCACCTTGTTTTCACGGAATATCCATCTGAACATACCAATCGTAACTGCTGCCATGGATACCGTGACGGAAGCAACCATGGCCATTGCAATAGCTCAGGAAGGCGGCATTGGCGTGATCCATAAAAATATGACCATTGAAGAGCAGGCCAACCAGGTCAGGAAGGTGAAAAGGGCTGAAAATGGCATGATCCTGGACCCGATCACTCTTTACGAGGATGCCATAGTGAAGGATGCCCTGGCCCTCATGAAGGAATACGGGATCGGTGGAATACCGGTGGTGAAAAAGAACCATGAGCTCGTAGGTATCGTTACTCACCGCGACCTGCGTTTTGAGCGGGACCCTGACAGACCGGTAGCCGAGATCATGACCAAGGACCACCTCATTACTACCCGGGAGTTCGTTTCTTTCGAGAATGCCGCGGAGATTTTACAGAAGCACCGGATCGAGAAGCTGCCGGTGGTGGATGACCGGAACCGCCTGGTGGGGCTGATCACTTATAAAGACATCATCAAGATACAGGCCCATCCAAATGCCTATAAAGATGCACAGGGACGGCTGCGGGTCGCCGCGGCCGTCGGAATTGCCAGCGATACCCTCCAGAGAGCGGAAGCCCTTGTCAATGCCAATGTCGACGCCATTGTCGTAGATACGGCACATGGCCATACCAAAGGAGTGATCACTGTTGCTCAGATGATCAAAAAGCATTTTCCAAATATCGACCTGGTGGTTGGCAATATTGGCACCGCTGAAGCAGCACTGGCGCTGGCCGATGCTGGAGCCGATGCCGTAAAAGTAGGCATCGGACCGGGGTCCATCTGTACTACCCGGGTTATTGCCGGGGTGGGAGTGCCTCAGCTTTCAGCCGTTTACGCCGTCAGCCAGGCTTTGAAAGGAACTGGCATCCCCGTGATTGCCGATGGCGGAATCCGTTATTCAGGGGATATCACTAAGGCTCTGGCAGCCGGTGCCGATACCGTTATGGCCGGATCACTGTTTGCCGGTGTGGATGAATCCCCCGGAGAAACCATCATCTATGACGGCCGAAAATATAAATCCTACCGGGGGATGGGATCCATCGAAGCCATGCAAAAGGGTTCCAAGGACCGCTATTTCCAGGATGTGGAAGATGATATCAAAAAACTGGTGCCGGAAGGTATCGTAGGACGTGTTCCTTTCAAGGGAAGCCTTTCAGAAGTGATCATGCAACTGGTTGGCGGCCTGAGGGCCGGGATGGGATATGTCGGAGCGACCAGTATCGCAGAACTCAAAAAGGCCAGGTTCACTAAGGTCACGCATGCCGGCGTTGTGGAAAGCCATCCGCACGACGTCTTTATTACCAGTGAAGCTCCCAATTACAGCAGGATATAGCATTATAAGTGATATAATTATTAACTAACTAATTGAGATAATCCATGAGACAAATCAGGTTCGCATTTGCTTTATTCACTCTGTTTACATTGATAAATCCGATCGTTAAAGGACAGCAGAATGACGAACGGGTATTGATGAATATCGCAGGTGAGGAGGTTACAGCCAGTGAGTTCATGTATGTTTTTAACAAGAATAATTTTAACAAGGAAGAAACTACCCAGCAGGCCATCAGGGAATACCTGGAGCTTTACATCAATTTCAGGCTGAAGGTGAAAGAAGCTGAAAGCCTTGGACTGGATACGCTGGAGTCATTCAGGAAAGAACTGGAAGGCTACAGGAAACAACTGGCCCAGCCGTATTTTAATGATGAAAAGGTGAGCGAACACCTGCTAAAGGAAGCCTATGACCGGAAACAATTCGATATCAGGGCCAGCCACATCCTGATCCGGCTGGACAAAAATGCCTCCCCGGAGGATACCCTTGCCGCTTACAAAAAGGCCGTGGAGATCCGGCAGAGAATTATAAGCGGAGAGGATTTCGGTGCCGTTGCTGCTGAACTTTCGGAAGACCAGTCGGCGCGCGATACGGAAGCCACTCAGTACCGGCCGGCCAGAAAAGGAAACCGGGGAGATCTCGGTTACTTTACTGTGTTCGATATGGTTTATCCATTTGAAACAGGGGCCTATACCACCGAGGTTGGGAAACTGTCAGAACCCGTCCGGACCGATTACGGATACCACCTGATTTATGTGACCGATAAACAACCTGCACTTGGCCAGGCCCAGGTAGCTCATGTTTTTGTATCCGTTCCTCCCAATGCAACGGCCACGGATTCAGTGCAGAAGAAAATGAAGATTGATGCCGCCTATGACAAATTGAAAAGTGGGGCCAGTTTCGAAGATGTTGTCAATGAATTTTCAGAAGATAAAAGCTCTGCAGGTAACGGAGGCAAACTGCCCTGGTTCGGATCGAACAGGATGGTGCCTGAATTTATCATCGAAACCCGCAATTTAAAAGACACCGGTGATATCAGCGCTCCGTTCACTACATCCTTTGGCTGGCATATTATCCAGCTCGTGGGTAAGAAACCTGTCGGTTCTTTCGAAGATGAGGAATTCAATCTTAAGAACCGGCTGGATAAAGATATGAGAAACAGCCTGAGCGAAGAGGCTGTGATCAGTAAGATTAAGAACGAATATGGTTTCAAGGAATTCCCGAAATCCAGGGACGCTGTTCGTGAAACATTGGACTCCACTCTCCTGAAAGGAGAATGGGATATCACCAAAGCCGCAGGCCTGGAAAAAACGGTTTTCTCCCTCGGATCAGAAAAATACACGCAGCAGGACCTTGCCGGTTATTTGGCCGCCAAACAGAGCAAGAGGGTCGCCGATATTGGAACATTCTTTAACGAATCCTATTCGAGTTTTGTTAAAGAAAGTTGTATTGCCTATGAAGACAACCGTTTGGAAGAAAAGTACCCGGATTTCAGGATGCTCGTGCAGGAATACCATGATGGTATCCTGCTGTTCGACCTGACAGACCAGAATGTCTGGTCCAGGGCGGTCAAAGACACAACCGGCCTCCGGGATTATTACAACGCCAATCCCGGGAAATATATGTGGGATAAACGGCTCCATGCCTCAGTGGTCACTATCCTCAACCCTTCCGAAGTGGATACCGAAGCCCTGAGAAATATGTTCACCACCGGCAAATCAACGGAAGGCATTCTGAAGGAAGTTAACAGCGATACATTGACAAATGTCCTGATCGAAACTAATAAATTTTCAGAAGGCGATTCTCCGGTCGTGGATAAAGTAAAATGGAAAACAGGACTGTCTCCGCTGGTTGACACTCCTGAAGGGCCGGCCTTTGTGAATGGAATCGAGGTCCTTAAGCCAGAACCGAAAACACTGGATGAAGCGCGCGGGCTTGTGACGGCTGATTACCAGACCTTCCTGGAAGAGCAATGGATCACGGAGCTCCGTGCCAAATATCCGGTCACTGTTAATGAAGAGGTGTTAAATACACTAAAATAAAGCTCATTGAGGAATTTTTTCATATTCGTCGTCTTGCTGCTGGTCTCCTGCAACCGGTTATTCCAGTTTTCGGAAGATGATCCGGCTGTTGCCAGGGCAGATGATAAATATTTGAAAAAATCGGAGATCACTGCCAGGATACCGGATGGACTCAGCGAACGGGACAGCCTGACACTTGCCCAGAATTACATCAACAAATGGATCCAGAATGAGATCCTGACCCAGAGGGCCAGGAAGAGCCTGAGTTCCGACGAACAGGATTTTACCAAGCAGCTGGAAGAGTACAGGAATTCACTCCTGCTTTTTGCGCTTGAACAAAAACTGGTCAGGCTCTACCTGGATACCAATGTCACGGATGCTGAAATTGAAAGATATTATTTGGAAAACCGATCACAATTTGAACTGAAAGGAAATATCCTGAAATTTGATTTCATCAAACTCAAGAAAAGATCCCGGCACATTGGTGAATTCCGCAGGTTGCTCAGGGAATCCGACCTGGCTTCCAGGGAAAGGCTAAAGACTTCTGCCGAAAAAAATGCCCACGACTATTGGTTCGCAACAGAATGGGTCTCACTGAATGAGATCCTGGATGAAATGCCACTGGAGGTCGACAACCAGCCCCTGTTTCTCCGGAGGACGACATATGCAGAAGCTGATGATTCCATATTTGTCTATTTGTTGAGAATCAATGACTACCGGACTACGGACAGTATATCTCCCATGGAATTTGAAAAGGACAAGATTCGAAATATCATCCTCAACGGCAGAAAATTAGACCTCCTGGAAACCAAGCGACAGGAGATCATCGACGAAGCTTTTAAAAAGGATGATGCTGAGATTTATTAAAATGCCTGAAGACAATATTTAAGCAGACCAGTTGTTATATTCCTGAAGATCAAAGGATGAAGATGAACCTATCAAAACCCGCCCTATTGTTGTCGCTTTGCCTTATCCTGGGTTTGAGCCTGCCGGAACTTGAAGCCCAGCCCCAGGTGATCGACAGGGTAATAGCGGTTGTGGGTACCAATGCGATACTTGAATCGGATGTGGAAGCACAGTACATGCAGTACCGGATGCAAGGGATGATCGAGGGCACTGCGACCGAAGTGAAATGCCAGATACTGGAAAATATGCTCCTGGAAAAGCTGTTGCTGAACCAGGCAGCGCTCGACAGTGTCGAAGTCACGGACAACGAGGTGGAACAATCTATGGACCAGCGGTTAAGGTACTTTATTTCTCAATTCGGATCGCAGGAGAAACTGGAAGAATTCTATCAGAAATCGATCGTCGAGATAAAAGAGGAATTCCGTGATATGATCAGGGACCAGATGAAGGTGCAAAAAGTGGAGAGTGCCATTAAGGAAAAAGTCTTTGTGACTCCTTCCGAGGTAAAACAATATTACAGGGAGATGCCGTTGGACAGTATCCCGCTGATCAATTCGGAGGTGGAGATGTCACAGATCCTTCGTATTCCGCCCATTAGCGTGGAACAAAAGGTGGTGATCAAGGAAAAACTGAGGGATCTCAGAAGAAGGATTATCAATGGCGAGAATTTTGCGACCCTTGCCATTTTATATTCGGAGGATCCGGGTTCCGCTGCAAAGGGAGGAGAGATCGGATTCTATGGAAGAGGTGAATTATACCCTGAATATGAGGCTGTTGCGTTTAAACTCTCTGAAGGTGAAATCTCTGAAATAGTTGAATCCAAAGCAGGGTTCCACATCATTCAGCTCATCGAACGAAAAGGTGATTATGTCAATACCAGGCATATCCTGCTGATGACCAAGCCTTCGCCCGAAGATCTCGAAAAGGCCAGAAATGTCCTGGATAGCGTTTATAATCTTGTCGAGGGCGGAACGATCAGCTTTGAGGAAGCCATTCAAAAGTACTCCGATGATCCTGGTAAAAACAGCGGTGGCATGGTCATCAACCCTTACACCGGCGCCACTAAATATGAGATGGATCAGCTTGAACCGCAGCTTTCCTTTGCCATCAACCGCCTGGAAGTAGGGCAGATCAGCAAACCTATTCCAACTCAGACAGAAGAAGGAAAGGAAGCATTCCGCCTGGTAAAACTGGTATCCAGGACGGAACCCCATCGGGCCAACCTGGAAGATGATTACAACGTGATCCAGGAATGGGCCCTGAGACAGAAACAACAAGTTGAATTGATCGACTGGGTTGATAAAAACCTGGATAATGCATATATTATGGTCATCGATGATTACAAGGACTGTAATTATATTAGTAACTGGTTCCCTGAAGAGAAATGAAAAGGAACCGGATTTTTGCCGGATATAAAGTCTTTAATTAGTAAAAACACTGTTTGATGATATCATACAAATCTGATGTTGAGGCTGTTGATGCCTTTGTTGAGAAATACAACATCCTGAGAAAGGAGATTGCCAAGATCATTGTGGGTCAGGATGAAGTGGTCGAAAAAGTGCTTATTTCCATCTTCAGTCGTGGACACGGCCTATTGGTGGGTGTCCCGGGCCTTGCCAAAACCTTGATGGTCAATACGATTGCAAGGGCTCTGGGGTTGAGCTACAGCAGGATCCAGTTCACTCCTGACCTGATGCCTTCCGATATCATCGGGACTGAAATCCTGGATGAAGAGAGAAAGTTCAAATTTATTCGCGGTCCGGTATTTGCCAACATCATCCTGGCCGACGAAATTAACCGTACTCCGCCCAAAACCCAGTCTGCCCTTCTGGAAGCCATGCAGGAGAAGGCCATTACCGTGGCAGGCAAGAATTACAAATTGTCTGATCCATTTTTTGTTCTGGCTACCCAGAACCCGATTGAACAGGAGGGGACCTACCCTTTGCCGGAAGCCCAGCTGGACCGCTTTATGTTCAATATCTGGCTGGATTACCCATCGTTCGAGCAGGAAATGGATGTGGTCAAATCGACTACACAGGATCAGCAGGCTGAGATAAAGGTAGTGCTTTCCTCCGAAGAGATCCTCTATTTCCAGGGCCTGGTCCGTCGAATCCCGGTTCCTGACAATGTGTATAAATTTGCCGTGAATCTTTCTTCCAGGACCAGGCCTGACACTTCCCTGGCACATCCCTTTGCCAATGAATACCTGACTTGGGGAGCCGGTCCGAGAGCGTCGCAATACCTCATTATCGGCGCCAAATGCCATGCTGCCATCCATGGTAAATATTCTCCTGACATTGAAGATGTGAAAGCTATCGCTTCTTCCATTCTTCGACACAGGATAGTCAGAAATTACAAAGCAGAAGCCGATGGCTTCTCAGTCGAGAAGATCATACAGGAATTTTTAAAATAAACAAATTACCAAACCGAACCAGATATGAAAAAAGGCAAAATCTATCTCATCAGCCTTGCCGTTATCCTGCTGATTGTCATTATCTGGATTTTTGCAGGAACAGGCAGCGAAAAGGAAACCGTCGTCAAAGTACCGGTCAAGTTCGGGAAATTCGATATTACCGTTACCACCACCGGGGAACTTGAAGCCAAGAGTTCGGAAAAGATCCTGGGGCCTGTCAACCTACGGGATTTCCGCATCTGGCAGATCAAGATCGATGACATCATTCCCGACGGTACCGTCGTGGATTCAGGTGAGTATATTGCCACACTTGACAGGACTGAGCTGGTCAATAAAATGAAAGACCAGGAACTGGAAATAGAAAAGCTCGAGACCCAGTTTATCAAAACACAACTGGATACGACTTTGGAAATGCGGACTGCCCGCGATAACCTGATCAACCTCAAATACGAGCTGGAAGAAAAACAAATTGTGGTGGATCAGTCTATATATGAACCCCCGGCCACTCAACGACAGGCCAGGATCGACCTGGAACGTGGTCAGAGAAATTATGAACAAGCTCTTGAAAACTATGAAGTTAAACTGAAAAAGGCTAAGGCCGATATGCAGGAGATCAATACCTCCATGCGCAAGGTCAGGTCCGAATATGAAAAGATGGTAGCCATTTTAAACCAGTTTACCATTTTTGCCCCGAAATCCGGAATGGTGATATACAGGAGAGGCTGGGACGGACAAAAACAGGGAGTCGGTTCCCAGATCAGCGTTTGGGACCCGATCGTGGCAGAGTTGCCGAACCTGAAGGAGATGAAGTCCAAGACCTATATCAATGAAATTGACATCAGCAAGATCAAGGTCGGGCAATCCGTAAATATTGGCATTGATGCATTTCCGGATAAAACATATACAGGAATAGTGACCGAAGTGGCAAATATCGGTCAGCAACTTCCGAATTCCAATGCCAAGGTATTTGAGGTGGTCATTGAGGTCAACGAATATGACTCGATCCTGAGGCCTGCGATGACTACTAAAAATGAAATACTTACCGCCTCTATCGACAGCGTCCTGTTTATTCCTTTGGATTGCGTCCAGTCGAATGACAGCATCAGCTATGTCTACGCATCCGGAAATCGTCAGCAGGTTATCCTTGGCCCGAGTAACGAAAATGAGGTGATCATACAGGCAGGATTGGAAAAGGATGAAGAGATCTACCTGGTGCCGCCTTCAGATGCAGAGAGCTTCAGGCTTATCAAACTGGATCCAGTTATCATCG
The DNA here is from genome assembly GCA_964619555.1 of uncultured Bacteroidales bacterium. Classification (GTDB taxonomy): domain Bacteria; phylum Bacteroidota; class Bacteroidia; order Bacteroidales; family JAGOPY01; genus JAGOPY01. The sequence goes on along the minus strand of CAZUDV010000001.1, from coordinate 254,634 downwards.
AAAAGTTCCGGAAAGAAGAACAACAGACGAATCCTGGACCTGGTCAAGAAAAGAGACGATGAATCCTGTTCCAGGCATAGGTAAATCGGCCTATCAACGGTATCTTCATTCCCTGAATATTGCCGTGGAGGCAGTAGTGGCAAACCGGTTCCGTTCAATCCTCACTGCCCTGGGGATCATTTTCGGAGTGGCTGCCGTGATTGCCATGATGGCTATCGGAACGGGTGCCAAAAAGGAAATACTTGACCAGATCAAACTCGTCGGGGTAAACAATATCGTGATCACTCCGGTCCTTGAACAGTCGGGTTCCGGGAGCAGTGGTTCTGAGAATGATGACGGCGGGAAAAAGATGCAGAAAAAGTTTTCGCCCGGACTGACACTCGAGGATGCCACCAGCATATCCCAGGTAATCCCAACGGTGACCAGGGTAAGTCCAGAAGTGGCATATGATTCCTACATCATTAAAAGCGGCAAACGGTCACCGGCCAGGCTAATCGGTGTGACGAACGACTTTTTTGAAGTATACAATTTGAAACTTTTCTCAGGGCAGTACTTCCAGGAGGAGCACCTGGAGGGAGGAAGCCCGGTTTGTGTGATCGGCCCCACGGTCAAGGCCCGTTTCTTTTCACAGGAAGATCCGATCAGGAAAACAATCAAATGCGGCGGAATATGGCTGACCGTGATCGGGGTGCTGGAGAACAGGGCTTTTAATGTGGATGAGTCCAAGGATTTGGGGATCAGTGATTACAGCGACCATATCTATGCCCCTTTGCAAACAGTTTTACTTCGTTACCGGGACAGGTCTTACGTCAATGATGCCTCCCTGCGACAGGATAATTCATCGATGATGATATTCGACGGCGGAATGGCGTTTGCTACCTCCACATCCTCGGGTTCAGGCAGTGATAATTTCAATCAGCTTGATAAGATTGTGGTGCAGGTTTCTGACAGTAAATATCTTGACGTTACCACCAAAGCGCTGACCAATATGTTGAAGCGCAGGCACCAGCAAGTGGATGATTTCCAGATCAGTGTGCCGGAAATGCTGCTCAAGCAGGAGCAGAGGACCAAGGATGTTTTCAATATCGTTCTGGGTGTAATTGCAGGGATCTCGCTCGTTGTGGGTGGGATAGGGATCATGAACATTATGCTGGCCTCGGTGATGGAAAGAACCAAGGAGATCGGGATCCGCCGGGCTACCGGCGCCACCAAGCGGGACGTGGTGTTCCAGTTCCTTTCCGAAGCAACCATAATCAGCCTTACCGGAGGGGTCATCGGCATTTTGCTGGGTATCATTTTTGCCGTGGTGATTAACCGAACCACCGGCATCCTGACTATTGTGACCCCTCTGGCCATTGTAGTTTCATTCGGCGTTTCGGCATTTATTGGCATCATGTTCGGCTATATGCCTGCAAAAAGGGCTTCCGACCAGGATCCCGTCGAATCGCTCAGGTATGAATAGGTCAAAAAAGCGAGTTATCATGAGATCAAGGATCATTTTAATTTCAATCTTATTTATCCTGTCAGGAAGTTTGGCGGCATTGGCCCAGCAGAAACCGGATACGATGAACCTATCGTTGGATGAAGCCCTGAAGATTGCGCATGCCCAGTCGCCGGATGCCTTGATAGCCAAGCATAAGTTCAGGATGAGCTACTGGCAGTACCGGTCCTTCAAAGCCGACTATCTGCCGGGCATTAACCTGGACGCTACCTTACCCAGCTTTAGCCGGATTTACCGTCAGATTCCACAGGCCGAAGGACCTGATATTTTTCAATACAATACGATAGGGGATTACTCCGCCCAGATTTCAATAGATCAGAAAATTGGATTTACGGGAGGATCGGTTTTCCTGCGTTCTGACCTTGAGCGGCTGGATAACTATTATGAAGATTCAATCCTGACTTCATTTCAATCCACACCCATCGTGGTCGGATACCGCCAGCCTATTTTTCAGTACAACGAATACCGGTGGGCCAAGCGCCTCGAACCGTTGAAATATGAGAAAGCAAAGCGCCAATACCTGGAAGACCTGGAGAATGTATCAATCCAGACTAATAATCTCTTTTTCAACCTGCTGCTGGCCCAGGTGGAGGAATCGATTTCTGAGAAAAACCTCCGGAATTATGACACTCTTTACCGGATAGCCCAGGGAAGGTACCAGTTGGGCAAAATTGCAGAAAATGACCTGCTGCAACTTGAATTAAACTATCTCAGGGCCCAGTCGGCGGTGGATAATGCCAGGCTGAATTATGAGAATATGCTCTTCCGGTTGAAGTCGTATCTGCGAATCCAGGATAGCCGTTATTTGATACTCGTACCGCCCGATTTTACGGAACATTTTGAAGTCATTGCTTCCAAAGCAGTTGCTGAAGCCAAGAAAAATACGGCAATTTCACTGGAATTCCAGGAAAGGATGATCACTGCGGAGAGCCAGGTCCGCCAGGCAAAGATGAACGGTCGTTTTGATGCCGACCTGTATGTTGAATACGGATTGACCCAGAGCACCGATAATATCTCAGATGTTTATAAAAATCCGGATGACCAGCAACAGGTGAACCTGGGGATCAGCATGCCTATCCTGGATTGGGGCAAGGCCAGGGGCCAGATCAAAGTTGCCCAGTCAAACTACGAGCTGGAGCAAACATCCGTCGAACAGGACGTTATTGATTACGAGCAGAATGTTTTCCTGAGCGTCATGCAGTTCAATATGCAGAAGGATCAGCTTTATATCGCTGCTAAGGCCGATACCGTTGCACAAAAACGCTATGATGTGACTTCCAAAAGGTACATGATCGGCCAGGTCAATGATGTGCTGGACCTGTACAATGCCCAGATCGACAATGACAATGCCCGCAAAGGCTATTATCAGGCATTGCGTAGCTATTGGGACAATTATTATGAGCTCCGGAAGCTGACCCTGTATGATTTCAGGGAAGATAAAATGCTTATCTTCGACATCCGGGATACAATGTAAAATTTTAACATTAAAACTTAACTTTCTATGTCCGTTCTAGTTGGTAAAAAAGCGCCATTGTTTGAAGCTGACGCCGTCATCAATGGCGGGGAATTCGTGGAAAAGTTCTCACTCTCCCAGTTTATTGGCAAAAAGTACGTGGTTTTCTTTTTCTATCCGCTGGATTTCACATTTGTGTGTCCGACTGAAATTCTTGCCTTCCAGGATAAGATGGCGGAATTTGAAAGGAGAAACGTTGCTGTGGTCGGCTGTTCGGTTGATAGTAAATATGCCCACAGGACCTGGTTGAATATGGAATTGAAGGACGGGGGGATTAAGGGGGTCACCTTCCCGCTCGTATCGGATCTTTCCAAAACCATTGCCGAGAATTATGACGTGCTGGCAGGTGAATACGAATACAATGAAGATGGAGAGATGGAATTTGTAGGCGATGCGGTGGCTTACCGGGGGCTGTTCCTGATCGATAAACAAGGCGTGGTCAGGCATCAGCTGGTGAATGACCTGCCACTGGGGCGTAACATCGAAGAGAGCCTCCGCATGGTCGACGCTTTACAGTGCTATGAGGAACACGGAGAAGTTTGCCCGGCTAACTGGCGCCCGGGAGATAAAACCCTTAAGGAAACCCCGGAAAGCGTGGCGGAATACCTGGCTGGCGGCAACTGGCAGCTTCCGGTCGGCGACTGACAGCTGGCAGTTTTATCTGCTTACTCCTCTTTCTTGGCTTCATTCCAGAAAACATCCATCTCATCGAGTGACATTTGGTGTAGCAGTTTACCGGATGCACGGGCATTTTTTTCCAGGTACTGGAAGCGGCGGATGAACTTACGGTTGGTTCTCTCCAGGGCTGTTTCCGGATTGATGTCCAGGAAACGGGCATAATTGACCAGGGCGAACAACAGGTCACCGAATTCCGATTCCAGTTTCTCCCGTTCTGAATCTTCCGTTTTTTCCGCTTCATGCCGGAATTCATGCATTTCTTCCACCACCTTTTCCCAAACCTGCCCGATATGGTCCCAGTCAAAGCCGACGCCGGAAGCCTTTTCCTGGATCCGGTAAGCTTTCACGAGAGCGGGAAGGGAATTGGGCACCCCACCCAGTACCGACTCCCTGCCTTCTCCCATCTTGATCCTTTCCCAATTATCCCTGACTTCACCGGCATTTTTCACTTCCACATCGCCGTAAATATGCGGATGCCTGCGGATCAGCTTTTCACAAATCGATTCCAGCACATCCCTGATCCCGAAGGCCCCTGACTCTTGTGCAATTCTGGAATAAAACACAATATGCAGCATCAGGTCACCGAGCTCCTTTTTAATCCCGTCCAGATCCTTTTCCAGAATGGCATCGGATAATTCATAAACCTCCTCAAGTGTCAGATGCCGAAGGGAATCCAGTGTCTGTTCCTTATCCCACGGACATTTTTCCCTTAGCTCGCTCATAATGTCCAGCAACCTTCCAAACGATTCTAACCGTGCATCCATAAGTTCTGTTTTGTACAAAAGTAAGTGGATTTAGTCTGATCTAATTCCCTTATCCGGATTGTATTTTACTAAATTTGTGCACAATCTCAAAAGCTGCATCATCTGGTCAATAACCGAAATATATCTGGTTGCAGAAGATCTCTCGCCCGGAATTGTTGGAATCAGTGGGCAGGTAAGTTTGTTGTGCCGTTAACCATCATCCTTTTCATCACATTTGAATCCGGGGCTCAGACAATTCGTCACCAGTTAAGAACGCCAAACCTGATCGCCGAAGGTAGGGTTTATTACGGATGGACCCTTGATCACCATATTGAAATGAAATCCTTCCAGCGTCATTACCCGGCCTTTGAGGTCAGTCTTCTGAAAGCGACTTACGGCAGGACAAGATGGGAATGGAAATACAATTATCCGTTTATCGGGTTGTCATACTGGTACTCCGATTTGGGTAATACAACGGCACTCGGCAGTGCGCATGCGGTCTTTCCATTTATCGACTTTCCCTTGCTTAACAGCCAGGGATTCAATCTGTATTTCCGGCTTGGGGTCGGGCTGGGCTACCTGACCCGACCTTATGACCGTTATGATAATTATGAGAACCTGGCAATCGGCTCTCATATCAATGGAGCTGTAAATCTTCTCATGGAAGGAAGATGGAGGATCGGAAAGCGATTCATGGCAGCTGCGGGTGTCGGTTGGATGCACTTTTCCAATGGAGCGATTAAACTGCCCAATTACGGGATCAATATGCCTTGCATCCATGCTTCCGCTGCTTACCGGCTTACCAGGGAGAATATGTACCTGAAGCGCAAGCAGCTTCCTGAGCTTTATCCTTTTGAATTCGATGGAAAGAAATTTCTCAACCTCGACCTTAACCTTGGATTTGCAATAAAAGACATGCAGGCGACCATGGGTGTCGGCAACCGGTTTGTGGTGGCAACCGGTTATATGAACCTGATGTTCCCCGTGAGTTATAAAAGCCGGTTTGGCGTGGGTTTTGACGCATCCTATGATGGTTCAGACCAGAAAATCCTGGAACTCAAAGACATCGAACCCAATCATCAGATCAACCTGATCAAAACCGGATTAACCGCGGCCTACGAACTTGAATTTTCGAGGATGGCGATCATGCTGAACCTTGGGAGCTATTTGTCGGGCCTGGATAAGAGCGATGGTTACGTGTATGAAAAACTAGCAATCCGGGTTGGAATCACGGAGCAACTCTTCGGTAGCATCATGCTCAAAGCGCATTATGCTAAAGCCGATTTCGTAGCCTTTGGAGTGGGATACCGGTTTAAGATCAAATATTATACCCTATGGCGATAAAGAATTTTTCGGTCTTAATCCTCACGACTTTCCTCTTCAGCATCTTAAGCTGCAACAAGGAAGGGGTCTGTGTCAGGCAAACCGGTGAGATAGTGACTGAAACGAGGCCGGTGCAGGATTTTCACTTTATCGATGTTTACGACAATATAAACCTGATCCTCACCCAGGATTCTGTTATGCACCAGATAAGGGTCGAAGCGGGCGAGAACCTTATCAATGGCATTAAAACGGAGATAGACAGCGGCCGGCTCGTGCTAAGTAATGAAAATACCTGTAATTGGCTGAGAAGTTTTGAAGTCCCGGTAAATGTCTATCTTACCTTTACCCGGCTGGATACCATCCTGTTCCAGGCTGCCGGAAATATCACATGTACCAATACCTGGGCCAATGATTCCATTTACATAAATATCATTGAGGGTACAGGGGATGTCAATTTGAAAATCCATGTTTCCAAATCTACCATGCAAATACGTTACGGGACAGTCAACTTCCAGGTCGAAGGAAAATCAAGCGTGACTTATATATCCAGCCGTGGTTACGGACCTTTTCATGCTGAAAACCTGCAATCGAAGTTTACCTACGTATACACTTTTAGTCCGAATGATGTGTTTGTATATGCCGAGGAGGAACTCGGGGCGGAAATTGCCAATATTGGAAATGTCTATTACACCGGGAGCCCGGCTCAGATTGATGTAAATGCATATGGCGGAGGAAAACTGATTGAATTTTGAATTAAATCTCACTACTTCTATAATTCTTCCATTTATCCAGGACCATTTGAAAGTCTTCCGGCAAAGATGATTGAAACTCCATCCACTGGCCGGTAACAGGATGGATGAAGGCGAGGGACCTGGCATGCAGGGCCTGCCGGGGAAGGATTTCAAAGCAATTATGAACGAATTGCCGGTATTTTGAAAAAGTGGTTCCCTTGAGTATTACATTGCCTCCGTAAGTCACGTCTCCAAACAGGGGATGCCTCAAATACTGGAAGTGCACCCTGATCTGGTGCGTGCGGCCGGTCTCCAGCTTGCAATCGACCAGGGTAACATAACCATACCGTTCCGCGACGTGGAAATGAGTGACCGCATGGCGGCCCTGGCTGCCATCGGGATAAACGGTAAAGATTTTCCGGTCCTTCTGGCTTCGGCCGATATGCCCGGTAATGGTGCCTTCATCCTCCTTCAGGTCCCCCCATACCAGGGCCAGGTAGTGCCGGTCGATCGAATGATGAAAGAACTGGCTGGCCAAACGTGCTTGTGCCAGTTCAGTTTTGCAAACCACCATAACGCCTGAGGTGTCCTTGTCTATCCGGTGTACCAGGAAAGGCAGCCTCCCGGCCTCTTTGTCCGGGGATATATTCTGCAAGTGATAAGCCAGCGCATTTACCAGCGTGCCGGTATAATTCCCATAAGCCGGGTGAACGACCATACCCGCAGGTTTATTTACGATGATCAGGTCAGCGTCTTCATAAAGTATTTCCAGTGGGATGTTCTCGGCAATGATTTCGATTTCCCGCGGGGGATGGGAAAGTACCACGGAAATGACGTCGAAAGGCTTCACCCGGTAGTTAGGCTTGACCGGTACATCGTTCACCAGGATGTTGCCGGCATGAGCGGCTTGCTGTATTTTATTTCGCGAAGCATTCTCCAGGCGGACCATGAGGAACTTGTCAATCCGCAGCAATCCCTGGCCTTTGTCAGCCGTGATCCTGTAATGTTCGTAAAGGTCCTGGTTCTCATCCAGCACCTCCTGGTTTTCAAAATTTTCCGGGAGGTCTTCCGGCATGATGTTATTTTTTGATAAGCTTTGCGACAGAGATCATGTTTCCCCATCCATCCGTGATGCGTATGATATACAGACCCGGTGCCATGGTTGATACATTTATATTCCGGCTGAACCGGGTTTCCATGACTTTTTCGCCTAAAATACTATAAACGCTGACCATTAAATCCCGTGTATTTTCCTCTGACTGGAACTTACCCGTACATTTGAATTTTAACAAATTTCCATTCAATGGATTGGGATAGGGTGTGATAAAGCCGGACATTAAGACCGGATCGTCCGTTCCCATGACCTCAAACCTGTCACCCAGCATTGGGCGCATCATCAGAGCCCCCTGGAAAGTAGACTGGAACCATTCGCCGGTTGAATTATAGAAAATATTTTGCTGTGCATCATTGTACCTGTCGTAACCCAGATTCAGATTGTCGCTGGTTTGCTGCTCCCAGCCAATGTAGAAAACCCCGTTGACCAGGATAGGTTCGTCCAGCATATAAGTGTGGAATCCGAGCAGATTGTCCGAATAGGCTACCAGCATATTCGGCTGGGAATACATTTCTTCGCCCGGTTTACCATTGTTATCCCGCCAGACTTTAAGGTCGAACATTTGTTCATTGGCATTGTTCTGGGTGCGGTTGAAGAACATCTGGATTGCCCGGAGGGTGTCCTTCACATTCAGTCTGAACCGGTATGCCAGTTTGGACCCGGCAGGGGTCAGGCCATATCCTTCTTCCGGCGTACCGTCATCGTATGCATAATAATTGAAGAATTTCTGGCGGAATGAAATGGTATCCGCAATGGTGTCCTGGGCAGTGATATCGCCAATAATATAATGCCTGACTTCAAATTCAGCACTGTCGGTGACCGATGACAGTGGGAAGATGAAATTAACCGGCGGGCAGGCGTGTGCGGCGCATGAAATGCAGTTCTGATATCCGTTAAGATTGTATGGGAAAAGGTTGCAATTACCTCCCGGATATAAGAACTCGAATGCGCCATCTATCTGGTAAACAGCATAATAATAGGTCGAATTGTAAATACTGGAATCAAGATTGGTGATGGTCATTTCCAGGTTATCTTTCATTTCGTTGGTGGGATTGTTCACATATTGCGGATAAGGCATTGCTTCGTAATTTTTAAGGAAGCTGGGGGCCCTCTCTGCAAAAGTGACCCTGGAGTAAACGGTATCCGAATATTTCCGGTTGATATTCAGATAGACAAAATCGATGTTCCATTGGTCACAGTTGGCTTTCCAGCTTGCGTTGAAATCGCTGGAAAGGCTGGCCCAGTTTATGAACCTGAATTGAAAATCCTTGTTAAAATACTTACTGCTGTCCGTAATCGGGATCATCACCTGGCGGGAATAGGTGCCATAAAGATCATGAAATTCCTGGAGGGACATACCTTCGGAGCTCCAGATTCTTTTCCATCTGAATTCCGGGATGAAAACTGAATCGCAGGGAAGCTGGATCAGGTCCTGGTGATAATAATATTGCGAAGCTATGACGTATAAACCGTTATCGCATTCAGGAGGACTGTATACGGTATCCCCGGGAAAAATGGTATCATTTTCCGGGATATACTGGCTCACCGGAACCCATATGGAATCGTAATAATTGGCAAAAAGGGAATCACCGGTATAGTAACCGAATTGCAGGATCAGGGAATCCCTGCTTTCCGGCTGATTGGCCCTTCCCTGTGGCTGATAGAAAAAGCTCAGGTAAACCGAGTCCGAGATGCTGATCGGCCTGGGGGTTGGGTAGAATATGGAATCCATCCGGATTGGCCTGGAAGTCAGAGAGTCGGCAATGAATGGAAACTGGCTGCCGTTGCGGTGAATTTCACCCCTCGAATTGATGGCATCCAGGGTGGCAACCCCCCAGTTGACGGAATGGTAACCAAAATTGCTGTTCACGTATGCTTCCTTGTCAACCCACCGGTTCTCATCAGGATAGATCCAGGTTTGGGTGAAATCATCGAAGAATGGCAGGTTGACCGGTATTATGGGTTCATCGGCCCTTTCAGACTGGATACCGGACGTTGACAGACGCAGGTATTCTGTTTTGATGACCGGATTTTCCGAAAGTCCGGTAATGACTTCCTGGGCCTGCAGACTGAAACCAGATCCGGCTATCATCATAAGTAATATCGGGAGAAGTTTTTTCATTCCTCGTAATATTCAGTTGAATCCTCCCCCAGGCCTTCGGGGATTTCAAGATAAACGGCTGTATCGGGATTGACCCTCTGGCGAAGGGAATCGAAATTAAATCTCAGGTCAGACCTGTAATATAAGGTTACAGCATCTCCCGGGTATATTGCTTCATGAATGCCCGGATACTGCCTGTAAACCCGGCTGTGTAACGGGTCGTAAGGATCCAGGAAATGTTCCATCCCGTAGTTAAAGGAAGCCATCTGAAGGGCTTCATGGGACTGATCACGGGTGAGGCCTATCACAAACGGAGGTTTGGCTTTTTGATTGCTCCCCAGGCCGACTACAAGGTCGATCTCACTTCCTTCCAGGATTTCCGTCCCCGCTAACAATGTGTCCCCGTTATAGTAATGTCCGAGGACGGAGTTTTCTGCAAAATGAGTTATAAACAGGAGTTTACGGATTTTCAGTCCGTTCGTTTTCAGTGTTGTCACAGCCTGCCTTATTGTAAGGTCTTTAATCTCAGGCATATGACTCATCTTGGGTGTAAAGGAAACGGTGGTCAGATAGATATTCCTGCCTTCTTTTGATTTTGAACCGGGAGAAGGATTTTGTTTGATAATTGAACCGGGCAATAAGCTGTTGTCGAAAACAGAATCGGTCACCAGCATATTAAAGATAGCCAGCGACTCGTCCAGATTGATATCGCTGATTGTCCTTCCTGTCAGGTCCGGTATAATATATGCTTCGCCGTGCCTGGTGTAGCTCTTCAGCATGCTGAAAACCAAGATGAGGATGACGATGGTTGCCAATACGGAAAGGCCCAGGTGTACATAAAATTTCTTTTGAGTGAGAAAACCGAGGAAACTCATTTTTAGTAATTTTATACCGGACAGGATTTAGATTATATAACGTGAAACTGGCCTGATATTGCCTGTGCCGGCACAAAGATATGAATTTTATTGTGTTTGATCCTGTCGTAAACGAATACGCCTGATGAAGCAAAACGTTGCAATCATAGCCGGTGGGGATTCCGGGGAATACGAGATCTCGCTGAAAAGCGCCGAAGTTGTCAAAAAGCACCTGGATGAGACGGTTTATAATGTTTATTTGGTCCATATGAGAGGCGGCCATTGGTGTTATGATGATGAAAATGGGATCCGGCATGCCGTGAGCCGGGAAGATTTTTCCCTTCCCCTTTCCGCAGGCAAGGTTAACTTCGATGCCGTATTTATCGCCATTCACGGGACGCCTGGAGAAGACGGGAAGATTCAGGGCTATTTCGACCTTTTCGGTTTACCGTATACTTCCTGTGACCAGGCCACATCGGCACTTACCTTTAATAAATATTTCTGCAATAATTACGTCAAGAGCTTCGGCCTTAAAGTGGCCCGGTCCGTCATACTGCAAAAGGGTGATCCGGTGGAGGCCGCTGCCATCCTTGATCATTTAAAACTGCCCGTATTCGTAAAGCCCAATAAAGGCGGATCCAGCGTGGGGACCTCCAAAGTCAAACAGCCCGATGACCTTTTGCCTGCCATTGATATGGCTTTTCGTCAGGATAACCAGGTTATGATCGAGGAATTCATGCCGGGAAGGGAAATTTGCTGTGGGGTTGTGAAAATAAATGGGGAACTCAGGGCGCTTCCCCTCACCGAAATCATCACCAAGAACGAATTCTTTGATTATGAGGCTAAATACGAAGGGAAATCCGAAGAGGTCACACCAGCCCTCTTGGACGAAGAAATTGCCCGGTCGATCCGGGAAACTTCGTTGAGATTGTATCGGATACTTAATTGCAAGGGCATTGTTAGATTCGATTATATCCTCGACGGGAAAGTTATTAATTTCTTGGAAGTCAACACGGTACCTGGCTTTTCAGAAGCCAGTATCATACCCCAGCAGGCGCTGAAAGCAGGAATTTCCCTGAAAGAACTTTTCACTGAAGCGGTCAGGAATGCAATAAATGAAAAATGAGCTTTTCAAATGCCATTGCCCGGTGACTGATCCCGTTCTTTTCATCGAGCGGCATTTCCGCAAAACTCTTCAGGTAACCGGTTGGTACAAATACGGGATCGTAACCGAATCCGTCCCTTCCCCTTGGTTCAGTTAAGATGGAACCATTGACAACACCTTCAAACCGATATTCAATCCCACCCGTTCTTAGAGAGATCACAGTCCTGAACCTGGCCTGTCTTTGACTGATCCCGGCCATTTCGGTGAGGACCTTTTGAATATTGTTCGACGATATGCATTCATCTCCCGCATATCTTGCTGACCTGACACCCGGCCTTCCTCCCAGGGCATCAATCTCAAGGCCAGTATCATCGGCAAAACAATCAGTCCCGAATCTTTCTGAAATATATTTTGATTTTAATGAAGCATTACCTTCAAGGGTATCGGCATCTTCAGGGATCTCATCAAAACAACCGATATCCTTGAGGGACAAGATCTTGATTTTTTCGCCTGCCAGTTGCCTGATCTCGGCAAGTTTGTGCAGGTTGTTCGTGGCAAAAACAATTTCTTTCATCAAATCAGCTTTCTATTCGGCAATTCTCCAGTCGATCCCGTTCAATCCCAGTTCTGTGAGGATTTCGTTTACCCGCGAAAAATGGCGGCAACCGAAAAATCCCCGGTTTGCCGATAAAGGTGATGGATGCGCCGCTTTCAAAATATAATGGCGGCTGGTATCGATGAGATTTTCCTTCGCCTGGGCATAATTCCCCCAGAGTAAGAATATCAGGTCCTTCCGTTTTTCCGATAAATTTCGAATGACGGCATCCGTGAAATTCTCCCACCCTTTGCTCTGGTGAGATGCAGGTTCATTGGCCCTTACTGTAAGAATGGCATTGATCAGCAATACTCCCTGCCTGGCCCACGCAGTAAGATTACTCCCTGACGGGACCGGGATTCCGAGGTCGGATTCTATTTCCTTGAAAATATTCCGAAGCGACGGCGGATGAGGTATTCCATCCGGTACAGAAAAACACAGGCCATGAGCCTGTCCGGGGCCATGATAAGGATCCTGCCCCAGAATGACCACTTTGACCCTGTTGAATGGCGTTTGATTGAATGCGTTGAAAATCAGGTTCCCGGGAGGATATATGGTATGATTTTGCTTTTCTTCTTTTAAAAATTGCTTAAGCGTCTGAAAATATGGCGCATCAAATTCTTTCTTCAGAATTTCTCTCCAGCTATCTTCTATCTGCGGATAAGTGTTCTGCATTTAAACAATATATTTTACATATTCATGTTATTAAAGGTAAATAAAATTATCTTTGCAATCCTAATGGTTCATCAAACCATTTCATTTCAGACAAATAGAATATGAAAAGAATCCTAATAGCCATCATTGCTCTCGGATTATTTGTCCTGGCAATGACTTCATGCGGTGGCTCAACCGATTGCCCCGCTTATGGTGAAGTTCATAAATACCAGATCGAACAAAGGTATTAATTGATTTGTTCTTTCCTTTTGTGTTATCTGGTATGATCGTTGTGTTGCAACGAGGTCAGAAACACTTAATATCCTGATCGTTATGAATAAGGCGCCCGTCATAATTCTCTCTTTTTTTCTGGCGATGGTTTTGACGGTCACTGCTATTGGTCAACCGGAGGATCTGGTTGAGTACGACAGTATTGCCGACAGAGTCTTGCTGAAAAAAGAGATGACCGTTGGCCTGACTGCGCATATCCTGGGAATGGGGGCCAATTTCAGGATCGGTTCCAACAAAACCTTCTTCAATTCACGGATCATCGAAATAGATGTGGTCAGCATGAAGCATCCCAAGCAGATCCGGGTGATCAATCCATATTATTATAATGCAAGGAGTTATGTTTACGGTAAACTTAACCATGTTTACATGTTAAGGGCGGGCTATGGACACAAACGTTTACTAAACCGAAAGCCTTACTGGGGAGGGATTGAACTCAGGGCTTTATACATGGGGGGTGCTACGATAGCATTTGCCAAACCGGTCTACCTGATTTTCTGGGATGAGACTTATACTTACAAAAAAGAGGAAAAATACGATCCGGATAATTACTACCATAGCAGTGAATACATATATGGCCGGGCACCTTTTACGGATGGATTGGGAGAGATTAAAATATTTCCCGGGGTATTTGCCAAAGCGGGCCTGAATTTTGAGTTCGGTAAACTCAACAGTAAAATCAGGGCGCTTGAAGTTGGGGGAGTTTTCGAATACTATCCGAAAGCTATACCAATTATGGCTTTCAATCCGGCACAAAATTTCTTCATGACATTTTACCTTAACTTTTCTCTTGGTAAAAGATATAACAGAAGATAATGCAGATCAAGACAAAAAAGAGGGCGTTCTCATTTGAGACGCCCTCTTTTTTTGGCCTCAGGCCTATAACTTACCTGTTTATAATTATCTTTCTCGTATAAGAATTAATCCCATCCGAGACCCGAAGCATATAAATCCCATCGCGCAGGGCAGACACGTCGATTGCTTCATTTTCGTTTATACTTTCCAGCCTGATATCCCGGGTCAGGACCGTTTTTCCGACCAGGTCGGTCAGAGAAATGCTGATATTCACGCTCTTTTTATCGGCAAGCTGAATGAAAAGCCTGTCTTTAACCGGATTTGGATAAATGTTCAGTTTCCCCGCAAGACCAGGCTCATCAATGCCAACAGGAGGAAGTGTAATAAATGACCATACATTGCTCCAGTTGGATGAATCCAGTCCATTGACAGCCCTGACACGCCAGTAGTACTGGGTTTCTTTTTCCAGTACCAGTGGTACGATATAAAAGCTTTCGGCAGCATCTATTATATCATTTACCATAATATTGTTGAAATTGGCATCGGATGCAAAGTTGACCTGGTATTCCAGGATTCCTGACAATGGCTGCCATTCAAGCATTGGCGACAGTTTTACATCGGTTGAATTGTTCGCAGGGGCTTTCAGGGTTACGGAACCGACCGTAGAGAACGACCATGCTTCGGACCAGTCTGATACGTCAAGTGCATGGAGTGCCCTAGCCCGCCATTTGTAATTTGTCCCGAATTTAAGCTGGTCGGCGTTCACGGTTATCGCACTGGAAGTCAGGAAAACAGGGGAAGCAAATGCCGGATCGTCGTCAATCTGGATATCATAAGTCACTAGGTCGGAATATTTTTTCCATTTAAGCTGAACATCGAGGTTCTGATCGGTGGAATTATTATTCGGCTTATCCAGTTCAACTGTAGGTCTGACAATGAATGAACGGGCACCTGACCATTCGGAAGTTGCCTGGGCATGCCTGGTCCGCATTCTCCAGAAATATTGCTCACCGAAAAGCAGATCAATGGTCTCGGCGGAAGTCACACCCCCGGGAACAACATGGATAGTTGCCAGCGGGCTTCCGAAAGCCTCATTGTTATAACTGATCAGTACCCCGGTCTCACCGACTGCAAATCCCGTACTGCCTGCAAAGCAGATCTGGTTGAGGTTGGTCTGTGTGCCACCCGACTGGCTGAACCATTCGATTCCGTCGTATTGCAGGAATGTCCCGGTTTTTCCGACGGCCCAGGCATTGTCGGGGCTTGTGAACCATATCCCGTTAAGGTCCTTTGTCGTCAGTCCGTGTTCATATTCAATCCACTCACCATTACTGTATTGCAGCAACAGGCCGATCTTTCCAACCACCCATCCATCATTGGCGGAGTTGAAATAGATGCCAAATATATCCTTGGTGGTGCCGCTTTCCTGTGGAGCCCAGGCAGTTCCGTTATAGCCAACTATCAGACCGGCTTTACCGACGGCCCAGACATGGTTTTCATCCACGGCAAACACCTTACTGAGATCTTTCGAAGCAGTGAACTGGGAAGACCAGGCACTGCCGTCGTAATGCAGGATGATGCCTCCTTTTCCTACAGCCCAGCCGCTGGTGGCGCTAAGCATATGGACGCCGTTCAGGTCTGAAGTGGTGCCGCTGGTTTGTGTGGTCCATTCCGTACCGTTAAAATACCGGATCACACCTCCCTTGCCGACAGCCCAACCGTTGCTGGCATCCAGGAAATCAACGGAATAAAGGTCATTGTTGGTATTGCTTTCCTGTTCGGTCCAGGTTGTACCGTCATAGAACAGAATCACCCCGCCTGCACCTGCGATCCAGGCATGCGTCTCATCGAGAATATCCAGGCTGTAAAGAATTCCGGTCTGTCCACTTGCTATGGATTTCCAGTAAAAAGATGTATCGAACTGGTAATCGTAGGAGGTGACCCCGGTAATTCCTTCCCATTGTATTTCAACTTCAGTGCTTTGATTCGAAGCATCGGTGGGTTTGGAAAGCACCACTCTCCTGATCACCCGG
This sequence comes from uncultured Bacteroidales bacterium, assembly GCA_964619555.1. GTDB lineage: Bacteria > Bacteroidota > Bacteroidia > Bacteroidales > JAGOPY01 > JAGOPY01. The sequence goes on along the minus strand of CAZUDV010000001.1, from coordinate 238,606 downwards.
AAGGACCAGGTTTCAGACCAGTCAGAGACATCTGCACCGTCTTTGGCTCTGACGCGCCAGAAATAAGTTTCTCCGAAAAGCAATTCAGAGGTTTGAGCAGCGGAGAGAAATTCAGTTTCAAAGACTACAGGCGAAGGAAATCCCGGATCTGTATCCATTTGAACTTCGTAGGTAATAATGCCGGTATTACCCCCTGTGACCGCATTCCAGTCGAGCAAGACATCTGGCATTTGATCGACAGAGCCGTTGATAGGCTTGCTGAGCAACGGTGTATATATACGGACCTGCGCTGTCAGGTTCATTAATCCGATCAGGCCAATTATCAGGGTGGTCGTAAATATTCTTCTCATCTTATTAGTCTTTATTTTGTGAAAATGAATCTTTTTAATTAGTAAACAACAAGTTTGGATGAAGCAGACTTGTTGCCGATGGTCAGTCTTACGATATAAGTACCGGAAGACAGATCAGAGCAATTAAAGATCACATCCTGCCTTCCTTCCGGTCGCCATCCGAGATTGAGACTCTTGACAGAGATACCGGTAAGGTTGAAAACATCCACCTGCACATGTCCCGGAACAGCGGATTCAAATGCAAGAGTGACTTTATCGGAAGCTGGATTTGGATACAGGCTGAAACCTTTTTCATGGTTCACTTTTCCAGGTTCTCCAATTCCTACCGGTTTTTCAAACTGATCCAGCGAAATCAATCCCCTGCCATAGGTAGCGCCATAGATCACCCCATAGTTATTCACCCCGTAATGGATCACATAAGTGGTGTCGATATTGATGAACATAAGGGTGTCATTGGTTTTCTTTACCGTTTGCTGCTTCAGCATGAAGATGGGGACGGTGCCTATGTTATTGTTTTCCGGCACCCAGGTCGGGGAGGTTGCACCGATATTATCGGTGGCATAAATTCCGCATTCTGTTCCGATCATCACGATGTGATTGGATGGATCCATTTCGATGAGGGCTGAATAGCATGGAATTTCCGGCAGGCCTCCGTCATTCGGGTTGCCCTGCACCGACCTGAAGTTCGGATTTTCCGACAGGGCATTACTGCTGTAATAGGCATAATGTTGATTCCCGTAATTTCCAAGCGTCAGGATCACATTTTCATCGTTGTTGGGATCAACCGCAATGGAAGTGATCACCTGGGAGATCTCGGTCGAGGTACCCGGTAAATAAATTGGGATTCTTTTTGTGGAGATCACGCAAAATGCGCTATTGACATCAGCGGTAGCCGTGTTATAGGCATATTTTACGTTGGAAACCCGGTATAGTTTTCCGTTCTTGGTTCCAACGAAGACATGGTTTGCATCAGATGAATAGGCGATGCAGGAAGGGATACCTTCAACACCTTGGTGAGCCTTATCGCTGATCACATACCATTCCGGGTTTTTATCGAACTGGATCACCTGTTTGGACATCATCAGGCGGTCGTCGCCTCCGATAAAGAAGCGGGCAGTGATGATATCCGGCACAACGATGGAGTCGCCGGGCTGCAACGCAACCGGAGTGACATACTTAAAGGGCCTGTTGCCATTGTTGCTTTCAACCCATATGGTCGATCCGGCGGGATAGTTACGGGTTATTTTGTAACCCACGGAGTCTTTGGTATTGTAATCCTCAAAATTTTCATACAGGGCAAACGGAGGAATAAAACCTGATGCCGCGTATTTATCACTGAACAAATTCGCTGCCCAGTCAGGTCCGCCTTCAAATTCATTTCTCCTGACAAACTGCTCAAGGTTACCATTATTGGCAGGTTGCGGGTTCCTGGAGTAGATCACAGCGGAGGGGTAAATGATCGACCAGGCGCAGTATCCTCCGGTCTTTCCGTCCGGAACTTCTGCCTGGGTCGTCCAGATGTCGGCGCCTCTTTTGCCATCAGCCGGGTTAGCGGCACCATTGATAAAGATGGTTCCGATATCCTGTGCGCCACCTGCCACGTTCTTTTTTTCCATGGTGGGGGAAACGGTATAGAATTGGCTGGCGATATAATTCTTGTTCATGAACTGGAAGGAGTATACGCCATCGAAGAGGTTTCCTTGTGAGATCCCGCCGTTGGTGCCGATGAGTATGGTATTGGGGGAGGACGGGGAGAATTTATAAGTATGATGACCCTGCCACAGGAAAGCAAATGTAAGCCAATAGGTTGATGCCGTTGAACGGAGGCCCCACTGGTAGTAACCTTCTTCCAGTATCTTTTCTCCTTCCCACATATCCTGGCCGCCTACGATAATATGGTAGGGGTCATCCGGATAAACTTCGATTACCGCGGCGAACAATCCGATTCCCTGGCTGATGTTGCTACCGGTATTGAAAACATTGAAATTGGCGCTTCCGCCCGGTCCGATCACAGTCCAGGTAGAGCCCTTGTCCTCTGATAAGTAAACATTCAGCAGGGAACCGCCCGGAGTCACTACAAGGGCATAGATCACGTTATTATCGGAGGGGGCAATGGCGAATTCGATACGGCCAATGTTGGTTGCCGGCAGGTTCCAGGCAGAATCACCGGATTGCAGAACGAAATTATTCGGGTTACCATCCTGGGAAACATAGCAGAGGTTGTTCACTTCAGCAATGACAACTCCGCTGGATCCCATTTTAACGTCTTTTGAAGAGAGGGAGAGTTCCGTTCCATCGGTTGTTTTGGCGGTCTGCCAGGAGTCTCCTCCATTGTTCGTAAACTTGAGCCCGGTATTGGTCGAGGCATACAGGGCACCATTGGCGGGATGAGCAGCCAGCTCATTGATATAGCCCCATTCCATTTCATTATTGCCATTCATAACCGGCTGTGTGGAAGGTACCAGGGTGAAATTCTCGCCGTCGGAGGATTTGAATATTCCTCTGCCCATAAATCCGGAAGTATATCCCCATTCTTTCAGGATGGTATATTCCTGCACACTGAAGCCTTCCCCGGTACCGACATAAATGTCCCCATTACCGGCCTGGGTCATACTGGAGACCCTCAGGCAGCCGACTTCCTCATCCACCTTGACCCAGTTGGCACCGGCGTCTGTGCTGCGGAATACTCCTCCCATAACGCTTCCGGCATAAACAGTCATGCCGCTCGCGTCTTTATTATCGAAAAGTATAGCCCGCGTGCGTCCACCCAGGTTGTTCGGCCCCATCAGTTCCCATTCAAAGTTGAATGCATCCGAAGAACGGTCTATCTCGCTTTGTTCCACCTGACGGAGAGATTTTAGATAGTCCGCCGGATTTAACTGACCGGTAACCTGGTTATTCCTGATCGAATTGATATAGTCCGTTGCTGTTTCATTTTTTGCAGCCGTTTTATCATGATCAACATAAGTCGCGGAAAGTAAAATTGCTGCAACACCAATTGCCAGAATGAAATAGCCAAAGGGTAAAGGTCTTTTCTTCATATAAATAGAATTTGATTTTTATGACATCCTGTTTCTCTAAAAAACAGAGGCGAAAGTTACACTATTTTTATTTATCCCCACGAAAGCCGTAGTTAAAATTTTAACAAAGATATCGAATAAAATTAGCCCCTCTCGAAACTACAAATTTAAAATGAAAATGAAAGGTTTCAATCTGTAATCAGTAAGCGGCAATGCGTAATCAGTAAGCGGTCATCCGGAACAGGTGAATGAAAGGTGAAACAGGACCAGGATGAATGCCTTTCGGGGGGGCAAATTATATCGGCTTATATACCGATGACCTCAGCCAGCCTACATTTCCATTGGCAAGCCTGATCTCGCTCCAACCCTCGACATGATCCAGTATGAAAACTTTCGTCCCTTCATGAATGACGAAGAGATCCACACTGTTTTCATTGGGGGAACTTTTCACGGTTACGGTAGGAGTGAAGATAATTCCCGAATCCTGGCGCTGGTAGTGCCGGTATGTGCCGGTGCTGAAAACGAAGGCCATGATCATCATTACAGCCAGTGCGACACCGGCCCAGAATGAGATCTTCCTCAAAAGCACACTTCTCGAAACAATAAAGACAAAAACCGAAGTCAGCATCAGGAAGAGGGAAACCAAACCGATACGGGCCCAGCGGTCACTGGAAAACATATTCATGGCATTATGCCACCAGGTTTTTAGAAAGAATTCGGGAAGGGGTTCAATTTTGTCGATCACCCTGCTGTTGGCCAGTTCCAGGTTGTAGCGGATATCCGGGTCGTTTGGCTCCAGTTTCAGTGCTTTCTCGTAATACAATACAGCTGACGGGATATTGCCTTCCTTGAAATAGGCATTGCCCAGGTTGAAATACAAAGCAGATGATTCGTAATGAACGGCCAGGATTTTTTCGTAAGTTTCAATTGCTTCGGGAAATTTTCCGTCAGCATAATACTGGTTTGCTTCATGCATCAAACTCTGGTACATAGCCTCCTGAGCCGATGAAAATCCTGTTGAAAGGATCAGAATCAATAAGGCCAACAGTTTTTTCATATCTGCCATCATTTCAGTTCCTGTTCAATTTTGCTAATGATATCCAGGGCTTCGTTATAAATCTCCTGCATCCTTCCGGATTTGTCACCCGGGGCAAAGCGGGCGTATTCACAGCTTTCCAGCACACCGGTGAACTGTTTGATCCGTTCATCGCCCACGCCTTTGTTTGCTAGCCTCTGGTAAACACTATCAATCGAAAGGTCGGACAGGGGTATGTTGAATTTATTGGAAATATAACCCCACAAGGCCCTTGAGATCTCATCGAAAAAGGATTCCGTCGCATTGCTTTTGAGATATTCGCCTGCACGGGTGAGGTTTTTACGGGCCACTTTATTGGCCTTCCGGTTCCGGACCAGGGCCTGGTTGCCTGTTCTTCTGGAATGGTAGATCCAGAAGCCCGTCAGGGCGCCAAATAGAACAATGATCAGGACCAGCCACAATAAGAAAGCCCCTGAACCCAGGAACAATGAATTGACAGGATTGAGCTGCACCGTTCCAGTTTTGATGTAGCGGATATCCGAACCGATGAATTCGATATTTTTCTGGCTGACACCGGAATAGGCAATCCCTTCTGCTGTGGCATCGCCTTTATCGACTTTAATGCTGTACAACGGTGTAGTCAGGGTGACATACCTTTCCTTCGATGGATCGAAATAGGAGAATTCCACCGGTTTTATCTGGAAATCTCCGGCATTCCTGGGAATTATCAGGTACTCAAAAGTCCTGTTACCGGAAATACCTGCGGCATTTCGGGTCAGGTTATTGGTGATCTTTGGATCGAATGTTTCAAAATCAGGAGGGAATGACAGAGGCAATGCATCGATGAGTTCAATATTGCCCTTTCCGGTGAGAGTGACCTTCAGGTTGAGGGCTTCGTTGGCTTTAAGCTGTGACCGGTCAATCTGGGATGAGAGGTTGTAATTTCCAACAGCCCCTCCAAATCCGGCAGGCTGGTTGGCTGCCGGAAGTGGTTTGACATTGATGGTTATCCCGTTGGATTCCAGGCTCAGTTCTACATTCTGGTAGTTCCTGTTAAAGAACGGATCGTTGAAAAAGCTGTCAAAAAATGGATCCCTGGTACGGGTAGTCTGTACTTTGACCTGGGCCAGGCAATTCAGTTCCATGGGTTCGATGCGGATCTCACCGCTCCGCTGCGGGAACAGTGCGATTTTTCTGAGGTCAGCCACCACGTACTCTTTTCCGTTGATCACTTCACTATACTGTTTCAGCGGTTCATTGTCGTCCAGCAGGTTTTTGTACCAGAAACCAGGGAAAGAGGAGAGTTTTCCGATATTGATCTGTGAAACCGGTACCGTAGTGTAAATTTTATAGGTGATAATGACCTGTTCGCCCTGATAGGGATGGTTCTTATCGACGATCGCTTTGATAAAGATATCATTCTTGCCGATGCCTTCCTGGCCTGACTGCTGCTGCCTCGAACCCCCGGGCTGCTGTCCGCCCTGCGGCTGTGAGGACGAACCCTGGCTTACCGAAATCTGGAGGGAATTGGACTGGTAACTTTTTCCACCTATGCCGACCTTAGCCGGCCCGATACTGAATTCTCCCTCTTTCGATGCCTGGAGGTAATAGGTAAAGGTGACCTGGTATGACTGGGATACCTTTCCATTAATGAACTGATAGCTTTGGTTGGTCGACTGATTCGGGCCGCTCAGTACCCTGAACCCCCCGAAATCCGGCCCTGTAAAATTGTCAACCTGGTGGTTGACGGTATATACAGCCCGAAACTGTTCACCAACCTGGACATTGTTTTTGGTAACTGCCGAGAACTCAACTTCCTGGGCGGAAATTCCACGGGCAATTGTCCCGATTACAATCAGTAAGATCCATTTTATCCAGGGTTTCATCGCCATGTGACGAAGTTTAAGATTATTTAAATCCAAATCTACCAGTCTTTTTCGGATTTCACTACTTTAACCGTCCTTATCTGCGCCTCTTTCAGATTTTCTAGCGTTTCCTTTTCATCATTTTTTAATGCTTCGAGAATCCTTTCAGCGTCCTCTTTGGAAATTTGCTGCGGCTGTTCCTGCTGTTGCCGGTTCTGATCAGCCATTTCCTGCTCCTGCTCCTGCTGCTGCTCCTGCTGCTGATTTTCCTGTTGCTGCTGCTCCTGGTCCTGTTGATCTTGCTGCTGCTCCTGCTTTTGCTGATCCTTGTTTTGCTGCTGCTGCTGCTGCTGCTGGTTTTGTTGCAGGAGTTTCTGTGCATAGGCCAGGTTATAGCGGGCATCGGAATCCTGTGGGTTCAGCCGGAGGGCATTCTTATAAGCATTGATGCTTTGCGGCAGGAACTGTCCTGCCATCTGATTGCTGTCAATGGCAGCTTTCAACAGTGAATTTCCCAGGTTATAGTACGTTTTGGCCCTGGTATCGTCATCCAGACGAAAGGTGCGCAGAGTGTCAAAGGCTGCCGAGGCCTGAAGGTAATTTTCCTGCATGTACAGGGCATCTCCTAAGTTATAAATGCCTTTTGGGGCAGTTTTAGGTGACTGTGTGGATTTGATGTATTCTATTTCAGCCTTTTTGTACTCCTCATTCTCAAAAAGGCGGTTCCCCTGTCGTATATGCCTGACTTCTTTCTGTGCGGAAAGTTGGAAGCTGGCCAGGACCAGCATGATGATGATCAATATGCCCTTTTTCATAACTGGTAATCTCATTAACGGTTAAAGAGCTTTATTTTGTCTGTCCATCTGCTTTTTCTTTCAGGTATAAGGAATTCGAGCAACAGGAAGATCAGGCTGATAGCCAGGAAATACTGGAACCGGCCTTCGTATTCGGAAAACATTTTGGTTTCGATCTCCTGTTTTTCCAAAGCATTGATCTCTTCCAGGATCTTTCCAAGCCCGTCCTGACCGGTTGAGGCCCTGACATAGATCCCGTTTCCGGCCGACGCAATTTGTTGCAGAGTGGTTTCATCCAGCCTGGATACGACGGTCTGGCCGTTGCGGTCGGCTTTGTAACCGGTCTGCCGGCCGTAATCATCGTACACCGGGATGGGAGTGCCATCCGGAGAACCCATGCCGATGGTAAAAAGCTTGATCCCGGCCCCGGCAGCATTCTGTGCTGCCGAAATGGCATCTCCCTCATGGTTCTCTCCATCGGTAATGATGATAATGGCCTTGCTGCGGTCATCCTGTCTGAACGAACCCGCAGAAAGCTCTATTGCATCACCTATAGCAGTTCCCTGCGATGGGACCATCCGAGTAGAGATGGTGGACAGAAACAGCTTTGCAGCAGCATAATCGGTTGTGATCGGCAGCTGAACATACGCTTTTCCGGCGAACACCACGATTCCGATCCGGTCACCCTCCAGCCTGTCAATCAGTTTTGAGATTCCCTGTACCGCCCTGGTAAGCCGGTCAGGACGAATATCTTGCGCCAGCATGCTGTTGCTGACATCCAGCGCAATGACCAGATCAGCTCCCTTTCGCTGGACTTTTTCGAGTTTCGAGCCTACCTGGGGATTGGCGAGGCCGAAAACCAGTGCCACAAGCGACATCATCAGCAGAAAGAATTTCAGCAAGCCCTTTTTATATGACGTCAGGGGCATCAAATGTCTTACCAGTTCCGGGTCCCCGAATTTTTTAATGGCTTTTGCCTGCCATATCCTGTAAAGGATGAAGAGAAGGCTGAAAAAAGGGATCAGCAACAACAGGTACAGGTAATCTATGTGCTCAAACCGGAACATTACGGGATGCTTCTTAAAATTGTCATTCCGGTGATAATCTCAATGGCCAGCAAGATAAGGGCAAAAATAGCCAGTGGAAGGAATTCCTCCTTCTTCTTCCTGAATTCCGTCACATCGATCTTGGATTTCTCCATCTGGTCAATTTCTTTGTAAACATCTTCCAGAGTACTGTTATTGGTCGCCCTGAAGTACTTTCCATCGGTCATGTCTGCCACTTTCTGCAACAGTGTTTCATCGATCTGTACTTCCATGTTCTGGTACTGCAGGCCGAATGGTGTCTGAACCGGGTAAGGAGCGTAACCGTGGGTTCCGACCCCTATGGTATAGATCCGGACGCCGTAAAGTTTGGCAATTTCCGCAGCAGACAGCGGATCGATCGATCCGGCATTGTTTACGCCATCAGTAAGCAGGATGATGACCTTGCTGATGGCCTGGCTTTCCTTCAGGCGATTGATGGCAATTGCCAGGCCGTCGCCTATGGCAGTGCCGTCCTGGATAAGTCCGCTCTTAATGTCTCCCAGCATATTTTCCATGATGGTATGATCGGTTGTGAGTGGACATTGGGTAAAAGCTTCACCCGAAAAGACAACCAATCCGATCCGGTCATTTGGACGCCCTGAAAAAAATTCCTGGCTTACGCTTTTGGCGGCCTCCAGCCTGTCAGGCTTCAGGTCCTGTGCCAGCATGCTCGAGGAAATATCCAGCCCCAGCACGATATCGATGCCTTCAATGCTGACGTTTTGCCTTTTCAGCGTGGACTGGGGCCTGGCAAGGGCCAGTATGAGCAGCGTGAAAGCAGCCAGCCGGAGCACGACCATGAGGTGATGCAGGTAATGCCGGATCGTCCTGCGGGAAGATTCAAAAGCTTCCGTACCGGACACCTGCATCGATGGCGTGATCCTACCCAGCCGGAACCAGTACCAGGCTGCCAGCAGCGGCACCAGGGCCAGTAGGAATAAAAAACCGGGATATGCAAATTCTATGTTCGTAAACATCAGTTCACCGGTTTTTGAGGATTGTGCAATTCAGGCTGTACCTGTGAGGTTTCAGAACCTTTATAAGGCCGGGTCTCCCTCACAAAATCCATGCATTGATTCAGGCACCTGTCATTTTCAGCCGGTAAAGGTTGCTCCTTCGCAAATTTGACCAGGTCAGCCAACATAAGTGTGCTGTTGAGCTTATTCCGGGCTTCGGAATGGATACCTTCCTGCTGCATCGCAACACGAATTTCATCCGTGGTCATTTCCAGGGCCCTGACCGAAAATCTCAGTTCGATGTATTCCCTGATGATTTCTGTCATTTCAGAGAAATATTCTTTCACCCTTCCCGATTGCCATAATTTTTTGAGCTTTAAGGCTTCAAGGGCTTCCAATGCCGCTTCATCCGGAGGAATGGTCGGTTTCAGCCTCATCTTGACAATTGGTTCCTGCTTCTTCCTTTTCTTCAAATAATAATAAACTCCATACGCAAAGGCCAGGACAAAAATGCCAAGCCCGACCCAGCGAAGGATTTCCCGCAAGGTGACAGGGGCCCTCAAAGGAGGTTTTATGGGTTTGATATCCTGTCCGGGATCGGTTTTGACGGTATTCACACTGATCGGGAGCGGCCCGGTTTCTGTATAGTAGGATGTCGTATCGCCCTTCTGATGATACCTGAACCGGATGGGAGGAATAACATAATGCCCTGAATCAAATGATGTTATTAATAATTCCTGTCTTAACGTGTAGGATTCTGAATTACTTGTAACCGTATCCGGAACAGATTTCCGGAGTATTTCCACGTGGGCGGTAAGCGTATCCGCAAAGGCAGGCCAGTGCAGGATGCTGCCAGCCGGAACCGTAACGCTGAGCTCCATTTTCGACTGGTTGCCGATCAGCAGGGATGTGCTGTCAGACTTTGCGGTCGCCCCGGTGTGTTGCGACCTCCCCGGAATAGCTGATATTCCCAGTAACAGTGCAAAAATGATATGGCAGGTGTATGATCTCATATCAGTACCTGGATTCTCTCACTTTGAAAAGGTTGACCAATGGTCTGACATAATCTTCCCCTGTGGGGATGGTGGCAGAATCGATCCCGAGGCGCTTGAACAATTGATTCAGGTGTTGGTCATGTTTGGACCAGTGATTTCGGTAATTACTGCGCAGGCCCGGATCATTGGTGTCGATCCAGATCGATTTCCCGGTTTCCTTGCTAAAAACTTTGACGAATCCGATCTTTGGCAGTTCTGTTTCCCGCTGGTCGTAGGTCCGGACAGCGACGATATCATGTTTCCGGCTGGCTATTCTCAATGCCTGGTCAAAGTCATGGTCGATGAAATCGGAAACTATGAAGGTAATACAGCGTTTTTTAATAGCATTGGTAAGGAAACGAAGAGCTTCCGCAATGTTGGTCTTTTGACTTACCGGGTGGAAATCAATAAGTTCACGGATAATCCTGAGGATGTGTGATTTGCCTTTTTTGGGCGGGATGAATTTTTCCACCCGGTCGCTGAAGAACACCACACCCACTTTATCGTTGTTCTGAATTGCCGAAAAAGCCAGCACGGCGGCGATTTCAGCAATCAGTTCTTCCTTGAGCTGTTTTTTCGTGCCGAATTCGTTGGAGCCGCTGACATCTATTAACAACATTACGGTCAGCTCGCGCTCTTCGTCAAATATCTTAACGTACGGATGATTGAACCGGGCAGTGACGTTCCAGTCAATGCTGCGGATGTCATCACCGAACTGGTATTCTCTCACTTCGCTGAAAGCCATGCCCTTCCCTTTGAAAGCGGAATGATAATGACCGGAGAAGACGGCATGGGATAGTCCCCTTGTCTTGATCTCGATCTTTCGCACCTTTTTTAGAATGTCCGCTGTTTCCATAGTTCAAAGGTCGTAGTTCAATGTTGAAGTGTCAGAGTTCAAAAATGGAATCGTATTGAATTTTGCTCCTGAACTACCTGTCTGTTAGGGAACTTCTACCGTATTCAGTATTTCGTTGATGATATCTTCGGGCGTGATATTTTCAGCTTCGGCTTCATAGGTAAGGCCGATACGGTGGCGCATAACGTCATGGGCGACTGCTCTGACATCTTCCGGGATAACATATCCCCTTCTACGGATGAAGGCCAGGGCTTTTGAGGCCAGGGCAAGATTGATGCTGGCCCTGGGCGAGGCGCCGTACTGGATCAGCGGCTCGAAGCGCGTGAGTTTATATTCAGAAGGATACCTGGAGGAGAAAACAATATCGGTGATATAATTTTCAATCTTTTCATCCAGGTATACATCCCGGACGACGCTCCTGGCCTTGACAATATCGGCCGGTTTAATGATGGTGCTTGTAGCAGGAAAGGTCTTTGCAATATTCTGGCGGAGTATCCGTTTTTCTTCTTCCTTGTCGGGATACCCGATCACGACCTTCAGCATGAACCGGTCGACCTGGGCTTCCGGCAAGGGATAGGTCCCTTCCTGCTCGATAGGGTTCTGCGTGGCGAGGACCATGAAAGGCTCTTCCAGCATGTAGGTGTGGTCGCCGATGGTAACCTGGCGCTCCTGCATAGCTTCCAGTAAGGCACTCTGAACCTTGGCAGGCGACCGGTTGATCTCATCTGCCAGGATGAAGTTGGCAAAGATCGGCCCTTTTCTGACGATGAATTCCTCTTTTTTCTGGCTGTAGATCATGGTACCGATCAGGTCGGCAGGGAGGAGGTCGGGTGTGAACTGGATCCGGCTGAACCTGGCATCGATAATGTTAGCCAGGGATTTGATCGCTAGTGTTTTGGCCAGGCCAGGGACACCCTCCAGGAGAATATGTCCGTTGGAAAGCAATCCGATCAGTAACCGTTCAACCATTTGTTTCTGCCCGATTATCACCTTGTTCATTTCCAGGGTGATCATGTCAACAAAGGCACTTTCCTGCTGTATGCGCTCATTAAGGGCTTTAATATCCGTTTCCATTATTTAATCTGATTAAGCAGGCACAAAAGTAAGGAGTGGCGCCTTAATCCTTGATACTCTTTTTGTTAAAAGATGTTAAAGGGAGTCTTAATAATTGTTAAGGAGATTGAATACGGAAGTGTCAAAAAGTGAAGAGGTTATCGTCCCGCTTGACCTGGTGAAGGATTTCCTGGAATAACCGGTCATGGATCGGTGTAATCAGTTTGCGAAGGTCAAAGGCTTCTTCCAGCAGGCTTACATTCCTGGATTCATTGAAGATCAGTGCTGTTTTCGATCTGAGCTGGAAATAGTCGTGCCAGGTTCCCAGTTCCTGACCAAAATTTTTCATTCGGTTGTAAGATGATTTTGTGATCCTTTTATCGTATTTTGACTGGTAGATCATCTCGACGATATAACCATTCTGCTTGAACCGTGTCCTGAACCTGTGCAGGCGTTCCGGCTTTTCAAGGTCGTATCTCTTTAACCGGAGCTTTAGCAAAGCCTGTGACAAATGCTCGTACAGGCCTCTGTCCAGTTCATGGTCGTCTACCTGCCGGAGTGCATCAAAGATCTGTTCTTTGACGGATTCGACATCAGCAGGTTCCAGTTCCAGCGACTTCACAAAGAAAGTGTTCCTCTGGTCCCTGATTCGCTCCTGGTAGAACTCCCGGATCAGGGGGAAATGCCGTGAATGTTCATTCTCCAGTTCTTCGACGAGGCCGATCTGCACCTGGTCATCGCGGATGTTGCCACCGGCCTTGAATATCAGCCTTAATGGCAGGATCATGTTGTCTGGAAAAGTTGCCGGTTCCAGGGAACGGTTAACCGCCCTGACCACCGAGCGGATCCTTTTGACCGCTACCCTGAAATCATGGATGGCATCCGGGTCAAATGCTTTCTGGGACCGGTCAAGATTGATTTCAAACTGGTCGAGGTTTTTATTGAGGTAGTCCTGAATGACCTTCTTCAAAGTATGCTCTTCGAACATAATGAATGGACTGTTTCCGGCTTTAGGTTAAATTTCCGACCGGAAAGATAATCATTTTGCCCGAGTCTGACGTTAAGCCTGCGTTAATTATTCGGATGGACAGTGACCGAAATGCTGCCCGCAATTTTCATCGCTGTGGTGAGGGTGCTGAGATCAGGGTACAATATACCGTCGAGTCCTGCATAATGACTGTGTCCAACCGGTTGCAGTTCATATTCCGATTTCAGATCAGCCAGATCGATGACCGTTTCATAAACCAGTGCCGGTTGACTGGACGTTTTGTACTCATCATCATCGGGATATTTGTTATTGGTCCAGAATTCATTCCAGTCCCATGATTGGTTGATTTCCAGCATTAATTTGAAGGTATCCGGCAGGGGAGAGACAGCTTTTGATTTAAGTGTAAAGTCTCCAGCGGGAGTCGGTCCGGTTATGGCATCCGGCACTGGTTCCTCAGGGGTCGGAAGATATAGCCCGTCCGGGGCCTTGATTCCCCGTTTATGGCTCCAGTATGGCAAAGCAGCAGGACGTCTTACCTCGCCCGGCGACCATATGCCGCTATTCCTGCTCCCATGCCGGAAAATTCCTTTCCCGACAGATTCCGCAACATAAAGGGTCTCTATGTATTTTCCATCCATATCTTCCAGCCAGATGGCCATGAGTGGATGATTATGACTTTCCCCTCGTGTAAAATAAACGGTCAGCAGGGGGCCGGAAACCGTTTCATTGGTTGTGATAACCTGTGAATCGGCATTATCTGCGGTCTTCTTGCTCCCGGAGCACCGCACAGCTACAAGTGACACAATGGCTGCCATGAAAATGGCACCCGCCAGGTTTATATAGTTGATTTTCATCGTAATAAGTATTAAAATTCGACAATGATCCCGATACTGGGCAGGATGGTGCCCGATTCGTTACTGATCTGCCTTAACTGATACGTTTGCTGTTCATACGGGGCTTCCGGGTTAAGGACCACAGGATTGCCGTATGGATCCGTATTGGTGTACGCAGGGGGCACCTCAGATTGGAAATTGTATATGTTTTGAATATCGACGTAAAGGTTCAGCGACCATTTGTTCCAGTAGAAAGTTTTATCCACCCGGATATCGAGCTGATGGAAAGCCTGCAGCCTTTCTGCATTAAATCGATCATAATCCGGATATTCTTTCCCCCGGATATCCCATGCCGGTCTCATGCTCGATAATGCCAGATCAGCCGGTGTGTACGGAGAACCTCCCACAAATCTCCATTTTGCGCCGATATCCCAGTTTTTACCAAGACTGCGCAGGACCGTCAGGTTCAGGATATGCCGGTTATCCCAGCTGGATGGTACAAACCTGTCATTTTTATCCGTGAATTCACTCCAGACCAGCGTGTAGGAAAGTATTACGTTAAATCCGAAAAAGGATTTGTCCTGCGCCAGCAGTTCCAATCCATATGCCCTGCCCTTGCTGAGGGATATAACCTCTTCGTCGCCGAATGTCCCGTAATCGGCTCCTTTGCTGGCGATATTGATGGAATCTTTCACACTGAAGGGATAATTCCGGTAGAATTTATAAAATCCCTCCAGGCTGATCTTGGCATCATTGACTGGAAGATATTCCAGCCCGAAAACGACCTGGTCATTGCTTAAGTACTTGATATTGTTCTCCTTGTTGATGAGCACATCATCATTATTGCGGAAACCGAATGTGGTATAAGAAGGACGCTGGTAATACCGGCCGGTGTTGAAATTCAGGGACAGTACGGGAGTGAGGCCATATGACACAGATAAACGCGGGGATAGCTGGTTCAGCATATTGGCCATGTCAGGGGTATAGTCGTTGGCATCCATTCGTAAGCCAACCGAAACCACCATCCGGTCTTCGAAAAAATTCTTGCTGACCTGCCCGAAAGCATTCCAGAGGAACAAATTCACTTTCGAATCATACAAAATAGTATCCGGGCCTGCTTCCGTATATGAAAGCTGAAAGGTTTCATTGGTGTACCTTGCATAATCCAGGCCTGCTCCGTATGTGTATTTCCAGGAGCCTTTCCGGGTGGTATGCTCCACCCGGAGCTTATTCTCCGATTCATATGAATTGTAATCATAAACCAGGTTTGAATCGATCTCCACATTATCCTGGTATTTGGTTGATCTGTTATTGAGCATGTTCCTGCTCAGCACCACCGTGGTGAACCCATGTTTGTGAAAATGTTTGTAAACGGTTCCGATTGTGTACGACCATTGTTCGTTGACCGGGAGATATTCAAGGATATACCGCTGTCCTTCATCCGGATTCTTTATGCCTGTGTTTAATTTGAATTTGTCGATGGATCCAAGACCTACGAATGATATTTCGTTCTTCTTATCGATGTTCAGCTTGTATTTCAAGAGAAAATCATCGTAAGTAGGAAGAAAAGGTAATCCCAGCACATCGAAGAGAAATTGAAGGTATGACCGGCGATAGGAAGCGATAAAGGTGGAATTTTTACTGACCGGGCCGTTCAGGGTTAAGGCCAGATCGGTGGCACCGACCGATCCCCTGAAAACGATATTGTCCCTGTTGCCATCCAGCAGTTTCATATCCAGCATGGAACTGAGCGCTTTGCCACGGTCTGCGGGAAAGGCGCCGGAATAGAATTCGACCTCCCGGATAAAATCAGCGTTGATGATACCGACCGGTCCACCGGATGAGCCCTGGGTTGCAAAATGATTAAGATTGGGGATTTCAATTTCGTCAAGGTAAAAAACATTCTCGCTGGGCCCCCCGCCTCTAACGATGACATCGTTCCGGAATGCCGGTGTGGAGGCAACCCCTGGCAATATCTGGATCACTCTCGAGATGTCCCTGTTCCCACCCGGATTCTTTTCAATTTCACTGATTTGCAGGGTTCTCAATGATACTGGGCTTTCCTCCTTCCTTTCAAAAGGTGATGCTTTTATCGTAACTTCCTGTAGTTCAAATTCTTTTGGTTTCATCGGAATATCGATAAAAAAGGTATTCGCATTGGTCACCTGGAAATCCTCCGTCACGGTCTGTTCATAGCCAACAGCCGAAACAGCCAGCCTTACAAACCCGGGACTTATGCCGGTAAAAATGAAATTCCCGTCGAGATCCGAAGAAGAACCGATAGTTGTCCCGAAAAGGATAATGTTGGCAAAAGGTATGGATTCGTTATTGCTTTCGTCAAATATCCTTCCCTTGATGGTACCTTGCTGGGAAAAAGCTATGAATGGCAACAGGTAGAAAACTAATCCGAGCAGTTTTTTTACCATTTTGAATTTTGTTTAGGTTAATAATTGAAACCTTAAACAACACAATAAATTAAAAGTTCAATTTTATCCTATTGAAGGGCCTCTTTGTAAGCAGAAAGCGCTCTTTTCCGGGCTTCTGCATGTTCAATAATTTTTCTGGCATATGAGATCTTTTTGTATTCGGGTACCCATTTCATGATATATTGATTACCGGGATCATATTTTTGCGCCTGCAAGTCGGGATTGAACACCCTGAAATAAGGTGCCGCATCGCAACCGGTTCCGGCCGACCATTGCCAGCCGCCATTATTGGATGCCAATTCGAAATCGAGCAATTTTCTGGCAAAATATGCTTCACCCCACCTCCAGTCGATCAGGAGGTGCTTGGACAGAAAGCTGGCAGTGATCATTCTCAACCTGTTATGCATGTATCCGGTGGCGTTTAACTCTCTCATTCCGGCATCTACAATGGGATAACCCGTCATACCATTGCACCAGGCCTGGAAATGCCTGTCATCATTGATCCACCGGATCCGGTTGTAGGCAGGTTTGAATGCTCCGGATGTCACATATGGGAAATGGTGCAGGATCATCATATAAAATTCCCGCCAGATCAGCTCATTCAGGAAAGTCTGATTTAACTGGTCAGCGGTTCCGGCCAGCTGGCGGATACTAATAGTCCCGAACCTCAAATGGATCCCTAACATTGAAGTTCCGTTCAGGTATGGAAAGTCCCTCGTTTGATCATAATCTGAGATAAGACCGCGGTTGGCCCGGCGGCCTGGAAAATGAAAAGCTTTCCTTGTGAAACCCATACTCTCCAGAGATGGCACCTCCCTGGCAGATGATTTAAAGAACCGGTCGGGTAAGGTTTCGGAAGGATAATGGTCGAGCCCCTGTTTCCGGAAGGTTTCCTTCCATTTCCTGGAATAAGGGGTGAAGATGGTATAAGGTTTGCCATTATCTTTCAGTATCTCATCTTTTTCGAAAATGACCTGGTCCTTAAAAGTTCTGAACAAAATGCCACGGCTGGCCAGCAGTTGCCCGATCTGTTCATCCCTGTTTTTCGCATAAGGCTCGTAATCCTGATTTGCATAGACCGCTTCCACCGGATAACTTCCCGTGATTTCCCTGAAAATCTCCGTTGGCCTCCCGGATCTGACAAGCAGGGATGAACCGCAAGCTTTGAGTTCCCGGTTCAATCGGGTCACTTCTTCAAAGATGAAATTTACCCTCAGATCGTCTTTGTCTTCCAGTTCTTCCAGGATCTGTGTGTCAAATATAAAAAGCGGAATGACCGGCATCCCGGAACAGAGGGACAGATAAAGCCCATGATTATCCTCCAGCCGGAGATCCCGGCGAAACCAGAAAATACTCAATTTATCCATGTTGTTTCCGTCCGGTTAAATCTTCCAGGGCTGCGGTAATGTCTTCAAAATTAAACCGGAAACCCATTCTCATCAATTTGTCCGGTAGTATCTGCTGGCTGGAAAGGATGGTTTCAACCGCCATTTCTCCCAATGCGGTTTTCAGGATTAGGTCAGGGATGGTCATGACGACCGGCCGGCCGAGGTTGGATGCCGTGGCAGAGACAAGTTCCCGCATGGTACAGGGATTCGGTGCGGTAAGGTTGAAAGCGCCGGAGGCACGATCTTCACCTGCCAGGAACGCAATCGCATTCACGGCATCATGGATATGCACCCATGAGATCATTTGGCGTCCGTTTCCAGGGATTGAGCCAACATAAAACCGGAGGGGTCTCATTAGTTTTGGCAATATACCACCTTCGTTTCCCAGAACGATGCCGGTCCTGAGGTACACGACCCTTATCCCAGCCTCTGCCAGCAACGACACCGATGATTCCCATTCCCTGGTAAGGCCGGCCAGGAATCCACTGCCCGAGCCTGCTGATTCAACGATACCGGCAGGAGTGATGGGGCCATAATAACCCGTAGCGGATTGCTGGAGCAGGAAGGACGGTTTCCGGGACAATTGCAGCACGGCATCGGATATTGCTCTTCCGGTATCCACGCGGCTTGCGATCAGTTTAAGTTTCCTTTTTCGCGTCCACAGTCCGCCTGCCAGGTTTTCACCGGAAAGATTGATGATCCCATCCTTTCCTTCCAGGATTTCGGCCAGTTCGCCGGCGGATCTGCCGTTCCATTTTCTGACTTCAACAGATCTGCCCAATATCCCGGCCGCCCTTTCCGGATTCCGGCTGACTGCGGTAATTTGATAATTCCTTCCTGACAGGATCCCGACGGTTTCCCGGCCAATAAATCCTGACGCACCTATGACGATAATATTCATCGGATTAAAATAACGGAAAGAACAAGCTTATATCCGGATTGTTCAGTTTTACAAACAAATATAGGAATTAAAGGGCAATAATTCTATAGTCCGGTTTATCAGCCGAAAAGGTGGAGGTGGATTATTTGACTTTAAAGGCAATTACCGTATACCCGGAGTTTATCGAAGCCTGGCATAGACTGCAGGAGGAGTAATGGAATCATCGATTCTGGTTTCTACGATGTTTGAATAGTCAGCCAGGAAGCGTGAGAGTTTGCCATACCGTAAACCCCTCTGCCTGAGATAAGTACCCAGTTCCGCCAGGTTTGCCCATCCCAGTTCATTAGCACAACTGATAACACCTTCTTTAATAATATTTTCAATTTCTGGGCGATTCATAATGAAAATATTCTAAATCAGTTAACCTATTTTACAAATTTAAACAAAAAAAAGGGGAAAGTCAATTAATTTACCGGTCAGACCCTTTATATTAACAATTTTAACAATAATATGGTCCGCAGGCAGTTTCAGAGTCCCAGGGTCAATTGCTCATGTATCCTGAAACTCTTCCGGTGAAAAGGGGTCAGGCCATATTTACGGACGGAATCGCGGTGCCGTGCAGTTGGGTAACCTTTGTTATTTTTCCATCCGTAAAGGGGGTACATGGAATCAATCCCGGCCATGTACTCGTCGCGGAAGGTTTTGGCAAGAATGGAAGCGGCCGCAATGCTCTGGTATGTTGAATCTCCTTTGATAATGCACCGGTAAGGTAATTCGTGATAGGGGTGGAATTTGTTGCCATCCACCAGGATCAGCTCCGGCCGGAGCGATAATTTATCCAGAGCTTTGTGCATGGCCAGGATCGAAGCATTGAGAATATTGATTTCATCGATGGTCTCATTATCCACACTATCCACTGCCCAGGCAAGAGCCTTTTGCAGGATCATTTCTCTCAACCGTATCCTCTCTTTTTCGGTTAATTGTTTGGAATCCTTAAGGCGTTCGCATCGAAATCGGACCGGTAAAATGACCGCAGCCGCAAAAACGGGGCCTGCCAGACAACCCCTGCCTGCTTCATCGCAGCCGGCCTCTGTGAGATAACCGGTGTAGGACGATAAAAGCATCAGATGTTCAGATAATTATGAATGGCAACCATAACAAGGAAAACCAGTACAACGATCTCATTCCACAAGGACCGTTTGAACAGGTTAAAATAATGGGCGATCATGACGCTGGCCGGGACCAGGAACAGCAGGTTAAATTCAGGCCGATCATTTAAAATTATCAATGGACTGGCCAAAATCATAAACCAGTTAGTCGCCCCCATTTTCTTTCTGAGATTGATATTATAGGAACTCAGTGCGCCGGTAATTTTAAAAAACGCGGGAAGTAACATCAGGAAAAGCAGGTACAACCATATGCCGTACTGGAGGTAATCGACGCCGGTTTTAAAACCGATCATGTCTTGGAAGAATTCCAGGTAGGCCTGACTCGCTTCGGCCAGTCTGTCGGTCCAGAAATAATAAAATGCCAGGTAAAGATACGGCAGAAAGAAACCGATAAAAGTGATGAGGATGTTCCTTCCGGAGAATGCGCCGAACACCAGTAATACCAACCATAACAGGAAGAAAAGAAATACCGCCGGAAAATAGATAAGCGATATGACCGATAGGATCATGCTGGCATTGAAAACAACCAGGTTATTCTCCGGTTCATCATTAATCCGGTAAATGGTGTGAAGAAACCAGGTAAAGAAAGGAATGGTCAGGATCAGAGGAAACAAGTTCATGGAAAACGGGCAGGAACTCATCAGTAAAATATAGACAAAGACAGGCAGTAGATTATTTTTCGGGGTGAGATCGTGATAAACCAGGATATTGTTGAGGGTAAGCCCGGAAATGAACACGATCAGGAAAGCCAGGATCGGATTGTAAGGCTGAAGGATGGTCAACAGGGGGTGGACAAGGGCATAAAGCGGGTTTACCAGGGTGGTGACCGGAACTTCCTGTAACCGGATCATCCCGGGCATCCATAATCCGACGCTGATCAGGGCCAGTACAAAATACTGTATGACGAAACTGGATTTGAAGAATTTGATCAGCATATATTTTTTCTTTTCGGCTTTCTGACGGGTTATTTCAGGTAATTCAAAAGATCCTTGCCGAGGTCCTTCCTGTAATATTTATTCTCGAAACGGACCTTTTCCGCATTCTTGTATGAAATCCGGAATGCTTCATCCATGGAATCCGCCAGGGAAGTAACAGCCAGGACCCTTCCTCCGCTTGACAGGATGTGACCGTCTGTGGGTCTGACAGAAGTGCCAGCATGGAACAGGATGCTGCCGTCCGTTTCTTCCATACCGCCGATGACCTTGTTTTTTTCGTATTCTCCCGGATAACCGTTGGATACCAGCATGACTGCCGCTGCGTAACGTGGGTCGGTGATGACCTGGCAGCTTTTAAGTTCCTGCCTGGAAGCAGATATCAATAACTCCAGCAAATCGCTCTGGATCCGTGGGATCACTGCTTCCGTTTCAGGATCCCCCAACCGTGCATTATATTCAATGACGTAAGGATCTCCGCCGGTATTCATCAGCCCGAAGAAGATGAACCCCCTGTAATCGATCTTGTCAGCCGCCAGGCCACGGATGGTCGGGGCAATGATCCGGTCTTCCACTTTCTTCATGAAGGCTTCATCTGCGAACGGCACCGGTGAGACAGAACCCATTCCGCCCGTGTTGGGGCCGGTATCTCCTTCACCCACCCGTTTGTAATCCTTGGCAGAAGGCAGCATGACATAATCCTTCCCGTCGGTGAGCACAAATGCTGACATTTCAATGCCCTTCAGGAATTCTTCTATCACCACTTTATCACTTGCGGCGCCGAACCTGGATTCGATCATCATGGCATTAAGCTCTGTTTCTGCCTGTTCCAGGCTGTTGCAAATGATCACCCCTTTGCCTGCTGCCAGTCCATCCGCTTTAATGACAAAGGGCGGGTTCGACTTTTCCAGGTATTTCAGTGCCTTTTCAATTTCGCTCCGGTTGAATGATTCATAGGCGGCCGTAGGAATTCCATGCTTTTTCATGAATGCTTTTGCAAAATCCTTGCTTCCTTCCAGTTTTGCGCCTGCCATGACCGGCCCGATCACGGGTACCTGTTTCAATGCTTCGGTCGCCAGGAAATAGTCGTGGATACCCTCTACCAGGGGCACTTCCGGGCCAATGACCACCAGGCCGATCTCGTTTTCGGTCACAGCTTTTGCTATGCGGCTGAAATCGGTAACGGATATGGGCAAATTGGTTCCAAGACCGGCGGTACCGGCATTTCCTGGCGCTATGAACAGCTTATTGAGCAAGGGACTCTGGCTGATTTTCCATGCAAGGGCATGCTCCCTGCCTCCCGAGCCAATTATTAATACATTCATTATACAAGGATTTCAGGTTCAGGAATAAAGCGCTTTTTCCATGGATGACCACAAACGGTCAGCCGATTTCTGCCAGCTGAAATTCGTCCGCTGCACCCTGGATTTTTCGATGAGTTCATCTGCAAGCCCCGGTTCCATGGCAATCCTTTTCATCCCTTCGCAGATGGATCTGACCGAAAACGGATCCACCAGTATGGCAGCATTCCCGGCGACTTCGGGCATAGAAGTTACATTGGAAGTGATCACCGGGGTTTCACAATGGAAAGCCTCCAGGATCGGAATGCCAAATCCTTCAAAATAAGATACATAGGTCATTGCCGTGGCTGATGAGATCACACGGTTGAGTTCCATCGGTTCGAGCCTTCCGCAGAAAATAACATCGTGGTTGAACTGCATGTGTTCGAATGACTCTTTTATTTGTTTCGTCCACCACTTTTTCTGACCCACGATCAGCAATTTCATATCGTTCCCGGTTTCTTTCCTGAAAAGGTCAAAGGCCTTGAATAGGTTAGATAGATTCTTCCTTGGATGAAGGGCACCGATAAAGACAAAATAAGGTTTGCCTTCCGTGTATTTCAAGCGGACCAACAATTTCTCCGGTTCGGGAATTGGGGCATAGCGTTCATTGGCCCCGTTGTAAACCACATCAATCTTGACTGGATCAATGTGATACTGATTGATAATATCGCGTTTGGAAAACTCGGAAACGGTTGCTATCCGGTGGGCTTTTTTCGCATACAGCGGAAAATAATGACGATAAAACGTTCTTTCGGGATAAGGTAGATCGTCGGGGTAGTGCTCGAAATTCAGATCGTGAAAAACATTCATAGACTTAACCGAGGTGGAGAGGGAAAGATACCCGTCGGGTGAGAAAAAAAGATCCGGTTGTATTTTTTTCAGGAGCCTGGGGATCGATTTTTCAAACCACAGGTAGTACAATACCGGGTGCCTGGCCTGCGGAGGTATAACCAGAGGTGTGATATTGTCAGAAAAAATGAAAGAATCGTCAAACTTACGGTCGAAGATAAAGTAGAACTGGTGCTCTTTGTGCTGTTTGGTGATTCTTTGAAGGGTCTCGAAGGAGAACCATCCTATGCCTTCGAGTTTGTTCTTTAAAAGCAACCTTGTGTTGACAGCGATCTTCAATTCTGATAGTTTTTACAAATTTAATTTTTTTTAGACTTCTGATATCGTTGTCAGAAAAGTTCATTACATCGCCAGTCAGGCAACTAATTTATAACTTTGGGTCTTTATAACTAAATCACTGGAGATTCCGGAATTGTTGAAAATCTGCGGATGAAGAAAAAGTTCCTGGTCAACCTGGCTTTGCTGATCTTCCTTAACCTGCTGATCAAGCCATTCTTTATTTTCGGCATCGACCGGACCGTGCAGAATACGGTCGGACTGGAGGATTATGGGTTTTATTTCAGCATCCTGAATTTTGCGTTCCTGTTTTACATCCTGCTGGACGCGGGCATGACCAATTTCAACAACCGGAACATCGCCCAGCATGCCCAGTTGCTGAACAAGCATTTTTCCAGTATGGTTGTCCTGAAATTTTTTCTGGCACTTTTGTATGTGGCGGTTATTTTCCTCGTGGCCTGGATCATCGGTTATGATTCGGAACAGATGAGATTGCTCGGATGGGTTGGTTTCAACCACTTTTTGCTATCCTTTATACTCTACCTGCGGTCGAATGTCAATGGGATGCTGATGTTCCGCACCGACAGTTTTCTTTCGGTCCTGGACCGTTTGCTGATGATCGGCATTTGCGCGGTGCTTTTATGGGGCAATTTTACCGGCGGGAAATTCCGGATCGAATGGTTTGTGTACGCACAGACCGTGTCATATGCGCTGACCGCGTTAGTGGCTTCGATCATTGTCATAAAAAAGGCCAAATTCCGCAAACTAACCTGGAACCTGCCGTTCTTTCTGGTCATTCTGAAGAAGAGCATGCCGTTTGCATTGCTGGCACTTCTTATGGCGGTATATAACCGCCTCGATTCGGTATTGCTGGAACGCTTGATAGAAGGACCTTCCGGGGAGCGCCAAGCGGGGATCTACGCGAATGCATTCCGCCTGCTGGATGCCTTTAACCAGATTGCCTGGCTGTTTGCCATATTGCTCCTGCCCATTTATTCAAAGATGATCAAGGATAAGCAGGATGTTTCGGGGATGATCCGGTTGCCGTTCGGCTTGTTGTTTACAATGGCCCTGATGGTGGCCATAGGATCATGGTTCTACAGGAGTGAGATCATGGCCTGGCTGTATCCGGCTGGAGGGAACGAAACGGCGGATCAGTTTTCTTTGAAACTGATGGAATCATCGTCGGTATTTGGCATCCTGATGTTTTGTTTCCTTGGAACCACCACCATGTATGTGTTCAGCACACTCCTGACAGCCAACGGGAACCTGAAACAATTAAACTGGGTGGCACTGGGAGGTATTTTCATCAACTTCAGCATGAACCTGATCCTGGTCCCCCGGATGCAATCAACAGGGGCCGCTTATGCAAGCCTTTCCACACAGGTCCTGACTGCTGGTGTCCATGTCGTGCTGGTCCGTAAATACTTCAAACTGAAAGTTAACTTTCCGTTTATTTTTACTTTGCTGACGTATGGGTTGATCCTTATCGGTTTAAATATGATTTCCAAACGGTTGCCATTTAGCTGGCAGATGAATTTTGCGATAGCTTTGATTGCGGGCACGTTGACTGCATTTGCAATGCGCCTGGTTAACCTTAAGGAAATGATCCGGATGCTCAAGGAGAGATCGCAGGATGTTGACGGTAATTAGGATTCTATTATTACAAAGGTGCAGTTGCACATTGGATAATTTTTTCTACATTTGACCTCTTTTTGGTAAAAGACAAAACATGATCGAACAGTTGAACCAGGAATCCTTCAAAAAGGAACTCAATTCCCTCAACTTACTGCAATTGTTGATAAAGTGGAGATTACCACTAATAATAATTACGCTTGCCGCCATTCTGGCAGCGGTGATATTTTCTTCCCCTTATTTCATAAAGCCAAAATTCAAATCTACCGTGATCATGTTCCCGGTAGCCACCAATTCGATCTCCAAAGTGCTGATCAGTCAGAATTCAGGGGTAAAGGAAGATATTCTCGGGATAGGTGAGGAGGAACAGGCCGAACAAATGTTGCAGTTACTTAATTCCAATCTTATCCGGGACAGGATCGTACAGAAGTATAATCTTCTGGACCATTACAGGATCTCGGGTAATTCAAAGTTCAAATACACACAGCTGTTTAAGGAATACGAGAACAATGTAAAGTTTAGAAGGACTGAATATATGGCGGTAAAGATCACGGTATTCGATACGGATCCGAAAATTGCCGCTGATATGGCGAACGACATCGCTGCTTTGCTGGATTCTACCAAGAACCTGATGCAAAAAGAGAGGGCCATGAAAGCCTTCCGTATTGTCGAATCAGAATATAATGCTTTACAGGCTGAGATTCAGGATATTGTAGATTCACTGGAATTTCTGGGCCGTAGAGGAGTAAATGATTATGAACGCCAGTCGGAAGTGCTGAACATGCAGCTGGCAGTAGCTTTATCTTCCAATAACCAGCACGCGATCCGGATCCTTCAGCAGAAACTGGATACCATAGGGAAGTATGGCGGAACTTTCCTGTCACTGAAAAACGCATTGGAATTCAAGACTGAACAGTTGACTTTGCTGAAAACCAAATACCAGGAAGCAAAAGTCGATGCGGAGGAGTTTCTGCCGCAGAAATTCGTCGTCAACAGTGCCTATCCGGCCGAGAAAAAGTCGTATCCCATACGCTGGATCATTCTGGTTGTGACTGTATTTATTGTATTTTTCACATCGGTGCTGATCATAATCATTGTTGAAAATTACTCCAAGCTTCAGTTAAAAAAAAACTTCAGTTCTCAATAAAACCAAAGCTGAATCTCAGGTTTCAGAAATACAAAATATCTGAACTCATAATGGAAAACTACTTCAATAATACCAACCTGGTCAACCTGCTGCTAAAGTGGAGGATACATCTTATTGTGATCCTTTCTGCGGCGGTGGTGCTGGCGGTTATTTTCTCCAGCCCTTTTTTCATCACTCCAAAATTCAAATCATATGCGGTGATCTATCCGGCTAATGTATCACCGTATTCCGAAGAAAGTGAAACCGAGCAGATGTTCCAGATATTGCAGTCGCAAGATATCATTGACAGTGTCATCAATAAATTTGACCTTTCCGGCCATTATGAAATTGCAAAGGATTATAAATATTACAAGACGGCTATATATTACGAATTCAGCCAGAACGTAAAAATTGAAAAAACCCCTTACGATGCGGTTGGAATAGAAGTGCTGGATAAAGACCCTGTGATGGCTTCCGACATGGTATCTGCGATCATTGATTTTTACAACGCCAAAGTAAGGAAGATGCACAATGAGAAGTACTCTGAAGTGATCTTCATGTATAAGACATTGCTTAATAAGAAGGAACAGCAGCTTGACTCTCTGAAGCAGGCTTTATATGAACTTAGTGTTGAATCCGGTATTTTGGGCTATGACCAGAGTTCAGAAGAGATCATGAGAGGTTATCTGAGGACCGTCACGGGTGGTGCGGCAGCCAACATCAATACTGCCGAAGTCAAACGGCTGAAAGAGAACATGGAGAAAGTGGGCGGACAGTTGATACTGCTTACGGAATCTATAAAGCATGAAGCCAGGACTTACGCTGATTTCAAAGTGGAGTATGAAGATGCTCTCCGGTTCTTTGATGCAAACCTGACTTACTCCAATGTCATTACCCATCCATTTCCAGCCGATAAAAAATCTTATCCCATCCGGTGGCTGATCGTGGTGATGACATTCATCCTTACGTTCTTCTTCTCGATAGTGGTTATCCTGATCGTTGAGAATTTAAGGGTATACCGGATCAGAAAAAATCAAAATCAGAACAGGCTTTGACCGAAAGGGCGAAATTATATTGGGTTTATGGAGCCAGTGCGGTTTTCATAGCCGCAAACGCCTACCTTTTTCTGCAGAGTAAAATGTGGGGACTGGCATTGCCATTTGTTTTGCTCCTCCTCATCCTGTATATTTTTTCTCTCGACAAGGTCATCTTAATGACCACCTTTCTGACACCTCTGGCCATTAACTTGAAGGATTCGGAATTCGGCATCGGAATCTCGCTGCCATCGGAGCCACTTATGTTCGGATTATTGCTCCTGTTCTTTCTGAAATTGCTGCATGAGCGGTTTTATGACCGTAAGATCCTGCAACACCCTGTAACCATTGCCATTATCATTAACCTGATCTGGATTTTCATCACCTGCTTCACCAGTGAAATACCTGTGGTATCGGTCAAGTTCATGATCGCCAGATTATGGTTTGTCGTTCCTTTTTATTTTGCCGGGATCTTATTGTTTGCAGACCTGAAAAATGCAAAAAGGTTTCAGTGGCTGTATGTCATTCCACTGCTGATCGTGATACTCTACACGCTTTATAACCATTCGACCTTCGGTTTTGACAAGCCGCACAGCAATATGGTGATGAAGCCATTTTACAATGACCATACGGCCTACGGGGCGGTTATTGCCCTTTTCCTGCCTGTGTTCACGGGTTTTGTTCTGACTCGGATATACGACCGCACGTTACGCATTACAGCCTTTGTTTTCCTTTCTTTACTGATTACCGGGATCATCTTTTCATACAGCCGTGCGGCATGGATAAGTGTCGCCGGGGCCCTGGGTGTTTTCCTCCTTATCAAATTCAGGGTCCGTTTCTATTGGCTGATGCTCGCACTGATCATTGGTATCGGATTCTTTTATATGTTCCGTTACCAGTTCATCGATAAGCTGGAAAAGAACAAGCAGGACAGTTCAACTGATTTCGTCGAACATGTCCAGTCCATTTCAAACATTTCTTCGGATGCCTCTAACCTGGAGAGGATCAACCGCTGGGCATCCGCCTTAAGGTTATTCAAGGAGCGTCCGATCTTTGGCTGGGGCCCGGGTACTTATCAGTTTGTCTATGCTCCTTACCAGAGGGCGAAGGAGAAAACCATCATCAGTACCAATTACGGAGATATGGGAAATGCCCACAGCGAATATATCGGACCGCTGTCAGAGTCGGGGATCCTGGGCATGGTCACTTTTATCGGCATAGTGATCACGACTATCATTACAGGAATACGGGTTTACCGGCGGGCAGCAGATAAAGAGGTCAGGTGGTTGAGCCTGATACTGACGCTTGGCCTGATTTCCTATTACATTCATGGGGTGATGAACAATTTCCTGGATACGGATAAGGCGTCGGTGCCTTTCTGGGGATTTACCGCCATACTGGTGGCGATGGACCTGTATCATACCGGCCGGCAGCAGGTCTCGGGAAGTCAGGAGAAAATGAGGGACGGCGGCGATTAAAGTCCCAGTTTCTCAAAAACTTCCGGTAACCTCTTCACATAAACCATTTCACGCCATTTTTTCCGGGCTTCTTCGGCCGGGGAACCGAAATATGTAATCCCTCCGGGAATCGATTTGTCGATGGCAGAGGTACCCAGGAGCACGGCACCTTTTCCGATGACAATATCCTTATTGACCGAACATCTGCCCCAGAGGATTACCTCATCTTCCAGCCGGGTAACGCCGGCAATGGCACAATGGGCGCCAATCAGGCAATGTTTGCCGATGTAAGTGTCATGTCCCACCTGCACATGGTTGTCGAATTTGGTGCCTTCATCGATGATCGTGTCGCCGGAAACACCCTTGTCGATGGAGCACAGGGCGCCGATCTCCACGCGGTCTTTGATGACAACCCGTCCGCATGATTCCAGTTTCCGGTAGCCGGCAGGTTTTTTCTGGAAGTAATAGGCGTCAGCTCCTATGACACTGTTACTGTGTATGATCACATCATCCCCGATGACCGTATGGTCATAGATGCTGACATTGGCGTGGATGATGCAATTTTTACCAATCTGAACATGATTGCCGATGAATGCCCCTGGCTGGATGACGGTCCCTTCGCCGATTTCCGCGGTAGGACTGATAGCTAAGGCACAGGATTCAAAAGGCCTGAATCGTTTGGCCAGAAAAACATAATCCCGGAAAGGGTCATCGGAAATGATCAGGGCTTTCCCTTCCGGCCTTGGCACGTCTTTGTTGATCAGAATGGTGGTGGCTTTGGAATTGAGGGCCTTGTCGTAATACTTGGGATGATCGACAAAAGTCAGGTTTCCGGGCTCAACCATGTGGATCTCATTGATGCCGGTGATTTCAAATTCCGGATCGCCATCGAACCTGGCGTTCAGCATGGCAGCAATTTCACTGAGGGCATATGGCCGGGGGAAAAGCATTTGACTTCGAGGGTTTAGGGGTTAGGGTTTAGTGGTGAGTGGTGAGTGGTGAGTGGTCAGAGGTACCGGATCAGTCTTTTGCTCTTTCGGAGTAGCGGTAAGTACGGGTATCCACCTTGATGCGGTCGCCGGTATTGATGAAAAGGGGCACGCGGACCGTTGCCCCGGTTTCGACCGTAGCTTCCTTGAGTGTATTGGTGGCGGTATTGCCTCTTTCTCCAGGTTCGGTGTAGGTGACTTCCAGGGCGACGTAAGCCGGCATTTCACATTGAAGCGGAGTTTCGGTTTCCGCATGAAAGATCAGGTCGACGGTCTGGCCTTCCTTCAGTAAATCGGCTGCATCAATCATTTTCTTTTCAATGAAGATCTGGTCGAAAGTTTCCGCATTCATGAAATAATAGGAATCGCCATCATTGTATAGGTATTGGTGGGGCCTCCTTTCAATCCTGACTGTATTAATCTTCACGCCGGCCGTGAATGTATTCTCGAGCACGCGGCCATCCCTGAGATTTTTAAGTTTCGTTCTTACAAAGGCACCGCCTTTGCCGGGTTTTACGTGCTGAAACTCAACGATTGACCATAGGTCGTTATTGAATTCGATGCATAAGCCGTTTCTGAAATCCGCGGTAGTAGGCATATTTACAAGGTTTTAAAAAGGTTTTCGAAAATTTTTGCAAAGATACTCCTTTTTTGGGAATTCGCGGGTTTATTCACCACAGATTACCCGGATTTTCACAGATTGAGCACAGATTTATCGAGGCAAAAAGCAGTTGTGTCAGTTATTTCAATTTCTGATCCAGGATATAAGCAGCGTCGATTTGTACCATGCTGTCCAGGGGGATGTTTCGGTCGAGGGCTTTCTTTTTAACATCTTCCAGCCATTTTTTATCCTGCCGGATGATATCGCTGATCCGGCGAACCTCTCCCTGCACATAAATCTCTCTTGCCGTTATCCACAGTAATTCTTCCTCATCGAACCGGTAAAAACCGGCAACTTTGCGGATAGAATCAAGCCGGGTAAGATCGGTACGGAGTCCAGCCTGCATTTTATCGATCCCCCGGTTAATGTCATAATAATCCGGAAAGTTCTTTTGAAACAAATACAGGGCGTCCTTTTCCAGCATCTGCTGTTCTGTTATTCCCTGCGATACCGCTTTTTCTCTTATACTTCTCATCCAGGCAGGATCATTGGAGATCATCCTGCTGTAATACCAGGGCCCATATCGGATCATGAACGATGCAGTATCATCCAGATGATAAACGTACTTCGCATCCAGGACCAGGGCCTCTTCCAGGGAGATCCCATTTATCCTGGCTTTTTCGATCACATCGGCATACCATGGACCGTGTTTCATGATCTTATTGATGTAATCATAAACCGGATCTTGCAAGTGATCAGGCGTATATAGCCCGTAAAGCTGATCGGTAAAGGTCCAGTCAAACTTATGAAGGAACCGTTCCGTGATCATCAGGAAAATGATATCCTGCTTTTCGATCTCCGACCGGAGATCCAGATCTTCCGTTCGAAGAGGCCGGAGATAATAATCAGGGTACACGAGCGCATTGAAGTACCAGAAAGCTTCATTGGCAAACAGGTTCCTGGGAATACGGGTGTTGAAGATATTCCAGTAATAGCTGTCAGCCACCACCAGTACCATGGGTTTGTCAAAATAACCTGCCGTATCGAACGACAGGATCGGGTACGCCAGTTCTTCCCCTTTCGGCCGGAACAACAGGTTCATGGTTTTTGCCACATCATCATCCGTATCCCTGGGTAACCGGGAAGTTTCGATTTTTTTTACGACGACATCGGCCAGGTCGATGCCTCTTCTACCTTCAATTAGCCGGATCATGGAGTCGGCCGCAAACTTCATCCCATAGACGCTCCAGTGCGTCCCGTATCTTGGGAAGAGAGGATACTGGCTATGAGGCTTCAATTGCATGAAATAGGCCTGCCAGTCGGTATATTCCAATCCGACTTCAGAAGCCTTGTTCAGATAGTTATCATATGTGGAAGGGCCCTTTTTCAATTTAATGTATTTCTCCGGAATATGCTCCGGGTAAAAGGAGGCCTTACCCGGTTCGAATACGATGACCAGGTCTATTCCTTTTTCTCTTTTCAGGTAATCCTGCACAAATTTCGCCCTGTTCAGTTTTTTAGAGATGAAAGATTCTCCCGGAAAATCGGTCGCCAGCCAGGACCGGATATAATCGTACTCGAACAATTGCCCCTGTTCACCAATGATGGCCCCTTCGGCATTCGCCCTTCGGTAAAGGCTGTAATCGAGCTGGTTATACAACCTTATCATGAAATTCCGGAAACCGGCGTGATCTTTCAGGAAAGTTTCAACCTGCAGCTGGTACTCGCCTGATTCCCATCTCTGTCTGGAAAAATCAGGATTTTCGGCAAGGACAAAGGCTCCATTCAGGGGTTTCTCCGGGAAGATATGCCACTGCATCTGTACAAAGGGTAAGGCGATCAGGGTTATGATCATGAGAAGAGCGATATTTAAAATTATCTTTTTCACGATCAGAATCTGAAGTAGATGAATGGATTGAAGCCGCTGGAGATCACAGCCGACAGACACAAAATGAAGAATATCAGCGCAAGTCCGAATTTTATCGATCCCAGGCCGGCGTATTTTTTTGCATGAATGCCCGGTTGCCTGATGGCCCAATTATGAAGGACCTTCACCTGCCAGGCCTCATTTCCTTTCATTAATGCTATAAACGAGAATATCCCTGCCACGGCAAGAATGATCCAAAACCGCTGATCAAATTCAATTTTGGAACCTTCTTTTCCGAAGCTGAACATCGTTTCCAGGTAGCTTACGGCATGCCGTAATCCTTCCGCCCGGAATAGAACCCACCCGATCAGGGTGATGAAGAAGGTAAAGACCAGGCTTGGGAACTTACCGATCTTTTCAAGTATTTTTAGCAGGAAAAGCCGGTCGGCTATGAGGAAAAAGCCATGGAAGGCGCCCCAGGCGACAAAATTCCAGGCCGCACCGTGCCAGAGTCCTGACAGGAGAAAGACTACCCACAGGTTGAAATACATTCTCAGGGGAGTAACCCTGTTGCCTCCCAGGGGGATATAGAGATAATCCCGCATGAACCGGCCGAGGGTCATATGCCAGCGTCGCCAGAATTCGGAAATGCTTTGGGAAATATAGGGATTGTTGAAATTTTCCGGGAACCTGATGCCGATCATCAGTCCCAGACCTATAGCCATATCCGAATAACCCGCAAAATCGTAATAAATCTGGAAGGCATAAGCCAGGACCCCGATCCAGGCGTCAAGGGCCGTCAGGTCGGCAGTTCCCATGCCAAAGATACGGTCAGCCTCAGCTCCGAGTACGTTGGCGATGAGCACCTTTCTCGATAGCCCCAGTACGAACCGGAAGAAGCCGTTCAGCCTGTTTTCCACGGTTTCATTTTCCCGACGGTCCTCGATCTGATCGGCCACTTCATGGAACCGGACAATCGGGCCTGCGATCAGCTGGGGGAACATCAGGATATACATCATGTAATCGGTCAGGCGCTTCATCGGAGGATGAACATTCCGGTAAACATCGATCGTATAAGTGATCTTCTGAAAGGTGAAAAAAGAAATGCCAATAGGCAGGAGGACCGATGTCCAGGAAACCTGCTCGATACCGATACTGCCCAGGAAATTATTCAGATTCGCGACAAAAAAATTGGCGTATTTAAAATAAGCCAGCAATGAAATGTTGATGAACACGGAGATACCTGTGAGGATCCTTTTCTTACGTCGGGAGGCCCCGGGTATTTCCCTGACGAGGAAAAAATCAGCGATCAATGTGAACAGCACCCACCAGAAAAAAGTCGGAGCACCCCAGGAGTAAAACAGCAGGCTGGTAAGCAGCACCCAGATATTCCTTCCATGCCTGGGCATCAGGTAATAAACCATCAGAAAAACTGGCAGGAACACGATCAGGAACAATGCGCTGCTGAAAACCATACGGCGAAATTAGGTTTTTTTAAGCCCCATTCACTATTGATCGGAATCCCTCAGGATATATTTCCTTCCTTTAAATGGCAAATCGGGGAAGAGCGAGGAATGATGCTCAAGGATCAGCCACCGGTCATCTTCCAGTTTATATACAAATGAAAACCTGGCAGGGACTTTGATCTTATATTTGCCCGCTTTCCAGGTAAAGACATAGGTGCCGGAATGGAACATGAAATCCCCGTAATTTCTTACCTGGTTATGAGCGAAGCTGCATTCCAGCTCATCGCGGTTCAGAAACCCTATAAAGTAATCATGAATAGCCGGTTTGCCGTGGCGGATCACCGGTGAAAGGGTCCCCCATAAAACCCCGTCGGGATGATAGAGGCTCAAAACCTTTTCAGGATCGCGGGATTTAACTGCCTTTGCCCATTTCAATGAAGGATCAGGAGTGCGGAATGCCATTATTCTCGTTTATTTTGTGGTTTCTCCCTCATAGGATTTGGTAAACTCATTGTCGACCGGTTCCCAGAGTTCAATCTTATTGTTTTCCGGATCCAAAATGTGAATGAACTTGCCGTATTCATACTCTTCGATGGTATCCAGGATCACTACTCCGTTCTTTCTCAGTTCCTCAACCAGTAATTCCATATTCTCCACCCGGTAATTGATCATGAATTCTTTTTTCGAGGGTTCGAAATAACGGGTATTGGCAGAAAAAGGACTCCATTGCAGATAACCTTTCTGTTGCGGATTGTCGGAAAGCCTGAATTCGAAAAGGGAGCCGTATTCATTCGTCACCAGCCCGAGATTGTCCCGGTACCAGTCTCTCATCTTAGCCGGATCATCGCACTTAAAAAATATGCCTCCGATCCCGGTAACTTTTTTCTGCTTCATAACGCGTTCAAATTTAATGTTGAATGTTTTGCCCATACCCCCCTTTCCATCGCTGACCGTTGCCATCATGTGATGGTCGCCCAGGATCTCATACTCTATCTTTTTTGGAAAATCGTGCTCCGGATTGAAAAAAACCATTTTATTCGCGGTTAAACTCACCAGCTTAAAACGGACTGGCTTTCCTTCGTTCTGGTCCAATACTGTCGCTTCATAAAAGATATTATCCTTTTCGCGGACCAGCCTGATCGATTCCAGGATGATTTTTTCATCGTTTTTCAGCGAATAAGAGGTGGCGAAATAGCTGGAATCTGCTGAAAGTGACCATTCTTCGAATAATTGTTCCCCTTCTACCTGCCACGTACCGATAATCCTGTTCAGTACTTCCTGCTGAAGTTTCTCGAAAGGGATCTTCTGCCGGTTGCATGCCAGGACGATGAGCCCGGTGAGCAGGTAAAGCAGTGTTAAAAACCGGATTGAATTGTTTTTCATTCGATGTGTTTGATTGCCACAGATTCGCAGATTACTTAGTGCCTGAAGCCAATACGGATCTTAGAACCGAAGGCATGTAAAACAATTATTTTACTAGTATTA
Source organism: uncultured Bacteroidales bacterium (assembly GCA_964619555.1). Taxonomy (GTDB): domain Bacteria; phylum Bacteroidota; class Bacteroidia; order Bacteroidales; family JAGOPY01; genus JAGOPY01. The sequence goes on along the minus strand of CAZUDV010000001.1, from coordinate 203,813 downwards.
ATTTGCAGAATTCAACCTGGTCACCCGCCATGATCTTAACATGATATAATCCCTGGGGCAACGGATTTCCGGAATTATCCAGGCCATTGAACACCAGGTGATTTTCTGCAGAACGGGAAGATCCGGTCAAAGTCCTTACCTCCCGGCCCCGGGCATCGGATATCCGGATGATTACCCAACCGGGGTTTTCAAGCTTTACATCAATATTGGCTATGCCCGAAGATGGATTAGGGTAAATATCCACCGTGATGCGTTCATCATTTCGGGAATTTTCGCCGGTTCCCAGGAATTGATCCACTGTCATGGTAACCGGTATGATGATCTCATGCCCGAAATTATCTTCCAGGAGCACCCAGGCATGATACGTGCCGTCTTCCATTCCCGATGCATCGACGGAAACGATAACTGAATCGGCGTGGTGGCCGGGGATGAATCCGGATGAGTCGGATAATTGCATCCAGGGGGTTTCAGGACCAAGGTTTCGCATGAAGATATCTCCGACTATTGTATGGGGCGGATTACCATAAACTTCTCCCATCACTTCATAATGAACCATAGCATCTTCCTGTATGGTAGAGTGGGTGTATAGTGTGACATCACTTGCAGCGAGCTCGCCCATGTGAACAACGCCCCAGCCATTGGGATCTTCCCCGAACCAGTGCATGGTCACCCCATTGCCCAGCGGCCCCTGGAATACCATATTCCCCCCTGAACCGCCAATGAAATCTGTGACAACAGTGGTTTCAAACCCAGGCGGGAAAGAGAGGTAGATTTGTTTGATCCATTCGTTGTCATTACCGGCGTTATAGGTCCTGAAATTCCAGGTATATACTTCTCCCGTGTGGAATTTGCCACTGTTGCAGACCAGGTAGGAGCCTTCGATGCTCCGGTTCCCGTTCTTATTCCGGGAAGGTTGGATACCGGCCGGATCGGCCGAGTATTCAAGATTGCCATCCCGATTATTGTTTAGCAGAATGGATGCTTGTTCGGTATCGCCAGGACGCAGGATGAAATCCAGGGCTGGAGTACCTGTCGTAATAACCGGTGATGCAGGGATTGCAGAAGGGAAAGTGATCAGGTCGATCCAGGCCGCATCCATCTGGTAGTTCACACTCTGGTCCTTATGATAAACCCATTCAAAGCGATGGATACCTGCCGGAACGGCAAAATGTTCCAGTGTCCAGCCTGTGCTGCCATCCCAGCGGCCCTGCTCGGCCCCGTCAATCCTGAATGCCAGGTAATCGTAATTATTGGCCGTTGAAGTGTCGGTTTCACAAATTACCCGCTTGTTGAAACTGATCTCTCCGGCAGTCAGTACTTCCATATCAACCATCATTACGGATTCCTCATTGTGTGTGATAGCACCTGATTTCGCGCAGAAATACCCTTCGAAAGGTGAAAAAGTATCGATCTGCCAGCCCGAACAACCGCTTTTACCCCAGCTGAACAGATTCAAATCACCGGTCTCAAAATCTTCTTTATAAAGCCCGACAACAAGGCTAAAAGTATCGGCAGCCGAATAGTTATTAGCGCCGTTCAGTCCTATGTTAAATATTACTTCGTGCCCGGGGGGACAGTCTTCAGCGACCGTAAGATTAAAGGTAACTTCCCCTGTACCGTTGGATAACAATATAGGTATAATGCCAAAATTATGATTGATGGTAATGAGCGGATCCTGGTCGGATAGAATGGCATTCAGGCTTTCCACATCCGCGCCTCCTGAATTAATAAAGGTGGCAGTAATGTCCGCGGTATCGCCGGGATCGAGCCGTCCGTTTTCATCTTCCACCTCAACTCCAAAGAGGCTGACATTCGGGGCAAAGGCAGTATGGAACAGGTTGCTCACCCAGGAATCAATCCCGGAAGTTATTTCCGTTTCAATCGTTATAAGGTGGTTATCAGGTATATCATCTGAAACCGTGAAGGAAAAAGCATCAAAGAACCGCCGGACATTTCCGGGAACGAGATTTCCGAGGTTCTCCGTGCTGTCGTTCAGGATGATATAGGGATCATTGATCCGGATGACCATTTGTGCATTCAGAATGGTATCATTTTCTATGTTGAGAACATTGACGCTCAGTTCCACATCTTCCCCGTAGGTGATAACCTGGTTATTGCCGGCAGAAACCGAATCCTGCACCAGTATGCCGCTGGAAGATAATATGAAGTCTTTAACCGTATGAATGAAATTATTATCAGTTGCTTTGACTTTCATGATGATACCGGAATAAGAAGACTGGGGAATACCGTGAAGCAAACCGCTTTCTTCCAGTACCAATTCCGCGGGGTAATCGTACCGTTCAAGTGTAAAAACTGAATTGGCCTGCACCGATGGCTTATTGGATACGGGCGTAGTCTGGTAATTCCGGTTATCCCCGTCTGAAATGCCTGAAAGCCATAGGTAATCGCCGCATCCGGTCATGATGCCGTAATAGATTTTAATGTCTCCGTTGGGAAAGAGTTTAATGGCATAATTGAATTGCTTTGAAGGGTCATCCGACAAAACGGTCTTCCATCGAAAAGTGGCGGAGCTGGCATCTCCTTCATACCATATGCCGCATCCCTGGCCGTAATTGATGAACTGGTTCTGGTTCATGAAAGGGGAGATGTTGCGCGTCATCGTGAACAGCGTTTTATCATCGATGAAATAGGGATAAGGATAAAGCTGTTCGTCGAACATCAGATAGCCATCCACATGCAGGGTCACACTGGTGTAGGAACTGTCATAGAAAGGAAATGTAAATCCCAGCGGCTGGGAGACATATCCATCGGAGGTGTTGGTGGGAGTAAGCTGAACGGTTGAGATGGCTGGAAATGGGAAACTCTGTGGGGATAGCAGATACGACTTGTCCAATTCCCATACGTAAGGTGGGGTTCCTCCCGAGGCTGTCAATTGATGATAATAGGGTTGTCCTAAAAGGGCGGCGGGAAGGGTTTCATCCATGATGTGGATCCTGTCGAAATTAAAGCTTCTCGTAATGGAAAGGGTTGTGGTATCATTGTTCACCAGGTCGACATGGCTTTGCGGGCAGATGATCTCCGCTCCTCCTGCGGTGTGGTCATAGATGGAAAAGTGCACGATTTCGCCCGGATAACCGTTTGCCGGATCAATTTCCACAACCTGTAGGAAGATCTTGACATTCTGGTTGAGGAGGATATCGCTTAAAAAGGGAGAAAGGTCCAGTCCGAACTCGATCGTTTTATCTTCTTCCGTGGAGCCGCCCTGCATATACCAGTTACCGCCCTGGTAATCGAACATGTTATAGCCGGTGATCTTTTCCGGAAGCGTGGCATTCGGATTGTTCGCGATACCCGTAAGTACCTTTAATTTGCTGCGATTGGTATGTTTAAGCTGTATGCGGGCTGTCAGTTTGGGGTCGCAATTTGCCTTGACGTCGTGCACGTAAACCGAATGGTTCCAGATCCCGCCCTGTCCGAGCTCGTCGGCCACGGTTTTATACATCATGTAAGCGTAACCCTGGTTTCCCCAGTTGGGCACACCGCCATAACTCTGTACCATCTTGAATCCCCCGATTTCCCAGTCTTTCATATTCACGGTATTGTCCCCGTTGATATCGATATGATTGGTGTATTGCCCGTCGCCGTTGTAATCCCATCGGATGCTATCATTATAACCGACGATGGTCATGGCATGGTTGGCGCTTCCTCCGAAATACGTCAGGACATATTTGCCGGCCTCCGGTGTTCCGGCCGGAAGGGTATTGCTGGCTGACATATGCTGTGCGTAAAAGCTGGCCAGCCCTCCGGAAGCCGATCCTTCCAGGTGATCATACAGCCAGCCTTTGAGTATCATCAATCCTTCCGGGTCACCCACCAGGATCTGGTAGGATTCGTTGGTGCGGTTATGCATTCCGTTGAACCATTCCGTATAGCCTGACATCCAGCGGGTAGGCCCACCATACGAAAGGGTGCCGCCATAATCGGTAACATTGGGCATTCCATATTCCTTCAGGATCTTAATGCTTTCGATAAAGCTGACACCAAACCAACCATTTCCCCCGTTGGCAAAATTCCAGGAGAAATGAGTCGGATATTGATTTTGAGGTAGATTGGCCGGGACATTCCGTTCCCTTGCCATCTCGTAGGTGAAATTGTAACCGATGCACGAAGCCTGGCCGCAGCAGTACTGGTCCTGCTGGAACACCGGCCGCATATAAGGCTGTGTCGAGTTATCCACGGCAGACGGAAGGTCGCGGGTGGCATAACCCGTCGGAAGGCGGAGTTCCGGCAGTGCCATGAGTTGCAGTTGTTCCTCCATCGTCAGGGCCCTGAGCTGGTGATCCGCTGAGACTGCCTCTTCCTGTGAAAAAGACATGAATCCTGCCAGTAATATAAGAACTGATGTTATAGTAAGTCTGAGATGCATCGCGGATAAGTTTTGGTGTGTAAAGATATAAGATTCATTTTTTATATTTACCAGATGAAAAAGAATCGTTACTGGTTCACTTTTTTCCTGGGGATTATCCTGGCCATTCTATCATTCCTGTGGAATCCATTTGACCTGGCTCAGGAAGCTGTTAAATCCCTTGCAGTTGCCGTATTGATGATCACCTGGTGGGTAACCGAAGCCTTGCCTTTGCCGGCTGTAGCACTGGTGCCCATGTTCCTGCTGCCGCTCCTTGGACTGGGTTCACTTGAAGAGGTGTCGAAAGCCTACAGCAATCCGGTCATCTTTTTGTTCCTGGGGGGATTTATAATTGGACTGGCCATCGAAAAATGGAACCTTCACCGGCGGATTGCACTTAATATTGTCAAACGGACCGGGACCAGCGGTAACCGGATCATTCTTGGGTTCATCATTTCCACCGGTTTCCTGAGCATGTGGCTCAGCAATACCGCCACGACCATGATGATGTTCCCGATTGCCCTCAGCGTGATTGCATTTATGAAGGAAAAGGAAATCCAGGGCAGGGGGGTGGCCAATTTTTCCCTGGCCCTGATGCTGGTGATAGCCTACGCCAGCAATATCGGTGGCATGGCCACTGTGATCGGTACCCCGCCGAACGTGGCTTTCGTAGGGTATATCAATAGCCGTTACGACTTCACGATCGAGTTCCTGGACTGGATGATCCTATGTGTTCCGCTGGTGATCGTCCTGTTGATTGCATTGTACCTGGTCCTTACCCGGTTGCTTTTTCCAAACCATATACGGAGTAATCCGGAAACGAACCGGATGATCCGTCAGCAGATAAGGGAAATGGGCAGGTTATCAAAAGCCGAAAAGCGGGTTCTGATCGTATTTGTCTGCACGGCCTTGCTCTGGATTACGAAGGACTTTATTAATAAAGCCGGGATTCTCAAGCTGGACGACAATATGATTGCTGTCATCGGCGCTTTAACCTTATTTGCCATCCCGAGCGGCGAGAAGGTGAATAATAAATTCAAAATGTTATTGAGCTGGGATGATACCTCCAGGCTGGCCTGGGGCATCCTGCTTTTATTCGGAGGAGGCATTGCCCTGGCCAATTCCCTTGAAAAAGCCGGTGTGTTGAGCCAGATCGGAACCTGGCTGGCCGGTTTCAGCCACAGCGGAAATTTCATCCTGATCCTCGTCATCATCACAATTTCGATCTTTCTCAGCGAGATGGTTAGCAATGTCGCCCAGGTGATCGTCATGGCGCCGGTACTGGCTGCAATGGCCGATGCCTTGCAACTGGACCCCCTGTTTCTGGGCGTGCCGATGACCCTTGCCGCCAGTGCAGCTTCAATGATGCCCATGGGCACGCCTCCCAATGCCATAGTTTTTGGCAGTGGTTTCGTGCGGATGAAGGACATGATACGGGCCGGGTTTGTGATGAACCTGGTCAGTATCATCCTTATCACGCTTTTCTGCTGGTTCTTATTACCGTTGGTAATGAAGATGGTTTGAAACCCGGTTATTTCTTCGCTCTCAGATACTGGTTCGGCCAGTTTGCATCGGCCCCGAGCGTTTTAGCCGCATGGAGCGGAAAATGGGGATCGCGAAGGGATTGACGGCCGAGGAGGATGATATCGGCCTGCTCTTTTTGCAGAATTTCCTCTGCCTGCTGCGCTTCGGTGATCATGCCGACTGCTCCTGTCATGATGCGGGCTTCCTTCCGGATACGATCGGCAAAGTGCACCTGGTAGCCCGGCCCGAATGGGATCTTCGCATACGGCACCATTCCACCGGAGGAGCTGTCGAGCAGGTCCACCCCTTTGTTTTTGAGGATGGATGCCAGTTTCACGGTTTGATCCACATCCCATCCGCCTTCGATATAATCGGTTGCTGAAAGGCGGGTGAATAATGGAAGATGATCCGGCCAACGGGCCTTAATCTCATCCACGATCTCCAGGATGAGCCGGATGCGGTTTTCAAAGCTCCCGCCATAGGCATCCGAACGGTTGTTGCAAAGGGGGGATAAGAATTGGTGGATAAGATATCCGTGTGCAGCGTGGATCTCCAGCACCTTATACCCGGCATCCTTTGCCCGTCTTGCTGCCCGGCCGAAATCGGCGACAACTTTGCGGATGCCCGCCAGGTCGAGTGCGACAGGCGCCTGTTCCCCTTCGTTGAACGGAAGGTGCGAAGATGAAAATGTTTGCCAGCCGCCGTCTTCGGGCTTTAACTGGTGCCCGCCGTGCCAGGGCTTTGCGCACCCAGCCTTCCGCCCGGCGTGGGCGATCTGGATGCCCGGCACTGATCCGAATGACTCGATGAATGCAACAATCTCCCTTAATTTCGAAATATGTGCATCATCCCAGATCCCTAAATCACCCGGGGTAATGCGGCCTTCTGGCGATACTCCCGTGGCTTCCTGGATGATCAGCCCGGCCCCGCCGATGGCACGGGCGCCAAGGTGCGCCAGGTGAAAATCGTTGGCATACCCATCGTTCGCTGTGTACATACACATCGGGGAAATGGCGATCCGGTTTTTGAAGGTGATGTCTTTGATTTTGAGGGGAGTGAATAATTTGGACATGAGTGAATGAAGGTTTGTGATGGTTTGGCTAAGATATGATTTATTGTAAAATTTTCAGAAAATAAATGCCTGAAGGTATGATGCACTTCTAATCTCTCGTCGTTCTATCCAGGGGCATGCTTCAAACTTTTTTCTTTGTATCTTCACGGCCTTAAATTCAATTTTATGAAGCAAATCCTGGAAGCTGTTAATTTCCTCAGGAAGAATGGGATAGATAGCCCGGAGATCGGGATTATCCTCGGGACCGGACTGGGAAAATTACCGGAGCATATCGATGTGATCAAACAAATCGATTATGAAGATATTCCGCACTTTCCTGTTTCGACTGTTGAATTTCATCATGGCATCCTGATATACGGCACTTTAAGAGGGAAAAAAGTACTGGTAATGAAAGGCCGTTTCCATGTGTATGAAGGATATACAACGCGTGAGATCACATTTCCGATCCGCGTGATGAAACTGCTGGGGATCAGGGCATTGCTGGTTTCCAACGCGGGCGGCGCCATGAATACGGACTTTAAAAAGGGGACCTTGATGCTGATCACCGATCATATCAACTTGTTGCCTAATCCGTTGATCGGACCGAATTACGATGAGCTGGGGACCAGGTTCCCCGATATGAGCCAGGCCTATTCGCATGAGATCAATGATAAGATCATCCGGATCGCAAAAAAGCATCAAATAACCTTACACCAGGGGGTTTATGTGGCTGTAACCGGCCCGAACCTCGAAACCCGGGCGGAATACAGGTTCCTGAGAAAGATCGGGGCGGATGTGGTGGGCATGTCAACCACTCCCGAGGTAATTGTGGCAAATCATATGAAACTCCCCGTCGCCGCAATTTCTGTGGTCACGGATGAATGTGATCCGGACAACCTTGAAGAGGCGGATATTTCCAGGATCCTTTACTTTGCGGCACAGGCAGAAAAGGGCCTGGTGAAGATATTCTGTGACCTTGCGGAGGAGCTATGATCATTATTGGTATCACGGCAAAAAGGTCATATTATAATGTGGTTACTTATCCAAAGTCTTTGTTATGGCTGATCTATTGCAAATCCGTTCGCCATTTAACCATCACCTGATTTCGGAAATACCTGTTTCCGGAGAACAGGAAATTGAAAGTGCACTCGCCAGGGCTCATGCTGTTTTCTGTGAGTCGGCGCGCTGGCTCCCCCGGTATAAACGGATTGAGATCCTGGAAAAATTTGCGGGGCTGATGGTGGACCAGGCTGAGGAAATCACCTTAAAGGCGGCAGAAGAGGGCGGAAAACCTTACAGGGATTCAAAGGTTGAAGTCGACCGTGCAATCAACGGAGTGAAGATTGCTATCGCTGAACTTTTTCATTTGCAAGGGGAAGAGATACCGATGGGAATGACCGCGGCATCCGTGAACCGGCTGGCTTTTACAACCCGCGAACCGGTCGGGGTGGTGCTGGCGATCAGCGCCTTCAACCACCCGGTCAACCTTATTATCCACCAGGTTATCCCGGCCATCGCTGCGGGATGCCCTGTGATCGTGAAGCCGGCTTCCAGCACTCCGCTGTCATGCCTTAATCTGGTAAAACTGCTCAGGGAGGCCGGGTTGCCAGACGACTACTGCATTCCGGTTGTATGCAACCGGAACCTGGCTGAAAAAATGGCTGCAGATCCCAGGATCAGTTTCCTGACCTTTATCGGTTCCCAGGAAGTAGGCTGGCATTTGCGATCCATCCTGGCGCCGGGCACAAGGGTGGCACTGGAACATGGCGGCGTGGCCCCTGTAATTGTCGACCAGACGGCAGACCTGGAAGAAATCGCACCGGCCATTGCTAAAGGCGGTTTTTATCATGCCGGACAGGTTTGCGTGTCGGTCCAGCGGGTGTTCGCACATAAGGATATCGCAATGGAACTGGCTCATAGACTGGCAGAAATTGCGAAAATGCAAAAAGTGGGCGATCCTCTTGATCCTGCTACCGACATCGGCCCGCTGATCTCGCCCGGTGAAGCGACCCGCATTCAAAACTGGGTGCAGGAAGCCGTAAACGGCGGGGCACGGCTCCTGACCGGCGGCAATAAAATGGAAAAATCAAAACCCAATATTCAAGATTCAAATTTCCAACAGTTTTACCATCCTACCGTCCTGTTCAACCCTCCATCCTTCGCCCTGGTAAGTACCCACGAGGTTTTCGGGCCGGTGATCTGTATCTACCCTTATTCTGACATGGATGAGGCGATTTCCCGGGCCAACAGTCTTCGCCTTGCTTTCCAGGCCTCTGTTTTCTCCAAAGATATTGATACGGCTCTCCTGGCAGCGAAAAAGCTGAATGCCTCTGCAGTAATGATCAATGATCACACGGCTTTTCGCGTCGACTGGATGCCGTTTGGCGGACGCGGTGAATCGGGCATAGGGACCGGTGGCATCCCTCAATCCATGCGCGAAATGACACAGGAAAAGTTGATTGTGATGAAGAGCAAGGGATTATAAGTCGATAACCACAAGTCGGTAGTCATCAATCATCAGTCATTCAAACTGATAACCTAACTTAAAAACAATAAAGGCCATGCGTTCCTTCTTATCTTTCCTGTTTTTGTCATTGATAACCGGTATGGCAGCACAAAGCGACCTGACCCATTTCGTCAATCCGTTCATCGGCACCCAGCGGATGGGCCATACTTTCCCCGGTGCCACCGTCCCCTTCGGTATGGTCCAGCTGAGTCCTGACACGGATACGGTCAGCTATGAAAAGGATGGCCGGTACAATGGAGATGTATATGCCTATTGTGCCGGTTATCAGTACGATGATCCGACCATTGTGGGATTCAGCCATACTCATTTCAGTGGCACAGGCCATTCGGACCTTGGCGACTTCCTGATCATGCCCACTACCGGAACCCTTCAATTGAATCCGGGAACAGCCGATAATCCGTCAGGTGGATTCAGATCGGCATTTTCACATTCAGGCGAAGTGGCGAGACCGGCTTACTACCAGGTTCTGCTCCAGGACCATAAAATACTGGCTGAGCTTACAGCTACCACCCGCGTGGGATTTCACCGCTATACTTTCCCGCAGACTGAAGAGGCCCATGTCATCCTGGATCTAATACATGGTATCTATAACTATGAAGATAAAAATGTCTGGACCTTTATCCGGGTGGAAAATGATTCCATGGTGACGGGTTATCGGCAGACCACAGGATGGGCGAGGACCAGGGTCGTTTATTTCGCGATGGTTTTCGATAAACCGTTCTATCAGTACGGGCATAAGAAATATGATCAGACCGTTTACCGGGGATTTTACAGGAAGTTTGACGAGTCGCATAATTTTCCTGAGATGGCGGGACGCCAGCTCAGGGCATATTTCGATTTTAAAATGCAGGAAGGTGAAAGCCTCCTGGTGAAATTTGCACTCTCACCCGTCAGCGCTGAAGGCGCAATGAACAATCTGGCAGCTGAAGTTCCTCACTGGGATTTCGACCGGGTTGTCCGGGAAGGGGAGAACGTCTGGAATCGTGAACTCGGTAAGGTCGAGGCGGAATTGATGACAGCCGAAGATAAAGTGACTTTCTACACCGCCTTGTACCATACATTCCTCGGGCCTACTGTTTATATGGATGTAGATGGAAGGTACCGCGGGCTGGACCAGGAAGTGCACGATGCCGAAGATTTCACGAATTATACCACTTTTTCCCTCTGGGATACCTATCGGGCTTTGCACCCCCTCTTTAATCTGATTCAACCTTCCCGTAACCTCGACATGATCCGGTCTATGCTGGCCCATTACAGCCAGAGCGTCCATCCGATGCTGCCGGTCTGGTCGCACCATGCCAATGAGAACTGGTGTATGATCGGCTATCATGCCGTATCTGTTATAGCGGATGCTGCAACCAAAGGAAATGATGGATTCGACCTGGGCCTGGCACTTGAGGCTTGCGTCAATACGGCTAATTACGGCCCTTATGATGGCATTTCATGGTACCGCAAAGTAGGTTTTGTCCCGGAAGATATAAGTGGTTCTTCGGTATCAAAGACCCTGGAATACGCCTATGATGACTGGACGATTGCCCAACTGGCCGAAAAAGCCGGCAGGAATGATGTTTACACCACATTTTCGGCGGGCTCTGAAAATTACAGGAATGTCTATGACGCGGCTACCGGATACATGAGGCCCAGGTTGTCTGATGGTTCCTGGAAAGCGCCTTTCGACGTCCTGAGCACCCATGGGCAGGGGTTTATAGAAGGAAATGCCTGGAATTACAGCCTGTATGTACCGCATAACGTTCCGGCCATGATCGGCCTGATGGGAGGTCAGAAAAAGTTTTCAAAACACCTGGATTCTTTGTTTACCATGCACCTGGCCGATGAGTATTTCAGTGAAACGGAGGATATTACACGGGATGGCATTATCGGATCCTATGTGCACGGAAATGAACCGGGCCATCATATCCCGTACCTGTATAACTGGACCGGTCAACCTGAAAAAACCCAGGAAAAGGTGAGAAAGATTTTACGAACCATGTATGCCTCAACGCCGGATGGGCTGTGCGGCAACGATGATTGCGGTCAGATGTCGGCCTGGTATATATTCAGTGCACTGGGTTTTTATCCGGTTTGTCCCGGATCAAATGAATATGCGCTGGGAAGCCCACTTGTCAAATCGGCCAGGATCCACCTGGAGAACGGTAAAATATTGGAAATCAATGTTGAAAATCAATCAGAAAGTAATGTGCATATGAAAGAAGTCCGCATTAACGGGATCAGGCTGGAAGAGAATTTTATCACTCATGAAATGATTGAAAATGGCGGAACATTCACTTTCATCATGCATTGAGGGATTAAAGCAGTGTGACAAAATCTGTGAATCCGTGGCCTTTATGACTTATAATAAACACTCTTAATCGTGCCACAAACTTTTATCAACACTTAAACCTTTGACATTTTAAACTCAAACCTGGAATTATGAAAGGATTGCAAACCATAGGCCTTCTGATTTTATCCAACTCCTTCATGACGCTTGCCTGGTACGGGCATCTGAAATTTGGCGAGATGAAATGGTTCAATCAGCTTGGATTATTCTCGATCATCCTGGTGAGCTGGGGCATTGCATTTTTTGAATATCTGGCCCAGGTCCCTGCCAACCGGATCGGGTACAATCAATTCGGCGGACCTTTTACGCTGGTTGAACTAAAAGTGATCCAGGAGGTTATAACTTTGATGGTGTTCATGTTGTTCACGATCCTGGTATTTAAAAATGAGACGCTGAAGATCAATCACCTGATGGGTTTTATCTGCCTGGTGCTGGCGGTTTATTTCATCTTTAAAAAATAGTTCATCCCGAATTCATTATATTTGTTCTAAATAATGCATTCAATTCCATTTCCATGATTCAGAAGTACCGCGTTATTATCGCAGCCATCGGGGTTTTACTGGGCCTTTTCATGGCATGGTACTTTTTTGATATCCTGATCTATATCATCCTTGCCGGGATCATTTCATTGATCGGGCAACCACTGGTAGAGCTCATTTCACGCATCAGGGTGGGAAAATTCCAGATGCCCAGGTGGATCAGCGCCCTTTTAACACTGATTCTCCTGCTTGGTCTTATGGTCGGTTTCATCCTCGTCTTTGTGCCTCTGATCACGCGACAGGCAACCATGATCTCAAAAATAAATATTGATGAGGTTGTCCAGTATTTTGCCGGTGTCATCAATGATATTCAGCGGGTATTATTGTCATATGAAATAATCGGGACCGATCAGACACTGCAGGAAATCCTGGAAAGGCAAATCAGCAGTGTTATCAATGTAACTGACGTTTCCCACTGGTTTGAACGGATCATAAGCTCAACCTCATCGGTATTCCTGGGATTATTTTCAGTGCTGTTCCTGTCGTTCTTTTTTTTACGCGACAAGCAATTGCTCAGAAGTGGTATCCTGCTTTTCACACCAGACCGATTCCAGGATGAAGTTTCCAATATTCTGCATAAGACCAAGATCATGCTTTCAAGGTATTTTATCGGGCTTTTCACAGAATTGTTCACGATGATGGTGCTACTGGCAATTGGCTTGTGGATTGTGGGAGTTGAAAATACCATATTGATCGGTTTTATTGGAGGGCTGATGCATGTGATCCCCTACCTCGGGCCTATCCTGGGAGCAATTATTGGAGCCGTCCTGAGCATATCGGCGGATCTGGGTGCAGGAATGTATGATACCGCGCTCCATACGGCCGTTTGGGTAATTGTGATCTTTTCCGCAGTCAGTGTTTTTGATAACATCGTACTGCAACCCGTCATCTATTCAAAAAGTGTGAATGCACACCCCATTGAAATATTCATCGTCATCCTGATGGCAGGAAGCCTTGCCGGGATACCGGGCATGATGCTGGCAATTCCGGGGTATACCGTCCTGAGGATTATTGCAAAAGAATTCCTGAGCGGCTTTAAACTAATCGACAGACTTACCGAAAATATATAATTATGAAAGAATCCACTGCCAACTTCCTATTGGGTGTCCTGGCCGGAGCGGCGGCTGGTGCTATCGTCGGGATCCTTTTTGCTCCCGACAAAGGAAGCAAGACCCGCCAGAATCTCAAAAAGAAAATAATGGACCTCTCTGACGAATATGGCCTGGGTATCAATGATTTGATCGAGGAGATTACTCCTCCGGAGAAAAAGACGAGACCGGCAGAACGAAAAAAAAGGAAGTATACCCGGAAACCGAAACCAGCCGTTGAATAATCTTAAATCTCCGGTATCATGCAAGAAAATAGTTTCTCAGATCAACTGACAAAGCTGTTCGACGAGGTCAAAATATACCTCAACCTCAGGTTGGATTACCTGAAGCTGAATGTAGCGGAATACCTGATCCGTTTTTTCTCTGGTCTGGTGCTCTGGATGGTCCTTTTCTGGTTCATTTTTTTTGTGCTGGTTTTCGGCTCATTTGCTTTCGCATACTGGTTCGGCGAACTGACCGGTAAATTGTGGCTGGGATTTGTCATCGTGGCGGGGATCTACCTGGTTTTGGCCATTCTGATCTATTCGTTGCGCAAACCGATGATCGTTGCACCCTTCACCAGGATGGTCCTGGAAAACATGGAGCTCGATAAATTCAAAGATGAGACTGATGAAAAAGCAAAGGACAGAGTTTAAGGATATTGATATCCTCAAGGAGAAACAAAAACTCAGGATTCTCGAGCAGGAGATGAGGATCCGGGCCGGTGTCCGTGAACTCGGCGACAGGTTGGCCGGCAGGAAATTAAGGCAAACCATTGAAGAAGGCATTGTGGGAAATTCGGGCCTGGCCTTTAAGCTTGGATTCATGGCCGTTAGTTTGATTATGTCGAGGGCCAGGAAACGCAAAAGGAAATAAAAATCTTTGGTTTGAACACGCACCTGGCGGACCATATCAACCTCTTGCGAAGGCTTAACCTGAGAAGGGTAACCAATGCCGCCAGGATTCTGCTGAGTTATCATTACAGCCGGATAACTTCCAGGGTCAGTCATTCGGGTAATCCTTTTACCATTTCAATTGAACCGACAACATCATGCAATCTTCGTTGCCCGGAATGTCCTTCCGGTCTGCGTCAGTTTTCAAGAAACACTGGCAAGATCTCACTGGAGCTTTACAAGGATATTATAGATCAGTTGGAAAGGGACTTATTTTATCTAATCCTTTATTTCCAGGGTGAACCTTACCTGCATCCTTTGTTTTTTCACATGGTTGAGTATGCAAGAGAAAAGAATATATACACCGCTACCTCGACCAATGCCCATTTCCTGACGGATTCTCTGGCACGTAAAACCGTTGAGTCAGGACTGGACCGTCTGATCATCTCCCTTGATGGATTGGACCAGGAAACTTATGAGAAGTACCGTGTTGGCGGAAACCTGGAAAAAGTTTTGGAAGGGACCGCCAATCTTGTAAAATGGAAGCGTCAGCTTCGGTCCGGAACGCCCTACATTATTATGCAATTTATTGTTTTTAAGACGAATGAGCATCAGCTTGGCCAGGTAAGAAAAATGGCAGGTGAGCTGGGTGTGGATAAGCTGGAAATAAAAACCGCCCAGGTTTATCATTACGAGGATGGAAATCAGTTAATTCCCAGTAATGAGAGGTTTTCCAGGTATAAAAGGGGAAGTGATGGTCGGTATATAATCGATAATCCATTGAACAATCATTGTTTACGGATGTGGAGAGGGTGTGTGATCACCTGGGATGGTCTGGTTGTTCCCTGTTGTTTTGACAAGGATGCGGAGCACAGGCTTGGAGATCTGAAAAAGCAGTCATTTCGTGAAATCTGGAACGGGCATGACTATGCAGAATTCAGGAGAAAATTATTTTCGGCGAGGCGGGAGATTGATATTTGCAGGAATTGTACAGAAAAATGATGCGGCAGGGAACCCTCCAAGGGTTATAACCCTTGGAGGGTTCCCTGCTATACCGTCATAATATCCTTTTCCTTCTGATTCACAATTCGATCCACCATTTCGATGTATTTATCCGTCAGTTTCTGGATTTCTTCCTGGAGTTTCTTTACTTCATCTTCGGGAACGCCTTCGTCTTCAAGATCTTTGGCCATGTCATTGGAGGAACGCCGGATGTTCCGGATGCTTACCTTGGCATTTTCAGCTTCGGATTTTGCTTTTTTTACCAGGTCCTTGCGGCGCTCTTCCGTCAGAGGAGGAACAATAATTCGCAGAACCTCGCCTTCATTCTTTGGGTTAAGTCCCAGGTTTGCTGCCATAATGGCCTTGTCGATATCACTGAGGATGCTTTTATCCCAGGGCTGCACAATGATCTGCCTGGCATCCGGCGTCGTAATATTGGCAGTCTGCTCAATTGGCGTCATTACTCCATAATAACTGATCTTAATACCTTCCAGCATTTGCGGTGACGCCTTACCGGTACGCAGTTTATGCAGCTCTTTCTCGAGATGCTGCACGGATTTATTCATTTGATCTTCCGTTTCCTGAAGTAATAATTGCGATTCCTCGGTCATAACAGTTAATTTTTATATACCGGCAAAAATAAAGATTTTTTAGGAAAAGCACCTACCTCCTCAACCTGGCAATGGCTGTCTCGCACGCCCTGACCTGTTGTCCTCTCTGAACAAGGATCTCGGCATCGGCCGGCAGGAAAAGATCCACCCGCGAGCCAAATTTGATGATACCAGCTTCTTCACCCTGGAAAACATAACTACCCGGCCTGGCATTGGTGAATACCCGTCTGGCAACCAATCCCGCTATCTGAACCATTTTGACACAGTGGCCATGTTCGTTCCTGATAACAATCGACATTCTTTCGTTCTTCATCGATGCCTTCGGCCTGTATGCAGGGATGTGAGATCCCCGGTGGTACCTGGTCTGAAGAATTTCCCCGGTAATTGGATACCAGTTGACATGAACATTCAGCGGGGACATGAATACCGAAATTTGCCTGCATTTACCCTGGAAAAATTCGCTTTCTTCCACCTCCTCGATGACCACGACATGACCGTCAGCAGCACTGACTACCAAATCCGGTTCTGTTGCGGCCGTCCTGTATGGATATCGGAAAAATCTGATGCAAAGAACGTAAAAGATCAGGCCAATACCATAAAGAAGATAATGAATGACGGTTTGCTGGCGAAATAACAGATTGAGCGCTATGATCAAAATGACAAATAAGAGCAGCGTGACCAGAAGGGGCCCGTATCCTTTGTAATGCAGCCTCATATCATCAACCATAAAAGGTAACAAAATAAAGAAGGCGCTGAAAATAATACTGCATCGAACCGGTCGAGTACACCTCCGTGACCCGGAAATGCCGTTCCGGAATCTTTCACATGGAAACTCCTTTTCAGCAGGGATTCTGAGAGATCTCCAAGCGTTCCGGTAACAGAGACGATCAGACCCGCCAGTAGCCATTGCCATTGCGTCAGCTCATTAAAAAACAAAGACAGAACATAAGCTGAAATAATGCTGAAAAATGTGCCGCCGGCCGTTCCTTCCCATGTCTTTTTAGGGGAGATCTTTTCAAAAAGTTTATGTTTCCCGAGCAGGATTCCAGTTAGATAGGCAAAGGTATCATGACTCCAAAGGATGATGAAGTAAGCAAAGAGATAGTGCCAGTATTCATTTTCCTTCGTTATGACCGGGCTGAGGAGGTAGATCAGCATGGTAAGCGGAAGCGTAATATAGGCGATAGGGAAAATGCTGAAAGCCAGGTTCATAATTGCATTCTGGCGATTCCTGAACATTTCAGCCAGAAAAAAGAGAAATACCAGCGGGACCAGAGCAGCCAGCGCCCAGGGGGATACATAACCAAGTGCGTTTAAAGCAGTCAGGATAAAAATAATCGAGGCAACAGCGTACCCGCTGTAACGGTCCGGTTGAATGTTATGAAGGTTCGAAAGATAATAGAATTCCCTCAAACCCATAATCATAATTAAAAATATAACGATGCTGAATACAACGGGGTTCCATAAAAGGGAGCCAATAATAAAGGCGACAAATACTATTCCGGTTATGGTCCTGGTAAACAGGTTTTGCACGCGATTCTGTTATTATTGGTTTATGCTGTCCTCAATGAGGAATACATACAATTCTTTAGGTCCGTGCGCCCCGACGACAAGGGTCTTTTCAATATCGGCCGTTCGGCTCGGTCCGGTTATAAAGGTTACCATCGAAGGCAACCTGGATTCGTATTTTTTCCGGAATTTGATGAAAGCATCCTTCAGGTCGGTAACAAGTTGGGAAGTATACGCCACCACGATGTGGATATCCGGAAAAACAAACACCCTGCGTCCGGCCAGTTGTCCGGTTGAAACCATAACGCTTCCGAGCCTGGCTACCAGCATTTCGCAACCGGTAATCCCGACCTGCGCACTGGTCAGATCTTCCGGAAAGTAAGTGAAATTGACCTGTCCGTTCCTTAGAATTTCTGCCATTCGTGGTTCCATCGCGAAGATTGATCCCCACTTCCTTTCCTGGATTAAATATTTCAATCCTTCCAGGAATTCAGCTTCGCTTTCGCAATATACAAAATGCCCTCCCGCTGCATTCAATTCCTGGGCAAAATTGATATCCGGGGGTTCTTCCATTTCGGTAAAAACAGGCTTTTCCACATCGATTTTCGGAAACGGCTGATCCGTCTTGGAAATCAAAGCTTCCCTGACTTGTTTTAGGACTTTTTCCTTCGATGTGCTCTCCTCCATATGTGTGCAAAGATAGCAATTTTGATACAGAGTTGCTCGACCCTGATTTTTAGGAGGAAAGTATCAAAAATCTAGACCTGGGTCGTACTGTTCCCGGGAGCAGCCTTTTTGGAAGGGCGGCCGCGTTTTCTTTTTACCGGCTCCATTGGTGGGTCAGGCATTTTTTCACCGTTTCCGTTCCTTTTCATATCGGTCAGTACGATTGAATGATCCTGGTGATGGATCTTTTTGCCAAATATCCTTTCCAGGTCTTCCCCGAAAATTACCTCTCTTTCCAGCAGTATGCCTGCCAGAACTTCGAGTTTATCCCTTTCGGATTTCAATATTTCCACCGCCCTGGCATAGGCCTTATCTATCAGCTTTTTAATTTCCTGGTCGATGAGTTCGGCAGTCTTTTCACTATACGGTTTCTGGAACGAATACTCCTGCTGGCCCGTGCTGTCGTAATAACTGATGTTGCCAAGTTTATCATTGAGCCCGAAATAGACGACCATATTATAGGCTTGTTTGGTTACCCTTTCCAGGTCATTTAAAGCGCCGGTCGACACGGTCCCGAAAATTACTTCTTCTGCCGCACGGCCGCCGAGGGTGGCTGTCATTTCATCGAACATCTGCTCGAAAGTGGTGATCTGTCTTTCCTCGGGCAGGTACCACGCAGCGCCGAGCGCTTTTCCCCTCGGAACGATGGTTACCTTGACCAGCGGGTGGGCATGTGGTAACAGCCAGCTGACGGTGGCATGGCCGGATTCATGGAAAGCGATCACTTTCTTCTCATCCTGGGAAATGATCTTGCTGCGTCGTTCAAGGCCGCCGATGATACGGTCAATAGCATCGGCAAAATCCTGTTTTTCGATGATCTTTTTATCCTTCCTGGCTGCAATGAGAGCGGCTTCATTGGCGACATTGGCGATATCAGCCCCGGAAAACCCGGGCGTTTGTTTGGCAAGCCATTCCAGGTCAATGTTTTCCTTATCGAATTTGAGATTATTGGTATGCACCTTGAAAATAGCTTTGCGTTCATCCAGGTCAGGCAGTTCGACATTGATCTGCCGGTCGAAGCGGCCTGCCCTCAATAAAGCCCTGTCGAGTATGTCAGCGCGGTTGGTGGCGGCCATAATGATCACCCCTGAATTGGTGCTGAATCCATCCATCTCGGTCAGCAATTGGTTCAATGTGCTTTCCCGCTCGTCATTGGCCCCTGTTATCATGTTCTTCCCCCTGGCACGGCCTATCGCATCAATCTCGTCGATAAATACGATGCACGGCGCCTTTTCCTTGGCTTGTTTGAACAGGTCCCTGACCCTGGAAGCCCCGACGCCGACAAACATCTCGACAAAATCAGAACCGGAAAGTGAGAAAAACGGCACCTGGGCCTCACCGGCCACTGCTTTTGCCAGTAAGGTCTTGCCGGTTCCCGGAGGGCCGACCAGCAGCACACCCTTCGGGATCTTTCCTCCCAGTCCGGTGTATTTCGAAGGGTTCTTCAGGAAATCCACCACTTCTTTGACCTCCAGCTTTGCTTCTTCCAGGCCGGCTACATCATTGAAATTGATCGTCACGCTGGTGGTTTTATCATAAAGCTGGGCCTTGCTCTTGCCGATGTTGAAGATCTGGCCTCCGGCTCCCCCGGCACTTCGGCTCATCATCCGCATGATCACCAGCCAGACAACTACCAAAAGAGCGATCGGCAATACCCAGCTCAGAATTTCCGTAGTCCAGTTGCGACGCACTTCATTTTCAATATAAACCGGTTCCGCAACATTTTCCTGGGCTTCATTGACCATTCTTTCAAAACTCTCCGGGGATGTAATATTATAGGTATAGTGCGGTCCTTTGACCGATCCTTTTTCCTTTATCTCCTGGTATTTCGGATCTTCAAGTTTCTCCCCTTTCAGATAAATCTCTGCTGTTTCCTTGTTTACCAGCATGATACGGTCAACGTCGCCATTGGCAAGCATTTCCTTGATGTCTCCCCAGGTGGTTTTAGCCACCGGCCCTTCCCAGTTGATGAAATAGGTCAGGAAGAAGACCCCAAGCAAAATGGCATAAATCCAGTAAAAACTGAATTTTGGTCTGGGCCCCTTGCCGGAAACAGGATTTTTATCTCCTTTATTCTGTTGATTAAACTTTTCCTCTGCCATTATGTCCGATTTCTTCTTAAAATGTTCTGTTATTCGATGTATTGATGATGCATGATATTGGCATCCGCCCATAGTTTTTCAAGCTGATAGAAGGATCTCCGGTCTTCCCGGAATATATGAACAACCACATCCACGTAATCAAGCAAAATCCATTCCGCATTTTCAAAACCCTCTTTATGCCAGGGTTTGGCCCCAAATTCCCGAATGGTTTGATCTATTATGGATTCTGCAATGGCCTCCAGCTGTGGTTTTGAATTCCCATGACAAATGATGAAATAATTGGTTATGGCATGGTCTATATCCTGAAGGTCAAGAATGGCAATGTCCCTGGCTTTTTTATCCTCCATTGCCCCAAGGATCACTTTTGTCAAATCTTCCGATTCATATACCTTTTGATTCATCATATTCCGGATTATCCGCCAAAATTAAGCATTTTTGAGATGTTTGCCGCGGTATCTGTTCATTATCTGGTATTTGTTAAAAGAATGGAATTTTTATTTATCTTTCATCCGTATAACATACATTTGCCGGAATTGTTTATATGCAGCTTATGATAGGCGAGGAAATTATTTACCTGAAAGAGGTCGATTCCACGAATCGGTACCTGATGGATTGGCTGACAAGGGAAAAAATCCGTGAAGGCACCATTGTGACGGCCGGATACCAGACGGCCGGCAGAGGCATGGATCATAATAGCTGGGACAGCGCCCCCGGGATGAACCTGACTTTCAGCTTTTTAATTTATCCGCAGTTCTTGTCGGCGGACCAACAGTTTTACCTGAACAAATCGGTTTCACTGGCATTGGCAGATTTTGCCCGAAATGAGCTGACAGCCGCGGAACCGGTGCGGATCAAATGGCCGAATGACCTTTATGCAGGCGATCACAAACTCGCCGGAATGCTTATCCAGAACGGGGTGAAAGGTCATCTTTTCGACTTCTCCGTCATAGGAATAGGCCTGAATGTCAATCAGGTCGACTTTCCCCATGATGTCGCAAATCCGGTCTCATTGAAACGTCTGACCGGGAAGGATTATAACCTGGACGACCTGTTGCAGAAATTGATCGTATTTCTTGAGGAAAGAATCGATCAGTTGAGGCGTGGTAACAGGCAACAACTGGACGCCGATTACCTGAATCTGATGTACCGGTTTGGAACGCTCGGGCCTTTCCATTACAAGGGGAAGGACATCAAGGCGTGTATCAGGGGGGTCAACAAATATGGTCAGCTGATCCTCGAGATTCCCGGGGAAAAGATCCTGGAATGTGATCTGAAAGAGGTTAAATTCCTGACCTGAGACGTCACTTGCCCCATTTATCAGGATTTTCGCGCCATTTTACAAGTAGCTGCAGGTCATCATCCGTGATGTAATTGTTTTCGAGCGCTTCGTGGATGAGTGAATTATAGTCCGATAACGTGATAAGTCTGCACTTGGCATCCTTGAAGTTCTTAAGGGCGACGTCCAGGTTGTAGGAAAAAATGGCTACCATTCCCTTTACAATAAAACCGGCCTCATTAAGCGCATGATAGGCAGCGAGGCTGCTTCCGCCGGTTGAGACGAGATCTTCAATGATAACGATGGATTTCCCGGTTTCTATTCGGCCTTCGATCTTGTTTTCCAGTCCGTGCTGCTTTTTTTCGGATCGCACATACACAAACGGAAGGCCAAACTCCTGTGCCACAAGAGCACCCTGTGCTATTCCACCCGTCGCAACCCCGGCAATATATTCGACCGGGCCGAATTCCTCCCGGATGATATTGACAAACTGTTGCCTGATATAAGTGCGGATGGCGTGAAAGGATAAGGTGATCCGGTTATCGCAATAAATCGGCGATTTGATGCCTGACGTCCATGTGAACGGTTCGTGTGGGCTTAATTTGACTGCTTTTACCTGTAATAGCGACCTGGCAGTCGTCCTGGCAATTTCTTCATTGAAAATCATGCCGCAAAAATAAGAAGATTCTATTTTTCTCTCTTACTTTGTTCATAAATTCGGATCCTTAAAAGATATTTAAGCGTATTCTAAATAACTTAACTTTGTTTAAATCATATCAGGATGGATAGAATTGCAGTTTTTCCGGGTTCATTCGATCCCATCACCAAAGGCCATGAATCGGTGATCCTGAGAGCGGTACCCTTATTTGACAGGATCATTATCGCCATCGGAGTGAATGCCGAAAAGAAAAGTTTTTTTACACTGGAACAAAGGCTCGACTGGCTCAGGTTAGTCTTTGCCGGAGAGCCCAAAATCAGCGTGATGCGGTATGAAGGCCTTACGGTGGATTTTTGCAGGTCGGTGGGCGCCAAATTCCTGCTTCGCGGATTGCGTACCTCTGCCGATTTTGAATTTGAACGGAGCATTGGCCAGATAAATAAACAGCTCCATCCAGAGATTGAAACCGTATTTTTACTTACGGCCCCGGAATATACGGCCCTGAATTCCTCCATCGTAAGGGATATTATACGCAATGGAGGCGATCCTTCCCCTTTCATTCCGGTTGCCATTAAAATATAGCAGGGCAGGGGCCCGTTATAGATACCTCAGCATCACCCGGAAATGGTTCCTGATATGAAAAAGATCATTCTGCTTTTTACAGCTTTATCTCTATACCTGTCAGCCTCTGCCATTGAAACGGTAGTCACCGGAAAAGTGACCGGTGGCAATGGTTCGGTGATCCGATTGATGACTTATGCCGACCAGGTCAGTTACCTCAGAACTACCCTGGCCTATTCACAGTTGAGGGAGGATGAAAGCTTTTTCCTGAAGGTCGATATTGATGAGACCATCTATGCCTGGATCGACATCGGCTTCCGGAAGGCGGAAATTTTCCTGCAACCGGGCCAGAAATATGAAGTTGTGATAGAGATAGACGACAGGCCGATATCTTCGTCTTATTACGACCGTTCGGCTCTTTCCATAACCTTTACCAGGGATGACCGGGACCAGTTGAATCTGTACATCCAGGATTTCAACGAAGTGTATAATGATTTCCTTTTGGATTATGCGGAAAATATCAGGGTGAAAGGAAATGCCGCTTCTTTCAATGCATTCAGGACTGCTGTAGAGCTAAGGTTTAAAAATGCCGGTAATCAATATTTCAAGGATTATTCCAGGTATAAAACTGCCTCCATGGAATTGTTCCTGCGATTGAAGAGCCGTGATAAAATCGGATCGGAATACCTTGCCGAAGCTCCCCTTTTATGCAGTAACGTGGAATACATGGATTTTTTCCATCTCTATTTTGAAAAGTATTTTATTTCCGGCAGTAAGTTTTTCAATTACAATAAATCATACGACCTGATTAACGGGGGAGCAAACCTGACTACCATATTGGATTCGCTTGCTTCAGACCCGGTATTGATGACTGCCGGATTGCGTGAATTATTATTGCTGGCAGGATTGAAAGAACTTTACGAGGTACAGGGCTTCCGGCGAGACAGGCTCATGGCCCTGATCAAAAGTCTCCAGGTGGAAGGGAGTGACGAAATTATCCGGGTAATGGCCGGTAATCTTTTGATACGGCTGAACCGGTTAAAACCCGGTACTCCTGCTCCCGGTTTCAGCTTAAAAAGCCTGCCCGGAGGGCAAGCCTGCAGTCTGATAGATTTCAGGGGAAAATTCGTCTACCTGGCATTCTTCGATTCCGGAAATCCTGCTAGTCAGGCGGAATTGTCCATGATACAGGATCTTTATGACGATTTCAAGGACAAAGTTCATTTCGTCGCAATTTCCGTGGACAAAGATACTTCCGCCGTCCTGTCAGATCCCGGTATCCCGGCTAATACCTGGAGGATTCTCCATTTCGGCAATCAGATGGAATTGCTGGAAAATTATGATGCGGTGGCTTACCCTTACTTTGTTTTTCTGGATGATAAGGGGAACATCATTTCCTGTCCGGCACCGGCCCCAAGTGAAAACATCCGGAAATCCATGGAAGCAATTTGACTGAAGGTACAAATTCAGCTAATTTGATTTACCTTTGCATGCCGTAATTCTAACTGATTACCTGCCAATGTGTCACCTGAAACCGGGATTACTGAAAGGAACAATTATTGAGTCCGGTTATCCAATTGCTTAAAAATTATGAAAATATTACAGAAATTATTCGGCGATAAGTCGTCACGTGATATCAAGGAGATCAATCCTGTCCTGCAGGAAATTAAAACTGCTTATGAACAGATCTCCGGGCTGTCAAATGATGAATTACGAGCCAAGACCATAGAATTCAAACAAAGGATCGCTGCGGGAATAGCTGATGAGGAAGCCCGGATTGCGGATATCAAAGCCAGGATAGATCAGGAAGAGGATATCATGGAGAGGGAGAAGATGTGGGAACAGGTCGACAGGCTGGAGAAGGAAAGTTATAAAAAGAGCCAGGATGTGCTCAGGGAAATCCTACCGGAAGCTTTTTCAGTGGTAAAGGAGACTGCCCGCAGGTTCAAGGAAAATGCAGAAGTGATTGTAACAGCCACCGATTTTGACAGGGAGCTGGCATCCCGCAAGGAAAGCGTCACAATTGAAGGTGATAAGGCCCATTATAAGAACCATTGGCTGGCCGGTGGAAATATCATAACCTGGGACATGGTCCATTACGACGTTCAGCTCATCGGGGGTATCGTCCTTCACGAGGGAAAGATATCGGAAATGAGCACCGGAGAAGGGAAAACGCTTGTAGCCACCCTGCCTGTGTACCTGAATGCGCTGCCCGGTAAAGGGGTACATATTGTCACGGTGAACGATTACCTTGCCAAACGAGACTCCGAATGGATGGGGACACTTTATGAATTCCACGGTCTCCGCGTGGATTGCATCGATAAGCATCAACCCAACAGCACTGCCCGAAGAAATGCGTACCTGGCCGATATCACTTTCGGCACGAACAACGAATTCGGTTTTGACTACCTGAGGGATAACATGACCGGCAATCCGGACGAACTGGTTCAGCGGGGGCATAATTATGCCATCGTGGACGAGGTAGACTCCGTTCTGATCGATGATGCCCGAACGCCGCTCATCATTTCAGGCCCGACTCCGCAGGGTGATAAGCAGGAATATGAGAGTTACAAGCCCCTCGTTGAAAAACTTTACCTGGCTCAGCGTTCCTTTGTTACAAAGATCCTCGCCGATGCCAAGAAATTGCTGGTGGACAATGCTTCGCCGGAGGATGAGAAAAAGGGGGGAGAACTGTTGTTCAGGGCTTTCAGGGGGCTTCCCAAAAACAATGCACTGATCAAGTTTCTCAGCGAACCGGGAATGAAAGCCCTCATGCAGAAAACGGAGAATTTCTACCTGCAGGAACAGCAGAAGAACATGCATCTCATCGACGATGAATTATTCTTCGTCATAGATGAAAAACACAATTCCATCGATATCACCGAAAAAGGTATCGATCTTATCACAGAATTCACCAATGATCCGAAATTCTATATCCTTCCGGATATTGGCTCCGAACTGGCAGATATTGAGCGGTCAGGCCTGGGCGATGATCTAAAAATGGACAAGAAGAATGAACTGATGCAGGAATTTTCTGTGAAGTCGGAGCGCGTCCATACCGTGAATCAGCTTCTGAAGGCGTATTCCCTTTTTGAGAAGGACGTTGAATATGTGATCATGGACAACAAGATCAAGATCGTGGACGAACAGACCGGCCGAATCCTCGAAGGACGCCGTTATTCCGATGGGTTGCACCAGGCTATCGAGGCCAAGGAAAACGTAAAGGTCGAAGCCGCCACCCAGACCTATGCCACCATCACCCTGCAGAATTATTTCAGGATGTACAATAAACTGGCCGGTATGACCGGAACCGCTGAAACTGAAGCCGGCGAGCTCTGGGATATCTATAAACTGGATGTAGTGGTCATCCCGACAAACCGACCGGTGATCAGGGCAGATAAGGAAGACCTGGTTTATAAAACCAAAAGGGAAAAATTCAATGCCGTTATCCAGGAGATAGAATCGCTTGTCGCTAAAGGCAGGCCGGTACTGGTGGGAACCACCTCGGTGGAAACGTCAGAACTGCTCAGCCGTATGCTGACACGCGTGAAAGTTAAGCATAATGTGCTGAACGCCAAGCTGCACCAGAAAGAAGCGGACATTGTGGCTGAAGCCGGTAGGGCCGGTACCGTTACCATTGCAACCAATATGGCCGGCCGTGGTACGGACATCAAACTTGGGCCCGGAGTGAAGGAAGCCGGTGGCCTCGCCATCATCGGTACAGAAAGGCATGAATCCCGCCGGGTCGACCGTCAGTTGCGAGGACGTTCAGGACGGCAGGGGGACCCGGGGTCTTCCCAGTTCTTCGTTTCCCTTGAAGATGACCTGATGAGAATGTTCGGCTCCGACCGGATCGCAAAGATCATGGACCGCCTTGGTATCAAAGAGGGAGAAGTAATCCAGCACAGCATGATCACCAAATCCATCGAACGGGCGCAGAAGAAAGTCGAGGAGAATAACTTTGGCATTCGTAAAAAACTTCTTCAATATGATGACGTGATGAATGCCCAGCGTGAAGTGATCTATAAAAAGCGACGCCATGCCCTTCATGGAGACCGACTGGCCGTCGATATTTCCAATATGATGTATGACGTGGGCGAAAGTCTAATCAGGAATAACCAGGAACAAAAAGATTTCGACGGTTTCAGGATGGCCCTGCTGAAAGATCTTGCCGTGGAATCTCCTTTTACGGAAGATGAATTTTTCGAACGAAAAGCTGAACAAATGGCGGATCAGCTTTATGAAGTCGCTTATCAGCATTACAAGGATAAATCCAAAAGGATTGCCGACCTGGCAAGCCCTGTCATACGCGATGTCTATGAAAATCAGCCTCAGTTTGAGAACATTGCCATTCCAATTACAGACGGCATCAAGACCATGAACGTCATCGCCAACCTGAAAAAAGCGTATGAGAACGGTACCCGGGAGATCAATCTGGCCATTGAAAAAGGAATTACCCTTGCCATGATCGATGATGCCTG
The DNA here is from genome assembly GCA_964619555.1 of uncultured Bacteroidales bacterium. Lineage (GTDB taxonomy): Bacteria > Bacteroidota > Bacteroidia > Bacteroidales > JAGOPY01 > JAGOPY01. The sequence continues at coordinate 176,561 of CAZUDV010000001.1, read as the reverse complement.
GAAAGAGCATCTCAGGGAGATGGATGAACTGAAACAGTCGGTGCAGAATGCAGCTTACGAGCAGAAAGATCCATTGCTGATCTATAAATTCGAGGCGTTTGAGCTGTTTAAAAAGATGGTGGAGAAGATAAACGAAGAGATCACTTCATTCCTGATGCGGGGAAAGCTGCCTCTCCAGGACGCTTCTTCCGTAAGGGAAGCCAGGGCCCCTAGAGGAATTGACCGGTCCAGGGTCAGGGAGGAGAGAAGGGACCTGCTTGCTCAGTCTCATAGCGATACCCAGGCTCATCAATCGAAAGACCCAATCAAAAGGGATATCCCGAAGATCGGCCGGAATGATAAAGTTAAAGTCCAGTATGCCGATGGCCGGGTCCTGGTTACTAAATATAAATTGATCGAACATGATCTGAACCGGGGTAATTGCCAGATAATTGGCAGGTAGTGTATTACTTTTTCCTGGTCTGGAAGATTAAGTCTAAATCCAACAAGTTTTACTATGAAAAATCTACTGCTAATAGCTGTTGCTGTCATATTATCCCTGGCAAATACATGGTCCCAGGACCTTAAAGATAACGGTAAGTACCTCCCCAGGCCCACTATTAAAGGCATTGGTAAAATCGATACCCGGATCGACAATATGGGGTATTGGAAAAAAATGGCAGATTCCGGATACGTCGAAGTGGCGGCATTTGACAATGTCCCTCCGGCACAATTTACCGGAAGCCTGATAGAGAACCGTTCGGTGATGACCACTGATTCCCCGGATGTGCCCGTGGCGTCGAACAGCACTACCCAGAGTGAGAATTCCGTTTTCATTGACCCCGATAATGTATTCTCCATCCTGAATTCCAACAATTCTGTCATCAATCCTTATTCGTCAGGAGGATTGTATGGAGCTAACTATCTGATGTCGGACGATGGCGGATTGACCTGGGATGGGTCGGTCAATGGTGCCGGCGGAGACAATTCAGGTGATCCTGCCGCTGCCATTGGCCGCAATGGAAAGCGATTTATCGGGTTCATCAATAATGCCAGCGGCCAGTCTGTCGCCTATTCGGCCGACGGCGGTTCAACATGGACCGCTGTGGCATGCGGGAATTATAATGGCGGGTTGCTGGACAAGAACCATATGTGGATCGATAACAGTTCAACCAGTGCCTATGAAGGAAATATCTATTCGGCCTGGACAGACTTTGGCATTACCAATACCAATCAGATCATGATCACCCGTTCGACCGATGACGGTCTGACTTATTCTGCCCCTGTCAATATCAGCTCTGCCGTGGCCGCCGGTAGCCATAACCAGGGGGTTAATTTGCAGACCGGCCCTAATGGTGAAGTATATGCCGTGTGGGCAATCTATGATAGCTGGCATCGGATGAAACAGCCCTGGGTTTTGCCAAATCCACGAACGGGGGGTCCACCTATTCGGCCGCTGCCAGGATTATCAGCAATATCAGGGGTATCCGGACGACCGAAACCTCCAAGGCACACCGGGTCAACTCCTTTCCTTCCATGGCTGCTGACATCAGCGGCGGGCCCAGGAATGGCCACCTTTACATCGTATGGGCGAATGTCGGTGTTCCCGGAACCAATACGGGCCCGGATATTGACGTATATATGATACGCTCCACTGATGGCGGTACAAGCTGGTCAACCCCTGTCAGGGTCAACCAGGATGCTCCGGGGCTCGGGAATGAACATTATTTCCCCTGGATTACCTGCGACCCTGAAACCGGTGATCTTTCCGTTATCTTTTACGATGACCGGAATGTCAGCAGCACGCAGTGTGAGGTTTATTGCGCCAATTCGACCGACGGAGGGACAACATGGACCGATTTTAAAGTAAGTGATGTGTCCTTTACGCCAACTTCCATTCCCGGACTGGCTGACGGTTATATGGGAGATTACCTGGGTATTGCAGCCCGCGACGGGATGGTATACCCGGTCTGGCCGGATAATCGGACCGGCACGTTCATGACTTATTGCTCGCCGTACGATTTAAGCCCGTTACCGAGAGCTTTTTTCTCGGCCAGTTCTACTTCTCCCTGCCTGAACGATACCATTGAATTCACCGATCAGTCGACTAAGGATCCGACTTCTTGGGCCTGGACTATAATCCCGTCAACCGTTACTTTTGTAAACGGTACGACGCCTTCTTCGCAAAATCCGCAGGTGCAATTTAATGCGAACGATAGTTACCAGATCCGACTTATTGCTTCCAATGTCCTCGGGAGTGATACGCTGACAAAATCCAATTACATTTCCGTGGTTCCGGGATCAGCAGCGTTTTCAGCCAACCCCACCACATTGAACGTGGGGGGCGGCACGACATTTAATGCGGATGAACCTTGCAATGTCACCTCTTTCGCCTGGTCATTCGGCTCCGGAGCCGTTCCGGCAACGGCCTCAACCGTCGGACCACATGCTGTTACTTATAATACTCCTGGCTTTAAGGATGTTTCATTGAATGTGGATGGAAATTCAACTACCATAAAAAATAATTATATACTGGTGGATGCAGCCTATTGTGCGGCTGGTGCGACGACCTGCGATGAACATATCAGCAATGTAACGATTGGAGATATCAACAACAGTTCCGGTTGTACCGTAGGTGGATACCAGAAATATACCCAGTACTGGACCAGGGTCTCACCAGGAATTTCCTACCCGATCATAATAACCAATGGCGTACCATATACTTTGGACCAGTGCCGGATATGGGTAGATTGGAACCAGGATCTGGACTTCTCGGACGCGGGAGAGACGATCACTCCTTCCGGCACTCCGGGGGGAGGACCTTATACGGCGAATATCACCCCGCCGGCTGATGCGGTCAAAGGTGCCACCCGTATGAGGATCCGGATCATGTACACAGGCTCGGTTAGCGCTTGCAGTGGCACTACCTGGGGAGAGGTGGAAGATTATACCCTCTATGTCGGTACTCCCGGATTGTGGGAAGGAGGTGTGGCCGGTTCCGAGACGGATTGGAATACACCCGGAAACTGGGATGACGGTCGTGTGCCAACTTCTTCCACCCATGTCGTTATACCGGATAATATCGCATTCTACCCTGAGGTCGATGGTAGTTATTCCTGTAATGACCTGCTGGTAAAAGACGGAGCCACCGCTGCCGTTGCCGCTGGATCGGTAATGAATGTCAACGGCAACCTGACGGTCGGTGAAGGTCAGTCGGGGGTGCTGACGGTGAATGGAGGGGTGTGCCACGTGGCCGGCACGGTGACTGTGCACCCGGGTGCATCGATCGATTTAAAGAATGGTGGCGTTTTAAATGATAATGATTAACTTTACGGCAAACTGCTACCAATGAAATATAATCGCATACTTCTGAAATTAAGCGGAGAGTCCTTGCAGGGGAAGGAATCTGGTGGTATCGATCCGGAGCGTCTGAATGCATTTTCTTCACAAGTCAGGCAAGCAGCCGATCTCGGGGTACAGATCGGTGTTGTGATCGGAGGAGGTAATATTTTCAGGGGATTACAGGGAGCCGGCGAAGGGATCGACCGGCAGGTCGGGGATTATATGGGAATGCTGGCGACCGTGATCAACAGCCTGGCCTTGAAGTCTGCCCTCGAAAAAATGGGATTGCGGGTAAAACTGATGTCAGGCCTGGATATTCCGAAACTCACCGAACCACTATCTGGCATGAAGGCCATTCAGTATCTGGAGGAGAGAAATGTGGTGATCTTCAGTGGCGGCACAGGAAATCCGTTTTTTACGACTGATACGGCTGCCGCCCTGAGAGCAGTGGAGATCAGGGCGGATGCTCTTCTGAAAGGAACCCGTGTGGATGGCGTGTACTCGGCTGATCCGGAGAGACACCCGGAGGCTCAAAAATTTCATAAGATCTCATTTAAGGATGCCTATGAACTGGGATTGAAGATAATGGATCTGACAGCATTCACCTTGTGCGAGGAAAACAATGTACCCATCGTTGTTTTCAATATGAACCAACCCGGCAACCTGGTGAAATTATTACAGGGAGAGGATATCGGCACCATCGTTTCAGGAGAATAAATAAGGATCACTTCTAAAGGATCGTATCAATTTCTTCCCATGAATATATTTCGTGATCTACCGGCTCTTGGTGGCTGTGACGTGTGGGATTGAAATACAAAGTATCGATCCCGCAGGAGCGCGCCCCTGACATATCCACCACCAGGTCATCTCCGATCATCAGGCTTTCACGGGCTTTTGCACCGGCCTTCTGAAGGGCATGCTTAAAAATATAGGTCTCAGGTTTTTTAACCCCGGCTTCTTCTGATGTTGTGATGGTGGTAAAGTACTTTCTCAGGTCGCAGACATCCAGCTTTTTTTGCTGTACCTCTTCAAAACCGTTGGTGATGATGTGCAGGACATACCTGCCCATGAGGTAATCCAGCGCTTTCCTGGAATGTGGCAGGAGCAGGGTTTTCATCGGACTCAGGGTGATATAATCCTCTGCAAGATAAGTAGCCAGGATGAGATCATCCACCTGGAATTCATTCAGGGTCAATTCAAACCTCCTGATATTCAGTACTTCTTTTTTGATCTTGTTTTCCCGGTATAAATCCCATAACATTTCGTTGATCCTTGTATAAACCCGGATGAAATGGTCCACACCAGGTATGCCGTTGTTCCCCAGTTCGTGCTTTTTATATATTTCTTCGAAAGTAGCCCTGGCATTTCGGTCAAAATCCCAGATGGTTTTATCGAGATCAATAAAAAGGTGCTTGTATTTCATGACTGCAAAATTAAAATTATCCGGACTATCCGGCTGATGCCGTGTTACCGGCAGATATAAAAAAATAATAAAAATACTTGACATCGCTTTTGATTTGTTGTAATATTGCAATATCAAAATGATATCAAAATGAATACACAAACCGAAAAAGAAGTTACCTTCAATCCTAAGAACGGTTATCTGTTCCTTGCCATTTTCTTTGTGCTGACAGGCGCTATCGTAGCCTCAGCACTCAGTCTTTACATCGGATGGATCTTTGCATTTCTGGTCATCCCGTTTTTCATTTTACCCGGGTTCATGGTCGTAAATCCAAATGAATCTATAGTGCTGATCCTCTTTGGGGATTACGTCGGTACCGTGAAAAGGAACGGATTTTTCTGGGCCAATCCATTCTATGCCAAGAAAAAGATCTCCTTAAGGGCCCGGAATTTGAACAGTGAACCGATCAAAGTGAATGATAAGGTTGGGAATCCGATCATGATCGGGATTGTCCTGGTCTGGAAAGTAGAGAATACTTTTAAAGCAGCATTTGAGGTCGATGATTACGTGCATTTCGTGGAAATCCAGAGCGAATCTGCCATCCGTAAGCTGGCCGGGCACTATCCGTATGACAATTTCGATGATGCCCAGGCGGAAATATGCCTGAGATCCGGAGGGGAAGAGGTAAACCATGTCCTGGAAAATGAGTTGAGGGAGAGGCTGGAGATCGCCGGTATCCATGTTATTGAAGCCAGGATTGCCTATCTGGCCTATGCATCGGAGATTGCCGGTGCCATGTTGCGCAGGCAGCAGGCCACGGCCATAGTTGCTGCCAGGATTAAGATAGTGGAAGGAGCGGTCAGCATGGTCGAAATGGCCCTGGACCAGCTATCCAAAAAAGAGATCATTGAACTGGACGAAGATAAAAAAGCCGCCATGGTGAGCAACTTGATGGTCGTGCTGTGTTCAGACAAGGATGCTTCACCGGTTGTGAATGCCGGCACCCTGCATCAATAGAAAAAATAAAGCTGGATGTATGGCTGCTGAAAAGAAAAATTTCGTCCTTCGATTGAATCCGGAAACTTATAAAGCCATTGAAAAATGGGCGGCAGACGAGTTTCGGAGTGTCAATGGCCAGTTGGAATGGATCATTGACCAGGCTCTGGCCCGTTCGGGAAGAAAAAGGAAGAAGTAGCCGGATCAAAAAAAAAGACCCCGGGGGAAACCGCCGGGGTCTTTTTTTTTAATAAGAAGCAACTTATCTGATCATTACTTTCTGCATACTTACCCCTTCCGGAGTAGTCACTTTCACAAAGTAAACACCAGTTTCGAAGCTCATGGTATTCAAGTTAAACACGTTTTCTGCAACCATACGGCTGTAAACTTTCTGTCCGAGCTGGTTGTAAATATCCACCTGTGTGATCTCGACATCGGAAACGATGTTAAGATGATCGGTGGCAGGATTCGGATAGATAGCCAGGGATACGTCGCCCGGTTTCTCCGGAACACCAACGGTGAAGTCAATGGAGACATCATCGAGCATGAACACGAACGCGTCTTCCGATACACATTCTATGGCAACGTACACGGTTTGACCGTCATATTCAGAGAGGTCGAAGGATACTTCGGTCCATGTCACCGGTGCCAGCATCGGAGAAGGACCGGATATGACCGTAAAGTCATCCGGATCCATTCCGGTAGTTGAAACCAGGACATTGTATTTTTCGAGACCATAGTCATCGGTGTATGATTTTACCCAGAATGTCAGCGATGAGTTTGTGCCGAGAGTCGTCTGCGGGGAGATCATCCAGTCACTGTTAAATGGTGGAGGAACGGTGGCAAAGCAGGCGCCGAACCTGACCCCGCCGTGTGGCTGAATTTCAGGATCATCGGACATTGAAGGATCAGTAGAAGCCGGATTGAAGGCTATGAAAGCCATCGGTTCATAATTATGGGGGAAGGTCACATTTTCAAACCCATAAGTAGCGCCTCCGTCATTGTCCACAGCAGTCCAGGGATCGAATGTCAGGGAGAAATCTTCCTGTGATTCGAAATCCAGCACGACCGATACATGGGTACCGCCGGCGGTCACTTCGAAAGTAACCGGGACATCGATCTGGGGATTCTCAGGATCGTTGCTCAGGACCCTCAGGGTTGCGGTGTAAGTTCCGACATCAAGGCCCGTGGCATCGCAAGTAACGGTAATAGCTTCCGAATTACCGGGAGTGATCATTCCGGATGCCGGGGATACGGACAGCCACTGGTCAAAGGGAGTTCCGGTAAGATTGGCCCTGATATTCCAGTTGTACTGGAGGTCCGGATTGTCGGACAGATGGGACCAACCTACACCGGTCGACAGGAAGTCGCCATTAGGATTACTCGGGCCTTCATCGGTGCCGGGAATGAAAATATCAACAGCGGGTTGAGTGAACTGGTAGCCGACCCATACATCTCCACCATTGATATAGACGGGATCCGTAAGCTCGACATTGTTCCAGCTCAGGCTCTGGCCGGTAAAGGGCTGGTTGACCAGGAGCGTTCCCGGCTGGTAGCTGGTGCCCATATCCCAGATCTTCAGGATGAAGTTCTCACCCGGGTCGTTGATATAGACATCGACCGAGTAGATCATCATACCGGCATAGGGCAAGGTCAGGTCCGGAGTGAAGCGGGCCGCGACATTGACTGTGATCGGTGCTGAATTCCAGCCGATTGCCGAGAAATTATCCCCATCATAATGCAATACCACATCATCTGTAGGTGGATTGTAGGAGGCCGGCCTGGCATTCGGGTCGGCGCTGGTGTTGTTATATCCCAGTGTCCTGACGGTAGTTGTGTTTCCGTTCAGGTTGACCGGTGCGAAATCAGCCGGGGTAGGATAGAGGATGATGATATCATAATTGAGGTCAGCTGCGCCATCATTGGTGATGGTCAGGGTTTCCTCAACCTGTGCTTCCTGGGGTGCAGTGGTTTCGATACTGGCCGGATCAAGGGCAATGACTGGATCCAGTTCACCGGTAAGCTGCAGGAATTCCATATCATCGAAATACCATTTCGGGGTTTCACCGGTAACGGCACCGGCAAAAAAGTCCACTCCGCCAAGCTGGTTGGTTCCACCGGTACCATTGGATTCATAATGGAAAGGCCATGCGCCTACCACCACGCCGTCGATGATCAGCGTCACCCAGTCTTCATCAAGATTGATATTGTTTTCGATAGCGAACCAGGTATCTTTCGGGTAAGTGAAATTGATCGGGGTGGTGCTACCGGCATACAATTCGCCGGTACCATCTTCCAGGAAATAGACTTCATAAGCCCATTCGATTCCGGGGGATTCGAAATGCTGGATGTTGTAATATCCGGCATAACCGGTTTCCACGTAACCCATCCAGTTCAGGCCGAAGGTGCCGGAGGTCCTGTTTCCAAGTTTCAGGATCAGGTCGGATGCGCTTGGGTCTTCATCTATCACTACAGAATTGATCGGGCTGCTGGCATAGTCATCCACGATAAGTCCATCTTCACCGGAACCCGGCAGGTTTGACCAGGTGGTCCACCAGGTAGGATTCACAACGGCAATGTACTCACCGGCCGTGTAGGATTCGAAATCATCCACATAAAGCCCGACCGGAATAGGTTTGAACTCGACGTTGTCGAAATACCATTTGGGTAATTCACCGGTAACGGCACCGGCAAAGAAATCCACACCACCGAGCTGGTTTGTTCCGCCGGTTCCGTTGGATTCATAGCTGAAGGGCCAGGAATGGACCAAAACGCCATCGACATACAGGTAAGCCATATCGGCGTCGATGTTGATGCGGTTCACTACCGGGAACCAGGTGTCTTTCGGATAGGAGAAAGTAAATGGCGTAGTGCTTCCGGCATATAATTCCCCGCTTCCATCTTCCAGGAAATAGATCTCAAATGCCCATTCGATACCCGGCGATTCAAAATGCTGGATGTTGTAATACCCGGCATAACCTGTTTCCACATAAGCATCAAAATTTAATTCATAGGCGCCGGAGGTTTTATTTCCGAGCTTCAGGATGAGGTCAGAGGCACTGGGGACTTCATCGATCACGACCGATTTGGTCGGGCTACTGGCAAAATCGTCCACGATCTCGCCATCTTCGCCTGAACCCGGAAGGTTTGACCAGGTGGTCCACCAGGTCGGATTTTCAACGGCGATGAAGCTATTGACATCATAGGACTCAAAATCATCGAAATAGAAGCTTGACAGGACCTGTTCAACCTTGACATCGTCGAAATAATAGGTGGCCACATCGCCTGTTGGTGCGCCGGCGTACATGTTCAGGCCGCCGAGCTGTATCGCTCCGGGATCTCCGAAGGTACCGAGGCTCCAGGGCCAGGCTACGATCAACACACCGTCGATCCAGACCTCAGCCAAATCATTGTCAAGGTCAACCACCGTGACGACATTGATCCAAGTGTCATGGTCGAAAGTAAATACACCTGCACCTTCCCCGCCGGCATCGACGGTCCCGTTTCCATCGTCGCCAAAGTAGGCCTGTGTGCCCCATTCGGTTCCGGGAGAAGAATATTTCTGGATATTATAATATCCTCCAAAACCGGTCGGGATGTACATATTGACCGTGACAATCCATTTACCGCTTACTTTATCGCCCAGAACCAGGAGTTGATCGTTCGTTCCGGAGATCTTCACAGAATTGGCGCCGCTAAGTGCTTGTTCGTCACTGACGGTTCCATCTTCAGCGGATCCCGGCAGACCGCTCCAGGTAGTCCAGTGTTCGGACTGCTCCGCCAGTTTTTGCCCTGCCGTGTATGACTCGAAATTGTCAAAGAAGGCAATTGCCTGGGAGAACGCAGTCCATGAGAGTAGCATAGCAGCTACAAATAGTAGGAGTTTTCTCATAACGCATTATTTTTTGGTTAATACTAAATTTTGCTAAAGACAAATATAACAATATAAAATTAAAAATTGCTAATTAGAATCATTCCAAATTTTATTAAAAATTTCTCTGCACTTACCATCCAGTGCTAAATTCCGAACAACCGGCCCTGCCAGGTCCCCTTTTCATGCATTCTTCTCTCTATCATGCGAAGTACCTGGTCATTACGAATAAGTCCCCAGGTATTGCCTTCCAGAAAACGGGGAGGCATTTCTCCTGTAAAACGTTCGATGACGAATGCCGGGTTCAGTTTCTCGGTAAACTGTACAATGAAGTCCAGGTATTCATCCAGGGTGAATGCTATGAAATCGCCCGGCTTTTCCCTGAATTCTTTCGCCATCCTGGTTCCTTTGACTAATTGCAACTGATGAAGCTTAATGTTACTGACAGGCAGTTGTGATATCATATTGGCTTCTGCCAGCATCATTTGCCTTGTTTCCCCGGGTAGACCAAATATAAGGTGCACACCGGTTTTAATCCCATAACGCGATGTCAACTCCAGCGCACTGACCGATTCCTCGTACGTGTGCCCGCGGTTAATCCTCCTGAGGGTAGCATTATAGCATGACTCAAGGCCATATTCCAATATAACGTACTTCGTTCTGGCTAACCCGGCAAAGTATTCCAGTTTCTCCTCATCGATGCAGTCGGGCCGGGTTCCTACCACTATCCCTATGATCCCGGGAAATTGCAGGGCCTCGCCGTATATTTCCTTCAACCGTGCTAACGGGGCATAGGTATTGGAATAGGGTTGAAAATAAGCCAGGTAACGGTTTGCACGACGATACCTTTTTTCATGGAACTCAATCCCTTCACTGATTTGCAGGCTGACCGGCTTTTCTGGTCTGCAATAGGAAGGATTGAAAGCATCGTTGTCGCAGTAGCTGCAACCTCCAGTGCCTTTGGAACCATCCCGGTTTGGGCACGTAAAACCAGCGTCAATGGCTATTTTTTGGACTCTTCCGCCAAAGTGCTTTTTGAAATATTCCGCATAGGAATTGAATCGCCTGTCATGCCCCCAGGAAAATTCCGGCATCGAACTTTATTTCTCCAAAAATAGAAAAATAAAATGGTACGGTATTTCCCTCCGTAAGTCCTGCCTAATTGATCGTGATTTCCCTCATTACTTTGTTTCCCAGTAATTCTCTCAGCGAAGCATAGCCTTCTACGATTTTCTTATACTCGTCCCCAAGGCCGTCCTGGATTCTTTTTTCAATTTCTTCGAATTTCTTTTCCCTTTCCGGATTCGGATCAAAGGCGGCGAAATTTTCATGCTCTATCATGAGAAGCATATTGAAGTCCTCCTGGTTGGCAACATCTCCCCAGAGGATTTTATATGATTTGATCAGACCGGCTTTGACAAATTCATCCATGGATGATTTCCAGGTCTTCTTCAAGCCTTGAATGTATTGTTCGCCGGCATGAGGCTTAACTTTTACGAAAGTCATTTCCCAGACACTCCCGGGAGTGGTCAGATCTTCTTCCTGTCCGAAGGACATATTGTAATTCGATAGGATGAACAGGGCGGTCAACGCCAATACCAGTGAAAGTCGGATCATTTTTGTTTTCATGTTATTTGGATTAAAGGTTAGAAATTAATGGTTAAATGTAAGATGAGAGGCGCTGAAACACAAATAAATAACACAATTTTAACAATTATAATCCCAGAGAGTAGAAATAAAAAAAACCGGCAGATTGGTCTGCCGGTTTACAAGAATTTATGTTTGTAATTTTTAGCTCGTTGCGCTTTCCAGCCTCTTCATGATCGAGAAGATGAATGCAGCAGACAGCAGGCAGCAAACGATGAAAATCAACCAGAGTTGCCAAAGGTCCAGGCGGCCCCAGAAAAAGCTTCCCACGAAAAGCAACTTATTGCCAAGCGCAGTGGCCAGTAGCCATCCGCCTTGCATAAGGCCCTGGAAACGCGGAGGTGCCACCTTGGATACGAAGGAAAGACCCATCGGGCTGAGGAACAGCTCTGCAATAGTAAGAGTAAGGTAACTGCTGATAAGCCAGTACGGCACTACCCTGGAAGTATCCGGTACCGGATTATAGGCCAGTTTGCCGGATTCATCCACATATTGCAGTTCGTGGGGGGAAATAAGGCCCATTGAACCGAAAAGGATGACCAGGAATCCAACCGAGGCGATAATCATACCGATGCCGATCTTTTTTGGAGTGCTGGGCTCGGAATTTCTCTTGTTCAGCCAGGCAAAGAATCCCATCACCGGGAAGGTCAGTGCAACGATGAACAGGGGATTAAATGACTGGAAAACCTCAGGAGCAATCGGATTTTTCGTTCCATACCCGGAGACAAAATAATAGGTCAGGGCACCGCCGACCACCAGTAATGCTCCGCCAATCAGTTTACCGTTGAGTTTTTTGTTCAGGATGACCATGAATAAACCGGCCACTGCTGCGATGAAAGACAGCATCGACTCGAGGTTGAAGAAGATGTTGGTGAACGGGCCTACATCTTTGACTGTATAATCCCGGGCAAAGAAGGTAAGAGTGAGGCCGTTCTGATGGAAAGACATCCAGAAGAAGATCACCACGATAAAGACCAGGCCGAGGGCAATGAGTCGTTTCTTTTCTTCGGCCCAGGGCATTTTTTCAAACGCGGCGCCCTGTCCGGAAGCTTTGGCAACCTTATCCTTGGCAGGAAGATATTTATTGAAGATGATATAGACCAGGAGTGAAATAACCATGGCTCCCGCTGCGATAAGGAACGCATAGTTATATCCTTTCGAAAAAGCATCGATATAATTCTGGGAGAAAACACCCAGGTCGGTCACAGGCTGGCCCGAAATGGTCGCTTTTTGTGCCAGTGCCAGGAACGTTTCCTGATTGACCACTTCTCCTTTCATATAAGCGTGGCATAAGGCGGGCAGACTGCCGTCATGCAGGAACCCCTGGGTTTTCAGGAACCAGTTGCGGATTGCAGTAGCGGCAAACGGAGCAAAAAATGCACCGATATTGATCCCCATGTAAAAGATCATAAAAGCGGAATCCCTGACCTTTGAATATTGAGGATTGTCGTACATCTGCCCCACAACTGCCTGAAGGTTGCCCTTGAAAAGGCCGTTCCCGAAAGCAATGGTGAATAGTCCGAGCAGGGTCACGGTTAAGGTATTTCCAGGTATTCCCATAATAAGGTAACCGGCAAACATGATGACAATCCCGGCAAAAATGACCAGCTTGTACTTCTTGGTCCAGTCGGCCAGTAAACCTCCGACCAGGGCCAATGCGTATATACTGAAGTAAAACCAGCTGTAATAATTTCCGGCCTGGCTTTCAGTAAGGCCATACTTGGCCTGGAGGAACAGCACCAGAATCGCCATCATGGTGTAGAACCCGAAGCGTTCTCCCATGTTGGAGAAAAAGGCAACAAATAGTCCTTTGGGGTGATTTTTTAACATATGCTTTGTTTTTTGATTTAGTTTTCCTTAATTGAAGGATGCACAAAAATAGTTAAAAATCGAACTTTTCAAAATTCCTGTTTGTTAGGCCAGAAAATTCCGAAAATATCCTATATTTCCTGTAATATATTTCCGGATCGATCGTCTTACCATCAAATGAACCCTGAAGAGTTTAAAATACAGGTATTTCCGTTGAAACATAAACTCTACCGGCTGGCATTGCGCCTGTTGGGAAAAGTGGAAGAAGCGGAAGATTCGGTTCAGGATGCCATGCTTAAACTCTGGACAAAACGGGACGATCTTGAAAATTTCAGCAGCTTGGAAGCATTTGCCGTAACAGTGACCCGTAATTTATGCCTGGACAGGATCAAATCAAAATCCTTCCGGGTGGAAAGGCTGCCTCAACACCTTCAAAATGAAATGGTACAGAAGGACCCTGGGGAAATGATGGAATATTCGGATATGGCCGGATTGATAAAAAGAATTGTGGCTGATCTGCCGGAGCAGCAAAAGTCCATCCTGCAAATGAGGGACATAGAAGAAATGGAATTCGAACAGATTGCCGAGATTCTTGGAATGAACGTCAACGCTGTGCGGGTCAACCTTTCCAGGGCCCGTAAAAAAGTCAGGGATACGGTTCTAAAAATTCAAGGTTATGAACTTGCAAGAAATTGAAAAAATACTGGAGAAGTACTTCAATGGCGAGTCTTCCCTGGATGAAGAAAAACTTCTGAGAAAGTTCTTTGTATCAGGCGAAGTGCCGGCTAAATGGCACCACCTGGCTGAATATTTCAGATTTATGGCAGAAGAACGGAAGGTTAACCTGGAGAATCTTTCATTTGACCGAATAACGGAAGAGAAAATGGGGGAAACCCGGTTAAGCCGTCTGATCGATTTTCGCCGCCCCTGGATATACTGGGCAGCCGGTATTGCGGCCAGTGTGCTGATCCTCATTGCCATCTTCGTGAAATTTGATCCCATCTCCTCAAGACTCGAAGAGACCTACGATGATCCCGAAATAGCCTATGTGCAGGCCAAGAAAGTACTGATGTTCGTTTCCACCAAAATGAACAAAGGAACCCGCGACCTGCAGCAGGTCGAGAAACTTACCAAAGGGATCAAAAACCTTCAGGCCGTGGCTACCTATGACCAAAGCCTGGACGGAATAAACCGCCTGAATGACGTGGATAAAGTAAAGGACTTAATATCGAACAATTAAATATGTCAAACAAATAAAAAATCAAACAATGAAAACTAAATTTTTAGCAGCAATCGTGACTCTTATGATCTTAGGGGCACAGTCACTCTTCGCCCAGAACAGCGCTGCTCTGGGACTTTATGACAAATACGGCGGAAAAGAAGGCTATACCACGGTGAGCATTTCCAAGGAACTTTTTGGCATGTTTGCTGAAATGGAAACCGATGACCCGGATATGGCCGAGGTCAGGGAAATGATGAACCAGCTGGAAGGGATCAAGGTTCTTATGTATGAAACGGAAGATGCTGCCGATAGCGAACTGGCCAGGTTTAAAAGTGAAATAGGCAAGATCCAGGTTCAGGGTTATACCGAACTGATGGTAGTAAAGGAAAAAGGCGAGGAAGTCAAGTTCCTCTCTATGAAGAAGGGAGATAAGATCGGTGAATTGCTCCTGCTCATCAATGGGGAAACAGAAGCCGGATTTGTCACCATCAACGGGCTGATCGACATGAAGACCATCGGTAAGCTTTCCAAAGCCATGAATTTTGAAGGAATGGAAAAGCTGGAAGAGCTTAACAAAGAGGAATAGTGGCTGAAGTTGAGAGCCGTTAGTCAGACGTATAATTATCGATTATGAAAAAAATCATTGTGTTGTTTGCAATGATCGCCCTGCCGGGTCTGATGTTTGCCCAGGAAACCCCCTTGTCTTCCGTATATTTTAACTATGCCGACGAGCCGGGATTTGAAGCGACAGAGATCCGGCCGGGTTCAGAGGGATCGGAATGGGAACAAAAGATCAGCTCAGATCATTTCAGGGACCTGGTCAATGACATTACGAGCATTCGAATCCTGGAATATAAAGGTGAAGGCAAAGTCAGGCCGGCTAAGATCTGGAAGAAGATGTCCACGGCGGCCGGCAGTGGCAATTACACCGAAATAGTCAATTTCAGCGGTGATGACGAACAGGCCTTGGTTTATATATCCAGAGAGTCGGCAGGGATCTATAGTGAAATCGCCCTGATGGCCAGGGAAGAGAATGATCTGGTTCTCATTACGGTCACCGGCAACATCGACCTGGAGAAAATTTTCAGCCCGGAGACCATGAAAAGCCTGCGGGAATTAGGGAAGCATCATATGAAGGGGAAAGGGGAATGTGAGGTAAGATAGATTTTACTAATTTTGCGCCTTAATTGGCGCTAATTAGAAAAGATATTACCCCAGATGACAATCCCAAGCAAGTACAGTCCGCAGGAAATTGAAAATAAATGGTACCGGCACTGGATGGATAAAAAATATTTCCATTCCGAGCCGGACGAAAGGGAACCTTACACCATCGTGATCCCCCCGCCCAACGTGACGGGGGTTTTGCATATGGGACACATCCTGAACAATACCATCCAGGATATCCTGGTCCGCCGTGCAAGAATGCTCGGGAAGAACGCCGAATGGCTCCCCGGCACCGACCACGCTTCTATCGCTACAGAAGCAAGGGTTGTAGCCAGTTTGAAAGAAAAGGGCATCAACAAATTCGATCTTACACGGGAAGAATTCCTGCAACATGCCTGGGAATGGAAGGAAAAACACGGCGGCATTATCCTGGAACAGCTCAAGAAACTTGGCGCTTCCTGCGACTGGGACAGGACCCGGTTCACAATGGACTCCGCCCTTTATGAATCCGTTATCGATGTCTTTGTCAACCTGTATGATAAAGGATTGATCTATCGCGGGGTCAGAATGGTAAACTGGGACCCGAAAGCCCTCACGGCTTTGTCCGACGAGGAAGTCATTTACAAGGAAGTTCAATCGAAACTCTACTATGTCCGGTATTTCGTGGAAGGGAACCGGGATGAATGGATGATGGTGGCTACCACACGTCCTGAAACGATTCTGGGGGATACCGCCATCTGCGTTAACCCGAATGATCCAAGATACCAGCACATGGTCGGCAAAAAGGTGCTTGTTCCGCTCATCAACCGTCCGGTGCCGGTGATCAGGGATGAATACGTCGATATGGAATTTGGTACGGGCTGCCTGAAGATCACGCCGGCCCACGATATCAACGACTACGAGATCGGCATCAGGCACAAACTCGAAGTCATTGACGTGTTCAACGACAACGGTACCATGAGCGCCAAAGCACAGCTTTATGTGGGGGAAGACCGCTTCGTGGTCAAGGAAAAGATCGTGAAGGACCTCGAAGCAGCCGGCAACCTGGTGAAGATCGAGGATTATGTGAATAAAGTGGGCTATTCCGAACGTACCGACGAGGTGATCGAACCAAAGTTATCGCTGCAGTGGTTCATGAAGATGGATGTTCTGGCCAAACCGGCACTGGAAGCGGTAATGGACGGCCGGGTGAGGTTTTACCCTGCCAAGATCAGGAATTCCTACAGGCACTGGATGGAAAATGTAAGAGATTGGTGCATTTCCCGCCAGCTGTGGTGGGGGCAGCGCATCCCGGCCTATTATCTTCCCAATGGGGAATTCATTGTTGCCAAATCTTTGGATGAGGCTTACAACCGGGCAAAGGAAAAATACAACCTTCCGGACCTGAGTAAAGAAGACCTGAAACAGGACGAGGATGTGCTGGACACCTGGTTTTCCTCCTGGCTCTGGCCAATCTCCACCTTCGACGGTATCCGTTATCCTGACAATAAGGACATCAATTATTATTACCCGACCAATGACCTGGTCACGGCCCCGGAGATCCTGTTCTTCTGGGTGGCCAGGATGATCATGGCCGGGCTGGAGTACCGCGGCGAAGTGCCTTTCCGCAATGTTTATTTTACTGGTATAGTGCGCGACAAGCTCGGAAGGAAGATGTCGAAATCCCTGGGGAACTCGCCCGATCCGCTCGACCTGATGGAACACTACGGGGCTGATGGGGTTCGGGTAGGCATGTTGTTCATGTCACCAGCGGGGAACGATCTGCTCTTTGATGAAGCGCTCTGCGAACAGGGGAGGAACTTCAGCAACAAGATATGGAATGCACTCAGGCTGGTTAAAAACTGGCAGGTCGACCCGACCCTTGCGCAGGCCGACAGCAACAAAGCATCGGTGAAATGGTTTGAGAACAAGCTCAACCAGGTCCTGGCCCAGATCGAAGACCACTACTCGAAATTCCGCATTTCCGATGCCCTGATGGCCGCCTATAAGCTTACCTGGGACGAATTCTGCTCCTGGTACCTGGAAATGATCAAACCGGAATTCCAGAAACCCATTGACCGGGAAACCTACGACCGGACGATCTCTTTCTTCGAAAGCCTTATGAAGATGCTGCACCCGTTCATGCCTTTCATCTCGGAGGAAGTATGGCATCGTCTTTATGAAAGAAAAGAAGGGGAGGACATCATCATTTCGCCATACCCTGGATTTTCAGAGTACGATGAGGCGTTGCTGAAACATTTTGATGCCGAAAGAGATGTCATTATCGCCCTGCGGAATGAGCGCAATACCAAAGGCATACCCCAGAAAGACAAGATCCATCTCCGGGTAAAGAAAAACCTTGGGCAGGAACCCAATACCTATTTCGATAGCATTGTGATGAAAATGGGCAACCTGGCCGATCTTACCTATGTGGAAGAAAAGGTTCCCGGTGCCTTTTCCTTCATTGTCGGCTCGACGGAATTCTACATTCCCATCGAAGAAGAGCAGATCGACGTGGCTGCCGAGATCTCGCGCCTTGAAAATGAGCTCAATTACACTAAAGGCTTTCTTACCAGTGTAATGAAGAAGCTGGAAAACGAAAAGTTCGTTAGCGGCGCTCCTCCCCAGGTGGTTGAAATGGAGCGGAAGAAGAAGGCTGATGCCGAGGCCCGCATCAGGGTGATCGAGGCACAGTTGGAAGGACTCCGGGCATCTCCCCATCATTTTGTTAATTAATAGTTAAATTATTGCAAATCAGCTTGTTCTTGAACTATTTTTGGGAAAATAGAATGAACAGATATGAGCAAGTTTTTAATAGAAGTTCCTCATGGGGCGGATAAAAAGGCCTGTGACCAGGCTATCCAGGTGTTTTTGCAAACAGGCTCGCATTTTCTGACGCACGCAGAATGGGGTTGCATGGACGGTGAACACAAAGCGTGGATAATCGTGGAAGTGGAAACCAGGGAAGATGCACGTTACATCGTGCCTCCGCTTTTCAGGCAGGACGCGAAAATCGTCCAGCTGACTACTTTCACTTCAAAGGATATCCTGGAACCGGAAAAGTTTCATTCAACCTGAAGGCCATTCCCGGCCTTACTGACGGAAAACATAACTGACGAGGTTTGCGCCCATCTGAAGCGCTTGCATGCGGTTTGCCGGTGAGTCGTGATGCACGTCCTGGTCCTCCCAGCCATCTCCCAGGTCGGTTTCATAACTGTAAAAACATACCAGTCTTCCTTCCCATATCAGGCCAAATCCTTGCGGCGGTTTGTTGTCGTGCTCATGGATCTTGGGCAGGCCGTTCGGAAAATTATATTTCTGATGGTATATCGGGTAACTGAAAGGAAGTTCCACGAAATCGAGCTCTGGGAACACTTTTTTCATCTGAGGCCTGACAAACGGGTCCATCCCATAGTTGTCGTCGATGTGCAGAAAACCTCCTCCAATAAGGTAATTCCGCAGATTTCTCGCCTCTTCCTCATTGAAGAAAACATTCCCGTGCCCTGTCATGTGAACGAAAGGGTAATTGAATATCTCGGAGCTGCCTGCTTCCACTGTTGCATAATCTTTTGCCAGGCTGGTCCCGAGGTTTTCGTTGCAATATTCGATCAGGTTGGTCAGGGAAGTCGGATTGGCATACCAGTCGCCTCCCCCGTTGTACTTTAACAGGGCGATCTGGGTTCCTTCCTGAGCGAGCACCTCAAGAGTGAAAAAGAAAAATAACAGTGGTAATATGCCATGTATGAATGTTTTCAACCTCATTTTATTGACTCGACTTCGACCTGGTTGCATCGGAAATTATATTTTGCCATTGATTCGCAGATTATTACATTCAAATAGCACTTATTAATCAGCGAATCTGTGGCTTATTAATAAATCTTTTACAATCCAAATTCCTTTTTGATCATCTCTACCGCATCCAGCTTTTCCCAGGCGAAGAATTCAACTTCCTTGTAATTTCTCACCCTGCCATCTTCATCGGCTCTCGATACCGTGTCTTTATCCTTATAATAAACTTCTACCTCCTTTTTATAGTAATCCCTTCCAAAATGGCCGTAAGTACAGGTAGGGGAGAAGATCGGGTTGTGGAGGCCGAATTGTTTGATGATTTGATAAGGCCTGAGATTCTTTTTGAACAATTCGAAAGTCCTGGTGGAAATTTCCTTATCACTCAGGAAATTACCTTTTTTATCCTTTACTTTGGCCGAGCCATCGGTATCCACGAGAAATCCAACGGGCTCTGCAACACCAATGGCGTAAGCCACCTGCACCAGGGCTTCATCCGCCACGCCGGCGGCAACCAGGTTTTTCGCAATATACCGGGCGGCATAGGCAGCCGAACGGTCGACTTTGGAAGCGTCTTTTCCGGAGAAAGCTCCTCCGCCGTGGGCGCAGCGTCCGCCATACGTATCCACGATGATCTTCCTGCCGGTCAGGCCGGAATCTCCATGTGGACCCCCTATGACAAACTTGCCGGTCGGGTTGACCAGCAGGCGGTAATCATCCCCGAACAATTTTTTGATTCGGGAGGGGATATGCTTCATGACCCTGGGCAATAATATCTCCCTGATGTCATTCTTAATGGTATCCTGCATTTTTTTCACCGTGTCGAATTCATCGTGCTGTGTGGAGATGACAATAGTATCGATCCGGATAGGCTGGTTCATCCCATTATATTCAATCGTAACCTGGGATTTCGCATCCGGTCGCAGGTATTTCATTTTTTTGCCTTCCTTGCGGATGGCGGCCAGTTCCTGCAGGAGTATATGAGCCACTTCAATCGGCATGGGCATGTAATTGTCCATTTCGTTGCAGGCAAATCCGAACATCATGCCCTGGTCGCCGGCGCCCTGGTCTTCCTTTTTCTTGTTGAGGTCAACGCCGATCGCAATGTCGGGCGATTGTTCGTGAATGGCGGAAATGACCGCGCAGGAGTCGGCATCAAAACGGTATTCAGCCCTGGTGTACCCAATCTTTCGGATCGTATTCCTGACGGTATCGTCGATGCTGACGTACCCTTTAGTGCGGACTTCCCCGGCCGTAAGCACCAGGCCGGTGGTGACCAGCGTTTCGCAAGCCACCTTGGATTCAGGGTCATATTTCAGGAATTCATCCAGCAATGCGTCGGAGATCTGGTCGGCCACTTTATCCGGATGGCCTTCTGAAACTGACTCAGATGTAAATAAATAACTCATTATATGGGTATTTAATCAGATTAAATTAAAATTGACGGAGGGCAAAACTAATGATAATTTCTAAATGTTTCAGTTTTGAGTGAGGTTTTGAAAGACTTCCTCCAGCCGGCGGTTGTTTCGGGTGAGGTTCTCAATGGTGTCGTTGGCTGCCAGCTTTCCGCGGTGCAGGATCAGTGCCCGGTCGCAGATGGCTTCTACTTCCTGCATGATGTGCGTGGACAGGAGAACCGTTTTAGTCGCGCTTATCGAACGGATCAGATTTCGGATCTCCAGTATCTGGTTGGGATCTAATCCTGAAGTCGGCTCATCCAGAATGAGCACTTCGGGATCATGGATGAGTGATTGCGCCAGCCCTACCCGTTGACGGTAACCTTTGGATAACGCCCCGATCTTTTTGTTTTGCTCCAGGGTCAGGCCTGTCAGTTCCACCATTTTCTTTACCCTGGATTCCCTGATCCCGTGAATACCGGCTATAAAAGCCAGGAATTCCTTGACATACATCTCCAGGTATAGCGGATTGTGTTCCGGCAAATAGCCGACTTTTTCACGCACTTTCAGAGGCTCTTCAAAGATATCGAAACCGCATACGGTCACTTCGCCATCGGATGGGGGAATGAAACAGGTGATGATCTTCATCAGCGTGGATTTACCCGCCCCGTTTGGCCCCAGCAGCCCGACGATCTCCCCCGGTTTCACTTCAAATGAAACATCGTCAAGGGCCTTCTGAGAGCCATATATCTTTGTAACATTCTGAACCCGGATCGACATAAAAGGTTTTTTGCAAAAATAGGAATTTAACCGTTGATTTAACCATCCCAATGAGCCTGGAACAAATGGAAATCGTGAAACATTAGTCAGGAAACGCTGACTTCCGCCGGAATATCATGGCAATTGCCATTACCAGCAGAATTTGCCCGAGCCCGAACACCCACCAGTTGAACGATTCGGGAATATAACCGGTCATCTCCCCCATGACACGTTCGGCTGATGAAGGCCGGAAAAGATCCGTCAGGGGTATCCGCGAGCTCATGAACTGCAGGTAATCTTCCGTATAACTGATCAGAATGATGGCGGATCCGATCAGAAGCCATACCCATGACATTTTGGAGATCACGGCATGCCTGCCTGTCTCCTCCCGGTAAAAGATAAATCCACCGAGAATACACATGGTCAGTGCATTGATGACCGGTGCCAGCACCGGGCCAACCCAGGTGACCGGGATAAGGAACAGGATATCCCAGGTGAACAGACTTGCCGGCCAGCCGAGCAGCAGTTTCAGAAAAACGTAATAGAAGATATCCCAGATCCCAAAGGTGTAAAGAAAAATGCCGAAACGCTGCATCGGATTCCTTCCGGCCAGGATTCCAATGCCGGATAGCATAATTAGTGTTGCCAGTTCCCTGAAAATTTCCGTCAGGGCGATCTCATCTGTCATCATTTCCAGCGGAAAAGCGAATCCATCGGGATAGAAAATCGCCCGTAAGTAAACCACTACCGCACTTTCGAGATAGCCCATGGAAACCGCGAAAATGCTAATGAACAAGAACTTCCTGTGCATGTTGCAGATTCTTTATGGGAGCTGAAAGTAAAGATATTACAATTCAACCGACAATCCTTAATTTTGCCAGGTGTTTAATCATCGGGTTAATAAGTGACAAGTGAAAACACTTTTATCCATACTTCTGTTGATTCTGGCCTTAAATACCACCGCCGGCGGGGTGGTGAGAGTCGAATTCACTCCCTGTTCGGTCGATGATATCGATATTTTTTTCAGAAAGGGATTTGAAGTTGCCGGCTATGAGTCTTTTGTCAATTATCTGGGAAGATCGGATGACAGGCCATATGATTTGCTGTTCCGGTATGAATACGATGGATATGATTTGACCGGCAGTTTGTACGACCATGATGGCTTATTATTGAGGCATTTGAAACAAAAGGTCCTTTATTCCGGCCGCCTTGAAAAGCAGGCCTATCAATTCCTTGAGAACCTGCTGGATATTGATATTGACGTTAAGGATAAACGTGGCCGGATCCGGTTCGATTACGATATAATTTCATCGGAGATTGTCAAGCTGGATTCGGCCGTTTATGTGTTGACAGTATGCGGGTCGGAAAATGTTTCAGCGGAGAAAGTACGACAGGAGTTTCTGCACGTAGCGGGTTTCCTGACCAAGGAATTCAGGACTTTTTTCGAAGGATCTTATTATTTATACGAAAGAGGGGAAAGCTGGCAGCCTTCCAGCCAACTGATCGGTTGGAAAATCAGTGGAATAGTGATGGGTGATAACATGGCCGGCCTGGGTTTTATCATCCATCCCCTACCTCCTGATATTTACCTGGATTACCAGGATCACCTGGTTGAAGGACTGGCCGCACCCTGGGATTCTGAAGAGGCCGGAGGGCAGTCGCTTATCTACGTTTTGAGAAATTCCAGCAAAAGTGCGGATAATGGCCCTAATCTCGTTTTCCTTGACGGGAAAGCCGTTTGCGGTCTGAATTACGGAAGATATACCGCCATTCCGGTATCACCCGGGCCGCATGTCATCGCCGTTAAGCACCCTGATTTCAATCCAAAAAAAATGATCGAAGAGTTGGCGCTCGATATAAAACCCTATAACCATGCATTTGTCAGCGTCATTTGGGGTTACCATGTGGGAATTATCTGCCAGGAGGTCAAAAAATACGAGGCCGTCCGGCTGATCCAGGGTTTGGAGAAAGAAGAATGCCGTTAACCCGCTCAGGTTGTTTCATTTTGACGGAGATTTTTTTTCCGCAAAGCATTTGGTTAAACCAAAAAATCCTCCTATCTTTGCACCCCATTTTTGTAAGGTAACCTAAAACAATAGAAATAAAGCCCCAGATGGATACTTTAAGCTACAGAACGGTCAGCGCTAACAAGGAAACCGTGAAAAAAGACTGGGTCCTGATCAACGCTGAAGGACTTGTGCTCGGAAGGCTGGCCACCCAGGCTGCCATGATTCTCCGTGGAAAGAAAAAGACGTATTACACCCCCCATGTCGACTGTGGTGATTATGTCATTATCATCAATGCCGAAAAAGTTGTGTTGACGGGAAATAAGATGACGGATAAGGAATACGTGACTTACAGCGGTTATCCGGGAGGACAGAAAATACACAGCCCGAAGGAACTCATTCGCAAGAGGCCGGTTGCAGTGGTTGAGGAAGCTATCCGGGGAATGCTCCCGAAGAACAGGCTGGGAAGGGAGATCTTCCGCAACCTGCATGTTTATGCCGGAAATGAGCACCCGCACCAGGGGCAGCAGCCAAAGGAAATTGATATCAACAGCATTAAATAAGAACTATGGAAATGATCAACGCGACCGGAAGAAGGAAAACGGCTGTCGCCCGTGTTTTTGTAAAAGATGGAACCGGCAGGATCACTGTGAACAAGAGAGACGTGAATGAGTATTTTACGACCTCTATCCTGCAGTTTACCGTCAGACAACCGCTTGAAGTTACCCAAACCGGTGACAAATTTGACCTCAGCATCAACCTCGACGGAGGCGGTTACAAAGGTCAGGCCGAAGCAATCCGCATGGCCATCGCCCGCGCCCTCGTTAAAATTAATCCTGAATTCAAGAAAACCCTGAAAGACCAGGGCATGCTGACCAGGGATTCCAGGATGGTCGAAAGGAAGAAACCCGGACAGCCCGGCGCACGCAAGAGGTTCCAGTTCAGTAAACGTTAACAGATCGCTCACCTATATAGTGTGTTTAGTATCTAAACTCCCGGGACCATACGCGAAATGCCTGTGCTACCCGGAAGTTGCTTAATCAGAAGGTAAACATTAATCGAAAAATTCATGGCAAGAACAACTTTTGAAGAATTATTGGACGCCGGTGTCCACTTCGGGCATTTGCGCAGAAAATGGAATCCCAATATGGCTCCCTATATTTTTATGGAGCGTAACGGGATCCACATCATTGACCTTTATAAAACGATGGCCAAAATCGAGGAGGCTGCATCGGGACTGAAACAGATTGCCAAATCCGGCAGGAAAGTCCTCTTTGTTGCTACCAAGAAACAGGCCAAGGAAATTGTGGCCAACTATGTCCACAAAGTGAATATGCCTTATGTGGTGGAACGCTGGCCCGGCGGAATGCTGACCAATTTTGCCACCATACGCAAAGCCGTCAGGAAGATGGGACAGTTGGATAAACTGATGTCCACCAGCAGCTTTAAAAACCTGTCAAAGCGTGAAAGGCTTCAGATCACCCGTGAACGCGGCAAGCTGGAGAAACAACTTGGTTCCATCGCTGAACTGAACAGGCTCCCGTCGGCTGTCTTTGTGGTAGATATACTGAAAGAAAAAATTGCTGTGGCTGAGGCCCGGAAACTCAATATCCCCACATTTGCCATTCTGGATACTAATTCGGATCCGAACCTGATCGACTTCCCTATTCCTGCCAATGATGATGCTTCGAAATCCATCGAACTGATCTTGAAGATCATGGTTCAGGCAATTGAAGAAGGTCTGGCGGAACGCAAGATTGACAAAGATGCCCGGGGCGATGATGAAGACCGTGACGAATTAGACCGCCTGGGTGAAGGTTATGGCTTTGATATGGAAGAGGAGGAGGAAGAAGACGGATCGCCCAAGAGAGCTCCTGAAAAACTGCCGAAAGTAAAAAAACTGGATGAAGGCGAAGATCGAATGGCCGAATCAAAACGTCCCCGAAGAGGACTTTCAAAACCCAGGAAATAATTTGAGTGAATAATTTTAACAGAGGAGAAAAAATATATGGCAATTACCGCAGCAGAAGTGAACAAATTACGGCAGATGACCGGTGCCGGCATGATGGATTGCAAACAGGCCCTGACGGAAAGTGAAGGGGATTTTGAAAAGGCCATCGAGATCCTGCGTAAGAAAGGACAGAAGGTTGCCGCCAAACGTGCTGACCGCGAAGCCACAGAAGGAATTATTATAGCAAAAACAAATCCGGATAAAACTTTCGGGGCTCTTATCGTGGTGAACTCCGAAACCGATTTCGTTGCCAAGAGCGCCGATTTTGTGAATTATGCCCAGGCTGTACTCGACCTTGCCGTCGATAAAAAGCCCGGAACCGTTGAAGAATTAAAGGGTATGGATTTGAATGGCCGTACCGTTGAGGAAAACCTGATGGACCTGGTCGGAAAGATTGGAGAGAAGCTGGAATTGTCGGCCTACCAAACCGTCAATGCTGCCCTGGTGTCCGGGTATAACCACCTTGGGAATAAACTTGCCACGCTGGTCGGGTTGAACAAGAACGGCGGACGACTGGAAGAAGTTGCTCATGACCTGGCTATGCAGGTTGCAGCGATGGCCCCCATCGCAATAGACAAGGATGATGTCGATCCGGCAACCATTGCCAAAGAGATTGAGATAGGCAAGGAACAAGCCAGGAATGAAGGAAAACCTGAAGCCATGCTGGAAAAAATCGCGCTTGGTAAACTCAATAAATTCTACCAGGAAAATACCCTGTTAAACCAGGGATTTGTCAAAGATCACAACCTTTCCATCCGCCAGCACCTGCAGAATATCGACAAAGATCTCACGGTCACTGCTTTCCGCAGGCAGAAACTTGGCGACTAGGAAGTAAGATTCATTGCGCAATGTAAAATGCGCAATGCAAAATGCCCAATGAATAAAAAATAATAAAAGGCTGTCCCCCCAGACAGCCTTTTTTTTTGAATCCCGGGTTATTAACCCAACCATGAAAACAGAGAAGCAGTTTTAGTTATGTTAGTATAGGAAGAGTTAAGAGTTAAGAGTTAAGCATTTGCCTGACAAGTTCCGACACGAATTTGTTGTCGGCTTTTCCTGCAAATTGTTTGGTAGCAGCTCCCATGACCTTTCCAATATCCTTGATACTCGTTGCTCCGACCTGGGAGACGATTTCCTTGAGTTGCATCCGGATTTCATCTTCGGTCATCATTTTAGGGAGATACTGTTCAATAATTCCGGCCTGGAACATCTCTTCTTCCGCCAATTCCATCCTTCCGCCGGAACGGTACATTTCGGCTGATTCCTGGCGTTGCTTGATCAGCTTCTTCAGGATGCCAAGTCCGGCTTCCTCCGGGACATCACCGCCATGAGCTTCCTTGCTTGTTTTTGCCAGGAGCAAAGCCGCTTTGATAGCGCGCAATGCTTCAAGCCTTCGACTGTCTTTGGTCAGCATCGCCTCTTTGATATCCGAATTGATCTTGTTTTCCAGCTCCATGTTGTTTCTGTACCTGATCTTTATTAATCTACATTATCATGGAGGAACGAATTATTGGTCCTGATATCCGGATTTTTACCTTCGCCGTCAGAATAGAGCGAGTATCTTGAAACTCTTGATTCGCTGGACGGCGAATTGTTTTTAAGATCTACATTCCGGCGTACATAGGCCGGTTCGTTTTCCAGTGCCTCGATAGCACTGTCATTTTTCAGCTTCAGACTCATGTTTCTGAGCCGTTCTATTCTTTCCTGCGACCTTAGGTCAGAAGAATGTTCGGTCACTGTTTTTGAAGAAGCGGGTTCAGGTTGCGACTTTTTAATATACACCTCAAATGGTTTGACTTCCTCTGTGGTTCTGAGTTTTTCCCCGAAAAAGTCAGCGCCGTTCGGTTTTGGTTTATCCTGGTCCAGTTTGAATTCAGGAGCCTGGATTGAAGATACGGGCTGGTCCTGAAGTGATTCTTCCCGGAGAAAAATCGCCGGCCGCTCATTTTCCGTTACCGTATCTGCTTCTTTTTCATTTTCAGATGTTTGTGAGATGTCAAAAACAACGGTCCGTTCATCTTCTTTCCATGCTTCAGTTTCAGCTTCAGCTTCGGGTTCCGGTTCATGGGCCAGGGGTTCTTCCGTACCGGTCATTTGCATGCCATCTTGCTGAGATTCATGAAGGGCTGTTACTTCAACAGGCTTTTCAACAGGTTCAGAGGTGTGTTTCTGGATAAGTTGTATCCTGTCGATATCTATTCCATTGTCAATGGGCTCGGGTGACGTTGTCCCGGATGATGGCACAGGGACTTCTTCATTGAGATTGTATCGGACCTTTACTTCTTCCTTTTGACGTTTCTCTACATCGAATCCGGTGGCAATAAGAGTAATGCTGATGTTGTTTCCAAGCGTGTCATCATAACCGTTGCCCCAGATGATCTCCGCCTGGGCCTTGGCTTCATTTTGTATATAGTCAGTGATCTCCGTGACTTCGTCCATGGAGATCTCTTCCTTGCCGGAGGTGATGTACAGCAGCACATCGCTTGCACCTTCGATGTCATTATCATTGAGAAGGGGAGAAGCCAGGGCGGTTTTGACAGCTTCGATGGCACGGTTTTCACCTTCGGCGATGGCGTGGCCCATGATGGCCTTGCCGCTGTTTTTCATGACGGTCTTAACATCTTCAAAATCGACATTGATATAGCCGGTAACGGTTATGATCTCGGCAATCCCTTTGGCAGCAGTGGTCAAGACGTCATCGGCTTTATGGAATGCATCGGAAAGTTTAAGGTCCCCGTATAATTCCCGGATCTTATCGTTGCAGATGATGAGCAGTGTGTCAACGGATTCTTTCAGTTCCTGTATTCCCTGGTCGGCCTGGCACCGGCGTTTTTTCCCTTCAAAGGAAAACGGAAGGGTGACAATACCAACGGTCAGGATGCCGAGGTCCTTCGCAATCTTAGCTATCACCGGGGCGGCACCGGTTCCGGTACCACCGCCCATTCCGGCAGTAATGAATACCATCTGGGTATTCTTCTCGAGTATTTCTTTGATTTCTTCTAATTTCTGGATGGCTGCTTCCCTGCCGACTGAAGGGATGGATCCTGCTCCAAGGCCTCTTTCCCCGAGCTGGATCTTTACAGGCACCGGTGAAGACTCCATGGCTTGAGCATCCGTATTGCAAATCATAAAGTCCACCCCTTTAATACCCTGGCGGAACATATGATTGACTGCATTGCTTCCGCCACCGCCTACGCCGATCACTTTTATTATGGAGGATTGGTTTTTCGGCATATCGAATTTGATCATTTCTTTCATGGTTTAAAGGATTTTAAAAATATTTGATTTCTTGTTTGATATCGGTGTGTTTTTGTGGAATTTATAAACAACTCCATTGTTGAAAACTCTGATTTACATCTCGTCCCCTTCGAACCAGTCCTGTATCCTTTTCAGAAATCCATTTGATTTTGGACGCTTGATTTCGCGGGCCTCTTTTTGAAAGGGAACCTCTTTTCGATCGTGGAATATGTCTTCATTTTCGGAATTCATTACTTCCTGTTCAACCATTACGGGTTCCTCTGCAGGAATAATCGCTTCCTTTTCCGGGACCTGTTTTTCATCCCGGCTTTTATCCCGGACAAATCTTTCCGCTCCCTGGATCACTAGGCCGATACCCGTGGCATACATAGGGCTGGCCATTTCATCCGGGGTTTCAGGGGCCAGGTGCTCATTCGGGTAACCGATGCGGGTGTCCATTCCAGTCATGAATTCCGTCAGTTGCGCCAGATGCTTCAGCAGGGCACCTCCACCCGTCAATACGATGCCCGCGATCAGTTTCTTTTCGTAGCCGCTGTTCCGGATCTCGTAATATACATGCTCAATGATCTCTTCCATCCGGGCCTGGATTATATGTGCCAGGTTCTTCAGCGTGATCTCTTTGGGTGGCCTTCCGCGTAATCCGGGTATTGCCACCACTTCATCGTCCCGGTTTTCGCTGGCGAGTGCCGAGCCGAATTTGATTTTTAACTCTTCGGCATGTTTTCGGATGATGGAACATCCTTCCTTGATGTCTTCCGTAAGGATCTCCCCGCCGAAAGGGATCACGGCCGTATGCCTGATGATACCGTCCTGGAAAATGGCAATATCGGTGGTTCCGCCCCCTACATCCACCAGGACGACCCCGGCTTCCTTTTCCTCCTCGCTCAGCACCGCATCGGCCGATGCAATAGGCTCGAGAATGAGATCAGTTACTTCAATGCCTGCTTTTCTGACACATTTGTAAATGTTCTTGGCTGCTGCGGTTTGGCCGATTATAATGTGAAAATTGGCCTCTAGGGTATTTCCCAGCATTCCGATCGGTTGCTTGATGCCTTCCTCACCATCTACGATGTATTCCTGCGGAATGACATCAATGATTTCCTCCCCTGGATTCATCCCCAGGTTAAACATGTTTTGCTGGAGTGTGTCTATGTCCTGCTGGCTGATCTCATTTTCAGAATCCTTCCGGATAATGGTGCCTTTGTGTTGCAGACTTTTAATGTGCTGTCCGGCAATACCGACATTGACGAATTTAATTTTCACTCCCGAACTTTGTTCGGCGAGGCTGAGGGCTGTCCGGATCGACTGTACGGTGTTCTCGATATTGGAAACTACGCCGCGCTTGACTCCGATGGACTCAGTACGACCATACCCCAGTATTTCGATTTTTCCGTATTCATTCCTTCTGCCGACTATGGCGGCGATTTTGGTGGTTCCGATGTCTAGGCCGACGATGATATCTGACTTGTTCATAGCGTTTTATTTTGAGCAAACTACCTGATTGTTATATTTTACATTAATGACTTTGTAATTGTTCCAGTCCATTCTGCTCATCACCTTCTGGTAAAAGGTCTTAAGGTTTTCCAGTTTTTGTGCGGCATTTTCAGCCGTTCCGAACAGGATCTCCTGTGAGCCGATCCTCGGTACCAGTTCCAGTTCCTGCTTATCATTCACATAGATCTGATCGATGAATGACCGGAGAAACTCGTCCTGTGAGATCATCCGGGCAACCGGATAGATCTGCCGCAGCACGGAGTTGTCCGGCAGGGAATGGATGGATTTTTCCGATTTATCAATTGAGATGAATCTTTCGGAAATATTTCCGCTTGCCACCGGGACCAGCGAAGGGTGGTTGAAAGTGACCGGGACCATGTACCCAAGATTATCGATGAAATATTGTTGTCCGCTATCATTCATCACCCTTATCAGTGGCGCACGGACCCTGGTTTTTAAAACAAGGTCTCCGGATATTGTTGGAAAAACCTCGCAAACTGAGATATACGAATGGTTCCTGACAGTGCTTTCCAGTTCTTCAAGATTTATCAATGCCATCGAATTTCCTTCGATCTTCCCGAATCTCTCATAGATCAGTTCCCTGATCTCTTTTTCACAGATAAGTGCGTCATCGGATTCA
Source organism: uncultured Bacteroidales bacterium (assembly GCA_964619555.1). Taxonomy (GTDB): domain Bacteria; phylum Bacteroidota; class Bacteroidia; order Bacteroidales; family JAGOPY01; genus JAGOPY01. The sequence continues at coordinate 145,799 of CAZUDV010000001.1, read as the reverse complement.
TTTAGCACCTCAATGCTGAAGCTTTTATACCGCTGGACCCGATGTTTTTTGTCAGCAAAAGATACCAGGAACAAGGTGCCTGCTACTAAGATGATCATTAGCGATATGCGGAGAATCCTTTTCATCCGTTTAAGATTTTTTCTATAGGGACGACCAATTGATCAATATCTCCTGCCCCCATGGTCAGGAATATCTCGGGCTTTTTCAACTGCAATTGTTTCAACACTTCTTCCCTGTTCATCAGACGTCTGTTTGGATTGGTCATATGCTCGGCGATAAGGGATGAGGTGACACCTTCTACCGGGATTTCCCTTGCAGGATAGATATCCAGAAGCCAGGCCTCATCCAGCAAATCCAGGCTGGCCGCAAATTCAGAAGCAAAATCCTTGGTCCGGGAATACAGGTGCGGCTGGAACAGTCCCGTCAGTTTCGAACCCGGATATAATTCCCTTACTGCACGGATAAAGGCTTCCAGCTCTTTTGGGTGATGTGCGTAGTCATCGATATATACGACATTCTTATTTCTGATCCTGACATCAAATCTTCTTTTAACCCCTTTGAAAGTTTCGATGGCTTTGATTAAAGCGGCATTTTCAACCCCCAGGCTGTGGCATACCGAACTGGCGGCGACGGCATTTTCTACATTATGCCTCCCGGGTATGGGCAATTTGATATCGGTTAATCTATGCCCGTCCAAAAACAGGTCAAACAGCTGGAATCCTTCCATCGTCCTGAGATTGTATGCAAAGGCATCGGATAGGTTATCGACGGTGTAACCGAAACGATTTATATCTTCTCTTAAGGGAATCTGCAGGTCGTGCCGGATGATGAGCTTTCCGTTTCGTTTGATCCTGGCTGCGAACTCTGCAAATGACACCTCCATATCTTCGGCTGTGCCATAAACGTCCAGATGGTCGGCATCCATTGCTGAAATTACCGCTATATCAGGTTCCAGTTCCAGAAACGACCGGTCGAATTCATCGGCCTCCAGGATCATGACCTCATCTTTACCTGAAGTGATGAAATTGGTTGAGTAATTGCGGCTGATGCCCCCGATCAGGGCGGTGACAGGCATACCGGTCATTTTAAGGATATGGGCCGTCAGGGAACTGATGGAGGTTTTTCCATGGGAGCCGGCGATGGCTACGGTGGTTTTCCCTTTTGTGATCATGCCGGTGACTTTGGACCTTTTCAGGCAAGGGGTCCCCGATTTATTCAGGTGCACAAATTCTTCAAGGTCCGGTGGAATGGCAGGGGTATAAATGACCAGGTCAATATCCTCCGGGATTTTGGCAACATCGTCTTCAAAATGGATCCGGGCCCCTTCTTTTGTCAATTTCGTGGTAATGTCGGATGGAGTCTTATCGTATCCGGTGATCCGGACGCCTTTCGCCATGAAATACCTGGCCAGGGCGCTCATCCCGATCCCTCCCAGTCCGAGGAAATAAATGTGGCGGATATTTTCCAGGTTTAATTTCATATTCGCATTAATTTGATGACCTCCCTGGCAATTACCCTGTCGGCGTCCACCCTGGCAAATTGTTTGATATTACGGGCGAGAAGACCTTGCCTGGCCTCATCCTTTAGCAGTTTAAAGAATATTTCGCCCAGCGAATCAGGCGCCTCCTTATCATTGACAACGATTGCTGCATCCTTGGCAACCAGTTGCATGGCATTCTTCATCTGGTGATCTTCTGCAGCGGTAGGCAGTGGGATAAAAATGGACGGTTTGCCCACCGCCGAAAGTTCTGCAATGGCAATTGCCCCCGCCCTTGAGATCACAACATCAGCAATTGCGTACGCCAGGTCCATTCTTTGAATGAAATCAACCACCCTTATGTTGTGACATTCATGTCTTTCACAGGCATCTCTGGCCTGTTGAAAGAATGATTGGCCGGTTTGCCAGATCACCTGAACACCATTGTTTTTCAAACCAGGAAGAAGGTTCTCAATGCAGCGGTTTATGGATAAAGCCCCCTGGCTTCCCCCGATCACCAGAACCGTTTTTTCGGCGGGGGCAAGACGGAAGAATTCTCCGGCGGATTCCCGCTTCCCTTCCGTTTCAATGACATCTTTCCTGACAGGATTCCCGGTCAGGATGATTTTTTCCTTATCGAAATATTTATCCATGCCGTCGTAGGCTACGCAGACCTTCTTTGCTTTTTTTCCCAGCATCTTATTGGTGATACCGGGATAAGAGTTCTGTTCCTGTATTAAGGTAGGGATACCCAGAATGCTGGCAGCCCTGAGTGCCGGTCCACTGGCGAATCCGCCGACGCCTATGGCAACGTCGGCTTTGAATTTGGCCACCAGGAAAATGGATTTGATCAGGCTGTGAAGGACTTTCACAGGGAATAATAAATTATCGGCGGAGATTTCTCTTTTTAAACCACTGATCCACAATCCTTTAATTGGAAAACCGGCTGCCGGTACTTTTTCCATTTCCATTTTGCCTTTGGCTCCGATAAAAAGAATTTCGGAATCCGGGAGCAGTTCCTTGACAGCCCTGGCAATAGCCAGTGCCGGAAAGATGTGTCCACCGGTCCCTCCCCCGCTAACGATGATATGTGGATTACGCTGAGGCATATTGTTCCTGTATTTCCGTATTTTCTTCTCCCGTCTCTCCTTTGTTAACTTCACGGCTGGCGCTGAGAATGATTCCTACTGACAGGCTTGTGAACCATATTGAGGTTCCCCCCATGCTGACCAGGGGGAGGGGCTGACCGGTGACCGGAAGCAGGTCTACCGCCACCCCCATGTTGATCAGGGCCTGGAAGACCAGCAGGAAGGCTACCCCTATGGTCAGAAGGGCCCCGAAGGTTCGCGGTATCTTTGTAACTATCCTGACCGCCCTGAAGAGTAAGATGAGGTAGAGCAGGACCACAAATGATCCTCCCAGCAAACCGTATTCTTCGAGTATGATAGCGAATATGAAGTCTGAATAGGGATGCGACAAAAAGTTTCTCTGCGTGCTGTTACCCGGCATTTTCCCAAGGATGCCCCCTGATGCGATAGCTATTTTGGATTGAAGGACCTGATCTTCTTCCTCACCGCCATCATTAAAGAATTCTACCAGTCGGTTATTCCACGTTTCAAGCCGGCCTTGCTTTTCTTTTGGAAGGGCCATAAGGATAAGGATGAAAATTCCAAATGCCGCGATCGCTATTCCTACCAGGCTCAAAATATATTTCATCCGCACTCTCCCGATGAACATCAATACCAGGCTGGTGATGAAGAGCATAAGGGCTGTGGACAGGTTTCCGGGTAAGATCAGGCCACAGACCACGATTACAGGAAGCATGATTGGTACAAAGGCCGATTTGAAATCCTTGATGACCTCCTGCTTTTTGGTCAATATACGGGCGAGGTACATGATCAGGGTGAGTTTGGCAAGGTCGGAGGCCTGAAAGGTCAGTCCGAACGGAAGAGGCAGCGCTCTCCTGGCTTCATTGACATCTTTGCCGAAGAAAAAGGTTATGATCAGCAGGGGGATAGCTATATAGAGAGCGATTTGGAATATCCTGCTGTAGTAAGTGTATTTAACCAGATGTGCCAGGTACATCAGTACAAAACCCAGGATCAGGATGATGAGGTGCTTGGTCATATAGTACAGCGTGTTGCCTTCCTGGTATTTATAGGAAAGCGTTCCGGTGGAACTGTAAACGGCCAGCAGGGAAAGTATGGAAAGGATGACTACTACCATCCAGATCACCCGGTCTCCTTTAATATGGCTGATTTCCTGGGACATTTGACTGGGTTTAAAGGTTTTTAATGGCTTGTTTGAATTTATTGCCTCTGTCCTCGAAATTCTCAAACAGATCGAAACTGGCACAGGCAGGGGAGAGCAATACCGTTTCGCCTCTCACCGCAATGCTATAGGCTGCCCTTACGGCATCCTCAGCCGATTGGGTTTCCAACAGGATCTCTACCATGTCGCCAAAGGTTTCCTTGATTTTATGATTGTCTTTGCCCAGGCAGATGATGGCACGGACTTTCGATTTCACTAGAGGGACCAGGGAACTGTAATCATTCCCTTTATCCTGGCCACCGGCAATCCACACAACTCTCCGGTGCATGCTTTCCAGGGCATACCATGTCGAATTCACATTGGTTGCCTTGGAATCATTGATATATTCCACGCCATGGATGCTGGCCACGAACTCAAGCCGGTGCTCAACATTTTGAAAATCCGATAGGCATTGCTTGATGGTGTCCTTGCGGATATCAAGCAACCGGGCAGTGATTCCTGCTGCCATCGAATTATACAGGTTATGCCTGCCTTGTAATGCTAATTCTTCTAGAGTCATGGTGAATTCTTTTTCTTTAATATTGAAAAACAATTGATTATCATTGATGTATGCGCCTTCCAAAAGCGGTTGGGTATCTGCGGTGAAGGGATGTTTTACCGGTATTATGGGATGCTCGTTTAGCCAGTCCGAGATAACCGGATCATCCTGGCAGAAAACAAAATGATCGGAAGACTTCTGGTTTTGGATTACCCTGAATTTGGATGTGATATATTTGGAAAAGTCGTGATCATAGCGATCCAGATGATCCGGAGTTATATTTAGAAGAACAGAGATGCAGGCCCTGGCGGAAAACATGCCATCTAATTGAAAACTGCTGATCTCCAGCACATAATAATCATGATCCTGCTCAGCCACAGCCATTGCGAAACTTTTTCCAACATTGCCGGCAAGGCCGACATCCAGTCCTTCGGTTTTTAACAGGTGATGCGTCAGCAGGGTGGTGGTAGTCTTACCGTTACTGCCAGTAATGAAGATCAGTTTTCCATGGGCATAACGGCTGGCAAATTCTACTTCCGAAATGACCGGAATATTTCCTTCTCTTGCTTTAACCAGCAGCGGATTACTATCCGGGATACCCGGACTTTTTATTATTTCGGGAACCCCCAGGATGATCTCTTCACTGTGTTTGTTTTCTTCGAAATGAATTTCTTCCAATAAGAGAAGATTCCGGTACTCATCTTTGATTTTCCCAAGATCCGACACCCATGGTTGCATCCCCAGCTTTTTGGCCAGTTTGGCAGCGCCTGTACCGCTTTCCTTTGCACCCAGTATGGCAATGTCGTATCTCATGGATTATCTGAGTTTGAGTGTCAGGATCGTTACGACAGCCAGAATGATCCCGACTATCATAAACCTTTGAACGATTTTAGGTTCAGGATAACCGATCACCTGGTAATGATGATGCAGAGGTGACATCTTAAAAATCCTTTTTCCCGCGCCGAAACGTTTCCTGGTGTATTTGAACCACCCCACTTGCATAAGCACGGAAAGACTTTCCATCAGGAATATTCCGCAAAGGATAGGGATCAGGAGTTCCTTACGGATAATGATCGCAAAGACGGCTATGCTGCCGCCCAGTGCAAGACTCCCGGTATCTCCCATAAATACCTGGGCAGGATAGGAGTTGTACCACAAAAATCCGATGCAGCCTCCGACGAAAGATCCTATCAGGATTGTCAGCTCCCCCGTGTCGGGCAGGTACATGATATTCAAATAATCAGCGAAAATGATGTTGCCGGAAACCCAGGCAAGCAATCCGAGGGTGGCGCCTATAATGGCAGAGGTCCCGGTGGCAAGTCCGTCCATCCCGTCAGTCAGGTTAGCTCCGTTGGATACGGCAGTTATGATGAAGATAACGATGGGTATAAAAATCAGGAATGCCCATTTCTCATAGCCTGCCCCAAGCCATTTCAGAAGAACTGCATAATCGAATTCATTGTTTTTGACGAACGGTATCGTGGTTTTGGTCGATTTAACCGATTCCGAACCAAAATGAGTGGAGATTTCAGAAGTGTTGGTAACTGATTGACTAGCCTGTCCATCATACAGCAGTTTCTCCCTGATCACAATATCTTCATGGAAAAACATTGTGGTACCGACGATAATACCGAGTATGACCTGTGCCAGTATCTTGTAGATGCCCCTTAATCCTTTCTTGTTTTTTTTGAATACCTTGATATAGTCATCCATAAAACCGACAAATCCCAGCCAGACCACCGTGAAGATCATCAACAGGATGTAGATATTATTAAGTTTAGCAAACAGGAGAGTGGGAATCAGTATTGAGGCCAGGATGATCAGCCCTCCCATGGTTGGTGTACCCTGTTTTTCCATCTGCCCTTCCAGTCCGAGATTGCGAATGGTTTCCCCGACCTGCCTTTTATTAAGGTATTTGATCCAGGTCTTACCGAAAACCATGGAAATGAGCAGTGACACGATCACTGCTGCCGCCGTGCGGAATGAGATGTACTGGAATACCCCGGCTCCGGGAACGTCGCAACATCTTTGAAGGTAGTCTGCCAGGTAATACAGCATCGCTATTCAGGTTTATGGTTGATGGGTAATAACATTTCTTCGACGATTTCTTTGTCATCAAAATGGTGTTTGATCCCTTTGATTTCCTGGTACTTTTCATGTCCCTTCCCTGCAACCAGGATGATATCACCGGGACTTGCCATATTACAGGCTGTTCTGATGGCTTCCCTGCGGTTCACGATCACCATGACTTTCCTCGCCTGATCAGCCGTAATCCCTTTCTGCATCTCTTCAATGATCGCTTCAGGTTCTTCGGATCGGGGATTATCGGAGGTAAGGATGACCAGGTCGCTTTTTTCGGCACATATTTTAGCCATCAGGGGCCTCTTCGTCCTGTCCCTGTCGCCGCCGGCGCCCACAACCGTGATCACTTTTTCATTCCTGGTCCGGATCTCGCCGATGGTTTTGAGCACATTTAGCAGGGCATCGGGCGTATGGGCATAATCCACTATGGCCGTAATGTTATTACCCGCACGGATCGTATCAAACCTGCCCTCAACGGGCCGGAAGGCGCTCAATAATGGCAGCACTTCTTCCGCTGTCTGATTCAGCAGTCTGGCTGCCCCATATACCGCCGTCAGGTTATAGGCATTGAATTCCCCGGTCAGTCTGCAGAAAATATCTTTTCCATCCAGATTAAGCTGAAGTCCTCCGAATTGGTTCTCCAGTACTTTGCATTTATAGTCTGCCATCGACTTTAAAGCATATGAATAAACTTTTGCCCGGGTATTCTGGATCATGACCTTGCCGTTTCTGTCATCAGCATTGATGAGTGCAAAAGCTGAACCTGGCAATTGGTCGAAAAATCCCTTCTTGGCGAGAAGGTATTCCTGGAAGGTCTTATGATAATCCAGGTGGTCATGGGTCAGATTGGTGAAAATACCCCCGGCGAATTTCAATCCGGCGATTCTGTTCTGAACCACTGCATGGGAGCTGACTTCCATGAAACAATAGCTGCCTCCTCGATCGGCCAGTTCCCGAAGAAGGCGGTTCAACTGGATCGGGTCCGGAGTAGTATGGGTGGATGGTAGTTTTTCACCCAGAAGGATGTTCTGAATAGTCGAAATCAACCCAGTGCCATACCCAAGCCGGTTGAACAGGTCACTCAGTAAGGTGGCAATGGTTGTTTTCCCGTTGGTCCCCGTAACGCCGATCAGCATAAGGTCCTCAGAAGGATTGCCGTAGAAGTTTGAGGCCATGATCCCCAGGGCTTTGCTGCTGTTGCGGACCACCGCATAGGTAATGTCCTTTAATTTCGACTCCGGAAGTTCTTCGCAAATGACTGCCCGGGCACCCGATTGAATGGCCTGTCCGATGAAATGATGCCCATCGGATTGCGTGCCTCTTATGGCAACGAAAACATTGCCTGTGGTGACTTTTCTGGAATCGAACTCCAGCCCCGTCACCTCTATCCCCGGATCACCGTTCATTTCGGTCAGACCTACGTGTTGCAATATGTCGCTTAAAAGGATCATTCTCCTAAGTGATGCTGAAGTGTTAAAACGATTTCACTGCCTTTGGTCATAGGAGAGCCTGGTACGATCGACTGCCCGGCTACCAGGCCTTTCCCCTGTATGGTTGCCGAGATCCCGGCTTCTTCCAGTAAATACACTGCGTCCTTTGCCGTCATTCCGGTCAGGTTAGGCATGGTATCGGGCCCGAAGACGGTCGGACGTATGATCACGCCGTAATTCGACGTGTCGGTTTCGACCCAGACCGGCCCGCTGGTAGGCATGCTGACGGCATAGGACATTTCCTGGAGGCTGGTTTTCAGTTGCGGGAAATAGCCTCTCGCAGTGGCCGGAAAAGTTTTTCTGACGTGGTAGGACTTTTCTTTGGTATCATGGATATCTAATTGTGTTGCATAGACCTTATCGGCAATTTCTTTGAATACCGGGGCTGCAACGGTTCCACCGTATATTTTACCGCTTTCCGGCCGGTTTACCACCACAATGCAGGAGTATTTCGGATTATCAGCCGGAAAGTATCCGGCAAAAGATGCATTGTAGATTCTTTCTGAATATCCCTTGCTGCCTTGCGCTACCAGTGCAGTTCCTGTTTTGCCGGCAACCTGGTACACGCTGTCCTTGACCGCGTGACCGGTACCGTTGCTTACTACTCCTTCCAGCAAGGCCTGCACTTTCTTAATGGTTGTTTCACTGCAGATGCTGGGATTGATAACTTCCGGTTCAAAACTCTTCACCACGGTACCGGCATCCCTGATCTCACTGACAAACTGTGGCTTTACCATGACCCCGTCGTTTGCCACGGCATTGTACAATGCTAGGATTTGCAATGGGGTCAACGTCAATTCATATCCGATTGACATCCAGGGGAGGCTTGTCCCGTACCAGGTCTGGGTATTGCGGGGATCCTTCAGGATCGGCTTACCCTCTCCCGGGATCTCTACGCCGAGAGGAATTCCGATTGACATTTTCCTGAGGTAATCGACGAATTCCCCGGGGTTTTTTTCAAAGTGTTTTGTAATGATCTGTGATACGCCCACATTGGAAGATTCTTCGAATATCTCCTGGACAGTTGCGTAACTGGAGGTGGGATGATGGACATCCTCCATGGTTTTGCCATGGTAGAGTATCCGGCCATTGCCTACATAGTAGATGTCCTGAAGATCGATGTTGTATCTTTCGATTGCGGCAATCATCGATGCTAGTTTAAAGGTTGAACCGGGTTCCACCGTCTCGCCGATGGCATAATTGTATAATTCGTGATATTCTCCGGTTTTCGGGTCAAGTCGCAGATTGGCTATAGCCCTTATCTCACCCGTTCTGACCTCCATCAGAATGGCACAACCCTGGAAAGCCTGGTGCTCTTCGAGATGACGTGCCAGGGATGTTTCGGCAAGGTCCTGGATGTTGATATCGATAGTGGTGATAATATCCATCCCGTCCTTTGGCACTACTTCCGGATTATCATTGACCGGTATCCACTCCCCGTTACTGATGCGACGCTTCAGTTGAAGCCCGTTTGTGCCCTTCAGCAAATCGCTGTAGGCTCCTTCCAGGCCCACGTAAAGATTTTCTGCTGCATTTTCGAATCCGATGGTTCTCCTGGCCAGTTCTTTGTAGGGCAATTCACGGGTTGTCTTGCGGATCACGATCAAGCCTCCCCTGTATTTGCCTTCCCTGAAGATCGGAAAGGTCTTCAGCCTTTTTAGCTCATCGTATTTAACATGGTTTTTTACCAGGAAATATCGGTTCCCTTCTTGCCTGGCCTCGAGCAGGTCAAGCTTGTACTGTGTCGGACTTTTGTCTTCAAATAAACTGGAAAGCAGATATGATAAGGAGTCCACGCCCGTATTGAAAAGCTGGTCTGAAACCACAGATTTGGCCAGGTCCATGCGAATTTCAAAATCCGGTATGGAAGCAGCCAGCAGGCTTCCGTCACGGGCCAGGATATTGCCTCTCATGGCCTCAATTGGGAAATATTTTATCTCCTGCTTTTTGGCTCTTTCGAGTAATTCATCTTTCAGCCCGAACTGGATATGTATAGCCCTCCCGATGATAGCCAGGGCAAAGGCAAATACGGCAAAATAAACCAGGTAGACCCTCCAAAGTATGTCTTTCTTGATGTCTTTCATGGCCGGTCGGTTTTATCGTTGTTGGAGACCTGGATTTTTTTCGGTGGGACCAGCGATTCTTTTATTCCTGTATCTTTCAGTTTCAGGGCAACTTCAGATGGCTTGCTCTCAAACATCAGTTTGCTTTGGGAGGAGATATATTCATAGCGGAGTTCCCGGAGGTTTTCCTCCAGGTCATCCAGCTGGCGTTTGGTTTTTTCTACCCTGAAGATATTGGTGATGTATAGGATGCCCAGGACCATCAGGAACAGGATGAACGGCAGGGCATTCACAAACCATTTTCTGGTCAGGAAAGTACCGTCCAGCATGGAATGCATCGATTTTCCAACCTTATCCCTGCTGATCGGATTATGCCACCTGGTTTTTTCCTTGCCCTGCTCTTTTATTTGTTCCTGTTCATTCATGTTACAGCTTTTCCGCGATTCGTAATTTGGCGCTCCTGGAACGGGGATTCGCCTGTTGTTCTTCTTCGGATGGTGTGATGGCTTTTCGGTTGACCGTTTTCAGGTGGGTGATCTGCCGGCCAAAGAAATCCTTCACGGGGGTGCCTTCAAAATTTCCTGTCCTGAAATAATTTTTGACAAGTCGGTCCTCGAGGGAATGATAAGCTATGATGGCCACCCTTCCTCCGGGATTAAGCAGTTCGCAGGTTTGAACAAGAAGTTCTTTCAGGCATTCCAGTTCCTCATTGACTTCTATCCGGATTGCCTGGAAAGCTTTTGCCAGATATTGGTTTTCTTTATGACGGGGTGCATGTTTGACCAGGATGTTCCTGAGATGTTCCGTTGTCTGTATCGGACCTGATTTTCTGGCGGCGAGGATATCCCGGACCACTTCCTGGGCATTCTCCAGTTCTCCGTACTCTTTGAATATCCTGAGCAGGTCTTTTTCTTTATATTCGTTCAGAACCGTTCTTGCATTCGTGTCCTGGTCCGGATCCATCCGCATATCAAGGGTGCCGTCAAAACGGGTAGAAAAACCCCTGTCAGGCCGGTCGATCTGGTGAGAGGAAATGCCAAGATCGGCAATTAGCCCGTCTATGTGGCTGATTCCGTGAAACAACAGGAAATTCCTCAGGTATCGGAAATTTTGAGGGATGAAGATGAATCTTGGATCTTCGATCGCATTGACTGTGGCGTCCTTGTCCCTGTCAAATCCGATCAGCCGGCCCCCTGGTAGCTGGCTCAGGATCAGCCTGGAATGGCCGCCGCTTCCCATGGTGGCGTCGACATAGATACCGTCTGGCCTGATATTAAGACCGGCAATACTTTCTCTCAGAAGGACAGGTATGTGGTACATCACTCGTTTGGTTCTACGTCCATATCGCCCATGACCTCTTCGGCCAGGTTTGCGAATTCCTCAGGATCGTACGAAACCGCTTTTTCATACTCATCTTTATCCCACACTTCAATTTTATTGACCACTGAAGCCAGGACCACATCCTTGTTTATTCCTGCGAAATTGAACAAGTCTTTCGGGATCAGCAATCTCCCCGCAGCATCCAGTTCTGCCAGTTTGACTCCGGCCATGAATTTCCGGATGAAATCGACATTCTTTTTCCTGAAACGGTTGAGTTTGCTGATCCTTGCACTTTCCGAATTCCATTCCGGGACAGGATATAATTCCAGGCAGTTACGGAATATGCTCCTTTTGATGACGAATCCCTGGCCGATGATTTCCGACAGTTGCTCTTTGAAAGCAACCGGGAACATCAGCCTTCCCTTGGCATCAACCCTGCATTCGTATGTCCCGATAATGTTTAACAAGGATCTGAGGAATTTTGACGTAAATATACAAGTGTTATTACCACATTTTACCACATTTTACCACTTTTTAACTAACATGGTTTCAATTTTTATTAACATTTTTTGTTAATACCGGGTTAAACTACTGAGATATAAATGGATATAATGAAAGTGAATCGGGCGTTATATTTCTCTGAATAGGTTATTATACGCCTCTTTGGGAACCATCTAAATATTCATTATTTTTGTTCAGCAAACGTTTTATATGAATCAGCAGGGTATACGGAAAACCAGGGAAGAGCTTCCTCCGATCACGGAAAAATTTATCGACGTGGAAGGGGTATTTAAAAGTAAGAATCCCCGGCTTGCCAGGAATATTCCCAGGTTTATCTTTAATATCCTGAAACGAATAGTACATCAGGATGAGATCAACAGTTTCATCTGGAAAAATAAGGATGAATGGGGCCTGGATTTTGCCGGTGCAATACTAAGGGATTTCCGGATCACGACTTCGGTTACAAATAACCGGTATTATCCTTCTGACGGGAGGTTTGTCATCGTTTCCAATCATCCCCTGGGAGGTATGGATGGAATTGGCCTGATTCACGAGGCAGGAAAGGTCAGAAGGGATATTTTATTTCCGGTGAATGATCTTCTGATGAACCTGCCGAATCTTTACGAATTGTTCATTCCTGTCAATAAACATGGGAGCAATGCCGACAATATCAAGTTGTTCAATGATACGTTCGCTTCCGAAACGGTGATCCTGTATTTTCCTGCCGGACTGGTTTCAAGGAAAATAAACGGAAAGATCAGGGATGTGGAATGGAAGAAAACTTTCCTGACTAAAGCGAAAGCTTACAACCGGGATATCATACCGGTCCATATCTCGGGCAGGAATACGAATTTCTTCTATAATCTGGCTAATCTGAGGAAAAGATTTGGGATCAGGGCAAATATTGAAATGCTTTTCCTGGTCGATCAATTTTATAAATACACCGGAAAGTCCATCCGGATTACATTTGGAAAACCAATTCCGATCAGTATCTTTGATAAACGAAGATCAGACCAGGAATGGGCTGCCTTGTTGCGTGAACATGTTTACAAACTGGCCAATAACCCGGATCAGGAATTTGAATTCTGATAAATATTTGATTTATGGATGCAATTATTCCCCCTGTTGATAAATCCTTGCTGCTCAAGGAACTAACCCCGGAGAAATTCGTACGGAAAACCAATAATGGCAACAATCATATTTATATTTTCGATTACCGGGATTCTCCCAATCTTATGCAGGAGCTTGGCCGGCTGCGGGAAATTTCGTTTCGGGATGCCGGTGGCGGAACGGGCATGCCGATTGATCTGGATGAGTTTGATACGGGAGAAAAACCGTTTAAACAGCTTATCGTTTGGAATCCTGAAGAACTCGAGATTGTTGGAGGATACCGCTTTTCAACCGGAGGTAATATGCAAATTGCCCCGTCGGGCGAAGTGCTTTCCCCCACGGCCGAACTTTTTCATTATTCCAAAAAATTCATTGATGAATTTTTGCCTCATAGCATCGAATTGGGAAGGTCATTCATACAACCCAATTACCAACCCCAGTTCAATTTGCGGAAAGGAATGTATTCCCTGGATAATCTGTGGGACGGGCTGGGGGCCATTATCATTGACTACCCCGAGATAAAGTACCTGTTTGGTAAAGTAACCATGTATCCACATTACGACCATTTAGCCCGGGACCTGGTATTGTATTTCCTCATGAAGTTCTTCCCCGACCCCGATCACCTGCTTATACCGGTCGTGCCATTGCCATTACGCCATGACAAGAATTATCTCGACAGTCTCTTTACCGGGGATACCTATATGGATAACTTTAAGATTCTGGTTCAGACGGTGCGGGCCCAGAATGAAAACGTTCCTCCGCTGGTCAATGCGTATATGAGCCTGTCGGCCACTATGCGGACCTTTGGCACCTCACTCAATACAGGATTTGGCGATGTCGAGGAAACGGGAATTATGGTAACCATCGGAGATATTTATGATTTTAAGAAGGAGCGGCATATTGCTACTTACAGAAAGGAGTAAACAGGGTGTCCCGTATCCTTCGTTCCGTATTTGTTGCCAGCAGTGAGGAATTGTCACAATGTCCCCCTCCTGATTTGCCGGAATATGCTTTTCTAGGCAGGTCAAATGTCGGGAAATCTTCTCTCATTAATATGATCACAGGGGCCAGGATGCTGGCGAAAATCTCCTCCACTCCGGGAAAAACAAGGCTGATCAATCATTTCCTGATAAATGATGAGTGGTACCTGGTGGATTTACCCGGTTATGGCTATGCCAAAGTTGGCAGGAAAACAAGGGAGAAATGGCAGCGTCACCTGGAAATATATCTGATCAACAGGCCGAACCTGATGTCGACTTTCATCCTTGTTGATTCCCGGCATGAGTTGCAGGATAATGATCGCCAGGTAATGAGCTGGTTTGGGGAAAATAAACTGCCGTTCGCCATTGTATTCACTAAATCTGATAAGTTGAATTCAGCCGTGCTGGCGCAAAATATCCGCTCTTACAAGGAATCTCTTTCAGAAGACTGGGAAGAACTTCCCCCAGTCATGATCACTTCTTCTTATACTCGTCTTGGCCGGGAAGAAATACTCAATTATATTTCAGAAACTAATGAGTTCTTTCAGGGTCAGCGCTGATTATTCGAACTCAATAAGCAAGGCATCTTTGGCAACCGACATTCCTATCGTGACATAGATCTCTTTGATTGTCCCTTTCATGGGAGCGAAAATAGTGTTGTTCATTTTCATTGCTTCCAGGACAAGCAATTTTTCACCTTCTTTTACCTTATTGCCCTTTTTGATGTAAACTTTTTTGATCTTGCCGGGAATAAAGGCAATGATCTTTCTGGGATCCTTTTCCTCATATGGTTTTCTATTGAGGAATTTTTTCGTGAAAAGTGTCTTGTAGGTTGTATCGTTCAGGACAAAGGATTCAAAAACCGGTCCTGCTTTCGTTTCTTTTAATTTTTTCTTAGCCATCCTGTGAAGCGATTAAAATGGGGGAATGCCATGTTTTTTCCTTGGGGTTGTCTCTTCTTTCTGGTTGGAGATCTGCAACGCATGGGCTAATTTGCTCCTCGTCTCATTCGGTTCAATAACTCCGTCGATATATCCGTAAGCAGCAGCAACATAGGGATTGGCAAATTTTTGCTTGTACTCCTTGATTTTTAATTTCCTGACGGCTTCAGGATTTTCGGCTGCTTTTATTTCGTTCCGGAAAATGATATTGGCTGCCCCTTCCGGCCCCATCACGGCAATTTCGGCAGTGGGCCAGGCAAATACAAAGTCTGCCCTAAGGTGGTGTGAGCACATGGCGATATATCCGCCACCGTAAGCTTTGCGAAGGATGATGGTGACTTTGGGAACCGTTGCTTCAGAGTAAGCATAAAGGATCTTGGCACCATGCCGGATAACGCCGGCATGCTCCTGGTCAATTCCGGGCAGATAACCGGGGAGGTCGACGAGGGTTACAAGAGGGATGTTAAAGGCATCGCAATACCTGATAAATCGTGCTGCCTTATCAGACGAATCCACATCCAGCACTCCGGCAAGAAATATGGGCTGGTTAGCGACAAATCCAACGGTATTTCCATCAATTCTTCCGAATCCGATAACTATGTTCTTTGCCCACAGTTCCTGCACTTCAAGAAATTCTGAATCGTCTGCTATAGCCCTGATAACATCTCTCACATCATAAGGCTGCTTGGGATCGGCCGGTATGATTTCTTCTATTTTGTAAACCCTTGTCCTGGGAGGTCTCTTTGGGTATGCATCCGCTTTTTTCTGGTTATTCCAGGGAATAAAGGTGATCAGCTGTTTGATCTGATCAAAACATTCCTGTTCACTTTCGGCATAAAAGTGCGCATTTCCGGTTATCTCAGCATGAACCTTGGCCCCACCCAGGTCTTCCATCGAAATTTCTTCCCCAATCGTGGCTTTGATCACTTCAGGTCCGGTAATGAACATCTTGGAAATCTTGTCAACAACAAATACAAAATCGGTCAGGGCCGGAGAATAAACAGCACCTCCGGCACATGGGCCCAGGATAACGGAGATTTGCGGGATGACTCCGGATGCCTGTGTATTACGATAAAAAATCTCCCCGTAACCGGCCAGGGAGTTGACCCCTTCCTGGATCCGGGCTCCGCCTGAGTCGTTGATCCCAATAATGGGAACCTTCAGTTTCATGGCATGGTCCATGATCTTGGTGATCTTTTTAGCATGCATATAACCAAGGGATCCGCCTGCTACAGTAAAATCCTGGGCATAAATACACACCGGGAATCCCATGATGGTCCCGGTTCCGGTGATGACACCGTCACCCGGAAGGTATTTCTTATCCATATCAAAATCACGACCTGCATGTTCGACAAAGAGGTCGTATTCGTGGAAAGATTTGGGATCAAGGATGGTCAGGATCCTTTCTCTGGCAGTCAGTTTGCCAATGGCTTTCTGTTTCTGAATGGCTTCATCGCCACCGCCCCTTAGCGCATCGCGCATCCTCTTCTTTAAGTCCGAAGTTTTGCTTGCAAGCCCCATATGATTTGATTTTGGTTGTCAATTTAGTAATGAAAAGCTTATCCGGTTGATTGTCAACAAAATATAAGATCTGGTTTAATTGTCAATACAAAGGTAATGTATTTGCCAATTTTATGACAAGGATATTTAACCTTTATCAGATTCAGAGGATTTTGGTTCGGCCGGATTTTTTTTCTTGAAAAAATCGAATATCAGGTATCCGAAGGCACTACCCCACAGCATGCTTAACCAGGGACTGGACGTAATAGCACAACTGCCTGACCGGCATCCAACATAATAATAATAAAAGAATCCCCCTAAGGCACCAACCAATATGCCGGAGATAGTCAGAATAATATTTCGCTTTTTCAATGTTGTCTGAATTAATTCGTGCAAAGATAAAAAAGTATGATTTGATTCATCTTATAAAAACTTTGGTGATCCCCGCGCCTCCGCGTTCAATATGCTCATCCTCAAATGATTGTACTTCTTCAGTCATGGCGAGGAATTGCCGGATGGCTTTTCTGAGAATTCCTTCCCCTTTCCCATGCAGGATGCTTACCTCCTTGATCCTTAATAAGTAAGCATCATCGATGTATTTTTGTACCTGTTGCAAAGCTTCGTCTGCCAGTTTCCCCCTGACATCAAGAGTCAACTTGAAATTCACCGCTTTCTCATTCAGTTCATTTATTATGGATGAGTATTTACTTCCGGTTTTCTGTTCTTTACCTTTTGATTCCCGGATAAGACTGAGAGCAATCGAAATTTTCAGGCCACCAAAATCGACGGTTGCATGTTCCCCTTTGATTTTCAAAATGGTCCCCGTTCCCTGCCGTCCTTCCACGGATACGCGGTCCCCCTTTTTCCACCTTGCATCAGGTCGAATGACACTTGTGCTTTTTTGAATGATCTTTTCTGTTTTTTCGGCTTTTAACTTTTCCTCTCTGAACTGCGTGATCCAGTCACGGGCATTTTTAGTAATGGTCTTTTCAGCCTGGGATTCTTTGATTTCCCGGATGGTCTTTTCTATAACCCGGTTGGAACTATCAATAAGGTCCCTGGCTTCTTCCCTTGCTTTCTCAAGGATGCCGGAACGGGCATTTTCCAGGTCAGATTTCAATCGTTCGTATTTATCAATCAAGGATGCGAGCAATTGATCAGCGACCTGGAACTCTTTCAATTGTTTTTCCAGTAATGATTTTTCGCTTTCAACTTCCTGTAATTGTCTTTCAAAATCCAGGTGTGTCTTTCCGGTCTTTGTTTTTGCAATTTCAATCACATCGCCGGGAAAACCTATTCTCCGGGCTATTTCAAAGGTAAAGGAACTGCCGGGCTTACCCATGGCTAATTTATATATGGGTACCAGCTTTTCCATGTCAAACAGCATAGCACCATTAAGTACTCCGGCCATCTTACCGGCAAGGAGCTTTAAGTTTGAGTAATGCGTGGTGACAATCCCGGTTGCCCCTTTCGTATTGAGCTTTTCCAGCACTGCTTCAGCCAGGGCACCGCCTAATGAAGGATCGGTGCCGGTACCCAGTTCATCTATAAGAAATAAAGTTGCCGGATTGCTGTTTTCAATGAAAAACTTCATATTCAAAAGGTGAGAACTGTAAGTGCTAAGATCATTTTCCAACGACTGTTCGTCTCCAATATCGATGAAAATATTTTCAAAAAAGCCTGTTTCCGAGTCTGCATCCATGGAGACCAACAATCCGGACTGAAGCATATATTGCAATAATCCGATCGTTTTTAAGCATACAGATTTACCCCCTGCATTAGGTCCGGTAATGATCAGGATCCGGTTTTCGTTATCCAGTGAAATGTCGAGAGGAACTATGGATTTACCTTTACTGCGATGAGACAAATAAAGCAATGGGTGCCTGGCTTCCCTCCATAGGATGACCGGAGAATTCCGGACGACAGGTAAGGTTGCGTTAATATCCCTGGCGAACAGGGCTTTCGCACGGATGAAATCCATTTCCCCGAGGAATTCAAAAGAATGGAGAAGCGCATCCCGTTCGATTCTCACTAAATCCGACATTTGGATTAAGATGCGTATGATTTCCCGTCGTTCTGCACCTTCCAGTTCCCTAATTTGATTGTTTAGTTCCACACATTCTCCCGGTTCCAGGTAAACGGTATGACCGGTTGCGGATTCATCATGGACAATACCATTGATCTTCCTTTTATTCGCTGCAGTGACCGGTATGACAAGCCTCCCGTCACTAATGGTGACCTCAGCATCAGCCTGAGCCCAACCTGCTTGTCTGGCATGGTGCAGTACCTGAAGGATGGTTTTTTCAATGGAAGCTACTTTGCTCCTGATCTCTTTTCTGATTTTGAGAAGTTCATCGGATGCGCTGTCCCTGATCAGTCCCTTTTCATCCAGGATTCTGTCTGTTTGCCTGATCAGTTCCGAGGGATCAGCAACCTGGTCTGCCTGAAATTTTAAAAGGGGAAGTTTCTGTGAACTGGATAGTGAGAAAAAAATAATACATTCCTTAATGGTATTCAGAGACTTGTATAAATCATAAAGCTCCTCGGTCTGCAGCCAGGTTCCGGGAGTCTGTATCCTGTCGATCGCTTTTGTCAGATCATAATAATCCAGCGCAGGGAATGGTAAACCCAGTTCCAGAATGACAAGGAATTCCCGGGTTTTTTTTAATAAATGGATAACAGATTCATAATTGGATGAAAAGGCAATTTCATCGGAGTGTTTCTTACCCATTCCGGAGACACAGTAACCTGAAAGGATTTCCTTAATCTGGTTAAAACCGGTCTTTTGATCGAAGTTTTGCGGATAAATCAAGTCTGTTTTGCAGGTTTTCTGATTGGGATTTAAATTTCGAATATTTCCGGTAAATGACATATGATAATATTACTATCATTAATCCAAGAATAACAAGGCTTATGAAATACATCCTGGTATTCGACTGCCTGAAAGGTTTATTGTTGCCATAGAGCACGTACCCAGACCAAAATGCGGGATGGGCTTCAATTTCTTCCGGTGCATTTTTTATATAATTTAGTTTCGCTTGTCGGAGGGCTTCGTCTTTGCGTATTCCTTTAGAATAAAGGTAATAAAAGTTAGGCAAAATAAATCCGCTGGAAAGGTCTTCAATATCCCAGAGTGTCATGAGAATGCTGGGAATACCTGCAATGATAAATGCCCGGGCCAGGGAAATTACTCCTTCACCTTTTTGCAATTTACCGCTACCGGTACTACAGGCGCTCAGGACAGCAAGATGCCCTTTTAGCCTGAGATTATAGATTTCATATGTATGGAGCACATCATCTTCATTGCAGTCGCCCTGAGGGTAAAACGAAAGTCGGGAAGAGAGAGGATTTTCATCGTTTATTTCAGTGTGCATAGCGAAATGCAGGATATCATAATCCCCGGCCTTTGCCTTGAACTGCGATTCCGTGGCATCTGATCCGGTCAGTTTATCGCCATCAATGAAATTAAGGATCTTTTCCGCTTCCCAGAATGCTCCTGGCAAATCGCGGTTAGCCAGCAAAACGCCTCCAAAATCTCCATATTGTTGAATTATTCCTTTCTTGACCAAAGGATAACTGGGTGCCAGGGAAAGGATTCCTTTTCTCATTCTGGGTCGCTTGACATTTTCGCATAAGGAAAATATCGTTGCTGAACTGGCATAATGGAAGGCATGTCTTTTCAGTAAATAGGGCAAATCGCGGAAATTAATCGTCTTACTGTCTGTTTTATATTCTATCAGCGATTCAAAGGATAAATAAGCCAGTTCACCATCCGGAATAATAATGAGATTTTTATCTCCTAACAATCCTTTGACAGGGGCGAGCAACTTCAAATACAATTCAAAAGCGAGGGACTGGAATTCACGATAATCTTCTATATTGTATTTACTGGCATTTGGTGGGTATAAGTTATGGCGTAAAGCGAATATTTTATCTTTAAAATCAGGCTTGATGAATGCTTTCCGGTATTGAAAATCCTGTCTGGAAATAATAAATGTTATCAGCAATGTATCAGACAGCACATATTCTATCAGTATGTCGTCTTCATTCATTATCTTCTGCAAATCACGAATAGATATAACTTCAGAATTATATTTTAATTTATAATATTCCGGATACTGCATGGCATATATATCAAGGAGGCTGTCATATTTCTTTTCATTATTGAACAAACCTGATCTCATGAATTCAAGTTTGCCTGAATTGGGTACCGGTCTATTTTCCTCCTCTGATATTTTGACATTATACAAGTATAGATTTCCCCTCAACATTTTTTCAAGCTGGTAGAGGGAGTCAGGCACCAACCCCATATTGCTCGCATTTTCATCCTTGACTGCGGATAACAAAACGGCGGCTTTGCTTTTTTCACTTATTTCGAATGCCTGATTGAGATATCTTGCCGATTTAGTTGTTTCGTATGCGAGCAGATTCAATTCGACCGCATCTTTGTACAAATCATGAAATTCTTCGGTCAGGTCCAGACGGCTGTCTTCGTGACGGTAGTATTTTGCATACTGTTCAACCGTATAGATCAACAAATTGTGTATCTCCAGCAGGGATTCCAGGTACTTGAATTCAGAATTCCTGGCATAAAAAATTTCAAGTGTTGCGGCTTTTCTTTTTAAGATCCTGACAGAGACACCATCAACTGACAAGGCGGTATCTACCGGATTGGCCAACAATGATGTATCGTTAAAGGAAGGGGTGACGGAAACCAATCCCTGGTGGAATGATTTCAATGCTTCATCCGGATTATTCTGACTGAGATAATAGTCCCCCATCACCTGATAAACAGCTGCGACATCTCTGTGTTTGTTCCCGAATATATTGTTGAAGATCTTAAGGGAATTATTCAGATACAGCAAGGTCCCGGGATCATCGATCTTAATAAGGTAATTACCGTAATAAAGATCCGTATAAGCAATTTCGACAGGAGATGGATTGGCTAATTGCTTAATCAATGCGTAACATGTGTCGAAATACAAACCGGCTTCTTTCAGCTGATTTTGATCATAATATAATATCCCCAGGTTTCGGTAAGTTTTGATCTTAACCGGAAGTGCAGCATTTTTCAGAGATAATCGATATAATTTAATTGCCTCATCTGTCAAACTACTCTTGTAGTATATATATGCTTGGTCCATAATCAATGCTGAATATACGGAATTGTTAATAAAGCATTCAGATTCAAACAAGTGTCTAGCTTCTAAGATATATTGAATTGCACTTGGCAAGTTTCCCTGATATAATAAAGCTAAAGATCTATTCCATTCGAGGCTACCTTTTTCTGTCGCATTTTGCATCTTGTTCTCTAAGGATAATTCATCTGCTTTTTCAAACATCTCCAAAGCTTTATCATATGCTGATAAATCGAAATAGAATTTCCCGAGATTATTATAAATTTTGAAAAGTAAGTAGTCATCTTTAATTGGACTATTTACTAGATTTTCCAATGCGATATGAAAGAGTTTTTCTGAGTATTGGTATTGGCCCAAAGAAGAGAAACATATCGCTTGATTCGCAATATATGATGATATATCCTTCAGGGAATCTTTTTTATTCAAGGCAAGGCTATATGCCTTATTGTAAAATACAAGTGCTGAGTCATAGTTTTTTGTAAGAAAATAATAATTACCTAATTTGCCATAAATAGGAGCTAGTATGGTATCATTTTTACCATAGAAATCAATACTTGCATTAATAGATTCTAATAAGTTGCTTTTTCCCTCTTCAAAATTTCCTTGATTTAGCATCAATACACCTCTTTCGAATTTATAAGAGATTTGTATATCATTCTCTGACACTAAGTCAGAATAATTAATAATAATTGAATCAAGTATTGAAAAAGCGATTTTATATTTACCTATTGTTCTGAATATAGATGCCTTTTCAATTTCTAAAAAAACAATACTATAAATGTCACTATTGCTTTTAGCCTTCAGAAGGACTTCATCTAATGCTTGGATTGCATTAATATAATTTCCTTCTCTTTTCTTCCTCACAAATTCTTGATATTCCGGATACAATTCAAATGACTGAGCCTGGCCAAATATCTGAATGGCCAGTAAAAAATGGGAAAGAAATACATAAGGAATAGATCGCTTTTTACTCTTGAATTTGCTTTGCAGTTTTTCCATTCGTTAATCACTGATTAGGGTTTTCAATGATTAGAGCTTCTTTTTTTTGAAATATACCCGGTTGTTGATAAAAATAATTGCAATAGTGAGGGCAATGGCGAATATTGTAGCATAAAGAGCCCACTTCCAATACATTGCATTTGATTTTACAGATACTGCACTGGTTTTGCCGATGTTGACGAATCCTGCCCAAAAGTATGGATGCGTGTTAATTGGATCTGCCTGTACGAGATACTCCAGTTTTGATTGTTGTAAAGCAACATCAGTAGGGATTCCCTTTTTTAAATTTTTATAGAAATAAGCCATTAGGTCGGCGCTGGAGTGGTCTTCGATCTCCCAGAGAGTCATAACCACACTCGGAATACCGGCATAGAAAAAACCTCTTGCCAGACTGATAATGCCTTCCCCACGTTCCAATCTTCCGGTACCGGTATTGCACGCACTTAAGACCGCAAGATCTCCTTTCAGTTTTAAATTAAATAACTCATATGTGTTTAATAATCCGTCTTCAGGTGAATTGCCTTCAGGTGCCGAAAAGATTAGTTTGGAGTACAGGGGCTTTTCATTATCAATAATAGTGTGCATGGCCAGATGCAGGATTCCATAATCAGGGGCCTGGTTCTTAAAGTTGAATTCGGATGCTTTTAGATCAAAAAGTTTTTTGGTTGAAAAAATTTCTGAGATGAAGTTAATTTCTTCCCTGGCCCCTGACAGTGGTGTCAAGGAAAAGAAAGCAGTGTCGGTCACCTCCCTGGTTTCAGACCCGCTGCCATAAGACGGGGCCATGGCCAATATTTTTCCCGAAGGTTTCCGGGCATGCCTTTGGATATTTTGTTCATAATAGATCGTGGCAGAGCTGCTGTAACTGATTGGATTTGTTCTGATCAGCCAGGGAAGATCCCTGAAATCGATTGTCGCTCCTGTTACGTCAGTGGTAAGTAAAATATCGAATGTCAGGAATCCCAGTTCCCCATCCGGTATAACGACAAGTCTTTTATTATCTATTTCGCTTTTAAACGGATCGATAAGCATTTTGTATAGACCAGAAGCAGCCTGAATAAATTTCTGGTAATCCTCCATGCCGGTATTCAGGAAATCCTGATGCAAGAAAAAGATATGGAGGCTTTCCAATCCTTCTGCCAATTTATCAACCCGGCCTAATTCTTTTATTTTGTAACTATCCTTTCCGATGCAAATTCCATACAACAGGGTATCAGCCATATGGTACTCAAGAATGACCTGGTCGGCTGGCAGATTGGCTGATAAGGAATCCATCGCAATAATCGTATAATCGTATTTTAATCCATAATAAGCGGGGAAGTTTGCCTGAAAAGCAATTAACAGGCTGTCATAGGCCCGTCGAAGGGAAAATAACCGGTCGTTCCACAATGTAACTTTAGCAGCATCCGGGCGAGCTTTTTGATTTTCAGTGTATATGAAATTGTTATACAGAGCAATTTCCTGTGACAGCTCATCTTCTTTATCAATCATTTCTTTAGGAAGATTGGCATTGGTTTTGGCTTCCAATCCTCTTAAAGCGCTTAACAGGATAAGAGCTTTTCCTTTCTCGCTGAATTGGAAAGCTTCCTGAAGATAATCCGGGGAGGATGTCTTCCGGTAAAGAGTTTCAGATATCAACAATCCCAGGTCGACCACTAACCGGGCGTTATTGTTCAATATTAACTGGCTTTCTTCATCATAATAGGTGCTTCTTATTAAGTCGATAATGTGCAAGGCAAGTTTAAGATTGGTCAGGCCTTCATATAATAAACTAATATTTTGATTATCAATATATAAAAGATATTGAGCCCTGGATTTTTGATATAGTGCATCAGGGGTGTAAAGGTCCCTGGGGATCGACGAAATGAGACTGCCGTTCAGGTAAGATTTATAATCAACTCCTATCAGCCCATTGATTGCATCATGAATTACCGCAATGGCCTCTTTATAATTTTTCTTTGCGATCCGGTAATTTCCTATCAAAATTCTGACTTTGGCTACATCCCGGTTATTCTGTTCAAACCTGGAACTAAGGACCTTCAGCGCTTCTTCATAATACCATATGGCGCTGTCGTTATCAGACTTAAACAAAGCTTCACCGAGATACTGGTAACACAGTGCCATGTCATAACTGTCGTTGCCATAAAAATGTTCCGTAGCCTGGATCGCTTTTTTATAGAAATAAAGGGCGCTGTCGGTTTGGCCCAGGTTGCTGTATAAATTGCCGAGATTTCGATAAGTTTTAACTACCGATGGTTGGTTCGGATTTTTTGCTGATTCTCCATAATAATAAACAGCTTGCTTATAATCACCTTTCTTTTCATAAGCAACGCCAATATCCATTAAAGTTCTTAAGTAGTAATTTAAATTCTTTGAAATATTTATTTCAAAAAGGGATTGTGATTTATGCAGATATGAAATAGCTATTTGAAAATCCCCTTGATGAGTGTATAAGTTTCCTTTATTTCCATAGATGACAGCTAATAAATCCCTTAGATCATCATTGATATTTTTATTAATTAATTCTTCACCTTTATTATAGTATTTTAATGCTAAACTGTATTTAGAAAGATCATGATAAAACTTTCCAATATTATTGTATATATAAGCTAAGGAAGGATTTAATGAATCATATAATTTTTCGTTAATTTCCAATGATTTAAGAAAGTAGTTTTCCGCTTCATTGTAATTTCCCTGCAGGTGAACAGAGATGCCGAGGTTCTGGTAGGAAGTGGCACTCTGGTAGTTTCCCGCGTTCGCCTTTTTCAAAGAAACTTCAAGAGCCTTTTTATGACAGTTGTAGGCTTGACCATAATCACCCTTCAAAAGGTAGTAATTACCGAGTTTATTCCAGGCAAAATGAAGGTTGGTGTCAGCTTCTCCGTGTTGTCCGGATCTTATTTCAATGGATTTCATCAGATAATAACCGGCAGAATCCTGGCCAAATCCAAGTAACTGAGCCCCTTTTACCTGTAGGAACCCTGCCTGTAAATCATAAGAGGCAGCCGGTTGACTCATCAGGAATTGCTCGAGATCTGTAATCCTGTTCCCGGAAAGGTTGAATTTTTTTTGTTGAATCAGTACCTCTGCAATATTGATCTTGTTATTAATGAATTCCTGATCCGTTAGCTGTGAGCCCTGAAATTCCTCTATTCTGAGATAATAGGATAATGCGCTGTCATTAAAATTTAAATTTTTAAACCAGTCAGCCTTTTTTTTAAGATCCAGATAAGTGTTTTCCTCCTGCGAAAATCCAGTCAGTAACACGAGACTGGCAAAAAGAAACAGCATAAACCGGATTATGTTAAAATCCCGCAGGTCTGCCGGTGAATTTATCGGTTTCAACATTTCCGGATTTGGGAGATGCAATCAACGCGTAAAACTATAATTATTTAATGTTAGTTGCCGGAGAAAAGAAAAAAAAAGAGGAATGCCCGCCGGCACTCCTCCTGGATTTGAATTAAAACGCCGCTTATCTGGATTTAATTATTGTTCCTGTTTTGACAAAGCTGTTCACGCCTTCGAAAGAAATGTTGTAATAATAATTTCCTGCTACCAGATCAGTACCATCGATTGTAGAAAAATGGTAACCTGGCTGGATTACTGAATTTTCAATGACGCGAACCAATCTCCCGCTGTTGTCGTAAAGGACTACAGTTAAATGCCCTGATTCAGGGGCCTGTAAACCGATGGTCGCATTTTCAAAGAATGGATTGGGATAAATTTGCAGGGCTGTATTTTCGGCTGGCTGCAGTTTCAGGGAAGGCATGATAAGAGACACGCCATAAATGATTTCGCCGTCGGTGCCGATTAAATGACTCTCATCAAGAAGTTCCAGGGTATAAGTCATTTCCGAAAGTTTTGGATTTTTTATATCGGCAGTTATATTGATCATGGTCTCACTGGGATTTAATTCCATGCCGGTCATTGAAACGTCGAGCCAGGTGATCTTCAAAACATCCCCATTCAGGTTATAATTCAGATCTTCCATAGTCCCGTTTACCCCCGTAATTTCTATGCCCTGAGGTATCCTGATCGCCAGGTGAAGACCTCCGAATTGTACTAGTGAATTTAACCTGATCGCCAAGGGAAGGTCTGTTGATCCGCTGGTGATCATGGTTTCAGTACTCGAAAAGCTGCAAAACTGATTGCCATTCTTAGTCGGCACGAAATTTCCGTTAACATCACCAGAAGCACTTCCGCTTGATGAGACTCCAGTTCCAGTCCTGGTGCCAATTGTCACTTCTTCGCTGTCGAAAACCCAGGGGCCGATCGGGAATTGGTTTCCCTGGTTTAAATAATTTATCAGAACAAACGTATAATCGGCAAAATTTACACTTCCACTGCCGTTTATATCGGCGGCCAGTTCCTGGATGGGTGTAAAGGGGTATAAATTGAGGCAGTGCAAAAGGATAGTAAATGCATCTGTCAAATTAATACCACTGGCGGGGGCGTCTGAAGAATAAGTAATGGAGTAGTTACCGGGGGAAACATTGGGAAATGTATAATTTCCGTTGGAGTTGGTAATGGTCGTGGCAATTAAATTTCCATTGTCATCACTCAGGAAGACATCAACATTGTTCATCGGAAAGGTTCCATGATAAAGAACCTGGCCGTTGATGGTGTCACCAGTTTGAGCATAACCGAGGGAACTGATCAAAATCAATCCCAGGCAGAGTGCTTTTAATAGAGCTTTTTCCATGATTTCTTAAGTTTGGCGTTTTTAATTCTTATCCTGATAAAAAAGGATTTTTTATTGCGGCTATACCTTTTTCATAAGTTAATCGCCAAACCATTTGAAAGGTAATACGGGATTTTAAAAAAAAAGTTGACTTCCAATAAAAATTTATTCGCTTAATTCGTCCCCAATTGTTACAAAATTATATTTTAAAATCAGAAATGCAAGTTTCCAGTGAAAAATTTAAGGGATACAGGATACTTAAAAGATTGTTAATTTCTTTTTCAACTTTTTGTTTTTAAAATCGTATTACCTTTTGTGGAAATTAGGATAAAATGCCGTTGAATGACTTTTTACACAGATGAAGCAATAGTTGATGGTTTAAAGAAGCAAGATAGCCAGATAATCAGGTATGTATACAAGGAATACTACCCAACTATCAAGTTTCTCATAACCACAAATTCCGGAACTGAAACAGATGCTGAAGATGTGTTCCAGGATGCATTGGTTGTGCTCTATAGAAAAATTGCCAGGGAAAACCTGATACTAACGAGTTCTTTTAAAACTTTTTTATACTCCATTTGCAGGAATTTGTGGCTTCAAAGGCTTGACAGGAGAGTGTTCAGGAATGAGTTTCTGGAACTGGAGGATTTGAGTGAGTTACAGGAGATTACTTATTCTGAGCAACCCGAAGAGGAACAGGAGAAGTACAGGTTGTTTCAACAGCATTTTTTCCGGCTGGGGGAGGATTGTCAGAAGGTGCTGAAGTTGTTCATGAGTAAGATTTCTTTGAAGGAGATTGCAGATATAATGGGTTTCAAGACGGAAAAATATGCCAAGACGCGGAAATTTATGTGTAAGGAAAAATTGAAGAACTCAATAATAAACGATCCCAATTTTAAAAAATATTTGTCTGAATATGAATAAAGTTAAGTATACCGAATGGATCGACAGCTATCTCGAAGGTGAGTTGGATGACGCGGGAAGGAAAAAATTCGAGGGAGAATTGCTAATCAACAGGGAATTAGCAATGGAATTTAGAATGGAACAGGACCTCCAGGAAGTTCTGGCTGACGAAGATCTTATAGATTTCAGGGCGAAGTGTGTCGAAGCTCAGAATGACTATAATTTGTCAACCAAACAGTTAGCCAGGGTTGTCCAGTTTACACGTAAATACTGGTATGCTGTTGCCTCCCTATTTTTAATTGCTTTGGTCACCGGGAGTCTAGTGTTGTTTAATCCTGGCAGCTATTCAAGCGAAAGGCTGTTTAAGATGTATTATAAATCAGGTGAAGCGGTGGGGGTATCCAGGACTGGTAACGCTAACATAGCCGAAGCCCTGCTTTTGTTCAGTCAGAAAGATTTTGAAGCAGCCGAGGGCCAGTTTGACGAGATCCTGGTAAATGATCCCGAGAATTTTGCCGTAAAATATTACTCGGGGATCTCCAATCTGGAACTTAAAAATTTCGATAAAGCTTCCATGATGTTTGAATCCATCCTTGCAAACGGACAGAATTTGTATGTTGAAAATGCCAAATGGTATCTCGGCCTGACCTACCTGGTTACAAATAAAAGCCATGATGCTGTTTCAATCTTTGAACAAATAGCCGCTAATCCGCAGCATCATCATCAAAAAGATGCAAGTAGCCTGCTTGAGAAACTCAAAAAAGCAGAAAAAAATAAAAGATTTTTAAATAATTTGTTCTTTTTGATATTACCTTTTTGATTTTTTAGGATTAATCTTCGATTGAAGAAATAATTCATTTGTTTTTTCATGATTTTGGGTTTAAGTAAAGGGTGCCGGGGGGCGCCCTTTATTATTTTATTCAATCTGTCGTTATTTCTCATTGACAAAAAGCTGTGTTCTCCATTTTTGGTTATATTCGCTGGAATTAATCGTATCAGACCACCTGTCATCTAATCCTGGTGTAAATGACCAATAAACAGAATATTTACTCTTCACTGCCGGTATTCCTTGCTTTCCTCTGCATGGGATTCGGAGATGTCGTCGGACCTTTGACGGGTCTGATAAAAGAAGAATTCCAGTTATCCAATTTCCTGGCACAGTTGATCCCATTTATGGGATTTTTAATGTTTGGATTGCTATCCACACCGGTTGGAATTGCCCAGGATCATTATGGCCGTAAACGGATATTATTGATCGGCCTTTTCATTGCTCTGATCGGCCTGGTGATCCCACTCTTCGGAAAATTCTCTTCTTTTGGATCGTTACTGGTTGGAATCATGTTCCTTGGTGCCGGCGCAACATTTCTCCAGGTATCAGGGAATCCGCTGATGAGAGATGTCTCCCCTCCAGGAAAGTATTCAAGGAACTTGTCGTTGGCGCAGTTTATCAAAGCAATCGGATCGCTTTCCGGTGCCTTGATACCTCTGCTTGCAGTCAATTACCTCGGGAAAGACTGGAAGATACTTTTTCCGGTTTATTCCATTATTATTTCTATTACCATTTTGTGGTTGTGGTCAGTAAAGGTCAGGGAAACTGACGAGGGGAAAAGCACCAGGGCCTCTTTTAAATCCAGTATTTCACTCCTCCGTAATCCATTTGTTTTCCTGATGGTGCTTGGCATCTTTCTCTACGTCGGTGCTGAAGTATCCATGAGTTCAGGATTACCTATTTATCTGAAGGAAAATTTCGGTTTGGATATAGCCAAATTAGGATTACTTGGCACATTGTTTTTTTTCATTGCATTGACAATAGGCCGATTTTTAGGCGCCTTGATCCTGAACTGGATCTCCGCCAGGACTTTTTTGAGGATTTCCGTTTTTATTTCATTGGCAGGACTGATCGGCTTATTTATAAACAGTCAGGCAATATCAATGGGTTCCATTTTCCTTATCGGTCTTGGATTTGCTAACATATTCCCGCTTGTTTTCAGTATCACGGTCGACAGAATGCCGGAAAGGAGTAATGAATTGTCCGGATTAATGGTTACTGCAATTGTCGGAGGAGCAATAATCCCATTGATCATGGGCCTGGTTGCAGACTCCAGTTCACAATTAATTGCCTTCCTTGTTCCGGCAGGTTGTATATTGTTCATTACCATATTATCATTTTCGAGATTCCCATCATTCAATTCCAATGACCAATGATTTCAAGGCGAAAATTCATCATCAACAGTGCCATTGCAGCCGGTGGAGTCATTGCTGGAACCAAGGAATTGCGGGCAGAAGAATGGCCAATTCCTGCGCGTCCGGATGATCTGCCTGTTTTCATTTCGACCTGGGATTTTGGATTGAAAGCTAATCAAGAAGCTTTCAGGACTTTGAATGAAAATGGAAATCTGCTCGATGCCGTGGAGCGTGGTATCAATACCATTGAATCGGATGAAGAAAATCATTCTGTGGGTATCGGGGGATATCCTGACAGGGAAGGGATCGTTTCGCTGGATGCGTGTATTATGGATTCAGCAAACAATGCAGGAGCAGTGACATTTCTTCAGAATATCGTTCATCCGATCTCGGTTGCAAGATTGGTGATGGAAAAAACACCTCATGTGATGCTTTCAGGTGCTGGCGCCCTGCAGTTTGCACTCGAAAATGGATTCAAACATGAAAATCTTCTTACGGAGGAGGCAAGACTGGCATGGGAGGATTGGAAGAAAGAAAGCAAATATAAGCCAGTGATTAATATTGAAAATCATGATACGATCGGTCTGCTGGGGATGGACCGGAATGGAGATATGGCCGGAGGATGTTCCACCAGCGGGCTGGCTTATAAGATGCACGGACGGGTCGGAGACTCCCCGATCATCGGAGCTGGACTTTTTGTGGACAATGGAATCGGAGCGGCGGTCGCCACCGGACTTGGAGAATTGGTCATGAAAACATTGAGCGCCTTCCTGGTGGTTGAATTGATGCGAAATGGCATGTCACCCCAACAGGCATGTACTGAGGCCATCCTCCGGATAGTCAATAAGATAGAAGATTATAAAGAATTCCAGGTGGGATTGATAGCTTTGGACAAATCGGGTAATCATGGAGCCTATTCCATTCAAAAAGGATTTTCTTATTCCCTGAGCCAGGGTAATAAGCATCAGATTATTTCGTCACTTTCGTATCTCTGATAAATCATGGCCAATCTAAAAGTAATTCCGGTACTGTTGATGATTTTTATCACCAGCAGTTGTGTCAATTATCCAACCAGTAAAACCGTCCGGTATGTCAATCCTTTTATCGGGACAGACGGGCATGGCCACACCTACCCGGGGGCTACCACTCCCTTCGGAATGGTCCAGTTAAGTCCCGATACCCGAAAAGACAATTGGGATGCTTGCTCCGGTTATCATTACAGTGATTCCGTTATACTTGGATTTTCACATACCCATTTAAGTGGAACCGGGGTAGGCGATTACGGTGATATCCGATTTATGCCGGTTGAGGGTGATATTAAATACAATCCAGGCTTTCCGGATGAACTAAGATCGGGTTATGCTTCGCGATTTTCACACGAGAATGAAATTGCTTCTCCCGGGTATTATAGGGTCGGATTAATCGATCCCGGAGTGGAGGTTGAACTGACGGCAAGTCCGAGGTGCGGATTTCATAAATATATCTTTCCCGCAGGAACTGACCCCGCCATTGTTATAGATCTGACGGAATCCGTGGTTACGGAAAAGATTAATGACTTGTTCATCGAATTTGTTAATGAAACTGAAATCAGGGGTTACCGCAAATCTTCAGGCTGGGCTGAGGACCAGGCTGTGTACTTCCATGCAGTTTTTTCAGAACCGATCGATGATTATGGTATTGCCGGCCATAACGGGAAAGCTGAAACGATCCCGTTCAAACAAGGCACTGACATAAAGGCTCACGTGCGATTCAGGAATGTAAAAGATAATACGATTTTAGTCAAAGTCGGTATTTCAGCTGTAAGCATGGATGGAGCCAAAAATAATCTCGAAGAAGAAATAAATCATTGGGACTTTTACCAGGTCAAATCCGAAGCGGAATCCATTTGGGAGAAGGAGTTGGGGAAAATTGAAATCAGAGGGGGCTCAGAGGAAGATAAAATCAAGTTCTATACGGCTCTTTACCATTCCTTTCTGGCACCGAACCTGTTTACGGACATCGATGGAAAATACCGCGGTAATGATGGAAAGTTACATCACGCTGAAGATTTTAATGTATACACGGTGTTTTCCTTGTGGGACACATACAGGGCGTTGCATCCGCTGCTGAGTTTTTTACAGCCTGACCGTACCGGTGATTTTATCAGAACATTTCTGGATATCCGGGATAAAAGGGGTTTGCTGCCGGTGTGGGAACTGGCAGGTAATGAAACCTATTGTATGATTGGATACCATTCTGTACCCGTCATCGTTGACAGTTATTTAAAAGGCATTGGAGGATTCGATCCTGAAAAAGCTTTTGAAGCCATCAAAAACAGTGCTGAACAGGATCATTTTGGTCTGAAATATTATAGGGAAATGGGATACATCCCGGCCGACAAAGAAGGGGAATCTGTTTCGAAAACGCTAGAATACGCATATGATGACTGGTGTATTGCCTTGATGGCAAAAGCATTGAATAAAGAGGAAGATTATATAAGGTATATTCAGCGGGCCCAGCATTATAAGAATCTATTTGACCCTCAAACTTTATTTATCCGTGGTAAAAGAAATGGCATGTTCACCGAACCATTTGATCCCAGGGAGGTTAATTTTATGCTGACAGAAGCTAATACCTGGCAATACACCTTTCATGTACCACAGGATATTGGTGGTTTGAAACAGCTCATGGGAGGAGACATATGTTTTGAAGCCAGGCTGGACGAGATGTTTTCGGCAACCAATGAATTAAGCGGACGCCAGCAGGCCGATATTACAGGTTTGATCGGACAATATGCGCATGGCAATGAACCGAGTCATCATATGGCCTATTTGTATAATTACGTCGGCAAACCACAGAAGACACAAAAGCTGGTTAAGCAGATCATGAATGAGCTTTATGGCTCCGGTCCTGACGGGTTATGCGGAAATGAAGACTGCGGACAAATGTCGGCGTGGTTAGTTTTCAGCGCTATGGGATTTTATCCTGTCACACCCGGATCAGGGATTTATGCCATTGGAAGACCTATTTTTGATGAAATCATTATTCACCTACCTGCCGGAAATGACTTTATCATTCGGACAGAGAACCTTTCCTCGAATAATGATATAATCCAATCAGCCAGTTTGAACGGCCAGCTAAACGCTCAATCTTTTCTTATGCATACGGATATAGTGAAAGGGGGAGAATTGGTATTGGAAATGGGATCGGATGTGAACAGTTCATGGGGGACATCTTTGGAAGACCGTCCTTCAACTGCCATTACCGACGAGCAGATCGTGCCTGTTCCTTATTTCAAGGCTAATTCCAGCTCTTTCCAGGATAGCATCATCGTTGGAATAGGGTATGTAGATGAAACAATGCCTGTCCACTATTTCACCGGTGAACATCAACCGGAAAAAACTCCTGAAATCTATCGAACCCCTTTGTCATTCGACCAATCAGTGACAGTGAGCGCATATGCTGTAAAAGATGAGATTGAAAAAAGCCTGATCGCTAAATCCAGCTTCTTTAAAATTGACAATAACTGGAAGGTCATTCTAAATACTGCTTACAGTCCGCAATATGCTGCTGGCGGCGAAATGGGCCTGGTAGACGGTCAGCATGGCAATGAGAATTTCCGGACCGGATTCTGGCAGGGCTATCACGGAGTTCATTTTGAAGCTGTGGTCGATATGGGATATCCAACAAAAATATCGGAAATTTCCGTTTCGTTTTTACAGGATCAGAGATCGTGGATTTTCCTGCCCGGCAGAGTTGAGTTTGCAGTGTCTGACCAGATAGGAGAGGATTTCACGATAATTTCGGCAATTGAGAATGAAGTGCCTCAAAATACCCACGATGCGCTGATTAAGGAATTTAGAGTGGCGGGTATTAAAAACGTCCAGAACCGATACATAAAGGTAAAAGCAACCAATATCGGGAACTGCCCTTCCTGGCACCCCGGGGCAGGTGAGAAAGCATGGATATTTATCGATGAAATAACGATCAAATAATTACAGACCGCATTAACGGATGGGATATTTCTTGAATATTTCAGTGGATTTCATGAGGATATCCACGTATTGGGCCCTTTGATAGGCATATGGATCCTTGATATTGATCTTTGACATTTTCCCCTGGAATTCTGAGATGGAATGATAATTCTTTGATTTCATCCATTCTTCCATTTCCTGGAGCATCTTTGCAATCTGTTTGGGGCCATGTTTGTAAATGGTACTGACCACCTGGACACAATCGGCTCCGGCAAGGATCATTTTGATTACATCGTGACCGGTGAAAATACCTGTGTTGCTGCAGATGCTGGCCTTAATGTTCTTATATAACAGGCCTGCAAATCTTAAAGGCAAGCGATTGTCTTCTTCATTGCTCAGCAAATAAGGGTAATGCAAGCTTTCTTTCTGGATATCGATATCGGGTTGAAAAAGACGGTTAAAGAGGACAAATCCATTCGCCCCTTTTTTATCCAATTCGCTGATGCAATACAAAGGATTGGTATAGAACGGACTAAGTTTTACACTTACCGGGATCTTTACGCTTTTCTTAACGCCCTCCAGGGTATCCAGTTGTTCCTGGAGGATGGAATTATCATCGATATCAAATTCCCTGGGTACGGCATAAAAATTCAGTTCCAGGGCATCGACACCGGTAGCTTCAATTTTCTTTGCATATTCATACCATGTGTCATCATATACAGCATTTAAACTGGCGATCAGGGGTATGTTTAGCGTTTGCCTTGCTTTGGCGAGATTAAAAAGGAATTCTTCCGGCCCCGCATCCTCCAGACTGGGTAGCATGGAAGTCATTTCAGCGTGCCTGGCCCCATAATCTTCTTCTGCCTGGTAATGTTCCAGATTCTCCAGTTGTATTTGTTCCTCAAACAGGGATTTGTAAACGACGGCAGAAGCGCCGGCTTCTTCCAGTTTTTTAAGGAAACCAAGATCTGTCACCACATTGCTGGCGCCGACAATGATAGGGTTTTTAAGCTTCAGGCCTAGATATGTTGTCGAAAAGTCCATATTTAATCTGATTTGAAGTAAGCAAAATAAAGGGACGTAAAAGTATATAAACCTGTCTAGATATACAAGAAGAATTTTAGATAAGTTGATATATCCCCCGAACCAGCACAGAATTTAAGGGATCAGTATTGAAAAAGGAAGAATGAATTTTAATCTAAAATGGTTATAAATAAGGTTTTGGGTAAGCTAAAAAAGGAAACCGGTCAAGCCATGATACTAATATTTAGTAATTTCGTGCAGTTTTTCAAAGCAGTTGATTATAACGTAAAGTACTAAAATATAATTAGTTATGAAAAGTAAAAAGTTTTTAACCTGTGATGGTAACTATGCTGCGGCACATGTGGCTTATATGTTCAGCGAGCTCGCGGCTATTTATCCGATCACACCTTCCTCCACGATGGCTGAATATGTTGACGAATGGGCAGCATATGGCCGTAAAAATATATTCGGAGACGTTTTGAAAGTCACAGAGATGCAGTCTGAAGCCGGTGCTGCCGGAGCTGTCCACGGATCGTTGCAGTCAGGAGTACTGACAACTACCTTTACCGCTTCCCAGGGCCTCCTGCTGATGATCCCAAATATGTACAAGATATCCGGTGAACTGTTGCCCGGGGTGTTCCACGTAAGCGCCAGAAGCCTGGCAGCTCATGCCTTGTCTATCTTCGGGGACCATAGTGATGTTATGAGCACGAGGCAGACCGGTTTTGCCATGCTGGCGACAGGAAGTGTCCAGGAAATAATGGATATTGCAGCCGTTGCACACCTGACGGCCATTAAATCCAGGATCCCTTTCCTGCATTTTTTTGACGGATTCAGGACTTCTCATGAGATACAGAAAGTTGAGTATTTCGAGAATGAGGATATGGCCAGGCTCGTTGATTTCGAGGCAATTCAGGCTTTTCGCAACAGGGCTCTGAATCCCGAACATCCTGTCACTCGCGGAACGGCCCAGAATCCTGATATTTATTTCCAGGCCCGGGAAGCTTCCAATCGCTTTTATATGCCTATTCCGGACCTCGTAGAATCCTACATGCAGGAAATAACCAAAATGACCGGCCGGGAGTATCATCCATTTGTGTATTATGGCGATCCGGAAGCGGAACATATCATCATTGCCATGGGCTCTGTAACTGACACAATCATGGAAACGATCGATCATTTGAGATCTAAAGGCGAAAAAGTCGGTCTCATAAAAGTCCATCTTTATCGTCCTTTTTCCGAGAAATATTTCATGAAGGCCTTCCCGAAAACCGTCAAAAGAATTGCGGTTCTGGACCGGACCAAGGAGCCCGGAGCCAATGGCGAGCCACTCTACCTTGATATCAAGGATATTTTCTATAATAAAAAAGATGCCCCTTTGATCGTCGGCGGAAGATATGGTTTAAGTTCCAAGGATACCACACCTTCCATGATCATGTCAGTCTATGAAAACCTGAAAATGAATGAACCGAAAAACCGGTTCACCGTTGGCATCGTAGACGATGTAACTTACACCTCTTTACCGCTTTTACCGGAGGTGAGCGTTGTGCCTAAAGGGACATTTGAAGGGAAATTTTATGGCCTTGGTTCCGATGGTACGGTTGGCGCCAATAAAAATTCCATCAAGATCATCGGGGATAATACCGATAAATATTGCCAGGCTTATTTCGCTTACGATTCAAAGAAATCGGGTGGAATTACCACATCGCACCTGCGTTTTGGAGACCAACCGATTCATTCAACCTACCTGGTAACAACCCCGGACTTTGTCGCTTGCCATGTGCCTTCATACCTTAATAAATATAATATGTTGAAGGGATTGAAAAAAGGCGGCACCTTCCTGTTGAACAGCATCTGGGATATTGAAGAAACCAGATCCAAGCTTCCGGATTCCATGAAGAAATACATGGCTGAAAACAATATCAATTTCTACATAATCAACGCCACGAAAATAGCTGAAGATCTTGGACTTGGCAACAGGACCAATACCATCATGCAGGCTTCCTTCTTTAAGATTTCGGGTGTGATTCCATACGAACTGGCCGTGGAGGAGATGAAAAGGATGATCAGGAAATCCTTCGGCAATAAAGGGGAGGAAATTGTCAGGATGAATAATGCAGCCGTGGACGCAGGTGGCAATGTTATCAAAGTGGAAATCCCGACAGAATGGAAAAAGCTGGATGGCATCGACCGCAAAGAGGAGGAGAATGTACCTGATTTTATTAAGAATATTGCCATCCCGGTCAATAGTCTTAAAGGCGACGATCTGCCGGTCAGCGCTTTCCTGGACAGGGAAGATGGGACCTTTGTGGCTGGCACCACGGAGTTTGAAAAACGCGGTATTGCCGTAAACGTACCGGAATGGCAGGTAGAACATTGCATCCAGTGCAACCAGTGTTCGTATGTCTGTCCTCACGGATGTATCAGGCCATTCCTGATTTCGGACGATGAATTGAAAAATGCCCCGGAAGGGACCCTTACCCAGGATACCAAGGGCAAGTTTGCCGGATATCATTTCCGCATCCAGGTGAGCGTTCTGGATTGTACGGGCTGCGGTAACTGTGCTGACAATTGCCCGTCGAAGGAGAAATCACTCATCATGAAACCATTGGAGACCCAACTGGAAGAAGTTGGCCGATGGGATTATATCTCCAGGAATGTTACCTACAAGGATAACATTGTTGCGAAGGATCAATCAGTTAAAAACAGCCAGTTCGCCCAGCCTTTGTTCGAATTCTCCGGCGCCTGTGCGGGTTGTGGTGAAACCCCTTATATCAAAGTGATAACCCAGCTTTACGGGGAACGTATGATTGTTGCCAATGCTACCGGATGTTCTTCCATTTACGGTGGCTCTGCTCCTGCAACGCCATATCGTCCCAATCTGGTGAGCGGACACGGACCGGCATGGGCCAACTCCCTTTTCGAAGACAATGCAGAATATGGTTATGGAATCGCTATCGGTGTGAACAAACTGCGTGACAGGATTGCAGACCGTATGGCCGAGGCACTGAAAGGAGAATATACGGACGATTTCAAAGCTGCCTTACAGGAATGGATCGACCAAAAGAACGATGCGGCAGGATCTCAGTCAGCAACAGAAAAGTTGTTACCGATGCTTACTGCCATGGACAACGATTTTGCAAAAGAAATCCTGAGCCTGAAGCAGTATCTCATTAAGAAATCCGTTTGGGTCTTCGGTGGTGACGGCTGGGCTTACGACATCGGCTATGGTGGTTTGGATCACGTCCTGGCTTCGGGAGAAGATATCAACGTACTGGTACTGGACACGGAAGTTTATTCGAATACAGGAGGCCAGGCGTCCAAGTCAACCCCGGTGGGAGCAGTAGCAAAATTTGCAGCTTCAGGAAAGAAGATCCGTAAAAAAGACCTGGGCCTGATGGCGATCACCTATGGATATGTATACGTGGCTCAGGTAGCAATGGGCGCCAGCCAGAACCAGTACTTCAAAGCTCTGAAGGAGGCGGAATCCTACCCAGGACCATCCCTCATTATCGCCTATGCACCCTGTATCAATCATGGCATTAAAATTGGTATGGGGAAAACTCAATATGAACAGGAACTGGCGGTAAACGCCGGGTACTGGCACCTGTACCGTTACAATCCGCTGCTGGAAGCTGAAGGAAAGAATCCTTTCCAGCTCGATTCGAAAGAGCCGGACTGGAATCAGTTCCAGAATTTCCTCAACGGTGAAGTCAGGTATGCCTCACTGAAAAAGGCATTTCCAAGTGAAGCAGCCAAGCTTGATATCCTTGCCGAGCAAAATGCCAGGTGGCGTTACGAAACCTACCGCCGGATGGCAAGTATGGAATTTGCTGTCAAGGAATAAATGTGGATATAAAAAGAGAGGGCGTCTCATATAGGAGCGCCCTCTTTTTTTATTGGATCTGGATTTCAAATGGGAGCTTGGCCTGAATCCCACTGCTTTCATTCAGGGATTTCAGGTACTGATAATAGGTGTAATATTCTCCGAGTTCTTTTCTGATCCTTGCAGAACCCATGTCTTCTGTGCCTGTAAGCTCTTCGATCAGTTGTTGCCATGGATCCTTCTGGGCAGGCAGTGACCAAAGATAATAATCCGTCAACCCGGATGATTCAGCCGCTACCTTGATGGCATCATTCAATCCGCCCAGCTGATCGATCAGTCCCAGGTTCAGGGCATCAATCCCGTTCCAAACCCTGCCTTGACCAATGGAATCCACCTGGCTGACCTGCAATTTTCTTCCTTCTGAGACCAATTTTAAAAAGTCTGAGTAAATATCTTCCACCTGGCGCCGGATGACCATCGTTTCATAATCGGATAAAGGCCTGCTGACATTGGGAAAATCCGAATATTTATTAGTTGTCGTCTGATCGAAAGTGATGCCAAGTTTATTGCCGAAAAAATCCTTCATATTCGGAAATAGGCCGAACACACCGATAGAACCCGTTATGGTGGTCGGATCTGCCAGTATTCTGGTTGCAGAAGCGGAGATCCAGTAACCGCCAGAGGCTGCTACGTCGCCCATTGAAACAATAACCGGTTTTACTTCGGTTGCCAGTTCGACTTCCCGTCGGATGACCTCGGATGCCAGGGCACTTCCACCCGGAGAATTCACCCTGAGGACTATTGCTTTGACCTTTTCATTTTCCCTCGCCTGTCGAATGGCTTCCGATAATTTCTTTGAACCGATGGTAAGATCATCTCCCTTGCCATCAATAATGGAACCAATGGCATAGACCACCGCAATCCTGTCACGACTTAACTTATCTTTTGCCTGGTCAGGGACTAGAACGTACTGACTGATGG
Organism: uncultured Bacteroidales bacterium; assembly: GCA_964619555.1. Lineage (GTDB taxonomy): Bacteria > Bacteroidota > Bacteroidia > Bacteroidales > JAGOPY01 > JAGOPY01. Next base: position 105,838 of record CAZUDV010000001.1, on the reverse strand, counting down.
ACACTTTTTTGATTTTCGAGTTGGCATCCAGTCCGATTTTTTCCCTTAAAAGAGATAAAAGTTCATCCTTGTAAATCAGCCCATCAACTAATTTAAGGGAAAGTGCTTTTTCGGGATCGAAAGCATCCAGATTATCAGCTGCTTGGTTCAGCACCGTTTTCTCCACATTCCGCGACAAAGCGATATCATCTGTCATTGTCTGCCAAATTCCGTCGATCATCCTGGTCATTTGTTCCCGGTTCGCTTCGCTCATTTTTTCTTCTACAAACGGTTCGATTGCGCTTTTGAATTTTCCATGACGGATAACCTGTATCTCGACATCCAGTTTTTCCATGGTTCCTTTCAGGAAAAATAATTCTGCCGCAATCCCCCTGAATTCAATGGCTCCGGATGGATGAAGATATACCTGGTCAGCCACTGTAGCCAGGTAATAGGCCACCTGGGTATAGATCTCGCCATAAGCAATGATGAATTTGCCGCTGGTTTTAAAATCCTGAAGAGCTGACCTGATTTCACGAACAATTGTCAAACCGCTTGGTATAGTGCTGATATCGAGAAAAATACCTTTAATATGGTCATCTGATTTGGCTTTATTGATGCTTTCCAGGATTTCATCCAGTCCCGGATACTGTTCCATACTGAATCCCTCAGGTGAAAACAGATTCATCGGATCTTTAGGAGCCCGGTCGTACACCTCTTTATCAAGCGTAAGATGAAGAATCGTGTTTGGATCAATGGCAACTGTCTTCTTTTCAGAAAATGAGATGAGAGAAGCCATGATCCCAAGGAAGATAAAGAATAAAATCATCAGTACAATGATGAATCCAAGCATGGACGCAAACATGTATTTAAAAAAGCTCTTCATATCGGTTATTTTTGAAATTGTTTAAGTTCAAGTTGATGTCCATCAAAGACGGCAAAGGTGAAATGAGTCAGCCAATCACCCAGGATGATCATCCTGGAACCATCTGACATTTCAATATTGTGAGGATAGTGCCTATGACCGTATACATAATAATCAGCCTTTGTGCCTTTTTTGATAAGCTCAAGGGTGTACTGGTATAACATTTCATCCTCCACTCTGTTCACATTGCCAGTATCATTTTCCTTAACGATCTGAGCCAAACGGCTCTTCCTGGAAAAATAGAGCCCCATCTTGGCTCCGAGGTCCGGATGCAGCCACCTGAACAGCCATTGGTTGAATCGATTACTGAATACTTTTTTCAACAGTTTGTAACCATTGTCTCCGGGTCCCAGGCCATCCCCATGCGCCAGATAGAATTCCTTCCCCAGAAGGTTGCGTATTTCAGGAGCACGGTGAATTTCGACATTCATTTCGGTATTGAAATAATCGAAGGCCCAGATATCGTGATTACCGGTAAAAAGATGGACCGGTATTCCACTTTCCGTTATTTCGGCAATTTTGCCCATCAGCCGGATATATCCTTTGGGAACGACTGTCTTATACTCAAACCAGAAGTCAAAAACATCTCCCATCAGAAAGATCTCCCCTGCATCCGACATTGCGGTATTCAACCAGGATACCAGTAATTTCTCACGCTCAAGGCTTTTCTCGTAGTCCGGAATTCCAAGATGGAAATCTGAGGCGAAATAAATCTTTCCGGTCCTGATTTTTGGATTAGGTTCCAAAAGTTTTCTAATTTATTACAATATTAACAATTAAGATTCAATAATTGATTGCAGAATTCAGCCACCGATCAATGCCAGTTGTTTTTCCAGTTCAGCCAGGTTGTCTCCCCGATAGCGTATAATCAACTCATTATCAAGCAGAATAAAGTAGGGGTATGTATCCTGGAAACCAAATAAAGAGGTTGCTCCGGATCGCGTTCCAAGGAAATCCGTAACATGAACCCAGTTGTTCGTTTCATCCCTGGCAATAGCGCTGGCCCACATTTCCTGGTAATTTTCAAGGCCTATGGCAAATATTTTCAAGCCATGACCCTGATAATTCCTGGCCAGTTCCTTCAATTTAAAGTTTGCCAGCCGGCTTGACTGGTCAATGGATGACCAGAAATGTATAATCACAGGACTACCTGCCAGGGAATAGAGATTTATCTCATTGCCAGAGATATCGGTGAGATTGATATCCGGGGCTTTATTACCTGCCGAGAGCCTTGCTATGGTCTTATCACTGAGTAACTTCCGTTGTTTGAGTAACTCTACCCGCTTTTTAAACGCGATGAGATGCTTATTGTCAGGGTACAAGGAAGAAAGGCATGAGTCAAGCATTATATAATACTTATACTCTTTGTCCTCTTCCAGGATTTTTCTTTCGCCAAACCGCCGGTTAATGACAAGCAGGGAGGCCAGTGACTGACAGTGGTTTTGCAGGAATGCCCTGGCATAGTCTTGCTGTGCTTTGAAAATTTTCTGATAATTCTCATCGAGGTCGAGTTTCACAGATTGAAACCCGGTTGTTCTCTGAAAATCCCGGTATCGCAAACTGAGAGAATCTACTTTATTCCGGTTGGTTTCAAGAAATAGCTCGAACTGGCTGTAAAGTTCCGAGTCATTTGATCCTGAAACCTCATAACCTTTTCTCAACAGATCATTTGATGATGAGATTTCAATTTGTCTTTCATTATCCAGGATCAAGGTGATATAATTTTTATTATCGACCTTAACAAGGTAAAAACCCGGTAAGTTCCTTCTGAATTTAAATTTAAAATGGCCTGATTCTGATATTTCAGAGGTGTCAATCGGAATCGCTTTATCGATATCTATTTCACTCAATGTGACTATTTTACCTTTAAATTCGGGGAAAGTGCCTGAAATCCTTGTGGTTTTGCCATTTTTCCCCAAATCGTGGCAGGAGGTGATGATCATGGAATACAAAATGATGATCATTACAGATTGGATGACTTTTTTCAACGAAGTAAACATTCCCGATTGTGTCAATTAATTTCGGTAAAAATACGACCTTATCATTTACCGGTTGTATATGTCCGGATCTAATTAAAGTTCCCTGATCAGTTCACGGATCAATCGGGTCATGGCCGGTTCAGTATGGCTGGCTGCGTCGATGACCTGCTTGTGGGATATTTCCACAATTTTTCCTTCCACTCCCAGGTCGGCTATCACAGAAATAGCAAAAACAGGCAGGCCCATCTGGACGGCCGCCAGGGTTTCGGGTACTGTTGACATCCCGACCGAATCCGCCCCAAGGAACCGCATATATTTGTACTCAGCTTTTGTTTCGAAAGTAGGTCCGGTCACTCCAGCATACACGCCTTTGCGGTAGGGGATGCCCAGTTTTGCGGCGACCTCTTCCGCTTTTTTTAAAATGCGCGGATCGTAAGGGCTGCTGAGGTCCGGAAACCTGTCTCCAAATTCGGGGAAATATTGTCCCTTCAAAGGATTTTCATTCATCAGATTCATCATATTGATGTGGTCTTCGATGAACATCATATCTCCGACTTCAAAGGCCGGATTCAGGCCACCGCTGGCATTGGAAACAATGAGTAACTGAATGCCGAGTTGTTTCATAACCCTGACGGGGAACACAACTTCCTGCATGGAATAGCCTTCATAAAAATGAAACCGGCCTTTCATGGCAAGGATGTATCGTCCACTAAGGTACCCTGCAAAAAGTCTGCCGTCATGCCCTTCTACCGTCGATTGGGGGAAATGAGGAATTGACTCATAGGGGAGCGAAATAGCTTCAGCAATTTCTCTTGAAACGCCTCCGAGACCTGTGCCTAAGATTATGCCAACTTCGGGTGCCGTCGGGATCCTTTCCCGGATGAAACCGGCAGCTTCAGATACTTTTTTGAACATATTCCAGGATAAGTTTATCGAATCTCACCTCATCACAGTCATGGAATTTAATCCTGACTGGAATATAATATACCGGCAATTTTTCCAGGAATCCTGAAAATTCTTCTGTTTCGAGGCGCATTGCATCTTTTTCGGTGGTGAAGATAACCTTATCTTTTGATATAATGGATTCGTATTCACGGGTTATTTTTTCAATATCTTTCACGGTGTAATCGTGGTGATCGTCAAATTCAATGACTGTTAATTCATTGCAGATGCTTTTAAGATATTCCTGGAGGGGATAAGCATTGGCCACTCCTGAGAACATAACAATATAATTATACCTGGGTGCGGCAGGCTCTGCGGAAGCTGATTTTTTCAGCGGTACCGGATGGTCATATGAAAGAAAGGAATAAAAAACTTTCTGATGGGGCCTGGGCCGAATGGTCTGGATAATTTGCCTGCGGGTAATAGGAGAAAAAATTTTAGGCGTCTTGGTTATAATAATATAATCTGCCCTTCTGGCACCTTTGATGCTTTCCCTTAATAGTCCTGAAGGAATCAGGTAATCACTTGTGTAGAGATGATGATAATCCGTCAGCAAAACCGATTTTCCCGGTTTGACATATCGATGCTGAAAGGCGTCGTCAAGCAGAATGATTTGTGTTTCTGGTTTGTATTTCAGGATATTCTTAATGCCCCTGTTCCGGTTTTCATCAACGGCAACAGTTACTTCGGGGAATTTATTGACATATTGCCTCGGTTCATCCCCAATTTCATGATGAGTAGTATCTTCCGCTGCCAAAATAAAACCCCTGGTTTTCCGGCGGTAACCCCGGCTCAGAATGGCAACCTTGTATTTTGATCTCAGCAGGTTGACTAAATATTCGGTATGGGGCGTTTTACCGGTCCCTCCGGCGGTCAGATTTCCGATAGCAATGACCGGGATCTGATAACTCCTGGAGGGCAAAATCCCCCAATCGAACAACTTATTCCTGGTCCTGGTTATTAAACCATAGAGGCAGGCAATCGGAAATAGTATTATTTTTATGAGCCCCATATGCAATATACAAATATAAGATAATTAGATAAATTTAATGTTATCGTTATATTTCTATATTTTAAATTTTTTATACGAATTTTCGTCAAGAATGGTTCTATATTCATTAAAATATAAAAAACAATCAATCAATTAATATTTGGTTTATGGTAAGGATTAAGGATGTGTCGAATGTCATTGAATCGTTCGCCCCACTTTCTCTTCAGGAGGACTATGACAATTCCGGGCTCATTACAGGAAATCCCGGGGATGCGATTACGGGCTGCCTGATATGCCTGGACGTCACGATGGAGGTGCTGGAAGAAGCTGAAAGGAAGGGGATGCAACTACTTGTAAGCCATCACCCGGTCATTTTCGGAAAGCTGACCCGGCTGACCGGACAGACTTACACTGAGCGGCTGGTATTGAAAGCCATACAGTCGGGAATAGCAATCTATTCGGTTCATACCAATCTGGATAATGTCGATCGGGGAGTAAGCTATTTGCTTGCACGGAAACTGGGATTGGTCCATACGAAGGTGCTGCAGAAGAGCAAGGGACTTTTGCGGAAACTGGTGACTTTTTGTCCGGCCGAACAGGCTGACCGGGTGAGGAATGCTATATTTAATGCCGGGGCGGGGCACATAGGGAATTATGATATGTGCAGCTTTAATACTGGTGGCACAGGTAGCTTTCGGGGTTCGGAGAATGCCAATCCATTTGTGGGGGAACCCGGCAAGCTGCATTTCGAGCAGGAAACCAGAATTGAAACTGTATTCCCATACTGGCTTGAGAAAGATATAATTAAAGCGATGCTGGACGCCCATCCCTACGAAGAGGTGGCCTATGATATCTACCGGTTAGAAAATGAGTATGATAAAGTGGGAATGGGTATAAAGGGGGAACTTCCTTCAGAAATGACGGAAGAGGAATTCCTCCAGTTCATAAAAGATACCCTGAAGGTGGCATGCATCAGGCATTCTTCGCTCATTAGCAGAAAAGTCAGGAAAGTTGCCGTGTGTGGTGGGTCAGGCAGTTTCCTCATTCCTGAAGCCATTCGGCAATCGGTTGATTTCTTTGTGACAGCCGATGTGAAATACCACCAATTTCAGATGGCCGGAGGAAACCTGGTGATTGCCGATGTCGGACACTATGAAAGTGAACAATTTACTTGCATGATAATTGAAGAGCAATTGAAAAAAAATTTTCCTAACTTTGCAGTCCAAATTTCAGAAATACCGGTAAACCCGGTTAATTATTTTTAAATCAATAATTTATGGCGAAACAAGAGACGACCAAAAAAGTTGTAACTGCTCCGGAGCAGGTTGTGGATGAAGGTATTGAGCGTAAGATAGAAGATACCTTGATTGCTTTATACCAGCTGCAGCAGCATGACTCGCAGATTGATAAAATACGGATGATCCGGGGAGAACTTCCGCTCGAAGTCCAGGACCTTGAAGATGAAATAGTTGGTCTTCAAACCCGTATAGAGAATTATCACAACGATATAAAGTCTTTTGAGAAGCTCATAGCCGATAAAAAGCTGGCTATTAAGGACAGTGAGAACCTCATTAAGAAATATGAGGAGCAGAAGATGAATGTCCGCAACAATCGTGAGTATGATTCTATAACGAAAGAAATTGAATTTCAGACCCTCGAGATTCAACTGGCTGAAAAGCGGATTCGCGAATACAATGATAGCCTGGGCGAAAAGAAAAAACAAATTGAAGATTCTGAGATCGTTCTTACTGAAAGGCGAAATGACCTGGAAATTAAAAGAAGTGAACTGAATGATATCGTGGAAGAAACTGAATCGGAGGAAAAAGCTCTCGCGCAGGTAACGGATGATCTTCAGAGCCGGATAGAGGATCGATTGCTGATCGCCTACCAGCGCATCCGTAAGAACGCCAGGAATGGACTGGCAATCGTTCAGATCGAAAGGGATGCCTGCGGCGGATGCTTTAATAAGATTCCCCCCCAGCACCAACTGGATATTCGAATGCACAAGAAAATTATCGTTTGCGAATATTGTGGCAGGATACTGGTGGATTCCGCCATCATCAGCTCTTTGAAGAAAGACTAATAAAACTTCATTATATTTCCAAGGGCCTCAGGGCCCTTTTTTTATATCCCATCTTTATTGTAACAACCCTGATTATTCTTCGTCTATTATTTGTTATATTTGCTTAAAGCATAAATTATGACAAATCATCATGGTCTTTATCGCAGCCGGACAGACAAGGTGTTCGGAGGTGTTTGCGGTGGCCTGGCCCGGTCATTAAATACCGATCCTTTCATCATCCGGCTGGTTTTCGCCCTTCTCTTTATTATGGCGGGCAGTGGTATCCTGCTTTACATAATCATGTGGATTGCCTTGCCTGAGGAGCCGTTACCCTATATAAACACTGGCAATACGACCCCCGGAGAACAGCCGGACAGCCAAAACCCGCCAACTGACCCGATGGAACCGGCCACTTCGCTGAAAAGGGGGAATAACGGCCCATTGGTTGTCGGACTTATATTGATTTTGATTGGTATGATATTCCTGGCGGACCGTTTTATGCCTCATATCCATTTCAGGGATTTTTGGCCAGTGATCATAATAATTGCCGGAATTGTCCTCATTGCAACCAGTTTCTCCACCTTTAAAAAATCCTGACCATGAATACGAAAAACGTTATCTGGGGCATTGTGCTTGTCCTGATTGGAGCACTTTTCATTCTTAAAAATCTGGGTGTCATTTATTTCAGCTGGTACGGAATCTGGAAACTATGGCCTTTGGTGCTGGTTATTATCGGTATTGCCATATTACCGGTGAAAAGCGGAATTAAAATAGCCCTGACCATCATCACTTTAATTGTGGCAGTTTTAATCCTGGTCAAGAACCCTGGCTCCAGGAGCTGGCATGATTCCTGGTCGTTCAGGCATGACAAAGATGATAGTGGAGTAGTAACAAGGCCATTGGATTCAGACCAGCAATTGTCCGAAGCATATGATTCTACAATCCAGCTGGCTGAGTTGAAGTTTGATGCAGCAGCGGGAAATTTCCGGATTGACCGGACCACCGAAAACCTGTTTGATTTCAACCGTGAAGGTAATATCGGTCGGTATAATTATTCCATCAAAGATCTGGGCGATAAACGTGAAATCAATATTGAACTCGAGGAAGGAAGATTCCGCAACATCGACCTTAAAAATAATGTATCCCTTCAGCTTAATGCCTCACCGGTCTGGGATTTGCAAATGGACGTCGGGGCAGCCAACCTGGAGCTGGACCTGACCCCCTTCAAGGTCAGCAACCTGGAAATAAACGGGGGTGCCTCCTCAATTAACGTTAAACTTGGGAGCCTCCACGGCGAAAGTAAGATCCAGATCAATTCGGGTGCTTCATCCGTCAATATCAGGATACCGGAAGAATATGCCTGTGAAATCAGGACCAGTACGGTGCTCGTTTCTAAAGACCTGAAAGGATTCAACAAGGTCGGGGATGGTACATTTGTCACTGAAAATTTTTCCGGAAGTGATAAGAATGTTCTGATAAAAATCGATGCGGCAGTATCCAGCCTGGCTGTTGAGCGTTACTAAAAGAAAGATTTCTTCATTAATATTTGAATTAATTCCATCCGGCTTAACCGATTTTGGTAATTTTGGCGTTGTCATTTTAAATCACCAAGACAGGTAGGATGAAACGGATTTATATCGCACTGCTCCTTTTTCTAAGTTCATTTGTTCTCTTCAGCCAAACAGGCACGATCAGAGGCTTTGTTTATGATAAAGCCAACGGGGAACCGGTCATTTTCACCAATGTCTACCTCTACCAAACCAGTTACGGGTCTTCCACTGATGTCAACGGATATTTTACGATCACCAAAATTCCCGTGGGCGATTACACGCTTATGGTCAGTTATCTTGGATATGACACCCTCAGGATACCGGTGAGCATCGCCCCGAATGATATCATCACAAAGCAGCTTTATATCCAGGAATCGGCTATTACCCTGAAGACAATTGATATCTCCGCCGAGTATCAGGAAGCCAGGACCGAAACCAAAACCTCTGTCGTAAAGATAACTCCCAAGGATATCGGACAGATTCCGAGCATTGGCGGCCAGCCGGACCTGGCCCAGTATTTGCAAGTGATGCCCGGAGTGGTATTCACGGGTGACCAGGGAGGCGAGTTGTACATTCGGGGTGGGTCACCGATTCAGAATAAAGTCCTTTTGGATGGTGTGACCGTTTATAAGGCTTTTCATTCCATAGGACTTTTCAGTGTCTTTGAAACCGACATCATTCGCAATGCAGACATTTATACGGGGGGATTTGGAGCAGAATACGGGGGAAGGATTTCATCGGTCATGGATATCACCACACGTGACGGAAACCGGCAACGATTCGCGGGGAAAGTCGGACTGAGCACTTTCGGGGCAAACCTCCTGGTAGAAGGTCCGTTCAAAAAACAGAAAGAGGGTAGCGGAGGGAGTGCCGGATTTATACTTTCCGCTAAAGGTTCTTACCTGGATCAGTCTTCCGAAATTTTTTACGATTATGTCGATACAGCCGGACTTCCATTCAATTTTATTGATATTTACGGAAAGATTTCGGTTCAGGCATCCAATGGCAGCAAGATCAATTTCTACGGTTTTCATTACAGGGATAAAGTTGATAATTATAAATCGTTGTCGGATTTTAACTGGCAAAGTACCGGACTGGGAACCAATTTCCTGGTGATTCCCGGAAAGTCTTCATTTATAATGGAAGGGCACATTGCTTATTCCAATTACCATATCGCCCTGACAGAAGAAACCAGCCCGGAAAGGACCAGTTCTATCAACGGTTTTGATGTCGGCCTGGATTTTACTTATTTTCTCGGGAAAGATGAGCTTAAATACGGAATAGAACTAAACGGTTTCAATACGGATTATGAATTTCAGAATGCTTCCGGGTTGATCATAACCCAGGCAGAAAACACGACTGAAATAGGTGCATTTGTTAAGTACAAGATGACATTGGGCAAGTTTCTCATAGAACCGAGCTTCAGGCTCCAGTGGTATGCCTCGCTTTCGACTATTTCACCCGAACCCAGGCTGGCAGTTAAATATAATGTGACAGACCACCTCAGGCTGAAACTTGCCGGTGGGCTTTACTCGCAAAACCTGATCAGTGCAAGGTCGGACAGAGATGTGGTTAATTTATTTTATGGGTTCCTCGCCGGGCCCGACAATCTTCCCGACGAATTCAACGGCGAACCGGTGACTCATGCGCTGCAAAAAGCTTCCCACATCATCTTAGGCGCTGAAGTTGACCTGCTCAGGAATGTTTCGCTGAATGTGGAAGGATATTATAAATATTTCAGTCAGCTGACCAACCTGAACCGGAATAAGATCTACGATGAAAATAAAGCCCCCGAGCAACCTGACCTGCTTAAAAAGGATTTCATTATTGAACAGGGGGATGCCTACGGACTCGATTTTACTTTAAAGTATGACAGACGGAGTTATTATTTCTGGGTGGTTTATTCTTATGCCTATGTCAATCGTTTCTATGAGAATATCGATGGCGAACTGGAACATTATTACCCACATTTCGACCGTCGCCATAATGTGAACCTGGTTGGTACCTACCGCTTCGGATCAAAACTTACCTGGGAGATCAGCGCCAGGTGGAATTTTGGTTCGGGATTCCCATTTACTCAGACCCAGGGTTATTTTGAGAAAATGAACTTCAATAATGGTATATATTCCGACTATACCACCGAAAACGGGGATCTGGGTATTATTTATGCGGATCTGAATGAGGGAAGATTACCTACTTATCACAGGCTGGATTTGAATTTCAAAAAGAGGTTCAACATCAGTGAAAACTCAAAGATGGATATAGATTTCAGCCTGATCAATGTTTATGACCGGAAAAATGTGTTTTACCGCGATCGCATCTCAGGAGAAATAGTCTATCAATTACCAATTATGCCAAGCCTGGGGATTACCTGGACGTTCTGATAAACAATCTCGTATTAAATTATTCTGATATGAAAAGGCATTTAATGTGGAATATTTTACTGTTCCATTTGATGGCATTATCGATCGTTAGCTGTAATGAAAATCCGAAGACTGAAAACATGAAACCACCAGTTGCTAAAATTCTACCCCATGAATTGCAAATCCACGGGGATCGTCGAATAGATCATTATTACTGGCTGAACCAGCGGGAAGACCCTGAAGTGATCCAGTACCTTGAGGATGAAAATGCATATACAAAAGCCATGATGGCACATACCGATTCCCTTCAGGCCAACCTGTTCCGGGAGATCGTCGGAAGAATCAAACAGACAGATATGTCAGTGCCGTATTTTGAAAATGGCTATTATTATTATTCCCGGTATGAAGAAGGGAAGGAGTATCCCGTTCACTGCCGCAAGGAAGGAAGCCTCGATAACCGGGAAGAAATCATGCTGGATGTTAATGTACTGGCAGAAGGGTATAGCTTCTGCCAGGTCGGTGGAATGGATGTCAGCGAGGATAATCAAATGCTTGCTTATTCTGTGGATACGGTGAGCCGTCGGATCTATACCATTTACTTCAAGAACCTGGTAACAGGTGAAATCCTGAGCGAAACGATCGCTAATACAAGCGGAAACCTTTGCTGGTCAGGTGATCAAAAAGCCTTATTTTTCGGCAGGAAAGACGAATCACTCAGGCCGGACCGGATTTTCAGGCATACTCTTGGTAATGGGGGTTCCCCGGATGAGGAAGTTTATCACGAAACCGATGAAACCTTTGGCACATATGTTTACAAGAGCAAATCGCGGAAATACATTATCATCGGATCGGAGAGCACCCTTACAGATGAGTACCGAATCCTGGATGCTTCGGCCCCCTATGGTGAATTTAAAGTGTTTCAACCCAGGCAGCGGGATATCAAGTACGATATTGCCCATTACAAAGACAGGTTTTACATTCGTACCAATTACAAGGCTAAAAATTTCCGTCTGATGGAGTGTCCTGAAAATAACACTTCAATGGAGAATTGGGTAGAGGTTATTCCGCACAGGGATGATGTCCTGTTGGAGTCTTTCGATGTTTTCAGGGATTTTCTTGCCATTCAGGAGCGTAAGAACGGAATGAAGACCCTGCGTATTTTTAATGGAAGTGAACTGGACTATTACCTGGATTTTGATGAACAGGCGTACACGGTAAACCTGGATAACAACCCTGAGTTTGAAACCAGTACTGTCCGTTATAATTATACATCTCTGACCACGCCAATGTCTGTTTATGATTACGATGTTTCCACGAAGCAGACACGACTTATGAAGCGACAGGAAGTGCTCGGAGGATATGACCCGGAGGATTACTTTACCGAACGGTTGCAGGCCAAAGCGCCTGACGGCGCCATGATCCCCGTTTCCCTCGTATATAAAAAAGGGATGGTAAGGAATGGGAAAAACGCTTTGCTTTTATACGGATATGGATCTTACGGTTACAGCATGGACCCATATTTCAGCCCTGTGAGATTATCGTTGCTGGACAGAGGATTTATTTATGCCATTGCCCATGTCAGGGGAGGAGAGGAAATGGGACGGCGATGGTACGAGGAAGGGAAACTGATGAATAAAATGAACACATTCACTGATTTTATAGCTTGTGCCGAGATGCTGGCAGCAGAAGGTTACACGAGCCCCCGGCATTTGTACGCAATGGGAGGCAGTGCCGGCGGATTACTGGTAGGAACCGTAATCAACCTGCGGCCTGATCTATTCAACGGAGTAATAGCTGCCGTGCCATTCGTGGATGTGGTAACAACCATGCTGGATGAAAGCATCCCTCTCACAACGGGAGAGTACGATGAATGGGGCAATCCGAATGACCCGGCCTATTACGAATATATGCTATCCTATTCACCTTACGACAATGTCAGGCCGGTTACTTATCCCTCCATGCTGGTCACCACAGGATTGCACGATTCCCAGGTTCAGTACTGGGAACCCGCTAAATGGGTGGCTAAGCTGAGAGTGGTCAGGAAAGGCGACAATCCGCTCTATCTTTGGACAAATTTGGAATATGGCCATGGCGGCGCTTCCGGAAGATTCGAAAGATATAAGGAAACGGCGCTGGAATACGCCTTCCTTTTAGACCTGGAAAATATCAGGGAGTAATCCTGTAGCCGGTCAGGCAGACTTCAACTCCAGTTTAAAGCCGGTTCCGTGAACATTGGTTATGGAAATCGCCGGGTCGTCTTTCAGATATTTTCTGAGCTTGGCTATGAAAACATCCATGCTGCGTCCGATGAAGTAGTCGTCATCTCCCCAAACTGATTTCAGGGCAACCTCCCGTGTCAGCAGTTGGTTTTTATTCTCAACCAGTAATTTAAGCAAGGCATTCTCCTTTCGGGTCAGGATCTTTTCTTCCGTACCCAGCCTCAGGATCATATTTTTGGCGTCATACTGATAATTTCCAATCTGAAAAACCTTTTCCGTTTCTTTATGATTGTTCATGAACAGGTGACTGGCACATCGTCTAAGGATAGCTTGTATCCTTAGGCTTAATTCTTCCGTACTGAACGGTTTAGAAATATAATCGTCGCAGCCAAGCCGGAATCCTTTAATTCGGTCTTCTTTCATGGATTTGGCCGTGAGAAAAACAATCGGGATGGTCTCATTGATCTTCCGGATTTCCTCCGTCAGAGTAAAACCATCCATGACGGGCATCATGATGTCGAGAATACATAAATTAAAGGTTTCTTTCTTAAAGGCATCCAGCCCTTCCTTGCCATTCCTGCAAAGAGTAATGTCATAATTCAGCATTTCAAGATAATCTTGAAGAACCATGCTGAGATTGGCATCATCTTCAACCAGCAGGATATTGGGTTTATTGTGATTCTTCATGGTCATCGATTGAATTTTTGGTTAAATAAGGTAAAAATATATCAAATCTGCTTCCCTTTCCCAACTCACTTTTTAATTTTATGTGACCGCCATGTGCTTCAATTATCGTTTTTACATAATAGAGGCCAATTCCAAAGCCTTTTTCGCGGTTATAAATATTTCCGGTTGGCACCCGGTAAAGATTTTTAAAGATGTGGTGCTGGTTTTCATTACCTATACCGATACCGTGGTCCTCGACCGAGATAATAATGCCCTGGCTGTCATTATAAGTTCCAATTTTAATTTCAGGGGCTTCCGTGGAATACTTATTTGCATTATCAAGCAAATTGGTGATAACGTTGGTGAGATGGAACGGATCGGCCATGACCGTGAAATTCTTTGCACACAGATGGTACTTTAAATCTCCATTTCTCTCTTTCATTGTAATCTCAAATGTTTCCAGGACCTTTTTGATCAGTTCGTGCACATCCGTAGCTTTCTTCCTCAGCCTGAATTTACCTTTTTCCAGTTGAGACACCCTGAGGATCTGCTCGACATGATTCTGCAGCCGGGTATTCTCATCATAAATGATCCGGGCATAGCGCTGCATACGGGCCGGTTCATCCTGGACCGATTTTTTCATCAGCATTTCACTGGCCAGGGATATCGTGGCCAGTGGTGTTTTAAATTCATGCGTCATATTATTGGTAAAATCTTCTTTTACCTCCGATAACCGTTTCTGCCGATAAACCAGGAACACGGTATAAAAATAAGCCAGAATGACGAGCATTGAAAACAGGACCGAAAGGATGATCCAGCTAACCATTCGCTTCAAAATCAAATTATTTTCATCGGGAAAATAAGCGGATAATATATAGGAATCGGCGTCTTTAAAGCCTGCCATTTTGATCTGATGGCGCGATTGACGCAATTTATCCTGGTTAGTTTTATAATTACCGGTTATGAAGGTGTCATCGTTAATATTGATGATGGCATATTCATATCCTTTACCGACCTGCATGCAGTTGAATTCTTCATTTAATTTAAAATCAAGCAGGCCAGCATCGATCGAACGGATATCAGGAAGATAATCCAGGGAATCTATGAGTAAAGTGTTATCTTTTAAATAATTATAAGAAAGATATGCATGCATCTGATTGGCCACGCCCTTCAGAGCTACCCTGACAGCACCGGCAAATTGCTCCCCTTTTAATAAATATGCCTCCCTGACCCAGTAAACCTGGGTGAAAATTATGCCCAATAAAGCGAAGGAATTGAAAATTATGATAAAAAGGAGGAGCTTTTTTTTCATGGGTTCAAAGATACCGCTGGTTAAGAAGGGATTACAACATTTAACAAATAATTAACAATATTAAAAATTGTTTAACAACCTTGGTAAAACTTTGAAATTATCTTTGTTGCAATGGAAAGTTAAACATCTAATAATTCAAAAGTATGAAAAAACTCATTTTAGGTATAGCATTTTTTAGCTTTGTAGCCTTTGGAGCGATCAGCATCCAGAGCGTTCTCGCAGGATCTTACAGCATCGAATTCGTTAAATTTGACAAGGACCCGAAAAAAGATGGGGACAAGCAGGCTACCGAATCAAAAGATGCACCCAAAGCTGAGGTGAAATCTGCTGAAGTGAAATCCACTTCAAAGGATTGTCAGTCATCATGTGCAGGGAAATCCGCTTCTGCATGCTGTGACAAATCCAAAGATGGTTGTGCAACTTCATGTCCTGATAAAAAGTAATTTTTTCTTCTTAATTTGGTTTTTGGCCTCCTGCAGCGATGCGGGGGGCTTTTTTATTTCGTGGGAAGTTGATTAATTTAGCGGAAAATTCTCGCGATGGAAACAGCAAGATCTGTTTATAACGGTGAACTCAGAACCACTGCCACACATCTTCGATCAGGACAAAAGATTACCACTGATGCCCCGACAGACAACCAGGGCAGGGGGGAGTATTTTTCCCCTACTGATTTGGTAGCTACAGCATTAGCCAGCTGCATGATGACCGTGCTGGGAATAGCCGCCCGTACATTTGAATTTAATATTGAAGGCACCGAAGCGGCGGTTACCAAGATCATGTCGACAGAATCACCCAGAAGGATAGTCAAGGTAAGGATAACATTAAACTTCCCGGAACGAAACTATACGGACAGGGAAAAGTTGATCATTGAAAGGATTGCCAGAAATTGCCCTGTGGCCCTGAGCCTGCATCCGGACCTGGAGCAGGACATTGTTTTCAATTTCAGGTAAATACATGAGAGCAGTCATTCAACGGGTAAAAAGCGCTTCAGTCATCATTGAAGATGAGCTCAAAGCTTCCATTGGTGAGGGACTTTTGGTTTTACTCGGGATCGAAGAATCGGACGGGGAGGAGGATATTTCCTGGCTTGCCAGGAAGATCTGCCAGTTAAGGATCTTTGATGATGAAGCGGGGGTTATGAACCTCCCCATTACAGACACCGGGGGAGAGATCTTAGTGGTAAGCCAGTTTACGCTGCATGCCAGCACGAAGAAGGGAAACCGGCCTTCTTATAGTAAAGCTGCCCGACCGGAGTTTGCCATACCTGTTTATGAAAAGTTTTGTGTCAGATTGCGGGACGATCTCGGGAAACCTGTGAAAACAGGCGTTTTTGGAGCTATGATGCAGGTTGAACTAATCAACGACGGGCCCGTGACAATCCTGATCGACACTAAAAACAAGGAATAACCCGATTGGTTGATCCTGTCATTATGCATATTTTACCTTGATCTTTGTAGCTTTGCTTTCAAATTGTTTTCACATGGTACGTCTAAGTGTCAATATCAATAAAATAGCCACATTACGAAATGCCAGGGGCGGAAATATCCCGGACGTCGTTTTGGCTGCGATCAATTGTGAGAAATATGGCGCGCAAGGCATCACAGTGCATCCACGCCCGGACGAACGGCATATCCGTTACCAGGATGTGTTCGAAATTAAAAAAGCAATTTCGGTTGAATATAATATTGAAGGAAATCCCACTCCGGAATTCATCGATCTGGTACTGAAAGCCTCTCCGGCACAGGTTACCCTGGTCCCCGATGACCCCGGACAATTGACATCGGACCACGGCTGGGATACCGTACGTTTTAAGGATAAGCTGAAGGAAATTATCCGGGAGTTCCATAAACATCGTATCAGGACTTCCATATTTGTTGACCCTGTTGAAGAAATGATCCTGCATGCAAAGGATACGGGCACCGACAGGGTTGAGCTTTACACGGAAAGTTATGCCAGGGAATTCCACACCGACAGGGAAAGGGCGGTAAGTCCTTTTATCATTGCGGCTAGGGCAGCCGGACAGGTGGGCCTGGAAGTAAATGCCGGGCATGACCTTAACCTTGATAACCTGCATCACTTTTTCGTAAATGTTCCCGGGTTGCTTGAGGTATCGATCGGACATGCCCTTATCTGTGATGCCCTTTATTTCGGCCTTGAAAATACTATTCAACTGTACCTGAGGGAGCTGGGCAGGCGTTAAATCTACCATTGTCAATTTATTAATTGTCTGATAAACTCAAAATTGAACATATATCCTATCTATGGAGTTATTTTTCAGGCAATACGGTAAAGGCGGGCCGTTGATCATACTGCACGGACTCCTGGGAATTTCCGACAATTGGGTGAGTTATGCGAAACAGGTAAGCAGGTCGGGTTTCAGGGTATATATTCCAGACCAACGGAACCATGGGCATTCCCCACATCATCCTGTTTTTAATTATTATGCATTGGTGGACGACCTGACCGAATTCATCGAGCGGCACCGGATAATACGGCCGGTTATTATCGGGCATTCCATGGGCGGTAAGGTGGCGATGAGATATACCCTGGAAAATCCCGAATCGGTTGCCAGGTTGATAATTGTTGATACAAGTCTCCGAACCTATTTCCGTTTCAACTATCACCTGAAATTGATAGACGCCATGTCATCGGTCAATTTCGATGAAGTGAGGACAAGACAGGAGGTCGGGGAGAAGTTGTCGGAGAAGATTTCTGACCACAGACTTTTAAATTTCCTGATGAAAAATTTATTCTGGAAAGAGAAAAACCGGTTAGGATGGAGGCCGAACCTGCAGGCAATAAGCTACCATGTGGATTCCATGTATGATGGGGTGTTTTATTCGACCAGGTATAACGGACCGACTTTGTTTATCAGGGGTGGGTTATCGGATTACATCATTGAGGAAGATATTCCTTTAATCCGGACTAATTTTCCTATGTCTACCGTATATACCATTCCCAATGGCACACATTGGGTCCATGCCGATGAGCCGGATGAATTTTTCAGGATTACCTCTGAATTTCTCCAATCATGAATTTTGCCATAGAGATGCTACCTGGTTAAACATTTGTTTCGGCAGACCGGGACCTGTATACCCGCGTTGAAACCAGGATGCTTAATTCATATAGGATCATCAGGGGTATGGTTACCAATACCTGGCTGGCAATGTCTGGGGGCGTTATAATAGCAGAAATGGTCAGTAGGATGATCAGGACGTACTTCCTGTTCCGTTTCATAAATGCCGGCGAAATGATCCCGACTTTTGTGAGAAAATAGACAAAGATTGGAAGTTCGAAGACAAGCCCTGTCGCCAGCGTCACCGAAACAACGGTGCCGATATAAGAACTCAGCGTAATGTTATTGGCTACCGATTCGCTGACCTGGTAACCGGCGAAAAAATTTATAGTAAGGGGAACGATCAGGTAATAGCTGAACATCATTCCCAGCAGGAACAGCAGGGTGCTGAAAAAGACAGCTCCCCGGGAATATTTCTTTTCCTTCGGCAGCAAGGCCGGACGTACAAAGCTCCAGATCTCCCAGATCACATAAGGAAAAGCGACGATAATTGCTGAAATAAACGATACGTACAAATGGGTTGTGAATTGTCCTGCCATCTGAATATTGATGATTTCAAGGGTGACATCACCCAGGCAGAGACTTTCGACTGATATTAATTCGGCCAGTTTACAAAGAATCCGGTAAGTGAAAAAATCGGGATTTTTAGGTGCCAGGACGATCTCGTCAAAAATGAAATCCCTGAAAATAAATGCAGTGACTGCCAGGGCGATCAATACGGCAGCAGCCCTGAACAAATGCCAGCGCAGTTCCTCCAGATGTTCCCAGAACGACATCTCCTTGTCCACATTGCTGCCTGATTTTTTATTGCTGATCTTTTCTTCCATCAGGGTCGAATCCGGAACAAAAATAGTAAATCCGGCCACTTTTTGACCAGGGATTCACCAATTAAAAAGCCTGCCGGATTGAATATCATGGAAAATCCGGCAGGCTTATTTCGTGTTATCTGGTGAAAACTAGTTGATTATGACCTTTTTAGAGATGATTTGATTGTTCGCAACCATTCTGACAATATACAATCCGGGAAGCAGACCAGAAGTAAGTCTGAAATCACCTGTTCCACCAATGTGGTAGGCGCCAACTAACTGGCCGGTCAGGTTGTAAATTTCCACATTGCCATCCAAACCAGCATTTGAAAGGTTTCGAATATAGACTGCCTTGTCGTATGAATAAAGTTCGATATCGGATTCCTGGATAGCGGGGTTATTTGGGCTGTTTCCCACGGAAATGAGCTTCGGTGGCTTGCCCCCTCCCGGATTAGTGGTTCCCTGCTGACGAACGGAAACATAATCGACTGCAATGTCGCTTCTGATCCCGGAACCTCTTTTAGCTCTGAACCTCAATATGATACCAGTCTGATTTCCATAGTCGTTCAGAGGTATTACGGCATTTAACCAGGGCCTGGTATTGGAAATCTGTTGCTGGCCTGTCCTGTACCATAGATTGGTCCATGCGCCATTTGCGAATACATCTACATAAAGCGAACCCATTTGATTTCCATACATAAAATACCAGAAGGATATTTCCGGATTTGGGATGCCGGTAAAATTGAAACTGGCTTCCAGGCAGGCTTCCCAGTTTTGCTGGGCGCCATCTGATTCGGTATAGATATAATAACTTCCTTGATACGCCTTCTTGGGCCCGGTTTTTGCCGTCGGTGGAGCACCGGACCTTCGGGTCCAGTTGAAATTATCATAAGTTACATTAACCCATTGTCCGAAGCCTGTTTCGAAGCTTTCCGTATATGGGAAATTTGGATTTGCCATTGTTGTAAATGACCATACTGCGCACCCGGTTGGTTGACCATTGGCATTGTACGGGATCACCTGCCAATAATAGGTGGTATTGTAAGACAGCAAGGAAGGGGTATAACTGGTCACGTTTCCTACATTAAGGCCATTAATCAGGTTGGTTGGCGGATTATTTGTCCCCAGGAATAAGTAATATCCGGAAGCGCCACTGGCTGCCCCCCAATTGAGCGATGTGCTGATCGAAATGCCTGTGGCACCTGCGACCGGGCTTACAGGGGAGACACAGGAGGGTGGTGCCGCTACCGCGTTGATATAGTTGACTTCCGTCCTGGTATCAGAGCCAAATGCGTTGGTTACGGTCAGGCTGACGGTATAACTTCCTGTCGCATCGAACGTAACCTGTGGGTGCCTTGTCGTAGCGCTGGTACCATTCAGGAAGCTGACAGTGGAGGGGGTGAAAGCCCATAACCAGCCGGTCGGGGCATTGGTGGAAAGGTCGGTAAACGTTACCGGCTCTCCTATAAAGGGAGTCTGGTCACTGACTGTGAAATTCGCGACCGGAGGAAGTGAGGAACTGACAATTCCGCTGATGACAATGGAGAATGCCTGCGAACCGCCTGCCAGCGTTCCGTCGTGATCTACCGTAATGGTGTAGGTCCCTGCTGCCGGTGATGCGATGAAGACCATTTCCACGTTATCCACATTGTTTTCCCCATTATTGGTGGCAGGATTGGAAGGATTATTGCGGTCCAGTTTCCACGGATGATAGGTCGTTCCGTTAATCACCCTCAGGTCGAGATCATTCACCAGCATTGGGTTGAGCGGGTCAAGCTGTGCTGATACAGGAGTGCCGGCCGGATCTGTCCAGCAAATCGTAACTTTAATGGGTTCCGTGCCATCTGACTGGACCTGGCGGGTGTAGGTTTCCCCATTACTGAGCACCAGTTCCTCTATAACATTGAGATCCTGGTCTTCGGAAATTTTCAGGGCAGCCTTTTTTGTGTTCATCAATCCCCACCCGTATTCATAATCCGGTCCGTTGCTGGTGCCGCATTCGTCAGCCGTGTGTAAAACTAAGGCTTTCAAAGTGGCCGATTTCATGTATTCTCCCGGATGCAGGTTGT
This sequence comes from uncultured Bacteroidales bacterium, assembly GCA_964619555.1. Lineage (GTDB taxonomy): Bacteria > Bacteroidota > Bacteroidia > Bacteroidales > JAGOPY01 > JAGOPY01. The sequence goes on along the minus strand of CAZUDV010000001.1, from coordinate 84,899 downwards.
TCCAATGTTCCTGCAACAGCAGCAGGCTCCCTGAAACGGACGGAGTGGACATGGATGTTCCCGACAGGGATGTGTAATCGGTATTTGAGTCTTTGTCAGTAGAATAAAGTGAAACGCCATTGGCAACAATGTCCGGTTTGATTCGGCCGTCATCTGCCGGGCCCCAACCGCTGAAAGGTGTCATAACCACGCTGGAGGGATCGGTATAACCTCCCGGAATATCATAGACAGCGCCGACTGTAAGGATGTTTTTGGCAACACCGGCATGGCCAATGCAATCATAAGGACCATCCAGAGGATACGGTCCGCCAACCGGTCCCTCACCCCTGTCATTGCCGGAAGATTTGCAAATGAGAAAGTTAGGGGCATTTCTTGCAATATTGTCCCATTGCTGGGCCTGGGAGTCATAGAATCCGAACTGGTAATCTTCCTGGGTGCTGATACTGGTATTTCCGTACCAGGCCCAGGTGGCTCCATTGTAGTACCAGCCTCTGACATATCCATAAGAGTGGCTGGACTGCAATGCCCCGTTCGATGCTTCCGTTGCCATTTCCGAGACGTCGCTGTTCCAGTCGAAGGCCCTGAGCTGAGCCGCCGGTGCCATTCCTTTAGCGGAACTCACCACTCCGGAAGCTATCAGGGTCCCCGAAACGTGGGTAGAGTGATAATTCAGAGTAGTGGCGGCATCGGCCTGTACAGCTCTTCCGCCGAATTCCTGGTGCGAAGTCCGGACAGCTCCTCCATCCCATACGCGTGCCGTTATGCCGGCGCCACTCAGGTTAAGTCCGGCACTGCCGCCGGCAAAGACCTGGCTGGTGGAGATGGTGGCAGCTGAGTTGGCATTATTGGTAATATAGTACTGAGGATTTCCGAATGGATCAATGAACTGGATTTCAGCGAATTGACCATCTGGTGTTGTGAATGAAACAGGTATGCCTTTTGCTTTGGCGTAAGAGATGGCTTCTGCTTTTTGAATAGCAGCGATAACAGATTGTTCTGATGCAATTTTTTGTAATTGCTCTCTGTTGGTTTGGTCTTGTGTGAAAACATTATAAGAAAAGAAGGAAAATAGAAGGATTAATCCTCCTGAAACTGTAATTTTTCTTTTCATAGGATTTAAGTTTAAATAGTTGCAACTTCTGTATAGATTCCTGAGAATTATGGTTTAATCCTTGTACGTGTAATAAGGTAATAAGGTTTTGCTTTTAAAAAGGATTGATTTATAATAATTTAGACTATATCTAAATAAACAACCCTGTGCAGTTGGATCTTTTCGAAATTAGTACTTGAAACTTGGTCAGGAAATGAAGTGAATGTGAATAATAAACCGCAGCCTACCTATCCACAGGTCAGAGAATATCAGGTGTCGGTGATGGAAAAATCTGGGAAACCGGGATCAGCATCCTCCTTCAGCTTTAGCCTTTTTTTCTTTCCGGATTAACCGGACCGGTTCGGAGATTTTTTCTTCCCGGGTATTTACGGGATTGATGCTCATGCTATCCAGAACCGCTTTGTAATTGTATTTCGGCAGGTTATCATCGGAAGGCATGGCAACGGTTATATTATCAAAAGAAAGCTGTTTAAGGAGTGTCCATGCGGCATTTACCTGCAACTGGTCAGGACCGGTGAAAACGATTGTCCTGTTTTCCGCCCTGAGTTTTTTGAACAGCTTTATATTTTCCGGTTCCAGGATATCCTGGATTGCCATATTTACTGCATTGGCGGGGTGTGATCCCCGGTAATCATCCGGGCTTCCAAGATCAATCCAATAATAATCATTGTTTACCGGAAGTGTTGTTTGAGCAGCATCGCCGGTCAAAATGATGTCCGGGCCTTTCATGATATGGGAAGCACTTTCTTCCAGGTTTCTCTCAAATTGCACGTCGGGCATGCGGATAGTTAAAAAGCCGATGACCATGATGAAAAGAATGATGAGGGATGCAATGGTCAACCGGTCCGTTCTGTTAAGTTCCTTCATGATAAATACGAATTTTAGTTAACAACCACCTTCCGCTGCAGATTTTTTTGTTTTAGGTACCAGGATCATGTTTTCTTTCGGTACCTCCCCGGCTGGTTTTATTTCTCCTCCGGTAAAAAATTGCCTGACACCTTTTCTAAATTGGTGTAATTCAAGTTCGGTTGCGGACATTTCCTCACGGAGGCCAGATGACATGAAAAAGTTTTCGAACCATTGATTTAATCCTCCTTTCATGATATAGGCATTCTTCAATCCCATTCTTCTGGCCAATATCCATGCCTGATCCGAAAGCAATGTCCCATTGGAGATAAATACAACATCCATCCCTTCCTGCCCCAATATTTCCCTTTTATCCGGGCTGATCATTTCCCGGACCGGTACGTTTACAGCTCCGGGCAGAGAGAAGCCGCTGAATTCCTCCTGTGATCTGACATCGACCAGCAGTAAGGAAGGGTCTTTTTCGATCATCCTGGCCGCTATGTCGTCAGGAGTCAGGAACCTGGCTGTAGTATTGATTTCTTTGAGCAGGTCCTGCGGTGTGGTGGTGACAGGTTCCTTTTCCGGGAGGATCAACAGAATGATTCCTGTGATTACAGCCAGAATGACAGGGAAGATATATTTACGAGCCATCGCATTCCGTTCTTAATATTCAACCTTTTTTACCTTACGCTGCACATAGGCAGCTCCAAAAAACATTCCCAGTGCCATAACTATCATGATGAAAACAAATACGTTATCATTAATGCCGATGGAATCAGTCAGTTTGATATATCCACGGTATCCGCTGTCGAACATTCTTTCCATCCACGGGAACATCAGGGTGAATACGAATATCCCGAGGAATAATCCGAGCGAGAACATGAGGGCATCCAGTTTGCCTATTGCTACGGCACAATAGCTGGTACCGGGGCAGTAACCGCCAAGTGAGAATCCGATACCCATAATTATACCGCCTGCAATAGCACTGCTTACATAGGTTGGGTGTACATAAAGCTGACTGAAGTCAACCCAACCGAAATAATCCATCAATAACAGGCCGGCGTTAGCAGTAATGGCAGCAGTGAAGAACACCCTGAGGACGACGAAGTCGTAGCCAAAGAAGGTTCCTATAATTTTTCTGGAGGAGGAAAAACCGGATGCTTCCAGGACAAATCCGAAAGCCATGCCAATCAGAAGGGCTATGACATTGTTCCAGCCGGCACCAATAATTTCATTTGGAATGAGGGGTCCCATGGTTTAGCGTGTTAAATCCATAATTTTCTGAATACCCAGGCAAATAGGAAGGCCGTTCCGAATATCGAGATCATCGTTATATAACCTCCGAGGGAAAGCACCGCCATGCCCGACAGAGCGGCGCCAGAAGTACATCCCCGGGCCAGCTGAGAGCCAAATCCGAACAATAATCCTCCAAGCATGGCCACGGCAAGTCTTTTTTTGGAGCTGATCTTTGGTGAATGTTCGACTCTGAATTTCAGTCTGCCATACAGGGTGCCCGAGATGAATGCACCGGCAAAAACCCCGATCACTTCAAAAACAAGCCAGTTATTCATCGGATTCGAATCATCGCTTATAAACTGGCTGATGTAATGGGATTTTTTGGCATATTCCGGGGAAATGGCCTGCACAGTGGTAACCACGGTACTTTTCGCAGCCCCGCTGGCACCGAGACCACGCCCGGTGATATAAAACGTCACGATCAGTACGATCCCCAGCAATACCCCTCCAAAATAAGGATTGAGGTAATTCTGGCTATAGTCTTTTTTAACTTTTTCTTTCATATCTTTTAAGATAACTAATACAGATAGCGGGTAATCTGGCCCGCTTCCACCATAATAAACCGGAATACGAGTCCGCCGAATAAGACCAGGAGCGATGGTACGGCTACCGGGATCTTATAACCGGCAAGTTCGAGGACTTCGAGACCGGCCGGAAGCAACAGCCCGAGAATGATCACAAAAACCCAGAAAGATACGGTGAACGGACCACCGAGAAAGAGTTCGGCGGCGGCAATCTGAACGGAGGATCCGGCCAGCATACCCATGATCATATGGGTGATGAAGAACAACTCTATGCCAATGAGGATAAGGTCGATCCGGCTCATTATTTTCCTTTCTTTATGGTTTTTGGACATCCACATAATGACAGCAGTACCGGTGGACAATCCTGAAACAAGGAATAGGGGGCCGAGGATCGAATTGTTCCACAAAGGCCTTGCATTAAAAGCGGATAAAAGGATTCCTGTATAAATTCCCAGGATGACTGAAAGGATGATGATAATCCATGCCAATGGTTTTCTGTTCCGGACCGCAAATTTTTCGAAATTCTCCAGTAAACTGAATTTCCATTTCCAGGAAGGAATGATCTCTTTCAGATAGGTAGCGGCCCAGACAAAAGAAAGCGGGGTGATGAACATCAGCACCCAAGCACCCCATGACATGGGCGACTGGAACTTTATCGTGGTATATAACTGCCAGAAGAACAATTTGTGTTTAAGATCGAGGAATAGCATCAGAAGGCCCAGGACCAATGCGCCCGGGACCAGGAAAGGAGCCCATTTGACACTTGTCCTCATCTCCTCTTCCTTGTCCAGGATAGTGAATAATGCTGCAAAAAACATAATACCTGCAGCCAGACCGCCCAGGTAAAGATAGATCGGAATCTGCCAGTGCCAGATATTCAGGAATGGGTCTATATTTGGAATGTCACGTCCACTGATGAACAGCTCTTCTTTCATATTTGCCAGTTTTAAGTGTTATAACAAATAATAGATCTGAGGTTTAGTTCCTGCTTCCGGCGCCAGGACTTTGAAATTCCTGTTCTTCAGGGCATTCGAGACATCGCTGTTGGGATCTTCCAGGTCCCCGAAATACATGCATTTTGTAGGACAAACCGCGACACAGGCGGGTTTTCCGCCTATAGAGACCAGGTGGTTACAGAAAGTGCATTTATCGACATATCCTTTGGGATGCGAATAACGGGAATCGTAGGGGCATGACTGGATGCAGGCTCCGCAACCGATGCATTTGCCGGGAGTGACCAGGACGATGCCTCCTTCCACAAAATGGCTTGCGCCGGTCGGACAACAGCGGACACACGGGGCATTGTCACAGTGATTGCATCGTTCTGACCTTATCTCCAGTTCAACGTTTGGATAGGTACCGTGGACGGTCTCTGTGACCCAATCGCGGCAGTAGCCAACCGGAACATTGTTCTCGGTCTGACAGGCTACCACGCAATCGCTGCAACCCACGCATTTCCGTGTGTCTATGGCCATGGCATATCTCATGATTTAACCTCCTTTCCCGGATCTTCAGTTAAAAATGTCACAAAATTGCTCCTCATGCCGGTCCCGCCCATGATCGGATCGACCTTAACGTTGGTGATCAGGTCTGAATCATTGGCTCCGCGGCCATATGCCAGGCTGAGCTTTTTATCATGATGACCGAAGCCATGGACCATGTAAACCGAATCCCAGCGGATCCGTTCCGTTACCCTGACTTTCACCGGGAAGTGGCTGGTAACCCCGTCCTGGTTCTTAAGCCATATGTACTGATCTTTTTCCAGGCCCCAGATATCAGCTACGCTTGGATGGATCCAGACCGAGTTTTCCTTCATAAGGTCGACCAGGTTAGGATTATTGGCGGTACGGCTGAATGTATGCATCGGGGCACGGCCATATATCAACCGGTAGAAACCGGTGGGGGGCTCAGGATGGTGCGTATAGACCGGTATTGGGTCGAATCCCGCGGCTGCCAGTTCTGCTGAGTAAAGTTCGATCTTCCCCGAATTGGTATTAAACTCATATTCGGCTTCATCCGGGAGATAAAGCGGTCCTTTTTTCCTAGGAAATTTTTTAACGCCGGTTTTTTGCATTTCCTCCAGCGAGGTCCCCAACTGCTTTAGCTGCCATTCAATCACTTCCTGGTAATCGTCGTAATTAAAATAATCTCCCAGCCCGAGTTTTTTTCCGATTTGCATGGCAATCCACCAGGCCGGTTTACTGTCGTACAGGGGCTCCGTCGCCGGCATTCTCAATCCTACCCAGGGTTCCCTGGCCGGAGAATCGCGAAGCTCGTCATAACGCTCGAAATAGGTGCACTCTGGCAGGACCACGTCGGCATAGCCGGTTATTTCCATAGGCATGGTATCCACCACCACCAGGAATTCAAGTGAATCCATCGCATTGAGCAGTTGGTCTTTCTGAGGCATTGTCATCGGCAGGTTAGTGCCGCTGACTATCCAGCCCCGGATGGTATGCTCCCTGGCGGGGTCGGGGACAGAGGCATCCACCAGGGCATTGGCTACGGATAACCGTGCAAACGGATACTTTCCCTGGTGGGTATCCTCCCATGACCAGGAAGGTTCGGGATATGGGGGATGAGGGAATTCAGGAACCGAGATGCTTTCCTTGAAGTAGAATCCACCCCGTCGTCCCCAGGAGCCCAGGAGGGCATTCAAAATGGCAATCGCCCGGGAACGTTGGGTGTCATCACCGTACCAGGTCACATGCCTTCCCGGATGGACAATGACCGCTGGCGAGGCACTGGCCATTTCCCTTGCCGTATCGCGGATCACATGAGGTTTGATGGTGGTTATCCCATATGCCCATTCGGGTGTCATATCCCTGACATGGTCTTTTAGCTGGTCGAGGCCCAGGGCATATTGGTCGATATAATCCTTATCGTAAAGGTTTTCATACAGAAGAACATGGATCCATGCCAGCAGCAGCGCCATGTCGGTTGCAGGTTTAATCGGTAGCCAGTATTTGGATTTACTGGCTGCGGTCGAAAACCTGGGATCCACCGTGATGATGGTAGCCCCCCGGTCAATGGCATCAGACATTTCCTGTACCTGCCCGTTGTGCATGTTTTCACCGATATGTGAGCCAATCAGGACCAGGCAGCGGGTATCCCGGATGTCAGTCGGCTCAGGGGAACCGAGCCCTGAGCCGAATGTCAGCTCAAAACCTACTTCACGTGGACCCCTGCACTGGGCATAGGATGGGGCGGTTATGTTTGAAGATCCGAATGCCTGGAGCAGATGCCCGAATGGGTGACCGGATGAACCGTGATTGAATAGAGCAATGCTTTCGGCCCCATATTTTCTTTTGACATCGGTCATCATCTTGGAGATGAGATCGATAGCCTCCTGCCATGAAGCTTCGCGAAACGTCTGCCTGCCATTTTCCTCCACCCTGATCAGCGGGGTCTTTAACCGGTCTTTGTCATGATACATGCCGACCCCACCCGTTCCCCTCGGACAAAGCCTTCCGTTGCAATGAGGATCAGCCTCATTACCTATGACTTTCTGAATCCTTCCTTCTGCATCTTTGTAAATCCATCCGGCACATTTCCAGAAACACACTTCACAGTAAGTAGGATAACGTGCCAGCATTGGTATGGAAGAGCCTGCTTGAGAGGCCGGATCATTACCGGTACCGTATACCCAGCGGATACCGCCACCGGCCAGTGTTATTGCACCGGCCCCCAGGGCAGAAATTTTGATAAAATCCCTTCTTGTTTTCATGAAGCGTTGATTATCAAGTAGTAAATAAGAAGAAGATGATGAAGTGGTTTTGTTAATTTTGTAACGACAGCAAATGTAGAGATTTTGAAAATAGCTGTATATTTAATCGTTAAATATTTAATAATCTAGATGTAAATAACAGTAAACCAAATATATAGAAAATTAGTTATAGATCAACTTATGTCTTGTTTCATGTCATAAAAATTATTGATAGAGATCAAGAAGTGAATGATCAGTTTTTACTTATGAGCAGAACCAATGCAAACAATGAATAGCAACCTTGAAATAACCCGGAGGAAATTATTGAAATTGCTCGGCTGGATTCTCATCATTCCATTGACAGGTATGGTGGATTCAATGGTCAGGAGGGAAGCCGGCAGAAATCCCGGAAAGGTCATCGGGTTGAGGATGACGGATATTCCTGAAGGGTTCAGCGAACATCCTGATTTTTTTCTGTATTTGCAGGGAGACAGGCTGGCCGTTTATTCCCGAAAATGCTCCCACCTGGGGTGCAGGGTCAGAAAGGGCGGGCATGAAACTATGCAATGTCCCTGCCATGGTTCTGAATTCAGCCTGAATGATGGCAAGCCTGTTCACGGTCCGGCCAATCAGCCGCTTACTCAGCTGGAATACACGATTCACGGGGATGTCCTAAAAATAAATGTTCCCGGTACGTGAAAAGGATACCCGGTATATTAAAAAGGTTTTTTGTTGATACCGCTGGCCAGGCAGCTGCAGCCAGTTTTGTGATCTGCGTTTTGTCAGGTGTTTTGATCGCCATTCCTTATGATATAAATGCGCCATTCATTTCAATAGCGTGGTGGATTCTGGATAACCCGGCGGCGGTGTACTTCCGGAACATCCACTTCTGGAGTGCCCAGTTCTTCTTTTTCCTTACCCTGGTGCACATCTTTGATCATTTCATCCGGAGGACAGAATATAACCTCACCAAAGGAATCTGGTTCCGGTTGGTAGCGGCAATACCCGTGATCTTTTTCGCCATGATCTCCGGTTTCATTTTAAAAGGAGATGCCGATTCGATTTCAGCCCGGATGATCCTGACATCACTGATTGAACGATTTCCTGTTGCGGGAAATTTCTTCAGATCTTTTCTTATCGGATCGCGTGAGGATTTAAGCCTGGTCTACGTCCACCACATTGCCACTGCCACAATATTTACCGGTTTTGTTATTTATGAGCACTCCCGGATTTTCTGGCCAAAATATTCCGTTTTTCTGACGATTACATTCAGTCTCCTGCTCATTTCTTTCTTTTTCCAGGTATCCCTTGGGACGGAGACCGGCAAAGGACCGTGGTACTTCATCGGGCTTCAGGAATTGCTCTCATGGTTATCCAATCCCGGCCGGGCCTGGGCATTTATTGCAGCCGTTTTAGGGATGATCCTTTGCCTCCGGTATGCAAGACCCGGGTGGAACAAAGGAATTAAAGCGGTGCTGCTGGCCTTGTTTATAATTTATACCGGTCTGACCATTACCGGGGAATTCTTCAGGGGTGAGGCCTGGCAATGGAAGAATCCTATTACTGGCGGCAGCAAAAGATCGGCAGACGTTTTTTATCATTCACTGACACGGATTACTTCGGAGGAACAGGGAATTGACCGGAATATTCCGGTGATCCTCGATAAGCCTGAAGGATGTATGGCCTGTCATTTTAAAACGGCCGGATTCAGCCCAGCGCATGATCCGGCGGCAATCGGCTGTTATTCCTGCCACGGAGGCGACGCATTCACGCTTGATAAAAAACGCGCTCATAAAGGGATGCGGTCCGTACCTGGAAACCTTGATGATGCAACCGTAAGCTGCGGACAGCCATCATGCCATCCCGACATTGCCGGCAGGGTGCCACGCTCGATCATGTCGACCATGAGCGGGGTGGTGACGGTTGACCGGGTTGTCTTTAACGAAGGGAATGACCCGGATGCCTTATCGCACATCCGGGAAATCGGGCATTCACCGGCAGATCAGCATTTGCGGGATTTGTGCGCCAATTGCCACCTGGGTAATCCAAAGACTGAGCCTGGTCCTGTCAGCCAGCTTACCCGGGGAGGCGGCTGCAATGCCTGCCATCTGAATTATGACTCTTCATCTTTAGCCTCTCTGGAGATCTATCAATCCCATAAAAGCATTGAGTTATCGGATACTTTTTATCACCCAAAGCTGAGCCTTGCCATTACCGATGAACATTGCTTTGGCTGCCACAGCCGTTCCGGCAGGATATCCACCAGTTATCAGGGGTTGCATGAGACTCTCCAGGTATTAGAGGAAATAGAACCTGCAGGAGAGTATACTTTTCTGGAAGATAAACGAGTATTTCGATATGTGGGTGAAGATGTCCACCACCGGCTTGGTATGCTTTGTATTGACTGTCATATTTCGGCAGAAATCATGGGCGACGGGGATCTCTATTCGCATAAGGAACAACAAGTCAGGGTAAGTTGTAAAGATTGTCATTTTGCCGGAGAACCAGCAACCATTCCCGGAAGCGACCTGGATGCTGAATCCTCAAAGATTGTGGCACTGAGGAAGTGGTCAGTCGGGGGAAAAGAATTTATCACCACTCGTAAAAGGCGGTTACCATTGATCAATGTCTGGGTGGACTCAACCGGGGCCGGGTACATCAGGCTCAGGGGCCCTGATACGGTCATGCGTTTAAAAGCCACTCCGGAGGTTTGCTACAGAGGCAAAGCCCATCAATCGCTGGCGTGTGAAACCTGCCATAGCCCCTGGGTGCCCCAATGCATTGGCTGCCATAATACGTACGAACCGAGCTCTCCTGGTTATGATATGCTTACCGGAACCGATAAGACTGGGACATGGGTGGAATTTGTGGGGAAATTCCTTTCGGGGCCACCAACTCTTGGCGTAGTGGAAGACAGTTCCGGGTCCAGGATGATCAAAACATTTATTCCCGGCATGATCCTGAGCATTGATACTTCCTCCTACTATTCTAAAAATACAGGCCTTCCCATTTTCAGGCGGCTGTATGCTCCTGTTTTCGCCCATACGATTGTGAAGGAAAGCCGGAGTTGCAAATCCTGTCACCTGGATCCGTCTGGCCTGGGTTATGGCCGCGGGGATTTGACCTATGAAGCTTCAGGTAAGACTGGAAAATTTGTTTTTATAAGTCAGTTTGCTGAAAATAAACAGGATGGCCTTCCGGAAGATGCCTGGATCGGATTATGGGAGGATCGAAAGGGTATGGTTTCCACCCGTAAAAATGCACGGCCTTTCAACCGCAGGGAACAGCAGGATATCCTTACCGTTGGTGCCTGCCTGACCTGTCACGACGAGGATTCCGCTATCATGCAGGAATCGCTTTCGGATTTTGAAGCCTTAAAGAAAAGGGCCGGCTTAAAGTGCCGTTTACCGGATTGGCTGTGATGTCAGGACACGGGAATCATTCGAGATCGAACTGTTCAGCATTTTTCAGATCCTCCGGGGAATTCATACTGAAAAAGTAGTGTTTTTGTAAGGGGGGATCGATGGAAGGGATATCCAGAGGATAGAAATTAGTTATTTTAAAAAGATCCGGCAATTTGAAGTTCCCGTGTGCAAACAGCATTTCCATTTCAGTGACACAAGCCCGGTGGTAAATGCCACACAATGGTTCATACAGTTCATCCCGGTGCCGGGGTACCCGTATCGTCGCTTCAGGTGCATGATCCAGCAGCAGGCTATAAATCCGTGGAGTGACAAAAGGCATATCGCACGACAATACCAGTGTCAATTCATGGATTGATCTTATAAGGCAGGAATAGATTCCGGCCATCGGGCCTGAATTCACCAACAGGTCCGGTACGACCTTGAGACCAAATTGATTGTAGCTATCAGAGTTAGAGCTTATTAAAATTTCAGAACAAAAAACCTTCAAAACATCGATGGAATATTGGACCAGGGGTTTGCCGTTGAATGGCACAAGGCCTTTTTCCATGCCCATACGGGTGCTTTGACCGCCTGCAAGAATAATACCTGTAAAATTTTCAACCATCCTGCCGGTCATTTTTAAAGAAAAGGCAACTATCCCCATAACTCAGGAACCTGAACTCATTTTCCAGTGCGAACCGGTAGGCTTTTTTCCAGTCGGGGCCTATAAAAGCCGCCACAAGAAGCAGCAGGGTACTTTTTGGCTGATGAAAGTTTGTGATCAGGATATCCGGGTACCTGTACCGGTAACCGGGCAGGATCATGAGCCTGGTCTGACCGGTCAGCGACGATTTACCCGATCGTTCCAGCTCGTATATTACCGCTTCCAATGCATTTTTCCGGTCAATTCCGTGGGAATCGCCGATGGTATATGGCTCCCACTGCAGGATATCCATACCGGATGTGCCTGCTTTGCCCAGGATTAGCTTAACGCCTTGCCAGTAAAGACTTTCCATCAACCTGACAGATGTGGTGCCAACCAGGACCAGGGGATTATCCAACCGGTTGTAAAGGATCTTTAATTCATCCAGGCCGTATTCAACCTGCTCTGAGTGCATTTCATGACTTTCAATATTTTCAGAAGTCACCGGCCTGAAGGTACCTGCGCCAACGTGAAGGATGAAATTGATCCTGGCAAATTCGCGGTCATCCAGCGATTTTAATACTTCGGGAGTAAAGTGGAGGCCGGCTGTCGGCGCTGCCACGGATCCGTCTCTCCGGGCATAGATGGTCTGGTAATGCTCTTCATCATCGATGACGGCAGGCCGGGTGATATAGGGAGGAAGCGGGATCCTGCCGGTTAATTCGAGGATTTCGGAAAAGGTGAGATAGGAGGGCTTCCAGTCAAAATTAATAACGGAATGTGTGGAACTTTTGCCGACCCTTTCCGCATTCAGAACAAGTCTTTCCATTCCGGCCTCAGTTTCCAGGACCAGTTTCCCTTCCTTCCATCTTTTGGAGTGCCCCACCAGGCATTTCCACCTCGATTCGCCGGTTTGGTGAAAGGCAACCTGGTAATCTTTCTGGTCACCTTCCGGTTCCAGGCAGAAAATCTCGATCTGGCTGCCACCGGGCTTTCTGAACAACAAGCGGGCATGGACCACCCGGGTTTCATTAAAGATCAATGTGCTGCCGGCTGGAAGATATTCCGGGATTTTTCCGAAACGATCTTCAGAGAGAGAGTTTTCTTTGTAAACTAATAATTTCGAATCGTCCCGCCGGTTCAGCGGATATTGCGCGATCCTGTCGGCTGGAAGGTCATAATCGAAATCGGAAATAGTGATATGATCCATTATCTTGCTCACGACCGGCAAAGATATAAAGAGACTGTTTACATCGGCCGGAAGATTCAATGAAGCGATATCTGAAAATCGGTTCGAGCCGGATTTGACGATTAGTTTGTACTTTTGAAGACAGTTATAAATGCCTGGACTTTTATAGTTATGACAAAATTACGGGATAATGTCCCCAATTTCATTACACTTCTCAACCTGGTCTGCGGCGCTATCTCCGTGATCATGGCATTAACCGGGGATCCGGCCCTGGCAGGTTATTTCATTTTCATAGCTGCCGTTCTCGATTTCATGGATGGATTTGTTGCCCGGCTGTTGAATGCAAAATCACAGATGGGTGCCCAGTTGGATTCGCTGGCTGACGTTATATCATTTGGGTTGGCACCGGCCGTCATTATGTTTGTTTTGCTGGATAAATTTAAGCCGGGCCCTGGATCCGGAGAGATGTTATCGATATGGCCCTATGTTTCACTGCTTTTGGCAATAGCTTCAGCTTTCCGGCTCGCGCGGTTCAACAATGAACCGGACCAGGCTATCAGGTTCAGCGGATTGCCCACTCCCGCCATGGGTCTGTTCGTGGCAGCCATTCCCCTTGCCATAAAACAATATACCGGCAACCATTTTGTGATCAGCATCCTTGAGAATCCCTATATATTGGCTCTTATTATCCTGACGCTGAGCTGGCTCATGATTTCCCGGATATCGATGCTGTCGCTGAAGATGAAAAACCTGTTGTGGAAGGAAAACCGGTTCCGTTACATCCTGGCGATCGTTTCGACAGCACTATTACTGGCATTCGGTTTTGCCGGTATATCCTTAAGCATAGTGGCCTATATTTTTATCTCGTTTTTCGACAGGGAAGAGGATTTGACCAGGAATGAATCGTTCGGATGATCGGACATCTTTTCCTTAACTTAATATCCTGGATTCCGGGCTATCTTCCGGGATCCTGCAGGAGGCCAGTTTTCCGAACCATTTATAACGGTTTGTTGCTATGAAGTCGTAGATGACATTTCGCAATTTTGGAGGAATGATCAGGAATACCCCGAATAAATTCCAGGGAAAAGTCAGGTCGCTCATGATTCTAAATATTGCGGAAGACCGCGTGTAGATTTTATTCTTGCGGATGTAAATGACCGTTTCGAAATCGGGGGTGCGGATCAGGTTTGCCGGCAACAGTTTTCTGGCTGTTTCCGACTGAAGGGCCGCAAATTTAAGTAGCCCTTTTTTATCCTTTCTGATCAGAAAATCAACGGAACGGTTACACAACAGGCAAAACCCGTCGAATACGACAATCCGTGGCCATACTAAAGGCTGGTGCATCTTGTACTGTTTGCTTATTTTGATTAAACAAAAAATAACAGATGTGGTTTTCAAGATATCAAAAACTTTGTACTTTAGCAGCCAATCACCCGGTTCTTCTGTCGAAATTTAAGGATTAACCAAACTATCATGAAAGGCGAAAAAATCACCAAGCAAGGAGGCGTATTACATATACCTGAGAATCCACTAGTTCCATTTATTCGCGGAGATGGCACCGGTCCTGACATTTGGGCGGCATCCCAGCGAGTATTTGACGCAGCTGTTGAAAAAGCTTATAAGGGTAAACGGAAAGTTGAATGGCTGGAGGTCTTTGCAGGAGAAGAATCATTTAATCGGTCAGGGGAATGGCTTCCCCAGAGGACGATTGATATTTTCCAGGAGTACCTGGTAGGGATCAAAGGGCCGCTGACCACTCCGGTGGGTGGCGGTATCAGGTCGCTGAATGTGGCTTTGCGGCAATTGCTCGACCTATACGTCTGCCTGCGCCCGGTCCGATATGTACAGGGTGTCCCCTCGCCGGTAAAACATCCGGAATTGGTGGATATGGTCATCTTCCGGGAAAACACGGAAGATATCTATGCCGGCATCGAATGGAGGAGCGGTACCCCGGAAGCAGATAAGGTGATCCGTTTTATCCAGGAAGAAATGAAGGTTAAAAAGATCCGGTTTCCCGAGACATCGGGCATCGGCATAAAAACGGTCAGCCGGGAGGGTTCCGAGAGGCTTATCCGCGCTGCAATCCGATATGCAATAGAGGAGAAGCAGAAATCGATCACCCTCGTTCACAAGGGCAATATCATGAAATTTACAGAAGGAGCTTTCAAAAACTGGGGTTATGAGTTGGCTGTGAGGGAATTCCGGAATGAAATGGTAACCCAGAGGGAAAGCTGGATACTCGGAAACCTGGATCATCAGCCGGGTATCAGCCTGGAAGAAAATGCCAGGCTGGTGGAGCCCGGGTATGAAATGATGACGCCTGAGCAGCGGAAGGGAGTTTGTGATGAAGTAGCCGCGGCCCTTGAGCTAATCCCTACACATGGGAAAGGACAATGGAAACGCAAGCTTCTCATCAAGGACTCGATTGCAGACATCACCCTGCAGCAGGTACTGACACGGGCTATGGATTTTGACGTCATTGCCACTATGAACCTGAACGGCGATTACCTTTCGGATGCCCTGGCGGCTCAGGTGGGAGGCATAGGGATTGCTCCCGGAGCCAATATCAATTATGACAGTGGCCATGCCATCTTTGAAGCTACACATGGCACCGCGCCCAAATATGCAGGGCTTGACCAGGTCAATCCTGGCTCCGTTATCCTGTCCGGTGCCATGATGTTCAAATACATGGGCTGGAAAGAAGTGCATGATCTGATCTGGAAAGGATTGGAGTCCGCTGTATCACAAAAGCGCGTCACTTATGATTTTCACAGGCTGATGGAAGGGGCGACCCTCTTGAAATGCTCCGAATTTGGAACGGCAATCATAGAAAATATGTGATTTGTTGAAGATTTTCCGAACAAAGCCCCGGGAAATACGTTGAAAGATTATAAAACTATTATTACCATAACGAACTAAGATAATGAACGGACTTAAAGATAAGCTTCGTCAGAAAATTGAGGAATGGCGCCCAAGGACCAGACGGCTGATGGAGGAATTCGGAGATGTGGTTATTGATCAGGTGACAGTTGAAAAGCTGATTGGGGGAATGAGGGACCTGAAAGTTCTGGTCACGGATATTTCGTACCTGGATCCCAATGAAGGAATCCGTTACCGCGGGCATACCCTGACGGATGTCATCCAACTTTTGCCCAAGCCGAAAGGAGCAGAAATGCCTTATGTGGAAGGAGTATGGTATCTTTTACTGACCGGCGACATACCCACACAGGAAGAAGTGGAGGAAGTGATCGAAGAGTTCCAGAAGAGGAGGATTTTACCGCGTGTTGTCTATGAAGTCATTGACGCTTCACCATGCTGCAGCCACCCGATGACCATCTTTGCTTCGGCTATCCTGGCACTTCACCGTGAATCCTTTTTTGTTAAAAAATATAATGCCGGCATCCCAAAATCTCAGTACTGGGATCCCATGTACGAGGATTCCATGAACCTGCTGGCCAAACTCCCGGAAATTGCCACTTACATCTATACCAAGATGTACAAGGACGGGAAAAGGATCCAGTCCAATCCTAACCTTGATTTCGGCGCCAATTTCGCCTGGATGATGGGGATTAATCCGCCTTATGACGATGTTTCCAGGATGCATTTTATCCTCCATGCCGATCATGAAAGCGGAAATGTAAGCGCTCACACCGGCCACCTGGTTGCAAGTTCGCTATCCGATGTATACCTGAGCATTGCGGCCATGATAAACGGATTGGCCGGCCCGCTGCATGGCCTGGCCAACCAGGAAGTGCTTCGCTGGCTGCAGGATCTGCGCGAAAAACTGGGTGGTGACGATCCGACAGAAGATGATATCCGCCAATTTGTCTGGGAAACCCTGAACCAGGGTCATGTGATCCCGGGATATGGCCATGCCGTATTGCGCAAAACCGACCCCAGGTATCTGATCCAAAGGGAATTCAGTCTTAAGCACATGCCCGACGATCCACTGTTCAAATATACGGACCTGCTGTTCAAAGTTGTACCAGAAATCCTTACCCAGCAAGGGAAAGCGAAAAATCCCTGGCCAAACGTGGACGCCCAGTCAGGGATCATCCAGTGGCATTACGGTGTCCGCCAGTATGATTTCTATACCGTCCTGTTTGGTATTGGACGGGCCATTGGCATCTGTGCCAACATCATCTGGGACCGTGCCCTGATGTACCCGTTGGAACGACCCAAGTCCATAACTACCGAGATGCTGGAGGAAATGGTGGGGATTAGGCTGAAGAGTGGTTAGTGTTTAGGGGTTAGTGGTTAGTGTTTAGGGGTTAGTGGTTAGTGGTTAATTTTAATCAATTAGGTATTTAATTGAGCTGTTTTTACAGTAGCTGTCAGAAGTTTGATAACTTCTTCAGTATTATCAATCAGCATCTTACAATCTTCATTGTGTCCTCCGGCAGATTGGATCAGCCTGAGCCAGTATAAGGTTTCTCGGGCTTCCTTGGAGGCAATTGACATCTTCGTTATGAAATCTTTTTTGGTTTGGGCTGCTCCGGCTTCCGCCACACTTGCTCCAATGCTTGTTCCGGCTCTTAATAATTGATTGGACAATATATAATTCTGAGTTTGATTTCCACAGAAATCAACAATTGCCCTTGCCAGATTTTCCGTTTTGCTTTTTAATATGCTTTCTTTCATGACAGAGTTTTACTTGTTTATCCGAAAAAAAGCAAAATATACCCGGTCTGTTGAAAAAAAAACAAGAAAAGAATCCACCAGATAAATTAACCACTCACCACTCACCACTCACCACAAAACACAAAACACAAAACACAAAACACAAAACACAAAACACAAAACACAAAACACTAATCACTAACCACTAACCACTAACCACTCTTTAGCCCGTCGTTTTCCCCAGCTGCAGAATAAAAGTCGTCCCTTTGCCTGGTTTCGTATCTATAATAATATCTCCCTGAAGGGCTTTGGTGTATTTGTAAACGATGGCAAGCCCTAAACCTTCCGGCGGTAGTTCCTGCTCGTGCATGGATGTTTGCCTGCGGTACTGATCGAATATCTCCCTGGCCTTTAATTCTTCAATGCCAGGCCCTTCGTCGCGGATGCTGAAAACGATCCGGCTTTTTTCCTGCTTCAGGGTGACTGTCACTTTCCCTTTATCAGGACTGAATTTCACCGCATTGGATATAAGATTGTCAAATATTTGCGTGATGTACACCCGGTTCAGTTTCACCAGAACCGATTGGGTGTCAGTAGCAAGATGGATATTCTTCTGCTCGATAAAATACCGGTAGTTTTCCAGGAGTTCATCCAGGATAGATTTTAAGTCGAGGGATTCCGATTTGAGTTCATACACCTTCGATTCAATCGTACTGAGATCGAGGATCTCATTGATCAGGTTATTGATCCTCTTGATACTATTCTTGATGATCGAAAGGCCTTCCTTTTCCGTATCATCCACATGCCCTTCCCTGGAATCCAGCATGTCGGCCATGCAAAGCGCACTGGTCAGAGGATTTTTAATCTGATGGATAACCGTACTGAGCAGATGGTTCTTCTCTTCATTAAGTTTTGTGAGATCAAAATTCTGTTGCTCAAGCAAAGCTTTTTGTGTGGAGATGTTTTCATTCTGCTTTTCGATCAGATCCTTCTGCCTCTGGATCTTGAGGTAACTCTTTGATAACTTTTCCTCCAGGACGTTCATTTCCCGGATCCGGCTGATCAGCTCCCTGAGGACACCTCTCAGTATTCCCGGATCGCCGGCGGCAACCCGGTAGAAATCCATATTGTCCAATTCAAGCAGCAGGCAGTTTTCCTCGGCCGTAACGGATGCCGAACGGACATGCTGGTCGATCAGTGCATACTCCCCGAACATCTGTCCGGTTTGCATTCTCGCCAGGACATGGTTGCCGTCATGAATCCGCACTTTACCCGAAGAGATCATAAATACAGCATCGCCGACATCCCCTTTGCGGATGATAACGGTCCCTTTCAAAACCTCTTTTTCTTTCAGCGCTGATGCAAGCTCAAACAGGACATCCTGGCTGGCTTCATTGAAAATCGGAAGCTTCTTCAGAAAATCCAGCTTATCGGTAATTGGCAGCACAATGGTCGATTTATTTGGTCCTATCAAAATTAAAGAATTTCTGTTATGGTTTATATGACGATTGATCCGATAACAGGTTACGCCTGAACCCGTCAATATGCGATACGATGGCAGGAAAGAAATCCCTGAAGTCATTTTCATACAAGGCATAGCCCGACTTAAGGTCGGTAATGGCATTCTCCATGCCGGAAAGGTGGTTCGTCCTTCTTGACATACCGTTAAAAACCATCTGAAGGCGATCAAAATCAGCATAACCGGCCAGCCAGTTCTGAGATATCATGAAGGGCAGGATCCTTTTGGACCTGGCCGGAAGGAACTGGTACTTCCGGAGCAGGAGAAAATATGACCTGGCGACAAAATCCTGGAGTTTCTCTTCAGAATAATGGCTCCAATTCCTGGCCAGGAAATGATCATAATAAAGATCGACTATTATTCCCGAAAAAATACCGTATTTCGGTGCCAACCGACCCTTACTTCTCCTGAAAACAGGATGGCTGTCGGTAAAATAGTCAATTTGACGGTGAAGCAAAATGCCCCTGGCGATGCCGTCAGGAAACTGTTTGTAATGACTTCCCTTAATGGCATCGGCAATGAAATTTCCGAGGGCGACCTCTTCATTTTTTCCGGAAAGATAGAGATGAGCTAAGAAATTCATGTAATTTGAAACGCAGGAATTTGAATTAAATTATTCATGCCGGGATCTTATCTTTCTATGTTATTTAAAATGAATGTAATTAAGGCTTTCAGATTCCGGTTGTCTTAAAAATTCCTACTTTTGTCCGTAACGCATTAACATCAAAGAAAGGAAAATATCGATCATGGATAAGTTACTATTGCTTGGGGATGAGGCGATAGCACAATCGGCCATTGACAGTGGCATTTCCGGGATCTATGCCTATCCCGGGACGCCATCGACGGAAATCCTTGAATATGTTCATAATTCCAGGGAAGCCAGGCAAAAGAACATTCATGCCAATTGGTCAACCAACGAAAAAACAGCGATGGAAGCTGCCCTTGGCATGTCGTACGCCGGTAAGAGAACTATGGTTTGCATGAAGCATGTCGGACTCAATGTGGCTGCCGACGCTTTTATCAATTCAGCCATCACCGGCGTGAATGGAGGCCTGATCGTAGTCGCTGCCGATGACCCGTCCATGCATTCTTCCCAAAATGAACAGGATTCCAGGTTTTATGGCAAATTTGCCATGATCCCGGTACTGGAACCGACCAACCAGCAGGAAGCTTATAATATGGTCCGATATGGATTCGACCTTTCCGAAAAATATGGTATCCCTGTATTGCTGAGAATCACCACCAGGCTGGCCCATTCCAGGTCAGGTGTTGTGCGCCTGCCCGGCCTGCCCCAGAATGAGATCCATCTTCCCGGCGACCCGAAGCAGTTTATCCTTCTTCCGGTCAATGCCAGGAGGCAATACAAAGGCCTGCTCAAAAACCAGGCACTTTTCGAACAGGAATCGGCGGAGTCCCCGTTCAATACATACAAGGAAGGGAAAGACAAATCATTGGGAGTGATTGCTTGTGGCATTGCCAATAATTACCTGCTGGAAGCATATAACGGGATCGAATTTCCCCATCCGCTGCTCAAAATCGGCCAGTATCCGTTGCCCGTCGAAAGGATCCGGTCACTCTACCGGGTCTGCGATAAGATACTGGTCCTGGAAGAAGGTTATCCGATCCTTGAAGAGCTGCTCCGGGGCTTGCTGGATGATGGCAAACAGATACATGGCCGAATGGATGGCACCATTCCAAGGGATGGTGAGCTCAATCCGAATATTGTGGCAAAAGCTTTCGGACTGGAAGAGCAATACGGCCTGCCGGTACCTTCGATCGTCAGGAACCGGCCTCCATCGCTTTGCAAAGGATGCCCCCATATTTATTCCTATAATGCTTTGAATGAGGCGCTTGATCAATATGCCAAAGGGAGGGTGTTTTCCGACATAGGTTGTTATACCCTTGGGGCTCTTGAGCCTTACGGGGCCATCAATACCTGTGTTGACATGGGAGCATCCATTACAATGGCGAAAGGTGCGTCGGATGCGGGTTTCAGGCCTGCTGTGGCAGTTATAGGAGATTCCACTTTCACCCATTCCGGTATGACCGGTTTACTGGATGCCATTAATGACCGCACGCCAATCACGGTTATCATCCTGGATAACGCCACCACTGCTATGACTGGCGGGCAATCCAGCGCAGCTTCGGGTAAACTGGAAGATATTTGCATTGGGTTGGGAGTCGATAAAGATCATATTCATATCCTGAATCCTTCTCCCAAATATCACGAGGAAAATATGCATACCATCCAGGATGAGCTTCTTTATGAAGGCGTATCAGTGATCATTCCCCGCCGGGAATGTATCCAGACAGCCGCACGCAAGCTCAGGGAGGACAGAAAATTACAGAAAGAAGCCGTTAAGGAATAGCAACTATGAAAAAAGACATTATCCTGGCCGGTGTTGGTGGCCAGGGAATACTATCCATTGCGGCAGTCATTGGAATGGCTGCCATCGATTCCGGATTACAGTTAAAACAGGCTGAGGTCCATGGGATGAGCCAGAGGGGAGGGGATGTGCATTCCAACCTCAGGATCTCCGATAAGGAGATTTATTCCGACCTTATCCCTTTCGGCAATGCGGACCTGATCATTTCAGTCGAGCCGATGGAATCGCTCAGGTACCTGCCATGGCTTTCAAAGCAGGGCTGGCTGATCACCAATAATGTGCCGCATGTCAATATACCGAACTATCCGCCTCTTGAAGATATTTTCAGGGAAATTCAAGCTGTGAAGTACCATGTGATGATGGACGCTGATAAAATGGCTAAAGATCTGGGGTCTCCTAGATCGGCCAATATGGTCATTCTCGGCGCAGCCTCACCCTGGCTGGAGATCGAATATACCGCACTGGAGAACGCAATAAGCCGGATATTCGGCTCAAAAGGACCGGAGATCGTATCGCAGAATCACAGCGCCCTCGCTGCCGGAAGGGAGTTCGCACAAAAGCACCATTCCTGATCATTCGAACAATTCTCTCATTCTCTTTTTTGTTTTTTTATACTTTTGGATTCTGCAAATTCAATGCTGATTCCAGATGAAGAGAAAACTGTTTATAGTCCTGTTCTTATTGATAATACTGACATTGCTCACCATCGGTCCCATTCTCATCAACCGGAACGAATTGTCAAAAGAAGTAACCACCCATACGCTTTTACCGCCTCCGGAGGAACATTTTGAATATGGGATATGCGTTGATTCATTGAGGATTGAAAAAGGCTATGTAAGGAAAAACCAGTCTCTTTCTGATATTTTATCTTTTTATAATATTCCTTCGGATATCATTCATTATATAGCCGGTTTATCCCGTCCGGTTTTCGATGTCAGAAAAATGCGTTCCGGCAATCCCTATACGGTCCTGTTCACCCGCGACAGCGTCCCGGAGATACTCTATTTCATTTATGAGGAGAACGAAGTTTCCTATGTCACATATCAGTTCAGCGAACCGATCCAGGTAACGAAGGGTGAAAAGCCGCTGGTCATCGATACAGTCATTACCAGTGGGGTGATTGAGTCTTCCCTGTGGAATGCGCTGGTAGATGAAGGCGTCAATCCGAACCTGGCCAATGAGTTGTCGGAGGTTTATGCGTGGACGATCGATTTCTTTGGTATTCAGAAAGGCGATTATTTTAAGGTTATGTTCGAGGAATTGAGCGTGGAAGGGAAAGCCATTGGGATCGGGAATGTGCTTTCAGCCTGTTTTCACCACGGGGGGCAGGATTTATATGCATTCCGTTTTGAAAAAGATGAAGAAACAGGGTACTATGATGAAAAGGCACAAAACCTTCAGAGGGCTTTTTTGAAAGCTCCGCTGCGTTTTAAGAGGATTTCCTCCGGTTTTTCCCACGGCCGGCTGCATCCGATCCTGAAGATCCGCCGTCCGCATCTGGGGGTTGATTACGCAGCCGATTACGGGACGCCTGTGCAGACCATCGGCGACGGTACCGTGATCGAAAAAGGCTGGGATAAGAAAGGTGGTGGCAATTACTTGAAGATCAAGCACAATGGCACCTATACCACGTTGTATATGCACCTGCAGGGCTTTGCCAAAGGCATTAAGACCGGTTCGAGGGTGCGCCAGGGAGAGGTGATCGGTTATGTGGGGAGCACCGGATTATCTACCGGTCCTCATTTGGATTTCAGGGTTTTCCGGAATGGCCAGGCCATCGATCCCCTGAAGATGGAATCGCCTCCGGCCGAACCGGTGAAAAAAGAATACCTGGAAGAATATTTCAATCTGATCAATGCTAATAAAGCAGTTCTGGATTCCACCGAGGTAGTGAAATTCAGTGATCCTGTCTGAATTCCTGATTAGAAAATACAAAAAAAAGAGGCTGAATCAAAAATGTGATCAGCCTCTTTTTTTAGTGAAAATTAATTTAGTTCTTATCCCAGAAAATTCGGGTTGTCATATTGTCACCACCTATAGCAGAAGCGGCGGCATCCCAATTAGCAGCATTAAGTGTCTGCTCATTGGTTGGATAAGTAAACCTTCTCGGGACCAGTCCATCATCCGTTTCCGGATTTGGAGGTACAATCATAGCCGGAGCATCGAGTCTCCTGTAAGTAGTATAAGCCGTAAATCCTCTCAGGTATAATGCAATCCAGGCCTGGGTGCCGATTTTCATCTTCCAGTCACCAGGGGCTGTTGCATAATTTACATCCGGTTGAGAAATATAGGCAACAACGTCAGCTTCGGTGCCTCCCCATGTCACGATCGAGGAGCCGATACCATAATTGTAATAGAAGTCTTCGGTATTTCCAACGCTATATCCTCTTGCGGCCGCTTCAGCTAGTAAGAAAGCGAACTCCGTGTAGTCCATCAGGATTTGGGGATAGTCCGGTTCCTGGATCGGATCGGCTATGTGGGAACACTGTCCGAATGCATTTAAATCACCATAAGCGCCACCGACATAAGCGCCTTCATATTCCGTGAAATAGAAAGGCCTGCGGGGATCGTTCAGGGCATTCATTTTATCCACTAGCGTGTTGGCCGGGACAAAGTCATGACGGCCGCTCTGAACCAGGTCCTCATAGAGAGGATTGGAATTGGCGCCACCTGCATAGTGCAACTGAACGACATCTCCGGGTTGGAATCCATTGGCATAAGCTCCTTCAATCGTTCTTTTGGCAAGGGTACCATCATGATCAGAGAGATTGATGGCTAGTTTTACTTTTAGTGAGTAAGCAAATTTCTTCCACATGGCAACATCGCCCCCAAGGATCAGGTCAGCACTGCCAAAGCTGCCGTAATTCTCATCAAGTCCGGCAGTGACCTGGTCCAGTTTTGCGAGCAGATCCTGGTATATGGAAAATGCATCGTCGTACGTTGGTTCGATGTCATCGATATTCAGAGCCTCCGTGTAAGGTATATCGCCGAACATGTCAACCAGTTCCTGGTAAGCATAGACCTCAAGGACCTTGATGATTAGCAGACGATTTTGTTTTTCGGCTGTGGCTGTTTCACCTGCAACAGGTTCCAGTTCGATTACGCGTGCAGCTTCCTTCAGATCAGCAAGCACGTCGCGGTAATAAACGCGGAAATTGTTATCGGGAATGGTCCTGGTATAGATATCATAATTCGCTTCATCCGGATAAGTTGTTTCCGTCCAGTGCTGGACCCACAATTTCCAAATGTTGAGGTTTACATTGGTGCTGGCGATCTGGTCGACCAGCGCCACTTCGGCATTTGCAAAAATGAAGTTGCCAGGCACTTCAGTCGGATGTTTCTTATCCGTGTTGAAGTCTTCAAAATTCTTGGTACAGGACACCATGATCCCGCTCAGAAGTATTAAGACCAGTAGTATATTTTTCATAGTGTTATTATTTAAAATTGAAGATTAACGGTAAATCCGACGTTCTTGGTAGCCGGCATGACACCACTCTGCCATCCCTGTACGTTTCCGGAGCTCTGGGAAGCTTCTGGATCGGCATACGGGAGGTTCTTGTGGATGATCCATAGGTTGGATCCTACGAGGCTGAATGAAGCTCCATGGATCCATTTGACTTTCGACATGATCTTGCTGGGGATGGTGTACGTCAGCACAACTTCTCTCAGTTTCACATAGGAAGCATCGTAGATGAATTTGGCATTCGGATTCTGGCTATAGCCGAACACGCGATAGTCATCCCCGTGCACCCTGACCGTATTGACAGATCCGTCAGCCTGGACACCTTCGAGGATCAAACCACCGCTGGTGGCATCATCAGTAAGCGGGTCACGAACCGGGTTGCCCAGATCATTCAGGAATACGGTTTCAGGATACAAACCGGTAGCCATTCCGTAGTACAAATCGAGTGAGAATATATCACCGCCCTGCTGCCAGTCGATCAGGAAGCTGAATGACCAGCTCTTGTATGATAATCTGTTGTTGATACCCATGGTGAAGTCAGGATTGACGTTACCGATGACCTGGTCGGAAGCTGGAGTTTTAGCATAATAACCATTGGACTTGACAATTTTCTTATCGGTGACATTTCCGTTCTCATCCTCATAGTACATGAAGTCAGTTCCCTGAATAGCCCCATAGGGTTCTCCAACACGGGCATTGATGGTAACACCACCTTGCAGGGAGGCTAACTGCAGATTCTGGAGGCTGTCTTTCAGAGAGACCACTTCGTTGATATTTCTGGCAAAGTTGACCGCAATATCCCATTTGAAGTTGTCGCTTTGCACCGGAACGCCATAGACGGTAAGTTCAACCCCCTTGTTCATGATTTCACCGGCGTTGACATACTTGGTGGAGTAACCCGTTGCAGTAGAGACGGCAACCGGAATGATCTGGTCCACAGTGTTGGTCTTATACAAAGCCAGGTCGAAGCCGAGTCTTTTCTTCAGGAAGGCCATTTCCAGACCGCCTTCAATGCTCTTGGTCCTTTCAGGTTTCAGTTCTGGATTATTCTTGGTGTTCGGAAGCGAGAACAGGTTCGTACCGCCGAAGACCGGGAACTGGGTGTAGGTATCGTTAATACTTGCAAAAGGAGCATCGTTACCTACTTCAGCGTAACCTAACCTGAGTTTTCCAAGCTGCATCCAGCTGGTTTCCCAGTTATTGGAGAAGAGCCAGCTACCGGATACGGATGGATACCAGTAGGAATTATTCTCTTCCGGCAGAGTTGATGACTGATCCCTTCTGATGGTAGCATCCAGGAAAAGGAAATCCTTGAAACCGAGAGAAGCACTGGCGAATATGCCGTTGACGGCAATTTCTGCCAGTCTTTCTTCCGGCGGCTGCATCTGGTTGACGCTGTTGGACAGGGCAAACAAGCCCGGAACGATAAGACCGCCATCGGTGGAGGCGAATACCTGGTCGGACTTGGTCCTTCTGATATTGGTACCGATAAAGGCATTCAGGTTGAAGTTTTCACCCAGGTTGTCATTGTAACGGAGGATGAAGTCGAAATTGGTTTCGGTGAAAGACTTTTCAAACCTGGAGTAACCGGAAGTAACATCCGGGCGGTTCACTCCGAATTCACCGGAAGAGGACCCAATGTCTTTTCTTTCTTCCTGGATTTCACTGTAGGTGTCAATAGCGCCTCTGGCCATGAATGACAGGTAGCTGGTGATTTTGTAATCTACCTGGAAGTAGCCGAGAAGGCGGCTCCTGCTATCGTCCTCATAGTTGACATAACGCTGGAAGTAAGGGTTGTCCCAGTATGCCGGTGCCAGGTCGAACGGACTGTTCGGGTTCCAGGTAATGTTACGGCCTGTAAGGTCATAAACTTCTTCCTGCATCTTATAGTCGACGTTCGTCTGCATCCATTGGCGGACGGAAACCGGACATCATGTTATCGCTGTAACCGGTGTAGTTACGTCCTTTGGTATACTGATGAATGTAATTGGCTGAAGCAGAAACGGTGAGATTCTTAAGAATGTCATAAGAACCATTGAAAAGGAAGTTGTTCTTCTTCAGCTCGCTGTTGGGAAGAACGCCGGTTTGATTCTGGTTACCGTATGACAGACGGAAAGTCGTAGCATCGCCGCCACCTGTAATGTCGATATTATTGGTGAAGGAGAGCGGATTTTCCATTACATACAGCGGTCCGTTTTCGGCTGCAACCCAGGGGGTTTTCTTCAGGTAATTAGGTGAGGCCGGATCGTATGAATCCCACTGGTAGAGCATGACGTTCGGATCGAACTCCTGTCCGAAGGAAGCATCTTCATACGTCGGTACTGTATAATCCACTTCCCCGTCGCCATCCACATCATAAACATACTCGAAGCCCGGATAGTCCCCTTCACTGTAATAATAGGTACCATAACCGGCACCATACTGGTTCTGGTATTCGGGGAAGGTGCTTTTATCCACCCAACCGGCAGTGACATTGGAGCTGACGTTCACTCCGTAAATCTTGCTGCCGCCGATCCTTTTGGAGCCTTTCTTCGTAGTTATGATGATTGCACCATTGGCAGCACGTGAACCATAAAGTGCGGTTGCGGCTGCGCCTTTCAGCACGTTCATCGACTCGATGTCGGCAGGGTTGATATCCGTAGCGGCGGAACCGTAGTCAAATCCGCTGCGTCCGCGAAGCTGGCCGGTGTTGTTGGTATTGTCATTGTTTACGGGAACCCCGTCAATGACGATCAACGCCTGGTTGTTACCGGTAATGGATGATGATCCCCTGATCAGCAGGTTTGTACCTCCGCCAAAGTTTCCGGTGGTTTTGATCTGCACCCCGGCAACTTTCCCGGACAGCGAATTGATCACGTTGGTGGTTTTTACCTGGTTTATCTCATCGCCTTTGACCTCTTGAGTAGCGTAGCCCAGGGATTTCTTTTCACGGGAAATACCGAGGGCGGTGACAACCACTTCATCGAGGCCAACTACGTCTTCCTGCATAGAGACATCCACCACGGCACGTCCGTTAATCTGGACTTCCTGGGTGAGCATCCCCACAAAAGAAAAGATGAGTTCGTTGTGTCCGGCCGGTACTGCCAGGGTATATTTACCGTTAATATCGGTCACCGTGCCGGATAGGGTGCCCTTAACGATAATGGACACACCGGGCAGTGGTGTGCCATCTCTGGCGTCTGTTACAGTACCCTTGACGTCCATTTGAGCCAGGGCGGCTTGCAATCCTGTGAAACACAAGAATGCCAACAAAAGCGTAAATTTTCTCATATAAGTGCTTTTTGGTTAATGAATTTATTGAAGGTTTCTGCTAATGCAATATTATTAATTTTTTATCTTAATTCAAATACAGTTAACCTGTTTTTATTTTCGCATTTTTTAAAAATAATTTTAAAACAAAGGTAATCAATGCATTAGTTACTCATAGTTAATAAAAACTGACCAAATGTTTATAAAAAGTCTAAATTATTTTCCATTTCTAGCCCAATTCATTCCATCCGGTTCATCAGGCATAGCACCTTTTTGATAAATGCAGGACTCCTGCCGTGAATAAAAATCCCGTTAATATAAGGTATCGCAACCAGTCGAAATCCAGGAAAATAAAATCCAGGATCAAAATGACCAGTGCGGTCAGAAAGAACAGGTAAAAACCACCTTTCCTCTTCAGGAGAAAAAGTACAATGCCTGCCGATGAACCCCAGAAAAGCAGGCTGCCGGCAAGGCTGAAAATCAGGATATAGGAAGCGTTGAACTCTTCCTGTGTATAATACTGGCTCAGTACTCTTTGTATATCACCGGAAAAAACAAGTGACAAACTGAACAATAGAGCCATGACCAGGAAATAGGTCAGTGCGAGCGTTAAAAGCAAGCCACAAATGAAAGGCCTTTTCCTGGCCCTGGTAATTTCGTCGGTCTGAATCAGATTATCGGCCGGTTGCATGCAGGTAATTTAGCATTCCGGCTTCGAAATTAAGATTTATTCCAGGATACCGATCGTTTTTTCGACTTCATTTAATATTTCGCAGGATTTGACCAGTTCCTTCATCTTATTGTGGTCGTCGTAAAGCGGTCGGTCGACATCCAGGAATTCCACATATTTTCGGATCACTTCCCTGGCCCTGGCAGTGCCGTGGCCGAATTTGTAATCCCGGAAATCGAGGGCCTGTGCCGCTGCCATGAGTTCAATGCCGAGAATGCCATAAGCATTGTCGAGTATCTGGAAGTTCTTGAGGGCCGTGTTCATTCCCATCGATACAAAATCTTCCTGGTCGGCTGCTGCCGGGATCGACTGTATGGAGGCAGGCATGGAAAGGATCCTTTGTTCCACGATCTGCATATCGGCGGTGTACTGGCTTAGCATCAGGCCGGAGAACATCCCGGCGCCTTTGGTAAGAAATGCTGGCAAACCTACACTCAATGCGGGATTATTGAGCCGGTTCATTCGTCTTTCTGACAGGACACTCACCATGGTGATGGCCGCTCCGGCCATATCCATGGGCAGGGATACCGGCGAACCCTGGAAATTGGCTCCGGTCAGGGTAAGGTTATCTTCAGGGATGAAGATGGGATTGTCACCGACTCCGTTCAATTCGGTTTCCACCTGGATACGTGCCCATGCCAGGGCATCGTGTGCCGCGCCGATCACCTGCGGGGTGGAGCGCATGGAGTAAGCGTCCTGCACCTTGCATTTGATCTTTCCTTCCGCCAGGTCGCCGCCGGCAGTCATCTTGTTGATGGCCCTGGCGCTGCGGACAGCCCCGGGAAACCCGCGCAGGGAATGCAGTTTCGTGTTATAGGGTTTCATATTGGCCTTGAGGGCTTCCAGCGACATGGCGGCCGCTATCTCAGCCTGCTTCAGCCAGTTCATGGCATCGTAAAGGAAGAGCGCGCTCATGGCGGTGAGCACATTCGAACCGTTGATGGTGGCAAGTCCGTCGCGTGCCTGCAGGCCGGGGACGGGAATACCGGCACGGTCGAGGGCCTCTTTGCCGTCCAGTAATTCACCCTGGTAATAGGCACGTCCTTCGCCCATCATCAGCAGGGCTATCTGCGACATGGGGGCCAGGTCGCCGCAGGCTCCGACAGATCCTTTCCGGCACACCCACGGGGTGACGCCTTTGTTCAGCATTTCTACCAGGGTCTGTGTGATAGCCAGGCGGCAGCCCGAATTGCCATGCGCATGTACGTTGATCCTGCCGAGCATGGCGCCCCTTACCCAGTCGATGGGCATTGGTTCGCCTATTCCGGCGGCATGGTTGTAAATAAGGTATCTCTGGAACTGCTGTACCTGCTCGTCGGTAAGCACTACTTCGGAGAATTCCCCGATACCGGTGTTCACCCCGTACATGATCTCCCTGGCCACAACCTTCTTTTCGAGCATGGCGCGACAGGTTTCAATGCGTTTTATGGCATCGGGATGCAGTTCGACATTTTCATTTTGACGGGCAACTTTTACCACGTCTTCTATTTTGAGGCCGGAACCCTTGATGACTAAAGTCATAGTGTTAAATGTTTAGTGTTAAGTATTTAATGTTTAATGGGAAGAGGAGAGTTGACGCAAATACAACTCAAAATTCAAAACTCAAGTATTAAAATTTACAAAGTGCGGTCCGGTTTATTTTGATCTTGAACCGAAGAATCCATGAGATCATGATGGAAATATTCATATCCGACAAAAATATTAAAAAATTATACCTGTGAATCAATTAACAGTTATTTTTGCCCTGAAACTCCAAATGATGATTAAGCATATCCATTCCGCCGGAGAATTGAGGAACCTCATCAACACTGCTGAAAATCTTCTCATTTATTTCTATAACGATGATTGCGCCCCCTGCCTGAGCCTCCGACCGAAAGCAGAGGATATGGTCCGTAACAAATTTCCGTTGATGGACATGGTTTATGTGAATGGAAAGCAATTCCCCGGGTTAACTGGCGAATTCCAGGCGTTTGGATTCCCGGTGCTGATTTTTTACTTCGAGGGAAAAGAATTCCTCCGGTACAGCAAGTACGTTTCGATGGCGGAACTGGAAGAATCCATTGGCAGGATCTACAGGTTGTATCATCTGGGGGTATAGTCCCAGTTCACCCTTCACCGTTCACCCTTCACCGTTCACTCTTCACCGTTCACCCACTCACCGCTTTCAGTTTTTCAATAAATTCCTCCGGAGAAAGGCTTTCCTGGTTGCCGGAATTCATGTTCTTTACGGATAACAGGCCTTCCGTCATCTCCTTTTCACCCACAAAAACCACGTAATCAGTCTTTTGTTGATCAGCCCATTTCATTTGTTTCTGGATCTTCACCTGATCGGGATAAATTTCGGCTTTAAAACCGGCAGACCTGAGTTTGGCGGCCAGGTTGAGGCAATATTGCTCCTCTGCTTCCCCGAAGTTCAGAAAAAGTATGCTTGTTCCCGAGGAATCATGTTCGGGGAATCCGTTCATGGAAAGTAAAACATCGTAGATCCGGTCGGCCCCGAAGGAAATCCCGACGCCCGAAACGCCCGGCAGGCCGAATATCCCTGTCAGGTCGTCATATCTACCCCCGCCACAGATACTTCCTATTGCGACATCCTTTGCCTTGACCTCGAAAATGGTTCTGGTATAATAGTTCAATCCCCTGGCCAGGGTAATGTCAAACTCACAGATTTTGTCTATACCAAGTATTTTGAGTCGGTTATAGATATATTCCATCTCCTGGAGGCCATCGGTGTTGGAACCGGAAGAAACCAAATGATGCATCAAAAATTCAGTCTTATCTTTAAAAGTTCCTGAAAGTTGAAGAACAGGCTTCAGGGAAGCCAGTTCGTGATCGGCAAAACCCCGGGCCGTCAACTCTTCGAGCACCTTATCCATGCCGACCTTGTCGAGTTTGTCCATGGCAACGGTGAGGTCGGTGAACCGGTCCCTGACCCCGGCACTTTCGGCGATTGAGGCCAGAATTTTGCGGTTGTTCAGTTTTACTCTGAACTTTATATTGAGATCGGTAAAGACAGCATGGATGATCTGTACCATTTCCACTTCATTCATCAGTGAATTGCTTCCGATCACGTCCACATCGCACTGGTAAAATTCCCGGTAACGTCCTTTCTGGGGTTTATCTGCCCGCCACACCGGCTGGATCTGGTAGCGTTTGAAAGGAAAGGTGATCTCGTTGAGATGTTGTACCACAAAGCGGGCGAACGGGACGGTCAGATCGTAGCGTAACCCCTTCCCGGCAATCCTGGAGGTCAGTTGGTTAAGGTTTTCTTCCCTGATGTCATCCGGTGTGACATCCGACAGGTAGTTCCCCGAATTGAGAATTTTGAAAAGAAGTTTGTCACCCTCTTCCCCATATTTTCCCAGCAGGGTGGAAAGATTTTCCATGGCCGGGGTTTCGATTGGCACATATCCGTGATGTTCGAAATTCCTGCGGATCGTTTCAAAAATATAATTCCTGCGGATCATCTCCTGCGGGGTGAAATCCCGTGTGCCTTTTGGTATGGTATATTTTTCGGCCATGTGAATAATGATTACTGCTGGCTTTGACCCGGCAAATTTAATAAGAAATTTTCTGTTAATTTTGCCAGACGCCTGATGGATCACGAGCATGAAAATTCTGCAATTAGCGAATAAATTTCCATATCCTCCGAAAGACGGAGGGTCCATTGCAACGATGGGGCTGGCAAGATCCTTCGCCAACCTGGGACATGAAGTCACCATTCTGGCGATGAACACCTCCAAGCATTACATTGATCCTTCTTCTGCCGGGGAAGCCTTGCGCAATTCCGGTATCAGGGCAATTCCGGTATATGTGGATACGGATATCAGGCCAGTCAGGATGGCCTGGAATTACCTGTTCTCGGGTTTGCCTTACAATGCGGAAAGATTTATCAGTAAAGCCTTCGATGAAAAGATCAGGGAAGTATTGTCATCGGAAACTTTTGACGTTATACAATTGGAAGGGCTCTACCTGGCTCCCTATCTGGCAACCATCCGAAAATACAGCACGGCAAAAGTGGCGATGCGGGCACATAACATCGAGCACGAGATTTGGGCACGGGCCTGTCACCGGGAACACGGGCTCCGCCGGTTCTATATTAAGAACCTGGCTTCAAGGATCAGGAAAATGGAGGTCGGTTCACTGAATGAATTCGATGCCATGATACCGATCACCAAACGTGACGGCAGTGTTTTGAAAGAACTGGGGTGCAGGCTCCCTATGCACGTTGTCCCGACAGGGGTGGATGCAGAAAAATTCCAATACGGTTTTGATGAAATGGAATTCCCTTCCGTGTTCCACATCGGTGCGCTTGACTGGATCCCGAACCAGGAGGGACTTTTCTGGTTCCTGGATAACGTTTGGGATAAGGTCCTGGAAGAATTTCCGCAGGTGAAATTTTATATTGCCGGCAGAAATGCGCCTTACCGGATCAGAAATCTTACCTACCCGAACCTTGAGTTCCTGGGCGAAGTGGATGATGCTTACGCTTTTATGCGTTCCAAAGCGGTAATGGTCGTGCCGGTACTGTCGGGAAGCGGAATGCGGATCAAGATCATCGAGGGAATGGCAACAGCCAGGGCGATTGTCACTACAGCCATAGGCACGGAAGGAATTTCCACGACAGACGGTAAAAATATCCTGATTGCCGACAATCCGGTGCCTTTTGCCGATGCGGTACGCGCACTGCTCCGTGACCTTCCGTACTATAAAAAGATCGGAACGGAAGCCCGGGAGTTTATTGTCAGGGAATACGACAACCGCATCATCACCCTTTCGCTAATCAATTTCTATCAAAAAATGATCTCATGATCGCCTTGTTGATCTTCTGGATATCGATCCTCCTGGTTTTGCACACCTACATTCTTTACCCGGCGATGTTATCGTTATTCAGCAGGGGAAAGAAAGGAAACCAGGTGATTTACGACAGGATTGATGAGGATCTTCCGTTTGTCAGCATTATTATGGCGGCATATAACGAAGAATCCTGCATCCGGGAAAAACTGGAAAGCATTTATGCAGGCAATTATCCTCCGGAAAAATTCGAGGTTTTGATCGGTTCGGATGCATCGCGCGATGGCACGGTAGAAGTGGCAAGGTCGGCGGTCAGCGAACCGGGAACTGCCAACCTGAGCGTTTTCGATTTTCCTGAACGCCGGGGCAAGCAGAATGTGGTCAACGACCTGGTGCAGGAATCGAAAGGGGAGATCCTGGTGCTGACCGATGCCAATGTAATGTTCGATGCGGATACTGTATTTTACATGATCCGGCACTTTAAAAATCCGGATATCGGTTTGGTGGACACGAATATGATAAACAGGGGCATGAAGGAAAGCGGCATTTCTTACCAGGAGAAGGCTTATATCTCGCGTGAAGTGGGGATAAAGGATATGGAAAGCCGCCTCTGGGGTGCCATGATGGGGCCTTTCGGAGGCTGTTATGCGATTCGCAGGGAGGACTTTGAAAAAGTGCCTTCCAATTTCCTGGTGGATGATTTTTATATCAATATGAAGGTCTTCGAGAAGGGGAAACTTGCCATCAACGATATCAATGCAAGGGTTTACGAAGACCTGCCGGAGGAATTGCGCGTGGAATTCCGGCGGAAGGTGCGGATAGGCACCGGTGATTTTCAGAATCTGAGGAAGTTCTGGAGGCTTATTTTCACCAGGCGATACGGATTTGCATTCCTGTCGCATAAGGTTTTCCGATGGTTCGGGCCTTTTTTCCTGTTGATGGCATTGATTGCCAATTTTTTCCTTGTATTGGGAAATACATTCTATCTGGTGATCCTGGCGCTGCATGTCATGTTTTACATAGTGCCGGTCATCGACTGGACCTTTAAGAAAATGGGCCATCATTTTGCGCCTTTCCGTCTGGTCACTCATTTTGTATCCATGAATGCGGCGTTATTCCTGGGCTTTTTCAGGTCCATGAAAACCATCCGCAGCGGCATCTGGGAGCGGACCGACCGGTGATCAGGAAGCCTTTCTGACTATTTTTCCGGATTTTATAAATTTTGAAAAGTTGAACCTGCCGAAGACTTTATTCCAGACTTCCAGGTCCATCAGCGGGGAGTCAGTGGTGGATTTGTAAGTAAGGAAAATACCGAGCGGTAGCAGAATGATCGATGACAGCCACATTCCCAGGGACACATCCATCGCTCCCTGCAGGGCCGATTTTTCCCCGATCATGGAGATGATGTGATACAAAATGAAAAGAAAGACTGAGATGACGGCAGGCAGACCCAGCCCTCCTTTCCGGATGATCGCACCCAGCGGAGCTCCGATGAAGAAGAGGATCAGGCAAGCAAAGGAAAGGGTGAATTTTCGGTGCCATACAATTTTATGCTTGACCAGGAATTCTTCACTGGTTTTAAACGACTCCACATGGTAATCCAGTGATTTTTTCAGGTTCCTGGCCGAATTCAGGGCACTGGATGCGATCTTGGTTTTTTTGGTTGAAGCAAACTCTTCCAGGAGGCTTTTCCGCAGAACGGAATCTGCTACTGCCCCAGCCTGCCATGTGCTGTCGGCAAGCGAATAGCCCCGGTAATTCTGCTCGAATTTTTTCGCCAGGTTATACCGCCTGTCAGATAAGGAATTGCCAAGAGAATCGATGAAGTAGTTCAACTGGCGGATAGTGAGCATCTGGTAATTGTTTTTGAAAAGTTCTTCATCGGTCCGGTTAAGCTCAAATCCCGACAGGTCGAATTTTTGCTGCTGTGTTTTGAAGTTGGTTCTCTGAAAGGGGAAATCTATCTTTGAATTTTTCTGGTCCACGATTTCTTTATAATTGTACCCATTGTACAGGGTGAACAGGAGGTATTTTTCATCGGGAGTGGACTGCATCAGTCCGCTGTCGGCCACGGTGACGTCGATATTTCCCTTATTATCGGTATGGTTGTATATCAGGACATTATAAATGGTATTTCCGTCCTTTCCTTTTTTACCGACACGGATAACATAATCTTCCAGGTCGTCATAAAATATTCCCTCTTTGATATTGACAGCCAGTTTCTTTTTTCTAACATCGTAAAGGAGGGATTTGAATTTGAGATTGGCGACGGGCAGGATGTTATTGGAAAAGTAGAAGGCAAAGCCTGATATGAGCACGGATAAAATGATGAGCGACCTCATGATTTTCCTGAGCGAGATTCCGGAGGATTTCATGGCAACGAGTTCATAGTATTCTCCGAGACTGCCGAAGGTCATAAGGGATGAAAGCAGGATGGCCAGTGGCAGGGCAAGCGGGACGAAGGTAGAGGAGGCGTAGAAGAGCAGTTCAGCGATGATGTACCATTCGAGGCCCTTACCAACGAGGTCATCGATGTATTTCCAGAGGAACTGCATTAAAAGGATGAAAAGCGAGATGAAGAAGGTAACCAGCAAGGGCCCGACATAAGTTTTCAGTACGAGGGCATCGATTTTCTTCATTTCCTGATTTTCTGCAGGGCAAATATAGGTGAAAATGTGGGTGACCTCACAGGTGACCTCACAGGTCACCTGTGAGGTCACCTGTGAGGTCGGAAATTTCCGTTCTTCTATGCAACTATTTGCATATAAACGCTGTCTATCAATGAAAAAAAAACGCAAAAGTAAATTTTCCAAAATTTTATTACATTTGCACACTCACAACAGAATGTCTAATTTAATACAAAGAGCAATCATGAAAAAATTGTTACTCATCGCTTTAGCTTTGTTTGTCGGAATAGCTGCTTTCCCGCAAGTTTCCAAGGTATCCAGGCAACTGGTTAATACCCCGGCACAAGCTGAATTCAAAAAACCCATCTCTGACCTTCCTGAAGTCTTTATGCCGGTCAATACAACTGTTGCCGCCACTCAAAGGGCAGTCAATGAGACCGTTCTAGGAAGAACTTTTTATGATCTTCAGACTAATACGTCCCTGTCCAACAGGATTGTGATGCATCCCGATGGTACCATGGGTGCCACCTGGACCATGGGCCTGTCGGCCACCTCGTTCCCTGACAGGGGTACAGGTTACAACTATTTCGACGGAAGTGCATGGGGTGCTGAACCAACTGCCCGTGTAGAATCAATGCGTAGCGGCTGGCCTTCCTACGCCACCTGGGGTCCAACCGGCGAAATTAATGTTTCACACGATGCTGCTACCGGCTCTATTATCAATACCAGGGAAGTCCGTGGAACAGGTGCCTGGGTTGAAGGACTTTTGCAAGGCCCTCCAGGATTGGAAGGCGATGTAACCTGGCCTCGCGTTGTTACCTCCGGTGAAAACAATGAAGTTATTCACCTGATCCATGACAGCGACGCTGCCTTAACCGTTACCGGACAGTCTTCTTCGATGTTCTATTCCAGGTCCACTGACGGTGGTGCTACCTGGGACCCCCAGAATATCGTCATGGACGGAACTGGATCTGATTATTACACTGAAATTGGTGCTGACGAATACACTTTCGCCGCCCGTGGCAACACCGTCGTATTACTGGTGGCCGATGCATGGCATGATATGTTCTTCCTGAAATCCACCGATAATGGTGAAAACTGGGAAAAGACCGTCATCTGGGAACATCCTTATCCGTTCTTCGACTGGGATGTCACCTTAACAGATACCTTCTTTGCCGTTGATAACTCTGCTGACGTTGCAATCGGCCCGGACGGCAAAGTGCACGTTGCTTTCGGTTTAAGCCGCGTCCTTCACGATGCAGTCGGAACTACTTATACCTATTTCCCCTACATCGATGGTATCGGTTACTGGAATGAGGATATGCCTCCATTTTCCAATCACGTTCATGCCCTTGCCGGACCTCAGTATGGATATGAAAATTCTGAAATGGTTGAGAATTACAACTACATAGGCTGGACCCAGGATATGGACGGTGA
Organism: uncultured Bacteroidales bacterium; assembly: GCA_964619555.1. Taxonomy (GTDB): domain Bacteria; phylum Bacteroidota; class Bacteroidia; order Bacteroidales; family JAGOPY01; genus JAGOPY01. Next base: position 47,354 of record CAZUDV010000001.1, on the reverse strand, counting down.
TGGCGAGATCACTCTCGTGGAAAACCTCCCGATGGCTTACCGTGAAATCGGTTTCTCCACCATGCCTAACATTACAGTTGACGATGACGGACAGGTTTTCGTAGCATGGTCTTCCACTACCGAAACCTATGATAATTTTGATTACAATTTCAAAAAGGTCTGGGCAAGGGCTTTTGCCAACGGCGAATGGGGCCCGTTCCTGCATGTGACCAATGATATCATCCATATCTTTGATGAAAGCATTTACATCACTGTTGCCGAAGGAACTGACAACGCACTCTATGTCTTTTACCAGGCTGATGGGACTCCGGGTACCGCTCTTGACGGGGATCATGATTACCAGGAAAACCGCATGATCGTGGCAGCTATCGACAAAACTGATCTGCTGACCGGTATCGGTGAAAATGACAAAGAGACCAATATCGCCAGCGTCTCGCAGAACTATCCGAATCCGTTCAACGGTACCACTACCATTTCAGTTAACCTTGAAAGATCAGCCAACCTGAGCCTGGTGGTTACCAATATGCTGGGCCAGACTGTTCAAAGCTTTGAAAGAGGCAATGTGCCGGCCGGAACCTTTTTCTTCCAGGTCGATGGCGCCAGCCTTGAACAGGGTATCTACTTCTATACTGTGAATGCTGATAACAGCAAGGTAACGAATAAAATGATCGTAAGATAATATCGATTTTTCCCGATTTTGAAAGGACGTCTCCAGGAGGCGTCCTTTTTTGTTGTACCATAAAAAATTTCCTCATCATCCGGATTTTACTAAAAAATGATATAACTTTAGCGGTTTAAAGCGCAACATAACCAAATGTCTAATTAAATTTCTTACCCATGAAAAAAGTATTACTTTTCTTGCTGGTCCTGACTATCGGAATGGCCGGCCACTCCCAGAACAAATCCCTGTTCCGCAGCGACGTGCCGATCGCATTGCCGAACAACCCTGCCAAAGTTGGCTGGGAACCGGTCAAATCTGCACCGGTTACAAGTGCTACTGTCACAACTCCTATCAATTATAAAAACTCCAGGGATGTCAATTTTGTGACCATAGTTTCTATCGGTACCTCAGCCAATGCATACAGCAATGGTTATGCCGGCGGACAAAAATCGCTGCTCTGGGCCGATGATAACCTGAATACCCTTACCTATTTCCACCGTATGGGCGGAGACCTGGACCCGGGTGGCAATTCCGGTGACCTCGGATATGACATTTCCACCGATGGCGGGATGTCATGGACCAATATGGTAGAATGTTACCTTTCCAATATTTCAGGAGGAAGCTATAATACCGATGCCGGCCGTTATCCTAATCACGGGATTTACAATCCGGAAGGAAATACCGATCCCAACAATGCTTATGTGACCTACTTTGTTCCAACCCTGGATGCGTCCAATGGCGATTCGTGGGGTGGCTGGGCCTATGGCCGTGCTAGAATCGGCGATGTGACCGATACCACCAAGAACCTGGAACACAGCTCACCTCCGGATTATTACCTGTACATACCGGATGCATTTGACATTGCCCAGAGCGGTGGTGTCGTCCTGGTGGCCGATATCCATGTGGACTGGACTTCCGGATCAGGCGTTTACCTCGATCAGCTCATGATCGCCCGCGGCGAATGGGATGAAGGTATCGAGGATTTTTTGTATGAAAAATATATAATGGATTTCCCGACCTACCTCAATGGTTTCCCGGCTCATGTGAAATGTGCTTTCTCACCTGACGGACAGACTGCCTGGATCGTGGTGATCTGTGATGACGGCCAGGTCGAACCACTATCTGACCTCCACTACTACTACCCGGTGTTCTTCAAATCAACGGATGCCGGCGAGACATGGAGCGACCCGATCGCCGTCCGCCTCGACGGACCGGATGGGATTCCTGCCATTCTCAATTACCTGACCGACGACCAGATCGGACAGATATTCCTGCCTCCGCTGCCTGCCAGGGATGAGATCCAGTACACCACTGCATTCGATTGCGATTTGGCAGTGGATACCTGGGGCAATCCCCACCTGGCTGTCGTGGTCGGTGCCGGCGGATCTTCCGAATACAGCATTGTAACTGCAGCTGAATGCTTTGCAGCATTCGATATTTTCAGCACAGACGGCGGTACAACGTGGGATGCTTATAAATGCGGCAATATCACCCTGTTCCGTGGGATTTTCCCGGACGATACCTATTCCGAAGACAACCGAATCCAGATTGCCAGCACGATGGATGGCGATAAAATGTTCATCACCTGGCTGGATACCAAGCTGGAAGGCGCCACCGATAACAATGCCCCGGATGTGATGGCCCGTGGTATCGATGTGAACATGCCCCCGGTACCGTGGTACTATACCCTGAATGAAAACGACGAGGACGCCCCTTCCAATGTGACTGCATTCTCCGAAGCTATGTGGCAGGCCTATTTTGCCGCAACTTCAAGATATGTTCTGGAAGATGACGGAGAATATTTACTTCCGATTGCCTACCAGCAAATGCAATCCCCGTTTGATCCTGCATTGCCTGTTCAGTACAAGTATATCCAGGACTTTACGTATTCGGATGCGGATTTTGCAGTTGTGGGACTGAAGGAAAATGACCAAAGGTACATTACTTCCGTGGCCCAGAACTACCCAAACCCATTCAGCCAGACTTCAAAAGTTGAAGTTAGCCTGAATGCCAAATCCAGTCTCCGGATGGTGGTTACGAACCTGATTGGCCAACAGGTGATGGAAATCGATCGCGGTGTTGTACCGGCCGGTACCCACCAGTTCATGATCGATGGCAGCAAGCTTGGCAGCGGTGTGTATTTCTACACGGTGTTTGCCGGGGAGGAATCAGCCACCCGTAAAATGGTGGTAGAATAAGCATTTATTCCGATATGAATATAAAGGGCGTCCGGGAGGACGCCTTTTTTTTGTGGTCAAACCTGTTTGGCTGAATATCCATTTCTCCGTAAAATGTTGAAAACATGCCAGTAACTTGATCATCTGTACCGTTCTCTGATTAAATATTGTATTTACCCTTATACGAAGAGTACCTTTATATAACAAATGGCATCGTTTAACGTATTGCCTTTGGTCTTCTTCATAAAGCAACCGGATTTGCTTCTCTTTATTGGTTTATTAAGGTGCATGCCCGCCGTCCTGATCACCGGCGGGCAACTTTTTACATGTCATCCCTTGAATTTTATGCAGAATTGTATTATTTTTAAGCGACTATTTGTACTTATGCCGCAGATTCACAGATTATTAGTAAGCATTTTGGAACCATGAATAAACAAGAAATCTTCCTTATCAGCCTACTATTGGCCCTATGCCCTGTGCTTTCAGCCCAGACATTCATGAATATTGAGGATAATACGGATATCGGCAGCAATTCGTGGATCATATTTAATCCCGGAACTTACAACATTTCCGATCCGGGTAACGACGGACTCCTGCGGATCAACAACAAGGAAAATATCATCCTGGACGGATCTGATGTGATTGTGGATGGTACCACTTATGCGGGTTATATGATCAAGATCAACAATTCGAAGAATATTGTCATACGGAATTTCGAATCGGTCAGTCATTTTAAATACGCCGTTTATATAACCAATTCCGATAGCATTGAAATTTCAGGCTGCGATTTTTCCTTTAATAAGGTCGATTCATCCGGCTGGATCAATGTCTGGTCTGACTACCAGTCGGCACTGGGAGGAGGGGTAATGATGTATCAAAGCAGTTATGCCGATATTTTTTATAACACAATGAAAATGCAAAATGACGGCGTGGCGCTTTACCACTGCGACAATATCCGGGTCTGGCAGAACGATTTCGACTGGAACACATCGTATGGAATCCGGATGTTTTTCACCGATTCGTGCCATATCCACCATAACCAGGCTTCGCATATCAACCGGCCATATACCAATCCGAGTGACTGTGCCGCGATCCTTATGATCGTGTCGAACGTTAACCTGGTGGATCACAATGTTTTCGAATATTCCGGAGATGGCATTTTTTTAGGTCAGTATGAATATTCTGAAATCCCGAACCAAAATGTTTTCCTTTATAACGAATGTTCCTATTCGCCCCACAATGCCATCGAAGCAACCTTCGCCGACGGGAACATATACAAGCATAATGTGTGCAATTACAGCCATTACGGATTTTGGCTCGGCTATTCCTTTAACAGCCTGGTCGACAGCAATGAGATCATCGGAAACCAATACTCGGGTATAGCCATCGACAGGGGTTATGAGAATGTAATCAGTCATAATATAATAAATGAAAACCCGGTTGGGATTGAACTTTGGGAAGGCGGTACCATACCGGGGTATGAAAATCAGTACAGCCATGATTACCGGATTATGCTAAATGAGATCCGCGGAAACCGCCTGGCAGTCAAATCCAGCAATACCGAGCACCTGATCGTTACCGGCAACCAGTTTCAATACAATCAGGACGGGATACAGTTCAATGGCTCGTCAACAGAAGACACCCTTGCAGGTAACCTTTTCCGCAACTCGTCGCTTTATCACCTGGAAAATATGTCTCCAAGCGATATTTATGCACCGAATAACATCTTTTTTGCTCCTGACCAAGCATTTATCGAATGCGGGATTTATGATGAAGATGATAATCCGTCGAAGGGTGAGATTTTGTACCAGCCATATTATTATACGTTTCCGCTTCCGGAAATTTCGACCGACCAATGGGAGGATATGGCCGAACCACCGGCTCAATGGTATGCCTACCCTGAAATTTGCGGAGGATATGGCGATACGGTACCTACGGCTGTGAATTGGGATTATGAGGATTACAAAGCCGGAAACGCTTCGGTCCATTGTGTCACAGGCAATGGCTGGGATATCGGATTACAGTTTTGGCCCGGTGGGGATTCTATTGTTCACTGGCAGCTTTCTGAGAGCGATACCCTGATTTTCTGGCTCAAGACAATCAATACGACCGGATATGGTTTCCAGTACCATCAGATCAGGGTCGGTAACCTTTGCGGCGGGTACTACAAGTATTCAGGATCGGTTAATGTACTGAATGCGGCCAATGGCACTTGGAAAATGATCAAGGTGCCGCTGGCCGGCGGGGGATCACCCTATAATTATGTCCGCACAGCAGTGGGGACTGTCACCCTCGACGATATCAGCTGGGTTTCTATCCATGCCGATACCTGGGATTTCGGATTCGAAATCTGGCTGGACGGAGTTCATTTCAGCTCCTTCCCGACAGGGATCCATGACGCAGCCAGGTACCAGGATAACATCTTCACGATCTTTCCAAACCCGGCTGACAATCTTATTTATATCCAAATCTCCGGCTGTTCCTCAGACAGGGCGGAAATAGAAATACTGGATATGACCGGAAAAATAGTCCGCAAAGAAAGAATTTCAGTGTTGAATACCGCTTCAATCCAATATCCGTTAGATGTCAGCGGTTTGCCGGCAGGTCTCTATACCATTCGCGGAAAAACAACGGATCGTTCCGGTTTTGCCCGGTTTGTGGTGAAATGAACAATATCCCTTCCGGCCTGTTTAATATGCAAAACTAAACTATGTATTGTCCGGAAGGCGAATGGACATTAATTACAAAGGCTTCTTCAGGATTTGGTTACGAAATGGCCAGGTTGCTGGCATCAAAAGGACGGAACCTGGTCTTGGCCGGGCCAGATGAAGATCGACTTTATTCCATTGCCCGGGAACTCAGTGATATTTCCGACATTATTGTCATGACCATTGACCTGTCGAAGCCGGATTCGGCGGTGCTGCTTCTGACCGAATGCGAGAAGCTGGGGTTGAAGATCCGCGCCTTCATCGATAATTCATCGACCGAAAATGCTTAGGAACCTGACCGGGTTTCACGGAACAATCCCGCCGATTTGACAAAATTGCTACCTTTGCCCTCTTAATTATTTCAGCTAAATCTAATGCACAATAAATTCTTCATAATATTCCTGTTGCTTGCCGGGATGACGGTTACGGTTATTTCGCAGCAGCGGTTATCGCCAGAGATCACTCCCGCTGATATACAATCGCATATTACATACCTGGCATCAGATGCTTTACAGGGACGCTATCCCGGGACAGAAGGCAGCCAGGCTGCCGCCGAATATATCCGTAAGCAGTTTGTGGACGCAGGACTGAGACCCGCCGGAGATAATGGTTTTCAACAATTTGAAGTAGTTGTCAGCGTGAGCGCCGGGCAGAATAATGTCGTCTCCATTGATGGTGGAAAACCGTTGGTAATGGATTTATTCACGCCTTATCCGTTTTCCAAAGATTCCGTCGTTAGCGGAAATGTGGTATTTGTCGGGTATGGCTTCGATATTGACCTGGATAGCCTGAAATGGAGAGATTATGATGGGATTGATGTCAGGGGGAAGTGGGTTTTGATACTCCGTGGGGACCCCGAGATAGAAAAGCAGGAAAGCCGTTTTGCGCAGTATGGAGAAGACCGGGATAAGGTTTTGACGGCCCGGGATCAAGGCGCTGCAGGCGTTTTGTTTGTGTCCGGGGTTAAATTTGATAAGGATGATGACCTTGTCAGGATGTCCTATGATAAAACCCAATCCAATGCAGGACTTCCGGTGATCCATATCAAGCGGGAGCTGGCCAATGAAATCCTTGCCACGACCGGCTTGAAGATAGAAGAACTGGAATCAAGCATTATGGCCAGGATGCAGCCGAATTCCCTTGGGCTGAAATCCAATGTTAAAGCCCGGACCGAGGTCCTGCATGAAAAAGTGATGGCCCGGAACGTGGTGGCGATCCTGCAAGGTTCTGATCCGGCTTTTAACGGCTCATACATTGTCATCGGAGCTCACTACGACCACCTTGGAATGGGGGGCAGCGGCAGCGGCTCCAGGTTTATGGACAGCCTGGCCATCCACAACGGTGCTGACGACAATGCATCCGGGGTTGCCGGGATGCTGGAGCTGGCCGGCAAACTGGCAGTTGAGAAAGAATCACTGAAGCGAAGCATTATTTTCGTGGCGTTCGATGCAGAAGAGCTCGGATTGCTGGGTTCGAAATATTTTACAGAGCATCCCCCGGTAAAACTGAACAGTATGATGGCTATGATCAATTTCGACATGATCGGCCGGCTGAAGGAGGATAATCCGGCAGTCATGATCGGCGGGATGGGATCCGCGAAGGAATCGGCGGCCATACTGGACAGCCTTGACAACGGTCGGATACAGATGAACTATTCGCTGGAAGGTTTTGGTCCGTCGGATCATGCAGCTTTTTATGCGGAAAATATCCCGGTGTATTTTATCTCGACCGGTGCCCATGAGGATTATCATACACCGGATGATGATTCCGACCGGATCAATTTCGTAGGTGAGAAGGAGGTTTTAAATATAGCGCTCCAGTTGGTTCAGGAACTGGCAAACCGTGATTCCCTGCTGACATTCCAGGAAGCCGGACCGAAGGAACAAACGGGCAGGGGAGGATACCGGTTCAAGGTCACGCTTGGCATCATGCCTGATTTTGCTGGAACGACACAGGGAGGCCTTGGCGTTGGCGGCGTTAAAAAGGACGGCCCGGCATACAAAGGTGGTATTTTGAAGGGTGACGTCATTACAGCTATGGATGGTAAACCTGTCAACGACATATACGATTACATGAACCGGTTGAAAAAACTAGAGCCCGGCCAGGTGATCTCAGTGGATGTAATGAGAAACGGAGAAAAGCTGGTCCTCATTATACAACTCTGAGATGCACGATTTCCTCACCCGGGCATTTATCCTGAAATTCATCAAGTTTGGCATAGTCGGCCTGACAGGGGTGGGAGTTGATTTCAGCATCACCTTTATTTGCAAGGAATGGCTGAAGATTCAGAAATATGTGGCTAATTCAGTTGGATTTACCGTAGCTGCATCTTCCAATTACATTTTGAACCGTATCTGGACCTTTAAAAGCCAGGATCCGAACATAGCCCTGGAATATACGGAATTCCTGATCATCAGCCTGGTTGGACTGGGCATCAACAATTTCATCCTGTGGATCGTGCATTCCAAATTCCGGCAAAATTTCTACCTCTCCAAGCTGTTTGCAATCGGGGTAGTGACCGTTTGGAACTTCTTTGCGAATTATTACATCACTTTCTCCGCATAGCTCACCATCCAGTTGATCCCGAATTTGTCGGTGAACATGCCGAAATAATCGCCCCAGAAGGTTTTCTGCATGGGCATGGTGATATTTCCCCCGGCTGACAGACCGTTGAATAATCGGTCGGCTTCTTCCCTGGAGTCAGTATTGACGGAGATGGAAAAATTATTGCCGACTTCATGGCAAGATGCCCATTCACCGCCGGTATCGCTGCCCATGAGCATGGTCTCCTGACTGATGGGAAGGCCGATATGCATGATCCTTTCAGCATCTTCTGCGGAAAGTGGTTTTCCTTCCTGGGGGGGCATGTCTTTGAATCTTCCGACATAATTGAATTCGCGGCCGAAAACGGATTTATAAAAGTTAAAAGCTTCCAGGCAGTTGCCGTTGAAAGTCAGGTATACGTTCACTGTAGTCATTTGGTAAAAATTTGAGTTGTGAATTGAGGTGAATGATTGCAAAAGTAATTTATATATTTCAATATGGCATAGCCCTGGTGCATAGGGCTGGTGCAGTGATTAAATCTTAATCTGCGGATCAGGGGAAAAAAAACCTGCCGGATCCAGAGACCAGGCAGGTCATTATCGTAATCATTCTTTCCCCCTTTGGAGAAAGGATAATCTCTATTCGGCGAAAACCTCGAAATCGATCTCCACGGAAACTTCCTTGTGGAGCTTGATCTTGGCTCTGTAAGTTCCGAGTTCCTTGATCGAATCGCCGTCCACTTCAATGTGTTTGCGGTCGATATCGAAATTGAACTGATCCTTCAATGCCTGAGAGATTTGGATAGCGTTTACGGAGCCGAAGATCTTTCCGGAAGTACCGGCTTTGGCGCCGATCTTCAGGGTAAGGTTCTCCAGTGATTTGGCCACCTTTTCAGCTTCGTTACGGATCTTATCCTCTTTGTAAGCCTTCTGTTTCTTATTTTCTTCGATGATTTTCTTGTTGGTTCCGGTGGCAAGGATAGCCAGTCCCTTCGGGATCAGGTAGTTCCTGCCATAGCCGTTTTTCACGGTAATCACATCGTCTTTATATCCCAGATTGGGAACGTCCTGTTTTAAGATCACTTCCATGCTTTGTCCTCCTATCCTTATTTAAGCATATCTGCAACATATGGCATGAGGGCCAGATGGCGCGCTCTCTTGATGGCCTGTCCGACCTTTTTCTGGTACTTGGTCGAAGTGCCGGTTATTCTGCGGGGCAGGATCTTGCCCTGCTCGTTCACGAATTTCAAAAGGAAATCCGCATCCTTGTAGTCGATGTATTTGATACCCGCTTTCTTGAAACGGCAGTATTTCTTCCGTTTGGTATCTACATTAATCGGGGTTAGATATTTAATATCTCCGTCTTGCTGTGCCATGGTTTTAAACTTTTAGTGGTTTATTTGCTAAGCTTCCTGCGGTTGCTGGGCTTCTTTAGCCTTTTTACGTTTCTTTTCATTATATGCTACCGCGTGTTTGTCGAGCTTAACGGTCAGAAAGCGGATGATTCGCTCATCACGTTTGAATGCCAGTTCAATATCATGGATGATATTACTCTCATCCGATCTGAACTCGAGGAGGTGATAGAACCCTGTGGACTTTTTCTGGATAGGATACGCAAGTTTCCTAAGCCCCCAGTTATCTTCAAAAACGATTTCGGCCCCTTTGTCTCTAAGTAGTTTCTGATACTTAGCAACCGTTTCCTTCATCTGATCATCAGACAAAACGGGAGTCATAATGAAAACGGTCTCATACTGATTTGCCATTGTTGTTAGAAGATTGTTTTATAATTATTTAAAAATGGAGTGCAAAGGTAGGAAAAAAATTTATTCCTGCAAGAAAAACAGCCTCAGATTCGCAGATTGTCGAAAGGAATCGGGCAGGCAGATTGATCTGGCGGTTAAACAACTGGGCGTCCGGACAAAAAAGAGATGATTTCACCGCAGATAAAATTGGCCGCTTTACCATCCCCGTATAAGGGTGGGAACGATTCGGGAGGATGGTGGAAAAAATGTCGGAAAGCATCTAAAATCAGCTCTTTATCTGCATTTGCCAGAAGGGCGGTACCGTGCTCGATCAATTCTTTCCATTCCGTTTCGGTCCGCATGACAATACATGGCTTCCGGAAAAAGAACGATTCTTTCTGCACTCCGCCAGAATCTGTGAGGATGATCCTGGAATGATATTCCAGCAGCAGCATATCCAGATAACCGACTGCTGCTATTTGGATGAATTTCGGATTGGAGGACAGCCTCCGGATCAGTTCCTGGTCCGGTAACCTGTCCAGCATTTTCATTGTCCGGGGATGAACCGGTATTACGACCGGAATACTGAATTCTGCCGTAATTTTTTCCAAAGCTTCCAGGATGGCTGTCAATCGGTCCGGATCATCGGTATTGTGATCCCGGTGGATGGTGCACAGGGCAAATTCCCGGCCTTCCAGGCCCAGGTTTTTAAGCACGCCTGAAGATTTCCGGGCTTTTTCAATGAAATGTAGAGCAGTATCGAACATCACATCGCCGCAATGGAATATCTTGGGATGATCGGATGAATAAGGCGGTTTTGTCTTTGCCGGGAAGCCTTCTTTTATTAAATTACGGACACCGGTGTCAGTCGGCGAAAATAGAAGCGTTGACACATGATCGCACAGCACCCTGTTGATCTCTTCGGGCATGGATTTATTGTACGACCGGAGCCCGGCTTCCACGTGTGCAACCGGGATATGCAATTTGGATGCCGCGATGGCCCCACCCAGGGTGCTGTTGGTATCCCCGAAAACGATCACCATGTCGGGTTGTTCTTTAAACAGGACCTCTTCCGTTTTCCGGATGATCTCCGCGGTCATGTTACCGTGTGTTCCTGAACCCACTTCCAGGTGGTATTTGGGTGCCGGTATCTCCATTTCCTCGAAGAATACTTTCGACATGTTATCGTCGTAATGCTGACCCGTGTGGAGAATGATCTCTTTGGCCACATGTTTATGACCGGCCGCAAATGCCCTGCTGATGGCCGCTGCTTTGATGAACTGGGGACGGGCTCCGACGATGGATACTATTTTAAATTTTGGCATGATGTGATTATGCAAATAACGGGAAAAATTCAATACCTGATGTGGCCTATTCTCATGCCGGTGGCTTATCATTTATGTAGTCCGGGGAAGGGACTTCCATTCAGGATGAAATACTTTCGGTTACATCCTGGCAATCTTGCAGCTTATACGGGAATTATCCTCAAGGTCCAGTACCAGGAAATAAAATCCAGGTTTTATCCGGGTTAATTGGAGTGTGGTTTGATTATTTCCATCGAACTCAACTGGCCGGGTGAAAAGGACTTTTCCATTAAGATCGATCAGAGAGAGTTTACCACCAGGTTCGTTGGCACCGTTCAACCCGAGTAAAACATAATCCCCGGCAGGATTCGGATAAATGACAAGCTCTCTTGCCTGCTCATTTTCAGGTATATCTACCAGGTCCGTTTCATAATAAGCCGTCCATCCACCGGCGGTGACCGAGTAGTTGGTGCTGAATGCCAGGAACATCTTGCCGCTGGGGGAAGTGACCGGTTCCGGTACGCCGTTCGGATAAGTGCCTGAAAGTTCCGCGATAAGCTGCGACGTGGCCAGGTCATATATCTTCAGGAAATCGAACCCTTCTTCCGTTTCGAATTCATCGAAATAGAGCGTAACGGTGGATGCACCGGGAGGATTGATGATCCAGGTGCAGGTGGAATTGTTATGATAATCGTAATTACCGCTTCCGTCTGTTAGGGTGTCGGTCTGTGCATTTAAGACCGTGGAACCGCTGCAATACACCGGTATAGCCGATTCAAAAGCAGCCAGGAAACCTTCTTCTGCCAGGGTATCATCGGTCTGAAAAGTGATCAGCATCACCTTTCCGGTTGTCGTTACGGTTGAAGGAATGGTATCCCCCGTGAAAAATCCGAGCAAAGGCGCGTTTGTCGAATCCCCGTCAAAAACTTTAAGCGTATCGCCTTCGGAAAGATTGAGATTTAAAATATTCAGGGAGATGGAATTGACTGAATCATCGGGTGCGATTAGCCAGGAGCAATCGCTGCCGCTGGCATAAGGGTATACCGGGCCGCTGCCGTCGCCGATCGTGCCGAACATTTCGGGATAGGTTATATCGCCCTGGCAGCTTATGGGATAATTATAAAGATTCGTATCCGGAAAGGCATGGATGATCACCTCTTGGGCCAGGTTGAAGTTCGAGCCGCCGGGGGTCAGGTTATCCGTGTAAAAATATCCGTCGTACGAACCGCTCCAGCCCCAGTTGAAATGATAGAAACCGGTTCCCTGGTAGCCGTCGCAGACAAAGGCATGGCCATTGATATTTGGTACCGACCAGCCTGCGTAGTACATGGGTATCCGTTGGTCCAGGTGGGCAATCAGCAGGCTGTCCCAGTCCATTGTTGTAGAATCCCGATAAACGTATTGTGTTTCAGGAGAATACTTGAAGTAAGTGCGCATGGAAAATGCTGCCTTGTGGTTGTACATTCCCGAACCATCCGGACCATAGACCATATCCACGGAAACGCCGAGGTGATGAAGCAATTCGGCCACTTCCAGGTTGCTGTGGCCCAGAGAGGTTTCCATCAGGTCCCACTGGTAGCTGGAATTGCCGAAATCGGCTGAAAGCGTATCGTAAGGCGGACAATAGTAGGAGTACGAGCCCAGGCCTGAATCGGGCCAGCGGAAATAATTCATCACCTGTCCCATAGCTGTTGCCACACATCCGGCATAGCAGTGGCCTCCGGGCCCACCGCCGTCAGCCGGGCACATTTCATTGTAATATTTGCCCTGGTCCCAGTTGGAGGTAAGCAACGGCAAGACTTCCCTTCCTGAAAACGGCCTTAACATGTTTTGTTCCGCGGTTGAGTAAAATTCCCATACTTCCTTGATGCCTTCCTGAGGGAATCTTTTTTCAGTGATCACTTTCAGAATTTCCCCCTCGTATTGTTTCATCCACATTGCAAAGTTTTCAGGCTGGTTTTCAGGTACATATCTTCCACCAAATGAATAGCATAAAACCGGATAAACATCATCGATTGCAGCGATCCCTGCAAATCCTCCCGTCGAAAAATTCATCATGTAGAAAAGCAAATGATCGCCATTCCGGATTTCGTGTACCTGGGTGACCTTGACGTCATTGTACTGTGTTATTTTGACGGACTGAATCCTTTCAAAGTAGAAATTAACAGCTACTTTAGCGGCCTGTTTTTCATTGACAGGGCCGGTCACAGCGGTTATTCCGAGCAATAAAAGTATTCCCGTTGCAATAAATTTAAGCGGCTTCATGAGATGAAGATTTAGGCAGATAAAGGTATCATTTTTTGGTCACAAAAAACGAAAGGGACAGTCCGAAAATGGACCTGTGAGGTGACCTCACAGGTCACCTCACAGGTTGGAGGTTTATGAAGGAACCAATTAATCTACCAGTATTTTTTTCGTCACCATACCATTATTTCCGGAAACTTTCAGGATATAGATCCCGGAATTTATCTCCGGCAAGCTGATAACATGAGCTTCACCATTTTGATAGCCGGAAATGGCCTGGTGGTAGATTTCCTGTCCCTGTGTGTTCATCACCGTAATTACCAGATTTTCTCCGACCCCGGATGCGGCAAATGTCAGGTTATCCTTTACCGGATTCGGATAGGTAAGTAGGCTGGCCGAATGGACGATACCTTCCCCCGTCCCGGTTGTGTTGGAGATCATGATATTGTCCACCAGCACGTTGTCGCCTTCAGCGTAGAACTTGTCCGATAAATAACAGGAAGACTGGAAAGTTATGGTGAATTGCGTATTCCCGAATTCGGACAGGTCGTAAATCCTCGTTACAAAGGGATCGGTGTTGGTTGTCGGGTTGAAATTCTCGTTACCGTAAACGTCTGCCACGGGTTCGTCATTGATCAGCACCCGGAACCAGGAGTACTTGTTCCCGATGGAGTATGTCTGGCGCAGGTCGAATGTGAGACCGACACCGGCCACCCCGGTGGCATCGACGTTACAGTTATCGGCAAAGCCATGGAAGTTGACGTTGGTGTTCCAGGCCTGCTCGGGAGTCGTATTGGTCGGACCGCCTGACCATCCGCCGGTCTGTCCGCTGCCCTGGAAGTGGAGACTGTACAGAGAGCCATTGGCACCCTGCCTTTTGTCGACCTTCACCTTTGCCCTGGGGTTGCTGGTAAGGACAAAACTTCCCGGCTGTCCTGATTCAAAATCTTCAGAAAAATTCAATGTTATACCTTCGACATACACCATTTCGCTGATGGTCTGGCTGCTGGTGCCGTTGGCATTGGTCGCTTCCAGCGTTACGGCATAGTTCCCCGGGACGTTGAACTGAACCTGTGGATTTTGGGAATTCTGGGTCGTACCTTCCACAAAGGTTACGGTTGAAGGCTCAAATGTCCAGCTCCAGGAAGTCGGATCATAAAGGCTTTCATCGGTAAAAGTAACCACCTCGCCTTTACAGATATAGTCGGTACTGGCGGAGAAAAGTACCCAGGGGGCCGGGGTGCTCGTAACAGTGATGTAATCCGTCTTGGTCTCCGTATCGGTTCCAAAATCATTGGTCACGATCAGGTAAACGGTATAGGTGCCTGGTGTAGAGAATGTCACAATCGGATTTTGCAGGCTGGAAAGATGCGGGGTGCCGCCCTCGAATTCCCATGACCAGGTTTCCGGGACACCCGCTGATTCATCGAAGAACTGAATAGAGGAACCAGGCAGGATGGTTGTTACCGGAGTCATGAATTCAGAGGCAGGCTGGAATGGGGTATTGGTCACAGCAGCGTAGGCATCGATACGGCCGGCGCCCAGCAGGTTTTCGTAGCCGGCATTTCCGGGCAGGGTGTCGATTTGCACGCAGGTGGATTCCAGCACGGTTTCCAGCTCATCCGGAGTCAGTTCCGGGTTCATGGAAAGGATCAGTCCGCAAAGTCCGGCGGCAAACGGCGTTGCCATCGAGGTGCCAAAATAGGTGTCATAATATCCCCAGCTCGTATTGTCCCATGTGGTGCTCATCAGTCCGTCAGGGCCGGTATTTCCATATCCTCCCGGTGCGCAGATATCAATCGTGGTGCCGAAATTGGAAAAATCGGATTTCAGGTCATCCTCATTGGTCGAAGCCACACTGATGACATTCGCATAAGCCGAAGGGTAATGGGAAGACGATACATTGTCATTTCCAGCCGATGCCAGCATGACAACTCCCATGTTATGGATGCTGTTGATCAGATTCTGGTTGGTCTGGCTGAAACCGGGACCACCCCATGACATGCTGACGATGTCAGCTCCATTATTGGCTGCCCATTGCAGCCCGGCATACCCGTGAGTGATTGAATTCGGTGAATTGGTTGTGGATGCTTTTACTCCGATTATGCTGATATTGTATCCTAAAGATGCCACACCAAGTTCGTTGTCTGTCTCTGCTGCAACTAGTCCTGCACAATGCGTGCCATGGGACCAGTCTGTTGGATTCCCGCCTGCCGGAGGGTTGGAATTCTGGTTCCCGGCTACGGTAACATCGTGCGATAAAACGATCTTATCGGTGAGATCAGGGTGATCTACCCATACCGCATTGTCTACAATGGCGACTTTTACGTCCGGGTCGCCTTTCGTTACATCCCAGGCCATTTCAGCACCGACTACATCCAGGTGCCAGTTCCAGTTGCCAGTGCCGAAGGAGAGGTTATAAAGAGAATCATTCGGGGAGTAATCGATGTAAGCAAGAGGTACTCTTTCCGCATATTCCAGCTCCTGGTTCTTCAATAGTTCCACCATGATCTCTTCAATCTTATCGAATTGACTGAAGTGCAACTCAAAGGTTCGTATCAGTTTGGGATCATTGTTGATGTCGAATGGCCTATACATCCCGGTTATATCGAATTGCTGCATGATGGATTGAAGGAACGGGACATTGCCGGGGTCGACGGACCTGTCGGCATTGACTGGTATGTCTACCTGGACGTTATCCTTAAATTTGAAGTAGACTTGACCGTCCATGTAGTCACGGTCATACGTTTGGCCTATGACTGACGAAGAGAACAGCAAATTGATCAAGATGACGATGGAGATTTGGAAACAGATGGGAAATCCTCTTTTCATGACTAAGTAATTTATAGAAATTGTCAATAATTTAAAATCAATCAAAATTAATTAAAATTGAGATAAGCATTTGCCGTAATGAAAAAACAGTGTAAAAAAATAGAGGGGGATTCATCGAAAGTCCTTTTATTGCCGCAGATTCGCAGATTATTGTGATACTTATGGCATACAGTAATCTGCGAATCAGTGGCAAAAATCCAACTTATCCAAAAGATTCTTTAGGAACGGGTGAAGCCTGTCCTATCTGACCACGATCTTCTTCACGGTTTTACCGGTTTCGGAAGCGATTTCCAGGAAATAGATGCCGGCAGGGTATTGATCTACGCTGATCATGTTGAAATAAGTGCCGGAGAATCCCGATTCCTGTTCGGAGTAGACGACCTGCCCGGTCAGACTGATCATTTTAAGTGAAATATTGGAGGCGTCATCCATGTGGAATGAAATATTCAAAGTTTCATCAGCCGGATTGGGATAGGTTTCCAGTTCCGAAATACCGGAATTTTCATCGATGCCCACGTTATCGATTTCGTAATAGGCTTCCCAGCCCTGGAAATTGGTCGACTGGTTCGTGCTCCAGGTCATGAACAGGGTGCCAGAGTTGATGACGATCGGGTCGGGGATGGTGGTCCCCGAAAGGTCCGCCACCTGAGTTGAGTTGTCATAGACCTTCACTTTGTCCATGCCTTCTTCAGTCTCGAAAGAGTTGAAGTAGAGGGTAATTTTACCGGCATACTGGGGTTTGATCCTCCACATGCAGGTAGCGCCGCCCTGGTAGAAGAAACTTCCGCTGCCGTCGTCAAATGTGCCGGTAGGATCGGTCATTTGGGTCATGCCTGTGCACCACTGCGGGGAGGTGCTGTTGTATTCGGCGAACCAGCCGGAGGCATTGCCGTTTCCGTCGGTGCTGAACTCGATCAGCATCTGGTTGCCGTTGGAGGTAATATCAGCCGGCAGGGCAGAACCCGAAAATGCACCCAGCAGGGGGGCTGAGGTTGTTCCGCCGTCGTATACCTTAAGCGAATCGCCTGCCTGGAGGTCGAACTGGGTGAAATGCAATGTGATATCGGTGATGCTGTCTTCGATGGTCTGAGGGTCGATGAGCCAGAATGCGGTATGATTATCGAGGTAATTCTCCAGTGGCCCGCTGCCATCGGTCAGGCTGCCTGACCGGCTGGTGGTGATCAGTGTATCGTTCACATGGTATGGATAATCGGCGTCGGAGGGTACGAAATTCCGGACGCAAGCCTGGCCCTGGTAGAACCCGCCGACATCCGACAGGGTATAATACCCGTTGCCGCTGCCGCTCCATCCGAAGTTAAAATGAAAATTATCGCCCTGGTAGCCGTCGCATACAAAAGCATGTCCTCCCTGGGAGGGATTGTAGCCGGAATAATACAGCGGATAGCCCTGGTCAATATCGGCTTTCAGCAAGGCAATCCAGTTGGTCAGCGTATAATTCTGTTTTTCTTTGTATTGTGCTGAGTTATACTGGAAATAGCTGTTCAGGCTGCCGGGCACCAGGTAGCTCTGGGAGCCCGAACCGTCAGGACTGAAGTTCATATTGACCGATACGGCGCAATGATATTGTAATTCTGCGTTCGGATAAGGGTTCCGGTTGTCGATGCTGTTATTCATCCCTTCCCAGTTGTAGTGGGTCTGGCCGTAATAAGCGCATTGCTGGCCGTACGACATGTTGCCAGGCGTATAGCAGTGCTGGCCGGTGCCCACTTCAGGGTAGCGCCAGTAGTACATGATCTGGGCCATGGCGGTGGCTACGCACCCCACCCAGACATGGCCGCCGGGGCCTGCCGGATCTTCCGGGCATAGAATATTGTAAGGAGAACCCTGGTCCCAGTTGTGGTGCAAAAGGGGCTCCACATCCCTGTCCCGTGTGACGGTCATATAGGTCACATCTTCCTGTCGCAGTTCATTCCATGCCACTTCAAATTCCGGGGAGGCCTGGATGTTGTTTTCCCTTGCAAACTTAACCTGTTCGGCATAGTTGAGGATAAAGCCCCGGTAGTGTGCGGGGGCATTGTCCAGGCTGAACCCGCCTTCAAAAGAATACCCGATCACCGGGGTGTAAACATCGTCGGCCGAGATGATCACAAAGCCCGGGTTCATCTGGAAAGCATAGAACAGCGGGTTGCCATCCACTTTGTAAACGAACGGATCGGTTAGCCGGATCTCCGACATGGAAACCGGGTTTTCATATTTGTTTAAAGTAATGAAGATGAAGTTTCTGGCGACTCTTTCAGCCTCGTTGATCCCAACCTGTTTTGCCAGGATTGCGGAAGTGAAGCAGAGGACGAGTGCCAGGGAGAGGAGATGTTTGAATTTCATTTTATAAAGCGTTGGTTTTTAATGGGCGCAAATGTAAATAAAAAAGAAGCACCTGCGAAAAAAAAGCAGGTGCCCGACAACCATTAAATAAACCAAAATAGTTCACCAAAACCAAATCAGAAAACAACCGATTTTGATGATATGACAGAAAGAAGGGGTAAAAGGTTGCATCCTTGTGAAAAAAAACAATTAAAATGTCAGAATGGAGAGATTGGGAATCTAATGGCCAACGACAATTTTAAATGAACGGACATCACTCTTTGATGAAAAGGTCAATAAATAAATCCCGTCAGGCAAATCACTGACATTCAGCATGGTTTCCTTTTTAACGTTTCGTTGTAATATATTTCTTCCATATAAATCATACAGGTTAGCCTGGTATTCAGTTCCCGTATCCCTTGATTTTATTTTGACAAAATCCCGGGCTGGATTAGGAAATAATATGAGATCGAAAGAATTATCTCTTTCATTGACCTGAACAAAACAGGTATCGCAGAATTCCCAGAAGTCCTTGAGATTATTCCCTGCAATACCAGCAGACCCTGTACCAATGTAACCGGATTGACCTATAGAAAATGCGGCTGCCGATTGTCGTGCCAGCCCCGGAAGATCCGGCATTTGGGTCCAGGTATCAGTATTTTGGTCCCACCTCCAGAGATCGCCAAGTAATAAGTTATTCCAACCATTTTGTCCAGTTCCAATAAAACCATATTCTCCAATCGCAAACCCAACGGCATAAATCCGTTCCCATGAAGGAAGAGAGGCTTTCTGTGTCCATGTATTGTAGGTAGGGGAAGCGGTATCCCCGTCCCATTCCCAGAAGTCATTCATATCAGTCATTCCGTTTGTCCCTGTTCCAAAATATCCTTTGTTTCCAATAGAAAAGCCCACACCACCAAAACGGCCTTCAGCGGGAGGGAAAGGCGCTTTTTCCATCCATGTATTGAAGTTAGGGGATGCTGTATCGCCATCCCATTCCCAAAGAGTTCGGAAGTAACTTCCAGTAACAATGTAGCCTTTTGTGCCAATGGAAAAAGCAGCCGCCCCGGCTGCGCTTCCCGGGAAATTGGCCATCTGTGTCCATGTGTCCGTTGCCGGATCATATTCCCAAAATCCATGAGCCTGGTCAACTGCAATATATCCTTTGTTCCCGATAGAAAACACTTTTGATTTTGACGTATAGTTGGCAGGAAAGGTGGTAACATAATTCCAGGCACCCGTCGATATATCAAATGCCCATATATCTGTTTTTTTATTTAAATCGCTATCTATACCTAATCCAAGAAATCCCTTGTCATCAATCGAAAAACCCATTGCAAAATATCTGCCATCACCGCCGAAATCGGCTCTCTGGATCCAGTCTTGAGCTATAGTATCTTTGGAAGTCAATGCAGACAAAAGCCATAGGGTATATGCATAAAATAATATGTACACTTTCATTGATAAATGGATTTGGCGTTTAACAAGTCTTGAATGATCTCCGGATCTGGCATTTGGCTGGACTATTTTCCAATTATATATATAAAGGCTGTAGGAATGGTTAAATATACGAATCCCTTAGCCAGTTTCAAATTAAAATGAATAATTTTACCCGCGTTTTCAGGAGAACTTTTCAAGGATGAACATATTCCTACGAAATATTAAGGAACTCTTCCAGACGGAGACCCGACCCGTGCCTAAAGTGGCCGGAACAAGCATGTCACTGGTTGGCAGTATCAGCGATGCTTATCTTTATATCAAGGAGGATAAGATCGCGGCTTTCGGCCGGATGGCGGACCTGGAAAAAAGTGAATTCCGGGCGGAAATGTTGCAATCCAAAATGATCGATGCTTCGGGAAAGCTCGTTCTGCCCTGCTGGTGCGATTCGCACACGCATCTCGTTTATCCCGCCAGCCGTGAAACGGAGTTCGTGGACAAGATCCGCGGGCTTTCTTACGAAGAGATTGCCGGAAGGGGAGGAGGCATATTAAATTCCGCCCGCAGGCTTCATGATACTTCGGAACAGGTGCTTTTTGAACCGGCTTTGAAAAGGCTTGAAGAGATCATCTCCTATGGCACCGGGGCGGTGGAGATCAAGAGCGGTTATGGCTTGTCACTGGAGGATGAGTTGAAGATGCTGCGGGTGATCCGACGGCTCAAAGAAGTTTCCCCCCTGGCCATTAAAGCAACTTTCCTGGGAGCACATGCCGTGCCCCTGGAATACAAGGCCAACCAGGCGGAATATGTCGACCTGGTGATCAACGAGATGATCCCGATGGTGGCGGCCGAAGAACTGGCGGATTATATCGATGTTTTCTGCGACCGCGGTTTCTTCACGGTGGAAGACACGGACCGGATCCTGAATGCCGGAATGAAACATGGCCTACGGCCGAAGATCCACGCCAACGAACTGGGCGTCACCGGCGGGGTGCAGGTAGGGGTAAAGTACAATGCCCTCTCTGTAGACCACCTGGAACATATCGGGGAAGAAGAGATCGAATGCCTGAAAGGCACGGAAACCATGCCGACCATCCTTCCGGGGGCCAGCTTCTTCCTCGGGCTGCCCTATTCCCCGGCCCGGAAGATGATCGACGCCGGGCTTCCCATTGCCATGGCCAGCGATTTCAACCCGGGTTCGTCCCCGTCAGGCAACATGCAGTTCATCTTCTCGCTGGGCTGCATCAAATACAAGCTCCTCCCGGAAGAGGTGCTGAATGCCATCACGATCAACGGCGCCTATGCCATGGGGTTGGAAGAGGAACTTGGAAGCATTGCTGTTGGCAAGACGGCAAATATCATCATTACAAAAGAAATACCTTCATTGGAGTATATGCCGTATTATTACGGGGCTAACAAGGTGGAGATGGTGATACTCAAGGGGAAGGTCGTTTGAGGTCAGCGATCAGCGGTCAGCGGTCAGCGGGAAAGCAATAGAACAATAGAACAATAGAACAATAGAACAATAGAACAATAGAACAACACAGCAATATAACAGTTTAACAATTTGTCATTGGTATGAAACAACTCATCGAATGTGTGCCGAACTTCAGCGAAGGCAACGACATGGGGATCATTCAACAGATCACCGACCAGATCGAAAGCGTGGAAGGGGCCAGGTTGCTGGATGTGGATCCGGGCAAGGCTACCAACCGAACGGTGGTGACATTTGTAGGCGAGCCGGAAGCCGTGCTGGAAGCCGCCTTCCGTGCGGTGAAAAAAGCGTCGGAGATCATCGATATGCGCTTCCACAAAGGGGAACACCCGCGGTTCGGCGCCACCGATGTATGCCCGCTGGTGCCCATCCGGAATATCACCATGGAGGAAGTGGCCGCCCTGGCAAGGAAACTTGCGGAAAGGATCGGGAATGAGCTGGGAATTCCTGTTTATTGCTATGAAAATGCAGCTTTCACAGAGGAAAGAAGGAACCTGGCCAACAACCGCGCCGGGGAATACGAGGGTTTGCCGGAGAAGCTGAAAGACCCGCACTGGAAGCCCGATTTCGGCCCGGCCGGATTCGATGGGAAGGTGGCCCTGACCGGAGCCACTGCCGTCGGCGCCAGGGATTTTCTCGTGGCCTACAACGTGAACCTCAACACCACCTCGGTGCGCCGCGCCAATGCGGTGGCATTCGATATCCGGGAAAAGGGCCGGCCTGTGCGTGAAGGCGACCCGATCACCGGTAAGGTTAAAAAAGACCACAACGGCGATGAGGTCTGGGTGCCGGGAGCATTAAAGGCCTGCAAGGCCATCGGATGGTTCATCGAGGAGTACGGCATCGCCCAGGTCTCCATCAACCTGACCAATATCAGCATCACCCCGGTGCATGTGGCTTTCGAAGAAGCCTGCAACAAAGCGACGGAGCGCGGCATGCGCGTCACCGGCTCGGAGCTGGTCGGGTTGATCCCGCTGAAAGCCATGACCGAGGCGGGCAAGTATTTCCTCCGGAAACAAAAACGTTCTGTTGGGGTTTCGGAAGCGGAACTGGTGAAAATTGCCGTGAAATCGCTGGGCCTTGACGACCTGAAACCATTCAACCCCAAAGAAAAGATCATCGAGTATTTGCTGGAAAACCCGAACGATAAAAAGCTCGTGGGCATGACGCTGGAAGGTTTTACGAATGAAACCGCATCGGAATCACCCGCCCCTGGCGGGGGCTCGGTCTCTGCGGCTGTCGGGTCCCTCGGGGTGTCCCTCGGGACAATGGTGGCCAATCTTTCCTCCCATAAAGCCAGCTGGGACGATCGCTGGGAAGAATTTTCCGGAATAGCCGAAAAAGGCCAGCAGATCAAGGATGAGCTGATCTATTTGGTGGACGAGGACACCCGTGCATTCAACCGCATCATGGACGCCTTCGGGCTGCCGAAGAAGACACCGGATGAAGTGAAAGCCCGGAAAGCCGCCATCGAGGAGGCATCCAAATACGCTATCCAGATCCCTTACAGGGTTATGGAAAAGTCGTTTGAGGCTTTCGAAGTGCTTCAATACGTGGCCGGGCATGGCCTCAAAGCCTCCATTTCCGATGTGGGGGTCGGGGCGCTTTGTATCCGCACGGCTGTGATGGGCGCCTTCCTGAACGTGAAGATCAACGCGTCGGGGCTTGAGGATAAAGGCTATGCCACCGAAATGGTGAAGAAAGGGCAGGAGATCGTAGACAGGACGATCGTGAAAGAAGGGGAGATCCTAAGCATTGTTAACAGCAAAATCAAGCTTGATTAATTCATTATTTAACCACGAAGGCGACGAAGGATTTCACCCAGTCGCACAAAGTTCACATTGTGTCTAACACAATAGATCCGCGGCCATCTGCATAAATCCGTGTCATCTGCGTGCTAATTTAAGATGGCACGCGGATAAACGCGGATACAGCGGATTTACGCGGATATTCTTTCGCAGTTACATCAAATTAAGGAACCGGATCGATCTCAGCTGGGATGATTTTAGATTCTTCCTTTTTCTCTTCGGGAGCTGCCATCATCTTTTCTTCCAGGAAACTCTGCAGGGCTGCCGGCTGAACATTTTTTACCAGCCTTCCCTCGCAGGCATAGGATATCTTGCCGGTTTGTTCCGATACGACAATGGCAATCGCATCGCTCTGTTCTGTGACACCGACGGCTGCTTTGTGCCGCAACCCGGTGTTGGCGGCCAGTTCCGTGCTTTTGGAAATGGGCAGGATGCACCGGGCGGCTAAGATCTTATTGTCCCCTATGATCACTGCCCCATCGTGAAGCGGGCTGTTCGGGAAAAAGATGTTTTCCAGCAGTTCCACCGATATCTCCGCATTCAGGTACTGGCCGGTCTCCCTGATCGCCCTCAGCTCATGCAGCCGTGTCAGTACGATCAGCGCACCCTGCCGGATATTCGACATCTTCTGGCAGGCATGGACAATTTTATCGATATCAGCCACATAGGGCCCCACTTCGGTTATGCGCCAGAAGAGGAACCGTTTCCGCCGTCGCTGTATAAAGTCCGTTTTGCCGAGGGTAAGCAGGAACTGCCTGATTTCGGGCTGGAAGATGATAAACAGGGCGATCAGCCCCACACTGAAAAATGCCCCGAGGATCTCCCTGAGAAGTTCCATTTGCAGCGCATCGGTCACGCGCCAGATGAAAAAAAGGGAAACGATCCCGAAAAAGATGTTGATGGAAACGGAACCTTTCAGGAGGTTGTAAAGCTCGTAAAGGATGAAAGCGACAAGAAGTATGTCAACCACATCCAGCAGCCTGATCTTCAGAAAACCGGAAAGGAGTATAACCAGCATGAGGCAAAGATAGGGAAATTCATGCAATGAATAATTTCTCCACCAGATTCACAGCTTCCACGGCTTCCTTCACATCGTGAACTCTCAGGATGGAGGCTCCTTTCAATAAGGCAATCGTGTTCAGCACCGTCGTGCCATTGAGGGCCTCGTCGGGCCGCGTGCCCAGCACCCGGTTGATCATGGATTTGCGCGACATACCGGCGAGGACCGGATAACCACGGATTACCAGACGGTCCAAATTCCGGAGGATCTCGAAGTTGTGTTCCACCGTTTTTCCGAATCCAAAACCGGGGTCCAGAATGAATTTGTGATGACCGGATGATTCCAGCAGGTTCGCCTGCTTGAGCAGAAAAGAAAAAACATCATCCGTAACATTTTCATATTGAGGGTTCATTTGCATATTTTGCGGCGTCCCCTGGATGTGCATGACGATAAAAGGAATGCCCAGTCCGGTCACTGTTGGGATCATCATTTCATCAAAAGTGCCTCCGGAGATGTCGTTGATCATATCCGCCCCTTCAGAGGCTGCAATCCGGGCGATTTCAGCCCGGAAGGTATCGATGGAAAGGATGGCATCGGGAAACTTCTTCCGTATCTCTTTTAAAACCGGCAACAACCGTCGTTCCTCTTCTTCCACGCTGACTTCCGGTGCACCGGGGCGAGTGGATACGGCGCCCAGGTCAATCATGTACGCACCTGCAAGGAGCATATGTCCGACCATTCCTTCCCAGTCGCCAACCCGAAGCGCCTCATTCGAAAATTGTCCAATCCCCTTTCCACCCTTCCACCTTTCCACCCTTCTGTAAAATGAATCCGGCGTCAGGTTCACGATTCCCATCACCCTTGGACGGGTAAAATCCATCTTTTTGCCATTAAATTCAAAAACCCTCTTTTGGGAAAATCCTTTACCTTTATCGCTGTTTTTTTCCATCGGAAACTTATATTAAAGAGCGAAGATACAGGAAATGATGTCTGAAACAGCAGAACAGTTTGACCGGGCCATAGCCGTTTGCCGGGAGGTATTCATGAACAAAATGAAAGATTATGGCAGCGCCTGGCGGATTCTCCGTACCACTTCATTGACCGACCAGATCTACATCAAGGCAAACCGGATCCGGACCATTGAACAAAAAGGCATTAAAAGAGTTGATGAAGGTATTAAGACGGAATTCATAGGCATCGTGAATTACTCGGTCATGGCTTTGATCCAGCTTGAACTGGGGGAAACGGCAGCGCTGGAGTTGGACCGGAAAACGACGGAAGGACTTTACGATAAAAATATTTTTAGCGCCCGGAGCCTGATGCAGGATAAAAATCATGATTATGACGAGGCCTGGCGCAACATGCGCGTCAGTTCGCTGACCGATATCATCCTGATGAAACTCATGCGCATCAAGCAGATCGAGGACAGGGCAGGGGAAACCTTCGTTTCGGAAGGATCGGATGCCAATTACAGGGACATTATTAATTATGCGTTATTTGCTTTGATTAAAATTGATGAATCCGTGATCGATCTGTGATAATCTGAGAAATCCGTGGAGCCATTATTTTCACCACAGATTACACAAATTGA
Organism: uncultured Bacteroidales bacterium; assembly: GCA_964619555.1. Classification (GTDB taxonomy): domain Bacteria; phylum Bacteroidota; class Bacteroidia; order Bacteroidales; family JAGOPY01; genus JAGOPY01. The sequence continues at coordinate 21,490 of CAZUDV010000001.1, read as the reverse complement.
CGCAGACATACACAGAAAGGTATGAAAGTAATAGCAAACATCTCCAGGATACTCGTAGGGCTCGTATTCATGTTCTCCGGTTTCGTAAAAGGCGTGGATCCGTTAGGAACAGCCTATAAGATTGAAGATTATTTCATCGCTTATGGCACGGAATGGGCCCTGCCTATTGCTTTATTCCTCTCAATTGCTTTATGTGCCCTCGAATTTTCCCTGGGAGTGTCATTGTTTTTTAACCTGCGATTAAAACTGATGACCTGGCCCCTGTTGATCCTGATGATCTTTTTCACGGTCCTGACCTTTTTCGATGCAATTTATAATCCGGTCCCGGATTGCGGATGTTTCGGAGATGCTATAAAACTGACCAATTGGGAGACATTCTATAAAAATCTGGTGCTCCTGATCCCGGTCCTGATCATTTTTGCTTACAGTAAAAAATATCAACCCTGGTTGATGCCGGTTCCTGCCATGCTGGCCGTGCTCCTGATTTTTTTGGGCTTTGCCTTGTTTTCGGTTTACCAGTACCGTCATCTGCCCATGATTGATTTCCTGGGATGGAAGACCGGCAATGACATGGTGCCGGACAATCCCGGGACCCCCAAAGTATACCTGATCTATCAGAATAAACTGACCGGTGAAACGAAGGAGTACCTTTCACCGGATTACCCCTGGAATGACACGGTTTGGCTGAAGGAATGGGAATTTGTGAATCAGCGGATCGACGATTCACATGTCATAAAAGGCCATACACTCAGTATTTTTAATGCCGAGGGCAACGAGTTGACGGATCTTTTCGTGAATAATCCGGGCTACCAGTTCCTGGCTGTTTCCTATGACCTGAGCGACGGATCCAGGAAAGGCCTGGAAAAATTGGATCAGTTATATGGAAAAGTTTCTGAATCGGGACATTCTTTTGTTGTTCTGACCGGGAGCCTGGAAAGCGAAATTGCAATTGAAAGGGCCGGTCTTAATCCGGAACTGGAATTTTATCACGCCGACGATATCGAACTGAAGATGATGATCCGTGCCAATACGGGGCTGGTGTTGCTGAAAGACGGTGTGGTGATGGGTAAATGGCACTGGCGCGACGTGCCCGGTTTCGAAGAGCTGAAAGAGCGGTTTGAAGGCTTATAAGATCCGCAAAAAGAAGTGCATTTTTTCCACAGATGGATGATCCTCAGATTTGTAATAAAAAGATTGTTATACGGACTCCTCGTTTTGTTCGGGGTGATCGCGGTCATCTTTTTCCTGTTCAACATTCTCCCTGGCGATCCGGCGCGGATGATGCTGGGACAACGGGCTGACATCTCATCGGTTGAGTCCATCCGCAGGGACCTGGGCCTGGATAAGCCTGAATTGACTCAGTTCGCTAACTTTCTCAACGATCTTTCACCGGTATCCATCCACAACAACGACAATCCGGAAAATTACTGGTACCTCGACCGGGAAAAATATTCCCCGTTCCTTCCCGTGATAACATCAGGCAGTACAAGCCTTGTGATGAAGTTGCCGTACCTCAGGAAATCCTATCAGACCAAACAGGACGTTGGCCGTATCATCGCGGATGCTTTTCCCAAAACACTTCTGCTGGCCACGGTCTCCATCCTGCTTGCCTTCATTATCGGCGTCAGCATCGGGGCTATCAGCGCAATTTACAAAGACAGCCTTTTCGATCGCTTTGCCACGGTAGTGTCGGTGCTCGGGATGTCGCTGCCGTCTTTTTTTGCGGCTATTCTCATAGCGTGGGTGTTTGCTTTCCTGCTGGCTGATTTTACCGGCTTGAATATGACCGGCAGCCTTTACACGGTGGATGATTTCGGGAGAGGGGAGTACCTCAGCCTGAAAAACCTGATCCTGCCGGCGATCACGCTCGGGATCCGACCGGTAGGCCTGATCGTGGAACTGACGCGAAATTCGATGCTGGAAGTTATGACACAGGATTATATCCGGACGGCAAGGGCAAAGGGATTGTCCGAATCCAGGATCGTTCTAAGGCACGTGCTGAGAAATGCGCTGAATCCCGTCATTACAGCGGTTTCCGGCTGGTATGCCTCGCTCCTGGCCGGGGCCGTGTTCGTGGAATATGTATTCGACTGGAAAGGCCTCGGCGTGGTCATCGTGGATGCGCTGGAAAAATATGATTTCCCCGTGCTGATGGGCACCGTGCTTTTTATCTCGGTCATCCTCATCCTCATCAATATCCTGACAGACATCAGCTACGCACTGCTTGACCCGAGGGTGAAGCTGGGGTAGCGGTAGGCGGTCGGCAGTCAGCGGTCGGCAGTCGGCGGTCGGCAGTCGGCAGTCAGCGGTCGGCGGTCAGTCTTTTACAAAAGTCCTTCGTGGGAGTTCCGCTCCATTGGCAAAGAAATCAGCCAGGATATCCCCTTTCCTTTGATTATGTTTCCATGAACGACAACGGTCCACTGACATCTTTTTCTTATTTTTGCCCGGTCACTAATTAAATCCAAGACTATGCGAACCAAAATAGTTGCCGGCAACTGGAAGATGAATAAGACCTTCAGCGAAGCGGATGACCTGCTGACTGAGATCATGGATAAGATCGATGAGAAGGGAAAACCGGACGATGTGGATGTGGTGGTCTGCCCGCCCTTCGTTTATTTGGAAATGGCCAGCGATATGGCGGAAGATTCTCCGGTCTTTATCGGTGCCCAGAATGTCAGTCAGTTCGATTCCGGCGCCTACACCGGGGAGATCTCCGCTGCCATGCTCCGGTCGATGCACGTGGATTTCGCCATTATCGGACATTCTGAAAGGCGCAAGTATTTCCAGGAACCGGATGAAATGCTTTTGGGAAAAGTCAGGGCGGCGCTGAAACACGATGTACTGCCCATTTTCTGTTGCGGGGAGCTCCTTCCTGAAAGGGAAGCCGGTAAACATTTTGAGGTGGTGAAGTCGCAGCTTGAAAATACACTGTTCCGGCTGGATCCGGAAGATTTTAACCGTACGGTCATCGCTTACGAACCGGTTTGGGCGATTGGCACCGGCGTGAATGCAACCCCCGAACAGGCCCAGGAAATGCACTTTTTCATCCGGGAACTCATCTGGAACAAGTTCGGAGCGGAAATCGCCAACGATAAGACTATTCTTTACGGGGGAAGCTGCAACAGCAAAAATGCGGCGGAACTCTTCTCAATGCCCGATGTCGACGGCGGTTTGATCGGTGGGGCATCGCTGACATCTGATGAATTTCTGAAAATCGTGCTTGCAGCAGGAGAATGAGATTTTTTGAATACCGGTTTTCTCCAGTCAGAGACGAAACTGAATCGGCTTTGCTCACGGCCTTCCTGCTGGAACTGGGCTTCGACAGCTTTACCGAAGAGGAGAAGGAGCTGATAGCTTACCGGCTTTCAGACCTATCTTCTGAGGAACCTGTCGGTTACAGCCGGTTCAATGAGCATTTTCCCGGGATTCAATACTCTTATAAGTCAATGGAAAATAAGAACTGGAATGAGGAATGGGAAAAGAACTACGAGCCGGTGCTGATAGCCGGAAAGTGCTACGTCAGGGCACCATTCCATCCTTCCAGGCCGGATGCGGATTATGAAATAACCATTGAACCTAAAATGGCCTTTGGAACAGCCCACCATGAAACTACACAACTGGTCGCAGGCTGGATGACGGAGCTGAACCTTACCGGTCTCACCGTACTGGACATGGGATGCGGAACAGGTGTTTTGGCCATTCTGGCCAATAAAATGGGCGCATCAAACGTTATGGGTATTGATAACGATGAATGGGCCGAAAGGAATGCGGTTGAGAATTTCAGACTGAACAGGGTGACGAATGGCGATGTGGTCCTGGGAGATGCCCGGGATATCGCAACGGAACGGTACGATCTCATTCTTGCCAACATCAACCGGAATATCCTTCTGAACGATATGGCACATTATGCTGCGGGATTGAAACCGGGGGCACGGATCATTTTCAGCGGGTTCTATGATGATGACAGCAAAGCCATAACCGGCGCAGCCGAATCATCAGGGCTTCAGTTCCTGGGTGCCCGGTCCTTAAACAAGTGGGCAGCAATGCTCTTCATGAAAAAACAGGCATGAGAAGTACGTTCCGAAAAATAGTCTCTGTCGCGGTATTGCTACTATTGGGCAGTTCACTGAAATCCCAGCCGATAAAGAGCTTTTCTGAAGATCCCCTGACGTTTTCCGGCGAGATTCAGCAATTCTTCGCCAACATCACCAGCCCGACCACCGGCATGAAGGTCCGGGAAATGATGGACGAATTCATTGGGGCATGGAGCACTCCGGCATACAGCGACAAAGAAAGATCACTTGTCATCGGTGGCGCCAATGCCCTCCTCCAACGCCGGCTGAGTAATTATCCTGATTTTTACCACTACCTCATCACAGTGCACCAGTTGAAAACCAGGGGCAATAGGGGGGCTTTGGAGATCTGGATCCAGGATATGTATCCCGTGGCAACCAATGGAAGCCTCAAACAGATCAAAGACTATCTGGAACAATTCACCTTGCTGACACGTGACCGGATCCTTTATCAGTCATCATCGTTCCAGTGGTATGTAAACGATACACTCCTTCATTTTGAGTATGATACCGCCCTGGCGCTCATTTATAAAAAAGTTGACCTTATCTGCGCTTCAAAAAAAGACACCTCCCGTATCTACGATACCAGGGGCAGGTTTTATCCGAACTCGGAATTCTGGTATGGCCAGAAAGGACGGGTGACCTGGGAAAGGCTGGGCGTGGACGAAGACACTATTTATGCCGATCTGTCGAATTATGCAGCCAATCTGAGAAGTTCTGAATATCATGCCGATTCGGTCCGCTTCATTAATAAAAAGTACTTCAAAGAACCTCTTTTCGGACAGCTTGACGAGCGGGTGCTATCCAGTCCGCCCGGACCCGGATCCTCATTTCCGAAATTCTCCAGTTATCTGAAGAACTATGAGATCCGGAACTTGTTTAAGAATATGGATTATGTCGGCGGATTCAGTGTTGAAGGCACGAAGGTCATCGGCTCAGGCGAGATCAATGCCAATGCGTCGATCACCATCAGCCGGAATGGGCAGATCAGGGCCCAGATACGTTCCAACGCTATCCAGATCGAAGGGAACCAGATCTCTGCCAATCCCGCGGCCATGAGTATCTATACCGACGGGGATTCTATCTATCATCCGGGTCTCCAGATGAAATATTTCGACGAAAAACGTCAGCTTATCATGTTGAGGCCGGAGTCAGGAATTTCCCAGAGCCCTTTCTTTGACGGCTATCATGAGATCGACATGTATTCGGGTTCACTTTACTGGAACCTGGACCAGGACTTCATCGAATTCCAGTCGGTGCCAAGCATCAATCCCGTCAGTACCAATGAATTCATCTCCAATAATTTCTTTTCAAAATATGAATTTTACAAGATCCAGGGGATAGATGAGACCAATCCGCTCTATATCATCCGGGATTATTCCCGGAAATTCGGGACGAATGAACTTACTCCCAATTCTTTGGCCCAGTTCATGGATAAATCGGCGGAACAGATAAAGGCCATGCTGATCAAGCTGAGCATCCAGGGTTTTCTTTATTACGACCTCGTAAACGACAAAGCCATAATCCAAGACAGGTTGGACCAGTACATTGAAGCCAATGCCGGTAAGCGGGATTACGATGTCATAAAGATAAAATCTGAAGTGAAGAACACCAGCAATGCCACGCTCGACCTGGTGAATTATGACCTGTTGCTGAAAGGTGTGGAACAAGTGTTTCTGAGCGATTCGCAGCAAGTCTACATTTATCCTGATCGACAGGAGATCGTCATGAAGGAGGGACTGGATTTTGTATTTTCAGGAAGAGTGGAGGCGGGATTATTTGACTTTTATGCACATGAATGTTCATTTGAGTATGATTCCTTCCGGTTGAATTTGCCGACGATCGATTCGCTAAGCTTCCAGGTGAAATCCTTCCAGAAAACCGAACGTGGCGACCGTCCGTTGCGGAAAGTAGGCAGCGTGATCGAAGACCTGAGCGGCCGGCTGCTGATCGATTTCCCGGCCAATAAGTCAGGACTTGCCTCATTCCCCTTATTCCCGGTTTTCATCAGCGAGCAGGAATCATTTGTCTACTACGATCATGACACCCTTTACCATAGGGAGCAGTTTGCCTATCATATCCACCCTTTTACCCTCGACAGCCTCGATAATTTTACGACTGATAATTTGCAGTTTGATGGTTACCTGGTTTCAGCGGGTATTTTCCCGGATATCAAACAACCGTTGAAAGTGCAACAGGATTATTCGCTTGGATTTGTCAACCGGACACCGGAGGACGGATACCCGGCGTACGGGGGCAAGGGAAAATTCTATGAAGAAGTCAGGTTGAGCAATGCCGGCCTGCGCGGGAGCGGAATGCTGGAGTTCCTCACTTCGGTGACCCTTTCCGATGATTTTCTGTTCTATCCTGAAACGATGATCACCGACCTGGCGAAAGAATTCAAAATAGCGCCTCAGATCGCCCGTGTGGAATATCCTGTTGTTGAGGCGGATACTGTGTTCCAGCAATGGTTCCCCTTCCAGGACACCATGCACATCGCTACCATTGAAAATCCTTTCAGGTTGTATGAAGACCAGGCACTGCTGACCGGGGACCTTTACTATTCATCCAAGGGCCTGTTCGGAAGAGGAAATGCCAATTTTGAAAGCGTTGAGCTGGCTTCCGAGAGTTTCAAGTTCAAACATCACACGGTGGATGCCGACACTCTTGATTTCAGATTGCTGACCAAGGGGACGAGGGACCTGGCGGTATCTGCCGAGAAATACCGCACGCACATCGACCTGGAGACCCGTACCGTGGAATTCAGGACCAACCGGAAAGGATCCACCGTTTCCTTCCCTTACAACAATTTCGAATGTTACATGGATAATGTCGACTGGTATATGGACCGTGGCGAGATGCGGCTATACAATGACCTTGGCGAGAGATTCAAGGGGATCGACAGCATGACCCGGGAGCAACTGCTAAAGCTGGATCTATCCGGCTCCGACCTGCTGGCAACCAACCCGGCTATGGATTCGTTGTCATTTTTTTCGGTCACCGCCAGGTATGACCTTAATAATTACATCATCGATGCGGAGGATGTCAAGCTTATCCGGGTGGCAGACGCGGCAATATTCCCGGATAACGGGGATGTCAGGATCCTGAAAGGCGGGCAGATAGAATTGCTGAATAATGCAGCCATTATTGCTGATACAGCCTCAAGGTACCATACCGTCGAAAGAGCAGAAGTGAATGTTGTCTCGAGAAAAAATTACACGGCAAAAGGTATTTATCAGTATTCCGGCATAGACAGGCAATTACAGGAATTTGAACTGAATGAGATCGTGGTTGATTCGATAGGACGCAGTACAGGCAAGGGTTTTATCACGGAAAACACCTCGTTTTCGCTGGATCCTCATTTTGGATTCAAAGGAAATGTGGGATTTATCGCCAACCGGCGGGATTTGTTTTTTGAAGGAGGATTCCAGACAAGGGAAGACTGTTTTGAAGGGATTGACAGGCAGTGGGTCTATTTCAAATCGTGGGTGGACCCGTTCGATGTGCAGATACCATTGAGCGACACCCTGGTCAATTTAGATGGAGGCAAACTGGACCTCGGGATATTCATCTCCGATTATGAAGATGAGATCTATGCCTGCTGGTTCAGGCCGCGCATCCTCTCGTGGGATACGGACCTGGCCGGTTCCAGGGGACTCCTTTCGTTTGATTCCTTAAGCAGTTCATATCTCGTTGCGACTCAACCGGCAGAAGAAGGCAAGCCGGGTAGCTTTCTGCGCCTGGACACCCGCAAATGCCTCCTTGAAACCAACGGAACCACAAACCTGGGATTGAACCTTAATTACGTGGATGTTGCATCTTATGGCCACCTTGAATACCTGGCCATTCCGGATTCGGCATTGATGAATCTTTCCATGACCTTCGACTTTTTCTTCTCCGATCCGGCGCTCAATATGATAGCCGACAGCCTGATGAAAACAGACCTGCCGGGTGTCAATATAACCAGCCCCGGTTACCAGGAGTTTCTGGAAGTTATCATGGGAAAATCGAAAGCGGCCGAAATGAATAATGAGATCGGGTTATACGGTAATATTCGCAGAATCCCTGAAGAACTGGTCCATACACTGGTGCTGACCGATGTAAACCTCTACTGGAACACGGAGACGAATTCTTACGTTTCCCGTGGTCCCATAGGCATTATCGGAGTTGGCAGAAATGTGATCAACCGGTATGTGAACGGCAATCTCGAGATCATCCGCCGTCGCGCCGGAGACGTCATCAGCCTCTACCTCGAACTGAGCCCTCAGCAGTGGTATTTCTTCGACTACCGGAACGGGATCATGCAGACGATCGGATCCGATATGACCTATAACAGCCGTATTGAGTCGTTGAAACCCGAAAAGCGGATGCAGACCCTTCAGGGCGTCGAGGAGACCTATGAATTTGTGGTATCGAGCAGGCGGAAGCTGATCGACTTCCTGAGGAGGATGGAATCGATGTCGAACTAATCGCTGAATATGGAGATAACATTTTCTTTCCTTGTATTATTCGCTTACCTGCTGGGGTCAATACCTACATCGGTTTGGGTTGGCAAGGTCTTGTACAAGATCGATATCCGTGAGCACGGTAGCGGCAATGCCGGGGCGACCAACGCCATCCGGGTGCTGGGATGGAAGGCGGGCCTGCCGGTATTCCTTTTCGATGTGTTCAAAGGTTGGCTGGCCGTTTCAATGGCTGATTTCACTCTATCCCTAATGGTTATCCCTGAAAACCTGGTCTTCTTCAAAATAGCATTGGCCGCCGCGGTGGTGCTGGGCCACATCTTCCCTGCCTTTGCGGGATTCCGCGGAGGGAAAGGAGTGGCAACCCTGCTCGGTGTCGGTATTGCCCTGTACCCGGTAACGGTCTGGGTCGTTATCACCGTTTTCATTGTCGTACTCTTGATTTCCGGCTATGTTTCCCTGGGTTCCATAACTGCAGCCTTCTTGTTTCCGTTCATCGATTATTTTCTTTTTAACCAGCAAAGTACATGGCTTATCATCCTATCCATTGCCGTGGCCGTTTTTCTGCCAATTACTCACCGTAAGAATATCCTCCGGCTGATCAGGGGAGAGGAAACCCGGTTTCTGGGCCGAAAGAACAGGAAGGCGAAGAAGGATTTCATGTGAAAAAAATGTTAAGAAAGTAAGTATTTCCTATCGGTTTCAAAGTTTAAATTTTAACTATTTTTACCATATTTACAGAATGTTAAATCCTAATCATACTGGCTTATGAAATTCATTGTATCAAGTTCGGTTTTGCTGAAGAACCTGAGTGCGTTGAGTGGTGTTATCAGTTCCTCCAATACTCTCCCCATCCTGGATGATTTCCTGTTTGAACTGAAAGATGACCAGCTCTTTGTTACCGCATCCGACCTGGAAACGACCATGACGGTATCCGTTCCCCTGACCAAAGCGGAAGAAAAGGGATCGGTGACGATTCCGGCAAAATTGCTGCTAGATACGTTGAAAACTTTTTCTGATATCCCCGTCATTTTTGCAATCAATCCGGAAAGTCTTCTGGTGGAGATCTCGGCCGGAGAAGGTAAATACAAGCTCAGCGGGCACAGCAGCGATGAATTCCCGCAGACGCCGGTCCTTGACGGAACAGCTTCATTAACGCTTTCTGCCGGCATATTGGTCGATGCCATTAACAAAACCGTGTTTGCAACCGGAAGCGATGAACTCCGCCCGGTCATGTCGGGCGTATATTGCGAACTGTCCCCTGAACATATTACCTTCGTAGCCACCGACGCCCATAAACTCGTGCGTTACCGCCGGAAAGATGCCAGGTCGGAAAGTGCGACCGCAATCATCCTCCCCAAAAAACCCCTGAACCAATTGAAAGGCATTCTGGCTGCCAAGGATTTCGAAGTGAATATCGAGTATTCGCAGACCAATGCCCTCTTTACTTTTGAGAATTACCGGCTCGTTTGCCGCCTTATCGATGGGAAATATCCCAATTACGAGGCCGTCATTCCGACGAACAACCCCAATGTTCTGACGGTAGACCGCAACCAGTTGCTGAATTCCATCAGGCGGGTCGCCCTTTTCGCTAACCAGTCCACCCATCAGATTAGATTTAAAATATCCGGAAAAGAACTTGTCCTTTCAGCGGAAGACATAGACTTTTCCAATGAAGCCAAGGAGCGGCTGACCTGCAGTTACGAAGGGGAAGATATGGAGATCGGATTCAATTCAAGGTTCCTGCAGGATATGATCAACAATATCGATACCGAACAGGTGCGCATGGAAATGTCCGCTCCGAACCGGGCCGGACTGGTCATGCCAATCGATAACTCCAACAAGGACGAAGAGATCCTGATGCTGGTGATGCCGGTGATGCTGAATTAGAGTTTGCAGTTCCCAGTTCCCAGTTCCCAGTTCCCAGTTCCCAGTTCGCAGTTCCCAGTTCGCAGTTCCCAGTTCCCAGTTCCCAGTCCCCAGTTCCCAGTCCTTATTAATCCTGCGAACTGCAAACTGCGAACTGCAAACTGGGAACTGGGAACTGCTAACTATTTATACAGTTCCGAAGCATCCACATAGATGAGGTAATCCTTGATCAGGTTTTCACGCATATTCAGTAACACGGCAAAAGGCACTGCAAGGGTTGTATCGTTATGCCTGGTATAGGTCACGGTGCCATTTGCAAACCATTCATTTCCCGAATTCCGGTATTGGATATTCGTATGGCGGATGGCCTTGATGGATTGGAAGAATCCGTCAAGAAAGGCGAGTATATTGTTTTTCCCCTCTACTGCCGGTAAATTGGCAAACTTAAAGGTAGCATCTTCAGTGACAAACTCGCACATCCCAGCGCCACTTTTTGCATCGATGGCTTTATACATCCGAAGGATAAAATGTTCCTGGGTCATAATTTATAGTTTATGGCTTAACAAATGATACCGTAATTTGTTTAAAAAAACTTTAGGGTTCTGGATTCCAAAGATTGCCATATTAGCCGCCAACTGCGAACTGCGAACTGCGGACTGCGAACTGCGAACTGCGAACTGCGAACTGCGAACTGCGAACTGCGAACTGCGAACTGCCAACTGCGAACTGCCAACTCACCCGATCTCACCTTCAGCTTCCTCGCCGCGCTTTGGCAGCAAGGCGATGATCTCCGCGGCGATCTCTTCGATGGATTTGCTGGTCACGTTGATTTGCTGCCATTTGGGTTGGCTGGAAAAGATCTGCGAGGCATAGGTGCATTCCCGTCGCACATAGTCGGGGTTGGCATAATCGAAATGGGTTCCGCCAAGCCTGTCCTGCCTGGCTTTGCGCAACTGGGCCAGGCGGTTGGGATAGGTTACCAGGCAAAAAACCCGGTCGGGCGGTATTTTATAGATGATCTCATCAATGGGGATGCCCAGGACGATCGGTACATTGGCGACGAACCACCGTTTGAATGCCAGGTAGATGCTCAGAGGGGTTTTAAAAGTCCGGCTGACTCCAAGCAGCACAATTTCCGCTTTTTGCAGTTCTTCTATCCGTTTGCCGTCATCGTGGTTAAACGCGAATTGCATCGTCTCGATGCGCCTGAAATAAGACTCATTGAGCACTCTGAACAGGCCTGGCTGTTCGCTGGGGTTGGCGGCAAACTGATCGGACATGCGGTCCAGCAGCGGCCCCATGAGGTCAATGGTTTCCACATTTCGAAGCCGTGCCACGCGGAAAAGCTCTTCCCGTAGCCTGTCGCTCACCAGGGTATGAACGATAAAAGCACGCTCTTCGACCGCCTTTTGCACCAGTTCCTGGAGCTGTGTGAATGTCCGGATATCGGAGTACCGGATAATATCCACATCCTGATCAGGGAACTGGGTCATTGCCGCCCTTACAGCCTGCTCTGCCGTCCGGCCCGTACCGTCCGATGCCACGAAGATGTGATGCATTCTTACTGTTTAGAGATCATCAATTTAGAAGCAGACGTGCCATTTTCAGTAATCGTTTGCAAGATATAGAGTGAAGATGGCAGGCAGGAAATATCCAGCAAAATATTTTCATCATTGAATGATCGGTAAAGTACTACCTCCCCTTCAATAGTGATCACCGAGACAGACATTATCTTTCCTTCAGTCGATTCCACACGGATTTGATCCTTTGCCGGGTTTGGATAAACTTTTAAACCTTTCAGGCGAATCATCTCAGGAGTGCCGACAAATGAGATGTGCAGTGCGTCCCACCAATAGCCAGTACAATTCAGTGAATTGCCATCCCAGAGTCCCAGGTCCCAGTCAATCCATTTGTCTACCGGAGAAGGCTCCCATCCTTCAGGTGGCGTCCACATCACATCTACTTGACTGGGTAAATGGTCCTGGCCGTACCTGACATTTGTGGGTGGATCGAAATTCAATTTCCTCTGTCCCTGTATAAGGTTGCTGAGCAAAAACATGAAACAGAACAGAAAAGAAAGGCGTAGCATGTCTTTTGCGATATTCAGTCAAATATAACAAAAAAATCTCCGCCACGTCAAGTTTGTAGTGCTTTAAGAATATCGGTAAAATCTTACCGCTGACTGCGAACTGCGAACTGCAAACTGGGAACTGCAAACTGCGAACTGCGAACTTATAGCTGCGGTCCCGCTGCCACCAGTTTCTTCCCGTGCTCGTTATCCGTGTATTGCTCGAAGTTTTTGATGAAGAGTGCTGCCAGCTCTTTCGCCTTCTTTAACCATTCTTCCGGGTCTGAATACGTATCCCTTGGGTCCATGATCTTCGGGTCGACATCATGGAGAAAAACGGGGATGGTGAAATTAAAGACCGGTATCTGTTTGGTCTCCGCCTTGTCGATGGAACCATCCAGGATGGCGTCGATGATCTTTCGGGTAGCTTTGATGGAAATACGCTTGCCGGTGCCATTCCAGCCGGTATTGACCAGGTAGGCCCTGGCCCCGTTGGCTTCCATTCGTTTGACAAGCTCTTCCCCGTATTTTGTCGGGTGAAGCATCAGGAAAGCGGCGCCGAAACAGGCTGAAAAAGTCGGTTGAGGGGTAGTGACACCCAGCTCTGTACCGGCCAGTTTGGCGGTGAAGCCAGAAAGGAAGTGATATTGGGTCTGTTCAGGGGTGAGGATTGAAACCGGGGGCATCACGCCGTATGCATCGGCGGTAAGGAAAATGACCTTCCTGGCATGGCCGCCCCTGGAAACCGGCTTGACAATATTTTCAATGTGATAGATCGGGTAAGAGACACGCGTATTCTGGGTCAGTTTTCCGTCATTGAAGTCAATCTTCCCGTGATCATCCACTGTGACATTCTCCAGCAATGCATCCCGCTTGATGGCCTTGTAAATATCCGGTTCACTGTTTTTGTCCAGGTTGATGCATTTGGCATAGCATCCTCCTTCAAAATTAAAGATCCCGTGATCGTCCCAGCCATGCTCGTCATCCCCGATCAGCGCCCGCTTCGGATCCGTAGATAAAGTTGTTTTCCCCGTGCCCGAGAGTCCGAAAAATATGGCTGTATCCCCTTCTTTCCCAACATTGGCAGAGCAATGCATTGCTGCGATACCTTTGAGAGGAAGGTAGTAATTCATTACGGAGAAAATCCCTTTTTTCATTTCTCCTCCGTACCAGCTTCCCCCGATAACAGCTCTTTTTTCAGTCAGGTTGAACATTACAAAGACATCCGAATTGAGGGGGACCCCATCCGTACGTTTCATCGTTTTCCATTCCTTATTCCGGGTTTTAGCGGCATTCAGCACAACGAAACTGGGATTGAAATTCTCCAGTTCCTGTTCCGACGGACGAATGAACATGTTTTTGATGAAATGTGCCTGCCAGGCCACCTCCATAACGAAACGGATATTCAGCCGGGTATCTTCGTTGGAGCCGGCATAACCATCCACCACATAGAGTCTTTTTCCGGAAAGTTGTTTTGCCCCAAGGTTATAGCAGTGATTCCATACATCCCGGTCAATCGGCTTGTTGTCGGACCTGTTGGTCGAAGCCGCCCACCAGACCGTATCCCGTGTGGTTTCGTCATGTACAACATATTTATCTTTCGGGGAACGGCCGGTGAATACTCCGGTCATCACATTCACTGCCCCAAGTTCTGTTACCACGCCTTCCTCAAATCCTTTCAGTGAAGGATCGGTTTCATGTTCGAAAAGTAAATCGTATGAAGGGTTATAGTAAATTTCCTTAACATCCGTAATGCCATAACTTTCCAGGTCCTTCCGGATCTTGTCGATACTCACTGCCATGATCTGTTTTTGGTTTGTAAATTGAAATTAAACGGCAAATTTATCAAATATTGTTCATTTATAATGAAGACTTTGCCTCAGAGGAGACATGAATAGAATGAATGTTCTTGTAAAATTAAGATGCCACTGATTCACAGATTATTGAAGTGCTTGTGACAAACAGTCATCTGTGAATCTGTGGCAAAATTTAACTTTTAAAACATCTTTCGGAATGAGCTCCGATTATTTGTTTTTCTTGTTTTTCTTGGAAGATTTCTTGACCTTCTTCCTGGTTTCCTTTTCCGCTTTTTTGGCCTGTTTCTTTTTGATAACGGCCTGTGCGGCAGCCAGTCTTGCAATCGGAACGCGGTAAGGCGAGCAGGATACATAGTTGAACTCGAGAGAGTCGCAAAATTCCACGGATGACGGTTCGCCGCCATGCTCACCGCAAATGCCGATCTTGATCTTCGGGCGGGTTTCGCGGCCTTTCTTCACGGCGATCTTCATCAGTTTTCCAACGCCTTCCTGGTCAAGCACCTGGAACGGGTCGTGCTTCAGGATGCCTTTCTTCAGGTAGACCGGCAGGAACTTGCCGGAATCGTCCCGGCTGTATCCGAAGGTCATCTGTGTCAGGTCGTTGGTGCCGAAGGAGAAGAATTCCGCCGATTCGGCGATCTCATCGGCTGTGATAGCTGCGCGCGGTACTTCGATCATCGTGCCGACCAGGTAATCGATCCGGTCTTTCTTTTCGGCAAAGACCTTCTCGGCGGTTTCGCGGACGATGGTTTCCTGCATCTTCAGCTCCTTCAGGGTGCCGGTGAGCGGGATCATGATCTCAGGCAAAGCGTTTATGCCTTTGGCTTTCAGGTTGAGGGCGGCTTCGATGATGGCCCTGGCCTGCATCTCGGAAATTTCCGGGTAGGTATTGCCCAGGCGGCAGCCGCGGTGGCCCAGCATGGGATTCATTTCGTGCAGTTCATCGACCTTCTGCTTGATAACCTTCACTGGAACGCCCATTTCCTTGGCCATTTCCTTCTGGTTGGCGTCTTCGTGCGGCACAAATTCGTGCAGTGGCGGGTCGAGGAGACGGATGGTCACCGGAAGGTCCTGCATGGCTTCCAGGATGCCTTCGAAGTCGCCACGCTGGATGGGCAGCAGCTTGTCGAGGGCCTTGCGGCGGCCGGCCTCGTCGTCGGCGAGGATCATCTCCCTCATAGGGATGATGCGGTCACCTTCGAAGAACATGTGTTCGGTGCGGCACAGGCCGATGCCCCTGGCTCCAAAGTTACGTGCCACGCGGGCGTCATTCGGGGTGTCGGCGTTGGTGCGGACGTGCATCCGGGCGAAGCGGTCGGCCAGTTCCATCAGCTCGCCGAAATCGCCGCTCATATCGGCATCGCGGGTGGCCAGCTTGCCATCGTACACTTCACCGGTGGAGCCGTTAAGGGAGATCCAGTCGCCTTCCTTCAGTTCCTTGCCATCGACCGTAAGGGTCTTGGCTTTGTAGTCAATTTTCAGGCTGCCGGCGCCGGAGACGCAGCATTTGCCCATTCCGCGGGCCACAACGGCGGCGTGGGAGGTCATCCCGCCGCGGGCGGTGAGGATACCCTTTGCCACGTTCATACCCTTAAGGTCTTCAGGAGAAGTCTCGATACGGACGAGAATGGTGGCATGGCCTTTAGCGGCCCAGGTCTCCGCTTCGTCGGCAAAAAAGACGATTTGTCCCGTGGCGGCGCCAGGGGATGCAGGAAGGCCCTTAGCCAGCACGGTGGCCTTTTTCATGGCGTCTGTGTCGAATACAGGGTGCAGCAGTTCGTCCAGTTTGTTGGGCTCGACGCGCAGTATGGCTGTTTTTGCATCGATGAGTCCTTCACGGAGCATATCCATGGCTATTTTCACCATGGCAGCCCCGGTGCGTTTGCCGTTACGGGTCTGCAACAGCCACAATTTGTTTTCCTGGATCGTGAATTCCAGGTCCTGCATGTCCTTATAATGATCTTCCAGTTTCTGCTGGATCTTGTCGAGTTCCTTATAGAGTTTCGGCATGGATTCTTCGAGTGAAGGGTATTGTGCCGCCCTGATCTCTTCCGGGATATTGGCCAGCTTTGCCCAGCGTTTCGATCCTTCGATCGTGATCTGCTGCGGGGTGCGGATACCGGCCACCACGTCTTCGCCCTGTGCGTTGATAAGATATTCGCCGTTGAACAGGTTCTCACCGGTTCCGGCGTCGCGGGTAAAGGCCACTCCGGTGGCGGAGGACTCGCCCATGTTGCCGAATACCATGGCCTGCACGTTGACCGCTGTTCCCCATTCTTCCGGGATGTTGTTCAGCTTGCGGTACAGGATAGCGCGGTCGTTCATCCAGCTGTCGAACACGGCTACGATGGCGCCCCAGAGCTGTTCCCATGGGTCGGTAGGGAAGCTATGGCCGGTCTTTTCTTTCACGGCGGCTTTGAACCGTTTTACCAGTTCTTTCAGGTCGGCGGTGGTGAGGTCGGTGTCGTTGATCACACCTTTTTCTTCCTTCACCTCTTCAATAATTTCTTCGAACGGGTCGACGTCTTCCTTGGAAGCCGGTTTCAAGCCGAGAACCACGTCACCGTACATTTGCACGAAGCGCCTGTAGGAGTCCCAAACAAAGCGCTCGTTCCCGGTCTTTTTGGCAAGGCCCGCCACCACCTTTTCATTCAGGCCTAGGTTCAGGATCGTGTCCATCATCCCGGGCATGGAGGCGCGGGAGCCGGAGCGCACAGAGACGAGGAGCGGGTTGGCGGTATCGCCGAACTGGCTACCCATGATCTTTTCAACGTATTTCACGCCGTCTTCCACTTCCGCTTTGATCATTTCGAGGGCCTTGGCTTTGCCCAGCTTATAATATTGCGTACAGACTTCCGTCGTGATGGTGAAACCCGGGGGGACCGGGACACCGATGAGGTTCATTTCAGCGAGGTTTGCGCCTTTGCCACCCAGCAGGTTCTTCATAGAGGCATTGCCTTCTGCCTGCTTATTCCCGAAGGTGTAGACGAATTTACTTTTTGCCATAAATTTTTATTATTATTTGTCAATCAGTGTGTTACACAACTATTTACCCGAATTTCGGATGAACGTGCAAAGGTAGGAAATAATTGGGGAAATCAGATGAAGGGAATGTTAATTATTAGTGGTCGGCGGTCGGCGGTTCGCGGTTCGCCGTAGGTGATAAGGTATTGTAGCGGGGACAGTGGAATTCGCAACACCCCGCGCTCCGGAGGGGCACACCGTCTGTAACACAGCGATATCCTCAACGAATTCCCCCTCCCTAACCTTAGGGAGGGGGCCAGGGGGAGGGTTAATTCCAATAATCTTCTGTTAAAAAAATAACAATTCCCCCTTCTCCGTCTCCCCGAATTTTGCTAAGTTTGCCGCACTTTGACGATAACTACCATGAACAACAAGATCGGCATCCGCTATGAAGACAAATACGTGATGGAACGGCGCGTTCCGCTGGTCCCATCGCACCTGAAACATCTCATTAAAAAAGACGGCCTGGAAGTCTTTGTGGAAACGTCGGCCAAGCGCGTTTTCTCTGACGAAGAATTTGAAGCCGTCGGAGCTACGGTGACCGACGACCTGTCGCAATGCCCCGTCATTTTCGGCGTGAAAGAGATCCCTATCCCGCGCCTGGAAGAAGGCAAGACCTATATGTTCTTCTCCCACGTGATAAAGGGACAGCCGCACAACATGCCGATGCTACAAAAGCTCATCGACCTGAAATGCTCGCTCATCGATTACGAACGCGTGGTGGATGAGATGGGTAAACGACTCATTTTCTTCGGAAGATACGCCGGCCTGGCGGGGATGATCAACTCCCTCTGGTCGCTCGGGCAAAGGCTGGAGGAATCCGGCGTCATCACCCCGTTCCTGGATATCGCACAGACGCATAATTATCATTCTCTCAATGAGGCCCGGAAAGTGGTGTCGAAAGTAGGGCAGAAGATCATCGAGAAAGGGCTGCCGCCAGAGCTGAAGCCCCTGGTAATCGGCTTCACCGGTTATGGAAACGTTTCCCAGGGCGCCCAGGAGATCGCCTCCCTGCTCCCGATCAAGGAGATCCTGCCGGATGAGTTGCCGAACCTGCACACCCACACCCATCTCCCGGACAACATCGTTTACAAGGTTGTTTTCAAGGAAGAACACCTGGTGGAACCGATCAACCCGGACGAGAAATTCGACCTTCATGATTATTACACCCACCCCGAAAAATACAAGGGCGCTTTCGAAAAATATCTCCCGTACCTCACTGTCCTGGTGAATTGCATTTACTGGGATCCGAAGTACCCGCGACTGCTGACGAAGGATTACACCGGGCAGATGTTCAAAGCAGGAAAACCAAAGCTCACCGTGGTGGGCGACATCACTTGCGACCCGGACGGCTCGGTGGAGATCACCCACCGCGGCACCGAGATCGAGAACCCGGTCTTCGTCTACAACCCATTAACCCGCCAGCCGTCGGACGGTTTCAAGGGCGAAGGGCTGCTGGTCATGGCGGTGGATATCCTCCCCAGCGAGCTGCCCCGCGACGCCTCGCAGTTCTTCAGCGAAGTGCTGTGGCGCTACGTTACCCCCATCGCCAAAGCCGACTTCAGCCAGCCTTTCGACAAGGTGAAGCTGCCCAATCCCATCAAAAAGGCCATGATCCTGCACCGTGGGGAGTTCACACCGGATTATGAGTATCTTAAGAAATATATCTAAAAAAACTCTCCCCCTGGCCCCCTCCCTTTTGAAAAGGGAGGGGGAACGGGGGTGGGTTCATTCAATCGAAATAAAACAATTGAACAAAATGAAAAAAGTCTTGATTTTAGGAGCCGGCATGGTGGTCAGACCGATCGTCCGGTATTTGCTTGATAAGAATTACATCGTCACCGTAGCTACCCGCACGAAGGCCAAAGCCGACGAAATGATCGACGGGCACCCGAACGGCCGCTCGGTCGCGTGGACCGTGGAACAGGAAGCTGAACTCGATGGCATGATCGCAGGTCATGACCTGACCGTGAGCCTTTTACCCTACCTCTACCACGTGATGGTCGCGAAAAAGTGTATCAAGCTGAAGAAGAATATGGTCACGACCAGCTACGTGAAGCCCGAGATGCGCGCCCTCGACGCAGAAGCGCGGGCCGCCGGCATCATCATCCTGAACGAGCTGGGCCTCGACCCTGGCATCGACCACATGTCGGCCATGCGCATCATCGACCATGTGCACGGCAAAGGCGGCAGGGTGGATGAGTTCTACTCCTTCTGCGGCGCCCTCGTGGCACCGGAAGTGGAAGAGAACCCGTTCCGTTACAAGTTTACCTGGGCCCCGAAGGGTGTGGTCATGGCCGGGAACAACGACGGCAACTTCCTGAAGAACGGGCAGATCGTTTACGTCCCCACCGAAAACCTCTTCCGCAACCCGCTGAAGGTGGATTTTCCGCAGGTGGGCATGCTCGATGTATACCCGAACCGCGACTCGGTTCCGTATAAAGATCTTTACGGCATCCCCGAAGCGAAGACCATCATGCGCGGCACGTTCCGCTACGAAGGCTGGTGCGAGATCATCGACGCCCTGAAGGTGCTGAAGCTGTTATCCTACGACAAATACAACATGGAAGGCCTGAGCTTTGCCGGTTTCATGGCCAAGCAGACAGGGGAGGCCAGTGCTGAGAACATCAAGGCGAAAGTGGCCGCAAAGCTTGGCCTGGATATCAATTCCCGCCCCATCGGGGCCATGGAATGGATCGGCCTTTTCAGCAACGAGCCGATGAACCGCACCGAGGATAGCCCGTTCGAGATCGTTTCCGACCTGATGATTGCCAAAATGATGATCCGGCCCGAGGAGCGCGACATGGTGGTGATGCAGCACACCTTCCTGGCCAGCTATACCGATGGCAGCCAGGAGGTCATCAAATCCAGGATGCTTGACTTCGGCACGCTGCTCACCGACACCTCGGTGGCACGGACCGTGGCTCTTCCTGCCGCCTGTGGCGTGGAGATGATCCTGGAAGGCAAGATCACCGAGAAGGGGGTACACATCCCCGTCCTTCCCGACATCTACAACCCGATCCTGGACCAGCTCGAAACGATGAACATTCGGATGGTGGAGGAGTACGGGCTGCCGGTGAGCGAGCGACTATCCTAATTATTTGGCCGCTGATTCGCAGATTATTAATTGCCAGATGCATAGAGTAATCTGTGAATCTGTGGCAAAAAAAATCCTGTAACATCTTTTCCCTACCTTTGCCCCAACCTGTGAGGTGACCTGTGAGGTGACCTGTGAGGTCCTCGGAAAAAATGAAGTATCTCCTCACGATCGCTCTTATCCTCATCATCCTCTACCTGATCGGGAATATGGACTGGGGGACGGATGAGCGTAAAGCAAGGAAGCAAAAGCTAAAAGCAGAAAAAATGGCAAAGATGAAGTATGCCAAATGGATCGGCGGCGGGCTCGGATGGGCCTTCGGCGGACCGATCGGCGGGATCCTCGGATTCATCTTCGGATCGATGGTCGACGGAATGTCGTCCGGCACTTACGAGTACAAGCCTACCCAGAGCGGCGATTTCAGCGTCAGCCTGCTGATCCTTTCCGCGGCGGTGATGAAAGCAGATCAGAAAGTGATGAAGTCGGAACTGGAGTATGTCCGCCGGTTCTTTATCCATAACTTCGGCTCTGCCGTCGCCAACCAACGCATCCAGATGCTCCAGGAGATCCTGAAGCAGGATTTCAACGTGCAGGAGGTCTGCGCCCAGATTGCACAGTTCATGGAATATCCGGCCCGTCTGCAGTTGCTGCACTATCTCTTCGGCATCACAGCAGCCGATAATCAGTATAATCCGAAAGAAGTCGAAATGGTAGGCGTGATTTCGGGCTACCTGGGCATCGACCGCAGCGACTACGAGTCGATCAAAGCCATGTTTGTCAAGGATATCGACAGCGCTTACCGGGTCCTTGAAATCACACCCGACGCCACTGACGAAGAGGTGAAAGCGGCCTACCGCAAAATGGCCGTCAAATATCACCCTGACAAGGTGGAACACCTCGGCCCCAAGATCCAGAAATCGGCCAAGGAAAAATTCCAGCAACTGCAGGCAGCTTATGAGGAGATCAAAAAGAGAAGAGGGATGAAGTGAGGGCTGAAGAGTGGTTGGTGTTTAGTGATTAGTTGACATATAGCAGGACATCTTTGACACTTTTTATTGTAGCATAACATATTTGAC